>NZ_QJJQ01000007.1 GCF_003201975.1 Pseudogracilibacillus auburnensis | reverse complement strand
AAGTTCATCAACGGGATGCTTACTATTTGAACGCATAAAAAAACCCCCTAAAGTAGTTTTGTTTTTTAGGTGTCTACTTTAAGGGGAGCATACCAGAAATCTGGTGGCTATTTGCCTTCTCTAATTAAATTTTCGATTATCTTCAAAAACAATGCCCCTCACGATCGAGGGGCTAACAATAAGTCGGAGCAGATACGCTCAAATTATCTGTAAAACTAATTACTTCATACATACAATAATTATAGATGCCCATATACTACATTTAAATAAGGAATTATCTAGTCAGAGGGCTTAATTGCCCTCTAATAATTCCCTGATAATTTTTTCAACATTCTTCTTCTATATTCTTTTTCCATTACCAGTAAATTCGCGTACCTTATCCTCTTCTTTTAAAGGGTCAATCGTATGCTTGAATGAATACCCTTTGGAAATCGTTAATAATGTTAACAACAAAGTAACTACAGTTAATACTACACCAACGACAAGTGATGTCATTATCATAATTATTCTCCTTTTTCCAATAATATATTTATAAATATTCTAATTTTAATGCGTTACTTGATATTAAGAAAGTAAGTTCCTTTTCAATCTATTATAACATTAAGGCTTAATTGTTTTTGTGAAATGTTTTTAACAAAATGAGCCTAAAAGCACATTTGAATAGTACATGTGTCAAACACCCGGAAGACATAACAGATTTTCTTAAAAAGAGAGAGCTTAATTGCCCTCTTTAATCCATCTGAATCATTATGTGATCTAGACACATATCACATAGGTATTATCACCTACATGAGATAAAACTGCTTTGTCACATTTAGGGCGGTTTGATGACTCAGAGGTTTCAAAAACTGCAAAACAAGCAAAGCAAATAGTATTGTTGTTGTTTTCGTATAACATATTTTTTTCACATTTTGGACCGGATCTACAACGTATTAAGTACCGAAAGGATTTCGGATTTAAAACATTAGTCCACATGCGCTTAGGCATGGATTTACGAAGAATTTATACATTAAAAGTAACCTTGACTTGGCGCTCGTATCTAAAGTGCTTGGTCATAGCGACTTTTCGGTAACAACTCGCTAGTTGTATTTGGGTGCGGAAGAGATTCCGGATCTGATGCGAGAGCATTAATAATATCGGTTAAAAAGAAGCCCTCGGCGGACAATTCTTCGCTCAAGCTTAAAGTAAATGGTTATTTAATAAACTTTTTGATAGATTTATTTAAAAGAACTTTTGTTGACTTTGTATGCAGTAGAATAATTTGTCCTGTTTTCAGCACACATTGATATTCTTTGATGAAATTGTGCTGCAAATAACTGTCTTTCATAATGTTCAATTCGGTTAAAGGCAAATTCATTTGTGACACAAAATAAATCAGCTAAAAATGTGGCAGCATGATATTTTTGTTTAGGAATAATTGTTTTTTGCAACATGAATGTAGGAATACAGAAGTGCATAGCAAAATTATCAGCTTTAAACTCTTGATATTGCCTATAGAGCTCGTACATATCAAGTTGGTTTCCAACGTGATAAAGACAATGACATAACTCATGCGAGAACACTTCTTTTATCTTTTCTTTTGATAGTTTTGAATCGAGGCAGATAATATGATCGATTCTAAACGTTTTTTTACCATAAAATAAATCGATGCCCAACTTTCTTGCAATCTCATCAACGGGTATATTTGGTTCATCAATTCCAACTCTATTATAAATACTTTCCACTGTTTTTTCTAAAGATGTCATATAATATGGCATGAAATCCCCCTCTTAATAAAAACGAATGTTCTTATTGGTATAATATAACAAAACATATGTTCTATCAAGAAGAATAATAATAGGTATACATTTATATGTATACCTTATCGTTAAATATTCTTATTTTTGCTCTCAAGATAAGCAATAATGTACATTAAGATCGGGTCATTTACCTTTTTTTCTTTGTTTAGCTCTATATGCTATATATTCGAAATGGTTTTTTATATCCTCAAAATCTTCTTTACTAAGGTTTTTCCATTCCTCTATGTCAAAAAAAGATAAATCTTCAATACCAAGATTATTTGCTAATTTTTGAATTTCAGTAAGTGGATCGAATGATTCCTTTTTACTTACATCAACACCATCTATATAACCAGCCACTCGCATTAAATCTTTGTAATCATGTCTAAGTGCATTAGCAATTTTTCGAATAGTATCTGCTTTTGGGACACCACGCTTCCCGTTTTCGATTCTTGATAGTTGTGCAGAACTTATTTCAGAGTATAGAGCCACTTGGTTAAGGGTCATACGTTTAGATTCTCTTATTTGCTTAATATAAGAACCAAATTCACTCATTTAATCATTCCTATTCAATCCGATTATAGCTTACATACTATATTTTGGACGATTCATTACCAAAAGACAATAAAAAAGGGAAAACTTCTGAAAAAGTATTGCCAAAAGGTAAAGAAGGTGATATGTTATTACCACAAGGTAAATTACCAAAAGGTAACGAGGGGGAGGGGCTACGAATAATAAATAAGCAATCTAAAATCACCATTTGACCTTTGTAAGAAAAATTGGACAAGGAATCGGAATTACGAAGGAACAAAATAGAAAAGGCAAATCATAGATAAGGGGATGACTTATTTGGTAGAGAATATGAATTGGGTTGATTCTTTTATTGAGGAATATACGGAAGGACGTAAAATACTTAAAGAAAAGCGTGAAGCATTAGGAAACACGGAACTTGATAAAACAGATAGAACTCAAATAAATAGTATGATCGAAGAAATGTCAGTTGTGATTGAATGGCTTAAAAGTGGGAAGGATCCATATGAATTAAGAGGAAAAGATAAAAGGTCGGCTTACCAAAAGAGGGCTTTGCTTAACATGGATCTATTCCCTTCCCTAGACATTATCCCGGCATCATTTAATGAAAGAGAAAATTCAAGAGAATTGACAGAAACAGAAAAAGAATTCATTGCAAATGTTTTAGCCGAACTTTCTTTAAGAGAAAGACAATGTTACTTGTTGCATTATGCTAATAGAAGATCATTTGAAGAAATTGCAATAGAGCTTGGACTTAGAAAAGCAACCGTACAATCTTACATCATTAGAGCTAGAGAAAAAGTGAAAGATAAAATTTCAGAAGGTACCAAATAATGTGAGTGAGTTCAAACATACTTACCCAATACTTTAGATGTTTACACCGAGTAAGTTGGTTCATGAAAATCAGGTTATTCCTACCACTTTCTCCTATTATGCCATACGGTTGTCATATGAATCCACCTAGTAGTAGAAGGAGCATTTGAATTTCTATCTCCATTTTGATAAACACCATTTCTTTTAAAGACACGGTAGCAGAACAACCAGCTAGGATTTAAAAAGAAGATGAATATCTTCTCTTATTAATTTGTTATAGGAAGGTGGAGTTTTTTATGAAATTAACAATTGGTGTTCAATGAATATGAATTATATTTAAGGTATCGCTACGTTAGATGAAAATTACACAGCTAAAGCTGATGAAATGGGGTTTGGGCTGGGTGTAGAACATTCAATATCTTATATAAAAATGAAGAATGCAACTGTTTAATTGGATTAATGAAAGCAGGAACACCTCATTTTTAATGTAAGCCTTCCAATGATGATATAAATGCTTTTCTCACTAAAAAAGCGGAAAACGATGAACTAGATGATTTCCTTGATGAATTTGAAGGAAATATGAGAATTGCCTTTTTTTGGAAAGGGAAGTTAAAAAGCATTGTAGACAGATTTGTAAAATCCATCAAGACCTTAAAAGAAACTTAATTGATGTAGATGATCATACAATTATCGGAGTTGGGGAAGATGGATTGTATAACTTTAAAGAGACTCAATTCATTTCTCCAACAATAAAGGCAGTACAAGAGTTAAAAATAAAATTTACAGATGATATGGAGTCTTTAAAATTAGAAGTACAGTATTTACGAGGAAAAATAAAACAATTAGAGGAGATGGTAACATGAATTTTACAAAAGAAGTAGAGTACATTTTTAATTATGAGATTGATGGTCAAACATTAACAAAAAGTGAGTATCAGTTTGTTGATGATATTGATAACCGACGTTATAGATGGGTGAATCCAGACGAGGGATATCCTCAACCTTTGCAATATGGAGGGACAGGTGCAGAGTTCCAGCAAATTGAAGCTGAACTAATCGGGGAGTCCTTAGTATATCAAGATAACAGAGAGGAAATTCGGGTAGTTGTGTATGACTTAAAAGATGTAGATGTTGTTATGATTGCGAACGTAAATAAAATTACAATGCAAGGAAATATTTTCTATGAGTTTATAATTAATAATGTAACTAATTATCATAAAAAGCTTGGAGGAGTATTTTAAAGATAACAGAATTTTTATTAAACATAATTTCGGCAAAAGGAAAAAAGAACGTCCATAGAATGCGAATTGTTAAGGTATTTACAAGAGAAAAACAAGGAAGTGGGTGAGGAGGAACTAGCGTTGGTAAATGGATTATGTAAAAACTGATGCGGGTGACGAACTTATACGTAATAATGCGCGGTTTTGACAGTAAAGATACTAAAGGGTTAAAGGGTTTAACAAACAACATGAAGCGCTGTATGATGAGTATTTTATAATGGAGAGCACCAATTTAAATCCCGCCTTAAAAGTATTTACATTTTCATCAAACATTTTTTATTAAGAGACTATTAGGTAATGTGGTCAAAAATAAAAAGATAAAAGAACTTAATTTGTAACGCTTCCCGAGCGTTATTTTTTATATCAAAAAAGGAGGTAATGATGCAAACTTTTTTTAAATCTGTTTTCGCTGTCATTGGGGCGATCGTACTAATTTTATTGGGAGGTTGGTCGCCCTTGCTTCAAGTTTTAGTAGTATTTATTGCGTTTGATTATATTTTAGGAGTTTTGGTCGCCGCAAGTTATGGGCAATTAAATAGCAAAATTGGATTTAAAGGAATTGCTAAAAAAGTTATTATCTTAGCGTTAGTAGCTGTAGCATACTCAATTGATACAATTACAGGAGATGGCACATTCATACGTGATGCAGTCATCTTTTTTTATATGGCAAATGAATTGTTAAGCATTTTGGAGACAGTTGGCAAAACAAATTTACCTATTCCAGATGTTCTTAGAAAAGCGGTAGAAACGTTAAACGGTAAATCTAAGAGCAAAGAGTAAATTGTTGCTATTTTTTATTCAGACAGGAGATATTCAAAATGAGCTATGCTTTTCAAAGCTACCACAGTTAGTCGATCATCGAAGTCTATTCCTAAAGAGGCATCCTATTCAACAACTCGTACACGAAAAATTATGCACCGTGTTTGGTGCCATTATTAACAAAGAAAACATTAGGCAGATCTGTTGCAGCTGCTTTCGCATATTTTCATATTTAGACGAAGAAGACCGTGACGCATTTGGTTTCAAAAAAAAAGGAGGAATTTTTTATGTCGACAAAAATAGTTAATGGAGTCCGTTTTACACAAACTACAAATCCAGCTTTTCCTAGTGTCCATGTTAGTTTAAACTCAAGTTGTCATGACCCTCTATGTTATGGAGATTGGACTTACGCTACGTGGACAATGTACCTACAAAGAAGGGTGAATGGTACATGGACTACAATTGGTACTCGTACAGGCTATGTATCGTCAAGCTCACCTTCACATAGAACTTTTACCAATGTTCGCAAACAAGGCCCAATGCGAGTAATGACAATGATTAATTCAAGTGCATATCATGATTCTGCACAATTAATAGATCACGTAATTTAATTAAAATTTCAGGAAGAATGAACAATGAGTAACGATTTATAAAATAAGATCCGTGCAATTAAGCAAATTGTATCATGCACCTTTTTCCGTACATTGGATTTCTACGTGTCCTAAATGGGTAAGCAGTCGCTAAAAAAGTGTTTGAAGAACGTGGGGTTATAATGTCTGATGATTGAATAGGTTCTTTATTAAGGGAAAATGAAGGGAAGATAAACAGAAGAAAGATAAGAAGGGGAAAAAGTAAGTAGTTTGCTTGAAAAACTTAAGAATAAAAGTAAAAACAGCCACCGCTCTAAAGTTAAGTTGAGTTGGTGGCCATTTTTATATACGTTCATATCTCTGTCTATTGAAAAAGTACAATGATAAAAAAGACTGCTGTAAAAGCGATCCTAAAACGTAGTAACTTTTATGCCCCCATGCTATTTTAGTATATTTTAGTGATAATTATTACTAGATGTAAGATTCATAATAATATTGTATAATTATCTAATCTAAATATTAAAAATGGGGGGTGAGCATTATGCCATTATCAAATTCAATCATTAATCCAAATGTTAGATTAGCTACTTCTCCACCACCGTTTCTGCTCATAAACACGCTTATCTATACAACAGATTAAAAATCTGCGAAATATAAGCTGTTTCGCAGATTCGAAGGAGTAGAAAATGAAATCTAGCATACAGTTTATATTATCAATGGTTATTTTTGGAACAATTGGTTTAGTTGTCAGATATATTGACTTATCTTCGAGTGAAACAGCATTTTTAAGTAGCTCCATCGGTTGTTTCTTTTTAACACTTGTTTATATCAGCCAAAGAAAAAAATTCTCATGGCGAAAGATAAAACATTACACAATAATCCTTTTTGTATCGGGGATAGCATTGAGTGGTAATTGGATTTTTCTTTATCAGTCCTATGATTACACAACAATTACAAACGCTACTTTAGGGTATTATTTTGCTCCTGTTTTTGTGATGTTACTTTCACCCGTCGTTCTTAAGGAAAAACTACCTATCAAAAAGGTGATATGTATCTTTGGGGCAGTTATTGGGATGATTTTCATTGTTGGTAACGGGTTTAGTGCAAGTGGGACAGACGATTTATTCGGTATTACTTTTGGAATAGTTGCGGCTGTCTTTTATGCTACATTAATGTTATTAAATAAATTTATTAAAGAAATGGATCGGTTGGCAGTGACCATTATCCAATTAGGGGTGACAGGATTAATCCTTTTACCATACGTCCTTATAACAGAAGGGCTTAATATGTTAAGTGTATCTTCATCGTCCATCCTTTTTATTATATTTTTGGGAATTGTGAATACAGGGATTGGTTTCTGGTTATTTTTCTCTGGTATGGAACTTCTACGAGGACAGAGTATAGCAATGTTAAGTTATGTAGACCCATTCGTTGCTATATTAATATCCGGATTGCTTTTAAAAGAGCAATTCACTCTATTACAAGTGATTGGTGGTTTACTGTTATTAGGCTTCACTTTTGTAAGTGAAACGAGAATCCGAAGGGCTACAAAGTTATAGAGAAAAAAGAACAAAGTATATAAAGGTGGATGCTGTAATTTATGGCATTCATCTTTATTGTTTTTTTAGGGTTGGATTAGGGATGAAATTCATTTAACGGGGTTATTTTTAATTAAGTTAGATTAATTTCCACCTCCATCCCTCAAGAAAAATATTTTAAAATGTATTCAAATGTTTTGATATCCTCACAATCTTCCATACATTATCAATTTGTCCATTAGCTGTTAAAGACTTATTAAATTGTGTAATTAATGTATAATTATTTTATACAGACTAGTAATGGGAGGTTATTTTAATGTATGAACATAAGTTTGTAAAAATTAAATTATCCAGTTTCAAGCTAACCCCAGACGAAGATTATCACACAGTTGTTTATGACCATGAAAAAGAAGGATGGGAATTAGTCCAAATTTTTGCACCAGGAATAAAAGGTTATGGTACACCTACTTTTTTTGAGTTAATATTTAAACGAAAGAAAAATGAATGATGTATTAATTGAAAATAGACTCTGCAACTCAGAAATAGAATCATAGCACTATGCTGTTTTCCTATGTTCTGTATACATAAAGATAGTTTCCAAAATCTATTTTTGAATAGTCATTTGTGGTGTGTCTATTCATATAATAAGGAGGAAATCTAGTGAAATATGATCATCAAAGTAAGACCATTGCGACTAAAAGGCTAGTAATGAGACTGTTTCAAAGTTCTGATGCAGAGGATGTTACTAAACTTTGTAATAATTATAATATTTATAAAAATACAATGCACCTTCCATATCCATATTCTTTACAGGATGCTCTATCGTGGATAGAATGTCATCAAGAAAATTTTATGGCGAATAAATCATACGAATTTGCTATAACAGATAAGGAATCTGGAGAATTATTCGGAGCCATAGCGCTATCTAACAATCAAAAGTTTAACAACGGTGAAATTGCGTATTGGATTGGGGAGGAATTTTGGGGAAATGGATATGCGACGGAAGCGGCAAAAGCTATAATAAAATTTGCTTTCGAGGAGAAAGGGTATCATAAAGTATTCGCTCGTTTTTTTCATTCGAATCAAGCTTCGGGAAGAATTCTGCAAAAGTTGGGCATGAAAAAAGAAGGAGTATTAGTTGACCACGTAAAAAAAGAAAATCGTTATGAAGATCTAATATATTATGGAATTATTGTAGGTAAATCTCATGAAGGGCTTACATAGAATGGTCATAGCGTCCATGAATGTTTATGTGCACGTACATAAACTTTTAAGTCAAAAGGCCTGAAGTGATATGACTTATAGTTGTTTTTTCGTTTTTATACTTATTTGATGTTTCTCGTTAAATAGCTGTAATATAAACGAAAAAATAATATACAACTGGTAGTAAAGATATAATGAAATCATTATGCTAATTTTTCTACACCATTTTTGATTTAGCAATAGAACAAGTTTGCGTAAATTTTTATGAAAACGTCTAGTCAAAAAAGTTAAAACAGTCATAGCACCTTTATTAATGAGGCTATGACTAGTTTTATAGCGTAAGATTGTGAATAAAATACTTTTAAATTAACTACGTCAAGTCAATGTACAAGTACAATTGCAACGAGTAATCGCAGAAGCCGACGCTTACGTCAATGCTTTTTGGTGGGACGATTAATCAAAAGAAATAAGACCTCTCGCCTTTAGTCTGTAAGAGCACTTGTGCTTTATTGCCCATCCCATTAAATTGGTAGACCCTGCCGTTCTATAAAATATACTCCACCATTAAACATTACTCACGTACTTGACCATTACCTTTAATGACAAATTTACTCGATGTAAGTGCCTGTAGTCCCATTGGTCCTCTAGCATGGAGTTTTTGCGTACTAATACCAATTTCCGCACCGTACCCAAATTCAAAGCCATCCGTAAATCGAGTGGAAGCATTGTGGTAAACAGCAGCAGAATCAATCGTTTGTAAAAATAAGTTTTTGCTTAACTCTTCTTCTGTAATAATCGTTTCTGAATGGTGGGTTCCATACGTATTAATATGGTCAATCGCTTCTTCCACACGGCCAACAAGTTTCACACTAACGGTTAACCCTAAATATTCTGCTCCCCAGTCTTCATCTGTTGCAAGTTTGGCATCAGGAAATTGAGCGACTACCTTTTCATCGGCAAAAATTTCGACCCCATTATCTCGCAATTTTCCTAGCAAACGAACACCAAACTTTTCAAACCACTCTTCATGAATAAGAATCGATTCAATCGCATTACAAACAGAAGGGCGCTGGAGTTTAGCGTTTAATACAATTTCCTCTGTCATTTCCTGTTTTGCCGACTCATCGATAAATGCGTGGCAATTTCCAGCTCCCGTTTCAATAACTGGCACCGTTGATTCACGGATTACTGTTTCAATTAATTTTTTGCCTCCACGCGGAATTAACACATCTAGGTAGTCATTTAACTGAAACAGTTCTTTCGCTGTTTCCCTTGATGTATCTTGAATAAGCTGGACAGCATCTGTTGGAAGTTTACTTTTCTCTAGCGCACGATGAATCGATTTAACGAGCGCTATATTTGAATGAATGGCAGATGAGCTCCCTCTTAATATGACGGCATTGCTCGTTTTTAAAGATAGAGTTGCCGCATCAATCGTAACATTTGGTCTTGCTTCATAAATCATTCCGACGACACCGATTGGTACTCGAATTTTTTCAACGTGTAAGCCGTTGTCAAGTTCATTTTTTTCGAGTATTTCACCAATCGGATCGTGTAATTCAACTAATAATTCAATTCCGTGGGCCATCGCGGCAATTCGTTCTTCATTTAACATAATCCGGTCGAGCACACTTGTGTCTAAGCCATTTTCTCGGCCCCTTGCAAGATCTTTTTCATTTGCCGCGATAATTTCCGTTTGATCTTTGACAATCTGCTCCGCAATTAATCGAAGGCCTGCATTTTTATCTTCCGTCGTTGCTGCTACCAGTTTGTAGCTTGCCGTCTTAGCTGCTTTTCCTCTTGTTATTACTTCACTCATTTGAACATTCCCCCTAAAAATTTATTTGATTTCAACCCAGCGATTACGATGAATCACTTCAATAGATGGTTCAAACTTCTTTTTTTCCAATCTTTTTTTCATTTCCTGTTCTACCTCACTAGACGAATAGTTTACTTCTCCTTTTCCTAGTAAACCATTTTTTCCGTAAACTTCAACGACATCCCCTTTTTCAAATGATCCTTTTACTTTAAAAATACCTGCTGGCAACAAACTACGACCTTTATACAATATCGCTTCTTCAGCACCTTCATCTACATATATTTTTCCGACAGATTCGGAATGGAGTGCAATCCATTGTCTGCTCGTATTAATTGGTTCTAGAGCTTTATTGGTAATATAAGTGCCATCGCCTGTTCCTTGCAAAATATGGAGTAGACTATCTTTTCCTTCTCCTTTTCCTATAAAAATGGATACGCCTAGGGAAAGAGCCGTTTTTGCCGCTTCGAGTTTCGATTTCATGCCTCCAGTTCCTAGTTTCGAACCGTCACTACTAGCCGCAGCTAAGATATCATCCGTAATTTCTTCTAAAAAATTATATTTTTTTGCCTGTGGATTTTTAACTGGATTATCAGTATAAAGCCCATTAATATCTGTTAAAATGATGAGCTGATCCGCATGAATAAATCCACTAACTAGCGCGGATAACATATCATTATCACCAAAAGTAAGTTCATCAATCGAAACCGAGTCATTTTCATTAATAATTGGGATAATCCCACGATCGAGCAATTCCATAATCGTTGAAAATGCATTGCGATAACGTTCCCGGTCAGAAAAATCACTTCGAGTTAATAAAATTTGTGCTGGAACGATCTTATGTTCTTGAAACTTTTTGATATAAGATTGAATTAATAAACTCTGTCCTACTGCTGCAGCAGCTTGGCGCCCTTTAATCGTAACTGGTCTAAACGGATAACCTAACTGTTTAAACCCAGCAGCGACAGCCCCAGACGACACTAAAATAACAGTATGATTTGCTTTTTTAAGTGCTGCAATCGCATCTACATGACCTGTTAGTTTCGCTTCGTCGATTTCTCCATTATCATTCGTTAAAGAACTACTTCCGATTTTGACGACGATCGTTTGCTTTTTCATTTCACTTTTCTCCTATTCCCTCCATCAATAAAAAAAGCCCATTCGTCCTTCCTATTAGGACGAAAGAGCTTTACTTCCGCGGTACCACCTTAAATTGAATGTTTATCCATTCCACTTTGCTTCGTAACGTGAAGAAGCCGCCAAATTTTTTATTGGACTAAGAGGTAGGTTCTGTCGTTTCCTATGATGAAATCTTTCAGCTTATAAATTTCACTCTCTAACATAGTACCTTCCACATACTATTCCTCTATGATCGTTCACTTATCTTTATTCTTAATATATGGATAATCATAATAAAAGTCAAATAAATATACAGGAAAATGAATAATTTTCTTCTAATGTCCAGTTGTAAAAATGTTATAGCTTCAGTGGCAAAGCTACTTTTTCATCCTCCTTATGTACCACAAGGTAGAAAGTGGCTTGCCCAACTCAATAAATGTTCAGTGTTTGAAAAAGATATCAATACGATCGATGATAATCACGTATTATTTCAACCCGAATAATAAGGGCAGCATCGGAATACGCTAGTCTAGATTATTCAATTATCCTGCCCCTTAACACCTTTTGCTAAAGTATTCATTCGTTTTTATGTAAATTCATTGGAAAATTAATAAAAGCTCATAACCTTTATATACATATTGCATTCTTAAGAAGGAGGCCTACTTCATGTCAAGTGTCCTGTTAAGGTTTTGATTTCTACCAAATAGATATTCGATTTATTTTTAGTATTTTCATTTTAACCTTTTCTACTAGATAAAATATCCACCAGTAAATATGTAGCAACTTTTTCTTAATCATTTCAACGTTTTCGTACTAAGCAATTTCCTCAAATTCGGTTAGTTGTTTTAAAGTCCAGTTATTGTCCAAAAAGTGTTATAATGTTAGACGGAATAACTATACGAGGTGGGGTTTCATGGCTAATTTACCGAATTGTCCACAATGTCAATCAGCATACACATATGAGGATGGTCATTTTTTTGTATGCCCTGAATGCGCGCATGAATGGTCTGATGAAGCGGATACAGAAGTAGCAGAAGAGAACATAACACGAGATGCTTTCGGAAACGAACTGCAAGATGGCGATCAGGTTACCGTTATAAAAGATTTAAAAGTAAAAGGTAGTTCTGATGTCGTAAAACAAGGGACAAACATAAAAGGAATACGAATTATTGATGGTGATCATGACATTGATTGTCGTGTACCAGGACATGGAAATATGCAGTTAAAATCGGAATTTCTAAAAAAGATTTAAGAAACGTAATGCGTTTTCGTTGGAAGTACATGTAAGAGATCAAATTACCAAGGTGATTTGGTCTCTTTTACATTTTTGTATGAAAAAAATAGTGAAATCGTACACTAAAAGCCAGCATGACTATTGCTAGGAGATTCTACGATAAAAGGATAAATTTCATAGGCATTACGAATGAAAATGAAATAGAGGAAGCTACAGTCTTGTCGTTATGTATCTTATGGTTTAAACGAAAGGCAGGTTTAAGTAAGAATGATTCGCCAGTTATTTACCGATGTGTTTTTAAGATATTGTTCAAATTTCTTTGTTCATGAAAACGGAAACGGTATCGAATAAAATGAAGCTAAAATAAAAAAAGACTCCTTCATCAGACGGATTGTCCAATCAAAAATAGCATGATTCCATATATTATTATTGAAGTCGGCCAACTTTAATAATTTTATGGAGGGTTCAATTTATGTGTTTTAGAGATGATTTTTTTGATGATCGTAGACGAAGACGTGTTAGGCTAATTTGTGAATGTCGTGAAGTCAGAGGTCGTCGTGATCGAGACTGGGAAAGAGAACGTGGCAGAGGATGCGGTTGTGGTCGTCACCATCACCGCGATCGCGATCGTGAATTTAGATGTTTTTGTCGAGAAATTGATGACTAAAACGGTGAGCCCCATATTCGGGGCTCTTTTTCTTATTTATGGAATAAATGATTTTCTTAAATCAAGCCGTTTTTAGGATATTCATCGTTCAATTTACTTATACAATTTCCGCGACATATGTTTTTCGCCGTTATACGAAAATAAGGTGTTTTTTTCATCGACAAAAGTCTCAAGATGGACAGTTCTTCCCCAAAGTTCATAAATATATGGCAGTACATTTTCAAGATAAGGAAGATCAAGCTCAATGCCTTCAAAACTATGCACTAAATATAGTTCACCGTTTCGTAGATAATCACCATTTTCAACATAAATGTATGGAAATCCTCCATTTACCCTTGCTGATACTAATTGATCCCTTACTTTTTCATATTGTTTATCTGTAATTTTGTACATATCTCCTTGTTTTTGAAACAAGTACATATCTTCTTGTTCCACTAGCTCTTTCGTTAAATAATTTCGAATAAATGATATATCTGACTCTAGTTCGCGGACTTCAAACATCATTTCTTTTCCCGAATAGGGTTTTACGCCTCTTTCAATCATTTCCTTTGAAGGGGCATCGTATCTTTTTTCAATATCCTCAAATATTTTTAACCCTAAATAATATGGATTAATATGAGTTTTAGATGGTTGCACCACACCTGCATTTAGTTTTGCAAACTCAATTAATTCATCTGATGTTAAATCCATTTCCCTAATAATCCGTTGGTGCCAGTAGGATGCCCAGCCTTCATTCATAATTTTTGTCTCTAGTTGAGGCCAGAAATAAAGCATTTCTTCGCGCATCATCGTTAATACATCACGTTGCCAATCATCTAAAGTACGACTATGTTCTTCAATAAAAAGTAAAAGATCCTTTTCAGGTTTTTCGGGTACCTTTTTCATTTCTTTTTTTACGTCTTTTTTTTCTGACCTATTGTTATCTAATCCCCATAGATCATCGTAAGGTGTTTTTACTTTTTGGTCAGAATTATTTTTCAGATAGTCATTCTGATCCAAATGCAGCTTTGCTTTATTGATCGATGGGTCGATATGTTCCTGGATGGATAATACTGCATCTAAAAATGCCTCCACCTCATCTTTTCCATGAATCATTTCATAATGGGCAATTCGCTCAGCTGTTGCTGCCATGCTTTCGACCATATCACGTCTTGTGTTTGAGAAGCGTATATTATTTTTAAAAAAATCACAATGGGCAAGTACATGGGCAATAATTAATTTATTTTGAATTAAACTGTTTGAATCTAGTAAAAATGCGTAACAAGGATTTGAATTGATAACAAGTTCATAAATTTGGCTCAAACCAAGATCATAATGAAGTTTCATTTTATGAAATTGCTTACCAAAGCTCCAATGAGTAAATCTCGTAGGCATCCCGTATGCTCCAAATGTATAAATAATTTCAGCGGGACAGACTTCATAACGCATCGGATAAAAATCTAGTCCAAAACCGGCGGCAACTTCAGTAATTTCTTTTATTGCCTGATTAAGAGCTTTCATATCTGTCAAATAAATCCCTCCTAAACATCCGATGATCTATTCATTTACGTTTGCTTTACGAAAGAAACTTTTTAAAGCGTGATACACATCTTGTTTTTCCTTTAAAATATAATGACGGAATTTTGGATGATCAATTCTTCTATATGCACTCATTAAAGTTGAATAGCGTCGATACGCATTCACTTCTCCGTAACCAAACATGTTTGCAACTTTTATTAATTCATCCACAAGCTTTAAACAATTTGGATTATCCGAAGTTAAGTTATCGCCATCTGAAAAATGAAAAGGATAAATATTATACCGACTTGGGCTGTACTTTTCCTTAATTAATTCTAGTGCTTTCTCATAAGCGGAAGAACAAATGGTACCGCCACTTTCTCCTTTTGAAAAAAACTCTTCCTCGGTTACTACTTTTGCTTTTGTATGATGAGCGATAAAAGCTATTTCTACATGTTCATATTTAGTTCGTAAAAATCGTGTCATCCAAAAGAAAAAACTTCTAGACATATACTTTTCAAAATTTCCCATGGATCCACTCGTATCCATCATAGCGAGCACAACTGCATTGGATTCATATTTAATGACATCATTCCATGTTTTGAAGCGTAAATCATCATCTAATATTGGAGCGATTTTCGGTTTTCCATCTGTCGCATTTCTTTTAAGTGCAGATAAAATCGTTCGTTTTTTATCAATATTTCCCATTAAACCTTTTTTTCGTACGTCATTAAATTCAATTTTACTCGTTTTTATTTCACTTTGATCTTTTTCTTGTAAATTTGGTAGTTCTAACTCATTAAAAAGAACTTCTTCAATATTTGCAATCGATACTTCTGCTTCATAATAATCAGTGCCAGGCTGATCTCCAGCAGTTTGGTCTTTACCGGTTCCACTTCCACTTCCTTTACTTTGTTCACGAGCAATCACATCGCCTACTTTACTATCACCGTCACCTTGACCAACATGTTTTGATTTTTCATGATTATAACGGATTTTATATTCATCTAAAGAACGAATTGGTATTTTAATAATATCTTTCCCATCAGAAGTAACGATGCTTTCTTCACTAATTAAATCTGGTAAATTATTTTTAATGGCGTCTTTCACTTTATCCATATGACGCTTTTGATCTTGATATCCCTTACGATGGAGGGACCAGTTATCTTGGGAGACGATGAAACTTTTCTTTTCATCTTGCATTTTTTCCCCTCCTTCAATAATAAAAACTATTAATCTTGTTTTAGTGTATGCAAACAAGAGAATTTTATTGTCAAAATAGAATGATGGGATAGAAAAAAAGCAAGGTTTTTTAGTAACAAACCTTGCTTTTGGAACCAGCTTATCTAACGATTGAGGAGACTTCCAACATATTGAAGCAATTCATTGGCTGAAATAGAGTTATAGCCATGTTCATCAATGAGTCTTGCGATTACATCATTGATTTTTTTCAATTGTGATTCATCTGGTGTTTTGGAAGAGGTTGTAATTTTTACGACGTCTTTTAAATCGGCAAATAACTTTTTTTGGATCGCTTCACGGAGCCGCTCATGAGAGTTATAATCAAATTGTTTTCCTTTTCGTGCGTAAACTGAAATACGAATCAATATTTCTTCCCGGAATGCCTTTTTAGCATTTTCAGAAATACCAATTTGTTCTTCGATGGAACGCATCAATTTTTCATTTGGATTCATTTCTTCGCCTGTTAATGGATCTTTTAATTTATTATTATTGCAATATGCCTCTACATTATCTAAATAATTTTCCATTAATGTTTTCGCTGATTCTTCGTAAGAGTAGACAAATGCCTTTTGTACTTCACGTTTTGCGATTTCATCATATTCTTTTCGGGCAACCGAAATATAATTTAAATAATTTTCCTTATCCTCTTGAGTGATGGATGGGTGTTGATCGAGTCCGTCTTTTAATGAGCGTAATACATCTAGTGCATTGATCGACTTCACTTCTTTTCGAATAATAGCAGAAGAAATTCGGTTAATCACATATCTTGGGTCAATCCCTGTTAATCCTTCGTCTGGGAACTCGTTTTTCAATTCTTCCACATTTACTTGGTTAAAACCTTCCACATTTTCTCCGTCATAAATGCGCATTTTTTTCACTAAATCGATCCCTTGTTTTTTGGGCTTTTTGAGTCGAGTTAAGATGGAAAATTTCGCTGCAACTTTAAGCGCATGTGGGGCAATATGGATATCTTTTATATCACTTTGTTTAATCATTTTTTCGTAAATTCGTTCTTCTTGACTCACTTTTAAATTATAAGGAATCGGCATAACGATAATTCTTGAATGTAATGCTTCATTCTTTTTATTGGATATAAAAGTACGATATTCAGCCTCATTCGTATGCGCAACAATAAGTTCATCAGCAGAAATTAACGCGAATCTTCCTGCTTTAAAATTACCTTCTTGTGTGAGTGATAATAAATGCCACAGAAATTTTTCATCACATTTCAACATTTCCTGAAATTCCATCATCCCACGATTCGCTTTATTTAATTCCCCGTCAAAACGATAAGCTCTAGGATCGGATTCAGAACCGTATTCGGCAATAGTAGAAAAATCAATACTCCCCGTCAAATCGGCAATATCTTGTGATTTTGGATCAGATGGACTAAATGTTCCAATTCCGACACGCTTATCTTCTGAAAAGACAATTCGTTCGACCATTACATCTTCAATCCGGCCGCCATATTCCTGTTCTAGACGCATCGTATTTAATGGGGATAAACTACCTTCAATTCGAATCCCATATTCCTTAAAAAAGTCTTCTCGTAAATGGTTAGGGATAAGGTGAAGTGGATCTTCATGCATTGGGCAACCTTTAATCGCATAAACAGCACCTTCATCCGTTCTTGTAAATGTTTCGAGTCCTCGTTTTAATAACGTAACAATTGTTGATTTCCCTCCGCTAACAGGTCCCATAAGTAAGAGGATTCTTTTCTTAACATCGAGTCGTTTTGCGGCAGGATGAAAATATTCTTCTACTAGTTTTTCCATCGCTTCTTCTAAGCCAAAAATTTCTTCATCGAAAAAATGATATACTTTTTCCCCATTTTCTTCTGTAATTCCAGCATTCTTAATCATGTTATACACTCTGGAATGGGCTGTTTGGGCAACTTCTGGTTGCTGTTTTACAATTTCCAAATAGTCATGAAAAGTACCTTCCCATTTTAATCTTTCTTCTTCTTCCCGATAACTTTTTAATTTGTGTAAAATATTCATTCGACTCCCTCCACATAATCGAGGTTTATGTTTATACAGTTATAGCACTGTAAGATCCTAGTTGTATCATTTTTATAAATCAAGGTTTATACAGCTTATGCAAGGAATGCATTAATGATGCAAATATCTATGGCACAATAGTAAATATCAATTTTTTTGATGAAAATTGTATTGTTTTGCCCAGAATGAAAAGGTAAAATGAAAGGTAAGACACTTTTTGAACATTTTATTTACGTAAGGAGAAACCGATGAAGATAAATTTTACGAAAATGCATGGTTGCGGAAATGATTTTATTATGATCGATAATCGAAAAAATGTTTTGCAACATGTTGTGCTAAAAAGTTTTGTACAAATGGTATGTAGAAGAAAATTTCATATTGGAGCAAATGGACTTATGCTCCTAGAAGATTCAAATAAAGCTGACTTTTCCATGCGTTATTTTAATTCAGATGGTTCAGAAGGTGAAATGTGTGGAAATGGTGCTCGTTGTATGGCGAAATTTGCTTACATAAACGGAATTGTTGATAAAGAGATGGCTTTTGAAACAGTAGATGGAGTATATCAAGCAACTATTTTGAATAATGGTCATGTGCAAATATATTTCCCAACTGTTTTTATTCGAAATATTAAACTAGCACAAACATTAGATATGAATGGAAATGAAGAACATTTTCACTATGCAACTGTCGGTGTCCCACACACCGTTATTTTTAAACAGAAAATAGTAGAGGAAAAAGAGGAAGCTTTTATTCAGTGGGCAAGAAAAATAAGGTATAGCAATTATTTCCCAAAAGGAACGAACGTAAATATAGTGGAAGTAAAAAATAAGTCGGAACTAATTATTCGAACATATGAACGTGGAGTAGAGGAAGAAACATTAGCATGTGGTTCAGGTGCAACAGCATCGGCAATTATTTCTGCATTAGTACAATCTACAACATCTCCTGTAAGCGTTCAAACGAAAGGGGGTGTATTAACGATAGGTTTTCAAATGGATAATGAAAAAGTATCTTCCATTACTTTATCTGGTGAAGCGGAAGTTGTTTTCACAGGTTCCTTCATGGATAAGTAATGGGAAAGAGGGAGGAGAGGAGCACGTGTCGAAACTAAAAGCATATCGTTTTCCTATTATATTATTAGCTTCGATTATCATTGGATCAATTATAGGACTTATTTTTGGGGAAAAAGCGAATGTAATAAAACCATTGGGGGATATTTTTATTAATTTATTATTTATGGTCGTTATCCCACTCGTTTTTTTCTCTATTTCATCAGCAATTGCAAATATGGACAGCATGCGGCGCTTAGGGAAAATAATGGGTTCCATGATGTCAGTTTTTATTGTTACTGGTATTATTGCCTCCGTTTTCATGCTAGTGGCAACTGTTATGTTTTCACCAAGTTCAAATGCAAATATTCCGTTGGAAACACCTGAGGAAATAGAAGAAATTACTTTTGCAGATCAACTGGTTCAAACATTTACTGTGCCTGACTTTGTCGACTTGTTTTCACGATCGAATATGCTTGCATTAATTATTTTTTCTGTTTTAGTTGGAGTTGCTACTGGCTTAGTCGGAGAGCAGGGCAAACCTTTTGCCAAATTTTTATCTGGTGGTTCCGAAGTATTTATGAAAATAGTACAACTTATTATGTATTACGCTCCGATTGGTTTGGGGGCATATTTTGCCTCATTAATTGGTGAATTTGGAACTGCATTAATTGGCGATTATGCAAAAGCCATTATTATTTATTATCCTGTTTCGATTCTTTACTTTTTTATCGGTTTTACATTGTATGCCTTTATCGCTGGTGGAAGAGAGGGAGTTGTTCGTTTTTGGAAAAACATTCTTGCACCCGCGGCAACAGCACTTGGTACGGGGAGCAGTGTAGCAACACTACCGATCAATTTACAAGCAGCGCAAAAAATAGGTGTCCCGAAAGATATTCGTGAAACAGTTTTACCACTTGGAGCAACGATTCATATGGATGGTTCTTGTTTATCGGCAATGTTAAAAATCGCTTTTGTCTTTGGTGTATTTAATATGGATTTTTCTGGATTCAGTACATTTTTAACGGCAATTGGTATCTGTCTTTTGTCTGGAATCGTGATGAGCGGGATTCCAGGTGGTGGATTCATTGGAGAAATGATGATTGTGACATTGTACGGATTACCACTCCAAGCATTACCGATTATTTCTGCGATTGGTGTTGTAGTAGATCCGCCAGCAACAATGGTAAATGCAACTGGCGATACAGTAGCAAGTATGGTGGTTACAAGGCAATTAGATGGAAAGGACTGGATAAAGGCAGGAGAAGTAAGTTAAATAAACCTGGTGCCCTCTCATTTTTGGAGAGGGTTTTATGTTGGGGATTTTTTCGTCTTAATGCCTACCTCGGATCGATTAATGCTCTAATTTAGGAGGAGATGTTAACGGGAAGCTCGCTGCGTACCCCATCTTCCAATCATTTACAAAGAACAGTGGCATGTCACCCTGCGTCGCCATATGCCCCTTCTCTGCTTTTCCCAAAGAAAGGTAACGTGGTGCGCCGCACGCTCCCTTCTCTAGCTTTTTCACGAAGAAAGGTAACGTGGACACACTGGGATGTACATCACGGTCTTTTTTCAAAAAATAGAGGGGGCGCGCATCCCGCATAGCATTATTTGTGTACTTTAATACAAATCTCATTGATCCCCTTTTAAATGACATGATCTTTTTTACAAACTGATTAACCTTGAATAAAATCTATAAAGTTTAAGAATTTGTCTGCACCATATTGGAAAGGTCATTTGAATAAACCTTTAATCTATGTTATGTTTTTAGTATTGGTACTGTAATATAGTTTCATAGGAAGTCAAAATGATAGGAAAAACTATCATCGGATTGGGGATAGCTAAGATAACCAATCGTAAAGATCTGCCAAAATATTTTACAAAATTAAATTATGGAGGAGATTGACTATATGGCACAACCAAGATACATAACGGATATTGATAAAATAACGCAAATACCAGAAGAAGAAAGAGAAAAGCTAAAAGCCATTACGGATAAGTTTGTATTCAGAGTAAATGACTACTACTTAGGATTAATCGATTGGGAAGATCCTGAAGATCCAATTAAAAAGCTTGTTATTCCGAACACGAATGAACTTGCTGACTATGGACGATGGGATGCATCTGATGAGGATACGAATTATGTAGTTCCAGGTTGTCAGCACAAATATACAACTACCGCGCTACTTATCTGCTCGGAGGTATGTGGTGCCTACTGCCGTTACTGTTTCCGTAAGCGCTTATTTAGAAATGATGTAAAAGAAGCGATGATCGACGTAGATCCAGGGATTAACTACATTAGTGAACATCCAGAAATTAATAACGTACTACTTACTGGAGGGGATCCATTAATTTTAGCGGCAAGACGTCTAGATATGATTTTTGAACGTTTGCGTGAAATTGATCATGTAAAAATTATTCGAATTGGCTCCAAATTACCTGTCTTTAACCCGATGAGAATTTATGAAGATAAAGAATTACTTGAAGTTATCCGTAAACATTCCACATCAGAGAAACGCATATACATTATGGCACATGTGAACCACCCCCGCGAAATAACACCAGAAGCACATAAAGGTTTCCAAGCATTACATGAAGCAGGTGCGATCGTTGTAAACCAAACACCGGTATTAAAAGGTATTAATGATGATCCGGATGTATTAGGAGAATTAATGGATAAACTTTCATGGGCTGGGGTTACTCCTTATTATTTCTTTATTAATCGTCCTGTGAGAGGGAATGAAGATTTCGTTTTAACGCTTGAAGAAGCATATAATATTGTTGAAGAAGCGAAGGCAAAGACTTCTGGTCTTGGAAAACGTGTTCGTTTGTCCATGAGTCATACAGCTGGAAAAGTTGAAATTTTAGCTATTGAAGATGGAAAAGCGTATTTAAAATTCCATCAAGCTCGTGATGGTAATTATGGTAAATTTATGATTCTTGATTGTCCAAAAGATGCTGCTTGGTTCGATGATTTACCAGGAAATGAGCAGTACTGGGATCCACCTGAGAAGAGAGTGGAAGACGTTGTCTCAGTAAATGAAATGAGTGACATGCCTAAACAACGTAGACGGCGTAGTAGTGCAAGTACGGCGAAATAAATAGAAGCGTATTTAAAAAACACGTAGGGAAATTTTGAGGTGCCCTCTAAAAGTTAGACACGGTTATTTCATTAGGCAGTTGTTCGAAATGAGTTCGGTACTCTACCGGACTCATTTTTAATTTTGCCTTCAGGCGTTTCGTGTTGTAATAGTCGATATATTTTTTAGCTCTTTTTTGAAATGCCTACCGTTCAAATTCCTTGAAGTAGAGGGATTCTGACTTTATAATGCCAAAGAATTTTTCCATTACAGAATTGTCGTAATAGTTACCTTTACAAAACATACTTTGAACAATTCCTTGACTTTAGGGCATGTCAATGCGAACCTTGATCTGAATGCATCAATAGCTAATGATCCAATGATATCGTATTAGAATAAAGAAGCAAATGGGAAAAAGAGTATGTATATTTTCGTTAGCAGGTGCGAGTTGCAATGTAAGAACCGCTTATTTCAGATAAACTGCATAGCTATTTTTAAATGATGGATTTGAATATGGAACAAGGCAACTATGTGATCCTACTTTTCGGCGTTCTTAATGAAACAACTGAAGTGAAACCATAAATGTTTGTGATAAGATTGTGTTGATACTATGAGGCACACGAATATGAAGCATTATTAGTAAAATACGGCAAAATGATGAACGAATAATATAAACGCAGGTCAACGAGCCAAAAAGTTGTGACATCGAGTAGTACGATGAAATTCTTTTAGTAAATAGCTAAGAGAACGAGAACATTTAGGAACTTTATGATGAGCGGGGTATCTTTAAAGGCGTGGACCTTATTAATAAACGAATATAATTGATTTTATAAAAACTTTGAAAAAGGGGTTGATTTTAAAAAAGTAATTGTATATAATACTCCCTAAGGAAAGCGCTTTACTAAATTGATTGAAAGAAATTCAAAATGGGGGATTTTATGAACCGAATTAATTGGGGGATTTTAGGCGCAGCAAATATCGCTTTTTCTGAATTATTACCCGCTATTCGTAGATCCCAAAACGGCGAAGTAGTTGCAGTAGCATCGCGAAATAGGGAAAAAGCAATACGATTTAATACTGTAAAAATATATGACACATATGAGGAATTATTGTTAGATGAGTCTATTGATGCGGTATATATACCTTTACCAAATGCATTACATAAAGAATGGGCTATTAAAGCAATGAACGCTAAAAAACATGTTTTATTGGAAAAACCAGCGACACTGACTTTAAACGAGATGAAAGAAATTAGTGAAGCGGTTAAGCAAAACAATGTGGTGTTTATGGAAGCGTTCATGTATCAGTTTCACTCTCAACACGAATATGTAAAACAGTTACTGAACGATGGGACAATAGGTGACTATCAATATGTAAAAGCTCATTTTTCATTTAAGCTCGATGACCCGAACGATATAAGATTGAATCGTGAATTAGGTGGGGGAGCATTATGGGATGTCGGCTGTTATGGTATCCATGCTCTAACGCAAATTGTTGGGATGAAACCAACAGAAGTGTCGATGATAGGAAAAGTTGATAGTAATCATCAAGTAGATACAACTTCAGTTTGCTTTTTTACAGATGAAAAGAATCGTTGTGCAGAAGTTAGTGCATCTTTCGAAGGTTCATTCCTTGATCGTTATGAAATTTTTGGAGAAAAAAGTACAATTATTGTTGAATCTGCTTTTAGACCCGACGTTTCAGAAAATGGCACAGGAAAAGTGACCCTAATTGATCATGATGGCCATGTAATTGAAAGTCGCTTATTTAAAGATGATCAGTATTTAAGACAAGTAGAACACATTCAAGATTGTATTATTAATCATCAAGATCCGAAGTATAATCATCATAATTCTCTTGAAATGGTAAAATATATTGAAAGTGCTTACCAATCATTGTACAATTCTTCCGAAACAGTTAAAATATCATAATATAAATGCTTTGGCCTAATGATGGAGAGATTAAAATGAAAGTAACAATTTATCATGTTGCAAAGGAAGCAAATGTTTCGATTGCAACCGTTTCAAAAGTAATTAATAATAATGGACGTATTAGTGAGAAAACAAGAAAGAAAGTAAAAGATGTGATGGAAAAATTAAACTATCGACCGAATATGTTAGCGTCTGCTTTAATGGGGAAACAAACGAAGACAATAGGTTTACTTATTCCTGATTTAGCAAACCCTTTCTTTTCTGAGTTAGCTCGGAGTATCGAGGATCGTGGGCATGAACTTGGATATAATTTAGTCATTTGTAATACCGATTATGAAAGTGATAAAGAAAATCAATATTTAGCTTTATTAATGCAAAAAAGTGTCGATGGGTTTATTCTAGCTTCCGGATTCGAAAATCTGGAAAAAGTAGAAGAATTGATGAAACAAGATATACCTGTCGTTATCGTTGCTCGTGATTTCCCGATGTTTTCAGTAAATGCTGTTGCTTTAGATGACTTTATGGGGGGGTATTTAGCTGCCAACCATTTAATAGAATTAGGCCATCAAAATTTAGGAGTAGTAGCCCGTGATTTATGGAGCAATAGAGAAAGGCTACGAGGATTTAACCATGCACTAGCAGAAAATGATTTAAAAATAAATTCGAATTTTGAGTTTATCCATGAAATAGATCATATTAAAGCGGGTAGGGAAATGGCTGAGAAATATATAAATAGCGATAATGGGCCGACAGCAATTTTTGCTTGTAACGATTTGCTAGCAGCAGGTGTCATCCAAATGGCCAAACAATTAGGACTAAATGTTCCCAAAGACTTATCTGTAATTGGATTTGATAATACGTCAATTGCTACTATTATCGAACCCCCGTTAACAACGATCGCTCAACCTATTCAGAGTATGGGAAAGGAAGTGATGGATTTAATGGTATCAATTATTAAAGGTGAAAAAGAAGAGAAAAGTCGGATAACGCTTTTACCTTCTTTAATAAAAAGAAAAAGTACGGTATAACTAAAAAATGATAGTGTAACTTATTTATTATTTGCATGATTTTATTAAAATACAAGCAAGATTTTTATTGGTTATTTAGTGAAGCGCTTAATCAAAAAGTGCGTAAATATAAAGGAGGTGGTCATTTTAATGTACGAGAATTGTTTAGTGGTACAATCGGGTGGGCCGACTGCTGTAATTAATAATTCAGTTGTTGGACTGGTTGATGAAATGCTTTACTCTGGTTTTAAAGGGAAAATTTACGGTTCAATAGGTGGTATTCATGGTTTAATGAATGAAAAATTTATTGATTTAAGTAAATTATCGACTGAAGATCGTCATCGACTAAGGTGGACTCCTGGCGCAGCACTGGGAACATGTCGACATAAATTGATACTAAGTGAGATTGAGAAAATTATTCTTATTTTAAAAAAACGTCATATCCGTTATTTTTTTTACATAGGTGGAAATGGTTCGATGCAAGTTGCCAAAATGGTTAACGACGTAGCGGAACAGATGAACTATCATTTAACAGTAATCGGGATACCAAAATCAATTGATAACGATTTAGTAGAAACAGATCATTCACCGGGATATGGAAGTGCTGCAAAGTTTTTAGCTACCTCTGTTTTAGATATGAAAATGGATGTAGCCAGTTATCCAAGTAGTAATCGGGTAACGATAATTGAAACGATGGGCAGGCATACTGGTTGGTTAGCTGCAGCTTGTTCTCTAGCAACATGTGATGATGAAAGTCAGACATTAATTTATATTCCTGAAGCCCCCTTTTATTTAGAGAATTGTTTAGAAAAGATTCAAAATGCTTACAGAAATAAAAGAAATACCTTTTTAATTGTCGCAGAAGGAATGAAAAATGAATATGGTCAATATATAAATGAAAATCAGATAGAATATGACCTTTTAGACAGACCTAAATTAGGTGGCGTAGCCGATTATTTAAAAAATACAATAGAAAATAGCACAGGAATTCAAACGAGATCGATAGTAACAAGCATTTGGCAAAGAAGTAGTATTATATTAGCGTCAAAAACAGATGTTGATGAAGCTTATGAAATAAGTAAAGAAGCGTGGAAGCATGCTGTTAAAGGATATTCTGGTGTAATGATTGGAATGGACAGAGAGAAAAATGTTGAAAATGATTATAAAATTGTTTATCGACCAAAACCCTTAAAAGATGTCGCTAATAAGGAGAAGTACGTTCCCGTAGAGTGGTATGATTTGAGTGAAAATACGATGACAAAAGAATTTATTAACTATGCAGAATCACTTATTCAAGGTGAAATGATCATTCCGATGAAAAATGGGTTACCGATATATAAACAAGTAATCTAATTTTTTATAGATTTTAAGTAAGCGCTATACCTAAACGTATTTTCGACAGGAGGTGCTAGATTGAAAGAAGTAATAAATTGCGCGGTAATTGGTGTTGGCCGATTAGGGTCAGTACATGCAAAAAATTTAGTTCAAAATATACCTAGTGCAAAAGTGAAAAATATTGTTGCTTCACGAACAGAGAATGCTGAAAAAGCTGCTAGAAAATTAGGTCTTTCCAATTGGACTAGTAATGTACAAGAGGTATTTGAAGATGATGAAATTGATGCAGTAGTAATAGGTACACCTACTAAAACTCATGCACAATTACTAATCCAAGCTGCTAAGCATAATAAACATATTTTTGTCGATAAACCAATAACAGAAACCGTTGAAGAAGCGGATGAAGTTATTCAAGCATTAAGGAAGTATAACGTATTTTGTCAAGTTGGCTTTATGAGAAGATTTGATCCAGCTTATGCAGATGCAAAGAGAAGGATAGAAAAAGGAGACATCGGTAAGCCAATTTATTTTAAAGGAGTGAGTAGGGACCCGGGCTCTCCCCCAGAAAATTATATTAAATCGAGTGGTGGTATTTTCCTTGATTTATGTATCCATGAATATGATATTGCTAGATTTCTTATTGGCAGTGAAGTGAAAGCGGTTCAAACATTTGGAGAAGTACATGTTCATCCATTTATGCATAACTATTGTGATGTGGATCAATCATTATCTTATCTTCAGTTTGAAAATGGAGTTACTGCCGATATAGAGGGAAGTAGGAACTCTTCATTTGGATACGACATCCGAGGAGAAGTTCTTGGAACAGAAGGGATGATCCAAATTGGTTCAAACCAGTACCATAACAATATTATTTTAACGAAAAATAAAGCGTATTATGATAATATTCCTGATTTCCCTACAAATTTCCAAGTTGCATTTTTAAAAGAATTAGAACATTTTATTGATTGTGTAAAAAACAACAGAAGGCCTATCGTTGATGAAAACGATGGAAAAATTGCTTTACAAATTTCTGAAGCCGCAGCAAGATCATTTCAAACGAAAGAAAAAGTGTACTTGTAACAAATAAAAAAGGAGCTGAACTTAATGGAAACTGTGCGACTAACAATGGCTCAAGCATTAGTGAAATTTCTTGATAACCAATATATTCAATTTGATGGAGTAGAAAGAAAGTTTGTGAAAGGTGTTTTCGGAATTTTCGGCCATGGAAATGTAACTGGTATGGGGGAGGCGCTTGAGAATCACACAGGTGAACTTACATATTTACAAGGTAAGAATGAGCAAGGTATGGTTCACAGCGCTACTGCATATGCAAAACAAAAAAATCGCCTTGAAATTTATGCTTGTACTACATCCGTAGGTCCGGGGGCGTTAAATATGGTTACTGCTGCAGCGACTGCAACAGTAAATAGAATTCCAGTATTACTTTTACCAGGAGATATTTTTGCAACACGTCAGCCTGACCCAGTGTTACAACAAGTTGAGGATCCAAGAGATTATACAATTTCAGCAAATGACTCATTTAAACCTGTAAGTAAATATTGGGACAGAGTCTCACGCCCTGAACAATTAATGACTGCAGCACTAAATGCGATGCGAGTTTTAACAGATCCAGTTGATACAGGTGCAGTCACCCTTGCACTCCCACAAGATGTACAAGCTGAAGCATATGATTACCCAGTAGAATTTTTCAAAAAACGTGTTCATTATATTGAAAGAAAAACTGCATCAGAAGAATCTTTCGACCGTGCAGTTGAACTTATTTCTAAAAAGAAAAAACCAGTAATAATTGCTGGTGGTGGTGTACATTATTCTTTAGCTACAGAAGAGCTTGCTAAGTTTGCTGAACAATTTCATATTCCGGTAGGGGAAACACAAGCAGGTAAAAGTGCTCTATCATGGAAACATCCATTTAATATGGGAAGTATTGGAGCGACCGGATCACTTGTATCAAATAAATTAGCGCAAGAAGCAGACTTAGTCATTGCCATAGGATCTCGACTCACAGACTTTTCAACTTCATCAAAGCTTGCTTTTGCTAATCCAGATGTAGAATTTTTAAGTATTAATGTAAGCGGATTCGATGCTATGAAAATGGAATCACAAATGCTTGTAGCTGATGCCAAAACAGCGCTAGATAAATTAGCTACAAGATTAGTAGAAAAAGAATATAAAAATGCGCATGATCTCAATAGATTGATAGAATTAAAAGGCGAGTGGACTGAAATTGTTGATGGGTATTATGCACAAACAGTTGAAGGTGGATTATCACAAACACGAGTTCTTGGTGAAATTAATAACTTTATTGATGAAAGGGATATCATTACTTGCGCGGCAGGAAGTATGCCTGGTGATTTACACCGTTTATGGAGAAATACAGAACCAAAAACATACCATATGGAATATGGATTTTCCTGTATGGGCTATGAAGTGGCAGGGGCACTAGGTATAAAAATGGCTGCTGATGATGACCAAGAAGTGTACGCACTTGTTGGAGATGGAAGTTATTTGATGCTCCATACGGAACTTGTCACAAGTATTCAAGAAAATAAAAAAATTACTATTTTATTACTAGATAATAATGGTTTCCAATGTATTCATAACCTGCAAATTGGTCAAGGAAGTGACGGATTTGGTAACGAATTTCGTTATCGCTCGGAAGAAGATAATCGTTTAACAGGTGAATATTTGGACATTGATTTCGCAGCAAATGCTAGAAGTTTAGGTGCAAAAGGATATACAGTTCGTACTTTAGAAGAGCTACAAGCAGCTTTAGAAAAAGCAAAAGAGGAAACTGTTTCAACTTTAATTGATATTAAAGTATTGCCAGGAACATGTACAACAGGATATGAATCATGGTGGCATCTAGGTGTAGCAGAAGTGTCAACAAGTGAAAAAGTACAAAAAGCTCATCGTGAAATGGAAGCAAATAAAGAAAAGGCAAGAAAATATTAATAGCGGGAGGAATAGAAAGTGTCGAAACTTTTAATAAAACCTAAAGAAACTCCAGATCAGGACGGGAACGTTTTACGAATTACTCCAGAATCAGCTGAATGGGATTATGTCGGTTTTGAAGTATATCAGTTAAAAAAAGATGAAACTTTTATAAAACCAACTGGTAATAAAGAGATGGCGGTCGTGCTGCTATCGGGTCGTGCGAACGCAAAAACGAAGCATAAATCATGGGATAATATCGGTGAAAGAATGAGTGTCTTTGATGAAACACCTGCATATACCGTTTATGCTCCAAATGATGATGAAGTAAGACTAGAAGCTTTAACGGATTTAGAGATTGCAGTTTGCACCGCTCCAGGAAAAGGAACGTATGAAGCAAGACTTGTCCGTCCAGAAGATGTGGATGTTGCGAAACGTGGATCAGGTAGGATGGAACGTGAAATTCACGGAATTATTCCAGAAGAAAAGCCAGCTGATAGTTTATTCGTAATTGAAGTATTTACACCAGCTGGAAACTGGTCTAGTTACCCTCCGCATAAACATGACCAAGATAATTATCCAGATGAAACGTATTTAGAAGAAACATATTACCATAAAATTAATCCTGCAGACGGGGGATTTGCAGTACAACGTGTTTATACAGATGATCGTGAACTCGATGAAACAATTATCGTAAACGATGGATGTTCCGTCTTAGTTCCTAAAGGACATCACCCATGTTCAGCCCCACCAGGATATGAACTATATTATTTAAATGTGATGGCAGGACCAATTCGTAAATGGCGTTTTACGAATGATAAGGATCATGAATGGCTAGCGAAATAAAATCATTTGAGGACAAGGAAAAAGCTATAGTAACAAGAGTGGTTTAGCTATATACTTCTATAGCTAAACCCCCTTAGTTCATGCAAGGAGGGAATTAAATGGCGATAAAAAATCTTCCATTTAAGTTAGGAATTCATCCAATTAACTGGGTAGGTGAAGATGTTCTAGAACATGGTGACTATTATACATACGAACAAGTAATGAGTGATATCTCTTCACTCGGCTTTACAGGAACTGAAATTAGTAGAAAATTTCCGAAAGATCCAATCGACTTAGCCGAAGCATTAAAAAAGTATAATCTGCAACTGACAACACAATGGAAGTCTGTATTTTTCACTGATCCAACGAGATTTGAGGAAGAACTTGAAGCCTATCGAAAGCATGTTGAATTTTTAAAACCATTTGGTTGTAAAGTTGTAAGTACAGCAGAGATTGGTGGTTCAATGCTTAATCAAGATCCACGCCGAAAACAAGATGAAACATATGTAGAAAGATTAGATGATGAAGGGTGGAAATACTTAGTTGAAGGCTTGAATAAAGCAGGAGAAATTTGTAGAGAAAATGGAATGGATTTAGTTTACCATCATCATGCTGGTACAGTTGTTGAGCAACCGGAAGAGATTGATAGATTAATGGAAATGACCGACTCTAATCTTGTTTCCTTACTATATGATACGGGACACGGATATTATGGATCAAATGATCCAGTTGAATTATTGAATAAATACTATGACAGAATAAAATATATCCATTTGAAAGACGTAAGAGCAGATGTATTGAAACAAGCTCGAGAAGAAAAGTTTAGTATCCGTGCGTGTATCCGAAGTGGATTATTTACTGTTCCAGGTGCGGGATGTTTGGATTTTGAACCAGTCTTTAAAATTTTAATTGAAAAAAAATATAATGGCTGGGCACTAATAGAAGGGGAGCAAGATCCTGTTCAATATAATCCACATGAATTTGCCAAGGCATCATTAAAATACTTAGAAAATATCGTTGAAAGAATCACTAATTAACGGATGTTTTTAAAACTATATAGAATAGGTTTTAATAAAACGTGTAATGTCATTCAACAATTAGTTAAGCGCTTAATTTAGTGGAGGGGAAAATATGATAGAAGAAATTCGTTGTGCAGTTTTAGGTCTTGGACGACTTGGTTATTGGCACGCTGAAAATATTGCTTCAAAAATCCAAGGTGCAAAACTCGTTAAAGTAATTGATCCTTTAAAGGGAAGAGCGGAAGAAGTGGCTCGTGAATTAAAAGTAGAAAGTTGGTCCGAAAATCCAAATGATGCATTTAAAGATGAGAATATTGATGCAATTATCATCGTCACACCAACTAGCACACATGCCGAAATGATTAAAAAGGCTGCACAACATAAAAAACATGTTTTTGTTGAAAAACCGTTAACACAAAAATTGGATGAAGCAGACGATGTTATTCAAGTGATTAAAGAAAATAACATTAGTTGTCAAGTAGGCTTTATGAGAAGATTTGACCCTGCTTATGTAGAAGCAAAAAGGAGAATTGCAGCTGGAGACATTGGAAAACCCCTTTATTTTAAAGGTGTAAGTAGAGATGGAAATGTTCCACAAGAAGAGTTTATTAAATATAGCGGTGGTATCTTTTTAGATGTCGCAATTCACGATTACGATATTGCTCGCTTTTTAATGAATGATGAAGTGCATTCTATACAAGCAACTGGAAATATTTTGCTAGAATCAAATAAGTTTATGGAAAAGTATCATGATGTTGACCAAGGCCTATCAACAATTAGATTTAAGTCAGGTGCTGCAGGGGATGTTGAAACAACAAGAATTGCTCCATATGGTTATGATATCCGAGGGGAAGTAATTGGAACAGAAGGTGCAATACAAATTGGGTCTATGCGTCAAAATGATATTAAACTATTCACTAAAAATCAAACGAGCCATGATTTAGTGCAAGATTTCCCTACTAGATTTAAAGACGCATATTTACTAGAAATGGTGCACTTTATTGACACACTTCGTAAAGGTGAACAACCATTATGTACTGCCTGGGACGGTAAAAAGGCACTTGAAATTTCTATTGCAGCAACAAGTTCATTTAATAACGGGGAAACAGTGTTGTTGAAACATTAAACCGAACAAAAAGTAAAAACAGGAGGTTTATCGTATGACAACAGCTAAAATAAATTGGGGAATTCTAAGTACTGCTGCAATTGCACAAGAACAAACGATACCAGCAATTTTACGAGCAAAAAATGCAAATGCGCTTGCAATTGCAAGTCAAAATGGGAAAGAACATCCTGTGGCCGAGAAGTTTCAAATTCCTAAAGCCTATAGCACTTATGAAGCATTATTAGAAGATCCTGATATTGACTTAGTTTACATCCCACTACCTAATAATCTACATTCAAAATGGGTAAAAGAGGCGGCAAAAGCTGGAAAACATGTATTATGTGAAAAACCCGCGTCTTTGACTGAAAAAGAAACGGTTGAAATGATTGAAGTATGTCAACAGCATAACGTTATTTTTATGGAAGCGTTTATGTACCAATTTCATCCACAACATAAACGTGTACGCGACATTATTACAACAGGAGAAATAGGTGAAGTTAAACTAATTCATTCAAGCTTTTCATTTCTATTAAATAAAATAGGTGGAAACTTCCGAATGGATCGAAAAACAGGAGGAGGTAGTATTTACGATATTGGTTGTTATAGCATTCATGCAATTAGAACTATTGCGAATAGTGAACCTAAATGTATAAAGGCGATCTCAAAAAAAATTCCCGGATATGATGTAGATATATCCGCAATTGTAACAATGGAACTTGAAAATGGGATACAAACGTATTTTGATTGTGCGATGGATATGCCAAGTCGCCATACGTATGAGGTTGTAGGGACGGAAGGTACGATTCAAGTGTCAAAAGCATTCATAACTCAAGCGGATGGTGAAGGAAATATAACGGTTACTAATAAAAACGGTTTAAAAAGACAAGAAATTATTTATGGTCATAGTTATACACTTGGAGTTGAGCATTTATCGAACTGTGTGTTAACAAATACAGAGCCAATTTATTCAAAAGAAAATACGATTAAAAATATGAGAGCGATAGAAGCTTGTATAGATTCCTTAGATACTGGAAGGATAATAAATTTGAAGAGAAGTAAGGGGTGATTTTATATGATACTTGAATTAAAAAATATTAGTAAATCTTTCTCAGGCGTTCAAGTGCTACATGATATTAATATGGAAGTAAAACTTGGTGAGGTTCATGTCCTATTAGGAGAAAATGGTGCCGGAAAATCTACAATTATTAAAATTATCACCGGTGCCTATGAGAAAGATGTTGGAGAGTTAATATGGAAGGGACTACCAATTGAGGTAACTAAACCGAGTGACTCCATTGACGCAGGGATTGGAACAATCTATCAAGAACTTAATTTAATCCCTGAACTATCTATTATGGAAAATATATTTCTAGGACATGAAAAGAAGACTGGGAGTAAAATTTCCTTACTAGATCGTACCACGATGAAAAAAGAAGCAAAGGTGTTAATGGAGCGATTAGGTCAAAATGTGAATCCAGATGAACTAGTACAAAACCTTGGGGTAGGTCAACAACAATTAGTCGAAATTGCTAAAGCGTTATCACTAAACTGTGAACTAATCATTATGGATGAACCGACATCTAGTTTAAGTGAACGAGAAGCTGAACAATTATTACTTACTATTGAAAGATTAAGAGAACAAGGGATGACAATCATATACATTTCACACCGTCTTGAAGAAATAAAGCGGATAAGTGATCGCATTACAATCCTACGAGATGGACATAAAATCAAAACAGTTGAAACTAAATCTACTTCCATTGATGAAATGATTTCACTCATGGTAGGTCGTTCATTGGATAATAAATTCCCTAAAATTGATTTCAAAAAAGGAAAAGAAATATTATCTGTTAAAAACTTAAAATTAACAGAAGATTCTCCACAAATAAATTTCACTGCTTATCAGGGAGAAATCTTAGGGATATCAGGGTTAGTTGGCGCAGGACGTACAGAACTAGCCCGGGCTATATTTGGGGCTGATCCAATCGTATCAGGTGAAGTATATATCGAAAAAGAAAAACAAAATATTCGTCATCCTATCGACGCAATAAAAGCAGGCTTAGCATTTATTACCGAAGACAGAAAAGAAGAGGGGTTATTTTTAGATCAATCCCTAATTTTTAATAAAACAATTGCTATGTTAAATAAGGTGAAGAAAAATGGTCTCATTCATCCAAAAAGTCAAAGAAAAGTTGCCGATAAGTATGTGAAAGACTTAAGTATTAGGCCTAACAATGTCAATTTATTAACTAGATATTTAAGTGGTGGTAACCAACAAAAGGTAGTGATTGCTAAATGGTTGTTTACAGATGCACGGGTATTTATTTTTGACGAACCAACAAGGGGAATTGATGTTGGGGCAAAAGTTGAAGTATATAACTTAATGAACTATTTAATTGAAAATGGAGCCGGTGTTATCGTTATTTCGTCCGAGTTACCAGAAATTCTTGGCATCTCAGATAGAATACTCGTTATGAGTGAAGGGAAGATTACCGCAGATTTAAGTAGGAATGAGGCAGATCAAGAAGTAATTATGAAAGCAGCGACAGGAGGTTAAATCAATAATGAAAGAACAAACAGAAATTATAGAACAAGGTAATGTGGAAGAAAAGAAAAAAGCAAAATACGATTTTAAATATATTGCTAACAAGTTTGGTGCACTATTTGGATTGATTATCTTGTCTATTACACTAGCAATTTTATCACCGAGTTTTCTAAAGATAGATAACCTAATGAACATTGCACGACAGTCATCAATTAACGCGCTACTCTCAATTGGTATGTTATTACCAATTTTAACAGCAGGTATTGACTTATCTGTTGGATCAATATTAGCATTTTCTATCGTAGTTACAGGTGTTGTCACAGTGATGTGGGGTATGCCACCAGTTTTAGGGATATTTGTTTGTTTATTAGTTGGAGCTTTAGCAGGTCTATTAAATGGATTGTTACTTACAAAATTAAGACTGCCACACCCATTTATTTCAACATTGGGTACAATGAACGTTTTTAGAGGCCTTGCATTAATCATTACTGGTGCTACACCAATATTTGGTTTTGCATATGTAATCAATTTTACAGGGCAAGCAAATGTGGGTTTTATTCCTGTTAGCTTCATTTTAGTAATTGTGATAAGTATTATCTTCCATATCTTTCTTACTAGAACAGCGACAGGTCGATATATTTACGCTATTGGAGGAAATAAAGAAGCGGCACGTCTCTCTGGGATTCCGGTAGACCGTGTATTAATTAAAGTATATACATTAAGTGGATTAATGGCTGGGCTTGGCGGTCTAGTTTTAATCGGAAGAACAAACGCAGCATCTCCAATAGCTGGGTTAACATATGAATTAGATGCGATTGCCGCTGTAATCATTGGTGGTGCAAGTTTCTTCGGTGGTGTAGGGACAGTTTGGGGTACTTTAATTGGAGCGATGATTATTGCTGTATTACGTAATGGTCTTAACTTATTAGGGACATCGACAGATATTCAAACAGTTGTTATTGGAACTGTAATTATCTTAGCTGTTTATGTTGATGTGTTACGTAGACGCTCGAAAAATTAATACGTAAAAATAAATATTTTCTATGTAAGTAATTTAATACATTTCAAGGGGGGATGAATAAATTTAGGGGACGTACATGATAGATTTATTTTATATTTTTAATAAATGGAGGAGTGTTAAAGTGAGGAAAATAATGTTACTTGTTTTTATATCTGCTCTTCTTATGTTGACTGCTTGTTCATCAAATGAAGGTTCTAGTTCAATTACTAATTCTAGTAATGAAGGAAATGAAAAAAAGTCAACGGAAGAAACTAAAGCTGACAATTTGAAGATTGGTGTAGTTCTAATGACTTTAAGTTCTGAGTATTGGAAAATCCATATGGCTGGAGCTCAAGATGCAGCAAAGGAATTAGGTGTAGAAATTGAAATTCTTGGACCAGCGGAGGAAACTTTATATGAACAACAAGTAAAAATGGTTGAAGATTTAATTTCTACTAAAGTAAATGGTCTTGTTGTTACACCAAGTCTTCCCGAGGCGATGTTACCAGCGCTTCAAAAAGCACACGATGCTAATATACCAGTAGTTTTGGTGGATGCAAACGTAAATGAATTTGAGGATAGAGTAAGTTTTATCGGAACAGAAAATTATGAAGCTGCCTCTAAAGGTGGAGAATATATTAGTGATCAATTAAATGATGGTGATAAAGTTCTAATCGTTCGCGGTCAAATGGGAGCAAAAGTTCATGATGAAAGAACTGAAGGTTTCCAAGCGGCTTTAGAAAGTAAAAACATTGAATTTATCGTTCAAGACGCTCAAAGTGATCGTGTAAAAGCGGTTAATATTGTCGAAAACGTTCTCACAGCAGATCCAGATATTAAAGTAGTCTTCGCAACTTCTGACGAAATGGCTTTGGGTTCATTTAAAGGGTTAGAAAATAAAGATAGTACACATATTCCATTAATTGGCTTTGATGGTACCCCAGATGGTTTGCAAGCAGTTGTAGATGGTCAAATGTTGGCTAATATAGCCCAAGATCCGTATAGAATGGGTTATTTAGGAGTGGAATCAGCTGTAAAAGCGATAAAAGGTGAGTCAGTAGAAAAACGTATTGATTCAGGTGCCCAGGTTTATACAAAAGATAATGTAGAGCAAAGAATTCAAGAAATAGAAGGTTATTTAAATAATTAATGTTAACTTTGGAGTGTGATTTATGCATTTATCGATATGTAGTTGGATTTTTGGGGATGAACCAATTGAAAGAGTTCTTAAATTCATCAAAAAAAGTGGTTATGATGCGATAGAACTCCAAGCAGCGATGGCGCTTACTCATACGGACAAAATTAAACAAATTGTTAACGATTTACAATTAAAAATTGATGGAATTACAGGTGATGCTGCTTGGCCTGATGAAACAAAAGACTTAGCTAACGGTAAACCAACCAATCGGAAAATTGCTGTCGAATATTTTAAAGAACAAATTAAAGTTTGTAATGAATTAGGTGGTAAATACATTGTAATTTGTCCATCTGCTGTTGGAAAGGCGCACCTTGTTGGTAAAGGAACAGAAGATTGGGATTGGGCAATTGATTCAGTTAAACAATTATGCGAAACAGCAACATTGGAAAGTGTTGAGTTAATCATAGAACCAGTTAACCGTTATGAAAGTTCTATTTTAAATACAGCTGAAGATGCTTATCGTTTTGTAAATGAATTAAATCACCCGAGCGTGAAAATGCTTGTGGACACATATCATATGAATATTGAAGAAGTCGATATGATAAGTGCAATTGAAAGTGTCTCTAATAAATTAGGGGTTTTCCATCTTTCTGATAATAACCGACAAGGTGTAGGATTTGGTCATATTGATTTTGAAGCAGTAATCTCAAAACTGAAGGAAATTAATTATGGTGGGCCTCTTGTTCTTGAGTGTATGGCACCAGGAGCAAACCCGTTCGCAGCTAATAAGGAATCAATGGATGATTTATATCTTTACTGTGAACATACAGTGCAAGTATTACAGAGAATGTTAAGTAATTAAATTTTGATAAGGAGAAAAAATTATGTTATCAGCAATTTTTGAAGAGGTTGGAAAATTAACATTGAAAGAAGTCGATATACCTGAAATAGCTTCAACGGATGAAGTGAAAATTAAGGTAGAAGTCGCAAGTATATGTGGATCTGATATTCATATTTTATCAGACCCTCCTACACACCCTGCAACTCCTGGTATTATTCAAGGACACGAATATATTGGTGAAGTTGTTGAAATTGGCAATAATGTTCAAAATGTCAAAGTTGGTGACCGAGTAATTATTGACCCGACAACAGTTTGCGGACATTGTTATTACTGTCAAACAGGCATTCAAAATGTTTGTGAAAATTTTTCAACAATTGGAATCTTTAAAGATGGTGGTTGGGCTTCCTATAGTGTAGTTCCTTCTAAAAATGTCTATAAAATATCAAAGAAAGTACCAGCTGAAATAGCTGTTTTGGCTGAACCACTTTCATGCGTAATTAATGGTAGTGAGAAAATCCAAACACAACCTGGCGACAATGTTGTAATTTTAGGAGCAGGTCCAATGGGACAACTGTTTACTCAAGTTCAAAAGGCAGCAGGTGCTGGTCAAATAATAACAGTTGATTTATCTGATTATCGTTTAGAACATGCAAAAAAATCGGGAGCAACACACATCATGAATCCAACTAAAGTGAATGTTGAACAATTAGTTCAAGACATTACTAAAGTAGGGGCAGATGTTGTCATTGACTGCGTAGGTGTACTATTTGATCAAACAATAGAACTTGTTCGAAAAGGTGGTAAAGTCTTATTAGTTGGCATGAATGAAAATGCCAATCACCCGATTAAACAGTGTGAAATAACTAAAAAAGAAATTACTGTTATAGGTACAATTATTCAAAAAAATCATTTTCCTAAAGTAATTAAAATTTTAGAAGCTAACATATTAAACCTTGAAAGTCTTATTACTCATAGAACATCATTAAAAGATATTCATGAAGCAATCAAGACAATGAGAAAAGGCGAAGCAATTAAAATTATGGTTTATCCAGAAAAATAATAGGAGTGAAACAAATGAAGAAAAAATATTTTTTAACATTATCTCTAGTAATTATTTCAGCTCTAATGTTATTAGCTGGTTGTGGTAGTAGTTCAAGTGGTAACGAAAGTGAAGAATCAGCAGACGAGAGCATTGATAACGATAGTGACAAACCAACAATCGCAGTTGTTTTAAAAGGATCTGATGCAGAGTATTTTAAACTGGCTGAAGCTGGAGCAAAGCAAGCGTTTGAAGATTTTGATGTTAATGGAAAATTCCTTGCTGCATCTACACAAACACAAGAGCAAGAATTAATCAATATTTTAGAAGATTTATCAACTGAAAGCCCGGAAGCTTTAGTGTTAATGCCAAGTACTGGTTCAGTCATACCAACGCTATCTAAATATAGTGATGCAGATATTCCTGTATTACTTATTGATACAGATTTAGATTGGGAAGATAAGGTAACGTATATTGGAACAGATAATTATACCGCCGGTCAAAAAGCAGGTGAATACTTAACTTCAATACTATCTGAAGGTGATGAAGTTGCAATAATTGAAGGTGTTTCAGGAGCTGCCCAAAACGAAGCAAGAGTTTCGGGTGCTAAAGACAAACTTGAAGAGCATGGTCTTAAGGTTGTGACAGTTCAAGCGGCTGATTTTGATCGAACAAAAGCTGTTAACGTTATGGAAAACATAATCACAGCACACCCAAATATTAAAGGTGTATTTACTGCGAATGACGAAATGGCTTTAGGAGCACTTCAGGCGATTAACGCAAGTAACTTAGAAATTCCGGTAATTGGAATTGACGGGACAAGTGATGCTTTAAAATCAATTTCTCAAGGTGATTTAGATGCGGTAATTCAACAATTACCATATCAAATGGCATATATTGGAGTTGAAAATGCGATAAGAGCGATTAATGATGAGACAGTTGAAGAGAAAATTGACAGTGGTATTGACTTAATTACAAATGAAAATGCTCAAGAAAAATTAGATGAAGTAAATGATTGGTTAGGTAAATAATTGCTGAAGGGAACATTTGAACACATCTTGAATTGTGTCAGATGTGTTCAAAAACCCTTTACTCATTAAAGAGGTGTTTACTATGAAAGAAGTAAGAATTGGATTGGTTGGAACAGGATGGATGGGAAAATCTCATTCCAAATCTTTTTTAAACGCTTTATATCATTTTGGTGAAGAATATGGAAAACCTGTATTTGAAATGGTTTCAGATATTAATGAAGAAAGTGCTTTTGAGGTCAAAAAAAAATTCGGATTTAAACGATATAGCAAAGATTGGCAAGATATAGTAACTGATAAAAATATTGATTTAGTAGATATTACTACTCCAAATGCTTTTCATTATGAAATTGCAAAAGCAGCTTTATTAAATAATAAACATGTTTATTGTGAAAAACCTCTTAGTCTATCAGCAGATCAGTCAAAAGAGTTAGTAGATTTAGCGAAAGAAAAAGGTCTAGTAAATTATGTAGGTTTTAATAATGTAATGAATCCAGCAACGAAATATATAAAGGAATTAGTTGAGTCGGGTAAATTAGGCGATATAACAAAAGTATCCGGTACATATGATCAGGATGCACTATTAGATGCACAAATCCCAATTTCTTGGCGTCATATGAAAAAAATTTCTGGTAGTGGTACATTAGGTGATTTAGGATCGCATTTATTTAGTGTTTTACAATTTATCTTAGGAGATATGAAAGCTGTTAATGCCTTAACTAGAACTGTCATTAAAAAAAGACCAGTACGATCTGACTCTACAGATATGAAGGCTGTTGAAAATGATGATATTGTTATATTACTAGCGCAGTATGAAAATGGTGCTGTCGGTACATTAAGTTCTAGTAGAATAGCGACAGGTAGAAAAAATTATTTAAGTTTTGAAATTCAAGGTACAAAAGGGGCGGTACATTATTCATTAGAAAATCTTAATGACGTTCACGTGTACTTTACTGAAGATCATAGTGTAGATAGAGGATTCAGAAAAGTATTGCTTGGAAATGATCACGAAGGGTATAGTGCTTTTCAACCAGCATCTGGTATAGCAATCGGATTCAATGATTTTAAAACACTAGAAACTCATGAAGTTTTATCGAGCATTACAAAAGGAACTTCATATATTTGCGATTTTAACTTTGGTTTTAAAGTAGACCAAATTATTGAAGCAATTCTTGAATCGTCTGAATCAAATAATTGGGTATCAATATAAAAAGTGAGGAATGCAATTTGAGTCAATGTAAAATAGGTACTGCCCCCGTTTCCTGGGGGATATGGTTTACAGAAGATGATAAACAAATGTCTTGGGAAAGATGTTTAGATGAAATGGCAATTGCAGGTTACACTGGTATGGAGTTAGGGCCATGGGGCTATATGCCAAATAAAGCAAACAAACTAAAAGAAGAACTAAAGAAAAGGGATATTCAATTAGTATCAACAACATTAATGGATGATTTAACTTGTACAAAAAACACCAATAAAATGATTGAACAACTTGATGAAATGGCATCCATACAAGTTCAATTTGAAGAGGCAAAATATGTCGTATTAATTGATGCTTGTTACACAGATTTATTTACCGGAAAACAAATCCGTAAAAAAGATTTAACTGAACGAGAAAAAGATATTTTTTACCATAATATTAAAAAAATAAATAATCATGCAAAAACTAAATATGATTTGGAAGTTGTATATCATCCACATTCACAAACACATATAGAAACAGAAGAACAAATCGAAGAATTTTTAGAAAGAACGAATATTAATCTTTGTTTTGATACTGGTCATCATGCCTACATGGGGGCAGATGTGATTAATTTTATCAAACAGCATCATAATAGAATTTCATATATTCACTTAAAAAATTGTGATTTATCCGTGCTTGAAGCTACACAACAAAACAATTGGTCGCTTGCAAAAGCGGTTCAAGAAGGCGTAATGGTGGAACCGGCTAAAGGGATTGTTGATATGAACAAACTTGTTCAAATACTTAAGAAAATAAATTTTGATGGATGGATTATTGTCGAACAAGATATGTACCCAGCTCCATTTGAAAAGCCATTACCGATTGCAAAAAGAACGAGAAATTACTTACGAGAAATAGGTATGGGTTAAATAGACATCATTAAAAAGGAGTGACCAAATGAAGAAAACAACTATTGGTATCATCGGTGCAGGTAGAATTGGAAGACTACATGCTGAAAATATTATTAGCTTTCCCAATGTGAGAATAAAGACAATTTCAGATCTTTTCATTGAACATGTAACAGATTGGGCGAAAACAATCGGTATTGAAGAAGTTGTTACAAAATATGAAGATATTATAAATGACGAAGAAATTGATGCGATTTTTGTATGTTCACCAACAGATACACATGCAGAAATTATTATTGCTGCAGCTATTAAAGGAAAACATATTTTTTGCGAAAAACCAATTAGTTTTTCTATCAATGAAACAAAAGAAGTACTAGAGGCAGTAAAGGAAGCCGGTGTAAAATTTCAAGTAGGGTTTAACCGTCGATTTGATCGCAATTTTTTACGTATTCATGAATCTGTAAAAAATGGTGTCATTGGAGAACCACATATTATAAAAATTACATCGAGAGACCCAGAGCCACCACCAGTTGAATATATTAAAGGCTCGGGAGGACTATTTTTTGATATGGCAATACATGATTTTGATATGGCACGATACCTTGTGAATAGTGAAGTAGTTGAAGTTTTTTCGTTAGGAGCAAACTTAGTAGATCCTGCTATCGGAGAGGTAGGCGATATTGATACTGCAATCACTACGTTAACATTTGCAAATGGAGCAATTGGTGTTATCGATAATAGTAGAAAAGCAGTATATGGATATGATCAACGAGTAGAAGTTTTTGGTGGAAAAGGGAGTCTCACTTGTGAAAATGATCGACCAACAACAGTTGAATTTAGTACGATTGATGGAACACATAAAGATAATTTGAAACATTTCTTTTTAGAGCGGTATAAAGAAGCTTATATTGCAGAAACATTTGCTTTTATTGATTCTATTCAGAATGATAAACCTTTACAATGTGAAGGAAATGATGGGCTCCAAGCAGAACTTATTGCAAAAGCTGCCAAGCAATCATATATAGAAGGACGTCCTATTTCTATAAAGTAAGTATTATTTACAAGATAAAATCTCTTTATCTTGTATCTATTTCGCAATATAGTAAAGCGCTTAACCTTAATTTGAACAAATGGATATAATTTAGGAGGATTTATAATGACTTTATCAAGCGAAGATTTAATTAATAAGGCAAGATTAGCAAGACGTTATGTTATTGAAACAGTTCATCACGCAGGAGCAGGGCACCTAGGAGGTCCGCTTTCAGCGATTGACTTATTAACTTATTTATATTTTAAAGAAATGAATATTGACCCTAAAAACCCACGGAACGAAAATAGAGATCGATTCGTTCTCTCAAAAGGACATTCTGCAATTGGACTATATTCAGTATTGGCATTAAGAGGATATTTACCTGTTGAAGAGCTAAAAACATTTGATGCTATTAATTCACGGCTTCAAGCTCATCCTGATTTGAATGCTCTACCCGGGCTTGATATGTCAACAGGGTCTCTTGGACAAGGAATTTCAGCAGCAGTAGGAATGGCACTCGGAGCAAAATTACAAAATAAAGCATTTCGTACGTATTGTATAGTAGGAGATGGCGAATCACAAGAAGGTCAAGTTTGGGAAGCGGCAGACGTTGCTTCAAAGTATCGTTTAGATAATTTTGTAGCTATTCTTGACTACAATAAATTGCAACAATTTGGCTGGAATGGAGAAAATGGTAGACGTAAAATTCCGGTAGAAGCGCCCGAAAATCGTTGGAGAGCTTTTGGCTGGCATGTCATTTCCATTGACGGACATAACTTTGAAGAAATAGAAGCAGCATTTAAAGAGGCAAGAGAAGTAAAGGATAGACCTACTATTATTATTGCAAATACGGTAAAAGGAAAAGGAGTTAGCTTTATGGAAAATGCATATTTATGGCACTCCAGAGTCCCAACGAATGAAGAATTAGCAAATGCAATAAAAGAATTATGTGTGGAGGGATAATCAATGGCTAGTTTATTATCAGACAAAAAAGAAACGATGAGAGATATATTTGGTGAAACAATATTACAATTATCAAAAGAAGATGAAAAAGTGTATGTAGTGGACGGTGATTTAGCAAACTCAACGAAAATTGACGGGGTTGCATTAAAAAATCCAGATAAATTTTTACAAATGGGAATTGCCGAACAGAATATGTTAAGTGTCTGTTCAGGACTTGCAACTACTGGTCTTCAACCTTGGGCGGTCACATTTGCTGCATTTCTTTCCAAACGAGCAATTGACCAAATCCAAGTACAAATTGCTCAACCTAATTTAAATGTAAATATGATCGGTGCTTATAGCGGTTTACTTACAGGACTTACTGGTAAAACACACCAATCATTAGAAGATATTGCGATTTTTAGAACGCTTGCAAATATGACTGTGCTTGCTCCAGCTGACAGTACAGAAGTGAAGAAAATGATGGAGTTTGCTCACCAATTCGATGGACCTGTATATATGCGACTAGCACGTGATCCATACCCAGTTATTTTTGAAGATGATTATGAGTTTGAAATTGGAAAAGCGGTTTCACTTAAAGAAGGAACAGATGTAACAATTATTTCAACAGGAACACAAACGAGCCGGTCCATTGAAGCGGCAGAATCGCTAGAAAAAGAAGGACTCTCTGTTGCAGTGTTACATATGCCGACAATTAAACCGTTAGATAAGAAAGCAATTGTAAAAGCTGCTGAAAAAACTGGTGTGATCGTCACAGCAGAGGAACATAGTATTTATGGTGGACTTGGCAGTGCTGTTGCAGAAGTTTTGGTAGAAGAAAAACCAGTACCAATGCTTCGAGTCGGCGTAAAAGATCGTAATACTGAATCAGCACCAAATGAAGCTTTACTTGAAGATTTTGAAGTTTCGGCTGCACATATCGCTAAAGCAGTGAAAGAGGTAGTAAAGAGAAAGTAAATAAGAAAGGGACGATAATATGATTACAGAAGTGAAAAAAGAAAAATTATTTATTGATGGTGAGTGGATTGAATCAGCTAAAAAACAAGAAGTTTACAATAAATATACAGGGGAATTATATGCAGTTATTTCTGTTGCCGATGAAAAAATAGTTGATAGGGCAATTGAAGCCGCTATTGAAGCATTTAAACAGACCACATTTGCTCCTGAATATCGATATACTGTTTTAATGAAAGTTGCTTCACTCTTAATGGAACGAAAACAGGAACTTGCGGAAATTATTGCAAATGAAGGTGGAAAGCCGATTACAGATGCACTTGTAGAAGTAGCGCGTTCGGCTGCTACTTTCCAAATTGCCGCAGATGAAGCGAAGAAACTTGTCGGTGAAATTATCCCTAACTATAATGTTCAAGGAAGATTTTTATATACAGTCAAAAAACCAGTAGGAGTTGTGGCAGCAATTACACCATTTAACTTTCCGTTAAATCTTGTCGTCCACAAAGTTGCCCCAGCATTAGCTGCTGGGAACCCTGTCATCATTAAACCAGCTTCAGAAACACCTAGTCTCGCAATTAGACTTTGTGAATTACTAGAAGAAGCTGGAGTACCAAAAGGATTTGTGCAATGTGTGATTGGTGGAGGGAGAACAGTCGGTGAACAATTATTACAAGATGAACGAATTGCTCATTATACGTTTACTGGCTCACCTGGTGTTGGCAAGCATATTCAAAAAACGATTGGTCTGAGAAAGGCTACATTGGAACTTGGCTCTAATTCAGCGACGATCGTTCATCATGATGCAGATATCGATAAAGCAGCACAAAAGTTAGCGAAAATGTCCTTTGCACATGCTGGTCAAATTTGTATTTCAGTGCAAAGAATTTTTGTCCATCAAGAGATTGAACAAGCATTTATGGAGAAGTTTTTATCGGAAGTAAAAAAATTAAAAGTCGGAAACCCTCTAAATCCAGAAACAAATGTAGGGCCAATGATTAATGAAAAAGAAGCTGAACGTGTGGAACAGTGGATTGAAGAAGCAAAAACGGATGGTGCTGCCATTTTAACTGGTGGATCAAGAGAGAAGAATATTTTTGAACCGACCGTATTAACGAATGTGAAAAAAGGAATGAAAGTGTTAGATGAGGAATTATTTGCTCCTGTTGTTTCAGTAACTACTTATTGTAAGCTGGAAGAAGCAATTGATTTAGTAAATGATTCGAAATATGGATTACAAGCTGGAATTTACACAGCTGATTTAACTATTTCTTACAAAATTCCTTACCTGCTTGATGTTGGTGGTGTAGTAATTAATGATACATGCTGCTATCGTACAGATCAAATGCCATATGGTGGAGTAAAAGAAAGTGGAAACGGTAAGGAAGGTCCTGCTTATGCCATTCAAGAATTAGTCGAAACGGTTACCGTTGTGGTAAATTTAGAAGGGTAATAAATAGAAAGGTGAAAAAGCAGATGAATATAAAGAAAATTGCGGTTATTGCAGGAGATGGGATTGGACCAGAAGTAGTTGCAGAAGGTATAAAAGTAATGGAGAAAGCTGCCGTATTAGATGGGAGAATTTCCTTTGAATTTACTCATTTTCCATGGGGCTGTGAATATTATTTAGAACATGGAAAAATGATGGCAGATGATGGGATTGAACAGTTAAAGGCATTTGATGCTATCTATTTAGGTGCTGTCGGTTACCCTGGTGTCCCTGATCATATTTCGTTATGGGATTTATTGTTAATCATTAGAAAAGAATTTGATCAATATGTTAATTTACGCCCAATCCAATTATTAGATGGCGCTACTTGTCCGATTACACATGGAACGAAAGAAAATATCGATATGCTTTTTATTCGTGAAAACTCGGAAGGGGAATATGCTGGAGCTGGTGATTGGTTATTTAAGGGAAAACAAGAGGAAGTAGTTTTACAAACAGGTGTCTTTTCTCGTAAAGGAACAGAACGAATAATGCGTCATGCATTTGAAGTCGCTAAAAAAGAAAAGAAATCATTAACGAGTATTAGTAAAGGGAATGCATTAAATTATTCTATGGTTTTTTGGGATGAAGTATTTGAAGAAATTAGTCAAGAATATCCTGAAGTAGAAACATATTCTTACCTTGTCGATGCGGCAGCAATGCATATGATTATGGATCCAGGCCGCTTTGAAGTTGTTGTCACTTCGAACTTATTTGGCGATATTTTAACAGATGTTGGTGCGGCACTGGCTGGAGGAATGGGGCTTGCAGCAGGAGCAAATATAAATCCAGAGCGTACATACCCATCGATGTTTGAGCCTGTTCACGGATCCGCTCCAGATATTGCTGGAAAGCAAATCGCAAATCCACTTGCAGCGATTTGGTCGGTCAGTCAAATGTTCGATTTTTTCGGCTTTGAAGATATTGGGGAAAATATTTTACAGGCAATTGAAAAAGTAATGACGGAAGGTGAAGTACTTACTCCAGATCTTGGTGGAAATGCAAAAACAAATGAAGTTGGGGAGCGGGTCGTTCAACTTTTAAAGTAAATAATTTGAGTTAGGAGAGAAGTGATTTATGCCACTCGTATCGATGAAAGAGATGCTTAATATTGCAAAAGAAAATCAATATGCAGTAGGACAGTTTAATGTTAATAATTTAGAATATGCACAAGCTATTTTAGAAGCAGCGGAAGAAGAAAAGTCACCAGTTATCCTTGGCGTTTCTGAAGGGGCTGCCCGTTATATGGGAGGTTTTAAGGTAGTTGTAACGATGGTAAACGCATTGATGGAAGAGTACGGAACGACCGTACCTGTTGCGATTCACTTAGACCATGGTTCAAGCTTTGAGAAATGTGCAGAAGCAATCCATGCCGGATTTCCATCTGTCATGATCGATAGCTCACATTTGCCACTTGAAGAAAATATTGCTCTGACAAAAAAAGTCGTGGAACTCGCACATATTCACGGTGTATCAGTTGAAGCAGAACTTGGTCGTATCGGCGGGCAAGAAGATGATCTCGTTGTGGATGATGCAGAAGCGATGTACGCGATTCCTGCAGAATGTGATCAGTTAGTAAGAGAAACAAATGTAGATTGTTTCGCACCAGCACTTGGTTCTGTTCATGGACCATATAAAGGCGAACCTAATTTAGGATTTGAGCAAATGGAAGAAGTAATGAAATTAACTGGAGTGCCACTTGTGTTACATGGTGGAACAGGTATCCCTTTAAAGGATATTCAGCGTGCTATTTCTTTAGGAACAGCAAAAATAAATGTCAATACAGAAAACCAGATCATGCAAACGAAAAAGATTCGTGAAGTGCTAGCAGTAGACACTGAAGTTTATGATCCGCGTAAATATATGGGACCAGGCCGGGAAGCGATTAAGGAAACGGTTATTGGGAAAATGCGTGAGTTTGGTTCTTCGCAAAAAGCGTAAAGGAAAGTAATCCCCTTACGCTTTCTTTTCCTTGTAATTAGATTGCTTATATGGAGGTGGATACGATCGAACTCGCTAAAAAAAAGAATGTTCAAACAGTCCCAATAAAGGCACATATTTTTTTTAATCTTGCTGTGTTTTGTTTTTGGTTTTCGATTTATATATACATACCATTATTTAGTGTATATTTAGAGTCTGTCGGATTTTCCTATGCAGCAATTGGAATCATTTTAGGAGCTTATGGTGTCACCCAAATCTTGTTTCGATTCCCACTCGGTATTTTATCTGATGTACTTCATAAAATTAGGAAACAATTACTCATAGCTGGATTTGTTTGTGCTTTTATTAGCTGTATGCTCCTTGTTTATTTTGATTCATTTATATTCGTATTATTTGCTAGATTGTTAGCAGGAATTACGGCATCCATGTGGGTAATGGCGACAGTATTGTATTCCTACTATTTTAGTCCAAGTAAAGCCGCAAAAGCGATGGGCGCTATGCAATTTAATACAGTAACAACTCAGTTTATTTGTATGACGGCCAGTGGATATCTAATTCATCTTTTTGGATGGAATTTCCCTTTTTGGCTCGGGGGAATTGCTTCTTTATTTGGAATCTATTTTGCTTGGAATATAAAAGAAGTACAAAATGGAACGGAAAATAATTTAACACTCCGTGTAAATGCGTACATAAAAAGAACAAATGCTATACCAGGTTTAAAGCTCGTTACTTTTTTATCATTAATTGCACATGCTATTTTATTTATTTCCATATTCGGGTTTAGTCCAATGATAGCAGTTTCAATTGGCATAAATGAACAACAGTTTGTCTGGTTAATGAGTGCATTTTTTATTCCACATGCATTGACATCACTTGGTTTAATGATATTTTCTTTAGATCCAAAATATAATCGTATGTTTCTCAAGATTAGTTTTATTTTAACATCCATCTTTTTAGGATTAATTCCACTTGCGAATACACTTATATCTATTAGTTTGTACCATGCTGGACTTGGCTTTGCCTTAGGATTTACATTTCCATTATTATTAAGTGAAGTAGTGCAAATAAGTCCAGATGAGTTAAAAATGTCTGCAATGGGTTACTATCAATCATTTTATGCGCTCGGTATATTAATTGGACCAATCTTTGCTGGTGTAATTGCTGAACAATTTGGATTAAATGAAGTATTTTTATTTTCGGCAATTTTAACATTACTATCTGTGATGATCCTTTATTTTTGGCAAAGTAAAAATAGACGTTAAAATTGCTTTTACGACTTCATAAAATGTTTATTGGCAATTTTTTGGTGTGAAGTGTGAATAAAATAAGATAAGTGAGAAAGAAGGGCAGGAATATCTTTTTGTGTTATAATAAGTATTAATAAGTATGAATTAATTATAGATCATGAGGGAATTATAAAGGGTGATGAAAAATGATCATTACTACATTAAAAGAAATTAAGAAGAATGTTTTAAAAGATAGAGATACAAAGGAAAAGATTTTAAAGGAATATGAAAAATATTTAGCAACTAAAAATCTTAAAAAAGGTCGAGTTCGTCCAAGAGATCCTGTTGAAGCAGAAATTTTAGCAAAACTCGCCAAAAAGTAGGTGAGCTTATATGGACATCTCAAAAGCACTTGAAGAACTTGAGAAATTAAAGGATAAACCAAAGTATGAAGCAATGATGAATACGACTGCAATCATTACTAAACTTCTCGAACCACATAAAATTCAACCAATCATCGTTTGAGGTCTTTCCGTAGAGATATATACACAAAATGACTATACAACTAGAGATATAGATATAGTTGCACCTGGTAGGCACATAATTGAAGAAATTCTTATATCTTTAAATTTCATAAAAAAAGGAAGGCATTTTTATAGAGAGGATATTGAGGTAGTAATAGAAATTCCTGATAATTATTTGGCAGGAGATAAAAATAAAGTAATTAAAGCATACATGGATGAAGATGATGATAAATATGTATATATAATTTCCAAAGAAGATATTATTTTAGATAGAGTAAGGGCAACTCTTTTTTGGGAATCTGAAGATGACGAGAAATGGGCATTTAATATTTTCTCTAAAAACTTCCATGAATTAGATATTAAATATCTAATCAAGAAGACAGAGAATAAAAAAGAAGAAGAATTAATTAGAAAATGGATAAAATTAATGGAAGAAAGTAATTTATAAAGAAAACTTGGTTCAGATGGAGGAATGAAGCAAACCAAGAACACGACGTCCTAGGACTGGGACTGCGCTAAATGCTCGTCCCACCGAAAATATTTGCACTCGCTCATCCCATCAAAAACGTCTGTCACAACGTTTGCTCGTAGCATTTCCTATGTGTCGAAACTCCACCTAAATCTTAGCCGCACTTATTCCGGAGCTTGTCAAATAAATAGAGTCTATTTGCATAAGTGCAACATCACCTCTACCTACGCCTGTCGGTTTGTTAGTCGGTGTGTTTTCTTTAGCGGCACTTATCTCTCGCCTGTAAGGCTAAGAGTCTTAGTAACGTCGCGAATATAAAATATATTTAAAACAAATATACAGAAATGAGGCCACCTAGAAATCAGTAAAAACTGATTTTCTAGGATAGGCTTTTTTTATGACTTATTTTTTGCAGAGTAAAAATAAACGTTAAAGATTTCTTTCCTACTTCACAAATTAAGATGGATGATAGAAGGGCAGGAATATTCCTGTCTTTTTTGTGTTATCATTAGTAGTAATTTATAAGCGGATTAGAAGTTGAAGAAGATTGTTATGATATTTTTAATAATAGGAGACTAGCATATGGAAAATAACGTTTTTGAACAGTTGGCAAAAAAATATGATACAGAAGAAAGAATTGAATTAGCTAAAGTTATAGTTAAGGAAGTAAGACCGGAATTACAGAATAGTAAATCAAAATCTTTAATCGACTATGGGAGCGGTACGGGTCTAATTAGTTTAGAATTGTCGGATTTAATAAATTCTATTTTGTTGATAGATTCATCAAAACGAATGTTGGAAGTTGCACAGGCTAAAATTTCTCACAAAGGCATTAGCAACTCAGAAGTACTTTATTCCGATTTTACGGAAGAAACTCCTAAACTTAAGGCGGATATAGTATTAATGTCACTAGTCCTTCTTCATATTCCGGATACTAAAAAAATTTTACAAGAATTGTTCAACGTTTTAAATAATGGTGGTAAGTTACTTATTATTGATTTTGACAAAAACGATAAAATCAATCATCCGAAAGTTCATAACGGCTTTTCGCATGAAGAACTGAAAAAAAGGTTATCCGAAGTTGGATTTAAATCAATTGAAATAAAGACATTTTATCATGGAAATCGTATTTTTATGAATCAGGATGCCTCATTGTTTATATCGCGTAGTATAAAATGATTTCTTTTTTGGATGAGTAATATGGGTATAAGGAAGTCGGTACTTTTTGTTGTATGGAATTTGTTCAGTATCACTTTATATAATGATAAGGGTTGATTGGTATAATATCCCTTATTATTAAAAGTGGGACATTTTTAATTGGGTTAGGTATTGGAGGAGGAGTAGAGATAATATGGAACATGAGATTATACAACTAATTGTGCATAGTATGGATGCAACGGAATTGTTTCTGGAATCCATTACAAAAGCGAAAAACAATAATTGGAACGAAGTAAAACAGCTAATTAATGAAGGTAATCAACGTCTGAAAAAAGCTCAGAAAGTAAGGGAAATCTTTTTGAAAAATGAAAACTGTGAAGAAATAGAACAGTCTTTAAAAATAGCAATAGCATTGCAATCAGTAAAGAATGCAGAGGTGGTTAAAGAAAACTGCATAGCATTTAGTTCTTACTTTAAAAAAATGAGTAGACTAGAAAATATACCTATATAAAATCAGGATATAAATAATCACTCTTGTGTATCTGTTATCTACTTTATTGTTGTTTATACATATTTTTACTATTATTCATTTTTATAATTTACAATAACAATGCAGCATAAGGAGCAAGGGTAGCGGATGATTTGTCGATAGACTAAAAATTGGATACACCGAATTGCGAGTGTGTATTTGGAAAGCCAAAGAAGGTTTACTGTCGCCGTAGTAATTCCGCTTGAGGATCCATTGTAGCAATTAGCATTGTAGAAAGCTCCGTTAATGCTAAGGATTCTTGATTTTCGGAGTACAATTTATAAATTGTTTTAATTGTACTAAGTTTTGATAATGATTTTCAAGGGTTTCAATACATGGTCCCCATATTGAATGTTGAAAACCTCTATTTTATTTCAATTTTGAATTCGCTACAAGACCTTCTTTATTAGCCTGGTTATCGAAATCCATTAGTTAAATTTTTACTGAGAGAGGGTTTTGTCATTCTTTTAGTAATAATTAACATAACTTGCCTTTTCCTTTGAGATATTGTGAATTTTTCCTAAAATACCTGTTTCCCCATTAGCTTTCCCAACTTCACCAATTCCACCTTCTTTTAGTGATTTAGCTTTCCCAACCCTCAAAAATTGGATTATTTTATAAATTGGTGAATTTCAAACACTAATCATAACTTTTGGAATGATGAGCTTTTTAATCTATGTTTCATTAATTTGGTACAAGCATATAGTATAAAGGTGGCGTTTTATCTTGAAAGAATTTTCTCTACGTGGTTTTACATTAATGCTAGATTTAATTTTCTATGACCAGATACATTCAAGTTGTAGTAAAAGAAGAAACGCATTATTACTTATAATAGACATGGATATAAATGATCTTAAAAATCAGGCCTGCTTATAAAAAATACTATGTCATTGAATACAAAAGGAGAGCTGTTCACCTTAGCTCTCCCACTTTTCAACCTTTTAATTGTTCGATAAACATTTTCATTACTCCAGGTAGATCAGGCCATGCATGCCCAGAGACGAGATTTCCATCTTCATGTAGCATTTCATCCATATATGTACCTCCAGCAGCTTGTACTTCAGGTTTACAAGCAATATACGCTGTCATTTCCCGTCCCTTTATATGTTCAGGTACGGTAGTTAAGACAAGACTGCCGTGACAAACAGAAGCAATTGGCTTATTTGTTTCAAAAAAATGACTAACAATATTAGGTACATGGTCATTCATACGAATATGTTCAGGCGAACGGCCACCAGGGATAAATAATCCATCATATTCTTCAGGGTTTACATCTTCAAAGGCAATATGTGCATCAATTAGGTATCCAGGTTTTTCCGTGTATGTTTCCCAGTTTGTAAAATCGTGTACAACGGTATGAATCTTTTTTACTTCTGTTGCTGCAATAACAGGGTCAAAACCTTCTTCTAAACAACGGTAATACGGATAATAAATTTCTAGTGATTCAACTGCATCACCAATTAAAATTAGTACCTTTTTTGACATGTTTATTCCTCCTTGAAAATGATTAGGAAAACCTTTATAGATAGGAATCCTATTAATCTTCATTCTACGCTACATAATATTTATTTCAACACATTATTCTGTATTTTAACAAAATTTACATATTAATTGCAGCATAAAGTGATAAGCGATATCACTATGCCGTTCATTTCTCCTCGTACGAGCATACAGTATTGCTAGGAGGAGATGTTACATGTTTGAAGTTTATGATATTGCCGTTGTTCCTTTGATCACTGGTCTTGTGCAACTATTTAAATTGGCGGGATTTAAAGCTAAATATGCGCCTTTTATCGCTTTATTACTTGGCATTTTATTTGGTCTGTTTTATTTTGGTAGTAGTATAAAGGAAGGAATACTTATTGGACTAGTATTAGGGTTATCTGCAAGTGGATTATATAGTGGTAGTAAAAATATGCTAGAGAAAAACAAGGAAGAATAAAATAGAGATGAACGGAGAAATAGTGTTATAATTTATTTACACAAAATCTTGGAAGAAATGTGGTGGTAAGAATGAAAGAAACGAATAATGTAGTTTTATTTCCAGGCATGCTACAACAATTAGAGGTGGAAAGTTTTACAGCGATGGATGAGGAAAATTATGAAACAGCTTTGGAAAAGTTAAATTTATTACTTTCCCATCAGATTTCTTCTTATAAAATCCATGTAGGGAAATTAATTTGCCTTATTAAATTAAATCAGTTCATAGAAGCGGAACAATTTTGTGAGGAATTATTATGGAATAAAGATGATCACCATTATGATGATTATTTTGACTATTATACGATGATTTTATATGAAAGAAACAAATTTAGTGAATTAATGACTGCAATTGAAGAAGAGAAAAAAGTAAGATTAATTCCTGATAAGTATTTGAATAAACTTGAGCAATTGTATAATATTTGTTATCAAATGAATGAAATGACAGCGAGTGAACTATTAAAAGATCTACATGTAGCAGTAGAAGAGAATGACCATCAAAAGCAATGGTATATAATAAATAAATGGAAACAATTAAGCGTAAAAGTTCCACCTTTTTTTATCACTTTATTGCAGCAAGAAGTGATTCATCCAGTTGTAAAAACGTATATACTTGAAGTAGTAAAGGAACATGATGTAAACGAAAAAATTGAAATAATAAAATTTGGTGATTCTTTAACGGTAAATCTAGATGAACTACCACAAATAGACGAGCATCCGATTTATCAAAAAACCTTAGAACAAATCCGGCCTCTTGAACAGGAAAATCCAACCTTGTTTCAATTAGTAAATGAATTACTCGATCAATTCGTTTATGTTCGCTATCCATTTTATTATCCAGATGATGATGTACAAACTGTAGCAAGAGCGTTAATCCATCTTGGGAAAGTTCACTTATCACTCCATAGTCCAAAGGAAGATAAGGATAAAAAGATAAATAAATTCATTCAACATATTCAAGTTTGTAATGAATTATATTTAAATATTATTCTATAAAAGAATATTAATGTAATATTATTTGAAAGGTTCTATCAATATGTTATACTAAGATGGTTGAAATAAAACGTGTGTTTACTTGGGGTTGTTCATAGCTATTTTAAAAAAGAGTCTAAAAAACACGCATGATAATGAATATGAAAAATAATTGAAATATATTAGTTTTAAATAAGTTGGAGGGAATAAAATGTCAGTAACGGCTAAATGGGAGAAAAAAGAAGGAAATGAAGGAGTATTAACGATAAATGTATCTTCAGATGAGTTTAATCAAGCTCTAGATAAAGCATTTAAAAAAGTTGTAAAGGATGTTTCTTTACCGGGATTTAGAAAGGGAAGAATTCCACGTCCTATTTTTGAAAAACGTTTCGGAGTGGAATCATTGTACCAAGATGCTGTCGATATTATTTTACCTAAAGCATATGGCGAGGCAATTGATCAAACAGAGATTTTTCCAGTAGACCAACCAAATATTGATATTGAAGAAATTGAGCGTGGGAAAGATCTCGTCTTTACTTGTGAAGTTACAGTGAAACCAGAAGTAAAGCTTGGTGAGTATAAAGGACTTGAAGTAGAAGAAGAGTCTGTTGAAGTAACGGACGAAGATGTGGAAAATGAACTGAAAGCACTCCAAGAAAGTCAAGCAGAACTCGTCTTAAAAGAAGAGGGAAGCATTGAAGAAGGCAATACAGTCGTCATTGATTTTGAAGGGTTTTTAGAGGATGAAGCTTTTGAAGGTGGAAAAGGAGAAAATCACCCACTTGAAATTGGTTCAGGTCAGTTTATCCCAGGATTTGAAGAACAATTAATTGGTAAAGAAGCGGGAGAAGAACCGGAGATAAGTGTAACATTCCCTGCTGATTACCATGCAGAGGATCTTGCTGGTAAAGAAGCATTATTTAAAGTGAAAATTCATGAAGTAAAAGAAAAAGAGCTTCCAGAACTAGATGATGAGTTTGCAAAAGATGTCGATGAGGATGTCGAAACATTAGAAGAGCTAAAAGCGAAGAAAAAAGAAGAACTACAAAAAGAAAAAGAACAAACTGCAGAAAACAATAAGCGTGAGCAATTAATTGAGCAAGTAACAGATAAAGCGGAAGTAGATATTCCAGAAGCGATGATCGATACGGAACTTGATCAAATGATGAAAGAATTTGAACAACGCCTCCAAATGCAAGGCATGAATCTAGAAAATTACTTCCAATTCTCTGGACAATCAGAAGATGAGTTAAAAGAGCAAATGAAAAATGATGCAGAGAAACGTGTGAAAACAAACTTAACGTTAGAAGCGATATTGGATGCAGAAGAAATTGAAGTTTCAGAAGAAGATATCGATGCAGAACTTACTGAAATGGCGAAATTGTACAAATTAGAGAAAGATCAAATTGTCGGAATGCTAGGCGGCAATTCAGATGTGTTAAAAGAAGACTTGAAAATTAAAAAAGCAATTAACTACATTGTAGAACAAAGTAAAGCTGTTTAATTCCTACGACGGTAAATGTATGTTAAGATAAAACAATATTGTAACAAGGTGCATTATAGAGTGCACCTTGTTTTCACTTATCTAAAAGGATAAAAAGCAATTAATAGTTATAATTTATGAATAAACTGGTACAATAAAAGAATATGAAGTTTTATTTAGCGGATAGAAATGTCTATTACTTTCCTACTGCATAGGCACTATTTTAGTTCTCACTATTAAAACGCCTTGCTTAAAGTGCGGAACAACTGGAATGATACAGTCCATTCAATCGTATGATGTTAGAAAGGGGAGTTTAAAATAGTGCTGAAAAACTTTTCTACCTTCTTTTTGAACAGCTTATCGAAGGGTGTATCATTTTATTTTCCAAATTGTATCTGATATGATTGCTATAAAGATTGAATATAAAGTGTGAGTTAAACGTTTAGGGGTGAAATGTATGTTTAAATTCAATGAAGAAAAAGGACAGTTAAAATGTTCATTCTGTGGCAAAGACCAAGATTCAGTGCGTAAATTGGTTGCTGGACCAGGTGTATATATATGTGATGAATGTATTGAATTATGTACGGAAATTGTTGAAGAAGAAATCGGGATGGATGAAGATGTAGAGGTCGAGGAAATCCCGAAGCCGAAAGAAATTTGTGAAACTCTTGACAACTACGTTATTGGTCAAGAAAAGGCAAAAAAGAATTTATCAGTAGCAGTCTATAACCATTATAAGCGAATTAATTCACCTAAAAATGCTGACGATGTAGAGCTATCGAAAAGTAATATCGCAATGATTGGACCTACAGGAAGCGGTAAAACATTACTTGCTCAAACGCTTGCTCGAATTATCAATGTTCCATTTGCTATTGCGGATGCTACATCGTTAACAGAGGCCGGTTATGTAGGGGAAGATGTAGAAAATATTTTGCTTAAATTAATCCAAGCTGCTGATTACGATATTGAAAAAGCGGAAAAAGGGATTATTTATATCGATGAAATTGATAAAGTGGCACGTAAATCAGAAAACCCATCGATCACACGCGACGTTTCTGGGGAAGGTGTGCAACAGGCACTTTTAAAAATTTTGGAAGGAACGGTAGCCAGTGTTCCGCCACAAGGTGGTCGTAAACACCCACATCAGGAGTTTATTCAAATCGATACGACAAATATCCTTTTTATCGTAGGTGGTGCTTTTGACGGAATTGACCAAATTATTAAACGCCGATTAGGTAAAAAAGTGATCGGGTTTGGTGATCAGAATGAACATGAAGAATTAGACATGGGTGAACTATTATCAAAAGTTTTACCTGAAGACCTATTAAGCTACGGTCTTATTCCAGAGTTCATTGGACGTTTACCAGTGATCGCAAGTTTAAAACCATTAGATGAAGCAGCATTAATTGAGATTTTAACAAAGCCGAAAAACGCTTTAGTGAAACAATATGAAAAGTTATTCCTAATGGATAATGTAGAATTAGAATTTGAAGAAGACGCATTAAAAGAGATTGCCAAAAGTGCGATGGAACGAAAAACAGGGGCTCGTGGTTTAAGGTCAATTATCGAAAACATAATGTTAGAAATCATGTTTGAGCTTCCATCACGGGAAGATATAGAAAAATGTATCATAACAAAAGAAGCGGTAACAACAGAAAATGTGAGACCTAAATTATTCTATACAGATGGTACAATAGAGGATAATACGAAAAACATTCCTAAGGAAAGCGCATAGTTATATATTTCAAAATATATGAATACGAGGTATTACCTTCTACAAAACAGAAGAGAAGACTGACTCACGAGTTCATTTACTCCTAACATTTTATCGGTAAGTGAAGGAGATATTGATCGTTGCAGTTAGTCTTCTTCTTATTGTAACAAGGAATGTAGAAAAGTTCTGATAGAGTATATTAAAAAGGAAATACTAACAATATTATTTAAAAAGAGATGTTTGTTGGAGGTACATAATATGACAAATGATACGATACAATCGCCCCTCCTGGCGTTACGCGGTATACTCGTCTTTCCGTCTATGGTACTTCATTTAGATGTAGGAAGGGAAAAATCCATCGCTTCTTTAGAAACAGCTATGATGGGGGATCAAACGATTTTTCTTTCTTCTCAAAAAGAAGTAGCTATTGAAGATCCAAATCCCGAAGACATTTACAGGGTTGGAACGTTAGCTAAAATTAACCAAATGTTAAAATTGCCAAATGGCACTATTCGAGTGTTAGTGGAAGGTTTATATCGTGCAGAGATAATTCGTTATACAGAAGAAGAGAAAGAATACAAGGTAGAAATTAAAAAATTAGAAGATGTTAGTGGTGATTTACACGAAGAGGAAGCATTGATGAGGCAATTAGTTCATCAATTTGGTCAATATATAAAAGTGTCACGAAAAATTACGAAAGAAACATTAGCAACAGTTCAAGATATTGAAGAACCAAGTAGACTAGCTTTTATTATCGCTTCACATTTACCAATTAAAATTAAAGATAAACAAGAATTATTAGAAATTGACAATGTGAAAGATCGGATGCAACATTTACTCACGATTATTACCAATGAAAAAAAAGTACTTGATCTTGAAAGGAAAATTGGTAAACGTGTGCAAACTTCCATGGAACAAACACAAAAGGAATACTATTTACGTGAACAGTTAAAGGCGATCCAAAAAGAGCTTGGAGAAGGTGACGGGAAATTAAGTGATGTCGATCAATTAAGAGAGGACATCATGGAAGCGAATATGCCAGAAAGAGTAACAGAAGTTGCTTTAAAAGAACTCGATAGGTTTGAAAGAGTTCCACAAAGTTCAGCTGAAAGCTCCGTCATTCGTAATTATATCGATTGGTTAACATCCCTTCCTTGGGCGGAAAAAACAGAAGACTCGATCGAAATCCACCATGCGGAAGCAATTTTAGATAAAGAGCATTATGGACTCGATAAAGTGAAAGAACGAATTTTAGAGTATTTAGCTGTGCAAAAATTAACGAATTCCATTAAAGGTCCAATTCTTTGTCTAGTTGGTCCACCTGGCGTTGGAAAAACATCGTTAGCGAAGTCGATTGCCAATTCGATTCATCGTAAATTTGTCCGTATTTCTTTGGGGGGCGTTCGCGACGAAGCAGAAATAAGGGGACACCGTCGAACTTATATCGGCGCGATGCCGGGAAGAATTATTCAAGGCATGAAACGTGCTGGAACGATAAATCCAGTATTCTTACTTGATGAAATTGATAAAATGTCGAATGATTTTAGAGGCGATCCATCATCGGCAATGTTAGAAGTACTTGACCCAGAACAAAACCACAATTTTAGTGATCATTTTATAGAAGAGACATATGATTTATCCAACGTCCTGTTCATTGCAACGGCAAATTATGTAAACAATATTCCTGGCCCACTTTTAGATCGAATGGAATTAATTTCGATTTCCGGTTACACCGAAGTGGAAAAAATGCATATCGCAAAAGAGCATCTTATTCTAAAACAACTAAAAGAAAATGGGTTACAAAAAGGAAATTTACAGATCCGTGATGAGGCATTATTAAAAGTAATTAGAGAATATACTCGCGAATCAGGAGTACGCGGACTGGAACGAACGATTGCCACATTGTGCCGAAAAGCAGCTAAAATTATTATATCTGGTGAGCAAAAGCGGGTAATCGTGACAGAGAAAAGACTAGAAAAATTACTAGGAAAGCCGATTTACCGGTATGGACGAATGGAACAGGAAGATCAAGTAGGAACAGCGACAGGACTTGCGTATACCGCTGTTGGCGGAGATACTTTATCGATTGAAGTATCCCACTACCCAGGTAAAGGTGAATTAATTTTGACAGGGAAACTTGGTGAGGTAATGCGGGAATCAGCACAAGCTGCTTTTAGTTATATACGTTCCCGTGTAAAAGAACTACAAATTGAGGAAGATTTTCATAAAAAATACGACATCCATATTCATGTTCCAGAAGGTGCAACACCGAAAGATGGTCCTTCTGCTGGAATAACGATGGCAACTGCACTCGTATCAGCTCTGTCTGGTCGGGCTGTTAAAAAAGATGTCGGAATGACTGGAGAAATAACTTTACGTGGCCATGTATTACCAATTGGTGGTCTTAAAGAGAAATCATTAAGTGCACATCGAGCTGGGATTAAAACAATTATCATCCCTGCTGAAAATGAACGTGATATTGAAGATATTCCTAAAAGTGTACGTGATGATTTAACATTTATCAAAGTAAAACATTTAGATGACGTATTAAAACATGCACTTGTGGAGGAAGCCGATGAAAGTAACAAAAGCTAACATAGAAATTAGTGCAGTAAGCGGGGCACAGTATCCAAAAACAAATCTCCCAGAAATTGCTCTTGCTGGGAGGTCGAATGTTGGTAAATCATCTTTTATTAATCGTATCATTGGTCGTAAAAACCTAGTACGAACTTCGTCTAAGCCTGGGAAAACCCGCACGCTTAATTTTTATATCATCAATGATTTATTTTATTTTGTCGATGTACCAGGTTATGGGTACGCAAAAGTATCTAAATCCGAACGGGAAAAATGGGGAAGGATGATGGAGGAGTATTTTGAAACGAGAGATCAACTTCGTGTTGTTATTCTTATCGTCGATATTCGCCATAAACCAACGAGAGAAGATATTCAAATGTACGAATATATTACCTATTTAGAGATCCCGTTAATCATTATTGCTACGAAACTCGATAAAGTACCGAAAAATAAGCGTACACAACATATAAAGCAAATTAAAACCACTTTTACTAATGAACAGGTTACGATCATTCCTTTTTCAGCGGAGACAAGTGAAAATAAAGAGCTTGTGTGGAAAGAAATTAAACAATATATCTAACGTAAAAAAATGGAATAGATTGCTTATTTCCACTTGCTTAAGTTAATACTAAAAACCACTTCTACAATAGGACTGTTCCCAACAAAGTAGAAAGTGGTTTAACCTTTGCTAATTTCAAATTAAATACTTTTCTATCAACTTTCGGGTATTCTCAAGAAAACTTAAAATAAAGTTTTATTATTTTAATTCATTTACTTTTACCATATGATTGTCTACTCCGAAGAGATGAACGAATAAAAAAGTAAACCATTAACGCAATAAAATACAAGAAGCTAATGCCAAAAAAGAATTTAATTTCTACCATGGCGCATAAACAACTAAAAGTAAACAATCCCAATAGAACTGGAATGTGTGCAATTTTTTCAATTTTAATTAATGAAATTAATCCAGCTAAAAACGAAACTCCAAGTGCAAGGAAAGTGAATATCAATAATGAATTCCATACTACTTGTACTGATGAGATTAAAGCAGTTACAAAAATGACGATAAAAATCCACAGTAGACTGATAACTAATCGGTTCAATAATAACGCCCTCCTCCTATTTTAGCTTATATTTTTATTCCAATAACCTTTGCGTATTATAATAATAAACTTTTGTTTCTATCTTTATAATGCCATTACTTACTCATTTAGTGTCTTTTCAAATGATATTTTAGCATAATGTAAGGTCTGTTCATTAATCAATACTTTTATCGCTACCGTTACCACAATATGTTGCACCTCTTTGACACCCAGGTAGTAGCTTCAGTAATGCAGAGAGTACGATCGGAAACTTTGTTTTATTTTCTTTCTATTCCATTAAATAAAGGGAATGTAATCACTTCTTTCACCATATTCGTCAAACTAGACGAATAGAATTAAATATGTAATATAGTCGAGAAAACAAGAAAGTAATTGAGAATGTTAAACGGATACTGATAACTGCTTAAAATTATATGACAAGATTGCTTTCAATTAGATGGAATTGAATTGGTATATGAGAGGTTTAATTTGAAAGAAGTGTGACAAAATTACACAATACTTGACAAAATCGGTTCATTATTAAATAATAAATATAACATTAGAATTATTATAGTTACAGGATGATTAATTTCATGCTTATATTCATGAGTAAATTTTCCAATATTGTCCTAAACTAACAAGATGAATTCTAAAAATACATATACATGGAGGAGTTTTAAAATGTCATTAATCGGAAAAGAAATCGAATCATTTAAAGCACAAGCATATAATGCGGGTAACGGAGAGTTTATTGAGATTACCGATGAAAGCTTAAAAGGAAAGTGGAGTGTTGTTTGTTTCTATCCAGCAGACTTTACATTCGTTTGCCCAACAGAACTAGAGGACCTTCAAGATCAATACGCTACACTTCAAGAATTAGGTGTGGAAGTATATTCGGTTTCAACTGATACACATTTTACACATAAAGCGTGGCACGATCATTCAGAGGCTATTAGCAAAATTGAGTACGTAATGATCGGTGATCCATCACAAACAATTTCACGTAACTTTGATGTTCTGGACGAGGAAGCAGGTCTTGCTCAACGTGGTACATTCATTATTGATCCAGACGGAATTGTACAAGCGGCAGAAATTAATGCAGACGGAATTGGACGTGACGCAAGCACACTCGTAGGTAAAGTAAAAGCTGCCCAATATGTGCGTAATAATCCAGGTGAAGTTTGCCCAGCTAAATGGGAAGAAGGTTCTGAAACACTTAAGCCAAGCCTAGATCTTGTAGGTAAAATTTAAGGAGTGCATTAAATGATATTAGATGCTGAAATTAAAGCACAATTAGCCCAATATCTTGAAATGTTAGAAGGCGAAATTCGACTAAAAGTTAGTGTAGGGTCTGACAAAGTATCCCAAGACATGGTGGAGCTAGTAGATGAGCTATCCGCCATGTCATCGAAGATAACAATTGAGCATACCGTATTGGAGAGAACTCCTAGTTTTAGTATTAACAAACCAGATGAAGATTCTGGGATTACTTTTGCTGGTGTTCCACTTGGACATGAATTTACTTCGTTAGTATTAGCATTACTTCATGTAAGTGGTAGAGCTCCAAAAGTGGATCAAAAAGTAATTGAGCAAATTAAAAATATCGATAAGGAACTGCACTTTGAATCTTATATCAGTTTAAGCTGTCAAAATTGTCCAGAGGTTGTTCAAGCACTAAATATTATGAGTGTTTTAAACCCTAAAATTACGCATACGATGATCGATGGTGCTGCATATAAAGAAGAAACTGAAAGTAAAAATATTATGGCGGTTCCGACGGTATTCTTAAATGGAGAAGAATTTGGCGGTGGCCGAATGACTGTTGAAGAAATCCTTGCTAAGTTAGGTGGCGGTCCGGACGCATCTGAATTCGAAGATAAAGATCCATTTGATGTTCTTGTTGTTGGGGGAGGACCTGGCGGAGCGAGTGCAGCAATCTATGCAGCTCGTAAAGGAATCCGTACAGGGATTGTTGCAGAACGTTTCGGCGGTCAGATTCTTGATACAGCCGCTATTGAAAATTTCATTAGCGTGAATCGTACGGAAGGTCCTAGACTTGCAGCAAATCTCGAAGAACATGTGAAAGAATACAATATCGATGTAATGAACTTACAGCGTGCTGTACGTCTTGAAAAAAAGGACTATGTTGAAATTGAATTAGAAAACGGTGCAGTTTTAAAAAGCAAATCTGTCATCCTTTCAACTGGTGCTCGTTGGCGTAAAGTTGGCATACCTGGAGAAGATGAGTTTAGGAATAAAGGGGTAGCATATTGTCCGCATTGTGATGGCCCATTATTCGAAGGGAAACGCGTAGCAGTCATTGGTGGCGGTAATTCTGGTATTGAAGCAGCAATTGATCTTGCTGGAATTGTAAAACATGTTACAGTTCTTGAATTTGCATCGGAACTAAAAGCCGACTCTGTATTACAGAAGCGTTTAAACAGTTTACCAAATGTAACGGTGATTAAAAATGCGCAAACAACTGAAATTACCGGAACAGATAATGTGAATGGTATTTCTTATATTAATAGGGAAACAAAGGCTGAACAACATATTGAACTGGAAGGTGTATTCGTCCAGATTGGTCTTGTTCCAAACACAGATTGGCTCGGTGAAACAGTTGAACGTAACCAATTTGGTGAAGTCATTGTAGATAGAAATGGTGTAACCAATATTCCTGGCGTATTTGCTGCAGGAGATTGTACAGATGAAAAGTTTAAACAAATCATTATCTCCATGGGATCTGGTGCGACTGCGGCATTAAGTGCATTCGATTACCTCGTCCGTCATGCAGATACATTTGAAAAAGTGGAGACAAAATAACCTTTATAGAAGAGGTTGGAAATAAAACTCTATAGAAATGAATGAACCTTATGAGATCAAATTTTAAACTGATTTCATGAGGTTTTATTTTTATCATTTGTCCTATACATGCGTGTTCAAAAAGGTCGATACAAAGGATCAAGAAGTTCCGCTGGTTAAACCCGCTTCTTTCGATTACTCGCCCCATCAAAAAGCCTTGGGACTCCGCTAAATGCTCGTCCCATCGAAAAAACTTGGGACTCCGCTAAATGCTCGCCCCATCAAAAAGCCTTGTGGCAACGCTAGGACGTCGCGCCTTTAGTCAGTGAGTAGTAAGAAAGGATTTATCCTTTCTTATCTGGCAACGAAGAAATTCGATGCGTCGTTTTTGTTAGACTTTTTGAATATCCTCTATCATACGTTAGCTATAGAAATTGCTTAAGTCAAAGGGTTTTAAAACACTCTAAATACAGTATATATCTCAAATATTGGACCCTTCATCCTCTCAAGGGAGTAACACTATTTCGCAGTTTTTACAAAGCCGATCAGTGCTCATTTAAGAATCATTCAGAATCCCTATTTAACCTTCGAATAATGAAGATTTGTTTATTTCCGTTCGGCGACAGAAAGTAATGGGAATAAAAACTTTCTATAAACCTTTGGCATCTATCCCTCACTTTTGAATGTACATTATTCAAAAGTGAGGTTTTTATCACTTCAGGAATCCTATCATGCTCAATACATTTTTTGGCTTTACATTATTTTTACTCGAAATTAACTATTATTACATAATACATTGTTATTATTTTTTTATGGTTGCTTAGTATAGCAGGGGGTGAAATAGTAAAAGTAATTTTACTAGGAAACTAATTTGACTAACCAATTTAGATTAAATAATTAAGGTGGGGGAAAAATGAAAAGAATCTTATTCATAGGCCTTACAATCCTATTTTCATTATGTGTTTTAGCTGCATGTGGAAATGATGGTGAAGGTGCGTCCTCAACAGAAAATGAGGACGCGGAAAATCAGGAAGAAACAAATGAGGACACAGAAGTTCAAGAAGAAAATGATGGTGAAGAACTAGAAGAATTAAAAGTTCAATTTGTTCCTTCTCAAAACGCAGATACTTTAGAAGCAAAAGCAAAACCTTTAGAAGATTTACTTAGTAATGAATTAGGTATTCCGGTAACGGTTAGTGTTTCGACAGATTATAATACGATTGTAGAAGCGATGAAGTCAGATCAAGTAGATGTAGGCTTTTTGCCGCCAACTGCTTATGTACTTGCCCATGAGCAAGTGGCAGCCGACGTAATTTTACAAGCCCAAAGATTTGGTGTACATGATGATGGTTCAGCGACAGAGGAATTGGTAGATTCATACAAATCGATTTTTATCGTGAAAGCAGACTCAGATATTAATTCCATAGAAGACCTAAAAGGTAAAAAGATAGGATATCAAAATGTTACATCATCAGCGGGATTTGTTTGGCCAGCTGCAACTTTAATGGAAGCAGGAATTCATCCGCTTAACGATGTCGAGTCAGTAACTTTAAAAGGACATGACCAAGCTGTAATTGCCCTTTTAAATGGAGATATAGATGCAGCAGTTACATTCCAAGATGCTAGAAATGTAGTCGTGAGTGATTATGAAAATGTCTTTGAAGATACAAAAATACTTGAGTTCACAGAAGATATTCCTAACGATACGATTGCCGTACGTCCTGCTATTAGTGACGAAATGAAAGAGGCAATCACACAAGCTTTCATCGCAATTGGACAAGATGAAGAAGGTCAAGAAATTATCCGTGATATTTACAGTCATGAGGGATATGTTGAATCACAAGATAGTAATTTCGATATTGTTAGAGAATATGAAGAAAAGGTAAGTAATGAAGTACAATAATACATGGACATTTTAGGGAAAACAACATACGGAGAAGGAAGGAAGGCTGTCAACGATCTATTTTCGGACGGCCTCCTTTTTACTACGCTCACGAAAGTAGGGAAAAGGTTGATACAATTTAAAAATGTTTCCAAAATATACCCTAATGGAACGATCGGATTAAAAAACATCAATCTCCAAATAGAAGACGGGGAATTTGTTGTCATTGTTGGCTTGTCTGGGGCCGGGAAGTCAACACTTCTTCGTTCCGTTAATCGACTCATTGAAATAAGTGAGGGGGAAATTTCTATCCATGGCGAATCAATTACGAAAGCTAAAGGGAACGAACTTTATCGTATTCGCCGGGATATAGGCATGATTTTTCAAAATTTTAACCTTGTCAAACGGTCTTCTGTGATGAGAAATGTATTGTCTGGTCGAGTCGGATATCACTCAACATTACGTATGATATTAGGTTTATTTCCAAAACAGGATAAAGAATTGGCAATCGAAGCTTTAAAAAGAGTAAATCTAGTGGAAAAGGCGTACGTAAGAGCAGATCAACTATCCGGGGGCCAACAACAACGAGTGTCAATTGCAAGAGCATTAGCACAAGAGGCAAAAATTGTCCTTGCAGATGAACCAGTCGCTTCACTAGACCCACTGACAACGAAACAAGTAATGGAAGATTTATTACGAATCAATCAAGAATTAAATATAACGATGATTGTTAACTTGCATTCGATCGATCTAGCCAGAGAATATGCAACTAGAATTATCGGGTTGAAAGATGGAGAAGTTGTGTTTGATGGTCCTGTGATCGAAGCGACGAACGACACATTTACAAGCATATATGGACAGGACATGAGAAAAAATGAAATGAAGAGGGCTGCCAAATGAACACAATAGAAAAAGAACAAACAGATCATATTCCTTCACCACCTTCAAAAATGAAACCTATTTTTACAGCCATGCTTGTCCTCGTGTTAGTGTTAGGAAGCGGTTGGCAAATTGGTTTTTCATTTACTGAATTGTTAAAAGGGCTGCCAAATATGTGGGATCTAGTTGTTCAATTAGTTCCACCAGATTTAGCTTATTTTCAAGTAATTACTTCACCGATGTTGGAAACAATACGTATGGCGGTAATTGGGACGACATTTGGTGGACTGCTCGCTTTTCCGCTAGCTATGCTTGCGGCGAGAAATGTATTTTTTCTATCGATCATTACGGGACCGGCCCGATTTTTATTAAATTTAATTCGTACATTGCCAGAATTATTATTAGCAGCTTTGTTTGTTGCTATTTTCGGAATCGGAACAATTCCAGGGATTTTTGCACTAATGTTTTTTTCCTTAGGGATTATCGCGAAATTGTTTTATGAATCAGTAGAATCAATTGATCCTGGACCGATGGAGGCAATGACTGCAGTGGGAGCAAATAAATTAAAGTGGATTATGTTTGGAGTCGTACCCCAAGTAATGGCCCCATTTATGTCATTCTTTCTATATGCTTTTGAAATTAATATTAGAGCGGCGGCGGTATTAGGGTTAGTTGGAGCTGGAGGAATAGGCTTATTTTATGAACAAACGCTTGGATTTTTCGATTATGCTAAAACATCATCGATTATCGTCTATACACTTGGAGTCGTTTTACTTATTGATTATTTGAGTACGAAAATTAGGGAGAAATTAATATGAAACGAGAGTCACTCATTATATTACGTCGCACCTTCCTTATTTTAACGGTGCTTTTCATCTACATATGGGCTTTTATCGGATTACCAAACATAGAGCTGAAAGAAACATCGATTGAAATTGTTTCCGCCATTATATCTGGTCTTTTCCAACCTGATTGGGGCTATGTTTATGATCCAGCTGGAGAAGATTTATTACGCGGATTACTCGATACGGTTGCAATTGCGTTATTGGGGACTTTTATTGCAGGTATTCTTTGTATTCCTTTTTCATTTATGGCTGCTAATAATATCGTAAAAACGAAAGCAATTGTTGGGACGAATAAATTTATGTTAAGCTTTATTCGCGTATTTCCTGATATCGTTCTTGCGTTACTGTTTATAAAAGCGGTTGGCCCTGGAGCATTTGCAGGTGTGTTAGCACTTGGCATTGGTGCGGTCGGTATGTTAGGGAAATTGATTTCAGATAGCATTGAAGGAATTGATTTAAGTGCAAGGGAGGCTTTAGTTGCAACTGGTGCCAATCCAATCAAAATATTTATGTTCGCAGTAGTACCACAAGTATTACCCAATTTCTTCTCCTTTATTTTGTATCGATTTGAGGTTAATGTGCGTGCTGCTACTGTCTTAGGAGTCATTGGAGCAGGTGGAATTGGAACTCCGCTTATTTTTGCATTAAGTGTCAGAGATTGGGAGCGAGTAGGCATTATTTTACTAGGGATTATTGTGATGATTACGTTGATTGATATGATATCGGGTAAAATAAGATCACGCTTGACGTAAAAACGTATGTTGTATATAGGGGATGAAAAGATTGCAAGTAAATCTTTAGATATTATTACTAGTGATGTTAACGGAAATAAATTTGATGCCATTCCATTATGAGACAAATGAGGACACAACATATAAAGCTATTGAAGAGATGTATTTATAATTTCGGTAGGTTAGTACAGGATGAATAGTTAGATTATTATCAAATTTTAAGTTTCATTTATTACAACTAAAGTATTGTTGATATTCAGTCCTTTTTCTGATTACAAATCTTCTCTATATTGTAAAATAGTTTACAAAGAAGAAAGGGGACGTGTCAGTATGGGAAATCAGAATTTCGTGGATTATTTACGTTTTTTAAATCTCGACATTGAAGCTCCAACGTTAAGTTACTTAAAAAAGATATGTAAAGCACAATTAAATACATTTCCTTTTGAAAACATTAGTAAACTAATTTATTTTCAAAAAGGAAACTTTAAGCAATGTAAAGTGCCAGAGCACGATACGTTTATTGAGAATTTTAAAAAATACAACTTTGGAGGAACCTGTTATACTTTAAATTCTCATCTAAATATATTTTTGAAGCAGTTAGGTTTTATTAGCAATCTTACTAAGGTTGGTAATCAGCATATGGGAATAATAGTAAAATTAAATGGTGATAAGTATTATGTAGATATAGGGGCGGCAGCACCATTATTTTCTCCACTACTTCTGCAAAATAAAGATAATTATGATACAAACTTTAGAAATGATAGAATTCATATAGTAAACAAAAATGACGGAACTTATGATTATATCCGTCTAACAGATGGAAAAAAAAGTGGTGAAACTTGGTCATTTAATCCTTCAAACTCAAATAATATTTTTGATTTTCATTCACTAATCGATAAATCAAATGAACCAGGTTTTACGTTCATGACAATACTGAGATGTCAATTGTATCAACTTAAGAAAAGAAGAAGTGTTTCACTAGTAAATAATAGATTTACAATTCGATACACAAATGGTAGAAAAAGCGTTACCACTTTATCTTCACAAACAGAAATTGTTGAGGTTATTACCGAAGAGTTTGGGTTAACTAAATTGCCAATTCATAAAGCAATTGATGTACTTAACCAATTAAATATAGATATTTTTTCTAAAAGTAGTTAATAAGTGAATTTATTATCTATTAGGATTCGTAAGTTATGGATGTTTTTTGTAAAATGATGTACTTAAGCTATAGCGCGCTTATTGTTCGCAGTAGCTCCAAGTATTGCTAAGTTTTTTGTATTGATATGAGGGTAGTGTACGTGCGGCTACCGCTTATTTTTGTGTTATGTGTCAGGAATCAGGATAATAGGAATTTTGTTACAAGAGATTATTGTGATGGTTACGTTGATTGATTTGATATCGGGTAAAATAAGATCACGCTTAACGTAAAAAGGTATGTCGTGATATAGGAAAGGATGTAAAGATTGCAAGTAAAACTTCATATATTATGTACTAGTGATGTTCACGGGAATTTGTTGCCTATTCATTATGGGACAAATGAGAAGGTGAACACAGGGCTTGCGACATACGCTACTGCTGTCAAACAAGCTAGAAAAAAATATGATCATGTGATCGTCCTTGATAATGGAGATTTAATTCAAGGAACACCACTTATGACCCATTATGTCAATGAATATTCTGAGCAGAAAAATCCTATGATTAACGTGATGAATCAAATTGGAATCGATGCATCTGTAATAGGAAATCATGAATTTAACTATGGGATGAAAGTGCTATCAGACGCAGTAGAACAGGCACATTTTCCATGGTTATCTGCTAATATTTTAAACGAACAAACAAAACAACCATTATTTGGACAGCCTTATATAGTAAAGAAATTTCCGAATGGACTTACAATCGCCATTGTAGGGGTAACCACTCACTATATCCCGCATTGGGAACAATCTGAACATATTGAGGGAATTCAATTTTTAGATGCGTTTTCAACGTTACAAAGTTGGGTAAATCAAATTCATATGAAAGAGCAGCCAGACGTGCTGATCGCTTCTTATCATGGTGGTTTTGAATGTGACCTAAAGACTGGTGAGCCGACAGAGCAAATAACTGGTGAAAACCAAGCATACAAAATGTGTGAAGAAATAAAAGGTATTGACATTTTATTAACTGGACATCAACATCGTCAACTAACGGAAGTGCTCCATGATGTGTTAGTTGTTCAACCTGGTCATCATGCACAGATGTATGGAAAAGTTGACATTGAACTTCAGAAAGAAAATGGCGAGTGGGTGATGACGAATAAAAGTGCCGAACTTCTTACATTGGAAGGGGTTGAACCAGATCCAGTTATAATAAGGGAAATGGAGTCCTTGGAACAGTCAACACAACAATGGCTTGATGAACCTATTGGACATATTAAGGGCGATATGTCTATTTCAGATCCTTTTTTGGCAAGAACTAGCAAACATGCCTTTATTCAATTTATTCATCAAGTACAGATGGATGCAAGTGGAGTGGACATCTCAGTAACCTCCTTATTAAATAATGATACGAAAGGATTTGGATCTACTGTAACAATGAGAGATGTCGAGTCAAACTTCATGTTTCCCAATACACTTATCGTTTTGGAACTGACTGGTAAAGATATAAAACTAGCCTTAGAGAAAAGTGCAGAATATTTTATCGTCAATAAAAAAAATGAAATCACAGTAAATCCAGCTTTTATGTACCCAAAGCCACAACATTATAATTACGATATGTGGGAAGGAATCAACTATATGATCCATGTTGCAAATGAACCGGGTTCCCGTATTAAGCAAGTATTTTATCATGGAGAATTACTTGAGCATGATCAAAAATATAGTGTCGCACTCAATAATTATCGTGCATCAGGTGGGGGAAATTATGACATGTTTAAACATAAACCTGTTGTAAAAGAGATACAACAGAATACAACAGAGTTAATTTGCGCCTATTTTAAAAAACATCCAATTGTAAAAGCGGAAACAACGAAGAATTTTATTGTTACATTGTAACTCCACTTTCGCTCCAATAAAATGAGTTCAAACAGTTCACTTGGTTAAGCTGGGATGCTTCTAAGTTCTATCCTTGATAAACTAAGATAATAAACTGTTTTCCAAAAAAGATTGGGGCTGCCAATACTTCTCCTACCAAAATAGATTTGTTGTTTTTTACATATAAAATATAAACTGCGCAGTAACTTAGTTTGATATCTATAAACCTAGTCACAGCAATGTTGATTTCCGCTACGGACAGTCGCTTTCCGAGGGCAACCCTCAACTTCCTCGGAAGCAAAGTGCGCTTCCTGCGGGATTTTCGGTTGTTGCTTTTCCCGCAGGAGTCGACTGTCCTACGCTCCAATCAACTATACGTTAGGTTAGGTAAATATAAATGATAATAATTTCAAACATAAATTACCGTAATGATTCAACCTTACCTGAGCGAAGGAAATACACGGAGACTCCCATCTGATAGCGGAAGGCAACTGAAAAGTGATTTATCGGAAAAATAATGATTAAGCACATTTATAGCAGCCTGAATATGCGTAGACTCCTGCGGGGGGATAGGCCTAGATGAGACCCCACAACGAGCGTAGTGAGTGAGGAGGCTCGTCAGCCGCCCGCGGAAAGCGAAGCATATTCAGGATGCGGTAGTATACCAATCTATCCCAAACTTTTTTATAACCTTTTCAGTGGCCTGAAAGGCAGAGTGTATTTCCGTAGCGCTAGGACATCACGCTATTTGCAGTTATGTCGTAGTTGTGATAATAGCAACAAACGTAACGAACAGAGCAGGTGGAGTCTAGATGTAAAGCAGAATGGTTAGAGCAAACAGTTCATCCAAAGTCAACTTGAGCACCGTATCTTCATCCTCCTTAATTCTACGAAGGCTTTTTGTCAATTTCACTCTGCGAAAGTTGGGTGATAAGTAAAAGGTAATACACTTGAACTTTCGCACAAGCTAGGAAGGTTCAAGTGTATTCACACCACTAACAGTTAATCCTCATTCTATGAATAATTATTTTTTAAATCGTAAAAAATAAATCCCGATTCCAATTAATGCAACAGGCCAAAATGTTTCAAAAAAGTCAGCAATACCATAAATCCAGTCAAACCATTCAGGTAAGGTGACGGAAAAAATCATTAATAAGGCAAGACCAATTAAAACACTGGCAGGGATTAATCCTGTTTTTGTTTTGAAGAAGCGGATTAAAAATGCAACACCAACGATTAACGCATAACTAGACCAATGATCAAACCAAAACGGATAATTCTCAAGGCCATGAAAATGAATACCAAGTCCTAGTAGTAATACACCCACAAAGATGTTTTGATACTCTTTTGTTGAATAACTATGGATTAAAAAAGCAATGCCAATAATCATTAAAAAAGTGGGCCATGAATAAAAGTTTGCAAATAAGCTTAAGTTTAATTGTCTAATTAAAAAATATACACCTATTCCAATTAGTATATATGCAGAAAATGCATGTTGTTTTTTCATTAAAATCCTCTTTTCACAGATGTTTCAAATACTATCATAATATATCGAAAGAAAATGAACAAGTACGAATATGAAAGAGTGAAAATGGTGAAAACAACTGGAATAGTGTGATACTGTCAAAGGAAGTTCATATTTATACAGGCATAAGCCAAAAGTTAATGTTATAATTAGATTAGAATAATTATTAACTTCGCTTTTTATTTAAATTTGTTTTTAAAATGGAATGTTAGGGAATGAACATGGAAGAAGTTAATTTACTTTAAGGAGCATGAAACGTGTATATTTTACAAGTTGGCTTTAATTATAAAACAACACCAATTGAAATTCGTGAAAAACTTGCTTTTAGTGAATCTACAATAGAAGATGCAATAGTAGAATTAAATAAACGGAAAAGTATATTAGAAAACGTCATTTTATCTACATGTAACCGTACGGAAATATATGCAGTTGTTGATCAAATCCATACTGGACGTTATTATATCAAGCAGTTTCTATCTGACTGGTTTCATATACCAATGGAAGAGTTCTCTTCTTATTTACAAATCGTCGAAAATGATGGTGCAATTGAACATTTACTACGTGTTTCTGTCGGCTTAAACTCAATGGTACTTGGTGAAACGCAGATTTTAGGGCAAATAAGGGATGCTTTTTTAACTGCCCAACAAATGGAAACGACTGGAACCATTTTTAATGAATTATTTAAACGGGCAATCACTTTTGCAAAACGAGCCCATAAAGAGACTGCAATTGGGGAACATGCTGTTTCCGTTAGTTATGCTGCTGTTGAACTTTCGAAAAAGATTTTCGGAGAAATTTCCGACAAACATGTCGTTATTTATGGTGCTGGCGAAATGGGCGAGTTAGCAGTGAAAAATTTGTACGGAGCAGGAGTAAAAAAGATTACAGTTGTCAATCGGACACTTGAGCGTGCAGAAAAATTAGCTAAACAGTTTAACGCAAATGCGGCAACAGCAAATGAATTAAGTTCCATTTTGAAAAAAGCGGATATTTTGATTAGTTCAACTGCTGCTAAAGACCCTGTTTTGACAAAAGCTGATTTGATCCCAATTCAAAAAGATCGAAAAGGTAAACCTCTCTTTTTAGTTGATATTGCCGTACCGAGAGATTTAGATGCGAAGATCGGCGAATTAGATAGTGTATTCTTATACGATATTGACGACCTGCAACATATCGTTGATCAAAATTTAGCCGAACGTAAAAAAGCGGCTGAAGTGATTGAGTTACAAGTAGAAAAAGAAATTGTTGAATTTAAAGATTGGGTTATCACTCTGGGTGTTGTTCCGGTCATTCGTGCATTACGTGAAAAAGCGCTCACGATTCAAGGGGAAACATTTGCAAGTATTAAACGTAAAATTCCCGATTTAACAGAGCGTGAACAAAAGGTTATTCGTAAACATACAAAAAGTATTATTAATCAATTATTAAAAGAACCGATCATTCAAGCAAAAGAAATGGCTGGGAAGAAAGAGTCGGATAAACTACTTGCATTATTTGTAGATGTATTTGGAATTGATGATGATGTAAAAAAAGAAGTGGAAAAAAGATCAAATAAAACGAAAGCAATAGTGACAGACTTAAAGAAAAATAATGTATCATTTCCCTTCACTAACTAAGAAATTTCGTTTAGCCAATGTAATTATGTGACTATGGAGTGTATGATACTTAGTAGGTTAGAAAGGGTTAATCTATGTTTGCTGCAAAATGGATATATGAAATAATGCTATTTATTTATAGCTTGAGTTTAGTAGGTTATTTTATCGATTTTATTAAATCTAATTCCAGAGTAAATAAAATATCCTTTTATTTACTCTGCCTTGTTTGGTTTATCCAAACGATCATTTTATATAACCAAACGTTTATTGAAAAAAACTTTCCGATTTTAACTTTAAACGATGGTTTATTTTTTTATGCATGGATCTTATTATTATTTTCGTTACTTATTAACCATTTTTTCCAAATTCATTTTATCGTTTTTTTCACGAACTTGTTCAGTTTTTTTATTTTATTATTATCACTTTCGTTAAGTGCTCAAACTGCTTTTCATGACCAAGGAAGTGAATTTGTCCATGAAATATTAATCATCCATATCACATTAGCACTGCTTTCGTATGGTTTTTTTACTTTATCATTTACATTAGCTCTTATGTATTTAATTCAGTATTATTTTTTAAAGGAGAAAAAAGGGTTAAAATGGATGTGGCGTTTCGCTGATTTGGAAAGATTAGATTCGTATTCTTTCTTCTTAATTATTATTGGAGTACCATTATTATTAATTGGGCTTATTTTCGGACTCGTTTGGGCGTATGTAGCACAAGCTGAATTTTATTGGTTAGATGTAAAGACGGTTGGATCGATTCTCGTTTTAGTCGTATACATCGTTTATTTGTTATTACGTATGTTAAAAGGGTATCGAGGAAAACCGATCTCGATTTATAATACTTGTGCTTTTTTAGGGTTATTAATTAATTTTTTCCTATTTAGTTCTTTATCAGAATTTCATTTTTAAGGAGGTTACCTTATGCGTTCATTTATTATTGGAACGAGAGAAAGTAAACTTGCAGTAACTCAAGCAAAATGGGTAATGGAGGAATTAAAAAAAGCGGGAGTTCCAAATGAGTTTACGTTAAAATATATTTCAACTAAAGGAGATCGGAAACAGAATGTCTCCTTAGCAAAAGTCGGTGGGACAGGTATTTTTATTCAAGATATTGAAGAAGCCTTAGAAAAGAAAGAAATTGATTTTGCAGTACATAGTATGAAAGATTTACCCGCTATGTTAGATGACAGATTCATTATCGGCTCTGTGCCGATAAGAGAAGATCATCGCGATGCTTTTATTGGACGAAATGGAATAAAATTAGCGGATTTACAAGAGGGAGCAATTATTGGGACAAGTAGTGCAAGAAGGGCAGCACAAATAAAAGCAATTTTACCACATGTAGAAACAAAATGGATTCGTGGTGCAGTCGATGCTCGGATTAAACAATTGGAAGAAGGAAAATATGATGGGATTATTTTAGCAGTTGCTGGCTTAAAGCGACTCGGAATAGAAAAAGTAATAACGGAATATTTACCAGCAGACACGTTTATTCCAGCGGTTGGTCAAGGTGCTTTAGCCATTGAATGTCGAAGTGAGGATGATGAAACAAAGCAAGTGCTACGAACAATTAATGACGTAAACACAGAAACTGCTGCTATTACGGAACGCATTTTTGTCCGTTTGTTAGATGAGGAAGATAAGGCACCGATTGGCGCTTATGCTACAGTAGAAAATAACGACATTATTTTATATGCTTCCGTCGCATCTATTAATGGCGAGCAGATTTTAACCTTTACGGCTAAAGGAGTGTCACCTGAGGAAGTTGCGACAACAGCAGCTAATGAGTTAATGAAAAAAGGGGCAAAGGAACTCATTGAGGAAGCAAAATGGGAGCTTGGCAAAGAATGACAGGAATGAAAACACTACAAGGAAAAAGGATTTTAATTACGAGAGAAAAATCACAAGCGAAAGAGTTTGCCCGTTTAATTGAAAAATATAAAGGGATTCCGATAGAAGTACCTTTATTACACATTACATGTCGGAATATCATAAAGAAGACAAAGGTAGAATTACAGACATTTGACTGGATTTTTTTTACAAGTGCACATGGGGTCCATTGTTTTTTTAATCAATTTAAAGACAACCAGTTTATACAGACACTTTTTGCGACAGTAGGGCATAAAACGGAAAAAGCGTTAAAAGAATATGGCTATAAGGCATCGTTTATCCCAACAACCTACAATGCTGAAGTAATGGCAGATGAATTTTTTAAACGGTATCCTGAAGCAGACAATATTTTACTCGTCCGCGGTAATATTTCAAGACAAGTTTTAGTAAATGAGTTAACAGATCGCAAGCGAACGTTTGAAACCATTGTCGTTTATGATACAAAGGCTTATACAAATATGAAAGAGACATTACTTCACGTTCTTGAAGAAAAAAAGCTTGATTATGTAACATTTACTAGTCCTTCAACTGTAAAGACTTTTATGGAAATGATTGAAGGACATCCTACATTGCAAGAATTTTTAACAATACCAGCTGTATGTATAGGGACAACGACAGAAAAAGCAGCAATCAAGTTTCAATGTAAACGAACAATCGTACCAGAAATGTTTACGATAGAAAGTATGGTAGAGAAATTAATCGAAATGGAAACATGCAACTAAAACAACTTGATTCACGTATATAGGAGGATTATGAATGGATACATTTTCTTTTAAGCGGCATCGTAGATTAAGGTCATCGGAATCATTGCGTGCTTTAGTGACAGAAACTACTTTAACGATAAATGATTTTATTTACCCACTCTTCATCGTAGAGGGAGAAAAAGTAAAGAATGAGGTCTCATCAATGCCAGGTGTTTTTCAAATTTCGCTCGATTTTCTTGAGGAAGAATTGAATGAACTTGAGTCGCTCGGTATTCGTGCAGTTATCTTATTCGGAGTGCCAAACGATAAAGACGAAATCGGAACAGGCGCTTATATCGAGGAAGGAATTGTCCAACAAGCGACAAAAGTGATTAAGCAATCCCATCCTCACATGCTTGTTATTGCTGATACTTGTCTTTGTGAGTATACATCACATGGTCATTGTGGCGTAGTCCATGAGGAAGATGTCCATAATGATGAATCATTAAAATTACTTGCTAAAACAGCTGTTTCACAAGCGGAAGCGGGTGCAGATATTATTGCGCCATCTAATATGATGGATGGTTTTGTCGTTGTTATTAGGCAAGCACTTGATGAAGCTGGATTTACACATATTCCAATTATGTCTTATGCGGTGAAGTATGCATCTGCCTTTTATGGACCATTTCGTGATGCGGCTGATAGTACACCACAATTTGGTGATCGTAGAACATATCAAATGGATCCAGCAAATAGAAGAGAGGCGTTAAAAGAGGCACAAACAGATATTGAAGAAGGAGCCGACTTTTTAATAGTGAAACCAGCACTTTCCTATTTAGATATTGTAAGAGAAGTGAAGGATCATACAAATATTCCAATCGTTGCTTACAATGTAAGTGGGGAGTATGCGATGATAAAAGCTGCCGCACAAAATGGATGGATTGATGAACAGTCGTTAGTACTTGAAATGTTTACAAGCATGAAACGTGCTGGCGCTGATTTAATTTTAACGTATTATGCAAAAGATGTAGCAACGTGGTTACAAAAAAATTAATGGTGGTGGAGAATGTGAGAAATTTTACTAAATCAATCGATGCGTACAAAGAATCAGTTGACCTAATGCCAGGTGGAGTAAATTCACCTGTTCGGGCATTTAAATCTGTTGGCATGTCACCAATTTTTATGGAGTCTGGAAAAGGGGCAATCCTTACAGATGTCGATGGGAATGAATATATTGATTATGTCCTTAGTTGGGGACCACTTATTTTAGGACATGCAGACGATCAAGTAGTCGAAAGTTTGAAAAAAGTAGCAGAAAAAGGAACAAGTTTTGGTGCACCGACAACACTCGAAAGTAAATTAGCAAAACTCGTGATGGAGCGGGTACCTTCTGTCGAAATGATCCGGATGGTCAACTCTGGAACAGAAGCGACGATGAGTGCGTTACGATTAGCGAGGGGATATACTGGTAGAGATATCATTTTAAAGTTTGAAGGTAATTACCACGGACACGGTGATTCCCTCTTAATTAAAGCTGGTTCAGGGGTAGCAACACTTGGGTTACCAGATAGTCCAGGTGTCCCTGAATCGGTTGCTAAGCATACGGTTACAGTGCCATATAATGATAAGGAAAGTGTTTCCTATGCCTTTGAACAGTTCGGGAAAGATATTGCTGCTGTTATCGTAGAGCCTGTCACAGGTAATATGGGTGTCGTTCCTCCACAAAACGGCTTTTTAGAACATTTACGCGAGGTAACAAAAGAGTATGGGGCACTGTTAATTTTTGATGAAGTAATGACAGGGTTTAGAGTAGGCTACCATTGTGCACAAGGACATTTTAATATTGATCCTGACCTAACTTGTTTAGGCAAAGTGATCGGCGGGGGATTACCGGTCGGTGCTTATGGTGGTAAAAAAGAAATAATGGAACGAGTGGCTCCAGCTGGGGATATTTATCAAGCGGGCACATTATCAGGAAATCCGCTTGCAATGACGGCAGGATATGAGACATTATCCCAGATTAAAGAAGAGACATACGATGAAATAAATCATAAAGTGGATACATTAGTTGCTGGGTATGAAAAAGCAGCAGATAAGTATAATATACCATTGCAAATTAACCGTGTCGGTTCCATGGTCGGAGTCTTTTTCACTGATCAAGCTATCGTAAATTTCGAAACAGCCCAAAGCTCTGATTTAGATCGTTTCGCAAAATATTACCGTGGAATGATTGAAGAAGGAGTATTTCTACCACCATCACAATATGAAGGCTTGTTTTTATCAACAGCCCATTCAGATGAACTTATTGAACAGACTGTGCAGGCGATTGATAAAGTTTTTGCAAGCTTATAAGTTGAAAGTACGAAAACGAGCGAGATTGTCTTCGCTCGTTCTTTTTTTTTACTTAGGGGTTGCTAAAGGCTGGCAAGGAAAAGGTACCTTATCATAAATCACTAGACCATCGTGTCTAACGGTGTTTCCAACAGAAATTGGAGCAATATTTAACGTGATAGAAGTGCAAGGATTTTGGCAGTCTTACTAAAAAAAACTTGCACATGCAATGAACTGTTCTAGTTGCCTAGAGCGAAAGTGACTGACTCGGCGGAATAACACAGTTGGTACACAGGCTAAGAGCGCGACGTCCTGGGACGGCGTCTACGCTCGTCCCATCAAAAACGATTTGTCACAATACCTAGGACTTCGCTTACTCGTCGCAATAAACAAGACTGAAGCGTGCCTACTAAAAAGCTGTCACATATCGCGGAAGACACCGATAGGATGGAATGCATTTTAGTTGTTCAGCAGACCCTACTTAATTGAATAATGAAATTGACTCATTTATTTTATTTTAAATACTTTTATTTGTTGTTGTAATTGTTGTGCCATTTTTTCAGCTTGATGAATGTTTTTAGAAATATCATCTGACATGGCTGCTTGCTCTTCAGCAGAAGATGAAACTTCTTCTGCAGCTGAGGATGTTTCTTCCATAATAGCCGAAATATTTTCAATCATCGATTGGACGCTTAACGCATTTGTATTTATTGCTTGTAAAATTGCTTGTAATTTACTGACATTCTCCTCTGTGTTTTGTGCTTGGTTTACAATCTGGTCTAAAGTAACGCCATTTTCTGATGCAGTATGTACTTGGTTTTCGAAATGATCCAAATTACTTTCCATTAAGGTAATTACTTCATTTGTTTCAGACTGTGTTTCTTTTATTAAATTTGTAATTCTCCCTGTTGCACTAGTAGTTTCTTCCGCTAATTTACGTACTTCATCAGCGACGACTGAGAAACCTTTCCCATGCTCACCAGCACGCGCTGACTCAATCGCTGCGTTTAAAGCTAATAAATTAGTTTGATCTGATATATCATTAATAAAATCAACTATTTCTCCAATTTGCTTCGACCGTTCACCTAGAGATTGAACATTTTTTGTAGCTCGTTTCATTTCCTGATAGGAATCTTTTAATTGTTCAATACTTTTATCAACTTTAACCTTACCATTTTGAGCTGTTGCAGTTGAGTTAGATGCGACTTCGAGCGTGTTTTTAACGAAATGATTCCCTTCTTCCACTTGAGTAGTCGTATCATGGATGGACGTTAATATCTGATTCGTATCAGTAGACTGTTGATCTACTCCACTAGCTATTTCATCGATGGAATAAGCTATTTGCTTCGATGATTCGCCCGTTTGTATGGCAATTTCACTAAGTTCTTTATTTGTATGCAGTAATTGATTCGATAAATCATGAATTGTTGAGACAAGTGAATGAAGATGAGCACGCATATGTTCAAAAGATAAGGAGACCCGCCCGAGTTCATCCTTTTGGTTCGTTTTTATTCTCTTGGATAGATCTCCATCAGCTATTAATTTTGTATTCTTTTCTAATGCTTTTAAATGATTTCCAATATTTTTTGAAATGATAAAACTCGCAATACTGGCTAAGATAAGTCCTATGATAAAAATGATGATCGTCATTTGGGCATTCTTTGCCATTTGTTCACTAATCTCTGTTATATCCTCTGATAAATAAGTTAGATTATTTTCCATGAATACATTAATTTTTTCATTTAGTTCTGCTGAATAGTCATCGAACGGCAACATTAGTTTGTTTCCTTCTTTAGGACCATTTTCTATATACCCGTTTGCCATGCTTTTACCTGTTTCATAGAAATCTTCAAAATCTCGTAAAAATTCATCTAATTGTTCCGTTTCGTTTTTTGTACTAATTTTTTTTAAATCTTGAATGATGGAGCGAAAACTACTCGCGTGCTTTTCTGCTTCATCAAATCCATCGTCAAGCCCGTCTAGTCCTCTTGTTGCACTAATATCTGTCAGAAATTGTTGAACTTGGACAACATCAATTTTTAATTGTTGTGCTTTTATCGCTTTTACATGGGAGTCATTTTTTATTGTCTCTAACATATCTTTAGAATGAAATAGTTGGTAAACAGAATAAATTTCAATACTTCCGATTACGATAAAAATGGAAATGAAAGTTAAAAATAATTTTCTCCTAATTGACATAAATATTCACCTGCTTGTGTAAGTAGATATAAAGTTCTAGTGTTTAATGACCATTTCCCAGTATACCATTAATGATGATAAGAACCACGTTAAATCTATGATAATTACTATTTTTAAGTAATATAAGGTCATAATCGTGTTATAAACAACATATATTTTTATCAATGTGATACGAATCGAATTCGTTTAAAAAAGGGAGGATTGTCTTTTGAAACAGAATAAAGATGTTATTACTTTTGAAGTAAATGAAACGTTATATTTTGAAAACGGACAAGAAATTGCTGAAATGCTGTCGATCTCTCTAGATCCTGAAATTGCTATTCAAACATACGATAATTACATTCAAGTGCGCGGGTTAATCCTATTACAAGGGGAATATATTAAAGCATCAGAAAAATCGGATCAACATACTAATTCATTTTTAAATGATGATTTAACTGGATATATAGAAAAAGTAATCGATACAGATGATAATGAAGCTTCATTTTCCCATCGATTTCCTGTTGAAATCACAGTGCCACCGTATCGAGTAGAAAATTTAGAAGATGTTACTGTGACGATTGATTCTTTTGATTATGAGTTACCTGATCAAGGAAAATTAAAAATTAAATCGACCGTACATATAAATGGAATTAAAGCTGATGCAAGCATCGTGCAGCAAGAAGAAAAGGTGTTCGATGAAAATGAACAGAAAAAACAAACTAAGAAGCTGCAGGAAATAAAGGATCTAGAATTAGAACAAAAAATGGAAGAGAATAAAACGGAAATAGATTCTGTAGCAGTCGCAGAAACGAATGAGATGAAAGAAAAAGGCAAAAATGATGTAAAAGATAAAACAATAATAGAAACAAATGTAAAAGAAACGGTTAAAGAAGATGTTAATGAAAAAGTTGATGATGAAATAATAGAAGAAGCGGTCGAAAAAGTAACAGAAGAAGTTGAGGAAGTGTCTCGCATGGAACATCATCATTTGGAAGAAAGTAATGATGAAAACGAGACGAATGAAATTGATATACAGTTAAACGAAAGTGAAGCAGAAGAGGATGATGAAGTGAAGGATGTTCAATTCCTAACTGATTTATTCGGTGGAGAAGAGGAAGAACAGTATTCAAAAATGAGAATATATATTACACAGGAAGAAGATACAATCGAAACCATTGCAAAACGGTATGAAATATCAGCGCTTCAGTTAATAAAAGATAATAATTTAGCAGGGGATAGTATTGAAGAAGGACAATTACTTCATTTACCAATCCCTTCAAAAGAATAGTATATAACCCCTTGCTATGCAAGGGGTTTTTACGTATACTGTATCAATATTTAAATCCATCGTAAATGAAAAGCGATGAAAATACCAATTAATATTCCGAGTAAAATCAAGTCAAATGTTGTTGTTAGAAACAGGGTGCGGATTAATTGAAAGATTAAGATCGGTAAAATAGCTTTTTCTAATACACATATACATTTATCCAACCATGGTGGGAATCGATATCTTGACACCCTAATCACCTCGCTTATCATACTATATGTATAAATTACTTCTGAACGTGCCAAAATAAATAATAAAAGTTGCAAAAATAAATAAATCATATTAAACTAATCTTAATTACATATGTAAATGTGATGAGAGGGAAGAGTATAAAAACCTATTTTTAAAGAGAGGAAAACAATTAGGTGGAAGTTTTCCAAAATAGTTTTTTAGAAGGTCGCCCTTGATACAGCTTCTTTGAATCATAGTAGAAGAAGAGCGGATCTTACACGTTACGTATAATGAGTGTGCAAGCTTATGCTTGTAAATGTAGGTGGTACCACGGAAATAATACTTTTCGTCCTTTTATTGGATGAAGAGTTTTTTTATTTAGTAGACGAAAATAGGAGGAAAGAATGATGAGTAAACAACAACTTCCCCCCAAATACGATCATAAAAGTATTGAGGAAGATCGGTATGGTTTTTGGCTAGAAGGGAACTACTTTGAAGCAACAGGAGATAAAAAGAAAGAACCTTTTTCTATCGTTATCCCACCACCGAATGTGACAGGGAAACTCCATTTAGGTCATGCATGGGATACGACGATGCAAGATACGATTTCTCGTATGAAGCGAATGCAAGGATATGATGTGTTATGGTTACCTGGAATGGACCATGCCGGAATTGCAACACAGGCTGTCGTTGAAGCGAAATTGAAGGAAAAAGGGAAATCACGTTATGATTTAGGACGTGAAAAATTTGTTGAAACGGTTTGGGAATGGAAAGAGGAATACGCTGACTTCATTCGAGAACAGTGGGGCAAATTAGGACTCGGTCTTGATTATACGAGGGAACGTTTTACATTAGATGACGGTTTATCTGAGGCAGTTCAAGAAGTGTTTATTCAATTATATGAAAAAGGGCTCATTTACCGCGGTGAATATATCATTAATTGGGATCCAAAAACAAAAACAGCTTTATCTGATATAGAAGTAATACACGAAGAGGTAGCTGGCAAGTTTTATCATATGCGCTACCCGATTAAAGATAGTGAAGACACGATTGAAATCGCGACTACCCGTCCTGAAACAATGCTAGGCGATACCGCTGTTGCAGTGCATCCTAAAGATGAACGTTACAAACATTTAATTGGCAAAAAAGTGATTTTACCAATCGTAGGTCGGGAAATCGACATTGTTGCTGATGATTATGTGGATATGGAATTTGGTTCTGGAGCGGTTAAAATAACACCGGCACATGATCCGAATGACTTTGAAATTGGAAATCGTCACAACTTAGAGCGTGTCCTCGTTATGAATGAAGACGGAACAATGAATGAAAATGCAGGTAAATATAAAGGGATGGATCGTTTCGAGTGTCGGAAAGCGATTGTGAAAGATTTACAAGAACAAGGTGTCCTTTTCGAAATAGAAGACCATACACATACGGTTGGCCATTCTGAGCGAAGTGGAGCAGTTGTAGAACCATACTTATCAACACAGTGGTTTGTTCATATGCAACCTCTTGCAGATGCAGCGGTCGAGTTACAGCAAGGCGAAAACAAAGTAAATTTTGTTCCAAATCGTTTTGAAGGTACGTATTTACATTGGATGGAAAACATTCGTGAATGGTGTATTTCAAGACAGTTGTGGTGGGGTCACCGAATACCTGCCTGGTATCATAAAGAAACAGGAGAAGTGTATGTTGGAAAAGAGGCCCCAGCAGATATTGAAAACTGGGAACAAGACAAAGATGTGTTAGACACGTGGTTTTCTTCTGCATTATGGCCGTTTTCAACCATGGGATGGCCGAATGAAAATAGTAAAGATTTTAAACGTTATTTCCCAACAGATGTGTTAGTAACAGGTTACGATATTATTTTCTTTTGGGTGGCAAGAATGATTTTTCAATCGCTTGAATTTACCGATGAAAAGCCGTTTAAAGATGTTCTTATCCATGGACTTATTCGTGATGCAGAAGGTCGAAAAATGAGTAAATCACTTGGAAATGGTGTCGACCCAATGGAAGTGATCGATAAATATGGTGCCGATTCTTTACGCTATTTCTTGTTGACTGGATCCACACCAGGGCAAGATTTACGGTTCCATTGGGAAAAAGTCGAGGCGACATGGAATTTCGCTAATAAAATTTGGAATGCTTCCCGTTTTGCATTAATGAATATGGAAGATCTAGCTTATGAAGACATTGATTTAACAGATGATTTAGCATTACCGGATAAATGGATTTTAACACGATTAAATGAAACGATCGAGCATGTGACAATGAATACGAATAAATACGAATTCGGTGAGGCGGGTCGTTATTTATACAACTTTATCTGGGATGATTTTTGTGATTGGTATATCGAAATGGCCAAAATTCCTTTATATAGTGAAGATGAAGCGCGTAAAAAGACGACTAGATCTGTCCTTGCCCATGTGCTGGATCAAACATTACGTATGCTTCACCCATATATGCCGTTTATAACGGAAGAAATCTGGCAACAGCTCCCACATGAAGGGGAATCGATAACGGTCGCTACTTGGCCACAGGTAGATGAACAATACCATGATGAAAAAGCTGCTGCACAAATGAATCGAATTATGGCAATCATTAAAGCGGTTCGTAATATTCGGGCTGAAGTGAATACACCAATGTCAAGAGAAGTAAGTATGTTTATTAAAACGAAGGATTCGGCAATCGTCGAAGAATTTGAACAAAATCGTCATTATATGGAACGCTTTTGTAATACGAGTGAACTCTTTATTGGTGAATCAGTCGTAGCACCTGAACAGTCAATGACTGCTGTCATTACTGGTGCTGAAATTTTTCTCCCGCTTGAGGGGTTAATTGATTTTGAAAAAGAAATTGCTCGCCTTGAAAAAGAATTAGAAAAGTGGGACAAAGAGGTTGCACTTGTAGAGAAGAAATTGAGCAATAAAGGATTTGTTGAAAAAGCGCCCGAAAAAGTGGTCGAAGCAGAAAAGAAAAAGCAAATTGAATACGAAGAAAAACGTCAAATGGTGCAAAAACGTTTGGAAGAGTTAAGAAATAATAGATAAAAGAACTAAACTGGTTAAGGAAAGCGAATATTCCTAATGACCAGTTTAGTTTTTTTACATGAATCAATTTCATAAATTCTAAATTAAATAAAAAATGCCAACAAATAGATGAAATATTAATTAAATGTTCGTCTATAGAAACTGCTTACTACTAAGATTGAAACGAAAGGTGGCGACTCCTGTGGGATAAAAGAGAGGGCACTGAAAAAGTCTCCCACGGTTAGCGCGCTTGTGTTCCATCCGAATCCACTACGCTTTCCACGGGCAACGCCTCAACTAACTTCATACGTTTTTCCAAAACGTATGAAGTGGATTTTCGGCTGTTGCTTTTCCCGTAGGAGTCTTCGTGGATTCGGTTTCCACACAAAAGGGGAAATACTGACTTTTTCTTTATCTCTCCATATATTGGATTTTTAAATAAGGGTGTTTTTCAGTGCCCTTATAAAAGGCCTAGTTGAGACTCTGTAACGAGCTATTAAAGGAAGACCGACCAAAACCGCCCTTTGCGGGCAACGTCGACATACCCCTTGCCGGGGCAAGGCTCAGCAGCCGCCCGCGGAAGGCGACCACCTGTAGTGGAAAGCGAATTTTCCTACAACCTAAAGATTGTTCGGATTTGCGCTCTACTAAATGAATTGTGAAATTCATTCTACATGTAGACTATTTCTTTAATACCTCTATATTATTACTCATTCTCCCGTAACAACGAGTAGATGGACTGTTTTTTAATTGCTGAGGCTAAAGCGACCATTCCTAAAGAAATGAAAATAAAGACTAGTATGGCAGACAAAGAAAAGTATTGTAAATAATACATTAGTGAGTTCTCTGTGTGATTGATCAAAACCGTATAGGAAAATATGGCAACTGCTAAAATGGTTGCAAGGATAAAATAAAGGATCATTTCATAATAAAGTAAGTAATAGATATCTTTTTTCTTCATTCCCATGGAAAGATAAATACCCCATTCTTTCTTTTTGAGTTTATATTTACTAAAGACGATCACGGTAATACTTACGATCGATAAAATCACAGATGTAATAAATGCTAACTTCCCTAATAAACCGACAAAAATTGAAATTCTTGCATCATTAGAGAAATCTAATGGTATATTTTGATAAAGGCTTCCGGGTGTTAAAGCGATAAGTTTATTGATGCTTGATTCTATTTCTCCTACCTGGGAAGTGCTAACATTATCATCTACATAGATATCAAGTTCATTATATCCTTGAAAGATTCCGTTTTCCATTGCAGTCTCTTGATCAAGGACAACAATTAAGCCATCCTCTTCTATTTGATAATCATGATCCAAATCAATCGAAAATGGTCCATTATATACATTTAAAATATCATACTCCCACTCGCTTATTTCATAACGACCATCTTCATCAAGCGTATTTCTAACAAAGGTAATTGGTTGATCGAGTAATATTTCATTAGAATCATCTATCGTATTAGGAATATACAAAATCGCTTTCCCTTTAAATTCTTGATAGTCTTTTTCCGGGTAAAGCATTAAAAATTCTTTCTCACTCAACAGCCTATACTTCACATTTGGAATGATTTGTTTCCCATCATATATACCATTATATGTATCATCAAATGCAACTTCTATTTCTTCGTTTTGAGTAATCCAATTTTCCAAAGAAAAAGATATAAACTTTTCATTTATCACCGGATGTAAATCTACTAAAAATGGAATTTTTTGAATATAACTAATCCCTGATCTACTCTCAAGTTCTTCTATATCTTTAAGTGAGAAGGTTAATCCTGGCTTCGTTAAAACGGTTAAATTATCAACTGTATTCGATGAATATATTTCTTGCGAATTTAAATAATATTGGTTTCGATTATCATCCCATAAGCCAATTGTTTCCTTTTCGACATAGATAGAAAAAATAATGATTAACAGTGAAAAACTGATCGTTACGATCATTAGTAAAGATTGTTTTGGATAAGTGAATGCTTGTATAACAATTTGTTTAATGGAAAAGTTATTGATTCGATCAACGAATGTTCCTTCTTTATACGGACTGATTCGAACATCTTTTAAGGATTCATTTATTGAATGTTTTTTTAGTCGTTTTATTGCTTGGACAGCATTCCAAATAGTTATTAAAAATACGATCAACATCCAAATCATTACTATTGCAAAGGTCGGAATGAAGTAAGATAAAGAATAATGACTAAGATGAAAGGTGTGATGAATAATCATGTAGTGAAAAAATATGATGAATGGAATCGCTATAATGAAACTACATAAAAATATGAGTACATTTTGTGAGAAATATATGATAAACAAACTTCTATCATTAGCTCCGACTGCTTTCAGTAATGATAATTTTTTCTGCTGACCAAAATGAAAGAAGTAAAATATACTATAAATACATAAAAAGGAAGTGATTAAGATAGCAATCTGAAAAATGAAGGAAATTACTGATATATGTTCATGATGTTCTAAAGCTACGTTATATAACCTACCATTATAAAATCCATTGTGATCATTTTCACCCAAAAAAGTATATGCTTTTTCTCTTTGTTCTTTTATACTTCCTTTTAATTTAATTAAGAATCTATTATTACTATTCTCCGTTAGACTATTTTGTTCCGATAGGATAATGTTAGGATAGTCATTGATTCCCTTTTCAAAATCTACCGGCACAGTCCATTTAGCAGAATAATCTTTTATAATACCAGTTAACGTCACGGATACACTTTCTCCACTAATAGTAATCTTTCTCTTTTCCCCTACTTTCCAGTTGGCATCTATTAGAGATAAATAAGTAGCCTCTATCGCGATTCCGTTCTCAATGATTGGAAAGTTCCCCTCGATTACTTCTAGCTTACCAAGCTCCTGAGCACTATGATCCATCGTTCCAACAGTTGCTAAATGTCCATCATGCAAGTCTACTGTTCCCAACAATTGGAACTGACCAATCTTTTCAACATCTTTATTGTTTGCTAACGATTGGGAAGATTCATTACTGTCTAATAACACAAGAGTTTGTTCACCATAATCTTGATAGCCTTGTTCTTTTAAGCCCAGTTTAATCGATTTTGATGCGGTAGAGATGGATGTAATAGATGTGAGTATAAGTGAAAGTGAAATACATAGTAAAACAAACCATTTTTTTCGAGAAAGTAACAGACGTATTCCTAATTTAAACATGTGAAGGTACCACCTTTAGTTGTCCATCCACCATCTTGTATTTAGTATGAGGAACATTTATTAAGTTTCTCTCATGTGTCACAATTACTAAAGCGTTTTGACGTTCTTTACTTAAATCTGACAGCAAGTCGACAATGATACTAGTTGTTTTATGGTCTAAGTTCCCAGTTGGTTCATCAGCAAAAATAATTTCAGGATTTGTTATTAAGGCTCGTGCAATGGCAACTCTCTGTTGCTCTCCTCCTGATAGATAGGCAGGCTTTTGATGTAATAGTTTTTTAATTTCAAGTTTTTTCGTTAAATCGTTTACATCCCATACACGACTTTTATCCGTTATAAACTGTAATGGTAATTCAATATTTTCTTTTACCGTTAGCTCAGGGATTAAATGAAAGGATTGAAATACAAAACCAAATGAATTCCCACGAATTTTTGCTTGATTGTCTTCCTCTGAATCATACAAGGATCTCCCTTTAAACATGACTTTTCCACTAGTTGGACTTTCCATTCCTCCTAATATACTGAGCAAGGTTGACTTGCCGGAACCACTTTTCCCTTCGATGACGTAAATTTTCCCTTTTTCAATGGAAATGTTCGTTTGTTTTACTACCGTATGTAAGTTAGCAAACGTCTTGCTAATATTTTTTGCTGTTAATAAAGTAGACAAAAAAATCCCCCCCCTTTATCAGAGCGAATTAGTAATGATACAATTCATCGCTATTTTGTAACATATACGTTAATTATTATATTATAATCCAAAATACAACAATAAAGCATAGTAATGTCATTTTAGAACCGAAAAGAAGAAATAAGCGAATCGATAATATTTGTCTTTTATAATTGATGTTACGGGATGGAAATATAAGGCTAGGACATCATTAAAATCAAATCTAATATAGAACAATGCATTCCTATTGAGTAAAGTATATTTCCGGTGCGGTGAAATATGTAGCTACCGTTGTTCAGATTGTTCTTTAGTCAAAACGCTTTTGTCCCAACCTTGATATATACAACAAAAATCTATTTATCAGGAAGCAATTCAAAACTGTGGAATTAAGATTTCTTAACTTGTTAAATAACTCCAGCTTCTAAGAAAATGCTGAATGAAGAAGTTGCTGTTTAATATACGTCACATATTTTTCAAGTAAATTAATGTTACTTACTTCACTCAAAATTCGAGAACCAACCACATCTTCAATTTCGTTAAATACAAGCTCATCTTGTTCATTAATTAAAAAATCAATTCCAACGAGGCCAAAATCAAAATGGTTCACTATTTTTTGTATTATCATCTTCTCCTTTAACGATAATTCATACAGAAAAGCTTGACCACCAAGTTTGAAATTTGCCCGAAAATCATGATCATTTTTTCTTAACACTGCACCAATAATTTCTTTCCCAATCACAAACACACGTACATCCTGTCCAAGCTTGACATTTGCAGCTTGAATAATGAATTCATTCGTTGTCAAAGCTTGAGTACAATGGCGCCACTCTTGTTCGTTTTGAATATAATGCACTTGCTTGCCACTTCGACCGGTTGCTTCTTTTACAACGATAGGATAAGGAAGTGGTGGATCGCTAGGTACAGCTGTTTTTGTCGCAAAATACGTAGTGACCATCGGAATCGATAATTTATTTATTTCTACATGTGTCCAAGCTTTATGATTACAAACTTGTGAAGTAGAAGCATTATTAAAAGTCATTACGCCACAAGATTCTAAATGCGCTTGTAGGGTTGGTTCAATCGTTCTAATTACCGCAAATTGTGGTAAGGTTACTCTTTTTCCATGTAAATAGACATCATATTGTCCTTCTGTAATACCGATGGATATATCTTCGCGAAAAATGAACTGTAAATCGATTGCTTGTTTTTTCGCTTCATGAATAAACCATTCGATATACGTATTATTTTCGACTGCAGCTGTTTTATCATAAATAAGCCAACCTTTCATTGTTCTCTTTCTCCTAGTCTTTTTTCGATATACTGAATGATGTCGGGAGCTACATTGACTCCTGTACAATCATATAAATTACGAATATGTGCATTTGAATTTACTTCACATACGATCCGTTCATTATTTTCGCCAAATAAGAGATCCACTCCAGCAAAATCAGCACCAATAGCCTTGGAGGCACGGATCGCAAGTGCTTTTTCCGCATCATTAGGGATATATGTTTCCATCTTTCCACCTGAAGTAACATTCGCACGAAAATCAGTATTTGACGTCCGTTTCATCGCTGTAATCACTTCATCACCAACGACTTGAAGACGTAAATCAACCCCATAACTTGTCTCAATAAATTGTTGAAACATAAATGGTCGATCCGCAATTTTTTCAACTTGCTCTTTCAATTCAACTACATTGGAAACGAAATAAACTTGTTCTCCAAATGATCCAAAAGCTTCCTTCATAATAAGTGGAAAGCCAAATTGTTCGATAATCGATTGAAAAAATAGATCATCAAAATGTACATGTAAACCAAATGTCTTTGGAGCAAAAACCGTCCGTGGAATCGGTATTTGTTTTGCGGCAAGCATCTGATATGTCTTTATTTTATCATCTGATATGTCAATTGCTTTTGCACAGTTAAAAACAGGAATATGCAGTAATTCTAATTGTTTCGCCAAATAAATATCTTTATCTGTATAAACAATATAATCTGGCAGTAGATCGTTTTTTAAAGAAATAATATTTATTTCTTGATCAAGAAAACTAACGATATCACTATTTGTATATAAAGTTGCTTCATGACCGTGAGCAATTGCCGCTTCTTGAATCATTTCAGCATAATCCCGGAATTTATTGCCTGGTAAAAAACCATTGTAAATAATCCAGCACGAAAGCTTCATTGTTTCTTTTTCCTCTCTGTATAAATTGCTCGAAGTTCACTATTATTGCTATAATCATTCTAACTCTTACATGTTATTTTACAAGAAAAAGTGGTGTGAAAAATGTTTCAATCATTAAGAGATGTAGAACAGTTTTTTCAAAAAAGAAAAGAACTCGGTATAAAACCTGGGCTCGATCGGGTCCATTTTTTATTAAAAAAGGTAGGTAATCCAGAACAATATCTACAAGCAGTTCATGTTGCAGGAACGAACGGAAAAGGTTCAACGATTCATTTGATTAAAAATGCACTTGTTCATCATCAGTATGTTGTCGGGCTTTTTTCTTCTCCTAGTTTTACTGGTATTCAAGGATACTTTTTAATTAACGATAAGGAAATAAAGGAAAAAGAACTAGTTTCACTTATGAATAAGCTACTTCCACATATCAATATGCTTGATCATCAAAATATGCATCCGACGGAATTTGAAATCATTACAGTCATTGCTTTTCTATATTTTAAAGATCGCGTTGACATCGCTTTAATTGAAACTGGAATGGGAGGACGTTATGATACGACAAATTGTTTCCATCCTGTATTGTCCATCATTACGAACGTTGAAAAAGACCATATGCAATTTCTAGGAGAAACAATTGAAGAAATTGCTTACCATAAAGCCGGAATTATTAAACATCACTCTCCAGTAATTGTAGGATCGCTTCACGAAGAAAGTGAAAAAGTGATCCAAAAGGAAGCAAAGGCATTAAATGCTCCGCTTTATCGATTGCAGGAAGAGTTTATCTACCATGTGGATGACAACAATATCATCAAATGGAGATATCGTGACGAATTGACGGTAAAGTTCTCATTGCAATTAAAAGGCCCCCACCAAATAGAAAATGCATCCCTTGCGAGTATGGCTCTACTGCTTTTAAATAAGGTAGGTTTTGCAATCGATTGGTCGTATGTCACTGAAAGTTTTCAAGAAACATCGTTACCTGGTAGATTTGAAATCGTGCACAAGCATCCGACAATTATTTTGGATAGTGCTCATAATGTTGCAGGAATTATGGCATTTTTACAAACAGTAGAGCAACATTATCCAAATAAACGTAAGCATCTTTTATTTGCTGGCTTTAAAGATAAACAGTTGGCCGAAATGGTAGACAAATTAAAAGGTCATTTTACATCTGTTGCTCTAACTACTTTTGACGATAAGAGAGCAGCCACGATACAAGAGTTACAAGCGTATTGTATTGGTCAACAGATAGAGATAAATTTGAGTTGGCAAAATGCTGTACTTGACATACTACATCCAAAACCTAACCAAAATGACGTTTATTTCATTACTGGTTCTTTACATTTCATCACATTGGTTCGGCAATTTTTAGTGTAAAAACGAAAATTGTCTCCTTTTTTGTAAAATACCTTACGACAAAAGAACGCTTCCTTTTTATATGATGTATGATAAACTTGCAAAAAATCGGTTAAATAATATAAAAAGGTGAGTGTTATGAATAAACAAAAAAAGTGGGTTAAGCGATCGAAGAAGAGTAATTTATTACCAAAAAAATCAAATATAGTGAACCTAAAAAATAAAAGGGACCATCCAATGATGAGTAGGAAAGCGAAGCAACTTATTTTTGCCATTTGCTCATCTTTATGTATCGGAACGATATTTGGTTTTATTACGTTACAAATGTCGAAGCAAGAAGATCCACATCATGCAACCATTTTAAATTCGTCTACGGGAAATGAACGAGAGGAAAAAAGTGTGAAACAGATTGAATCATTTCATGTATATGTCGTTCAAGGTGGCGTTTTTAGCGAGCAAGAAAATGCTAAACAGTGGGGCGGCAAATATGAAAAGTTGGATTTTCCGGCAGTTCCTTGGAAACGGGATAAAGAATTTTATTTATTTACAGGAGTGGCTGAAACAGCAGAAATAGCTAATCAATATGCGCAAGAAATGGACGAGCAAGGACTTGATGCCTATGTGAAAGAATGGGAAGTACGTGCAGTAAATAACGACTTATCAGAAACAGATCTTAACTGGCTGAACTCCTTTCTTGCCCAGTGGCAAAAATCATTACAATCAATAGGAAATGATCGTGTAATTGAAGAGTGGATAGATTTTACAGAAGGAGCACAAGGATTATCAGAACCTTTGCAAAAATTTAATGATACGATTACCCACCATATTCAAAAAATAGAAGCAAATGAAACGAATGAATACAAAGAACAACAAATTTTATTACAACTATTGCAAGAATATGAACAATTAACAAATGAATAGCACTTTTTAAAAATAGATATAAAATAGTAAAACTCTTCTATAGATACTATGTAAAACTGCTTTTTGCTTTAAGGTAAAACAGCTTTTCATCCACATAAAGAATAGAGAAAATAGTATTTTAGCTATTCGCATCATTTCACGGAACGATTTATGATAGAAGAAATGATCAAGGAGGATGAAAGATGTTGAGCAGTACAACGATTAAGATGAAAGATGTACCTAAAGAAGAAAGACCAAGAGAAAGATTATTAACATTTGGAGAAAGTCATTTATCCAACCAAGAAATTTTAGCAATTCTTATCGGTAGTGGAACGAAGACTGAATCAGTCATGGATTTATCTAATCGACTAATCATGCATTTTGAAGGGCTAAAATTGTTGAGTGAGGCGACTATTGAAGAATTAACTGCTATTAAAGGAATAGGTACTGCAAAAGGAGTGGTACTTTTGGCAGCTATTGAACTTGGAAAAAGGATCCAACAATATAAACCAGAAGAACGGTTTATTATCCGTTCTCCTGAAGATGGGGCCGAATATGTGATGGAAGAGATGAGGAATTTGAAGCAGGAGCACCTCGTTGTATTATTTTTGAACACGAAAAATCAAATTATTCATCGTCAAACTATTTTTATTGGTAGTTTAAATGCTTCGATCGTCCATCCACGAGAAATTTATCGAGAGGCTGTAAAACGTTCGGCTGCCTCGATTATTTGTGCACATAATCACCCATCTGGAGATCCAACCCCATCCCAAGAAGATATTCATGTAACTCGACGTTTAGTTGAGGCTGGTAAAATGATGGGCATTGAGCTTTTAGATCACTTAGTTATTGGTAATGATATATTCATCTCTTTAAAGGAAAAAGGATACTTATAGAGGTGGTTCAAAAAGTCCGGTAAAAATGATACTTCGCATTTCTTTGTTGGCTTGCTATACCGCTACTCACGTATCAAAATGCATACGCTCCGTTGCATATAGCTACGCCGCCTTGAACTGCTCGATCCTTTTTATCCTCCTTTTTGAACACGCACTTATAATGAGTTTGTTTAAAAAATTTAGATAAATTACATGGACATTGCATTCCTGTTAAATTTGCTGAATAGGATCGATTCGACGATAGAAATCCTATCATTTTCTCTCATTTTTTCGTATAATAAATAGTAGTGATTATGGAAAAGCGCCATTTTTCTGTTCATCATATGAAATTGGCGCTTTATTCAATTGAATAAAGAATACAAATTCTCGTGCATTATACACATAAATAATGTCTAACATGTAAAGATATATACATCTAGAATTCAGGAAGAGAGAGGGATTTTTTTGGCAATGTTTCGATTTTCGCAAGATTTAGGGATAGATTTAGGGACTGCAAATACGTTAGTGTTTTTAAAAGGAAAAGGGGTCGTTGTAAGCGAGCCATCTGTTGTTGCAATAAATAATGAAACAGGGAATATTACTGCTGTAGGAAGTGAAGCAAGAAATATGATCGGACGAACACCAGGAAATATTACTGTTGTCCGCCCGATGAAAGATGGAGTCATTGCTGATTATGATACGACTGCTACAATGATGAAGTATTACATACAAAAAGCAAGACAAAAAAGATCAAATCTAGGTACAAAACCAAATATAGTGGTCTGTGTTCCATCTGGAATTACGAAAGTGGAAGAGCGAGCTGTTATAGATGCTACCAAACTAGCGGGTGCAAAAGAAGCATTTCCAATTGCGGAACCATTTGCTGCTGCGATCGGTGCAGATCTACCTGTATGGGAACCGACTGGCAGTATGATTGTTGATATTGGGGGCGGAACGACAGAGGTTGCTGTTATTTCACTTGGTGGAATTGTGACAAGTAAATCTATTCGAGTTGCAGGAAATAATATGGATGAGGCAATTACTCAATATATTCGTCAAACATATAACTTAATGATCGGTGAAAGAACGGCGGAAGCAATCAAAATAGAAATTGGTTCAGCGATGGAACCGGAAGAAGATCATACAATGGAAATTCGTGGACGTAATTTATTAAATGGGTTACCTGAAACAATTAGTATCTCGAGTAAAGAAATTACGTTAGCATTAAAGGAATGTATCGATAAAATTGTCCATGCTGTAAAAACTACTCTAGAAAAAACGCCACCGGAACTATCTGCAGACGTAATGAATCGTGGGATTGTTATTTCTGGGGGAGGCGCATTATTAAATAATATTGATAAAGTGATAAGTGAAGAAACAGATATTCCAGTTTTTATTACAGAGAACCCGTTGGAAAGTGTAGCAATCGGAACTGGTAAATCATTAGATTATATCCAACATTTTCGTGATCATCCAAATGTCGCTTCACGTACTACAATTGAATAAGTAGGTGTATGTATGTCATTTTTTAGAAAAAAATCTTTGTTTATTTTATTAATTGGCATTATTTTGTTAGTTGTACTCGTAGGTTATTCGTTAACGAGTAGGGATAAATTATCAGCTCCCGAGAAATTTTTAATGGATTCAGTAGGGTGGATGCAAAATTTGATCCACCAGCCGGTAACATTTTTTGTTGATACCTTTCATAGCTTTGACGATATTAAAAATACGTACAATGAAAATAAAATACTCCGCGAAAAACTAGCAGAATATAAAACTTTAATCTATGAAGTGCAAGAAATGGAGAAAGAAAATGAAGAATTACGTAAAACATTAGATATTGTTGATTCACCTAGGGATTTTGAGCCAGTTTTAGCAAATGTGATTTCTAGATCGCCAGAGCGTTGGCTGGAACAAATAACTATTAATCGGGGAACAAAACATGGTGTCAGAAAAAACATGGCGGTTATGACCGTTGATGGAATGATTGGAAAAGTGACATCTGAATCGAATTTGACATCGACTGTACAATTAATTACTGGATTTGATCAACTAAACAGAATCTCTGCAAAGATTTCCCGCGAAGATAGTGATAATATTTTTGGATTAATCGAAGGATACGATAAGGAGAAAGAAGCACTAATTTTTCGTATTATTGAACAATCTGATAAAGATTTAAAAGAAGATGAACTTGTCGTATCATCGAATATGGGTGGCCTTTTCCCAGATGGATTGCCAATTGGTACGATTAAAGAGATTAACCCAGACCAATACGGGTTAACGAAAATAGCTTATGTGGAACCAGCCGCAAATATGTATGAGATTAACCAAGTGATTGTAGTAAATCGTGCATTGGAAACTACTGATAATATTGAAGAAGATGAGGAAGAATAGCGATGAAACGAATAATTTTTCCATTCATTTTATTTTTCTTACTAGTTTGTGAAGGAATTGCTCTTGATTTACTACCATCATCTCTTACCTCATCTGAGATATTAATCATTCCACATTGGGTACTCATTTTTCTTATTTTAATGGCAATGTTTTATGATACGAATGAGACATTTTATGCAATCATCTACGGAGTTATTTTCGGATTACTAATTGATGTTGTTTATACAGGTGTTTTAGGTGTCTATATGTTCGCGTACCCATTCACATTATATATCGTTCATATCCTAAAACGTTTATTACAAACGAATTTATCGATGACGATCATCATTACGATAGTAAGTATCTTTGTTACTGAATTATTATTATTACTCATCTTTTCAATTGTAGGAGTAGTGGAAATTTCAAAAGCGCACTTTTTTGTTCACCGTCTTTTGCCGACAATATTAGCAAATATTTTATTTTTAATTCCAATTTATCTACTATCAACAAAAAAGTTAATGAAATGGAGTAGTGAACAACTAGGAAAATAGTCATAAATCATCTATTTGTGTTACTATTTAATTATCCCAAATATATTCTTTTTAGCGTGTTGGTAACTCTCTTAAATGAGGTGAGATATTGAAACAAAAGGAAAAGCAGTTAATTACGATAAAAGGTACAAAAGAAGGGCTAATTTTTTATATAGATGATACAAGTTCTTTTCGAGATGCTTATGATGAATTGGAACATGTTTTATCAACGACCTCTTCTAAAGAGGATTCAGAAGACAAGGTCGTATCGGTTATTTTAAAATTTGGTTACCGTTACGTGACGGATGTGCAAAAAACGACGATAAGAGAGTTAATTGAAAAAGATAAACGTTTTATTGTGGAACGGTTCGATTCGGAAGTAATCAGTAAAAAACAAGCAAAGAATTGGTTCGATCAAAGTGAAGTAAAAGCGATTTGTCGGATTGTTCGCTCTGGTCAAGTGCTTGAGGTCATAGGAGATTTACTTTTAATTGGCGATGTAAATCCTGGTGGACAAGTAAGAGCCACTGGCAATATTTTTATTATGGGTAACTTACACGGTATTGCTCATGCCGGAAAGGATGGAAATGAAGAAGCTATTATAGCGGCATCCTATATGAATCCAAGTCAATTAAGAATTGCTACATTTATTAGTCGGGCACCAGACTATGAAAGTAAAGGTGTTTATATGGAATGTGGGTACTTAGATAAAGAAAATAATAAAATAGCTATTGACCGTCTTCAAGTGTTGCCATATGTACGAAAAGAATTACGTGGATTAGAGAGGAGAATTCATAATGGGTGAGGCAATCGTTATTACTTCTGGTAAAGGTGGAGTAGGTAAAACGACTACAACTGCAAATCTTGGCACAGCTCTCGCTTTAATGGATAAAAAGGTTTGTTTAATTGATACAGACATAGGTTTACGTAATTTGGATGTTATTATGGGGTTAGAAAATAGAATCATTTATGATATTGTTGATGTCATTGATGGAAGATGTAAATTATCACAAGCATTAATTCAGGATAAGCGCTTTTCAGATCTATTTTTATTACCAGCAGCGCAAACGAGTGACAAATCTGCCGTATCAAAAGAAGGCATGTTAGAGATTGTTAGCGAACTCAAACAAGATTATGATTATATTATTATTGATTGCCCAGCCGGTATTGAACAAGGTTTCCAAAACGCAATTGCTGGTGCAGATGCTGCCATTGTCGTAACAACACCAGAAAAGTCTAGTGTAAGAGATGCGGATCGAATTATTGGATTAATTGAGCAAGAAGACATGGAACGACCTCGGTTAATTATAAACAGAATTCGCAATCATATGATGAAAGACGGCGATATGTTACATATTGATGATATTGTCCAAATATTATCTATCGATCTATTAGGGATCGTTTCAGATAGTGATGATGTAATAAAAGCATCAAATAATGGAGAGCCAGTGGCTTTAAAGTCTAATAATAAAGCCTCTATCGCTTATCGGAATATTGCTAGAAGAATTTTAGGAGAAACTGTCCCTTTACAATCTTTAGAAGATAGTAAAGGAATGTTTCATCGAATGAAAAGTTTCTTTGGCATTCGTTCTTAATGGATAAGCAAGGGCTATCCTAATAAGTTATCTATAAAAGTAGAGATGCCACATTTGACGCTCTACTTTTTCCTTTTTAGGACAACACAATGCTTTTTTCGCTTTAATTTCATCCCTGTTAACGTAATATCACGTATAATATGACGTTGAAGCAGGATAAATACTAGTATTAACGGATGACTGCAATCGTAGAACCTGTCATTATAAATGCCACTGTGATTCTCTGCTTCCCCGATAGTTAGTCCTTTTCGTTTTCAATAAAAGTGGATATAAATCATTCCCCGTTACGTTATTTGTAAAAAGTACCAACGGCTCCAAATTTATTTTCTAGGCAGTAGTTGCCATCTTTTTAACCGCATCGTTTTACTCTCCCGTAAGGATTTATTCGAAAATATATCTTTTAACATACTTAAAAATAGCGATAATAACAATCTTTGTTTGTTGATTTATTGACTAGCCTCCTAAACTAACTCAAAAAATAGTTAGTAAAATTAACATACTAACTCAACTTTCGCACCACTAAAATGAGATCGAATAGTTGCTTGGTTAAGCTTGGGATGCTTCTAATTATATCCTTGACAACCTTGGTATAATAAACCGTTTTCCAAAAGTCGGGATTGCTAATCCTTCTCCTACCAAATAGCATTTGTTGTTTATTACATAAAAGAAATAAACTGCGCAATAACTTAGGATAGCAATAGTCAGACCGCTACGGAAATGCACTACGCTTTCACCACAGGGCATAAGAGCGACATCTGTTCAACCTGCGCTATCGCTTGTTTTCACAGTGTCTCCTTTACCGTGGGCGGCTGATAAGCCTCCTCACTCGCCTTGCTCGTTGCGGGGTCTTATCTAGGCCTATCCTCCCACAGGAGTCTCCGTGCATTTCCTTCGCTAAGGTGGGTGTAGTCAATCATTACTGTTATTTGTTTATGGGTGTAATAAAATAATTATCATTCACCTTACATACAGTTGATTGGAGCGTAGGACAGTCGACTCCTGCGGGAAAGCACGTGTCTGAAGACCCCGCAGCGGCGGTTTCTCCGCGAGGAGGCTGAAGCCGTGCCCGCGGAAAGCGACTGTCCGTAGCGGAAATCAACGTTGCTGTGACTAGGTTTGCAGATAATATATTAAATTAAGTTACTGCACAGTTTATTTCAATTGCGTGATAATAGCAACAAACTTAACGAAAAGAGCAGGTGGAGTTTAGATGTAAACAGACTGCTTAGAGCAAACAGGTAATCCAAAGTCAACTCGAGCACTGTATCTTCATTCTACCTTATTCTACGAAGGCTTCTTTGTCCATTTCACTCTGCGAAAGTTGAGTTACTAATAAATCATCATACTTAATGAATACTCAATTCTTTCAATAAAAATGAAAGAATTACTTTGTTATCATAACTTGTCCTGATCCTTCATATGATTTACAAAGATAATAGTAAAGGATTGAACAATATGGATAGAGGGGTTCGAAAAGTAAGGCAATCAATTAAACAGCGAAAGAAAATGCGTGAAAGACATGATTCTTCTGCACAACGATTAGTACCTTATATTGCAGATGATCAAGAGAAACATGGTTTTGAATCACCATCATACAATATTGAACCTACATATGATAAAAAAACAGAACGAAAAATGCAGAAATCAACTATGCTGATAAAAGTGACAGCATCGATTGTGCTTTTTGTCGGTTCCGCTTTTTTATTACAATCGAATATACCGGCATTACAACAGCCACAAAAATGGGCATATAACGCTTTACAAAACGAATTTCCGTTTGCCAAAGTAAATGAATGGTATGTGACAACTTTCGGTACTCCACTAGCTATTACACCACAAGGGAATATTAGTTTAGGTTCTGATGACAATCCGATGATTTTACCAGTCATTGGCGATGTTGTCGAAACATTTTCAGCAAATGGCTCTGGCATTATGATATCTCCTGATGAAAAAACAGTTGTTTCAGCTATCAATAGGGGAGTCGTAATTTTTGCTGGAAATGATAAAGAAACAAATAAAACTGTTATTATCCAACATGCTGATAATAGTCAAACAACATATGGCTTTTTAAGTTCGATTGATGTTCATTTGTATCAAATTGTGAATCCGAATCAAACAATTGCAACCTTTCAGCCGACAGAAGAAAATGAAATGGTTTATTTTTCGATTGAAAAAAATAATCAGTTTATTGATCCATCACAGGTGATCCCAGTTGACGACATTCCTTAATTTCATACGACTAATCCATATCCATCCGATATTAATCATCTTTATCGTTATTTCAGTCATCACAGGAACATTTATTCATTTATTTATTTTGTTATCCATTGTATTTATCCATGAAGTAGGGCATTTTCTTGCTGCGAAATGGTATCGTTGGCGGATTAATGCGATCATTTTGTGGGTTTTTGGTGGTGTGATGAAAACAGAGGAATCCGCAAACAGACCAATTAAAGAGGATATGATCGTTACTGCTGCAGGGCCATTTCAACATGTCATGATTTACTTCTGTATAAGTGGCTTGACATTACTACCTTTGATACCAGACTCCATCATCGAAACAGCATTTTATTATAATACTGTTATTTTATTATTTAATCTACTGCCAATTTACCCATTGGACGGGGGAAAATTACTTTTTTATCTGTTATCATTTTTTATTCCATATAAAAAAGCGCACCGGTTTACCATTCTATTTTCGATATTAGTGTGTAGCTTTCTTATTTTATTCCAACTTTTCATCTTACCGTTTACGTTAAGTTCGCTATTAATTATTGTTTTCTTACTAATAGAAAATAGAACAGAATGGAAAAATCATTATTTTCTCTTTATGCGTTTTTTGCTGAATCGTTTACATGAAGAGAGTGAGCATAAAGTAAAACGATTAGATGTTCCGCCTGATCTAAGACTTATAGACATTTTTGCTTTTTTTGAGCGAAATAAAAAGCATCATATTTACGTAAATGGTCAAGAAAAAGAACCTTTAAGCGAAAAAAAGAGTTTACATTTTTATTTTAAGGAAAAGCGATATAATGAAACAATTGCAGAGATAATGAAATATCCATAATGGATTCAATCTATTAGGAAAAAAGTTGACAATCACTTCAATTTCATGATATCATTTCAATGTTATTCAATTGTAGCACCATAGCTACAACCGCACAGATCAGGTTAAATAAACCTAAAAAATGGGTACCTGTATGGCGAGTCTTAGTCAATTGGGAGGTGCAAAGAAAAATGTACGCAATTATCGAAGCAGGCGGTAAACAAGTAAAAGTGACGGAAGGTCAAGAAATTTACATTGAAAAAGTAAATGCAGAGCCAGAAGAAACAGTTACTTTTGACAAGGTTTTATTCGTAGGTGGCGAAGATGTAAAAGTTGGCGCTCCATATGTGGAAGGTGCAACTGTACAAGCCAAAGTTGAAAAACAGGGACGCCAGAAAAAAATTACTGTTTTCAAATATAAGCCAAAGAAAAATTATAAGCGTAAACAAGGTCATCGTCAACCTTACACGAAATTAATTGTTGAAAAAATTAACTTTTAAGGATTTTTTGTAATGATAAAGGTTTGTATTTATAAAAAAGCTGATCTTATTCGTGCTTTTAAAATTAGTGGACATGCAAATAGTGGTCCATATGGCTATGATTTGGTCTGTGCAGGTGTTTCTGCTGTATCATTTGGGGCAGTAAATGCTGTTACGACACTATGCGATATTGACTTAAAGATTGACCAGGCGGATGGAGGATATTTATTTGTAGAATTACCTTTCTCTCTCTCGAAAGAACAGGCAAGGAATGCAAATCTAATATTAGAAGCGATGGTCGTTTCATTACAAACAATCGAACGAGAATATAAACAGTTTATTCAAATTAAAATTCAGTAAGGAGGTGCCTTTATATGTTGAAACTAGATTTACAGTTTTTTGCGCAAAAAAAAGGTGCTGGAAGTACGCGAAATGGTCGTGACTCTCATGCGAAACGTCTCGGTGCTAAACGTGCAGATGGTCAATTTGTAACAGGGGGTTCGATCCTCTATCGTCAACGTGGTACGAAAATTTATCCAGGTGAAAATGTAGGGCGAGGAAAAGATGATACCCTTTATGCCAAAGTTGACGGTGTCGTTAAATTTGAAGCATACGGTAGAAGTCGGAAAAAAGTAAGTGTATATCCAGAAGCTGTTGAAGCTTAATGAAAGAAAACTCCAATCTCTCACGATTGGGGTTTTCTTTATGGTTGTTAAGAACCATTATGATCAAGTCGTTTACATTCTTTATCATGATCATGTTTGGTATAATTTGTCCAAGGTTATGATAAGATGAATATACACTTTTTCATAGCAAGGAAGTTACTTAAAATCGACTGACGTTTCATTCCAGTTTAATATTGAGCTTGGAATAGTTACGGGTGAAATACATATAAACTGCAAGACGAGGTGAAATGATGTTTATCGACCAAGTAAGTATTTATGTTAAAGCAGGTGATGGTGGAAATGGAATTGCCGCATTTCGCCGTGAAAAATATGTGCCAAAAGGTGGACCGGCAGGTGGTGACGGTGGCCATGGTGGAGATGTTATTTTTGAAGTGGATGAAGGATTAAATACGTTGATTGACTTTAGATACAATCGTCATTTTAAAGGTGATCGCGGGGAAAATGGGATGAGCAAAGGAAAACATGGTAAAGATGCCAATCCTTTAGTCGTTCCAGTTCCACCAGGTACCTCTGTATATGATGAAGATACAGATGAACTCATTGCAGATCTAACGACTCATGGAGAACGGGCTACGATCGCCCAAGGTGGGATTGGCGGACGTGGGAATATTCGGTTTGCTTCCTCTAGAAACCCTGCACCAAATTTAGCGGAAAATGGCGAGCCAGGTGAGGAAAAAAATATTCGTGTAGAATTAAAAGTAATTGCAGATGTCGGACTAGTTGGTTTTCCTAGTGTCGGTAAGTCTACCTTATTATCTGTCGTTACGGCCGCAAGACCCAAAATAGCGGACTATCATTTTACTACTTTGTCTCCTAATTTAGGGGTTGTAGATACAGAGGATGGGCGTAGTTTTGTTATGGCAGATTTGCCTGGTTTAATTGAAGGAGCACATGAAGGTGTAGGGCTAGGCCACCAGTTTTTACGCCATGTGGAACGTACACGCTTAATCGTTCACGTCATTGATATGGCAAGTATAGAGGGAAGAGATCCATATGATGATTATGTGAAAATAAAAGAAGAGCTGGTCGCATATGACGAAAAATTAAGTGAAAAAAAACAAATGATTGTTGCGAATAAAATGGATATGCCGGACGCCGAAGAAAATTTAGCCGTATTTACAAAGAAGCTTAAAGATGCTACTACACCTATTTATCCTGTTTCTTCTATAACAAAAGAAGGATTAACTGTTTTACTTTACAGTATTGCTGATGAACTTGAAAAAATTCCGAAAACAGTTGCAGTAGAAGCAGAAGTCGTTATTCAGCATAAAGCGATTGAAAAGTCATTTGTTATTACACGAGACGATGATGGTGCCTTTATACTTTCAGGAGAAAAAATAGAAAAAATGTTCAAAATGACTGACTTTTCTTCAGATGAAGGAACACAACGCTTTGCACGTCGGTTAAGACACTTAGGGGTCGATGATGCTCTTCGAAAACGTGGTGCTAAAGATGGGGATATTGTACGATTATTAGATTTTGAATTTGAATTTATTGATTAAGCAAAACAGTAGATTAAAATACTTTATTTTGGTAAAGTATTAACAATATGTTCATGTTGAATGTGTTTGTGAAAAGTTACACAATAGACGAAAGGAAAGGCACACGGATTGGATGTGTATCGTATATTCGAGACGCGAGCCAAATTGATTCATTCGTTACAAGTGGGGTAAGGAGGAAGTTGATTGTCAGTAAAGATAGGATATTTAGGACCAAAAGGAACGTTTACAAAATTAGCGGTAGATGCAGCATTTAACGGAGATGATAAAATTTCTTTTAAAACGATCCCACAATGTATTGATGCGGTAAATAATGAAGAAGTTCACATTGGTGTCGTACCGATTGAAAATGCAATAGAGGGAACCGTTCATCTTTCCATTGATTATCTTGTTCACCAGGTTAGATTACCGATCATCGCTGAAATAGTTGTGCCAATTCAGCAAAACTTATTAGTACATCGTGATTTTGCAGGCGAATTATTGGATATAAAAGAAGTTCATTCCCATCGCCATGCAATTGCACAATGTCAGCAATATATTCATAAATTTTTACCGCAGGCTACGATTCATTATACTAATTCGACAGGTAGTGCCGCGGAAATGGTTAGTGCAAATGGGAATCCAATTGCAGCAATTGGTAACACATTAGCCGCAGAGGAATATAATCTAAATATAATGGAAGAAAATATTCATGATTATCCAAATAACCATACAAGGTTTATTGTTTTAGCAAAAAATAAAGAGTTGGTGAAAATTAATCATTCAACTGATTTAGAAAGAACGAGCTTACTAATCACATTACCAGAAGACCGGGCGGGGGTATTGCATCAAGTATTATCTGCATTCGCTTGGCGGAAAATGAACCTTTCTAAAATCGAATCACGTCCGATGAAAACAGGTTTGGGAAATTACTTTTTTATTATTGATGTAGATGAGCCGTATGATGATGCTTTGTTTCCTGGAGTTCAAGGCGAACTTGAAGCTCTTGGTTGTAAAGTAACGATACTTGGAACGTATCCAGTATACAAATTAGCTTGTAAATAAATTCAAAACGTCTTCACTTAAGAAGGCGTTTTTTCATATTTTCTAGGAAACTATATTCGACTATACTCGTGTATAAAATTTATTTGCACTATTAACTTCCGTCACAGGATGTGCTAGTACAATATTTTCAAGTAGGACGAGTAATCGCAGTCCCAGGACGTCACTTTCTGCTTGTAAGAGCGCTTGCGCTTTTGTTTCTTTTAGAGACGTATTTAATTCGTTTCAACAAGGACAACTCCTATGCATATGTTATTAATGAGATAAAAGCCTAGTCTTATGAATATGAAAGGAGATTGTTTATTTTGAAAATACACATCGTACAAAAAGGTGATACTTTATTCGAAATAGCCAAAAACTATGGTGTTAACTTTGAAGAAATTGTTAAGTTAAATCCACAACTCTCTAGTCCTGACATGATTATGCCAGGAATGAAAATAAAAATTCCGAGCGAATTAAAACAGGTGAAAAAAACTACTGACATGGAAATGCGTGTGGAGACTAAACCACGACAAAGTACGGAAAAAGTAGAAAAGATGGAGAAAGCTACAAGAGTGGAGCCTACGGAAGAGAGAGAAGCGAGAACGCCAGAACGACCAATGGGTGAAATAGTAGCTGATGATCATGTTGAAGCGAAACAAGTTCGACCGAAAGCTCCTACTAATTATCAGCCTTTATACCCTGTAAAGCCAATTATTCAAGCACCACCAATGCCAAACCGGACTAAAATGAGTGGAAATGTAAAAGAGGCTAAGCAAGAAATGGAAAGGAAGCATCCAGAAAAAAGCGTTCGAAAAGAAATGCAGAAAGGAAAGGTAGAAGAGATACAACAACAACCTCCAACTCGCCCAATCACCCAATCGGAATATATGATGGAAAAGCCAATGTATCAAAGATCAAAGATGCATTGCTGTTGCTGTCCATGTATGCAATCCATGTATGTATCAAGACATCATCCGTCACCATGGCATCATCGAGGTACTTATTTTATGGGAAGTCCCTTTATGCCACGAAGAATGAATTATTATTCTAATAATCAAATGAACTATATGCCGAACTATCAAATGGCTCAAATGTCAAATCAACAAATGAACGAAATGCCCGGATATCACAGGACACAGCAACAAATGAATGCAGAGAATCATTATGGTGATCAATGTTAGTATTCCATTCAAGATAATGGAAAAAAAGTGTATAATAAAAGGAGGCGATTCCAAGACAATCGTCTTCTCATTGCACTTTTTACGATTAATATATAAAAGGATGGTAACAATGGAAAAAACAGTTCAAATAATTACTAGCTGGTTACGAGAACAAGTAGAACAAGCCCGTGTGAAAGGGCTCATAGTCGGTGTAAGTGGCGGATTAGATTCTGCCGTTGTTGCAAATTTAATTAAACGTGCATTTCCGAACGATTCTTTAGGGGTCATTATGCCTTTAAAAAGTAATCCAATTGATATAAAAGACGCTGAAAAGGTCGTTCAAGCATGTAAGATTAATCATATGACAATCGATTTAACAGAAACTCATCAGATCATGTATAAAGAGATTCAAAACCAAATAAAGGCCGAACAAGCTTGGAATGAAGAAAGAGATCGGATTGCGGATGCGAATTTACGGGCTCGCCTTCGGATGAGTACCCTTTATACAATCGCTACAAATTACAATTATTTAGTCGTAGGAACTGACAATGCTGCCGAATGGTTCACAGGGTACTTTACGAAATATGGTGACGGTGGGGTTGATTTACAGCCGATCGTTGATTTAACGAAAAAAGAAGTAAGAGAATTGGCTGCATATTTACACGTCCCTACGGAAGTCATTGAAAAAAATCCTAGTGCTGATTTATGGGCAGGACAAACCGATGAAAAAGAGATGGGTACAACTTATGATTACATTGATGCTTATATTAGTGGACAACCTATTCCGGAAAAAGATAGAAAAGTCATTGAAAGAATGCACGAGCAGACAGAACATAAGCGCAATATCGCTACACAATTACGATTAAAATAGAGTGATATAAAAGTTTCTGGCTTCATGACCTTCTTTCATATTTTTTTTAAATTTGCTATACTTAAAAAGGATTTTGAGGTAAGAAAGAAAGGGGAATCGACAAATGGCTGGACATTCAAAGTGGCATAATATACAACGTCGTAAAGGTGCGCAAGATGCGAAAAGAGGAAAAATTTTCATGCGTCATGCGAAATTAATCTATACTGCTGCAAAACAAGGTGGCGGTGATCCAGATATGAACCCCGCACTAAGAACGACTATTGAAAAAGCAAAGGCTGATAATATGCCGAATGATAATATAGAACGCGCAATAAAAAAGGCAACAGGAACACTTGATGGTGCAAGTTATGAAGAGGTTACGTATGAAGGATACGGTCCAAATGGGATTGCTGTCATCGTCCATGTTTTAACAGATAACCGAAACCGAGCAGCGGCTGAAGTTCGTCATGCATTTAGTAAACATGGTGGAAACTTAGGAGAAACTGGCTGTGTTTCCTTTATGTTTGATCGAAAAGGATATATTGTTATCATGGATAAAGAAGGAAAAGTGGATGAAGACGAGTTAACTCTTGAAGCGATAGAGGCTGGAGCAGAAGATATCGAAGTGGTGGACAATGTCTATGAAATATATACAATGCCTGATGATTTTGAAAAGGTTAGAAATGATTTAAGTGAGCTAGGATATGACATTGAGGAAGCAGAAGTAACCTTGATTCCACAAAACTATACAGAACTAGACAAAGAACAAGAAGCCACTGTTACGCAACTAATTGATATGCTTGAAGAAAGTGAAGATGTGCAAGATGTGTACCATAATTTAAAAATAGCCGAATAAGATAGCGCCAAAAATAGAAATAAGGGGAATACAATGATCGCATATATAAAAGGTAAAGTGACATTTATCCAAGAAGAATCGATTATTATTGAAGTAGCGGGTATTGGGTATGAAATTATTTGTCCTAACCCGTTTATCTTTCAATCTTCCTTACAAAAAGAGCTATTTATCTATACATATCATCATGTAAGGGAAGATATCCAATGTTTGTATGGGTTTAAAGACGAAGACGAGAAATATTTATTTACCAAACTTATCTCCGTATCTGGAATTGGGCCTAAAAGTGCTATAACAATTTTAGGAAGCGTTCATGTTCCCGATTTCATTGCAGCGGTAGAAAGGGAAGATGAAAAGTATTTAACCCAATTTCCAGGTGTTGGAAAGAAAACTGCTCGGCAAATTATATTGGATTTAAAAGGAAAACTAATCAATATTGTTTCTCTTGAAGGAGATCGATTCGAAAATAAAGGGCAGCTTGAAAACTCTATTCAATTAACAGAAGCAAAAGAAGCGTTAAAAGCTTTAGGATATTCCGATCGTGAAATTAGTGGTATTATGCCGACATTACAAAAAGAAGAAATTGATGAAACAGATCGTATGATTAAAAAAGCTTTGACATTACTTGTGAAAAACTAATGAGTTAAAAGGATGGGAGGGGTAAACAATGGAGGAGCGGATTGTAACAGGGGAACAAAATGAGGAAGATTCGGTTGTAGAATTATCGCTTCGCCCGACCATATTAGCTGAGTATATTGGACAAGATAAAGTAAAAGAAAATTTACATATATTTATCCAGGCGGCCAAAATGCGTGAAGAAGCTTTAGATCATGTACTACTTTACGGCCCACCTGGACTAGGAAAGACGACACTTGCTGCCATCATTGCAAATGAAATGGGGGTAGAGTTTCGTTCTACTTCCGGTCCAGCTATTGAACGATCAGGTGATTTAGCTGCCATTTTATCATCACTAGAACCTGGTGATGTTTTGTTCATTGATGAGGTCCACCGCTTACCGCGTTCTGTTGAAGAAGTGTTATATCCTGCAATGGAGGATTATTTTTTAGATATTGTCATTGGTACTGGACCAAGTGCTCGTTCCGTAAGAATTGACTTACCACCATTTACACTTGTAGGTGCTACAACAAGGGCTGGACTATTATCTGCTCCGCTTAGAGATCGTTTTGGTGTATTGAGCCGTTTAGAATTTTATGAAACGAAAGATCTATGTCATATTATTGAACGAACAGCATCGATTTTTCAAATGCCTATCAAAAAAGAAGCGGCGGAAGAAATTGCAAGTCGCTCACGGGGCACCCCGAGGATCGCCAACCGTTTATTAAAAAGAATTCGCGATATTTCCCAAGTAGGTGGCGAATCGGAAATTACACTCGAAACGACAAGACGTGCACTTCAAATGTTACAAGTTGACCATGCAGGGCTCGATCATATTGACCATAAATTATTAAAAAGTATTATCCAAGATTTTAATGGGGGGCCTGTCGGATTAGATACGATAGCCGCTACCATTGGTGAAGAGGCACAAACGATTGAAGATGTGTATGAGCCATATTTATTACAAATAGGTTTTATTCAACGTACACCAAGAGGTAGGATTGTTACGGAGAAAGCATATACTCATTTTGGAATCGAAAGGTGATTGAGGATGCAGATTGGTAAAATGTTTCTCTTAATTGGTGTCATTTTCATTATTATCGGGTTGCTTTGGTCATTTATCGGAAAATTACCGGGAGATATAAGTTTTAAAAAAGGGAATGTTTCTTTTCATTTTCCAATCATGACTTCGATCGTGGTGAGTATTATTTTAACGGCGATATTTTATTTAATATCGCGGTTTCGTTAAATTAGAGGGAGTAAAGCTATGGATATGGAACAATATAATTATCATTTACCTAACGAACTAATTGCTCAAACTCCGTTAAAAGATCGTACATCGTCTAAACTGCTCCTTTTACAAAAAGGTACAAATAAAATAAGTCATGATGTATTTTCGAATATCGGTAACTATGTAAAAAAAGGGGATTGTATCGTATTAAATAATTCCCGAGTTATTCCAGTGCGCCTTTTTGGGTCAAAAACGGATACAAATGCAAAAATAGAAATGTTATTATTACACGAAATAGACAATAATGTGTGGGAAGCACTCGTTAAACCTGCTAGAAAAGTAAAAAAAGGTACTGAAATTATGTTTGGAGAAGGCCAATTAGTAGCTACTTGTATAGAAGAGAAAGACGAAGGTGCCCGTTTACTGCAATTATCTTTTGATGGGATTTTACTTGAAGTATTAGAAGAATTAGGTGAAATGCCTCTTCCGCCATATATTAAAGAGCAGTTAACGGATCAAGAAAGATATCAAACTGTTTATGCAAAAGAAGAAGGATCAGCCGCTGCACCAACTGCTGGGCTTCATTTTACTACTGAACTTCTTTCACATTTGGAGCAACTTGGAGTCCAAATTGTTTATATCACTCTTCATGTAGGATTAGGCACTTTTAGACCTGTGACGGCCGAACATATTGAAGAACATCAAATGCATGCTGAATATTACAGTTTATCAAAAGAAGCTGCACAAACATTAAATGAGGTAAAAGCAAACAATGGTAGAATTATTGCAGTAGGTACGACATCGACAAGGGTTCTAGAAACGGTTGCAAAAGCAAATAATGGGCTATTTAAGGCGAGCAATGGGTGGACAGATATTTATATTTATCCACCATACGAGTTTACAGCAATTGATGGATTAATCACAAATTTCCATCTTCCAAAATCAACCTTATTGCTTCTTATCAGTGCATTTGCGGGAAAAGACGCTATTTTTAACGCATATGAAGAAGCAATCAAACGTGAATATCGCTTTTTTAGTTTCGGAGATGCGATGTTTATATTACCAGATAAGAAAGCATAAAACACTTTCTTACTACCTATGTATAACTTGCTAAGTTTATTGCTATTATCACGCATTTGATATAAACTGCGCAGTAACTTAGGGGGCTACTGAGCAACTAAAATGTGTTCCATGCTACCGTTGTCTTCCGCGAAATGTGACATGCTTTCCGCGGGCACGGCTTCAGCCTCCTCGGAAGAAAACCGCTTCCTGCGGGAGGAAAGGCCTCGGAGAGACCCCGCAATGAGCGTAGCGAATGAGGAGGCTCACCAGCCGCCCGCGGTAAAGGAGACACTGTGAAAACAAGCGATAGCGCAGGTTGAACAGATGTCGCTCTTATGCCCTGTGGTGAAAGCGGAGTGTATTTCCGTAGCGACGGTACGTTCACTACTAAAAGTTACTGCGCAGTTTATTTCTTAATATGTAATAAAACAACAAATCTATTTGGTAGGAGAAGTATTCGCAGGACCCAATCTTAACCAAGCGAATTGTTTGAACTCATTTTATTGGAGCGAAAGTTGAGTTACTAACCTTAAAAAGGATGACAAAAATGGCAATCACTTATGAATTAATCAAAACGTGTAAACAGACTGGAGCAAGACTTGGGAAAGTTCATACACCCCATGGTAGTTTTGATACCCCAATGTTTATGCCGGTAGGAACTCTTGCAACAGTCAAAACGATGAGTCCTGAAGAACTGATTCAGATGGATGCGCAAATTATTTTATCAAACACATATCATTTATGGTTAAGACCTGGGGAAGATATTGTAAAAGAAGCAGGGGGTTTACACCGTTTTATGAACTGGGATCGTCCTATTCTAACTGACTCTGGTGGTTTCCAAGTATTTAGCCTAAGTAAAATTCGCGATATTACCGAAGAAGGTGTTCATTTTCGCCATCATTTGAGTGGAGAAAAATTATTTTTCTCACCCGAAAAAGCGATGCAAGTGCAAAATGATTTAGGGCCAGATATTATGATGGTTTTAGATGAATGTCCTCCATATCCAGCAACATACGACTATATGGAACAATCAATTAATCGGACGACAAGGTGGGCAGAACGCTGTTTACAGGCACATAAGCGAAAAGAAGACCAAGCGTTGTTCGGTATTATTCAAGGTGGCGAGTATGAAGACCTTCGTAAACAGAGTGCGAAAGATTTAATTTCCTTGGACTTTCCGGGGTATGCGATAGGTGGACTTTCTGTCGGTGAGCCGAAAGAAATCATGAATGAAATGTTAGAAGTAACGACACCACTTATGCCAAGTAACAAACCACGTTATCTAATGGGGGTTGGCTCGCCAGATTCATTAATTGATGGAGCAATACGTGGAATTGATATGTTTGATTGTGTGTTACCGACTCGAATAGCTAGAAATGGGACTTGCATGACTTCTAGTGGTAGACTTGTCGTCAGAAATGCTAAATATGCCCGTGATTTCTCACCGATTGATCAAAATTGTGAGTGTTATACCTGTCAAAATTATACACGCGCCTATATTCGTCATTTAATAAATACAAATGAAATATTAGGTTTTAGACTTACCACTTACCATAATCTCTATTTTCTGTTAAAATTAATGAAGCAAGTCCGAACTGCAATAAGTGAAGATCGACTTGGTGACTTTAAAGAAGTCTTTTTTGAACAATATGGCTTCAATGAACATAAGCCAAAAAACTTTTAGAAAGGAGGAAAAAGATGAATACACTTATACAACTTTCACCGATCCTTTTAATGTTTGTCATTTTTTACTTTTTGCTTATTAGACCTCAGCAAAAAAGGCAAAAGGCAGTAAGGGAAATGCAAGGAGCTTTACAAAAAGGTGATAAAATTGTCACGATTGGTGGTTTGCATGGTGTTGTGGATGCGATTGATGAAGATTCGATTGTCATTAGTTGTAACAACAATACGAAACTAACTTTTGACCGTGCTGCGGTACGTGAAGTAAAGCAAGATGTGTAATTAAATAAAATACATATGGAATTTGGTTGTCTAAAAGATTGTAAAATCGTTGAAAAGGCTCATTTTCATAAGTGAGAGCGAATCCTATCCGAAAATTGTCCGATCCTCCCAAAAAGTTTGAGACGAACAGGGCAAGTACCGTATAGTTTTCACCTCGTGCCGAATAACCTCTTTCAACGATTTTATCATGTAGAACTAGAGGGAAGTAATAATCATGTCTTCCTTTTCATGAACGCGCTTTTAGGACAACCTTTTTTCGTTCGTTATGCCTTTTTATTCGAAACGATCAAGTTCACACCAATAATGCTCCCGATCATTGCAGCTAAAATATATGTAATATGAAAGATAAGCTGCTGGAGCGAAAACATAGCGTTATACCCTAAATATTGAATGAAAAAGGTAAGCAAAGTAAAACCTATACCTGTTAAACTACCCAAAATCCACCCTTTTTCTTTTCCTTTCAATCCTGCAATAACGCCTCCAATAAATAATGATAATAGTCCAATCGTTAATGTAATATAGGATAAAGTAAACTCTGAAACGTTCGTAAAACGAATAAGAACGGATAATAACATGCTAGATAAAAGAACAAGTACTAAAATGGCAACCCAACCATACACGATCGCCATGAGATGATTGTTTTTCATCTTTGTCCCTCCTTTTACATTATATTTATTCATGTACTTGTAAAATAGACATCATTTGGACAGGAATTCGTAAAAAAGTTATTTGAATGACTCAACTTTCTCATAGTGAATTGGATAGAAAACCTTTGTACAATGGAATAGTACCAGTGTTGACTTTAACTAGTTTGGTTAAGAGCAGTATGTTTACATCTAGACTCTACCTGATTTTTTCGTTTAAACAGTTTCTACCAGTATGCAATTGAACGAAACTGCGCAGTAAGTTAATTTGCTATTCTGGCTAGAACGACAGTAACAGCACCGTTGATTTCCGCTATGGACAGTCGCTTTCCGCGGGCACGGCTTCAGCCTCCTCGCGGAAAAACCGCCGCTGCGGGGTCTTCAGATACGTGCTTTCCCGCAGGAGTCGGCTGTCCTAAGCTCCAATCAACTATACCTAAGGTGAACGATATGATTACACTCATAAACAAATAAACGTAATGAGTGACAATACCCACCTAAGCGTAGTGCATTTCCGTAGCGGTCTGACAATTGCTATCCTAAGTTATTGCGCAGTTTATCTTTTATATGTAACAAATAAATCTATTACGTAGGAGAAAGTAATTGCAGTCCTCCTCTTTGGGAACACCTCTTAGTTACAGGGGCTAAATGTATCATTAGAAATGCTCCAAATCTTGACGAAGCAAACCATTTAAACTTTTAATGGTGCGAAAGTTGAGTAAATGACTTAAAGAAAGTTTTTTACAATCGGAATTTGTTTTAACTCTTCTTTTGTGATGAACCTTAATAATATAACGAGAATGATATAAATGACCGTTAAAATGATTAAAATGAGCATGAAGGAGACGATTTGGTCTACGCTATTTGCAAATAGCGTTTTTAACATAAACCCGAATAAGTAAGTAGAAACAAGTAATGTAATCATTTTTACCACATCTTTTAGTTGTAATGTAAATTGAATCGCTTTATACAATGCTCCTAAATGAAGTAAAGTAATGAGCACAACACTTGTACTAATGGCAATCGCAACACCCATGATACCAATTTGATCATTGGAAGCGAGCAAAAATAATGTGATAAATTTAACAACGGATCCAATCAAACTATTCCACATCGCTTCTTTTGCTAAATCAAGTGCAAATAAAGCAGACTGAAGTGGTGCTTGTATATAAAGCAATAAAAAAAATGGTGCCATTAGAATGATATATTTACTTGCGTTACTTGTATCATACATATATGTTAAAATAGGTATAGAAAATAAGGAGAAGATAATGGTAGCTAATGCACCAGAAGCAAATGAAATTCGAATTGCCTGGTGAATACGATAATGTACTAATCGTTCATCACCGTGTGCTTCAGATTCAGCAATTGACGGTACGAGAGCAATAGATAGAGAATTAGTAATAAAGGTTGGTAAAAATAAAAGTGGCATCGCATAACCAGTTAATTCTCCATACTGTTTCGTTGCCTCTCTTGTTGCAACACCTGCAATCGCTAAACTTTGAGCTACTAAAATAGGTTCCAAAAATCCTGCAAAGGAACTAATCAATTTACTGCCAGTGTTAGGAAGGGCAATCGAAAATAGTTCTTGGCGTGTTTTTTTGCTTCCTTTTAAAAATGCAAAAAATTGATGCCTAACTTTGACAATCTTTTTTCTTTTAAATGAAAAGAATAGATAGGCTAATGATGCAATTTCACCAATGATCACGCTAATCATTGCACCTGTAGCAGCGAATTCAACGCCATATGGTAGCAATAGGGAAACAAGAATAAATACAGCAGAAATACGAACGATTTGTTCAATAACAATCGCATAGCTCTGTGGTTTCATATTTTGCATTCCTTGAAAGTAGCCTTTAATGACCGACGTGATCGCAATAATAGGTACGACCGGACTAACAGCTAAAAGTGGATATAACGTTCGGCTATCAGTTAGTAAATAATTTGCCACAAATGGAGCAAGAATGATCATACAAGTAGTAAAAAAGATACTTGTACATGCTATAATAAGAAAGGATAATGAAATAATTTGTTTAATTTTAAACATATCATTTTTTGCGTTTGCTTCAGCAACTCGTTTCGAGATGGAAATTGGTAAGCCTATTTGTGTTAATGTAATGATAAGAAATAAAGAAGGTAATGCCATCATATATAAACCAACACCTTCTTCACCCATTAACCGTGCAACAACAATTCGATTAACAAAACCTAAAAGTCTTGTTATCATTCCAGCAATAATTAACATCATTGTTCCACGGATAAACGATTGTTTAGTCAAAGTAAACGCCCTACTTTCTAATCATTAAAAATAGCTTTACAATCATATATATGCTAGATAGTAGGTCAAGCATGACAAGCAATCAAAAGAATTATATAAAACTAAGTGGAATTGAATCTTAGGAGGAATGTCTATGGAAGTAAAGTCGATCAAAGAATGGAAAGCTGTCATATATCCAGCCTTAAAAAGTAAGCAAAGTGAATTCAAATTAATTGGCTATTCAGATGTAACAGTTGATGAAATTTGGCGCTGTTTAGAAAGTAAAGTTTGGAAAGGCAATCCGACGAAACGATTACATGAAGTCATCCAAGACATTTTTCATCTTCCAGCAACTACATATATGAATTTTATGACGGTCGATGCTTTACATGCCGATGAAGCTGATTTAATGAGCTCTATTCAAGCACTGACAGGACAAAATAATGAATGATAACAATCTGATAAATTTGGTATAAAGAGAGGAATTATTGTATGAAAAAAAGAGGTAGAATTATTGCCTTTCTATTAATTGTTCTTATTTTCGCTGGAACAATTAGTACGACGGTTACAGGAATAAGTAAGAAAATAAATCTTGGTCTTGATCTGCAAGGTGGTTTCGAAATATTATATGAGGTAGAACCAGTCGATAAAAGCCAAGAAGTTGATCGAACACTTCTTGAGGCAACAGTACAAACATTAAATGATCGTGTAAACCGACTTGGAATAAGTGAAACTGTTATTGACATTGAAGGGGAAGATCGAATACGTGTGCAGCTTGCTGGTGTAGAAGATCAGGAAACGGCTCGCGAGATGTTATCAACATCGGCTTTATTATCATTTCGAGATGTGAATGACAAAGAACTTTTAGCTGGTTCTGATATAAAAGAAGGAAGTGCAAAACAAGATTTTGATCCAAACACAAATAAACCAATGGTTACTTTGCAATTGAAAGATGCAAATAAATTCGGTCAAGCAACGACTGAAGTTTTAAACATGGGTGCACCTAATAACTTACTTGTTATATGGATGGACTTTCAAGAGGGGGATTCATTCGAGGAAGAAGTACAAAAAGCTGATCCGAAATTTATATCCGCACCTTCTGTTTCTGAACCATTGCATACGACGAATGTTCAAATTACTGGCAATTTTACAGTAGAAGAAGCTCAACGGCTAGCTGATATTATTAATGCTGGTTCACTGCCAGTACATATGACAGAGCTTTATTCAACTTCTGTTGGGGCACAATTTGGTGAAAAGGCATTAAACCAAACGGTTTTTGCTGGAATTATAGGGATTAGTATTATCTTTTTATTTATGATTATTGTGTATCGATTTCCAGGGTTTATCGCGGGAATTAACGTAGCGATATACATTTATCTTATTTTATTAGTGTTTCAATTAATGAATGGAGTACTGACTTTGCCAGGTATTGCTGCCCTTATTTTAGGGGTCGGTATGGCAGTAGATGCAAACGTACTTACATTTGAACGGATTAAAGAGGAGTTAAGACAAGGTAAATCAGTGGTAGCATCGTTTAAAGCTGGTGGAAAAAACTCCCTCGTTACTATTTTAGATGCTAATATTACGACAATGCTTGCTGCAGCAGTTCTATTTATTTTTGGAACGAGTTCGATCAAAGGTTTTGCAACGATGTTAATCGTCAGTATTTTGGTGAGCTTTTTAACTGCAGTATATGGCACAAGATTATTATTAGGATTATGGGTTAATAGTGGCTTTTTGACGAAGCGAAAAAGTTGGTTTGGTGTGAAAAAGGAGCAAATTCACGATATTTCTTCCAACAAGGAAGTAGACCCGACTATCTTTAATCACCGTGTCGATATTGTTAAACATCGGAAGAAAATATTTATGACAACGATTATTATTACGATCATCGGAACAATATCCCTTCTCTTTTTCAAGCTTAATCCAGGGATTGACTTTACGAGTGGATCGCGTGTGGAAGTGTTGTCGGATACTAGTTTAACAACGATAGAGATAGAAGAGGATCTTCAAGAGTTAGGGCTAGAAGCTAAATCAATCGTCTTATCTGGCGAAAATAGTGAAATAGCTGTGATTCGTTATGATTCTGTTCTTGCTGATCAAGATATTACAACCATGAAAAATTATTTTACGGATAAATATGTCCATGAACCGAGTATAAGTGTTGTTTCGCCAATAGTTGGGCAAGAACTTGTGAAAAATGCTATTTATGCCCTTGCAATTGCATCGATAGGAATGGTTATTTATGTTACATTACGATTTGAATTTTTCTTTGCAATAACCGCGATTATTACGCTACTCCATGATGTGTTTTTCATGCTCGTCATTTTTAGTATTACGAGGATAGAATTTGATGTAACGATAGTAGCAGCAATCCTAACGATAGTTGGGTACGCGATCAATAATACGATCGTTGTATTTGACCGGATAAGGGAAAATATTCGCGCTAAAAATAAACGAATAAAATCATCGAAAGAACTAGCAAAAATAATTAATGATAGTTTAATCCAAACGTTCATGCGTAGTATTAATACGACGATAACAACACTAATTGCTGTATTTGCGTTTCTTATCTTAGGTGCACAATCAATCTTTGGATTTGCCATTGCACTTGTGACCGGATTAATAGCTGGAGCCTATTCATCGTTATTTTTAGCATCCCAACTATGGCTTGCATGGCGGGGAAATAAACTAAAGAATAAGCCGATTGATTTTAGGAAAAAGAAACGTGTAGAAGGACCACAAGTATAAGGGAAGGTTGATGAACCATGAAAGGACAAACGTATGTTATTTTAACGATTATCTTCATTATTGTTATTTCTGTATTTGCAGTTTTAAATGTTGGAGCAGTTGAAGTAAATTATGTATTTTGGCGTGGTTCATCACCACTTATTTTTGTCATTTTATTTTCTGTATTACTCGGAGGCATTTTAACGACTGTTGTAGGAAGTAAAAAATATTTTCGTTTAAAAAGAGAAAATAAGCAATTACGAGAACAGGTTAATCATAAAGAATTAGACGAATTAAACGGATTAAATAAAGATGAAGATGAAAGTAATAAATAAGTTTTAGAGGTTGTTCAAAAAGTCCAACAAAAATGGGACATCGAATTTCTGCGTTGGCAGGTAAGAAAGGATAAATCCTTTCTTGACTGCATAAGTGCAACTTTAGTTCTCGTTATAAAAGCGTAGCGAAAGCAAGTTTTCTAGCTTGCCTTTTTAGGTACTCACGTATGTAAAAGCTATAGAGGATCTTCCGTTACATTCGCCCACGTCCTGGGATTGGGACTGCGCTAAATGCTCGTCCCATCGAAAAGCGTTTGTGACCAACGCCCGACACTAGCACGTCCTGAGCGTCGTGGGCAACACGGAAGTCATCACATCCTGTGAAAGTCCGTTCCCAGGAGCTGCGCCGCCTTGAACTTCTCAGGTCTTCTTTTACCGGCCTTTTTGAACACGCACTTATAGAGAAGTAGTCCTTGCTCTGACAAACAATAAGAATTTATATTTACGGGGAGTGACTTTATGTTAAAGAGTAAGGCAAATTGGAAATTTAGCAATGGGACAGATCAAAATGATTCTTCTAACTCGATGATCGATTCTTTATTCCAAGAGAGAGGCATTTTAACGATAGAAGATAAAGAACATTTTTTACATCCGTCATTAGAAAAGATTCAATCACCAACGAATTTTCACCAAATCGAAAAGGCGAAAGAGCGCATTTTTAAGGCGATTGAACAAGATGAAAAAATGATCGTTTATGGTGATTATGACGCTGATGGCGTTACATCAACTGCTGTACTAATGTCTGCTCTCATGGAGCTTGGTGCTAATTGTGATTATTATATCCCAAATCGTTTTGAAGAAGGATATGGGCTTCATGAAGTAGCGATGAAAAAGCTTTCTAATCAAGGAGTTTCCGTTATCATTACGGTAGACACAGGTATTGCTAATACAGTGGAAGCTGATTTTGCCAAAGTGTTAGGAATGGATCTAATTATAACAGATCATCATGAAATTCAAGATGAAATTCCTGATGCTTATGCTATTATTCATCCTAAAACATCGCCTAATTATTCGTTTAAGCAATTGGCGGGAGTAGGTGTAGCGTTTCAATTTGCTCATTATTTATTAGATTATATGCCGACCCATTTACTCGATTTGGTTGCTATTGGTACAATTGCCGATTTAGTACCCTTACTCGGTGAAAATCGGATTTTTGCCTATCACGGAATAAAACAATTAGCAAAAACCGAAAATATCGGTATTCAAGTATTAAAAAAACATTGTAAATTAATGGATGATGTAACGGAAAGGGATATTGGGTTTATCATCGCCCCAAGATTAAATGCTGTTGGAAGAATAGCAGATGCGAATATTGCTGTAGACTTACTTTTAACCGAAGATGAGGAAGAAGCTATTCAAATCGCCGAGTATATCGAAAAATTGAACACAGAACGACAGCAAATAGTGAATAAAATAGTGAAAGAAGCAGAACAACATGTAAATGATGAAGATGGTATCATTATTTTATACGATGAAAATTGGCATGAAGGAGTACTAGGGATTGCGGCATCTCGCCTTGTAAAGCGATATGACCGCCCTGTTATGATGCTTACATATAAGAAAGAAACAGATGAGTTAAAAGGTTCAGCTAGAAGTATTCCGGCTTTTAATTTATTTGACCATTGTATGGCAATCAACGATCTTTTCACTAATTTTGGGGGACATTCACAAGCAGCGGGCATGACATTCCCACTGGAACATTTAGAACAAATAAAAACGATTTTAAATGAAAAGATTTTTGAACAATTGTCTCCGGATGATTTTAAACAAGAAATCCAAATTAGTCAGTCGATTGCGATCACGCAAATGACAGAGGAATTAGTTCAGCAAATAAATATGTTTGCTCCATTTGGAATGAAAAATGAGGAACCTGTTTTTCATTTGAAAAAAATACCTACTCAACTTAGACAAATCGGACAGGATAAAAATCATTTAAAATTACAGTTTAAGCAGAAAGATATAGTAGTTGATGCAATTGGGTTTCGAATGGGGCATTTATTTTATTATATTTCCCCTAATACAGAAGTTTCTGTTGTTGGGAAATTACAATTGAATGAATGGAATGGGAATAAAACAGTCCAAATCCTACTTGATGATATTGCGGTGAATGAATGGCAATTATTCGATTATCGTGGTAGGCGACATGATAAAAATATCGTTCCATATCTTTCCCATTTCAAAAATAATACAGTTGTTGTAAATAGTAATAAACAAATAGATGATGTAATCGGTTATGAAGATGTACATATTTTCACATATGAATCAGATGTATCCACGATAAGAAAATCAGATATACTTTATCTATATGATTTACCGTACGATTTGGATATTTTACGGAAGATTATTCAACAAGCAAATCCTTCCTGTATTCATGTTAGTTACGGGGTAACAGAGGATGCCTATTTACAAACGTTGCCAACCCGTGACGATTTTAAATGGTTATATGGTTATTTAGTAAAATATAGTCCAATTCATTTAAAAGTCGATTTACCCAAAGTAGTCCATATGAAAAAGTGGACGAATGAGCGAGTTGTATTCATCTTAAAAGTATTTTTAGATTTGAAGTTTATTACCGTTCAAGATGATGTCATTTATGTGAATAAAAATAGTGAAAAAACTGATTTACATCAATCGCGAACATATCAATTACGATTAAAGCAAAGCAACATTGAAAAAACATTGTATTATTCGACTTATGATGAATTAAAACAATGGTTAGAACAAAACGTAACATTCGATCGTACGAATAGGGAGGAATTACTTCATGAATTATAAAGAACATATTACAATTGTTGAAAACTGGCCCAAAGAAGGGGTACAATTTAAAGACATTACACCACTTATGGCAAATGGAGAAGTATTTAAAGCGGCTGTCGATGATATTGCTACATTCGCGAAAGAAAAAGAGATCGATTTAATTGTTGGTCCAGAAGCAAGGGGATTTATCATTGGCTGCCCTGTTGCTTATAAGTTAGAAGTTGGCTTTATTCCGGTTAGAAAAGAAGGTAAATTGCCACGTGAAGTCGTAAAAGTAGATTACGGTTTAGAATATGGTGAAAATGTTTTAACGGTTCATAAAGATGCTGTAAAAAAAGGTCAACGAGTGTTAATTACGGATGATTTATTAGCAACTGGTGGTACAATAGAAGCTACCATTAAACTTGTTGAACAACTTGGTGGCATTGTCGTTGGCTGCGCATTTTTAATTGAATTAGGCTATTTAAACGGAATGAGTAAATTAAAAGAGTATGATGTGTTAACATTAATGAAATACGAATAATATATTTAACCGTGAATAAAGGTGATAACGTGTCTAAGGATAAGAACATAACAATCGATGACATTGTAACAAATGCTAAATCCTATTTATCTGAAGAAGATGTCGGTTTTATATTCCGTGCATATGAGTTCGCTAAGAAAGCACATGAAGGGCAATATCGTAAATCGGGAGAGCCGTATATTGTTCATCCTGTTCAAGTTGCAGGTATTTTGGTTGATTTAGAAATGGATCCTGAAACGATAGCCGGAGGATTTTTGCACGATGTAGTAGAAGATACGGATACAGGATTAGAGGAGATAGAAGCTGCTTTCAATTCTGAAGTGGCAATGCTCGTCGATGGAGTTACAAAACTAGGGAAAATTAAATATAAATCAAAAGAAGCACAACAAGCGGAAAATCACCGGAAAATGTTTGTTGCGATGGCAAAAGATATTCGAGTCATTTTAATTAAACTTGCGGATCGACTTCATAATATGCGGACATTGAAACATTTACCGTCTGACAAACAACGTCGCATTGCCAATGAAACGCTCGAAATTTTTGCGCCGTTAGCTCATAGGCTAGGAATGTCGACGATTAAATGGGAATTAGAAGATACGGCGCTGCGATATTTAAATCCACAGCAATATTATCGAATCGTCCAATTGATGAAACAAAAGCGGGATCAACGTGAATCTTATATTGATGATGTCATGAACGCTATAGCAAACGAGCTTGCGAGTATGAGAATAGAAGCAGAGATTTCTGGACGCCCAAAACATATTTATAGTACGTATCGCAAAATGAAGACACAAAATGTTCAGTTTAATGAAATTTATGATTTATTAGCAGTACGGGTCATTGTGAATAGTATTAAGGATTGTTATGCTGTTCTTGGCATTATTCATACGTATTGGAAGCCGATGCCTGGTAGATTTAAAGATTATATTGCTATGCCTAAAGCTAATCTTTATCAATCCCTTCACACGACAGTCATTGGGCCACAAGGGGAACCACTAGAAGTTCAAATTAGAACAAAAGATATGCATAAAATTGCCGAATATGGTATTGCAGCACATTGGGCCTATAAAGAAGGAAAGCAAATCAAGACAAATAGAACATCTTTTGCGGAAAAATTAACATGGTTTAGAGAAATATTAGATTGGCAAAATGAAACCCATGATGCCGAGGAATTTGTCGAGTCTTTAAAGATAGATTTATTTTCTGATATGGTGTATGTATTTACTCCAAAAGGAGATGTAATTGAACTTCCATCCGGCTCTATTCCATTAGATTTTGCCTACCGAATCCATACGGAAATTGGAAATAAAACGGTTGGAGCACGCATTAACGGAAAGATGGAGCCGCTTGATTATCAATTGAAAAACGGGGATATTGTTGAGATTATTACGTCAAGACACTCTTACGGACCTTCCCAAGATTGGTTAAAACTAACCCAATCGTCGCAAGCGAAAAATAAAATCAAACAATTTTTCAAAAAACAGCGTAAAGAAGAGAATATTGATAAAGGGAAGGAAGAAATTGAAAAGGGAATAAAAGAACTAGGGTTTACCCCAAAAGAAGTATTAACTTCAGAAAATATTAAAAAGATTTGTAAAAAGTTTAATTTTGTAAATGAAGAAGATCTCTATGCCGCTGTCGGCTATCAAGGAATTACGGCATCCCTTATTGTTACTCGATTAACTGACCAGCTTCGTAAGGAAAAAGAAAGCGAACAAAACTTAGAACAAAAAATTGAAGAAGTACAAAGTAATGTACAGGAAAAATCAGGGACAACCGATAAACGAGATTCTGGAATTGCTGTTGAAGGCGTTGATAATGTGTTAGTAAGGTTATCGCGATGTTGCAATCCAGTACCAAATGATGAAATTGTCGGCTATATTACTAAAGGACGAGGAGTTTCTGTACACAGAAAAGATTGTCCTAATATCCAAACAGACGAAGCGAGAGAGCGATTTTTAGAAGTAAAATGGAAAAATGCTAAATATAGTACGAAAGAATACTATTTAGATCTTGAAATATCAGGATATGATCGTCATGGATTATTAAATGAAGTACTTCAAGTCGTAAATGAAACAAATACACAAATAGCTTCTGTAAGTGGAAAGGCTGATAAAAATAAAATTGCCCATATCCATCTTACCGTATTAATTAAAAATACAGATCATTTACGACATGTTGTTCATCGTATCAAGCAGGTAAAAGATATTTATGCGGTGACACGCACAATTCAATAACGACTATTTAGTACGTTCCAAAAATCCGAAAATTGCGTGTTCAAAAAGGATGATAAAAAGGAGCAAGAAGTTCAAGCCAACACAGAAATTCGATGTGTCATTTTTGTTGAACTTTTTGAACAACTACTAAAAACTTTAATGTTGATGTTGAAGGAGTAATGACTGTGAGGGTAGTAATTCAACGTTCTAAACGAGCAAATGTGAAAGTGAACAATGAAATAATTGGAGAAATAGATAGTGGTTTAGTCATCTTACTTGGTGTTGCACATGACGATACAACTGCGGATATCGATGCTTTAGTAAATAAAATAATCCATCTTCGTATATTTGAAGACGAGGACCATAGATTAAACTTATCGTTAACAGATAAAAAGGGAAGTATTTTATCTATTTCACAATTTACCTTATATGCTGATGTCCGAAAAGGAAGACGACCTAGCTTTATCAAAGCAGCTGAACCTAAAAATGCTGAGAAATTGTATGATACATTTAATGAAAAATTACGAGAAAACGGGATCCATGTGGAAACAGGAGAATTTGGTGCCATGATGGATGTTGAGTTAATTAATGATGGTCCTGTTACAATCATCATGGAAACGAAAGATGGTAAAATAATCGATCCCGCTTAAATCTTGACATTTTTTATTTTAAAACTTATGATGATAACGATCATGATAAATGAACGAATAGAAATCCTAAGACGGAAAAAGTAATTAGGAACAAGATGAAAAGAGAGAAAATAGCTTGGCTGAAACTATTTTCACATTTTTGCCTAATGAAAGACATTCCATGAGGAGCGAGTAAAAGACGTGTAACAGGCGTTAACTGTCAAAGCGAATGCTCAAAAGAGTAGCATTAATGAGGGTGGCAACGCGGGTAATCTCGTCCCTTTATTCTACGTAAAGTGAATAAAGGGACGGGATTTTTTAATTGAAATTTTAGGAGGTATACAACGATGAAAATGAAAGCGCCACGGGGAACGGTAGATTTATTACCTGAACAAACGGTGAAATGGCAATATGTTGAGAATGTATTACGTGAAATATGTAAAACTTTTAATTACGAAGAAATTAGAACACCTGTTTTTGAGCATACAGAAGTTTTTCAACGCGGTGTTGGGGATACAACTGATATTGTACAAAAAGAAATGTACACATTTGATGATCGGGGCGGAAGAAGTATTACGCTTAGACCTGAAGGAACTGCCGGTGTTGTCCGCGCTTATATTGAACATAAGTTATATGGTTCACCGATTCAACCGACCAAATTATTTTATTTTTCTCAATTATTTCGTTATGAACGACCACAACAAGGTAGGATGAGGCAATTAAATCAATTTGGTGTGGAAGTACTCGGGAGTGCTGATCCAAGTGTGGATGCCGAAGTTATTGCGCTTGCGATGACAGCTTATAAGAAGGTAGGGTTAAAAAATATTAAGCTCGTTATTAATAGCCTAGGTGATACAGAAAGTAGAAATGCGCACCGTGAAGCTTTAATAAAACACTTTACACCACATATGGATGAGTTATGCGCAGATTGTAATAGCCGTTTAACGAAAAATCCACTGAGAATTTTAGATTGTAAAACAGATATGGATCATCCAGCGATGAAAAACGCACCTTCTGTGTTGGATTATTTAAACGATGAATCGAAAGAATATTTTACCAAAGTAAAAACATATTTAGATGCATTAGATATCGCTTATGAAGTGGATCCAACCCTCGTTCGCGGACTTGATTATTACAACCATACTGCCTTTGAAATTATGAGTGAAGCAGAAGGGTTTGGTGCGATTACAACATTACTCGGTGGAGGAAGGTATAACGGTTTAGCAGAACAGTTAGGGGGACCAAGTACGCCAGGTATAGGATTTGGTATGGGACTTGAACGTTTACAATTAGCCCTTGAAGCTGAAAAGATTACTTTACCGATCAAAAAAGAATTGGATGTTTTCTTCGTTACGATTGGAGATGTCCAAAAAGAAACTGTTCAACTCATCCAACAGTTACGGACTAACGGTTTACGAGTGGATAAGGATTACCAAGAAAGAAAAATAAAGGCACAGTTTAAAGCGGCTGATCGTCTCCGAGCGAACTTTGTCGTCATTTTAGGGGAGGAAGAACTAGAAAAAAATGTCGTTAATGTTCGTTCGATGGAAACAGGAGATCAAATCGAAGTTCCTATTGATCAATTAGTTGAAACAATGAAGACAAAATGTGGAGGAGAAAAATAATGGCAGAACGAAACCATGCAGGTATATTAACAGAAAAAAATGTAGATGAAATAGTAACACTAAAAGGGTGGGTACACAGAAGACGTGATTTAGGAGAACTAATTTTTATCGATTTACGAGATCAATCAGGGATTGTTCAAATTGTATTTAACCCGGATTACTCTAAAGAAGCATTACAAGTCGCCGAAACGTTGCGTAGTGAATTTGTGATTCAAGTTACAGGAAAAGTGATTAAGCGAGATGAAGCTACCATTAATCCTAATTTACCAACTGGAACAATCGAAGTAACTGTTTCTCATATAGAAATATTAAATAAATCGAAAAATTTACCGTTTTTAATTCATGAAGCTGCAGACGTTTCAGATGATTTACGTCTCAAATATCGTTATATTGATTTACGTCGTACTGATTTACAAGATACATTTAAAAAACGTCACCAAATTACCCAATCTGTTCGGAACTTTTTAAACAGTAATGATTTTTTGGAAATGGAAACTCCAATATTAACGAAAAGTACACCAGAAGGTGCAAGAGACTACTTAGTTCCAAGCCGTGTTCATCCAGGTGAGTTTTACGCGTTACCGCAATCACCGCAACTTTTCAAACAGTTATTAATGATGAGTGGTTTCGAAAAATATTATCAAATAGCTCGTTGTTTCCGTGATGAAGATTTGCGAGCAGATCGTCAGCCTGAATTTACACAAATTGATATTGAAACAGCATTTCTATCGAGCGAAGAGATTATTGAACTTGTTGAAAAAATGATGCAACAAGTGATGAAAGATGTCCTTGATATGGAAGTTACAACTCCATTTCCACGAATTAGTTACCATGAAGCCATGGAACGATACGGATCTGATAAACCAGATACAAGATTTGGCATGGAACTAATTCATGTAACAGATATCGTTGAAAACTGTAGTTTTAAAGTATTTAGCGGTCCTGCAAAAAGTGGTGGAAAAGTTGCCTTATTAAATATTAAAGGAAATGCTGATCAATTTACACGAAAAGAAATTGATGGAGAATTAACGGATTATGTGAAAACGTACGGTGCAAAAGGATTAGCATGGATAAAAATTGCCGATGGTGATTTGACAGGACCAATTGCAAAATTCTTCTCTGAGGAAGAAAAAGCGCAACTAATAGAAAGAGCAAATGCTGAAGATGGAGACTTACTCTTATTTGGTGCTGATAAAGCAAAAGTTGTTTATGATAGTTTAGGTGCTTTACGACTCAAATTAGCAAAAGATCTCCATTTAATTGATGAAACTTTATTTAATTTCTTATGGGTTGTTGATTGGCCGTTACTTGAATATGACGAAGAGGCAAATCGTTATGTGGCAGCCCATCATCCATTTACCTCACCAGTAGAAGATGACATCGATCAATTAACGACTGACCCTGCAAATGTGCGAGCAAATGCGTATGATATCGTCTTAAATGGGTATGAATTAGGTGGAGGCTCGGTAAGAATTAACAAACGTGAACTCCAAAATAAGATGTTTGAAGTGTTAGGCTTTACAGAAGAATCCGCTCGCGAACAATTTGGCTTTTTATTAGATGCACTTGAATATGGAGCTCCACCACATGGAGGAGTTGCACTTGGATTAGACCGAATTGTCATGTTGTTAGCGAATAAATCGAATATTAGGGACACTATTTTATTCCCGAAAACAGCATCCGCTTCAGATCTTTTAACAGATGCACCAAGTGAAGTTAGTGATACACAACTTGAAGAATTATCAATTGCAAAAATCGTTGAAGAAGAGGAATAAAAGTAAAAAAAGAGAGTGGAACATAACAAAACGTTCCACTCCAAAGTCGAACGATTACAGGATCGAAAATTTACGTATTACTTTTACAGCAGTTGGATGATAAATATAAATGTAGTTGAAATAAACTGTGCAGCAACTTAGGGTAGCAATTGTCAGACCGCTACGGAAATGCACTACGCTTTCACCACAGGGCATAAGAGCGACATCTGTTCAACCTGCGCTATCGCTTGTTTTCACAGTGTCTCCTTTACCGTGGACGGCTGATAAGCTCCTCACTTGCTTTGCTCGTTGCGAGGTCTCGTCGTCTTCGATTTCTCCCTTCGCTAAGGAGTGTCAAGAGCAAAATGCAGAGTTCAATATAAGAATGCACAGTTCCATCGAATAATGAAAAGTTTAATGCAGGAATGCACGGTTCCAGCGAATAATGCATAGTTCAATACAGGAATGCACAGCTCCATCGAATAATGAAGAGTTTAATTCTAATGGGCAACATGTTTCGAAAAATAGCCAAATTAAAAAGTCTGAACAACGTAATGAATGATACATCGTATGGTTAAAACACTTTTTATTATATGTTTAATATTTTAATCATTCGACAAACTTTTCCATTGATTTAAGCGCTTTCATATGTTAGGATATTAATAGAATTTACATTAATCCTAAAGTGTTCGTTAAATAAATCGTTTTGACCTAACAGCTATACATTGGGAGTTCCTTATTTTTATATGGATGTTGTTATCCTTATAATGTTTATGATGCATTGTTCGTGATACCAATAAGTATAAAATAGAACACCCACCTGCATTAAGCGGGCTCAAAATGTATGTTGGACGGCATTGTTGGGATTAATGATCTTCCATCCATAGTAAAAAAATATTATCTTCTCCATACTTGTGGAGAAGATAATTTAATTTGATGAGCCGTGTGCCAATTGTTCAAGATTCCCGTTTTTATCCATTTTAAACGTGGGAGAACTACTAGAACCTTGATCCTCTAGGACAGTCATTTTACGGGCTCTTTCCATAATTTGAATAAATACTTTATAATCTTCTTCAACAGTCGCTAACTTTTTGCGAGTGATACTTAATTCCCTTTCTAATCTGGAAACATCTTCTCGCAATTCATTATTTTCATATTGAATCTTTTCTGCTTTATTTTTTACTTGATTTGAAGCATAGTAGTCTTTTTGGAACGATTGTAAATAATGAATAACGCTTTCTAGTGTCATTTCAACTGGTTCTTCCGGTTCCATGATTAATGAACTCTTATTTTCTACTTCTTGCGGAACCGTTATAGATGGTTCCTTTCTAATTTGTTTCGCTTGGGCTCTTTTTCTCTCTTTTCGTTGTCTTTTCGCAAGGTCAATTGCATGGATGTATTTATTTCTTACCTCGGCATTCCAACGAAATCCACAAGCAGCTGATGTTCTATTTAATTCATCACCTACTTCTTCAAATGCATTTAGTTGGGTACTTCCTTCCCTTATATGGCGTAAAACAGTTTCTGCCAATAATAAATCATCTTCATGTGACCAAGCATCTTGTCTTACTTTAGCCAAATTGATCAACTCCTTTTACAAACAATCATTTTCTTCAAAATCTAATAACATAATCTAATATATTACTTTACTCATTAGCATAAAGTATGGATTACTTTTTTATGACTATGTCTGTTGATGAAAGATCCGTTTAATAGATAGCTTGCTATTTATTATGACCGTTCGAAAAAGGAATTATACTTTTTCAGGAGTTATTTCTTTTTCTTTTGTAAAATATTTTCATAAACCGCCTTCATGGCACGTTCAAATTTACTATTGTCATTAGGTTGAAAGTAGTTTTTATCTTTAATTTCATTTGGTAAATATTGCTGATCAATCCAATTACCATCATAATTATGCGGATACCTATACTCAACTCCTCGCCCAAGCTTGGCTGCACCTTTATAATGGGAGTCTTTTAAATGTGCTGGAACATCACCGGTATGCCGAGTACGAATATCTGCTAATGCATTATCTAATGCTTTATAGGCTGTATTGGATTTAGGGGATAAAGCCAGTTCTACAACTGAAACGCTTAGCGGTATTCTTGCCTCTGGAAAGCCTAATCGTTCAGCAGCTTCTACAGCAGCAATCGCTCTTGGTCCTGCTTGGGGGTTTGCTAGTCCAATATCTTCATAGGCAATGACAATCAATCGTCTAGCAATACTATCTAAATCACCAGCTTCAATCAGACGCCCCAAATAATGTAGGGAGGCATTTACATCGCTTCCACGAATTGATTTTTGAAAGGCAGACAATACATCATAGTGTGCATCTCCATCTTTATCATGGGAAAAGCTCTTTTTCTGCATACATTGTTCAGCATCTTCTAATGTAATTGCAATTTCTCCTTGGTCATTTGGTGGTGTGGAACTGACAGCAAGTTCTAGTCCATTTAAAACCGCCCGCAAATCGCCATTGGCACTGAAAGCAAAATGATTTAATGCTTCTTCACTAAGGCTAACCGATTTGGCTCCGTACCCGTTTACCTCATCGTGTAACGTCTTGTTAATTGCTTCTTTTACTTGATCAATGGTTAGAGATGTTAACTCAAATAAGTGACAACGACTCCGAATGGCTGGATTAATTGCATGGTATGGATTACTCGTAGTACACCCAATTAATGTTATAAGATTTTCCTCTAAGTGCGGGAGTAAAAAATCTTGCTTTGCTTTATCTAAACGGTGGACTTCATCTAATATAAGTACGATTTGTCCGGACATTTTTGCCTCTTCAACAACTATTTCCATCTCTTTCTTTTTATCGATGACGGCATTTAATTTTCTAATTGGTAAAGATAAGCTTCTAGCAATGGCAAAAGCCATAGAAGTTTTCCCTGTACCAGGAGGTCCGAAAAGGATCATGGAAGCGATATTTCCTGATTCAACCATTCGCCTAATAATTTTTCCCTTGCCAACTAATGGTTCTTGTCCAATAATTTCATCAATATGATTTGGTCTCATTTTAACTGCTAATGGAGTTTGATTCATGATTCATCGTCCTTTAATGTGAGTGATTAATTTAAGGTTAGACGTGAATGTGTTAAAATGCAAGAACAACATTGTTCATGTTATAATTATTTGTAGTATGGATTTTTTTATTTTTAGGTGTTACCAAAAATCACCTTTTTACTAAGAGGTGCTGGTGAGCTACTAATGGAGAGAGGTACTATTATAAAAATAGTTGCCAAGCTCCAACATACATGATAATAATGGAAAGAAGCTTCCATTTTCCAAATTGAATCAAGTTGTCTACTATCAATAACTAAATAGTGAGTGAAGCTTTTTATGAAAAAATGAATAGATATCAATAAAAAATGAGGTGCTAATAATGAAAATTTCAACGAAGGGTCGTTATGGTTTAACGGTAATGATTGAACTTGCTAGAAAGTATGGGGAGGGACCGACCTCTTTAAAATCGATTGCAGAGGAAAAGGATTTATCTGCCCACTATTTGGAGCAACTAGCTGCACCACTTAGAAATGCTGGATTAATTCGTAGTGTTCGTGGAGCTTATGGTGGTTATATTTTAGCGAGTGAGCCATCAGAGATTTCAGCTGGTGATATTATTCGTGTGTTGGAAGGACCAATTACCCCTGTTGAAGGGATTGAAGAGGAAGAACCAGCCCAACAAGCCCTATGGTTACAAATTCGCGATGTCGTAAAAGATGTACTTGATACGACTACATTACAAGATTTAATTCAACATGACCATAGAGAACCACAAAAAGAATATATGTTTTACATTTAATATTGGAAGGAAGATGGGACTTGATCTATCTCGACCATGCTGCAACGACCCCAGTGCATAGAGAAGTACTTGATACGATGTATTCTTTGGAAAAAGAAGTGTTCGGAAACCCATCAAGTATCCATGCATATGGGAGAAAATCTAACTATTATCTCGATGAAGCAAGAAGATTTTTAGCCGATAGTATTTATGCGGATGAACGAGAAATTATTTTTACTAGTGGTGGTACAGAAGCGAATAATTTAGCTGTTATCGGTACGGCCATTGAAAATGAATATAATGGAAATCATATTATAACAACTGCACAAGAACATCACGCGATTATTCATATTATGCAATATTTGCAAAAGCGTGGGTTTCATGTAACCTATTTACCTGTAAACCAATCAGGGCAAATTGATGTTTATGACTTAGAACGGACGTTAACAGATCAAACGATTTTAGTTTCTATCATGACCGCAAATAATGAAACTGGAATCATTCAACCAATTAAGGATATTGGCGAATTATTAAAAGATCATCAGGCATATTTTCATACAGATGCAGTCCAAGCATATAGTATGTTGGATCTGAATGTGAAAGAGATGGGGATCGATTTATTAACAACGTCTGGACATAAATTAAATGGTCCAAAAGGGATTGGATTTTTGTATAAGGCGGATCATGTCCCAATCCAACAAATGCAGTACGGTGGTTTGCAAGAGCGAACGAGAAGACCTGGAACAGAAAACTTCATTGGTGCTTATGGGTTTTATGTAGCTGCAAAGCTAGCAATGGAAAATAAACAAGTTAATGTTGAAACATACAGATCATATAAAAATTTATTTTTAAGCACTTTACGAGAAGAAGAAGTTGAATTCGACATAAATGGAGATCTTGATTTAGCGATTCCAACGATTGTCAATATTAGCTTTCCAGGAACGTCTGTTGATGTATTATTAACGAATTTGGATTTGGCAGGTGTTGCCGCTTCTAGTGGAAGTGCTTGTACAGCTGGATCACTTGAACCGTCTCATGTGTTAAAGGCAATGTTTAGCTTTCGAAGTGATCGTGTCAATAATTCGATTCGTTTTAGTTTTGGTTCAGCAAATACAGAGGAAAATGTGAAAGAAGCAGCATTACGGGTAGCGCGAGTTGTTAAAAAGTTAGTTAACTAAGAAAAGAGGAATATCATGAAAGAAAATGTTCGGGTTGTCATCGGAATGAGTGGTGGAGTCGATTCTTCTGTTGCAGCCCTCTTATTAAAACAACAAGGATATGAAGTGATCGGAGTTTTTATGAAAAACTGGGATGATACAGATGAATTTGGTGTATGTACCGCAACAGAAGATTATGAAGATGTCATTCGTGTATGCAACCAAATTGATATCCCTTATTATTCTGTTAACTTTGAGAAAGAATATTGGAATAAAGTATTTACGTACTTTCTTGACGAATATAAGTCCGGAAGAACACCAAATCCTGATGTCATGTGTAACAAAGAAATAAAATTCAAAGCATTTTTAGATTATGCTTTGTCCATTGGTGCTGATTATGTAGCAACGGGTCATTATGCACAAATACGCCATACGAATGGTGAAGTAGAAATGTTACGTGGTGTAGATGAAAATAAGGATCAAACCTATTTTTTAAACCAATTATCGAGCGACGTTTTAAAAAAGGTATTGTTTCCATTAGGACATTTACCGAAAACAGAAGTAAGAAAAATTGCGAAAGACTACGAACTAGCAACAGCGACGAAAAAAGATAGTACGGGGATTTGTTTTATAGGAGAAAGAAATTTCAAGGAATTTTTAGGTGGTTATTTACCAGCAACACCTGGCGAAATGCAGACATTACATGGGGAAGTAAAAGGAAGACATGATGGATTAATGTATTATACAATCGGTCAACGGCATGGTTTAGGAATAGGTGGAGCGGGAGATCCATGGTTTGTCGTTGGGAAAAATCTCACCGAAAATATATTGTATGTGGAACAAGGTGAGTCAAATCCGCATCTGTATTCAGACAGCCTCCTAGCATCGAATGTGAACTGGATTAATGAAGTGGAAACATCCTTTACGTGTACCGCAAAATTTAGATATCGACAAAAAGATAGCCAGGTTCATGTACAATTATTAAACAACGGAAAAGTGCAAGTTAATTTTGTCCAAAAAGAAAGGGCCATTACGCCAGGTCAAGCAGTCGTGTTTTATCAAGAAGAAGTTTGTTTAGGTGGCGGAACGATTGAAGAAGTGTTTAAAAATAACCAACAATTATTATATGTAGGCTAAATGGGACTATGTACTGTTCAACCGAACAGGAGATTACATAGTCTTTTCATCATGTAGAGATTAGGAGTATGTATGGTGGATAAACGTAAAGAAGCGATTCGATTAATGGAAGAGCAAAAATATGAAGAAGTAGCGAAAGTGTTCATCCAAATGATTGATGAAGAACCAAATGATCCAATCGGCTATATTAATTTTGCAAACCTCTTATCGCAAATGAGACAATATGGAGAAGCAGAACGTTTTTATTTAAAAGCAATCCAATTAGATGAAAAAACGGCGACAGCTTTTTATGGATTAGGCAATTTATACTATGAAAAGTCACTCTTTCCTGAAGCGGAAAAAAGTTTTAAGCAAGCAATTCACTTAGGATTACTTGATAGTGATGTTTATTTTATGCTAGGGATGACATATGTTAAAAATGAAAAATTAACATTAGCTTTACCATTTCTACAGCGAGCGACAGAACTTGATGAGGATGTCCAAAAACTCTTTCAATATGGTTTAGTATTAGCACAGCTTCATTATTTAAAAGAAGCGGAAAAGGTATTATTGCGTGTAATTGATATCCAGCAACATCACCCGGATGCGTTATATAACTTAGGAATTATTGCCGTACATCATAAGCAATACAGAGAAGCAATCGATTATTTTGATCATGCTTTATCTTCTAAGCCTGATCATCTATTAGCGAAAAAGGCAAAAGCGAGTGTTGAAAAAGGAATAGCAAGTGAATGATAGTGAGGTTTTAACGATGGAATCTGAAAAATCGCATGATGAACAAGGTTTTATAAAAGGCGAAATATTGTTTACTATTTATGAAAATACCGCAGAACATTTTTCCATTGCTAAAATTAAAATTCATGATACAAATGAGGACTATGAAGAGAAAGATATTGTAGCAAAAGGATATTTTACGAACTTACAAAAAGGTGTTATGTACGAGTTTTTCGGTCAATTAGAAACACACTCGAAATTTGGACTGCAATATCAAATTAACTCCTACCAAACCTTTGTTCCTAAAACAGAGGAAGCGGTCATCGCCTATTTATCCAGTGATTTATTTTATGGTATTGGAAAAAGAACGGCTGAATCGATCGTTAACAAGCTAGGAGAAAATGCAATCCATAAAATAATCGATCATCCTGATATTTTATTTGAAATCCCCCATATGAAGAAAAAAACCGTTCAATCACTTGTAGACACATTACAAGAAAATCAAGGGTTTGAAAAAATCGCTGTCCAGCTCACGAAATATGGAGTTAGTTTAAAAATGGCACAACTGTTGTATAAAATGTATAAAGAAGAAACGATCGTTTTTATTCGTGAAAATCCATATCAATTCGTTTATGATATTGAAGGATTTGGCTTTTTAACTGCGGATAAAATGGCGGAGTTAAATGGGATGGATAAAACAGACGAAAAACGGATTCGAGCAAGCTGTATTTATGTATTACAAAACAGTGTGTTAGATGGGCATGTTTATTTGCCAATACATGAATGTGCGGAAGAAATGCTGGCTATTCTTGCTGTTTCAACTATTACCGAAGAGCTAGTAATCGACAACATACAATTTTTAGGAGAAGAAAAAAAGGTAATTGTCGTAGATGGAAAGGTATTTTTGCCGAGTCTTTATTATGCAGAAGATCATTTTAGTTCTCATATGAAGCGCATGATGGAAAGCGAAGTGAAAACAGAAACAACAGATGCGGAATTAATGAAAATCATTGGTGAAATAGAAGAAGAGGAAATACTAAGTTATGGGGAAGAGCAATTTGCGGCTATTAAACGAGCAATTCATTCAAAAATTATGATTTTAACAGGTGGACCGGGAACAGGAAAAACGACCGTTATTAAAGGGATTTTAAAGGCATATGCTGATATTCACGATTTATCACTTGATCGCCATACGTATGAAAAAAAAGCTGATTACCCATTTATTTTAACTGCCCCAACTGGGAGAGCAGCAAAAAGATTACATGAATCAACCGGACTTACCGCGATGACGATTCATCGTTTATTAGGATGGGATGGAAATAGTAGTTTTGATAAAAATGAATATGAAAGATTATCTGGAAAGTTATTAATTATTGATGAATTTTCTATGGTAGATACATGGTTAGCAAATCATTTATTTAAAGCAATTCCTACTGATATGCAAGTGTTATTAGTCGGAGATGAAGATCAATTACCTTCTGTTGGACCCGGGCAAGTGTTATCCGATTTATTAAGTAGTGAACTAATCCCATTTGTTAAGTTAACGGAAGTATATAGGCAGAAGGAAGGTTCCAAAATTATTCAACTTGCTCACCAAATTAAAAAGGATACATGTACAGAAGCTGATTTAGCAAAAGATACAGATTTTAGTTTTATTCCATGTTATGATTATCAAATTATCGATGTGGTGACAACTATTTTTAAAAGAGCACAGGAAAAAGGCCTCGCAATAAATGATATCCAAGTACTGGCACCGATGTACCGAACGGAAGCGGGAATTAATGCAATCAATAAACATGTTCAACAATTGGTGAATCCAAAATCAAAGTCGAAACGGGAACGAGTAGTAAATGATGTTATCTTCCGTGTCGGTGACCGGATTCTTCAATTAGTAAATCAACCAGAAGACGGTGTCTATAACGGTGATATTGGGGAAGTTGTACAAATATTTACAGCACGAGAAAATGAAGAAAAACAAGAACAAATTGTTGTTGCTTTTGAGGAAAATGAGGTAGTCTATACACGAGCAAACTACATAAATATAATGCATGCATATTGTATTTCGATCCATAAATCACAAGGAAGTGAATTTCCAATCGTTGTCCTACCAGTCGTACGGGCTTATCGAAGAATGCTTCGGAAAAATTTATTATATACAGCTATTACTCGGAGTCAAAAATCGCTAATCATGTGTGGTGAAGTGAATGCTTTTATGCAAGGGATTGAGACGTTAGATACGAATAAACGGTATACGACCTTGAAAGAACAATTACGACAAAAATTAGCAAGTAACGTAACAGAAAGCCAAGAGATGGAAGAAGACGATGATCTTTCCCCATTTGATTTTATGTAAAATAAGTATTGTCCTCATCGATTAACTATGTATATAACATCCCTCGTTACAAACAATAATAGTGTACGAGGGAGGATGTTCAGGTGAGCAAGCAGAAGAAAATAATTTACCTATTTGTGATCGCAATCTTATCAATTTTATTCGTTTATTTACTGATTAAATTATTTCCGATCTATAAAATATTGCTGTTATTTTTAGGACGTTTATTTTTACCATTTATCATCGCAGCCTTTATTAGTTATTTGCTCTATCCAATCCTTTTAAAACTACATCAATATAAAATTAGTAAAGGATTAGCAGTATTAATCATTTATTTTCTTTTCTTTGCCCTTGTTTCATTTACTTTTTATAAAAGTTTTCCGGTGTTCGTCTATCAACTACAAGATTTAAGTGAACAATTACCACAACTAATTCTTATTTATGAAGATATTATTTATGCCTTATATGAATCCACTTCTTTTCTTCCCGAGATTGTTCATGATAAAATGGATGATCTTATTATGAATATAGAAACTTCTATTGAAAAACAAATAGGGAACATCTTAGAAAGATTAGCAAATATAGTTGATTTTCTTATTATCATTACGATCGTTCCTGTTCTTGTTTTTTATTTTCTGAAAGATTTTTCTAAAATGAAAATATGGTTTAGAAAAATAGTTCCAAAAAAATATCATGTAAAAATGGAAAAATTACTAATTGCGGTGGATGAAAGCCTAGGTGGGTATGTGAGGGGGCAGCTCTTAATCACCTCGGTGATAATATTCATTACGTTTATTGTTTATCATACGGTCCAATTAAAATATGCATTATTATTAGCTGTTATTATGGGGCTCATGAATGTAATCCCATATTTTGGTCCTGTTATCGGGACGATTCCTGTCGTTGCTATCGCAATGACGACATCGTGGAAATTAGTTATTATTATTTTAATAACAAATATTTGTGTCCAAATACTTGAAGGTAGTTTTTTATCGCCATATATTATGGGAAAGAGTGTGCAAATCCACCCAATTCTTATTATTTTTATTTTATTAGTTGGCGCCGAGGTCGGAGGAATTATTGGAATGATTGTAGCAGTACCGACGATAACCGTTCTGAGAGCTATATTTATCCAAATATTTCTAAATAAACAGCAATGCAATTGACATTTACGGAACAGTTACTTATACTATCATTAACTAAAAAACAAAAAAATCGCTGAAAGTGAAAAGTACGTAATGTAATCATGTTTATCGTCGTTCAAAAGCGTTTGAACACACTTTAGTAGAGAGGAATTTACGAGGCTGAAATAAATTCCAACATGATATTATGGAAAGCTAAACTGGAGTACGGCTAATCCCCGTCGGTATATACCGTTATCATATGAAAGTGATGAATAAACTTTTTATTCATAATTAGGGTGGTACCGCGAATCATAATCTCGTCCCTGCATAAAGCAGTGAGGAGTTTTTTTTATTGTCTAGGAAATTATATTTGATTATACTTGTAGATAAAGTTTATTTGCACTAATAGTCGCGTCTAGCATAAGTGCTAAAGCTGTAGCAAATTTCAAGCTTCTTCCTACGATAAAGAAAACTTGCCGATTGGCTTTAGACAGAGGCTTAGTCGCTCTTATGCCCTTGGGTGAAAGTCAACATCGGTTCAAGTTTTAAGGAAGGCCGACTAAAATTGGGTTTTGCGCCCAACGCCGGCATACCCCTATGAAGGGGCATGTTTCCTTTATCTCGTTGGAGAAGGAAGATCAACTAAGTTCGCCACTTTGCGTGGCAACGTCGACCCATCCTACTTGGTAGGGCGCAATTTGTACGTCGCTACGACGCACAGGACGTGCTAGTACAAATGGTTTTCGATGGGACGAGTAATCGCAATCCCAGGCATTGCGACAAAGCTTTTTGATGGGACGAGCATTTAGCGCAGTCCCAGTCCCAGGACGTCGCGCTTTTAGCCTGTAAGAGCGCTTGCGCTCTTGTTCATTATAGAAGTGGAGTATTGGAGGAAAAACAAATGAAAAAGTTAACTTCTGCTCAAGTAAGACAGTTGTTTTTACAATTTTTTAAAGAAAAAGGACATCAAGTCGAAAGAAGTGTTTCACTTGTACCAAAAGACGACCCAAGCCTACTGTGGATTAATAGTGGTGTAGCAACATTAAAAAAGTATTTTGATGGAACAATCATTCCTGAAAACCCACGCATCGTTAATGTCCAAAAGTCCATTCGTACAAATGATATTGAAAATGTTGGTTTTACAGCAAGACACCATACATTCTTTGAAATGTTAGGAAACTTTTCGATCGGCGACTACTTTAAAAAAGAAGCAATCATTTGGGCGTGGGAATTTTTAACGAGTGATAAATGGATTGGTTTTGATGAAGAATTACTTTCTGTAACAGTGCACCCAGAAGATGATGAAGCATATGATATTTGGCTTCATGAAATTAAATTACCAGAACACCGAATTATTCGCTTAGAAGAAAATTTCTGGGATATAGGGGAAGGGCCGAGTGGTCCAAATACGGAAATCTTTTATGATCGTGGTGAAAAGTATGGAAATGATGAAAATGATCCTGAATTATATCCAGGCGGGGAGAATGAACGTTATTTAGAAGTATGGAATTTAGTTTTTTCTCAGTTTAATCATAATCCAGATGATACATATACACCTTTACCGAAGAAAAATATTGATACTGGAATGGGGCTAGAACGATTAGTTTCCCTTTTACAAGATGCGGAAACAAATTTTGATACGGATTTATTCGTTCCTATCATTAAAAACACAGAACGATTAGCTAATATTGCTTACGGACAAAGTGCAAAAACAGACACTTCCTATAAAATCATTGCTGATCATATTCGCACCGTTGCTTTTGCGATTGGTGATCATGCATTACCATCAAATGAAGGAAGAGGATATATTTTACGAAGATTAATTAGACGTGCTGTCCGCTATGCAAAACAAATTGGGATAGAAAAACCATTTATGTATAAACTAGTTCCCACGGTAGGAGAAATTATGCAAGACTATTACCCAGAAGTGTTGGAACAAAAAGAGTATATAATGAATATTATCAAGGTGGAAGAAGAGCGTTTTAATGAAACATTAAATGATGGCCTTGAAAGATTAACGGAAATATTAGCAGAAGAAAAAGCGAAAAATAGTACGATCGTGCCAGGAAAAGAAGTGTTTAAGCTATATGACACATATGGGTTTCCAAAAGAATTAACGGAAGAATATGTAGAAGAATATGGCTTTACAATTGATGAACAAGGTTTTCAAACGGAAATGGAAAAACAGCGAACACGGGCTCGCGAGGCGCGTGAAGAGGCAAATTCCATGCAAGTACAAGACGAACTTCTTTCACAAATAAAGGCAGAGAGTACGTTTATCGGCTATCAAGAAATGGAGGTTCAAACGGACATAGTTTCCATCATTGGGGAAGACGGGGTCGTGAATGAAGCAACTCAAGGGGTTGAAGTCTCCATATTATTACGTCATACGCCATTTTATGCAGAAAGTGGTGGACAAGTAGCTGATATTGGAACGATTTTTTCCGATACTGCTCAAGCAAAAGTGATCGATGTGCAAAAAGCACCAACAGGTCAGCATCTTCACCGTGTAGAAATCCAAAAAGGTACAATGAAAACAAATGAAAAAGTTACGGCAATGATTGATGAATCATACCGTGCTCAAATTATTAAAAACCATACAGCAACCCATTTATTACATCAAGCATTAAGAGATGTGTTGGGGGAACATATTCATCAGGCTGGATCACTCGTCACACCTGATAGATTACGATTCGATTTTACCCATTTTCAGGCGACTGAAAAACAAGAACTCGATCAAATTGAGCAACTTGTGAATGAAAAAATTTGGGCAAATATTTCAGTGCTCATTGAAAATATGACAATGGATGAAGCAAAAGCAACAGGAGCGATGGCTTTGTTCGGGGAAAAATATGGGGATATCGTTAGGGTCGTTCAAATTGGAGACTATAGTATTGAACTATGTGGAGGCTGTCATGTGAACAGCAGTGCAGAAATAGGTCTGTTTAAAATCGTATCTGAGAGTGGTATTGGTGCAGGTGTGAGAAGAATCGAAGCCGTAACAAGTAAGCAAGCTTTTCAATTTATGCAACAAAAATCGACTATTTTATCTGAGACGGCTGCACTTTTAAAAACAAAAGAGGAATCGGTCATTTCTAAACTAGAATCGTTATTTAGTCATGTGAAGCAGATAGAAAAAGAAAAAGAATCATTACAAAGTAAATTATCAAATCAAGAAACTGCTGAACTGTTAAGCAAAGTTCAAACGATAAATGGAATCCAAGTATTATCTGAACAAGTTTCTGTCAAAGATATAGATCAATTACGAAAAATGATGGATTATTTAAAGCAAAAATTACCGTCTAGTGTTATACTATTAGCGGCAGAAAATAATGAAAAAGTACTGCTTCTTGCTGGTGTTTCTAAAGATTTAATTGCAAAAAATCTTCATGCAGGTAAATTAATTAGTAATGCAGCTAAAAAATGTGGTGGTGGTGGTGGTGGACGCCCAGATCTAGCACAAGCAGGTGGAAAAGATCGATCAAAAATAACAGAAGCACTAGAAACCGTCTATGCCTATATCGATTCACAATTAACATAAGTCAAAACGATCTTTTAAAGGAAAAAGATATTATAAATGAATTAAACGTGGTAGAATGTAAACAAGCAAATAATGGAACGAGGTGTTTACGATGAGTTCGATTGATAAAACAATGAAGTTTAATTTCCCTGATGAAGCTTTTAATCAAGATATAAAAGAGACATTACTTACTATTCATGAGGCGTTAAAAGAAAAAGGATATAACCCTATTAATCAAATCGTAGGCTATTTAATATCTGGCGACCCAGCGTATATACCAAGATATAAAGATGCAAGGAATCTCATTCGTAAAATAGAACGCGATGAAGTCATTGAAGAATTAGTGAAATTTTATTTAAAAGATTTAAAAAAGGGATCTGAATGAGAATTCTCGGATTAGATGTGGGCTCCAAAACGATAGGTGTAGCGGTTAGTGATGCATTACATGTAACTGCCCAAGGAATAACCACGTTAACTTGGAATGAAAAAGATATGTCAACAGCTGATGATGATTTAAAAAAAGTGATCGAAGAATATGAAATAAGCGAGATAGTAGTTGGTTTGCCGAAACATATGAATGGTACGTTAGGTGAGCGTGGGGAAATATCAAAAATATATGCAAAACGATTGGAAAGAATTTTTGGTATTCCTGTTCACTTAATCGATGAAAGATTAACAACGGTAGCTGCTGAAAGAACATTGCTTGAAGCAAATGTAAGCAGGAAAAAACGTAGTCAAGTGATTGATAAAATGGCCGCTGTTATGATCTTGCAAAACTTTTTAGATCAAAGCCTCTAGGAGGGTTAACATGGGAGTAGAAGAGCAAGAAAGAATCATTATTCCAGATGAAAATGGGGAAGAGCATCTATTCGAAGTGTTGTTTAAATTCGACGTTGATGAAACCGGCTTTTCCTATATCGCGTTAATACCAGTAGAACAAAATGTGGAAGACGAGGTAGAAGTATACGCTTTTCGTTTTGAAGACGATGGAGAAGATGAAAATGATTTAAAACTGTACCCTATCGAATCGGATGAAGAATGGGATATAGTCGAAGAAATGCTTCATACTTTAGCAGAAGAGAACGACCATTTATAAAAGGAACGTTATTTTATCCGCTTAAAAGCTTTTTACTAGTGGATAAAAGGGAGATTGAACGCTATGGCAAAAGATAAAGATAAAGATTCACAATCATATGAATCAGAGTTAGAGACGAAAGTAAATGATGCAAAAATAGTTCGGAAGTTTGTATTCATTATTTTATCCTCATTTATTTTTCTTATTGCAGTGGGAATCGCTTCGGGCTATTTTTATATAAAATCAGCCCTTAAACCAGTAGATCCTGATAGTAAAGAGGAAATTGTTATTGAGATTCCATTAGGGTCAACATCGACGGAAATTGCTAATACGTTAGAAGAAAATGGACTTATTAAGAATAGCAAGATATTTCGTTTTTATTTAAAGTTTAAAAACTATTCAGATTTCCAAGCAGGGGAATACACATTAACACCTTCCCTTACTTTAAATGAAATTATAACTGAATTACAAAGTGGAAAAATAATGGAGGAACCGATTTATCGGATTACCATCCCCGAAGGTAAAAATATCGAACAAATTGCAGCTGTTTTTGCGCATAAATTATCGTTTTCAACGGAAGAATTTTTAGAGGTTGTGAATGATGAATCAGAAATAGAAAATTTAATGGATCAATACCCATTTCTATTAACAGATGATGTGTTGAATAATGATTTATATATGCCTTTAGAAGGCTATTTATTCGCTGGGACGTATGACATCTTTGAAGAAGAACCTTCCATCGAATCCATTATTCAAATGATGCTTGAACGAACAAATGAAATTATGCAGTCGAAAATAGAAGAAGTGGATGAAAGTGGATTTTCTGTTCATGAAGTTTTAACATTAGCTTCTGTCATTGAAAGGGAGTCTAAATTCTCTGAAGATCGTCCTAAAGTAGCGCAAGTTTATATAAATAGATTAGATGACAATATGAAGTTGCAAAGTGATATTACCGCATTTTATGGACTTAAAAACTTGAAACATAAAGCAGTTGTAACGTATGATGATATCGAAGTAGATACACCGTATAATACATATGTCATTGATGGTTTACCTGTTGGTCCAATCGCTTCACCAAGCGTAGAGTCGATTGAAGCTGTACTTGAACCAGAGGGAAAAGATTTTTCAAAACTGTTTTATTTCTCACGACCAAATGGAGAAACCTTTTATTCAGATACGCTTGAAGAGCATAATCAAATTAAAGAAGAGTATCGCCATGAATGGTACGAGCTAGAAAATCAGGATGCGGAAGATGAATCAGAAGATTAGTGATATAAATGTTGGAGATATAACATATGGATAGTATAAAGAATTATTTAGTTAAAATGATACCACCTAGAGAAGATTGGATGTGCTCACTCGAAACATTTGCGAGTGAGCACCGTATTCCTATCATGGAAACAGATAGTATGAATTTTTTAACTCAGCTTGTAAGAATTCATCGGCCAGCAACTATTTTAGAAATAGGGACTGCAATCGGTTATTCAGCCCTGCGAATGCATGAAACTAATCCAATGGCAACGATTACAACTTTAGAGAAAAATGAAACAATGTACCAACATGCCGTGAAAAATATACAGGCACAAAAGAAATCTCAGCATATAAACGTTATCCTCGGAGATGCTCTTCATACAATTGAACAGCTTGTTTCCCAAGGCGATCAATATGATTTTATTTTTATTGATGCTGCAAAAGGACAATATCAACGGTATTTTACAGCCGTACAACCATTAATTCATGCACAAGGAATCATTGTATGCGATAATATTTTATTTAAAGGCTACGTTGCTGATGAGAGTAAGGCAGAGAATAATCGTATACAAAAAATCGCAAATAAAATTCGTACATTTAATGATTGGTTAGTAAAACAAGCAGATTATCATACATCCATTATTCCAATTGGTGACGGAGTATCAATTAGTATAAAGCGATGATAAAAATTAAGTATGTGAACAGACATACTCAATATGTGAGTGTGTCATTTTTACTATGGATTATTACATTTTTAATGGAAATTAAAGGAGTGTTTTTAAAATGACGGAAGAAAAAAATTACTACATGACTGAAGAAGGTAAAGAAAAAATAGAAAATGAATTACATGTGTTAAAAACGGAAAAAAGAAAAGAAGTAGTAGAAAGAATTAAAATTGCTAGAGATTTTGGAGACCTCTCAGAAAACTCAGAATACGATTCTGCAAAAGAAGAACAAGCATTTGTCGAAACGAGAATTGCGCAATTAGAAAAAATGATTCGTAATGCTGTCATTATTGAAAATGATGAAAATAATGTGGATATCGTTAGTTTAGGTAAAAAAGTAACGTTTATTGAATTACCTGATGGTGAAGAAGAGACATATACGATTGTTGGTAGTGCCGAGGCAGATCCATTTGAAGGGAAGATTTCAAACGATTCACCTATGGCAAAAAGTTTATTAGGTCAAGAGAAGGGAACAGAAGTAATGGTGCCAACACCTGGCGGAGAAATTAAAGTAAAAATTGTAGATGTCCATTAATGAGACATTCAACTTTCGTAGAATGGAATGGATAAAGTGTGACGAAAGTTGAGTTCCGATCCTTGCGAGAAGTATTTCATTGTGTGATTTGAAGCGAGAGGATAGGAATGAAGTAATTATAAGACAACCCTTAATTAGGCGTTCTTACACGATAAGAACGCCTTCCATATTCTATAAACGTATTTATTTCATTTTAAGAAATAGTAATTTGGAATGATTTTTTTCTAATTAGATTTATTGTATACTACTTTTATAGGAGGGAATCATTTTGTCGGAATATAGAAGGGTATCTCGAGCAGATAAACATACGAAACGTCGTAAAAACAAAAGAAACTTATTATTTTTTACTGGATTAGCTGTATTCTTTGTTATTATTTTATTTGCTTTAATTGCTTTTGGAAATAAAGATAAAGAAACGGTAACAGAAAATAATCAGGAAGAAGCGAATCAAAAAGCATTAGATAAAAATGAAGAAGAAAACACAAACGAACAGGAAAATACAGAAACAGATAATAATACTGATACTAGTGATGATGAAACAAGCGAAGAAGCTAATGAAATAGAAGATGCAGAAGAAGTCGTCGTTCAACAAGTTGATTCAACAGACCCAAATGTAATCGAGGCTTATACTGGAAACTGGGCGCCAATTGGAACAGTGCAACAAGGAACACATACGACTAATTATAATGAAGGATCTGATGACCGAAAAGAAATAAAAAGTGCTGTTTCAGAAGTTACAGGTATTAGTGACGCTGAAATGATCGAGCATTGGGTCGGTAATGGTGGAGAGCAAAAAGTTATATCTACCGTTTCCAATAAAGATGCTAGTGAATTTTATCATGTTTATTTATCATGGATTGATGTAGAAGGCTGGCAAGTAACAAAAGTAGAAAGAATTAAGGAGTTTCAAAAAAAGACCGGATCAGATTAAATTCGTAAGTGAGGGTATTAAATATGAAATTTGGTATCATTGGAGCAATGGATGAAGAAATAGAACTATTACAATCTGTCATGACAGAGAAGCAAACGTATGAAATTGCCAACAGTTTATTTATTACTGGAAAAATAGCTAGTCAAGAAGTTGTTCTTTTAAAGTCGGGTATTGGGAAAGTTAACGCTGCTATGACAACGACGGTATTAATGGAACGATTTAAGCCAACACATATAATCAATACCGGTTCAGCTGGTGGTTTTAAAGAAGATTTACAAGTAGGAGATGTTGTCATAAGTACAGAAGTAGTCTATCATGATGTCGATGTTACCGCCTTCGATTATTCATATGGACAAGTACCGCAGATGCCACCAACATTTAAAGCGGACCATGACCTTATTCGTCAAACAGAAGTAGCATTAGAACAATTGCAAATAAATAGTGCTCAAGGATTGATTGCGACAGGGGACTCATTTATGAATGATTCAAAACGAGTAGATTCCATTAAGCAGTTATTTCCTACGATGATTGCTGCTGAAATGGAAGGAGCAGCCATTGCCCAAGTTTGTTATCAATATAATGTACCTTTTGTCATTATAAGAGCATTATCTGACATTGCTGGAAAAGATGCTCCAATGTCGTTCCAAGACTTTTTAACGCTTGCTGCTGAAAATGCAGCTAATTTAATTATTAATATGGTAAAACAATATACAACGTAAAAAACTATGTTACAAAAATTTAAAATGGGATCTGCTGAACAACTAACATGCGTTCCATCCTACTATGTTCTAATGATTTTATTCATGAGGTTATCTTTATCTTGCTATCGCTTTAGCACCTCTAATTAGTTTTTTTCAATAAACTTAGAAAGCGATGAAGGCTATCACCCATATTTATGGGGAATAGCCTTCTATTACTCATTACTCATGAAATTGAAAATCGATACAAATACAGAACAGTTTCTAAAATGAAGCATTTTGCTTTTCTTTATTAAAATAGGCGCGAAATACTTTCATTAATGCTCTCTTTTCAATACGTGATACGTAACTTCGTGAAATATTGAGTAATTTTGCAATTTCTTTTTGGGTTAATTCCTCGTTATTGCTTAAACCATATCGATGAGTCAATACCGTTACTTCCCGTTCATCAAGCACTTTAAAATGCTCTTTCATTTTACCAATTTCCATGTTAAGTTGGAGATATTCAATGATGTCTTCGGTCTCTGCCTTAATTACATCTAATAAACTGATTTCATTACCTTCTTGATCATGGCCAATTGGGCTATGTAATGATACGTCTTTACGTGTCTTTTTTAATGTTCGTAAATACATTAAAATCTCGTTTTCGATACATCTTGCCGCATATGTTGCTAGTTTTGTTCCTTTACCTACTTTAAAACTTTCGACTCCTTTAATTAAGCCAATCGTTCCAATAGAAATAAGATCTTCCGTATATTCCCCAGTATTATCGAATTTTTTTACGATGTGAGCAACGAGACGTAAATTATGTTCAATTAGTTTATTACGGGCATTTTCATCTCCGTCTTGCATTAACTGAAGATACTTTTGTTCTTGCTCAATAGATAAAGGCTGAGGGAACGTATTATTCTTGACATAAGAAACAAAAAATAACGTTTCTTTAATGAGTAACGTTAATAACGACAGAAATGTTGACACTATATCACCTCCATAAGTCATTATTTACTCCATATAACAACCTTATGAAAATGTCATCAGATTCGTGTCTGTCCATGAAAAAAAGAGCTATTCCATCTTGAAATTTATCAAGGAGATAGCTCTTTGTTCATAGATAAATGTATACGGTAATCGGGAAATGGTGTGGAAATGCTTTTCCTCATAGCTTAGCAAATGGAATATACTCGCTTTCAATACTTTCACAGTATCTTCTTGTTGCCTTAATCTCTGGCATACAGGACGTGACCCCTATAGCTGCACCATATTCCATTTGTTAGATAAGCTAATATTCTTATTTTCCACGTACGAATCCGATTTCTTAATTGTAAAGCTTCATGTTTTTTGTTATGCTTTTGTTCCTTTTTTCTTCATATATTCTTCATATTCATCATCTCGATGACGTAAATACGGTTTTACATAACTCTTATGTGCTGCTCTTGATAACATATGACCAGCAACTGGTGAAGATAGCATAATAAATAAAATCGCCAACAATAGTTTTCCACTAACTAATTGGTGGGAACCATATAAAAACAGGAAAGCTCCTAGTAAAATACTAATGATTCCTAAAGTAGGGGCTTTTGTCGCTGCATGTAATCGTGTAAACACATCTGGAAAACGAATAATCCCCAATGCACTCGAAAAAATGAAAAATGTTCCTGACAGTAACAGGATGATAATGATTATGTTCATTATGATACTAATCACGATCTCGTTCAATAATAACACCCATTTCAAGATATTTTGCTAATGCTAGTGTTCCGATAAATGACAGGATTCCGATTAATAAAATGACATCATTTAATTTCGTTGTCACAAGCAAGATCGAAGTTAAAGCAGCGGTCGCCATTAAACAAACTCCTATCACATCAAGCGCTGTAGCTCGATCAGGGTTAGATGGACCAACTAGTACACGATATATGAGCAAAATGAGTGATAAAGCAATTCCGATCATACAAATGAGCGTTGTTACGTGTAAAATTTCTTCGACACGATGAAGTACATCAATCATTTTGTCACCTCCATAATTGCTTTTTCAAACGTATTTTTTATATCATCAATTGATTCTTCAATATCGTCAATGTCCATTGCATGGATAAATATTTGTGACTGATCATCCGAAATGGCGACAGACAATGTTCCAGGTGTTAACGTAATTAAATTCGCAAGCAGTGTAATTTCCCAATTTTTCTTCACTTCGACAGGGAGAGCAAAAATTCCCGGTTCGAAATCAGGTTTACGCTTATAGACAAGTTTTACGATATCGATATTTGACAAAATAAGTTCACGAACAAAAATTAGAAATAAAACAAAAAATCGATAAATAGGGGCCAAATAATAACGGCTCGGAAAAAATCGGTTTAATAACAATAGTAATAAAGCACCGAGAATATATCCAAAAATGAATGTAATGAATGTATAACTTTCACTTAAAAACATCCACATAAAGGATATAATTAAATTAACTACAATTTGAAAGGTCATTTTCTTCATTACTCCTTTAATACAGAATGAATGTAAAGCTCTGGATCAAGTAAATAAGTAGCAATTGTATCAATATAAGGATACACAAATTCAGCACCCACACCTATGAAAATGGAAAAGATAAGTAAAAATGAAATTGGGCCAAGTAATCCACTTGTAGACTTTCTTTCCAATTGCTCATTTTTCTCTCCCCAGAATCCATGAATAAAGATTTTCATGACCGAGTAAAGAATTAGTAAACTCGTTAATAGTGCGATAATGACGATTACAATCTGTTCCCCTTCAAAAGACCCTTTTAATAATAACAGTTTTCCAATAAAACCACTAAACGGAGGAATACCTGCTAAGACAAATGCCGAGATAAATAAAATCCAACCGAGTACAGGGTAGTGATGAATGAGACCACCCATTTTTCTTAAATCAGACGTTCCCGCAGCATAAGTTATCACTCCAGCAAGAAGAAATAATGCTGTTTTAATGATCATATCGTGAACCAAATAGTAAACAGAGCCAGCTAAAGCAGTTTCATTAAACACTGCTAAACCTAATAAAATAAATCCAATCGATGGAATAACATTATATGCAATAAGCAGTTTCACATCATTTGTCGATAAAGCGCCAATTACGCCGAATATCATCGACAATGCCGCGACGACAATAAAGAAATTTCGTGTAAATTCGACTTCGACAAATATAAGTGTAAAGATACGAATAATCGAATAAATCCCTACTTTTGTAAGCAGTGCTCCAAATAGGGCGGAAGTTACTGGATTTGGTACAACATAGGATTTCGGCATCCAGTAGTATAATGGAAACAACGCAGCTTTTGTACCGAAGACGAAAAACAAAACAATTGCGATCGTCGTTAAAACTCCTTGTTGCTCCACTTCTTGAACTCGTTCTGCAATATGCGCCATATTCACGGTTCCGACAACTGCATACAAAAAGGCAACAGTTGTTACAAAAATAACCGATGAAAATAAATTAATTAATACATATTTTAACGACTCTCTTAATTGTACTTTATCTCCGCCTAGTACAATTAATCCGTATGAAGCCATTAATAATACTTCAAAAAATACGAATAAGTTAAATAAATCACCAGTTAAAAAAGCTCCAGAAACACCACTAATAAGTAAGAAAATGAATGTATAATAATAAAACTTTTCCTTCGTATCTGAAACAAGTTTAGGTGCAATAAACAAACAAGCTACTGATAATAAATTAGTCGTTAATACCAGGATAATAGAAAAGTAATCGGCGACGAAGACGATTCCATAAGGTGCAACCCAACTACCCGTTTCTAAAATGAGTGATCCTTCCTGAAAAACGATATATGTCACATAAACAACGACAATTAAATTAATCAGAATAAATAACTTGGAAAGAAATCTTGATATACGTAAATTATTATGAAAAAAAGCTAATAAAATCCCTGCAAGTAACGGGATGATAATAGGTAGGACAGCTAAATTACTCATATTCATTACCCCTTAATTGCTCCATATTATCTGTGTTATTTTCATTGACTGTTCGATAAGCTAAAACTAACACGACACTTGTTACACCGAAGCTAATCACAATAGATGTAAGGATTAAAGCATGTGGTAATGGATCTGTGTACTCTGTTATCCCTTCCAAAATAATCGGTGGTTGTCCCCGTTTTAGTTTCCCCATCGTTAAAATAAATAAGTGTGCAGCATGTGAGATTAATCCAGTTCCAATTGCGATTCTAAGTAATTGCTTTTGTAAAATATTATAAACGCCAGTAGCAAATAAAATGCCCGCTAATATACAAATAATAAATTCCACTTATTTCGCCCCCTTATTCTTTCTTAATTTAATGAGGCTAAATACTGCAAGTCCAGCAAGACCTAATACAGCAATTTCAAATAATGTATCAATACCACGCATATCGACTAAAATAACGTTGACGATATTTTTTCCGCCACCAATTGGGAGTGATGTTTCGATAAAGTATTCAGAAATTTTATCGAACCATGAACTACTTAATGCTGATATTCCAATCATCGTCATTAAAACTCCAAAACCGATGGAAACAAATAAATTAGTGGCAACCGTTTTTTTCGATTCATTCCGTTTCGTAAGTTTAGGAAAATGATAGAAACACAATAAAAATAATGTAACAGTAATGGTTTCAATGACTAACTGAGTTAGTGCTAAGTCTGGCGCACGGTATAAAACGAATAAAATGGCTACACCATAACCAGTAATCCCCAAAATTAAGATAGCGGCTACATTATGGTTGGAAAAAATAGTCCCTATTGCGGCCACGACAATGGCGACGACAACGACAATTTCCAATGTAGTAATTTTGGCTAAATCAGAAAAATCAATCGTAAACCCGTCTGTATAATACATATATACAAATGAAACGATAAACGTTGTCGTAATAATTAAGATCATATATGTCCTTAATGAACCATTCATATAAAAGTTCGTCATTTTACTACTGAATGTGTCAATTGATTTTACTGATTGATCATAAATCGTATTAAAACTAAACCGACCTGGCAATAGATCATACACTGTGTTCCATTTTGTACGAGTGAGCGCTAAAATGGTACCAATGACAACGACAATGAGCGACATCAGAAACGCTGGTGTTAGCCCGTGCCAAAAAGAGATAGCGTCGATGCCTGCTGTAGGATTAATACTAGCTGCAGCATGGGCTAAAAAGTTTTGATTAAATAAATTTGGCATAAGTCCAATGATTATCACGCCAATAACTAAAATAGATGGCGAAATAAGCATACCAATCGGTGCTTCTTTTGGTTGTTTCGGTAAAGAAACTTCATTATTTTTATTTCTACCAAACAATCCGAAAAATAGATACATGGAATAAACGAATGTGAAAATACTTCCAATTACAGCCAAATAAGGAATGACGGTTGTAAGGAATGAAGTGATTGATAATGTTCCATTCTGTAAAGCGAGTGTCGATTCAAAAAATAACTCTTTACTATAAAAACCATTTAAAAAAGGTATTGGGACACCAGCCATCGAAAATGTTCCAAATAAAGCAAGCGTTCCAGTAATCGGTAAAAGCGTAAATAGTTTACCGAGCTTGCGAATATCTCTCGTTCCCGTTTGTAGATCAATGATTCCAGCAATCATAAACAAACTACCTTTAAAAGTAGCATGGTTTAAAATATGAAAAACCGCAGCAAAAATGGCTATATTTGTTCCAAAGCCTAACATAGCCATAATCATACCGAGTTGACTGATCGTAGAAAAAGCTAAAATTGCTTTTAAGTCGGTTTGACGCACCGCCATATAGGATCCCCAACATAAGGTAATAATTCCGAATATGCTAACAATAATAAAGAACCATTCATAACTTGAAAAAATAGGAGAGAATCGTGCAATTAAATATAAGCCTGCCTTAACCATTGTTGCTGAGTGTAAATAAGCACTAACAGGTGTAGGAGCTTCCATTGCGTCTGGTAACCAAATATGAAATGGAAACTGGGCCGATTTTGTAAATGCACCTAAAAGTATAAAAGCTAATATGAGTGGTAAATAATCATTACTTAATATGTAATCTGACTTTGCTATCATTGCTTGAATACTTGTCGTATCAGCAACGACAGATAATAAAATAAAACCACCAAGCATACTAAGTCCACCGAAAACTGTAATGAGCATCGATTTTAATGCACCGTAACGAGAGCGTTCTTTAAAATGCCAATATCCGATTAATAAGAATGAAGAAATGGATGTTAACTCCCAAAAGGTATAAAGGACAAAGACATTATCCGATAAGACGATACCTAACATCGCTGCCATAAACATTAATAAATAAACATAAAATTGTCCTAATCTTTCGGAACGGTCTAAGTAATAAATAGAGTAAAGTACGACAAGTGATCCTATACCACTTATAAGTAAGACGAACAAGAGGCTTAAACCATCTAAATAAAGATCAAAATTAATATGTAGTGATGGTATCCAATTATATGTTTGTTTAAGAGGTGTGAAGTTAGGTCCAATAAATTGTAGAAAATAGACAAAAATTGCGAATGGTACGAAAAAAACAAAAATTCCAGTGTGAAAACTACTTTTAAATCTACTGACTAATGGTACAAAAAATGCTACAAGAAGTGGTGCTAATACTGCAAAAATCATTAACTTAAGATCCTCCAATCTAAAAACAGTACAACATAATATAAATATATAACATTTAGTATAGAGCTATTGTTTTAAAAAATAAAGAGTTTTCATCCTTTTGCCTTAATTATCTTAAGGTGATCCTAAATATTGATGGCTCTTCTATTTATTTCCTCTTCTATCATTGTGATAAAATCGTGATTAAGTCCAAGCTCTTTTGCTTTTTCATAAGCTTCCAGTAACAATGTATCGGATAAGCATTCCATAAAAATACTCCTTTACACGATATTATATTGAGTATAATTTACCACGAATCCTAAGGGTGAACAAGCCTTAAGTTATGCACAACAACCTGTATATAACCTGTGAATTAATTGTGGGTATACACGATAAATGTTGCTTATATAGTATTGAAAATGTTAGCAAAGTTATCCACAATGAAGAAAAAGTCGGAAATTTGTCGAACGTTTTATACTTTGCGCACAAATTAGACATATATATACAAAATATGAGATTATATAAGTACGTGTTCAAAAAGGTCGATAAAAAGGACCAAGAAGTTCTAGGCGACTTAGCTTTGAGGAACGAAGCGTATGCTTTTACATACGTGAGTACCGGAAAAGCAAGCCAACGCAGAAATTCGATGCGTCATTTTTGTTGGACTTTTTGAACATCCTCTATAATAGATTACAATGAACATTAGGATGAAACATTTGAGGTGAGCATTTGTTAAATTTATTTTTGCCAAATAAACACGTAAAAAGTATTTTTGATATTGAACCTACCTTTTTACAAGCAGAAGGAAAAAAGGGGATTATTATTGATTTAGATAATACGCTTGTACCTTGGAATGTTAGCCATGCTACAGATGAAGTTATTACATGGCTCAAGAAAATGGATGATGCAAACATAAAGGTGACGATTTTTTCGAATAATAATGAGGAAAGAGTAACTGTTTTTGCCGAACCATTAGGAACACCATTTATTTATCAAGCGCGAAAACCGTTACAACGAGCTTTTAAACGAGCAAAAATACAAATGGAACTTGAAACGGACGAAATTGTCGTAATCGGGGATCAATTACTAACAGATATTCTTGGTGGAAACAAAGCGGGGTTTTATACTATTTTAGTCGTTCCTATCGTTCAATCAGATGCACCGATTACCAAGTTTAACCGAAATGTGGAAAGGCTTATTTTAAATTATTTTTACCGGAAAGGAAAATTAACGAGGAGAATGACAGATGGAGAATAATTTAATTTGTAACGGTTGTGGTATAAAGCTACAAACGGAAAACAAAGAAGCACTAGGTTTTACACCTAAATCTTCCATTGAAAAAGATCAATTACTTTGTCAGCGCTGTTTTCAGTTACGGCATTATAATAAAAATGCAACCGTTCCGTTAGATAGCAATGATTACTTAAATATGGTAAGTACGATCAATAAAACGAATAGTTTAGTTATACATTTAATCGATATATTTGATGTGAATGGCACATTATTAACAAGTTTACCAAGAATCGTTGGGAATAACCCAATCATATTAGTTGGAAATAAAGTAGATTTACTTCCAAAATCAACGAATCAACGGAAATTAAAAGATTGGTTATTTCGCTTAGCAAAAGAAGCTGGTTTAAAAGTCCTTGATGTTTTTCTCGTTTCTTCTGCCAAAGGCCATCATTTAGATGAGTTAGCCGTCAGAATGGAAATGGAACGGAATTATAAAGATATATATGTCGTTGGGGTAACGAATGTAGGAAAGTCTACCTTTATTAATCAGTTTATCACTAGGTCCACTGGTATTAAAGAGGCAATTACTACCTCTTATTTTCCTGGCACGACGTTAGGTTTTATTAAAATTCCGTTAGATAATCGTAGTGCTTTAATCGATACTCCTGGAATTATGAACACATATCAAATGGCTCATTATGTTTCTAAAAAAGATTTAAAAATAATTACACCAAAGAAAGAAATAAAACCGAGAAATTATCAATTACAAAGTGGACAAACATTATTTATCGGAGGTTTAGCACGATTTGATTTTGTAAAAGGAGACAAACAAACTTTTGTCTGTTATTTTGCTAACGAACTACCGATTCATCGGACAAAACATGAGAATGCCGATAGCTTATACGAAAAGCAAATTGGAAAATTGTTATCTCCTCCAAATGAGGAAACACTAAAGACACTGCCACCCTTCATAAAAAATTCATACCGGGTCGAGGAACAATATACAGATATCGTTTTTCCTGGGCTTGGATGGATTACAATTTTAAATAGTAATGTTACTATTGATGTATATAGTCCTAAAGGGGTTGCTGTTTCAATCCGGAATTCTTTTATTTAAAATGATGGAAAAAAGGTGGAACAAAAATGACATATCAATTTGGCCTAATTGGGTATCCCATTAAACATTCATTATCACCATGGATCCATGGGGAATTTTTAAAAAGAACGAACTTACAAGGAACCTACTCTATAGTTGAAATTGACCCGAATGTATCGTTTGAAGAAGAAATGAGAAAATTACGAAGTATGAATATAAACGGGTTTAATATCACGGTACCTTATAAGGAAAAAATAATTGATTTTTTAGATGATATTGATGAACAAGCAAAAAAAATTGGCGCAGTCAACACAGTTTTATGCAAAAGCGGGAAATGGATTGGCTATAATACAGATGGAAACGGGTATGTTAGGTCTTTACGAAGTAGTTTTCGGTCTCTAAAAGAAGGAAAAGAAAAGAAAATCTTGCTTCTTGGTGCGGGTGGAGCGGCAAAAGGTATTTTCCATGCACTCATTCAACATGGTTATCAACATGTGACGGTAGCGAATCGCTCTATTGATAAAGCAATACTTTTGATTGAAAATCATCCTCAATGTAAGGCAATTACATTAAAAGAGGCTGAACAAACGACTGATCAATTTGACCTTATCATTCAAACTTCGTCTGTTGGAATGAAGCCCCACGTAGATCAGGCAATTATTCATCTAACAAAATTGAAAGAAGATGCAATCGTTAGTGATATCATTTATCAACCGCTACTAACAAAACTATTAAAAGAGGCAGAGAGCCTTGGGGCATCAATCCATTTTGGTCATACTATGTTACTATATCAAGCACAGTACGCATTTGAAATTTGGACGGACAAGCGACCGCCAATGGATGATCTAGATACAGAATTACAAAATATATTGGAAGGTTGATTCGCATGTTAACAGGGAAACAAAAGAGATTTTTACGGGCTAAATCCCATCATTTAAAACCTATTTTTCAAGTTGGAAAAAGCGGGGTAACAGAAAATTTGAACAAACAACTAGAAGATGTGCTAGAAAAACGAGAACTAATAAAAATTAGTATTTTACAAAATTGCTTAGAAGATAAATACACCGTAGCAGATGAAATATCTGTTGCAACCAACTCGGAAATTGTCCAAATTATTGGGAACAATATAGTCTTATATAAAGAATCCGAAAATCATAATCAGATTGTACTTCCAGAATAAGGTGTAAAAAGTGAAGCAAATTGGAATTTTAGGGGGTACATTTGATCCCCCGCATATCGGTCATTTTATTATCGCTGATGAAGTAAAATATGCGTGCGGACTAGATGAAATATGGTTTATTCCAACAAATGAACCACCGCATAAAAGGAAGGCAACATCAACTAGTGAACATCGTCTGCATATGGTAGAAAAAGCGACGGAACATACTGCTTATTTCAAAGTAAAATCGATGGAATTAGATCGACGTGGAACATCATACACGATTGATACGATTAATGAATTACAGGAAAAATACCCAACCTTTTTCTTTTCCTTTATTATTGGGGCGGACATGGTTGAATATTTACCGAAATGGAAACAAATAGATGAGTTAGTCGAAAAAATACAATTTATTGGTGTGAAGCGCCCAAACTATAGATTGACCACATGCTACCCTATTCGAGAAGTAAATGTGCCTTTAATTGATATTTCATCCACAGAAATAAGGAAAAGAATCGAAACAGGGTTACCAGTTCAATATTTACTCCCAAAAGAAGTATATTCTTATATGAAGGAGCATCGCTTGTATGAAACTTCATAAAATACGTGAAGAAGTTAAAAAAGAGTTGTCTAATGATCGATACGAACATACAATAAGGGTATATGAAACAGCGATCGAACTTGCTACCCTTTATGATGAATCAGTGGAAAAAGTTTCCCTTGCTGCTTTGTTACATGATTATGCAAAATGTCAAACAGATCGTGAATTAAAAGATAATATTGAAAAACATGATTTACCAAGACAGTTATTACATTATAATAAAGAACTATGGCATGGTCCCGTTGCTGCCATGATTGCCAAAAAAACATTTCGAATAACAGACGTAGATACAATAAATGCAATTTATTACCATACTACCGGAAGGGAACAAATGAGTAATGTCGAGCTAATCGTTTTTGTTTCCGATTATATCGAACCAGGCAGACAATTTCCTGGCGTAGAAGAAGTACGGCAGTTAGCGAAAGTAGATTTAAAAAAAGCGGCAAGAAAAGTGTTGCAAAATACAATTATCTTTTTACTGAAAAAAGATGCAACGATTTATCCAGATACATTTCTGGCATATAATGAATTAACGAATAATTTAAAGGAGTGATAATTAATTGGTAGAAGTAAACGAAACGCTTGAAACAGTAGTAAGAGCTTGTGAAGATCGAAAAGCAGAAAATTGTGTCGTGTTAAACATGCAACAGTTAACGCCCGTAGCAGATTATTTTGTCATTTGTCACGGAAATAATGAAAGACAAGTACAAGCTATTGCCCGATCTGTAAAAGAAGGGCTAGAAGAAAAAGGATATCCCGTCAAACAGATGGAAGGTTTTGAACAAGCAAGATGGGTTTTAATTGATACTAATAACATTATTTGTCATATATTTCATAAAGATGAACGTTCCTACTATAATTTAGAACGTTTATGGGGCGATGCACAAGAAATAACGGTCGGGGAAAACGACTAGTCATGTCGTATCATCAGTTTGCTTATATATATGATCAATTAATGGATCACGCTCCATATGATAAATGGGTTCAGTTTACTACCGAAATCATCAAGAGAAAGAATGCTTCGATTAAATCGATCGTTGATTTAGGGTGTGGAACTGGAGAAATAACAAGCCGTTTAGCGAAATTAGGTTATCATGTTACGGGAGTCGATTACTCGATTGAAATGCTAGCCTGTGCAACAGAAAAAGTAATAAACCACAAGCTACCGGTAAACTGGATTCAACAAGATATTAGAAAATTATCAGGATTTCATCAGATCGACTTATTCATTAGTTATTGTGATGTTATGAACTATATAACGGAATTGAATGAAGTTGAAACTGTTTTTAACCATGTATACAATAGTTTATCTCCAAATGGATTATTTATTTTTGATATTCATAGTATTCACTATGCCGAAGAACGGTTAATGAATCAAACATTTACTGAGGTAACAGATGATCTTGCTTATATATGGGATTGTGAACAAGGTGATAGGCAAGGAGAAATGTTTCATTACTTAACTTTTTTTCGAAAAGAAAATGATCATTATATACGTTTTGATGAAACTCATCATCAACACACATACGATATAAAAGTTTATGAACAATTATTGAAAAAATGTGGATTTAGCAAAATTCAATTTTATCGTGATTTTTCTCTTGAAAAGGCATTTTTAAGTGAAAAGAGTGAAAGAATTTTTATCGTTGGAGAAAAATAGTCGAGGCATCTCGGCTATTTTCATTATTTTACGTGTTTTACAATTAATGTCTGGCTGAATATAATAGATATATTAATTTATCCTTGAGAAAGGGAAGTGATCTATTATTGATAAAGCTAATAAAACGACATCTCGTTATGATTATTGTTGCGATCGTAGTTTTGGGCGGAATTTTTTACATGAAGAAAGAAGAGCCACTTGATGTACAAACAGAAGCCGATTTTGAACAAGCAATTGAGCTTGTGGATGAAGAGGTTGAAGCTGAGCAGCTAGACACAAGTATTATCGTCGATATAAAAGGAGAAGTACAGAAGCCGGGTGTATATGAAGTGGATCAACATGTTCGTGTATCAGATGCTATTTCAATTGCCGGAGGCTTTACAGAGGATGCAGATCAGACTCAAATGAATTTGGCACAAAGGGTACACGATGAAATGGTCATTATCGTTCCAAAAGAAGGGGAAGAGATAATAGCGGTATCTACACCAGGCGAAACTACAACAACCGATGAGGATAGGAATAAAATCCGCATTAATCAAGCTACATTGGAAGAGATACAAACGTTAAATGGGATTGGCCCTAAAAAGGCACAAGCAATTATCGACTATCGTGAAGAGCATGGATCCTTTCAATCTGTCGAAGATTTAATAGAGGTAAATGGAATCGGGGAAAAGACAGTAGAAAATATGAAGGAAAGCATTATCGTCCCTTAATAATTTGGAAATCATTTAGGAGGAGAGATAGCATGGAACGAATTTCATGGGATCAATATTTTATGGCACAAGCACATATCGCAGCACTTAGAAGCACATGTACGAGATTAATGGTTGGTGCAGTGATCGTAAGGGAAAACCGGATTATTGCAAGTGGTTACAATGGTAGTGTAAAAGATAGCACACATTGTATTGATGAAGGTTGTAATATTGTAGATGGGCACTGTGTACGAACGGTTCATGCGGAGGCAAATGCTTTATTACAATGCGCCAAATTTGGTGTACCAACAAACGGGACGGAAATGTATGTGACGCATTATCCTTGTTTGTTTTGCTGTAAACAAATCATACAAGCAGGAGTAGAAAAAGTGTATTATGCAAATGATTACAAAAATAATGAATTAGCGATTGAATTATTTAAAGAGTCAAATGTTCGAACCGAAAAGATTGAATTACAAGATTTGAAGATTGAGTTACTTCCGACAGAACTAGATAAAAAGTAAGCATAATATAGGAAAGGTAGGTGGTGTCGTTATTCCCACTTTTTTCGGGAATGATCTTGTATGGGCAAAGATTATTGGTATATATTTGCATTAAGTGCCACAGTAAGTGTGATCACTTTGTCATTAAATACGTATATAGTAATTTGTCTATTCTTTTTTTGGCTATTATACGTATACGTACAGAAAAAAATAAGCATAACATTATTAATTTCAGCACTTCTTAGTTTTTTCTTCTTTTATTTTTATCTTCCAGCACCTACTACATCAACATCTGAACAAGTAAATGAAAGCCGCTCGGTTTTTTATGGTGAAATTGTCAGTCCCATCATAGAAACAGATAAAAAAATCGAATTTACCTTTAGGGACGAACGAACAAGCGAGCAAATAGTAATCGTTTATTTTGTGAATGATGAGAATGAGTTAGTAGAGCATCATGTAGGACAACTCCAATATGGTGCAGTCTGTAAAATAGAAGCTTCCTTATCCATACCAGATGGGGCAAGAAACCCTTATCAATTTGATTATCGTCTATATTTATTAAAAAAAGCAATCTCCTACCAAATAGTCATTCCTACTTTAGAAGATATTACGTGTAAAGAAAATCAATCATTAATGCAATCGATTTATTCGATGAGAACTTATTTATTAAATAAAACAGAAAGTAAATTACAAACAGACACAGCAGCATGGCTTCACGCACTTGTACTAGGTCACGATGGCTTATTGGAGCAAGAAACGATTGAACTGTTCCAGCGATGGAGTTTATCACATATATTGGCCATTTCAGGCTTGCATATTGGTATTGTTGTAGGCATCATTTACCTCGTTTTAGTTCGTTTTTCTATTACAACGAAGGAAAAAGCACAATGGATCATGATGGTGTTCTTACCAATTTACGCAATATTAGCAGGTAGTCAGCCGTCCGTATGGCGTGCGAGTTTAATGATTGTATTCGTAATCTTTATCAATAAAATCAAATTGAAATATAATTATACAGATATATTAAGTATTGTCTTTCTATTATTAATTATCATAGAGAAATATATTGTGTATCATATCGGCTTTCAACTTTCCTTTGCCGTGACATTTGGTCTTATTTTATCAAGTAAATGGATCGCAGAAGCTACCTCGAATATGGAACGTGTTTTGCAAATTAGCTTCGTGTCTCAAATGATGATTTTACCGTTACAGATCCATTATTTCTCCACTTTTCAACCATTATCCATTTTATTAAACGTCATCGTTGTTCCTTACTTTTCATTATTCGTTATCCCAGCAATGTTTATTATATTATTAAGCATATTTTTACCAACAATCGTTATCGAATTATTTGAACATATTTTTTTATTTATTCATCAACATTTTCTTCATTTCATTATGATCGTGGATGATAAGTTTAATTTCCCGTTTATTATCGGTGAAATTCCGATTAGCTTGGTGATCATTTACTATTTATTATTTGTCTTTCTGATGATTTCTTTAGAAAAACGAAATCAAATAAAATCTTTTCAATATGGCATGTATGTTGCCCTATTTATTATTTACCTAACGATAAGGCCATATTTTTCACCAATAGGTACAGTGACAATGTTAGATATCGGTCAAGGTGATGCATTTGTTGTTGAATTACCGTACCGAAAAGGAGTCTTTATTATCGATGCCGGGGCATCCTTTACTTTCCCGGATTTTGAACCGTCAGATAGAGTGTATAAGCAAATAATTAGACCTTATTTGTATGGAAGAGGAATTCATACGATTGATGCTGTGTTTATTAGTCATAATGATCTTGACCATGATGGAAGTGTTCGTTACATAATCGAGGGATTTGAAGTAAAAGAAGTAATTATTGGTCCATATCACGATCTAGATGAGCAAACAAAGGCTGAATGGAAGGAGGCAAACCTTCCCATTACGTACGCCAATTTCAACGAGAGAATTATTCGAAACTCCCAAGCTTTTCATGTATTATCGCCAGAAAAAGATAAGCATGATGACAATGAAAACTCTTTAGTGTTGTATACAGAGCTTGGAGGGAAGAGCTGGTTGTTCACTGGTGATATAGGGAAGGCAACTGAAAGAGATATCGTGAAAAAATTTCGGAATCTCCGGGTAGATGTACTAAAAGTAGGGCATCACGGCAGTAATACATCGACAGATCCACATTTTTTTCAAGAAATTGCACCGTCCTATGCGCTGATTTCTGCAGGAGTTCATAATTCTTATGGTCACCCAACAGAAGAAGTGCTTCAAACTTTGTCCGATGAACAGGTCATTATTTTACGAACAGATTTGCATGGAGCTGTCCAGTATCAATTTAAGAAAGAACAAGGCATATTTAATACTTTTTTCAAATAAGTCCATTTCATCAATAGCCTAGTGGATGTTTTATCCAAACAATAACTACTTTTTATTCCATTATCCGTAAGTGAAGCGCTATTGTAGCAAAAGGTGCGCCTCTTACCGAAATAACATAGAAAGGGAATGTAGACTAGGTGCGCCATATTCGTAGGTTACGTTTTTGGTCGATCCACCCAAAAAAAAATGTGACTTACGCTGACACTAGGACGTCCTGTACGGTATGCCTCGGAAAGCAACGGTTTTATTAACATTGCATTGTTCGAATTAATCCTTCCTTAATTGAGGTATGAAATTAACTTAGCCGAAATAAAAAAATGCTGCATCTTATAAAGGGCAGCATTTTTATCGTTAACATATGTAAGGTTAATTAATATAACTGATTATTGCACCGATCGTAAAAATAAGTACAAAAAAGATGAAAGAAAGTGTAAAACCAGTTACGGCATGTGGAATATCATTACTTTTTTCTTGTGGATTCTTTTCGAATTCGTTCATGTTCATCCCCTCCTGTATCTGTAGTAAGTATAAGTGAAAATGAGAAATAAATCTAGTACGAAAAGAAAAGTTCATTATTTTTCAACATTATCTCAGCTCGTCTATATTATGTACATAAATTATATCAATAATCATTTAATTTTGCTATGATTAACATACTGATAAATAAAAGGAATGGTCTTATGTCTGATATAAATAAAGCAATCCAAGCGATCCAAAGTGGAAAGGTTGATTCCGTCTATCTTTTACATGGAACAGAATATTATTTTATCGAGCAATTTAAAAATAAGCTGCTAGAGACATTGAAGCATGATGTTGATGAAGATATAACAACATATGACTTACAAGAAGTGGCAATTCAGGAAGTGCTGACAGATGTAGAAACATTACCTTTTTTTAATGAAAAAAAGTTGATATTTGCAAATGAACCGGTTTTCTTAAAAACAAAACAAGATAAGCTTACTGTTACCCATGATCTAAAATCATTAGAACAATACCTCAATGATCCTGCTCCCTATTCGATTTTAGTGCTTGTTGCACCATATGAAAAGTTGGATGAACGGAAAAAACTAACAAAATTATTAAAAAAAGAAGCAGTAGTTGTGAACTGTAATTCAATTAAAGATGCGGCATTACGTAAATGGATCCAACATATTGCTGGTAATTACAGAATTAAGCTAAATGAAGCGGCTTGTTTACGTTTAGAAGTTGAATTTCATTCAAATTTATATATGATGGAAAAAGAAATTGAAAAGTTAGCCCTTTTTGTCGGTGAAGGCGGAGAAGTTACGCAGGAGATTGCTGAAAATCTCATCTCCACATCTCTTAATAATAATGCGCTACAATTAGTCGATGCAGTTCTTACAAAAAACTTACATGAAGCAATCAAAATATATAAAGATTTAGAAAAAATGAAAGAAGACCCAATCGGATTAATCGCATTATTAGCATATCAATTTCGAATTATTTTTCAAGTTAAATTATTAAGAAAAAAAGGCTATCCAAATCAACGGATTCAAAGTGAAGTGAAAGTCCATCCATATGTTATTAAATTAGCATCGGAAAGAAGTACACAATTTAGTGAAAAGATGCTAACGAACATTATGAATGAATTAACGAATACAGATACAACTATTAAGCGTGGAAAAATGGAAAAAGGGATGGCATTTGAATTACTATTGTATAAACTTATTGCTAGATAAAAAACAATCGAGCAGAAAAGGATGAAGGACAAACTATGAAAGTTCACCAAGCTACATTGGAGGATTTACATGCATTAACGGAATTATTTGAGTTATATCGTGCATTTTATAAACAAGAGGCTAATTTTGATGGGGCGCAACAATTTTTAAAAGAAAGATTAACTAATGAAGATTCCGTCGTTTTCATTGCTTATGATGAGGGAAAAGCGCTCGGTTTTACTCAGTTATATCCTGCATTTTCGTCATTAAGCATGGAGCGAATTTGGATTTTGAATGACCTATATGTGAAAAAAGAAGCGAGGAACAAAGGGACGGCACAAAAATTAATTGATCAAGCTGTTCATTTAGTAGAGGAAACAGACGCAAAGGGGATATTACTTGAAACGAATCAAGAAAATACACCAGCCCAGAAGCTATATGATAAGTTAGGTTTTAAAAAAGAAGCTAATCAATTTTACTTTTTATCTTTAGAGCATTATGAAAAAAATATCGAGGAATAATTTTCTTTTCCTATACAAAAAACGATCCCAAAAAGAGGATCGTTTTTCTGATTACGCGCTTAAATTATTTAATTTTTTAGCTAAGCGTGCTTTATGGCGATTTCCATTATTTTTATGAATAACACCTTTTTGTACAGCCTTATCAATAATTCGAGCAGTAGAATTATAAGCAGATGTTGCATTTTCAGCATCATTTACATCGATAAGTTTTTCAACTTGTTTAATATGTGTACGCATATCAGATTTAATCGCTTGGTTGCGTTCACGTTTTTTATTGTTCGTGTTTACACGTTTAATAGCAGATTTTAAATTAGCCATGAGGTCACCTCCTCTAAGTACATTCCTATAGCTTTTCATGTAAATTTTAGAATAGTTTTTCACTTTTAGGCTCGGAATAATGGTTGACCAAAATGGATTGGTATAAGCCCGAGTTTATTAAATCTATCCTAGTTTTCATTCCTTTTCCTTCAGTCAGCGTGAAGGCACTACGACAAAAATATTTTATCAGATAAAGTCATCCATTTCAATAGTTGTACATTTTTAATGTAAAAAAAGTCCATACTAAATTCGAAAGTAAGAGTAAAGGACGTGGGTAAAATGGAAAAAGAATATTCCGTACGAACGGATTTAGCGATTGAAGCAAAAGATATGTATGTGGAAAAAGAAAGAGATACGGCAGATATACCCGGAGTAAAAGCAACAGATCATGTGTATGATCATGTGAAAGTAAGCCATATAGAAATTTCAAAAGACGGGGAAAAAACTTTAAACAAAAAAGCTGGCTCCTATATTACGATATTTGCAGACGGTGTCAAGAAGCAAGATACGAAAATGCAAGCAAAAGCCGCCAACGTTTTATCGCGAGAAATCGAAAAGTTAATGAATCAAAATAACATTCAACCAAATAGCAAAGGATTGATTGTAGGCTTAGGCAATTGGAATGTTACACCTGATGCTTTAGGTCCTATGACGGTTGAAAAAATTGTTGTTACAAACCATTTATTTGAACTAAAATATGAAACTGTTGCTAAAGGTTACAGACCGGTCGCTGCGATTTCTCCAGGGGTGATGGGTGTAACTGGGATGGAAACGAGCGATATCATTTTAAGTATTATTGAAAAGTTTAAACCAGGCTTTGTCATTGTGATTGATGCGCTTGCTTCACGATCGATTGAACGAATTAATGAAACGATCCAAATAACAGACACTGGAATACATCCAGGTTCTGGTGTTGGCAATAAGCGGAAAGAGCTAAGTAAAGAAACTCTTGGAATTCCAGTTATTGCGATCGGTGTTCCAACAGTCGTTGATGCTGTTACGATTGCAAGTGATACATTAGACTATCTGTTAAAACATATGGGTAGAGAATGGAGTGAAAAAGATAAACCAAAGAAAGCATTACTGCCAACGGTCATGCCGATTAAGCATGATAATTTATCTGATCTAGATTTGCCTGATGAAACGAGGAGAAGTACTTTTTTAGGATTGGTAGGAAATTTATCCGAATCTGAAAAAAGAGCATTATTGGAAGAAGTGTTAACTCCAATGGGAAGAAATTTAATTGTCACACCAAAAGAAATTGATGGATTTATGGCAGATATGGCCCATCTCGTTGCGCAAGGGATCAATGCCGCCTTACATGACAAAATTAATGTGGAACAAGATGCACATTATACGAGATGAATAAGTAAGGAGAGTTTGATGACAAACTAAAATGCGTTTCATCCTACCGTTGTCTTTGAGCGAAATGTGACATGCTTTTAGCGAGGACTGCGGTTTACCAAAGGCGCACAATGTTTATTACACCGAGTAATCGTAGTCACAAAACTTTGCTATGGGACGAGCATTTAGTAAAGTACCAGGAAGTTGCGAACTTCACCTGCCTCGGAAGAAAGCACTTCCTATGGGGTTTTTTGACTTTTGGGACTACGCCTTGCTCGTCCCATCGAAGGCCACCTGCTTTTCCCGCAAATGTTTGGATGGAACGAGCATTTATACTACAATCCGGAGACTCTGTACAATAGTATATCCAGTTTCAACATATACTGAATCTGTTCGTCCGTCCGCTGAATTATTTCCATTCGCGCTGAATCTACTCGTCTATGCGCTGAATTATTTCCATTCGCGCTGAATCTATTCGTCTATGCGCTGAATTATTTCCATTTGCGCTGAACCTTCCTGTCTATCCACTGAATTACTTCTTATTCGCAATGAATCTACTTGTCATTTCACTGAATTCTTCTTGTTCATTTTTTAACTCTACCTTTTCATATGGCTGAGTTCTATTTTGACATAAGGTCTCATAGTTTAATATAACGATACAAAAATTAAAGGTAAGTTGGTGTATATATGTTTCAGCACGTTAGCAACACTATCTTCAAGTATTTTCGTTCATTTTATAAACAAATATTAATCGCTATGATCATTATCATTCTATTATTTACGACAATAGGGATTATAACAACATCAAAACCATCATCCCGTCTTTCGTCTTCTATTTTTTCATCTTGGACGAGTAATGTGGATCAATCGATCTTTTCGTTAATGTTCAGTCTTGAAAATACAACATATGATTTGCTACATGATGTAACGATGGAACAACAACAGATTTCGGAAATGTTATTCAACTTAGTAACGAGTATTAAAATGAAAGACTTAAAAAGCTTTTTAGGACATGAATTACCTGGCTTTTCAACGTACGAAAATCGCGTCATTATTGCTGGGGAAGATTTGAATGAATTTAGTGGCATGTCACATGAGTCCGGCCCTCCATTAGAAGATATTTTACAAGAGCGTAAAGCGGTTGATGAATCAGAAAAAGAAATGGAAAAGAAAGTGCCTGACAATGAGTTGACTACAGAAGGAAGAAAAGTCGTCTTTTTATACAATAGCCATAATCGAGAGTCATTTTTACCACATTTGCCAGATGAATCGGAGCCTGGCGCTGCTTATCATAAGGAAGTAAATATTACTAAAGTGAGTGATAGGCTAGCAAATGCACTAGAATCCTATGGAATTGGTTCCTATGTGGATGATACGGACATAATGAGCGTTTTACATGAGAAAGGATGGACATATGGAAAGTCCTATGAAGCATCTAGACCAGTTGTTCAAGAGGCGATCAGTCAAAATAAAGATTTACAATATGCGTTTGATCTGCATCGGGATAGTTTACCACGTGATCAAACGACGAAAGAGATTGACGGAAAACCATATGCACAAATGTTGTTTGTCATCGGAGCCGAAAATAAAAATTATGAAAAAAACCTTGCGTTAGCAACCGAACTGCATTATTCAATTGAGGAAAAATATCCGGGATTAAGTAAAGGAGTTATTACAAAAGAAGGTCCTAATTCAAACGGAGTATACAATCAAGATTTACTTGAAAATGCGCTGTTAATGGAAATTGGTGGATATGAAAATACGTTGGAGGAAATGTACCGAAGTATCGATGTACTTGCAGAATTATTTAGTGAATTTTTCTGGGATGCAGAGCAAGTAAATAATTAGAGGAGCGATGAAAATGACTCGATTTATAACCGTTAGCTTGTTATTAGTTGTATTTTTTTTCGGAGGAATGTCGTACGGTGCATTTGAAAAAGAACGACTTACTACAAAGCAAGTAGCAAACGAAGAAATCGAACAAGAAGTAGTTACAGAAGAGGTAGAACCTGTAATGGTCAAAGAAAAAGAGATAGAAAAAGCAGCTGCATCCATTGAATTAGAAACTGTACATGAACCAGTTAAAATAGAAGAAGACCACACCGTTCATAAAACTGCTTCTTTTTTTGAAAAAATCGTCACATCTCTTTATGAATTTGTCATTCAAGTAATGTACAAAATTGCTAACTTATTTTTTGAATAAATGAAAAAAGCTCCAATTTGGAATAGTAGAAATGATTGATTATATTGAAACAATTTCTTGCAATTGATATAATCATGTAGCAGAGAAAACGCAATTAAACGCTTATTGAGTGTAGGAGTGGGCATGGACTTATGACTAAAAATAAAAGAAATGTACGTAACTTTTCGATTATTGCACATATTGATCATGGAAAATCAACACTTGCAGATCGAATTTTAGAAAATACAAAAGCATTAACAGAACGGGAAATGAAGGAACAATTTTTAGATGGTATGGATTTGGAGAGAGAACGAGGAATTACGATCAAATTAAATGCTGTCCAATTACAATATAAAAGTAAAAATGGAGAAGATTATATTTTCCATTTAATTGATACACCAGGACATGTCGATTTTACGTATGAAGTGTCAAGAAGCCTTGCAGCCTGTGAAGGGGCTATTTTGGTCGTCGATGCAGCACAAGGGATTGAAGCTCAGACACTTGCAAACGTTTATTTAGCATTGGATAATGATTTGGAGATCATTCCGGTTATTAATAAAATTGATTTACCGAATGCTGACCCTGACAGGGTGACACAGGAATTAGTTGATATTGTCGGGATAGACCCTGACGATGTTATTTTAGCATCCGCAAAAGAAAATATTGGGATAGAAGATATTTTGGAACGGATCGTAGAACGTGTTCCCGAGCCAGAGGGAAAGGAAAATGATCCATTAAAAGCGCTTATTTTTGATTCTTTATATGATTCCTACCGAGGTGTTATCGCATATATTTGTGTGAAAGAAGGACAAGTAAAAGTTGGCGATCATATAAAAATGATGGCAAGTGGCAAAGAATATGAAGTATTAGAGGTTGGTGTTTTTACGCCTAAGGCGGTAAATAAAGCCGTACTTACTGTTGGAGATGTCGGCTTTTTAACAGCTGCAATGAAGGATGTGAAAGATACACGCGTTGGAGACACAATTACATCAGCAAATAACGGGGCAACATCCCCACTTCCAGGATATCGTAAATTAAATCCGATGGTATTTTGTGGTTTATATCCAGTAAGTTCTGAGGATTATAACCCCCTTCGTGAAGCGTTAGAAAGATTGGAACTGAATGATTCTTCTTTACAATATGAACCTGAAACATCACAAGCATTAGGGTTTGGTTTTAGAAGTGGTTTTTTAGGGTTACTCCATATGGAAATTATCCAGGAAAGAATAGAACGCGAATTTAATATCGATTTAATTACGACAGCTCCAAGTGTTATTTATGAAGTGAGAAAAACGGACGGAGAAGTGTTACAAGTAGATAATCCGTCACATATGCCCGATCCACAATCGATTGAAGAAATTTTAGAACCGTATGTAAAGGCTGTTGTTATGGTTCCGAATGATTATGTAGGACCTGTAATGGAATTATGTCAACGAAAACGTGGGCAATTTATCGATATGCAATATTTAGATGATATTCGAGTAAATGTCGTTTATGAATTACCATTATCAGAAATTGTGTTCGATTTCTTTGATCAATTAAAATCACAAACGAAAGGGTATGCGTCACTCGATTATGAATTTATCGGAAACAGACCTTCTAATTTAGTGAAGATGGATATTTTATTGCACGGGGAACCAATCGACGCCTTATCGATCATCGTTCATAAAGATTTTAGTTATAATCGTGGGAGACAAATTGTGGAAAAATTAAAAGATTTAATTCCGCGTCAACAGTTTGAAGTTCCTGTCCAAGCAGCGATAGGTAATCAAATTGTTGCCCGCTCAACAATTAAAGCTGTTAGAAAAGATGTTACTGCAAAATTGTACGGTGGTGACGTAACACGTAAGCGTAAATTGTTAGAAAAGCAAAAAGAAGGTAAAAAGCGAATGAAAATGGTCGGATCAGTAGAAATTCCACAAGAAGCATTTATGTCTGTTTTACAGCTGAATGACGATAAATAACCGATGTCAAAGGAAAATCATGGTGGTGTAGAATACCATCATGGTTTCTTTTTTATTTGTGCTTTTTTAAGAAATGTCCTATGTTATCTGATCTTCTTGATTGACAAAGAAAAGTGGATTTGTTAATTTATTATTAGTATTAGCACTCGGGTACATAGAGTGCTAACAGAGGTGAAAATCATGTTAACAGATAGACAGTTACTTATATTACAAACGATTATTGATGATTTCATCGCAACAGCCTATCCTATAGGATCAAGAGCACTTTCTAAAAATAAATCAATTAATTTAAGTGCTGCTACGATCAGAAATGTAATGGCCGATTTGGAAGAGATGGAATTATTAGAAAAGACTCATTCATCATCAGGTAGAATACCTTCGGAAAAAGGGTATCGTTACTATGTCGATCATGTGATTTCACCGACATTTAAAGGGAAAGAAATAAACATTATTAAACATATTATTCAAGATAATATGGTGGAACTAGAGCAAGTTGTTCAACTATCTGCTGAAGTTTTATCCCAACTGACGAATTATACGGCGATCATTTTAGGACCAAATGAGGTTGATGCAACACTAAAACAAATTCAAATCATTACGTTAACATCACAAACAGCTGTTGCCATATTAGTGACAAGTACTGGGCATGTTGAACATAAGTCTTTCTCTATCCCAAAAGGGATGGATATACGAGAGTTAGAAAAAATGGTCAATATTTTAAATGACCGACTTATCGGTGTGCCTATTATGCAATTACCATATACACTTCAAACAGAAGTGTATGAATTAATGAAAAAGCATATTAAAGATTTTGAATTAATGTATGAATATATTCAGTCTGTCATCCGGTATGACGAGCAAGCAAAGCTCTATGTTGGTGGCCAATCTAATATTTTAATGCAACCAGAATTTAAAGATGTCGATAAAATATATGAATTTTATTCAATGCTTGAAAATGAAGCAGAAATAATTAAATTATTAGCGAGTCATGAAGACGGGATCCAAGTAACAATCGGCAATGAAAACAAGATGGAGGCAATTAAAAACTTTAGTTTGATTACATCATCTTATAAATTAGGTGGGAACCAACTTGGTACAATAGCACTTTTAGGTCCGACAAGGATGGAGTACCGGAAAGTGATCACTATTCTTCAAGCACTTTCAAATGAAATGACAGACATTTTATATGTAACATACAAACAAATGAAATAGTATTTTATTCGGTTAGCTTAATCGATTAAAAATAAATGGATGATTCAAAGGTTGTTTTTGTACAAAATACTTATCCTAATAGTTTATTTTAGTGTAATTTCATGTTATGGTTTAACGTGGCAATTTAAAAATTGGAGGTGCCTTTAATGGAAGAACAAGAGAAAGATACAATCGTCACAGATATAGATGAAGAGCCGATTTCTGTGGAAGAAACTCAGGTCGATGATGAATCGGCAATCTCTAATGAAGAAAACGAACATACAAATGAGGTACAGTTGCAAAAAGAAATGGATACATTAACGGAAGAAAAAGAACAATTACAAGATCGCTTGCTCAGAGTCCAAGCAGAATTTGAAAATTTTAAAAGGCGTACAGAAAAAGAGAAAATTGCCGAACGTAAATATAAATCACAAGATTTAGCGAATGAACTATTGCCAGTAATGGATAATTTTGAAAGAGCCTTGCAAAGTGAAATATCCGATGAGAATCAAGGATTTATGGAAGGAATTCAAATGGTGTATAACCAATTAGAAGAAGCATTAAAATCGCAAGGTGTTGAGAAAATTGAAACAGAGAACAAAGAATTTGATCCGAATATCCACCATGCGGTTATGCAAATAGAAGATGAAGCCTTTGAATCGAATATTGTTGTAGAAGAGTTGCAAAAAGGGTATATGTTAAAAGACAAAGTAATTCGACCAGCAATGGTTAAAGTAAATAAATAGGAATGTCATAAAGGAGAGTTTTAGATAATGAGTAAAATAATTGGAATTGACTTAGGTACAACAAATTCATGTGTGACTGTGATGGAAGGGGGAGAGGCGGTCGTTATTCCTAACCCGGAAGGAAACCGTACAACTCCATCTGTCGTATCATTTAAAAATGGTGAAAGACAAGTTGGGGAAGTAGCGAAGCGTCAAGCGATCACAAACCCTAATACAATTCAATCGATTAAACGCCATATGGGTACAGATTATAAAGTTGAAATCGAAGGAAAAGAATATACTCCACAAGAGGTTTCGGCGATTATTTTACAACATTTAAAAAGCTATGCTGAAGATTATATCGGTGAAAAAGTAAGTAAAGCTGTTATTACGGTTCCAGCTTATTTTAATGACGCTGAACGTCAAGCAACTAGAGATGCAGGAATTATTGCGGGTCTTGAAGTAGAAAGAATCATAAATGAGCCTACTGCAGCAGCACTTGCCTACGGTATCGATAAAGAAGATCAAGACCAAACCATTTTAGTATATGACTTAGGTGGAGGTACATTCGACGTTTCTATTTTAGATATTGGTGATGGAACATTTGAGGTTATTTCAACAGCAGGAGATAATCGTCTTGGTGGAGATGATTTCGATGATAAAGTTATCAACTACATGGTCGAAGAATTCCGTAAAGAAAATGGTATTGATTTATCTCAAGATAAAATGGCTACACAACGTTTAAAAGACGCAGCTGAAAAAGCGAAAAAAGATTTATCAGGTGTCTCACAAACACAAATTTCGTTACCATTTATTACAGCTGGAGATGCTGGTCCATTGCATTTGGAATTGACGCTTACAAGAGCTAAATTTGATGAATTAACTGCTGATCTTGTTGAAAAAACGATGATTCCTGTTCGTAAATCTTTATCTGATGCTAGTCTTTCTGCTAGTGATATTGATAAAGTTATTTTAGTCGGTGGTTCCACTCGTATTCCTGCTGTTCAAGATGCAATTAAACGTGAAACAGGAAAAGAGCCATCCAAAGGTGTGAACCCTGATGAAGTTGTTGCATTAGGTGCAGCTATTCAAGGTGGAGTATTACAAGGTGATGTAAAAGATGTTGTTTTACTTGATGTTACACCACTTTCATTAGGTATTGAAACAATGGGATCTGTTACAACGAAGCTAATTGAGCGAAATACAACAATCCCTACGAGCGAATCGCAAGTTTTCTCTACTGCAGCCGATAATCAAACAGCTGTTGATATTCACGTCCTTCAAGGTGAAAGAGAAATGGCTGCTGACAATAAGACACTTGGTCGTTTCCAATTAACAGATATTCCACCAGCACCAAGAGGTGTACCACAAATTGAAGTGACATTTGATATCGATGCAAACGGAATTGTAAACGTACGGGCAAAAGACTTAGGGACGAATAAAGAACAGTCGATTACGATCCAATCTTCTTCCGGTTTATCTGATGATGAAATTGATCAAATGGTAAAAGATGCGGAAGAAAATGCGGAAGCAGATAAAAAACGCCGTGAAGAAATTGATATAAGAAACGAAGCGGATCAATTAGTCTTTACAACGGATAAAACGATCAAAGATTTAGCAGATAAAGTATCTGACGAAGAAAAGAAAAAAGCAGAAACAGCGAAAGAAGAACTTAAAAAAGCACTAGAAGGTAACGATATAGAAGAAATTAAATCGAAAAAAGCAGCATTAGAAGAACAGGTCCAGCAGCTTTCTGTTAAATTGTACGAACAAATGGCGCAGGAACAACAAGCACAGCAAGGTGAAGCAACTGAAGAAGCTAGCGGGGAAGATGTAGTCGACGCTGATTTTGAAGAAGTTGATGATGAAAAAGACAAAGCACAAAAATAAACAATGAAACAGATCCGAGGTCAAAGTCAGGTTTTTTCTTGACTTTGACTTTTTTTAAGAATGTCTCTTTTGTATAATATTTGTGCTGTAAAAATCTTAATTGATAATAGAAACTTTAAAGATTTCGCTTATTTGCTAATAAGAAGCAAATAATGCTATCATTAAAAGGATTGAATTCATGGTTTCAGGAGAGTGAATTGAAGTTGAGTAAACGAGATTATTATGATGTCCTCGGATTAGAAAAAAATGCTACGAAGGACGAAATTAGAAAAGCATATCGGAAACTAGCAAGAGAATATCACCCTGATGTTAATAAAGCAGAAGATGCTGAAGATAAATTTAAGGAAGCAAAAGAAGCGTATGAAGTATTAAGCAATGAACAAAAACGTGCCCAATACGATCAATTTGGTCATGCTGGTACGCAAAACCAAGGATTTGGTGGAGGAGCTAGTGACTTTTCAGGATTTGGTGATATTTTTGATATGTTCTTTGGTGGGGGAGGCAGACGCGATCCAAATGCACCGCAACAAGGAGCAGATTTACAATATACAATGACATTGAATTTTGAAGAAGCAATTTTTGGAAAAGAAACAGAAATATCGATTCCAAAAGAAGAAACATGTGATACATGTCATGGTTCTGGAGCAAAGCCAGGTACATCTCCAAAAACATGTACACATTGTAATGGAACAGGACAATTAAATACAGAACAAAATACGCCATTTGGAAGAGTGGTCAATCGTCGTGTCTGTCATTATTGCCAAGGAAAAGGGAAAATAATTACAGATAAATGTAACACTTGCGGTGGCTCAGGACGTGTGAAAAAGCATACAAAAATTAAAGTATCCATCCCAGCAGGAATTGATGAAGGTCAACAAATTCGTGTTTCTGGAAAAGGTGAGCCAGGTGTAAATGGTGGGCCACCAGGCGATTTATTTGTCGTTATTGCTATTCGACCACATGAATTTTTCAAACGGGAAGGAGATCATATTTTCCTAGAATTACCGATTACCTTTGCTCAAGCAACGCTCGGTGATGAAATTGAGGTACCGACTGTTCATGGCAAAGTAATGTTTAAAATTCCTGCCGGTACCCAAACTGGAAGAACATTTAGATTAAGAGGAAAAGGTGCACCTAACGTTAGAGGCTATGGCCAAGGGGATCAGCATGTACAGGTTCGCGTTGTTACACCAACAAAACTGACAAGTAGACAAAAAGAATTATTAAAAGAATTTAATCAAATTGCGGATAATGCACCGATTACAGAAGATGAAGATTCTTTATTTCAACGTTTTAAAAAAGCGTTTAAAGGTGAATAACTGTTGTACAGTGTCCAAAGAAATGAGTGGGTAAGATGAACTGGAAAGAATTAATCATTCATACGACTAGTGAAGCATTGGAGCCAATTTCCAATATTTTAAATGACGAAGGCGCGGGCGGTGTCGTCATTGAGGATCCAATCGATTTATTGAAAGAAAAACGGGCTAAATTTGGGGAGCTTTATGAATTAGATCCGAGTAAATACCCAAAAACGGGAATATATATTAAGGCATATTTTGTCGATAATGAAAATTGGCCAGCGAAAAAAGAAGCGATTCATATGAAAGTCGAAAAGCTTCGTACGTATGAAATTGATATTGGTTCAAATGAAATGACCGTTCATACTGTCCAAGAGCAAGATTGGGAAAATGAATGGAAAAAGTATTTTAAACCAATCAAGGTGACAAACCGATTGATGATTGTCCCAAGTTGGGAAACATATAATCAAGTGGATGAAAACGAATTAATTATTACGATTGATCCGGGGATGGCGTTTGGGACTGGTACTCATCCTACAACTATTTTAAGCTTACAAGCGCTAGAGGAAACGGTCCAATCAGGCGATATTATTTTAGATGTGGGGACTGGTTCTGGTATTTTAAGTATTGCTTCTGCTTTGTTAGGAGCAAGTCATGTATATGCATATGATTTAGACGAAGTTGCTGTTAGTAGCACGGTGGTGAATCGCAATATGAATCATTTAGAGGAATATATTACTGTTCAACAAAGTGATTTATTAAAAGGGGTTCAGCAAAAGGCAACCATTATCGTTTCTAATATATTGGCAGATATTTTACTACACTTAGTAGATGATGCATGGGATAATCTGGAGGAAAATGGTTATTTTATCACTTCAGGCATTATTGAAGCAAAACAACAAATGGTCATAGACTGTTTAGAAAATAAAGGATTCCAAATTATTCAAACGAATACGCTAGAAAATTGGGTAAGTATAATAGCAAAAAAATGAGTAGGTGAAACAGTGCAAAGATATTTTATCCCTGAACATTATTGGAATAGTGACAAAGTGTTCATAACAGAAGACAACGCTCACCATATTATCCGTGTCATGCGGAAAAAAATCGGGGATGAAATAATTTGCAATCATCCAAACGGTGAGGCGGCAATTTGTACAATAACACAGTTAACAAAAGCAGAAGTACATACCAAAATCACGAAATGGCTTGAAGATAATGCAGAATTACCTGTTCAAGTAACCATTGCTCAAGGACTACCAAAAGGAAATAAACTGGAGCTTATTTTTCAAAAAGGAACAGAACTAGGTGCAGATGAATTTTGGTTATTTCAAGCAGATCGATCGATTGCAAAATGGGAGCAAAAAAAAGCTGTACAGAAAATAAAGCGATATGAGAAAATAATAAAAGAAGCTAGTGAGCAATGTCATCGCAATATAGTTCCGAACTTAAAAGAAACAGGGACGATTGAAGAGCTGTTAGAAGATAGTCGCCACTATCATTTAAGATTGTTCGCCTATGAAGAGGAAGCGAGAACAAACGCTTATTCCTCGTTAAGTGATGCATTACAAACAGGAAAGCCAAACGATAAAGTAATCGTATTTATCGGACCTGAAGGTGGATTTTCTAACGAAGAAGTAGAGTTATTAAAAGCAAATAAATGTAAACCTGTCCGACTAGGAAGAAGAATTTTACGTACTGAAACCGCCTCTATGTATTTGCTCGCAAGTATTTCGTACCATTTTGAAGAATTGAGGTGTAAAGAATGACAACAGTTGCTTTCCATACATTAGGTTAACGTATAGTAAACTAATGTGAGATTGCCAGAGTACAGTTGGGGCAACTAGCGAACGAGAAAAAAACACCGTCTAAAACGGACATTTTAGACGGTGGAGAGTAAATTTATGATTTTAAATAGTATTTAATGCTACAAAATCTCTACGAGGTTCAACTTTATCCATCGCGATTAATACATAGTAAAGTGAGCGCGCTATATCTTTTAATGTTCGCTAGTTGCTCGACTTCAATTCGTGTGATGGATCCGCTTTCTTTTAAATAGTTTATAACGGTGTCGAAATGCTGTTTGTATGCTCCATTTTGCGGGTACTGATAACGAATAGCGTTATTCTTATCACTTAACGGATTATGCACTAGGTTGTGCGTAATGCCGTTTTTGAATTTAATAGAGTGTACCTATTTATCAGATACCTTCACTTCATCAATTACAGAAGATATAAGCCGGCAACAATTCAATACCAATTACGTCTAACAAATTTCTGTAATCAACTGTGCGCGACTGTTGAATTTCTTTCGTTATTAGAAAGTATTTTGCTTGATTCCGCTTCAATTGTTTTTCGTGTAAATCGACATAATTATCGTCATCAGATGCGTTCACGTACGTATCATTAGAAAAAACTGATACAAGCATAGAATACGTTTCTTTCAACGATTTGTCATCAATGCCGATTACATTATCAAAAACATTACCGCGTAACAAGGCGCCTACTATTTAGAAAATTTATCTGTGATGCTATCCTGCAGTTTTATCACATTCGCGATGTAATTTATTAAGATAGGACCTATAGTGATATCGCTCATAAAATTACTACAGTAAGACTCCACACTTTTGAGTGATAGGTACTACAAACATAACGTGATGGCCTGAATTCATCTTTACGTTTCGAGTCAAGACCTGCAGTTAATAATTGGTCGCACTTATGACAAAATATTTTTTTAGCAAAAACATGAATGTTTGTATTTTCACGTCTGACATCATTCAATCAGAGATAATTTTTCGCTAGCATTTTGAAAAATGACTTTATCTATTATACCCTCATGATTATCTTTAATTACAATCTACTCGCTTTCATCCTTGAAAGCATATTCATCTTTACTTATTATTTCTCAAGTTGTAACGGTATGTTCCAATGTAAAAAGGATTACGCAAGATGTCACGTACCGCCACGTTTTGTAGGAATATTACACCATTCAACATAGAAGCGGTTTTTAAAGTGCTGGTTTTAAAAATACAATTCAAAAAATTTGTTTAACTGTTTTGGATCTACGACAGGAAATTGTTTTTCGTCTGACAGAACATAGCCTAGTGGTACAGTTGCGCCATTACCATAACCTTTTTTTCGGCTCTTGAAAGCATAATGGATAAAGCTCGTTCGGCCGCAAGTTTACCTTCGAGTTCGGCGAATACCAAGATGATTTTTAACATTGCTTCGCCCATAGTTGTGCTGGTGTAGAACTGTTCATTTTTAGAAACGAATGTAATGTTATATTTTTTCAATCCCTCGTACATTTCGATGAAATCTTTTAAATTTGGTGAAATGCGATCAATTTTCCATACGATTAATGAGTAAATTCACGTTGCGAATTCTTTCCACATTTATGTATGAAGGTATTCAGATATGTCGATTTAAGTTGTATGTCCACAGTGCGAAGGAGAGAGATCTGACAGTAACCAACTATTAGAAAAGTACGCTGAATGCCTCCGTTTCATATTATCGATTGGAAACAAAATTAACACAGCTGAATTCGATTACAGCATCCCCGCATAAGCCGAAACGTCAATCGACTTTCAATTTATTACCGTGATTAGAGAAGTAACGAGTTTTCATCTCAATATGAGAACCAATGTAAAAGGACCAATTGCACAGCAAGCATACAAATGCTTATTCATGCAATTTGTCAACCACAGCAGATTACTTGGATTTGGTTGGGGAGAATTCGAAAAGGCGTAATACCAAAAGAACGAGATTAACAGAAAAAGGATACTATCAAGGTTCGTAATTCGAATTTTATATGGAGGAGAGACGGTATGAAAAACATATGTCGAGCATGTAGTGAATCCGAATTAGAACACTGAATTATGGGAATATATATGCCTAAAATGCGGTACATGATGCCGATTGTAGAAATTAATTAAAGTGAGGCAGTGAGCAAATGACAAAGGAAGAGTTGATGCGAAAGGATGAAAAGAAACGTGACTTTGCCACATTAAAAAAGCTAGGATACCTCCTAGCTTTTGAACCTTATTATTTGTCTGGAGTATTCAAATGGAGGGGCGGAGGAACTAACCACCCTTTTTCTTTATTTAACTTTAGCACTTTTGCTCCAAACATAGCCTTATTCGTATGAAATTGACCAAACATTAAACCAATATCTTCACGAATAGATTGACCCATTATAGTACTGCAGGCTACTAGCCCTTTCGCTGAGTTCATTGATAACATAGCAGCAATTTCTTGGTCAGCAAAACGAGCGCCTGCTGGAATATCTTCTAAATTTGAAACTGGACGTTCTGGTGGAGCTGGAGGGAGTGCTATACCATTAGCTTTTAGCAACTCCTCAATTTGTTCACTTTCAGTTTTAGCACCTTGAATAGCTTCCTGAAGAAGTTTTTTTAAATCATCATCACCCGTGTGATTGATTAAAGTTTGATACGTGGCGATCATGCCCTTTTCTGCAAAAAGGTAAGTCCAAGTTGCAGAAACTTCACCATAATGCATTGGTTCGTCTTGGGGATTGCCGCTTAATATTCCCATAATCTCGCTCCTTTAGTTTATCGATATTCGTTATTCCTAAATAACATCAAAACTTAGTGTGCGATTATATTTTAGGATTATTCATTTAATTAGTAAAAGATTAAATGTACAGTACGAATTTTTAGCGGATAAATAAAAAAGACAGGATCGCTCCCGTCTACACCTAAAATGGTTTTAACACAGGGGCGGTTTTGTGAAAGGTTATCAGAGAAAATCATTAATTCTAACTGGGAAATTACCTAATGAACATTAAACAGAAAACTAAAAGGGAGTTGAGTTTGAAACAGTAATCAATTTTCACTAGGTATTTGTGTCGCTGGTGATTATCGCATTAATAAATTAGACGATGCAACAAAAGCCCATTGCGGAATTACACGCGGCATTAGTTGCATATCAAATTGGTAACGAAGATAACTCACATCATGAAATGTCTGGTTACTCTTGGAAGGCATGCTGTGTTTACAATTATAAAGAAGCATTCAGATTCTTAAAACTAACCAACTACAAAAACACCTACAACTTATAAAATTCAAGAGGATGACACGTTCTGGGGAATGCTCACAACTTCCGATGGTATTACCGTAGAAGATTTAATCATTGCTAACCCAAAAGTAGATTCTAAAAAGGTAAAAATTGGACAGACAATCAATTTGGGTAAAGCCAAATCTACATTTACTCGTAAACCTAGCCAACCAAAGAAACCACAGTCATCTTATAAGTACCCGTTACCAAGCGGTATCTGAAGAAGTGGTTCACGTGGCAATGGAGTTAAACAATTACAACGAATCCTTAATCCGATTTACTTTAAATGTGGTTCTGTTGATGGAATACTGGGGTCTAAAACAGTCGATACGATTAGACGATTCCAAATGGTTTATTTACCTTATGAAGTTGAAGGGGTTTATGGTTCGAATACACGAAAGTTGCAAGCTGTGCTTAAATCAAAAGGGTATTAAATTAGTAAAATAAAATAGTTCGTTTTTATCTGAAAATTTTTCCAATCAAAAATATAAATTCTTCCATATATTTTTATTGATAATAAATTTAAGGAGGGTTAAATATATGTGTTTTTAGAGATGAGGAAGATCGTAGACGGAGACGTATTAATTTGTGAATGTCGCGAAGTAAAGGGGCATCATGATCGAGACTAGGATCATGACAGAGACTGTGATAGAGATCGAGATCGTTTCAGATGTAGATGTAGAGAGAGATAAGGCTTATAAAAAACGAGCCCCGATCTTAAAAGAAAAACAGGGGACGTTTTGTTAGTATGTCCAAAAGCTAATAAAATAAAAACAATGCCCCTTACCTTCGAGGCGCTTCACAATTAACGAAGGATCTTCCTTTTTAGTATTTGCTTTATTAATAGGTATATACAAAAGAGGGCTTAATTGCCCTCTTCATTATTAGAATCATCTTTGTTCCTTAAGTGATCGAATTCGCTACCAAACTCTGTTCCATAATTAGGTCTATCCGTATGAATATTATTTTCACTAGCTGCACTCATACCAGTGAAAAAGATTGTCAATGCATACAACCCACTTAATCCAACTAACGAGTAAATAATTCTTGATAATAACGACTGTTGTCCTCCAAAAATAGCTGCAACTAAATCAAAATTAAAGAAGCCAATTAACCCCCAGTTGATAGCTCCTATAATGATTAGAGCTAGTGCAATACGTCTTAATACATCCATAGATACACATCCCTTTTCATAAGTAATAATATTTCTTGTACATCTATTTTTACCTATTTGAGATTAATTATTTATATTTACAAAAAAGAATGGAGGCAAATTTTATTTAGTGGACTGTAAAATAAAAAAAGGCGCCTGTTTAGCCGAGCACCTTTTTTTATAAATCTTCCATATCTACTGCTATTAAAAGGAGCGAATGCTCTTTCATCATTAATCGTTTTTCGTCTTCAAGTTTTTTTGTGGATGATTCTTCTTTTTCCATGTATCAATATTTATGTTTTTTATTATTTATAACGCTAAGAACATACATGTACTTAGCCTTGTGCCCTCTTGATTTGAACACTTCTGTAAAATCCATCGCCGATCATCCTACTTTCATTTTAACATATTTATTATCATAGGAATTACCTATATTAATTGATGCAAATACCACCATTTAGTGATCTAATTTCCTTTGTATGAATCTACATGAATTGCTAGGCATGTTTATGCTTGAACAGGAGAAACAAGAACAAAAAGATAGCGCTCTTTAATTATTTATATTGTATTAACATTTTTAATAATATTATATTGTGCTAAAATTACTTATAGTAAAAAGTTTATTTGTTTTGGAAGGATGTTTTATAAAATGACAAATATAGATACTAACAGACCGAAAACCATAGCTTTCCATACATTAGGTTGTAAAGTGAATCACTATGAAACAGAAGGAATTTGGAATATGTTCAAGACAGCAGGATATGAAAGAGTAGACTTTGAGCGAATGGCAGATATTTATATTATCAATACATGTACTGTGACAAATACAGGGGATAAAAAAAGCAGACAAATTATTCGTCGTGCGGTCAGAAAAAACCCAGAAGCAATTATTTGTGTTACAGGTTGTTATGCACAAACATCCCCTGGTGAAGTAATGGAAATTCCAGGTGTCGATGTTGTCGTTGGGACACAAAATAGAAAAAATATGATCACACTAATTAAAGAACACCAAAAAACACGACTTCCAATCAATGGTGTTTCAAATATCATGCAAAATAAAACGTTTGAAGAGATGGATGTCCCAGAATTTTCTGACCGGACGAGAGCATCATTAAAGATTCAAGAAGGTTGTAATAATTTCTGTACCTTTTGTATTATTCCGTGGTCAAGGGGGCTACTCCGATCGAGAGACCCTGAAAATGTCATCGAACAAGCACAAAAGCTTGTTGATGCAGGTTATAAGGAGATCGTTTTAACCGGTATTCATACAGCTGGATATGGAGAAGATATGCCAGACTATAATTTTGCCCAATTATTACGAGATCTTGAAGCAAAAGTAAATGGCTTAAAAAGAATCCGTATTTCTTCGATTGAAGCAAGTCAAATTACTGATGAGGTAATTGAAGTGTTAGACAAATCAACGAAAATTGTAAAACACTTACATATACCGCTGCAATCGGGATCTAACACTGTCCTTGCGAGAATGCGCCGGAAATATTCAGCTGTTTTTTATGAAGAAAAAATAAATAAAATTAAAAAAGCATTACCAGGTCTTGCAATTACTTCCGATATTATTGTCGGATTTCCTGGAGAAACGGAAGAAGAGTTCATGGAAACGTATCATTTTGTCCGTAAAATTGGTTATGCGGAACTTCATGTTTTTCCTTATTCTCGAAGAACAGGTACTCCAGCAGCGAGAATGGATGACCAAGTACCAAATGAGGTAAAAGAAGCCCGAGTACAAAAAATGATCGATTTATCGAACGAATTAGCGAAGAATTACGCAACAAAATATGAAAATACAGTTCTTGAAGTGATACCTGAAGAGAAAAGTTCTAGTAAGCTAGGTAATTTAGTAGGCTATACCGACAATTATTTAAAAGTACAGTTTGAAGGTCCTGTGGAATTAATCGGTTCCATCGTTCGTGTAAAAATAACGAAAGCAGATTATCCTATGAATGAAGGGATATTTGTCAAAGTATGTGATCAGCTAGTTTCGAGTTGAATCAATTGAATGAGTCAATTTCCTATATAGCATAATGGGGGATTTACCTGAATGATAATTGACCGTGAACAAAGAGACTAATTAAGTTGCTTGTAGCTAAAGGAGACAAACTCTTACGGAAGGACAAGGGAGAATGTAGACTAATTACGTTACGTCCAAGGTCTACCTCCGTTCGTCCCACCATATATTTTGTGACGACAACAGTAGACCCTATACGTCCGGGCTCAATCTACTCTGAAGAAATCGTTCGCCTGGATCGAAAAGCAATATTTATCTTGTTCAGATGGATCTTTGCATAATGGAATGATGAAATTGACACAGAATATATAAATGTTTTTTACCGTGTCGTAATAATAGTTGTTGACCCATATGTATCGTTATAATATAATTGTAACAGGCATGTTTAAAAAGTATGTCTATCCATTATTGTTTTATACTCCGGAGGGAGGGAAATTAGTATGACGAATACAACTCGAATTCGTAAAAATGAGTCTTTAGAAGATGCACTTCGTCGTTTCAAACGAAGCGTATCCAAAAGTGGTACACTATCAGAATATCGAAAACGTGAATACTATGAAAAGCCTAGCGTACGTCGCAAAAAGAAATCTGAAGCCGCTAGAAAACGTAAATTTTAAAGAAGGTGCACATAATGTCACTCTCACAACGATTAAACGAAAATATGAAACAAGCTATGCGAGATAAAGATAAAGAGCGACTTAATGTTATTCGTATGGTCAAAGCCTCTTTACAAAATGAAGCAATTAAACTCGGAGTTAGTGACTTATCTGAAGAAGATGAGTTAACCATACTATCTAGGGAATTAAAGCAACGGAATGACTCGTTAAATGAATTTAAAGCGGCGGGTCGTGACGATTTAGTTATGAAGATAGAAACAGAGATTAAAATATTACAGGACTATATGCCGGAACAGCTTTCAGAAGAAGAGCTAGAACAAATCGTTAAAGATACGATCCTTGAGGTAAATGCTACTTCTAAAAAAGAGTTTGGTAAAGTAATGGGTAAAGTAATGCCGAAAGTAAAAGGGAAAGCGGATGGTTCTTCTGTTCAAAAGCTTGTTCAAAAACTTTTAAATGAATAAATTTATCTCGATGATCATCGTAAAAAGATCCTAATCCAAACGAATAAAATGGTAGGATCTTTTTATATTTTAGAATGTCTGGAAAATAGTGTGTGTAAAGAAGGGTAAAAAGTACCTTCTTCAGCACCATAAACCTTATTCATAGCTGATTTGCACCCAATTTGGGCATATCTGCATTCCTTATCCCGCTCTCACATAGAAGTCGCACATACTTATTTGCTAAGTAGGCTTTTAATTAATCTTCATATCCTTTCTACACGATAATCTGATTATATTTTTTTGCATAAGGATAAAAAAATGAAACAACTACATACTTAATGAATGAATATGAAATTAATATATGGTACGATTATATTGCCTAAAAGTATTAAAGTAACACCAAACAATGGACAAAAGGGTGGTGAATTATTTTGTCCAACCGTGTAAAATTACTCATTTCTTTTTTTTCCACAATTTTATTCGTTTCTTTTATATGTACACCTTCATCGATGAATGCTGAAAAAGAGGGAGAAAATAAACTTGTATATATCATCCCGATTGAAAATGAAGTAGAAAGAGGGCTTGAGGCATTTCTAGTCCGTTCGACAAATGAAGCAATCGAAGCCGGGGCGAATCATATTATTTTTGAAATCGATACACCAGGTGGACGAGTCGATTCAGCTGGACAAATTGGTAAATTACTTCAAGGGCTTGAGATTCCAACATCAGCTTTTATAGTCAATGAAGCATTATCGGCAGGTTCTTATATTGCCTTAAATTCAGATACAATTTATATGAAGCCAAATGCAACGATGGGAGCCAGTGGTGTCATTACAGGCGATGGAAATGCTGCTGATGAAAAAGCACAATCAGCCTGGATCGCAGCAATGAAAAGTGCCGCAGAATCAAAAGGACGAGATCCCCAATATGCAATTGCAATGGCCGATCCAAGTATTGATTTACCTGAACTTGGGGCACCAGAAGGAAAGTTTCTTACTTTAACACCAACAGATGCAGTGGAAGTAGGATATGCTGAAGGGATCGTTCAAAATCGGGTAGAGTTATTGTATGAATTAAATTTAACGAATGCTACGATTGTTGAAACGGAAACTTCTTTTGCCGAAGAAGTTGCCAGATTTGTTACTAGTCCATTCGTTATTCCGATCTTATTATCTGTTGCAAGTTTAGGGTTGATTGTTGAACTCTATTCACCCGGATTTGGGGTGGCAGGAACGATGGGATTAATTGCTCTTTTCTTGTTCTTTTATGGTCATGTTATTGCTGGCCTTGCTGGAATGGAAGCGATCGTATTGCTTGTTTTAGGTATCATTTTAATTATCGTGGAATTTTTCGTTGCTGGTGGAATTATTGGATTACTTGGTGTAGGAGCCATCCTTGCATCATTATTTATGTCAGGATATGATATCGGGCATATGTCCTTAAGTATTTCGATTGCGTTTATCGTCGCCGTTGTGGCTGCCGTCATCTTATATAAGTGGATCGGAGCTGAAAGAGGGATCTTTAAAAAACTCATTTTAAGAGACCGTACAACGACTGAATTAGGGTATATATCATCACAAGAACGTAAAGAATTAATTGGAAAAGAGGGAATAAGTGTGACACCACTTAGACCAGCAGGAACCGCAATCATCGCTAATGAAAGACTTGATGTTGTTTCTGACGGTAGTTTTATTGAAAAAGATAAGCAACTTACCGTGATTCAAGTAGAAGGAATTAAAATTGTAGTAAGAGAAATAAAAGATCATTAGGAGGAAGATAGAATGGGGTTAGAATTTGGTCAAATTGCACCAATTATTCTTGTTGCAATCATTTTAATTGCGCTCGTCGTATTATTTACATTTGTACCTGTGGCATTATGGATTAGTGCCCTTGCGGCAGGAGTAAAGGTTGGATTATTTACATTAGTTGGAATGAGATTACGTCGTGTTATCCCATCCCGTGTCATTAATCCCCTTATTAAAGCATATAAGGCAGGTTTAGATGTTAATACGAACCAACTAGAAAGTCACTATTTAGCCGGTGGTAATGTTGATCGGGTCGTAAATGCGCTTATTGCGGCTCACCGTGCCAATATTAATTTATCATTTGAACGTGGAGCTGCTATTGACTTAGCAGGACGAAATGTATTAGAAGCAGTTCAGATGAGTGTTAACCCGAAAGTAATTGAAACACCATTTATTGCAGGTATTGCAATGGACGGGATTGAAGTAAAGGCTCTAGCTCGTATTACGGTGCGCGCAAATATCGACCGTTTAGTTGGGGGAGCTGGAGAGGAAACAGTAATCGCTCGTGTTGGTGAAGGGGTTGTAAGTACGATTGGTAGCTCTAAAACTCATAAACAAGTACTTGAAAACCCGGACTCTATTTCCCATACCGTTTTAGCAAAAGGGTTGGACTCTGGTACAGCGTTTGAAATTTTATCCATTGATATTGCAGATGTGGACATTGGGAAAAATATTGGTGCGATGTTACAAACAGACCAGGCACAAGCAGATAAAAATATTGCCCAAGCGAAAGCGGAAGAACGTCGTGCGATGGCTGTTGCTCTTGAACAAGAAATGACGGCAAAAGTAGAAGAAATGCGTGCTCGCGTTGTAGAAGCGGAAGCTGATGTACCGAAAGCTTTAGCAGAAGCATTACGCTCAGGTAATATGGGTGTGATGGACTATATGAATTATAAAAACATTAATGCAGATACGGATATGAGAGATACGATTGGCAAAGTGTCGAAAAAAGATCATGACCATGATGAAGATAAAAAATAATATAATCTAGACTTTACGATGTAAGGAGGCACCAAAAATGGAAGGCTTCTGGGGCTTTATATCTTCCAACATAGTTTTCGTCGTTATTATCGTTGCTGCACTTCTTAATTTTTTAAATAGAGGTAGGAAAACAGAAGAAGAGCAGGAAAGACAGCGACCTGCAAACCCGACAGCAAATCAAAACAATCGTTCAGATCAACGAAGAGCTCGGGTAGAGCAACCTGTCAAGCGAGTAAAACAAACGATCAAAACAGTACAAGAAAGTGTTTCCAAGTCTATGGAAGAACAAAGGCAAGAGCAGTATGACCGTTTAAAGCGTCAATATGAATCGTCATCCCAGTATGATGAGCCTAAAAGGGACGTTAAAGAGAGGAAGTTACAACCAGAACAAGAAGAGGTTGTACAAGTTAACATAAAGCTTGAAGATAAGCTATCGTCAAAGGGATTGATTGAAAGTGTGATAATGGCCGAAGTGTTAGGACCACCGAGAGCACTTAATCCATATCAAAATATTGTGATGAAGAGAAAACAAAGATAAATGATGTATTAGAACCATCTACTTACACACTCACTAGGATGTAAGTAGATGGTTTTTTTCTCGTTTTATCAGTTCTTATATGCTGGTATTTTACATAATTATATGTAGAAGGGAGAAATGTGTAGTGAGATCGATTAAACGAATGATAAAACCACTGATAAATAATCAATTAACACTTCCTTCTGAACTTTTAGACCTTCCTACTGTAACAATTACTGGTAATAAGCAAATAGCAATTGAACAACATTATAAACTTATTTCGTTTTCAACAAATGAAATAAAGCTCCAATGTGAAAAAGGAATCATTCAAATCAATGGGCAAACGTTAACCATTAAAATGATGTATGCTCGGGAAATTATTTTAGAAGGTGTCATTGAAAAAATAATTTTCCACCAATAGTATACTGTTATAAGGAGGAAATATGAGACGAGTTCAAGGTAAAAAATTAGTCGGTTTTGTCACTGTACATGTACAAGGAAAGAATCCTGAATTTTTTTTTCAAGCTTGTGCAAACGCGAAAATTCCTGTTTGGGATATAAAAAAAACTGCTACTAACCATTGTGTCGGTAAAATCTATTTACTTCACGTAAAAAGAGTAAAAGAAATCGTACATCAGTTTGATTATGAAATACAATTTAAGAATAGAAAAGGATATGTCAATTATTTACTTCAAATGTGGACAAGGAAAGAAATCATTGCGTCCATCCTTTTATGTTGTCTCATCATTTTCATTTTGTCTAATATTGTTTGGAAAGTTAATATAACTGGTGTATCGGTCGATGTAGAAAAGAAAATTAATAAACAATTGACTTCGTATGGTTTATATGAGGGAGCATGGGCTTATTCATTAGAATCACTTGATATTATTCAACAAGATGTTTTACACGCTGTACCAGAGCTGCTTTATATTGGTATTCAAAAAAAGGGGACAACGTATCATGTCGATGGCGTGGAGAAATTAATCATTGAAGAAGAAGAAAAAGGACCTGCACAGCATTTGAAGGCTAGTAAAAGTGGGGTCATCGAAAAAATGTTTGTGAAAAAAGGATTGCCAGTTGTTGAAGTAAATGATTTTGTATCTAAAGGTGATTTATTAGTATCAGGAGTCATCAACGAACAAAAGCAAGATGGGGATAATAGTGAACAAGAAATAGCACAAGAAGCAGTAGGAGCAGAAGGAGATGTATATGCAAATACTTGGTATGAAGTAACCGTAAGTAGCTCACTACATAGTTATTACGAAAAATTGTCCGGCGAAAAAATGAAGAAATATGACCTAAAATTTGGTACGGTACAAATACCTGTATGGGGATTTAAAAAGGTTCCATTCGATCGCATTTTAGTTGAAAAAGAAGAAAAACCGTTATATTTTTTGAAATGGGAACTGCCCATTCAATTTATTCAGCAGACAATTTATAATAAATCATCTTTTCAACATACAAGGTCAAAAGAAGAAGCGAAACAAGTTGCGATTGACCATGTAAAAGAAGATATTCAACGTAAATTGGGGACAGATGCAGAAATTCAAAAATATTATGTTTTGCATGAAACCGAAGAGAATGGTAAAGTTAAACTGAACTTATATATTAGTGTATTGGAAAATATTGCCAAAGGCACTCCGATTCATTAAAATTTTTATTTATATTTGATGTTTAAAAAGTCTCGTAAATATGACCAAGCAAACCGTTAGCTCATCGTGCTTGCGACAAAACAGCTTTCGTTATGGACAAAAATGGAGCTAACAATCACATTCGGTCGTTTACATTTTATTGGACGACATTGTAAAAAGGAGTTACATGATGGAAGATAACTTGAAGCAAATCGATCTACAATTAACTGATTCAAACGAAGCAAGAGAACTATTTGGAAATAATGATAATTTTTTAAAACGAATTGAAGAACAATTAAACGTCTCGATTATTACTCGTGGTGAGAAAATTCAAGTTTCAGGTAGTCAGGTTGAATTGGTTCAATTAATCTTAAACAGTTTATTGCATGTCATTCAAAAAGGTCTCATTTTAACGGAGAGAGATGTACTTTACGCGGTAAAGTTAGCAAAAGAAGGCAAGATTCATCAGTTTGAAACTTTGTTTGAAGATGAGATAACGAAAAATGCGCATGGCAAACCTATTCGAGTCAAAACATTAGGGCAAAAATCGTATGTCCAGGCAATTGGGAGGTATGATTTAGTTTTTGGCATTGGTCCAGCCGGAACAGGTAAAACATATTTGGCTGTAGTAAAAGCTGTTCATGCACTAAAAAATGGACAAGCAAAACGGATTATTTTAACGAGACCAGCTGTGGAAGCGGGAGAAAGTCTTGGGTTTTTACCAGGTGATTTAAAAGAAAAAGTTGACCCATACTTAAGACCATTATATGATGCGTTAAATGACGTTTTAGGAAAAGAACATGCGGCACGATTAATTGAAAAAGAAATTATCGAAATCGCTCCACTCGCTTATATGCGTGGAAGAACGTTGGACGATGCGTTTGTTATTTTAGATGAGGCACAAAATACAACTCCAGAACAGATGAAGATGTTTTTGACACGATTAGGATTCGGTTCAAAAATGATTATTACCGGCGATATTACACAAATTGATTTACCAAAAGGTGTCGAATCTGGTCTTCAAGTAGCGAATCGTTTACTTACGAATATAAATGAAATTGCGTTTATTTATTTGGATGAATCGGACGTTGTGAGACATCCACTAGTTCAAAAAATTATTCATGCATATGAAAACAATTAATGGTGTTTTTTTATAAACTGTATTTGAGGTAGCCAGAGGTGAATAAGCTTTGAAAAAATGGATTGACAAACTTTTTTCATTTTTTAATAGTAAATCGAAATGGATAGCTGTTTTTTTGCCTATCGTTATATTGGGTGTTTTTTTCTATTTATTAACGATCAATAATGTCCATTCAAAAACATATGATATAGAACGATTTAACCGGGCAAAGGAGACGATTAGATCACCAATTACGATCGAAAACGAAGTAGAAACTGACCGGAAGATGCGTGAAACGGTGTTAGCTGTTGGAGATCGATATACCATTGTAGATGAGATTACCGAGGAGCAAATTTATTACATTGAAGAAATCTTTGATGCTGTCAACACCCTTTCAAATACAAAAAAGAAAGAAAAGGTTGATGACGAAGAAGAAAAGACGGTTGAGCCTTTGACAATTGATGAAAAGGTTTATCAACTGCAGGAAATTTTATCATCCGAAATTACTGATAAAATTGACGATTTAGTGTTTATGCAATTAGTCCGATTGGAAAATAAAGATAGAAAACACGGGAAAGATATTTTTATTAAAGCGGTTGAAAAAACGTTAGAAGATGGCGTTCGAATTGAAAATATTCAAAGTGCAAAAGAAGAAGTAAGCACGATTATTAAATATTCCACATTAAATGCGGAAGTAAAAGAAGTTCTCAATAATTTAATCGATTTCGCTATCGTTGAAAATTCGTTCTTCGATGTAGAAAAAACGATGGAAGCACGAAATGAAGCGGCTAGTAATGTGGAGCCAGTTGTCATCCGGAGTGGGGATATTATTGTCCGAGAGGGGCAGATTATCACTAACGAGATTTATGAAGATTTAAAATTAACAGGGCTATTAAATAAAGAAAGACAAGTATTTCCAGCAGTTGGTTTAGGCATCTTTATTTTACTTATTATCAGTATGATCGGGTACGAATTAAATCGACTTCACAAACGGAATGAATTGGATCAAGGAAAAATTTTGTCGATTATTTTTATTAGTATTATTATCGTAACATTTATGAAAATAGTCAGTTTATTTACGGATCAATTAAACCAACTATATTTACTCGTTCCAGTTGCTACAGGTGTACTTTTATTAAAATTACTTATTTATGAACGATTAAGTATTGTATTTGCAGTCGTTTATGCAATATTAGGAAGTATCTTATTTAATGGTGAAATACCAGGTTCCTTAAATATGGAGGCCGGAATTTTCTTTTTATTTTTTCAACTAGCAGGGATTTTCTTTTTAACGGATTTAAAAGATCGTGTGACAATAATAAAAACAGCTTTTGGAATGGCTATAATTAATGTTATGATTATTGTGATGTTTATATTACTATCTTTTGAAAAATATGAATTGCTAGAGTTAATGATTCATTCAGCATTTGGTGTGGGGGCTGCAGTATTATCGGCCGTTTTAACGATTGGATTGTTACCATTTTTTGAAACAGGGCTTGGTATTTTATCTGATAGTAAATTACTTGCTTTAGCGAATCCAAACCAGCCATTAATTAGAAAGATTTTAACAGAGGCACCTGGGACGTATCACCATTCAGTTATGGTAGCAAACTTAAGTGAATCGGCTTGTGAAGCAATTGGTGCTAATGGATTACTCGCTAGAGTTGGTTCCTATTATCATGATATTGGAAAAACAATCAAGCCACATTATTTCATTGAGAATCAAGTGGCGATTAGAAATCCACATGATTTTATTGAACCAAAAAAGAGTGCGGAAATTATTATTAGCCATGTAACTGAAGGTGTCAAAATGTTGAAACAGCACCATTTACCAAATGAAATAATCGATATTGCCGAACAACACCATGGAACTTCACTTGTCCAATATTTCTACAGGCTCGAAAAAAACAAGAATAAAGATGTAAACGAAGCAGAGTTTCGTTATCCAGGGCCAAAACCACAAACGAAGGAAGCAGGAATTATCTCTATTTGTGATGCGTCCGAAGCTGCAGTAAGATCGTTAACAGAGCCTTCTTCTGAAAAAATTGAAGAAATTGTTGCTTCCATTGTAAATAGTAAATTAATGGATGGACAATTGGATGAAACACCGCTAACTTTAGAAGAAATTCATACGATTCGTGAAACAGTCTGTGAATCATTAAAAGGAATATTTCATTCACGCATTCAATACCCTGCTAAGGAGGCAAATTAATGCATATTGACCTTTTTGACAAAACAGAGCAACTAACAGAGCCTCAAAAAGAGTTACTTGAAAGTGTACTATTATTTGCAGCAGAAAAAGAAAAGATAGTAAGAGAGATGGAATTGTCCATTAGCATCGTGACAAACGAGGAAATAAAAGAAATAAATGACCAGTATCGGAATAAAAATGAACCGACAGATGTTTTATCTTTTCAAATGGATAGCCCTTTTATGGAATTAGGCGATGATCATTCCATGCCGCTATTATTAGGGGATATCATCATTTCGATTGATAAAGTACAAGAGCAATCAATGCGATACAATCATTCCTTTGATCGAGAGTTAATTTTCTTGGCGATCCATGGTTTTCTCCATTTACTAGGGCATACACACGATAATAAAGAAAAGGAGAAAATAATGTTTGAAAAGCAAGAGACTATACTTAAGGAGTTTAATCTTGAAAGATAAGAAGAAAAAAGGTATTGGCCTAACATATGCATTTAATGGTTTAAAAGAGGCATTTAAACGAGAACGCAATTTTCGTATACATCTTTACGTTACCATCGTTGTTATCTTTTTTTGTCTATATTTTCAGCTAACAGCGATGGAATGGGTTATTATTTTGATGATGATTCATATTGTGCTTATAGCTGAATTGGTTAATAGTCTGATGGAACGAATGATTGATTATATGAAACCAGAATACCATCCTCAGGCAAAAATAATTAAAGATATTTCAGCTGCAGTTGTTTTAATCGCAGCAATTACTTCGATTATTATCGGGACGATTATCTTTTTCCCAAAAGTATTTCTGTGAAGCCCTGTTAAGGGTTTTTTATTTTTGTTTTTAGCCGATTTTAGTCTGGAAATAGGTTATTGTAGAACTAAATGCTAGCTGAGCGATCGGTTTGTATGAATGGAAACTCCTAAGGGAAAAGTGCTAGTACAGGAAAGTAGTCTAAGTACACCACGTTCTAAGACTGTACTTCGGTCCCCTACTGAAGAGCTTTAGGGGCAGTGTTTTTGTTCGTGTCAACGAAAAGCGTTGAATCTGTGATTACCCTTGATTTTTCCAGAAAAAATGACCGACCCCCTTGATGTTAAATACCCCCGTCTTTATTTGGTATGATCGAACAAAAACTTTGTACAAGTCTGTTCAGTACGCCGAAAAGCCCACGGAAGTTCAAGAGGCTTAGGGTCACCTATGCGAAAGCGAAGAGTATACAGGTTAAAAGGTTTTAACGAACAATAAAAAATACCATGCGAAAAAAAGCGAAATATAAAATTATTTTATAAGCTTTGTCGAAACAATTAAAATGAAGCGTAATTTGTAGTATCATATGTATTAGAAATCTTAGTCTACGTTAAAGAAAACTAGCGGATAGCTAAGTTTATGACGAAAGAAAACATGCCCCTTCATCGGGGTATGCTGACGTTAGGCTCAAAGCCTGTCCTTAGTCGGCCTTCCCTAAAATAGCCGAAAAGGCGGTGACTAGGTGATGTTGCACTTACGAAAATAATGGAATAACTTATTTACCATAACTAAAGTTGCGCTTTTAGCCAGTGAGTAATTAGAATGCTTTCTATTTGCCAACAAAAGACAAACGGGAGGATACTATGGAAAGTGAACATGTTTCAGGATTTGTAACAATTATTGGTAGACCAAACGTAGGAAAATCAACATTAATGAATCAAATAATTGGAGAAAAAATATCAATTATTAGCGATAAAATTCAAACAACACGTCATACGATTCACGGAATATTATCAGAGGAAGACGCTCAAATCATTTTTATTGACACCCCTGGAATTCATAAACCTAAACATCGACTAGGTGATTATATGGTAGATGTTTCTATTCAAACATTAAACGATGTAGATGTTATTCTTTTTATGATAAATGCAAAAGAAGGGTATGGAAAAGGGGATGAATTTATTTTAGAGCAACTATCACACGTAGATAGCCCAGTATTTTTATTAATAAATAAGGTCGATTTAATTCATCCAGACGAGCTTTTTCCACTGATTGAACAATATAAAGATAAATGTGATTTTGAAGAAATTATTCCTATTTCCGCGTTAAATGGGAATAATGTTAATACCGCGATTTCTTACATTAAATCGCATCTACCTGCTGGCCCTAAATACTATGATGAAAACCAAATAACGAATAAGTCAGAGCGATTTTTACTTAGTGAATTAATTAGGGAAAAAGTATTAACTCATACGAAAGAAGAAGTTCCACATTCCATTAATGTCATGATTGAATCAATGGAAGAGCGAAATAAACAGACGGTATACATTCAAGCCCTGATTATTACAGAAAGAAAGTCACAAAAAGGTATTTTAATTGGAAAAAATGGTAAAATGTTAAAAAAGATTGGACAAGAAGCTCGGGTAGAAATGGAAGAGGTTTTAGGGAAAAAAGTTTTTTTAGATTTATGGGTAAAAATACAAAAGGATTGGCGAAACAGACAATCTCTATTGACACAATATGGATTTAATAATGATTAAAATGATTGTTGGTAAAAATTAATATTCATGTTTACGTTTAGGTAGGAAATTCTAATAGTAAGTTACATTTTCATTACAACAAATATACAGGAAAGGAAGGTTTCTTGTGAATAATATGATTTGGAATTTATTTTTACAAACAGGAAACGTTGAAACCTATTTATTGTTGAAACAATTGGAAAATGAACAACTAGACGAAAGGAATAATACCGAAACAGAGAGTGAAGAGATTGCATCCTTTCAAACAAAAATGTAGCATATAAACTAGAGGGGACACTTGTATGCTAAAACAACTTGAAGGAATTGTGTTAAAATCACGTAATTATGGAGAAACGCATAAAATTATTACGATTTTTACAAGGCAGCTTGGAAAAATATCAGCTATTAGTAAAGGGGCGAGCAAGCCAAAAAGTAGGCTAAGTTCGGTTTCACAAGTTTTTATTCAGGGTGATTTTCTTATCTATGTAAGTAAAGGATTAAGTACAGTACAGCAAGGGCAAATGATCCAATCTTTTCGACATATTCGTGAAGATATCGTAAAGACTGCTTATGCTGCTTACTTAATTGAACTAACAGATAAAATACTGGAATCAAAAGAGCCTGACCCTTTTATATATGATCAACTAATTAAAACCCTTACATGGATTAATGATAAAGAGGATTTTATGATCCCAATGATGATGTATGAACTGAAAATATATAAAAAGGGTGGGTTTGCTCCAGTAGTCGATCATTGTGTCAATTGTAATAGAAATGAATATCCTTTTAGATTTTCTATTCATGAAGGAGGTCTACTCTGTCGTCATTGTATGCAACTGGATCAATATGCGATTAAACTGGAAAATGCCATGGTTAAATTATTACCTATATTTGAAAGTGTAGGTTTAGAGAGAGTAGGAAATATATCTGTCAAGCCAAACAATCAAAACGTATTACGAACTATTTTGGATCAATACTATGATACATATGGTGGATTTACGTTAAAGTCAAAAAAGTTTTTATCGCAAATAAACTTATTAAAAGAATAAGTTTATTTTAGAAGATGTTCAAAAATCCCAAAAAATGATACAGTGAATTTCTGCGTTGGTAGCTAAGAAAGGATAAACCCTTTGGCTAAAGGCGCGACATCCTGGGACTCCGCTAAATGCTCGTCCCAATGCCAGTGGAACTTCTTGGTCTTTTTTATCGGATTTTTGAACATGCAGTTTTACGTTTTTCTTGCAAAAGTATTTAAAATTATGTATCATTTGAAGAAGTATACATGCAAGGAAAGGGAATAGTACGTCTTGAGCACTATTTGAAGCGAGTCCAGGAAGGTGAAAGCTGGATAATAGTCTATGATGGAATGGCACCCTGGAGTATGGTTTAAGAAAAGTGGTATTCTGACATAGAATGCAAATAGGGTGGAACCGCGGGCAAGAATCCGTCCCTATGTCTTTTGACGAAAAAGACATAGGGATGGATTCTTTTTTTGTAGTAAGAAAATATAAAACTTTCTTATTGCTCACAGCTTATGCGAAGTTTACTAATTATTATGAGATAAAGTGAGGAGAAAAACGATGAATATACAAGAAATGATTTTAACATTACAAAATTATTGGTCAAAACATGATTGTATTTTAATGCAAGCATATGATGTTGAAAAAGGTGCCGGAACAATGTCACCGATGACATTGTTAAGAAGTTTAGGACCTGAACCTTGGAATGTCGCTTATGTGGAACCATCGCGCAGACCAGATGATGGACGCTATGGAGAAAACCCAAATCGGCTTTATCAACACCATCAATTTCAAGTTATTATGAAACCATCTCCCGATAATATTCAAGATTTATATTTACAATCATTATTTGAGCTTGGTATAAATCCTCTGCACCATGATATTCGTTTTGTTGAGGATAATTGGGAAAACCCTACACTTGGAGCAGCTGGTCTTGGATGGGAAGTATGGCTTGATGGAATGGAAATAACGCAGTTTACGTATTTCCAACAGATTGGTGGGTTAGAAGCAAATCCTGTCGCTGTTGAATTAACATATGGAATTGAGCGATTAGCTTCTTATATTCAAGACAAAGAAAATGTTTTTGAATTAGAATGGGTGAATGGTGTAACGGTGAAAGATATTTTCCTCCAACCAGAATATGAACATTCAAAATATGCATTTGAAGAGTCGAATACAGAAACACTTTTTGAATTATTTTCACTGTATGAGGAAGAGGCAAAAGCAACGATGGAAAAAGGGCTAATTTTTCCGTCTTACGACTATGTTTTAAAATGTTCCCATACATTTAATTTACTCGATGCCAAAGGAGTTATTTCGGTAACAGAACGAACAGGTTATATTGCAAGGGTTCGTAATTTAGCAAGAAGTATTGCTAAAGCGTATGTGAATGAGCGAGAACGATTAGGTTTTCCAATGTTAAAGAAGGAGGAAAATGAAGATGAGTAACAATGTACTAGTAGAAGTTGGAATAGAAGAATTGCCAGCAAGATTTATCGATGATGCAGAAAAACAACTATTAACAAAAACGAAGAATTGGTTAACCGAATTAAATATTGCTTTTGATTCCATCAAATCGTATTCAACTCCACGACGTCTTGCGATTCTAATTGAAAATATTGCTGAATATCAAACAACGATCAAAGAAGAAGTAAGAGGACCACAAGTAAAAATTGCTAAAGATGATCAAGGTAATTGGACAAAAGCAGCAATTGGCTTCACAAAAGGACAAGGAAAAGAATTAGCAGATATTTATACAAAAGAAGTGAAAGGTACTTCCTATATTTTTGTCGAGAAGAAAATGGAGGGAAAGAAAACAGCACATATTTTACCAGATATAAAACAAATCATTGCTTCCATTTCGTTTCCACAGACAATGCGTTGGGGAAGTGATTCATTCCGTTTTGCTCGTCCACTGCGTTGGATTGTTGCTCTGTTAAATGATCAAATTATCCCGTTCGAAATAGCACATGTAACAGCTAGTAATGTAACGTATGGCCATCGATTTTTAGGAGAAAAAAGTACGGTAACAAATCCACTAGAGTATGAAATGATCTTAGAGAAAAATTATGTCATTATTGATCCGAAAAAGCGTGAACAATTAATAGTAGAGCAAATGAAACAGTTAGAGCAAGAGCAAAACTTTCATATAGCGGTAAATGATAGCTTACTAAATGAAGTCCGTAATTTAGTGGAATATCCAACAGTATTTCACGGAACTTTTGCAGACGATTTCTTACGTTTACCAGAAGAAACGCTTATTACTTCTATGCAAGAGCATCAACGTTATTTTCCGGTTAGGGACATAAATAGTAATCGGTTACTACCGTGTTTTGTTAGTGTAAGAAATGGTGATGCCAAAGAATTAGCTAATGTAGTTCGTGGGAATGAAAAAGTATTACGAGCACGACTTGCAGATGCTACATTTTTTTATGAAGAAGATAGAAAACATTCTATTCACTTTTTTATCGACAAGCTTAAAACGGTCGTATTCCAAGAAAAAATCGGTACCATTTATGAAAAGTTAAACAAGATTAAATTTATGACGAAAAAACTAAGCGAAGATTTACAATTAGAAACAAAGAACCGTACCGAAGCGATGAGAACTGCTGAGATTTGTAAGTTTGATTTAATGACTGATATGGTCAATGAATTTCCGGAATTACAAGGAATAATGGGCGAAAAGTATGCCCTTTATTACGGGGAAGATCAAACGGTTGCTCAAGCCATTCGTGAACATTATTTGCCAGTTCAAGCAAATGGAAGCTTGCCTGAAACAATAGCTGGTTCAGTAGTCAGCATAGCGGATAAACTAGATACGATTGTTGGATGTATATCGGTAGGACTTGTACCAACAGGGTCACAAGATCCATATAGTTTAAGACGACAAGCGATCGGTATATTAAGAATTCTCCGGGAAAATAAATGGAGTATCTCTGTTGAATCCCTATTATCCATTGCTTATCATGTATACGAAATAACAGATGAGAATGTAAAAAAAGAGATAAGCCAATTTTTTAAAAGCCGTGCAGCTTTTATCCTATCGGAAGAACAAATTGAGCAAGATATTATACAAGCAGTACTTCATGAAGGGATTGGTACGTTCCATTATACGATAGAAAAAGCAAAACTTTTATCTGCCAAAAGAAATGATCCATCCTTTAAACAAATTGAAGAAGCGCTAGTAAGAATTATGAACCTTGGCAAAAAACATGTACAAACGAACATTAATCCGGCATTATTTGAAACAGAATCGGAAAAAGAACTTTATTCCATGTATAATGAGGTCAAAGAAGCATTTTTTCAGTTGACAAATCAATTGGAAGCAAACAATGCATTGGAACAAATTGAACGATTAGCAGGACCAATCCATCAATTCTTTGAACATAATATGGTTATGGCAGATAATGTGGATGTAAAACAAAATCGTCTAGCACTTGTGCACAACATTTCAACTATCATTAATCAATATGCCGATGTTACGTTAATCGAATGGAAACAACATAAATAATAAGTGAAAGAATAAAGATTTCCAAAATTACTTTCGCTTTTCAATTTTCCTTTTATCAACTTTCGGTATATAATACTATTCATATAAGGTAACACATTTTCATTAACAAAAAGAAACTCTTATTTGCATATGGACAAAAACATTTCTACCTTTTATAGGTTTGACATTTATGAAATTGATTTTGGCTTATGCTGTTTGACCAGCGCCTATCTTCCTTCAGCTATTTGATTAGCAGTTTAGCGATAAGGCGTTTGCGCTTTTCTTAATAGGTGGTGAAAAAGTGGAATTATCGGAGCGTCAAGAAAAAATTATCGAGATCGTAAAAGAAAATGGTCCAATAACAGGTGAACAAATTGCAGATCATTTAAGTTTATCTCGGGCAACACTTAGGCCCGATTTGGCAATTTTAACGATGGCTGGTTACCTTGATGCCAGACCACGTGTTGGGTATTTCTTTACGGGTAAGACAGGTTCAGAATTATTGACAGAAAAAGTGAAGCAATATAAAGTGAGTGAGTTTCAATCCGTTCCTGTCGTTGTCAAAGAGGATGCATCGGTTTACGATGCTATTTCAACGATGTTCCTTGGTGATGTGGGAACGTTGTTTGTCGTAAATGATGACGGCTACTTATCAGGCGTATTATCTCGAAAAGATTTACTACGGGCAAGCCTTGGAAATCAAGATTTAAATATCGTGTCTGTCCATATTATTATGACCCGAATGCCGAATATTACGGTTTGTCGAGCGGATGATTTGTTAATTGAAGCGGCTAAAAAGTTAATTGACAAGCAAATTGACGGGCTTCCTGTTGTGAAAGATACTCCTAGTGGTTTGCAAGTGATTGGTCGAATAACGAAGACAAATATTACGAAAGCTTTTGTGGAATTAATACTTGATGAACAAGTGTAGAAAGAGGGATAAAACATGAGAAACCCATCTGTATATGTACTATCTGATTCAGTTGGTGAAACTGCTGAACTTGTGATAAAAGCGGGGTTAAGTCAATTTTCTAATGGTAACTACAATATTCAGCGAATCCCTTATGTAGAGGATAAGAAGACGATTGATGAAACGTTAGAAATCGCTAGAGAAGAAGCAGCTATTATTGGGTATACTTTAGTGGACCCAGATTTAAGAGACTATTTAAACAATCGAGCGATAGAATTAAACATCGAAGTCATTGATATAATGGGGCCGATGATGGAAGCGATGGAGAGAACTTTTAAACATGCACCAAGACAGGAGCCGGGATTAGTATATAAACTTGACAAAGATTATTTTAAACGGATTGAAGCCATTGAATTTGCCGTTAGGTATGATGATGGAAGAGATCCGCGCGGCATTGCAAGAGCAGATATTGTCTTAATAGGGGTTTCAAGAACATCAAAAACACCATTATCACAGTTTTTAGCCCATAAACGTCTCAAGGTGGCAAACGTACCAGTCGTTCCAGAAGTAGATCCTCCAGAAGAATTATTCAGGATTAATAAATCTAGATGTATTGGACTACGTATTAGTCCGGAAAAATTAAACGGAATAAGAAAAGAAAGACTAAAAGCACTTGGACTTGGCGACCATGCAACGTATGCAACTTTAAAACGGATTGATGAAGAATTAGCATTTTTTGATGCAATCGTTGATAAAATTGGTTGTGATGTCATTGATGTTTCGAATAAAGCTGTAGAAGAAACGGCGAACATCATTTTGCAAATGTATCAAAAAAATAAAAATAATCCAGTTGACTAGCAATTTTAAAAAATATATACTATAATACTATGTTGTTGTACAAATGTTTATTTTGTGTGAAAAATGGGTATATAGTAAGTAATAATAGGTTTTTAACATATTAGTATTCCTTCTTTAAGATAATGGAATTATAAAGAAGGAAATTTTTTTTCGATAACCTTAAAAAGATTGTCGAAAGTTGCAGGACTTTTATACGATCATATCGAAATAGTATAATATTAGTGAATATGAATCTTGGTGATGTAAATGTTTACTGAAATACCAGATGAGATCATTGAACAAATTCGTAAAGAAAATGACATAGTAGGCGTAATTGAAGAATATGTTCAATTGAAAAGACAAGGGAAAAACTTCTTCGGTTTATGTCCATTTCATGATGAAAAATCGCCATCTTTTTCCGTTACAAAGGAAAAGCAAATTTTTCATTGTTTCGGCTGTGGAAAAGGTGGAAATGTCATTAACTTTCTGATGGAAATAGAAACATTTACTTTTATTGAAGCAGTTACTTATTTGGCGAATCGCGTCGGAATTACTTTACCCGAGACAAGAAAACGACAAACGTCTTTATCGGAAGAGACTAGTTCTTTACTCTCAGCGTATGATTGGTTAACGAAATATTATTATCATTTATTAAAGTATTCAGAAGAGGGTAAAATTGGATTAGATTATTTTACGAAGCGAGGAATTAAGGAAGAGACGATCGATCAATTTCAACTAGGGTTCGCTCCGACAAACAGTGAGTTTACGATGGAGTTTTTGAAGAAAAAAGGATTTCATCAACAACTATTAGTGAAAGCCGGTTTGTTTGCTGCTAGAAGTAATGACGAATATGTCGATGTTTTTAGAGGTAGAGTAACCTTTCCGATTAAAAACCATCTTGGTAGGACCGTTGCCTTTGGTGGACGAGCCTTTCAAGGGGAAGAGCCAAAATATTTAAATAGTCCAGAACATGAACTATTTCAAAAAGGGAATTTATTATTTAATTTTAACTTAGCAAAAAATCATATTCGTAAAGAAAATGAAGTAATTATTTTTGAAGGATACATGGATGTGTTAGCAGCTTATCAGGCTGGGATAAAAAATACAGTTGCAACATTGGGTACAGCACTTTCCAGCAACCAAGCAAAATTATTGAAGCGATATATTGATACAGTCATATTATGTTATGATGCTGATAACGCAGGAATTAATGCTAGTTATCAAGCGGCAAACTTATTACAACAAATTGGTTGTGAGGTAAGAATTGCCCACGTGCAAGAAAATATGGATCCAGATGATTATATTAAAACGTTTGGGAGTGAGCAATTTAAACAACAAGTCATAAGCGTTAGTGATACATTCTTTAAATTTTATATGAAATATAAAAAAAGGGATTACAATCTATCGGTTGATAGTGAAAGGATTGCCTATATCGAAACAATTGTTCAACAACTTGCTTCTATTGAAAGCACGATTGAACGAGAGTATTATGTAAAAGAAATAGCAGATGAATTTAATTTATCGACAGATATTATCCATCATGATATCGAAAAGTATAAAAAGAGAAATAATCATCATTTTAAGGATAAGTCAAGTAAGAATAGTAATACTATTAGTAATGTGAATAATTATCATAAACGTATGATGTTATTACCTGCTTATCGAAATGCGGAAAAATTACTGCTAGCACATATGTTGAGACATCCATATTTAATTGAGAAGGTTCAACAAAAATTAGGTGTTAGCTTTAACATAGATGAGCATAAAATTATATTGACACATTTATATGCACTTTATGAAGAAAAAAATGAAATTGATGTGAGTGAATTAGTCGACAAAGTAACTGATCCCGAATTAAAGCGGATAATAACTGAACTTGCTATTATGCCAACGAATGAAACAATCATAGAACAAGAAATAAATGATTACATCAATATTATCCAAACGGAGGCAACAGAGATTACTTATTTACGTGCTCTGAAGCAGAAGCAGAAAGAAGAAAAAAATCCAATTTTAGCCGCTCAGATAGGGTTAGAAATAATAGATATTGAAAAACAGTTAAAACATATGAAATAAAGAGTTATGACCAAGGAGGGAAGGGGACTTATGACTGAAAATAAATCTTCTCAAACGATGGAAAATGATGCAACGTTGGAAGAAGTGAAAGAAGAATTACTGGAAATAGGGAAAAAGGCTGGAGTATTAGCCTATGAAGAGGTAGCGGATAGGCTATCTACGTTTGAAATCGAACCAGAACAAATCGATGAATTTTATGAGTACCTCGAAGAACAAGGTGTTGAGGTTATTGGTGATGCAGAAGATGAAGAAGCATTAAAAGAGGATTTAACAGATGCAGATAACCTAAGAGACTTAAGTGTTCCTTTAGGAATTAAAATTAATGACCCTGTCCGTATGTATTTAAAAGAAATCGGTAGAGTTGATTTACTGACAGCAGAAGAGGAAGTCGACCTTGCGATTCGGATTAAAAATGGGGATGAAGAAGCAAGTAGAGCTTTAGCTGAAGCTAACTTACGTTTAGTCGTCAGTATTGCGAAGCGCTATGTAGGTAGAGGTATGCTATTTCTTGATTTAATTCAAGAAGGGAATATGGGTCTCATTAAAGCGGTAGAAAAATTCGACCATGAAAAAGGGTTTAAATTTAGTACGTATGCTACATGGTGGATTCGGCAAGCAATTACTCGTGCCATAGCAGATCAAGCTAGAACGATTAGAATTCCAGTCCATATGGTGGAAACAATTAATAAATTAATTAGAGTACAACGTCAATTACTTCAAGATCTTGGACGGGAGCCTACTCCAGAAGAAATAGGAAAAGAGATGGAATTATCTCCAGCTAAAGTAAGGGATATCCAAAAAATAGCGCAAGAGCCTGTCTCATTAGAAACGCCAATTGGGGAAGAAGATGACTCACATTTAGGTGATTTTATTGAGGATCAAGAGGCTGTTTCACCATCGGATCATGCAGCATATGAATTACTAAAAGAACAATTAGAAGACGTTCTAGACACATTAACTGATCGTGAGGAAAATGTTTTACGGTTACGCTTTGGTTTAGACGATGGCCGCACTCGTACATTGGAAGAGGTTGGAAAAGTGTTCGGTGTAACGAGAGAACGTATTCGACAAATCGAAGCAAAGGCATTACGTAAGTTAAGACATCCGAGTAGAAGTAAACGTCTGAAAGACTTTTTAGAGTAATTTCATAATGAGTTTTCATTATGAAATTACTTACATACTAGCAAATGATAGGAATGGCTTAATTTAGCAGATGAGAAAGGATAAACCTTTCTTGACTCGCATAAGTGCAATTAAGGCTTGGTATATACGTTACTCTCTTATCACTTATTTACATAAGTGTAACATCACCCTTGTCATCGCTTAGCGGCTATTTTAAGGAAGGCCGACTAAGGACAGGCTTTGCGCCTAACGTCGGCATACCCCGATGAAAGAGTATGTTTTCTTTCGTAAATGCCAAGTTTTCTAATGTGCAATTAAGCCTACCGTATTCTTTGTCATTAGTCAATAATTTTAACAATTTTATGATAATTGATTGTTCAGATGTATTATTACTTTAATCTAACCTTGATTTCGAGTAGAATAAGGATAGTCTTTACATAAAAGAACATCAACAATTACATAAGGAGGAAAAAGCGTCATGAAGAAAAATGTTCTCCCATTCGGAATTATTGCTATCGTAGGTATTTTTGTTGCGATTATCGTATTTTATGTTGGCGTGCATCAACGTGATGATATTCGACTTGCAGAAGAAAATGGTGGGGAAGAAGTAGTGGAAGAGGGAGAAGTGGAAACAGATCCTGAAGCAGTTTTTGCTAATTCATGTGCTGGTTGTCATGGACAAGATTTATCTGGTGGAGCTGGACCAAATCTTACGAAAGTTGGAAGTGAGCTTTCAGCAGATGAAATCAATAATATCATTATGAATGGTCAAGGTACAATGCCTGGTGGTTTAGTAAGTAAAGAAGAAGCCGACTTATTAACAGAATGGCTAAGTGAAATGAAATAATGATTAGAACTAAAGTATAAGCTTTCTGTGGAACAGAAAGCTTTTCGACTTTTGCAGATAAGAATCTCGTATTGATTACATTATTTTTCAAATACAAGGTGGATAGTATGAGCATAAAATTATCTAAACGACTACAAACCATAGCATCTTTTATTTCCTCAAACTCTTTGTTTGCCGATATCGGATCAGATCATGCCTATTTACCTTGTTATGTTTGTTTATCAGATCAAACTGTACAGGCAATAGCAGGAGAAGTTAAAGAAGGTCCCCTTAAACGTGCACAAGAAACAGTAGAATATTATGATTTGTCTGAACGAATTGATGTTCGTTTGGGCAATGGATTACAAATTATTAATGAAAACGATCATGTGAATGAAGTTGTGATAGCAGGGATGGGTGGCTCATTAATTGCCAATATAATGGAGGAAGGTAAAAATAAATTATCTGCTGTTCATAAAATTATTGCACAACCGAACATCCATGCTTCCAGCGTCAGGAAAACATTTTTGGCAAACAATTATTCCTTAATAAATGAAATCATTTTAATGGAAAATAATCATATATACGAAGTGTTAGTAGCGGAGCGAGATTCAACTGTAAATATTTACGATCCAGCTGAACATTTAGGGAAACAATTGATGTTTGGTCCACTGCTAATGCAAGAGAAATCTCCTGTCTTTATTAAAAAATGGCAAGATGAACGAAAAAAATTGCTCCATATAACGAGTAATATGGAAAAAGCGAAAAATAAAGAGGAGACAAAGCTTCATTTATATAAAAAACAGTTACAATGGATGGAGGAGGTTTTAACTTGAGCAATATTAACCATGGCACTATTTTTAATGCACTTGAAAACTGGGCTCCAAAACGACTTGCGTATGGGTGGGATAATGTTGGTTTACAAATAGGATCAACATTAACAAAAACAACGAAGGTCATGATCACGTTAGATGTCTTGGAATCAGTTGTTGACGAGGCGATTGAAAATGATGTAAATTTACTTATTGCCCATCACCCTCTACTTTTTAAATCAATCAAAAATATTGATGTTCACTCTATCAAAGGAAAAGTAATCGAGAAATTGATCAAACATGATATCACTGTATATGCAGCACATACAAATTTAGATATAGCAAAAAATGGTGTTAATGATTTGCTTTGTGAAGCATTAGAAATAAAGGCTACGAAGCATTTACTTGATGTGTATAAGGAAAAGTTATTTAAACTTATCGTTTTTGTTCCAAAAACCCATAGCGATCAGGTTAGAGAAGCTTTAGGCAATGCTGGTGCTGGTCATATTGGAAACTATAGTCATTGTACTTTTCAATCGAAAGGGCAAGGTACATTCATGCCACAGGAAGGAACGAATCCTTTTATTGGTCGGACAAAAGAACTTGAAATGGTCGACGAAGTAAAAATGGAAACTGTTGTACAAGAAAATAATGTAGCTAAAGTCCTTTCGGCGATGAAAAAAGCTCATCCTTATGAAGAGGTTGCCTATGATCTATTTCCACTTGAATATGCTGGAGAGACGTTTGGATTAGGAAGAATTGGTTCTTTACAAGAGACGATAACACTACAAGCATTTTCAGAAAAGGTAAAACAAACATTTCATATTGATTGTTTACGGGTCGTTGGAGACTTAACGAAGCAAGTGAAAAAGGTTGCTGTAGTTGGAGGTAGCGGTGAAAAGTTCCTTCACCAAGCTAAAAAAATGGGTGCTGACGTTTATATTACGGGGGATATGACATTCCATCATGCACAAGAAGCATTAGAAATGGGACTTGCAATCATCGACCCTGGTCATTATATTGAAGAAATTATGAAAAAGGCAACGAAGCTTTATTTAACTAATCAGTTTGCGAATCTCCCAGTTATTGTCTCGAACACAAATACGAATCCATTTCAATTTATATAACCTTAAAGGAGTACGAAAATGGACGAAAATAATTTTAATAAACTAGCTCTAAATGAAACGATACAAAAAGTGATTCATCAATTATATTTTAAACATCCAACAGAGATACAAAGAAAAGCAATTCCGCATATTTTGGCTGGCAAAAGTATGATAGGCGAATCGCAAACTGGTTCGGGTAAAACGCATGCTTATTTATTACCATTACTAAATAAAATGGATGAAACAAAAGCTGAGGTGCAAGTTATTATTACGGCACCCACACGAGAGTTATCCATGCAAATTTTTGAAGAGATTAAAACGATAACGAAGCTTGCAAAAAAAGAACAAATTTGGACTTCCCGTTTAATTGTTGGTGGCCTTGATAGAAAGCGAATGATCAAACAATTGGAGAAAACACCTCAGATTGTCGTCGGGACACCAGGTAGAATATTGGATATGGTGAACGAGGGTGTTCTCTCCATCTATTCAGCTACTTCCTTTGTTATCGATGAAGCCGATTTGATGCTTGATTTGCGATTTATCGATACGATAGATGAACTTTTAGTTCGCAGTAAAAAAGATGTACAAATACTTGTTTTTTCAGCAACTTTTCCACAACAATTACAGCATTTTTTAAAAAAATATTTACAACAACCAACTCATATTAAGATTCAGAATGGATTGTCTCCGGAATCGATGAAACACCGACTCGTTGAAAAAAAACATCAGGATTTAGCAGGAAAAGTGATGGACATATCAAAAGCAATTCAGCCCTATGTGGCGCTCCTCTTTACAAATAGCAAGGAAACTGCGGATGAATTAGGAGATATCTTAAGTGCAAAAGGATTAAATGTAGGAGTATTACATGGTGGATTATCGAGCCGTGAGCGTAAGCGGATGGTTAAGGCAATTCATGATCTTCGTTATGAGTATATTGTAGCAACTGATCTAGCGTCACGGGGCATTGACATAAAAGGAGCAAGTCATGTAATTAATGTGGAATTACCGAAAGAAATTGAGTTTTACATTCATCGCGTAGGCAGAACTGCTCGAGCGGGCCTTGAAGGAACTGCGATTAGTTTTTTTACTGAAGCAGATATTCCATTAATAGATGAGTTAGAGAAAAAAGGAATTACCTTTATTTATTCGGATATAAAAAATGGTGAATGGATTGAAAGTAATCATTATAATAAAAGAGAACGAAGAAAAGATCTTACAACGACGTTAGATCGAGAAGCATGGAAACGGGTTAAAAAACCCAAAAAAGTGAAACCAGGATACAAAAAAAGAATGAAGCAACAACAAGAAAGAATAAAGCGACAGTTAAAAAAAGAAAGTCGTCAGAAAAGAACATAAATGGGGTGGAATCATGGTAAAGTTAGGTTCACATGTTTCAATGAGTGGTAAAAAAATGCTACTCGGTTCAAGCGAAGAAGCAACATCTTATGGTGCAAATACGTTTATGATTTACACAGGCGCACCACAAAATACACGGAGAAAACCAATTGAAGAATTAAATATAGAAGCGGGACAAACCCATATGAATGAACATGGAATTAATGACATTATTGTCCATGCTCCTTATATTATCAATATTGCTAATACAACGAAGCCAGCAACCTTTGAACTAGGTGTTACCTTTTTACAAAATGAAATCGAACGAACAGAAGCAGTTGGTGCTACTCAAATTGTTTTACATCCTGGGGCACATGTTGGAGCTGGAGTAGATGAAGGAATTAATAAAATTATTGAAGGATTAAATGAAGTACTTCAAAAAGATCAGAAAGTTCACATAGCACTTGAAACAATGGCTGGTAAAGGGACTGAAATTGGTAGAAGTTTTGATGAATTAGCAAAAATTATCGATGGAGTAACACATAACGATAAATTAACTGTATGCCTTGACACATGTCATATTCATGATGCAGGGTACCATGTGAAAGATGGTTTTGACGATGTTCTAAACGAATTTGACAAAATAATTGGTGTGGATCGCATTAAAGTTATCCATGTGAACGATAGTAAAAATGAACGTGGTGCTGGAAAAGATCGACATGAAAATATTGGTTTTGGTCATATCGGTTTTGAGCCACTACATTATGTTATTTTTCATGAGGAATTTACAGATATACCAAAAATATTGGAAACTCCTTATGTTGGAGAAGATAAGAAAAACAAAAAACCACCGTATAAATTTGAAATTGACATGCTTAAAAACGGTACATTTGATCAAGATTTATTGAAGAAAATAATGAGCTAATATGAAATAACTAACATAAATGAAACAAGATATATTCCATAAACTATACTTACCTTAATACAAAGGGGGTACAAGTTCATGGAAAATCAGCGTTTAAATGATCAACGACAAAGAGATCGTAAAGGTCATCCGGTTCTTGATGATGATAGAAATCTGGACCGGGATTTTAGGGAAGAGACTGCAACTGAAATAACGGATGATGATGTGATTAGAAAAGGTCGTGACCGTGACCGAGATCGCGATCGAAATGATCCAGATGTGCAAAGCGTATACGGTTGGATTGCGGTAGCACTTAGTGTTATTTCCTTTTTCTTCATCCCACTTCTGTTTGCAGGAGCAGGAATTATACTAGGATTTGTAGCAAGAAATCGTGAGGCGGCTATATTAGGAAATACAGCTATTATAATTGGGGTTTTATCGATTCTTATCCGATTATTTATATTACCACTAATATAGATGAATTAAATGTTTGGGCTGATGTCATTCAGCCCTTTTTACATGAAAACGTTCATGGTAAAGTTTTAATAGACTGGAAAATAATAATATGTATTTGGAGATAATGCATGAACATCTGCATTTGGATTAACGATTTGAAAATCAGTCATTATTTGGTCAATACGTAGGTTTTCTACTTGAACCTTATTTATTCGTTCAGAGACGGATAAAATCGTATCACCTGGATGGACCTTTATTTTCATTACGGTAATACCATTTATTGTTTCTACTTCATGATTAGGTGTTATAAATGAAGTAGACCCTTTTGTAAAATCATTATACAAACTTAAAATTAACAGTATAATACAAGTATAAAGACAAATTCTTTTTACGTAATACATATACGATACCACCCTATTTATATTTAAAAAGGAGGAAGAGAAAAATGGCTGCACTTTTAGATACAAGCTGGATTGGATTTGTTATAGTTGGTTTAGGCACATTATTTCTAATTGGAGAAATATTAGTAAATATGCGTGGATTGTTTGCACTATTAGGGATTAGTTTTATTGTTCTTTATTTTTATATTAATATAGTTGATCCATCCACCTTTGTTATCATGCTTATTATTTATTTCGTAGGACTATTACTTATACTCATTGATGGTAAAATTATTAATGATGGAACACTTGGTACACTTGGTTTAGCTGGAATGACATTTTCCGTTGTTTTAGCTGCTCCCAACTTTTTTGCAGGCTTGTACGCCTTTATTGGAGTTATTTTAGGTGCCGCACTTTCGTTTACATTTTTAAAAGTATTTAAAAGAAGAAATATGTGGAGTAAAATTACGTTAAAAGATCGGTTGACAAAAGAAGCAGGTTATTCTTCTTTAAATGAGGAATATATTCAATTAATTGGAAAAGAAGGAGTCACTTTAACAGATTTGCGTCCTGTGGGAACAATTGAAATTGACAAAAAAGAATATAGTGCTATTTCCAATGCACAGTGGATCAAAAAAGGCACAAAAATTCAAATAACAGATGTGGATGGCACAAGAATATTAGTAAAAGAACTAGAAAAATAATATTTATAAGATCGATTGTAAATTTAATGTTAATTTTACAAAACACACTTTACAAAAACAAAATATTTTTTAATAATAGGGACTGGAGCATTACTATATTAACTTGTAGGTGATAAAGAATTGGCTGATACAGTAGATTTACAATCAATTTTATTTGAATTTATTGGCGGACTAGGAATTTTCCTTCTCGGGATAAAGTATATGGGAGAAGGTTTACAAAAATCTGCTGGGGATAAATTAAGGGATATCTTAGATAAATTTACGAGCAATCCTTTTTTAGGAGTACTAGCAGGTGCACTTGTTACAGTCTTAATTCAAAGTAGTTCAGGTACAACGGTTTTAACAGTTGCTTTAGTGAATGCTGGATTTATGACGCTTAGACAAGCAATTGGTGTCATTATGGGAGCAAATATTGGTACAACAGTAACTGCTTTTATTATTGGTTTAAATATTAGTGAATATTCTTTACCAATCATTGCAATTGGGTGCTTTTTACTATTCTTTTTTAACAATCAAAAGATCAATATTCTTGGACAAGCTATTTTCGGTTTTGGTTCTTTGTTTTTTGGTTTAAAATTAATGAGTAATGGTATGGCACCATTAAGAGAACTAGAATTTTTCCATGAACTTACGGTTAATATGAGTGATAATCCTATTTTAGGGGTTGTCATCGGTACAGTGTTTACGTTAGTCGTACAAAGTTCTAGTGCGACAATTGGAATATTGCAAGGGTTATATGCGGAAGGAGCAATCTCTTTACATGCCGCAGTCCCAGTTTTATTTGGGGATAATATTGGAACGACAATTACAGCAGTTCTCGCAGCATTAGGTGCATCAGTTGCAGCAAGAAGAGCTGCTTTTACGCATGTATTATTTAATTTAATCGGTGCTACTATCTTTTTATTTGTTTTAGGACTTTTTATTAAATATGTAAGCTTTTTACAAGCTTCATTAAATTTGAATCCAGAAATGACATTAGCGTTTGCACATGGAAGCTTTAACATCGCAAATACAATTATTCAATTCCCGTTTATTGGTGCCTTAGCTTGGATTGTGACAAAATTAGTTCCTGGTGAAGATATAACGGTCGAATATAAATCAAAACATTTGGATCCTATTTTTATCCAACAATCATCCACTGTCGCTTTATCACAAGCGAAAGCAGAAATTATTCGTATGGGTGAGTATAGTGTTAAAGGATTAGAAGAGACGAGTTTATACGTAATGACGCAACAGGAAAAACATTCGGAAATGGCGATGCAAATAGAAGGAGCACTGAATAGTTTGGATAGGGAAATAACCAATTATTTAGTTAGTATTTCTAGTGGTATTTTATCTGAGGCAGAAAGCGCAAAACATACAGCCTTAATGGATTCGGTTCGTGATATCGAAAGAATTGGCGACCATTTTGAAAATATCATTGAATTAATGGAATATAAAATTTCTAATAAAATTAATTTAACAGAGCATGCTCATGAAGATTTACATGAAATGTTTGATTTAACAATTTTAACGGTTAAACAGGCTGTAAAGGCGCTAGAGCTTATGGATAGGGAAGAGGCATTAGTCGTTGTCCAAAAAGAAGACCAAATTGATAAGATGGAAAGAAAATTCCGCAAAAAACACATTATTAGAATGAATGAAGGGCTATGTTCCGGTTCCGCTGGAATAGTATTTGTTGATATTATTAGTAATTTGGAAAGAATCGGTGATCATGCTGTAAATATTGCTGAAGAAGTATTAAATGATAGCCAATAATCGAATAAAAAGGTATGTATGGGATGTTTTATTAATTTTTTTCAAAAAAATATTGACAAGATATTAAATCCGTGGTAAATTATATCTTGTCGTCTGTTTTAGCAATACATAAAATAAAACATCTCCTATCATACGTTTACTTTATTGGACAAGCTATTTCTTTTGAATTATAATATCGAGGGACACAACATTTCAAGATTAGGATTTACTTAGTACTACTTAGAAAGATCTGCGAGGAATGCGAATGCATGACGAGCTTTAAAGTTACAAACCTTTTTTTAGAATATTATAACTAATTTATTTTATTCCACAGTAGCTCAGTGGTAGAGCAGACCGGCACAAAATGAGATTATTATTTCAGTTAACTTGAAAAGGTCTGCGAGGAATGCGAATGCATGACGAGCTTTAAAGTTACAAACCTCTTTTTAGAATGTTATAACTAATTTATTTTATTCCACAGTAGCTCAGTGGTAGAGCAGACCGGCACAAAATGAGATTATTATTTCAGTTAACTTGAAAAGGTCTGCGAGGAATGCGAATGCATGACGAGCTTTAAAGTTACAAACCTCTTTTTAAAATATTAACTATTTTTTTTTATTCCACAGTAGCTCAGTGGTAGAGCAATCGGCTGTTAACCGATCGGTCGTAGGTTCGAATCCTACCTGTGGAGCCATATGGCGGCGTAGCTCAGCTGGCGAGAGCGTACGGTTCATACCCGTGAGGTCGTGGGTTCGATCCCCTCCGCCGCTATCCATTAGGACCCTTAGCTCAGTTGGTTAGAGCTATCGGCTCATAACCGATCGGTCGCAGGTTCGAGTCCTGCAGGGTCCACCATTATAAAACTCGGAGGAATACCCAAGTCTGGCTGAAGGGATCGGTCTTGAAAACCGACAGGGGTGTCAAAGCCCGCGGGGGTTCGAATCCCTCTTCCTCCTCCATTTATTTTATTCATACATATATAACGGCTCGATAGCTCAGTCGGTAGAGCAAAGGACTGAAAATCCTTGTGTCGGCGGTTCGATTCCGTCTCGAGCCACATTTTTATACAAGCGGATTGCTTGTTTTTTTATTGCAGGAAATCAAGTTTGCTTCATATTCATGATACCTCCATATAAATGGTAACTATTTCGGGAGATTGGATGTTCGTGACGAAAAATAAGTATGCTAGCTTATCGGCTAGAATTGGTCACGTCATGTGACTGACATCGACCTAATAAGCCCTTCAACATCACGGACAACTATTTTTGATAATCCAATAGTTCATTTTACAAAGAATTAATGAATAATCTAAGTAAAATGATGCGAAAGATTTGCACGAATATGGAAGCTCTGATAACCTTTACATATAAGATACCAAAATTTTTCTGAAGGAGAGGAATAATTTATGTCAAAGTTTGAATTACCTGAATTACCATATGCTTATGATGCATTAGAACCTACCATTGATAAAGAGACAATGAATATTCACCACACAAAGCATCATAATACGTACGTAACAAATTTGAATGCGGCTTTAGAAGGTCATCCAGATCTTCAAAGTAAAACGATAGAGGACTTAATTAGTGATTTAAATACTGTTCCAGAAGATATTCGTACAGCAGTACGTAATAATGGTGGAGGACACGCTAACCACAGTCTATTCTGGAAAACGCTATCTCCAACAGGTGGTGGAGAGCCAACAGGCGAGCTTGCAGAAAAAATTAACGAAAAATTTGGTAGCTTTGATGCATTTAAAGAAGCATTTGAAAAAGCTGCAGCAACACGTTTCGGCTCAGGTTGGGCATGGCTTGTACTTAGCAATGGAGAAATTGAAGTGACGAGTACACCAAATCAGGATTCACCGATTATGGAAGGAAAAGCTCCTTTACTAGGTCTTGATGTTTGGGAGCACGCTTACTACTTAAACTACCAAAATAGACGTCCTGAGTATGCAAAAGCATTTTGGGATAAGGTTAATTGGGACGAAGTAACAAAAAATTATAATGAAGCAAAATAACATAGAAAATACAAGTAATTTCTAAACATGCGGAGAATAAATTTTCTCCGCATGTTTTTGTTTTCATTCCCTGAATTTATCTAGAAAAAAACTTTACATATCTCTCCCGTAGTTGCTCACAATATAATTATTAAAGGAGTCTTGTGATATGTTGAAGTTGGCATTGTTTTTTTTAGATAAAAAGTCATTAAATCGAGATTTAGTTTTACTACTTACAATTGGCGGATTGTATTCTTTAGGGATATTTTTATCGAATACATTTGTCAATGTCTATTTATGGCGTCAGGCGAATGATTTTATCGTTATCGCTATGTATAATTTGGCGATTTTTATTTTTCAGCCAGCAACATTCGTATTAGCCGGAAAGTTGGCAAAGAAAATCGACCGGATCATCGTACTACGATTAGGGGTCACTTTTTTATCAATCTTTTTCCTCACTGTTTTAATTGTTGGAGAAAGGGCGGCAACATATAATTTTCTTCTAGGTTGTTTATTAGGGGTTGGATATGGATTTTATTGGTTAGCATTTAATTTGCTAACATTTGAAATTACAGAGCCTGATACAAGAGATGTATTTAACGGATTTATGGGTGGTTTAGAATCACTTGGCGGAATGATTGGTCCTTTGTTGGCAGGTATTATCATTGCAAAAATGACAACTAATATTGGATATATGACTGTCTTTTCCCTCTCATTCGGCTTATTTATTTTAGCAGTAATTTGTAGTTTCTTTTTAAAACGAAGAGGTGCTGATGGAAAATATGATTTAGTTACTGTATTAAAAGAGATCCAGCATAGTAAAAATTGGAGAAATGTTATTAGTGCAAATATTTTTCAAGGAATGCGTGAAGGTTTATTTGTATTTGTTATTACTATTTGGGTGTTTTTAATTACAAAAAGTGAATTTGCCTTAGGAATGTTTAATTTATGTTTAAGTGGACTTTCTTTCGTTTTTTATTTACTCGTCACAAAATTGATCAATCAACCGATGAGAAAAAAAGCAATCCTTTTAGGTAGTATGATCATCAGCTTTTCCGTTTTTATTATTTTATTTGATTTAACCTATGTTCATTTAATAACATATGCGATCGTAATTGGGATTGGATACCCGATCATCAATGTTCCTTTTAATTCAATGACTTATGATGTTATTGGACAAAGTAATTATGCAAAAGAGCTTCGAATTGAATATGTCGTCACCTTAGAAATTTTTGTGAACGCAGGACGGATTTTATCTATTTTAATTTTCATTTTATCTGTTACGTTTATTGATAAAACAACGCCAATACCTTACTTACTTGCGATCTTTAGTCATGCTTATTTATTGATTTTTTATTTTATGAATAAAGTACATTTGGTATATGAAAAAAATGGCTGAAACTATCCTTATTAACTCAACTTGCGCAGAGTGAAATGGACAAAAAATTAAGTAGGATGAAGATACATTGCTCAAGTTGACTTTGGATTAAAGTAAACATTCCATGTTTGTGTGGAATCCGAATTCACGAAGACTCCTGCGGGAATAGCAACAGCCGAAATTAGTTGAGGCGTTGCCCGCGGAGAGCGAAGTGGATTCGGATGGAACACATGTACACAAACCTTGGGGACTTTTTCAGTGGCCTTAGGAAAGGCATCGGTGAGACTACGCAGTGCGTAGCACAAGGAGGCTCATCAGCCGCCCGCGGAAAGCGGAGTGTATTTCCGTAGCGGTAGGTCATCCCGCTATCTGAAGTTACTGCACAGTTTATTTCTTCTATGTCAAAAACAATCAATCTATTCGGTAGGAGAAGGATTTACAGTCCCAATATTTTGAAAAAGGGTTTATTATACCGAGGTGTTCAAGGAGATCATTAGAAGCACCTCAATCTTACCTAGGCGAACTGTTTGAACTCATTTTATTGGTGCGAAAGTTGAGTTATTAATTAATTTTCTACTAGTAAAATGCTATAATTAATTAGTGTGATTAAATAGAGAGGTTGTTCAAAAAGTTCGGTAAAAATGACACTTCGCATTTCTTTGTTGGCTTGCTTTTTTCGCTACTTACGTATTAAGAAGAATACGCTGGGGTGCGGGGATCTACGCCGCCTCGAATGCTCGGTCTTTTTTTAACCTCCTTTTTGAACACGTACTTAAGGGGGAATGATTGGGTGGACAAGAAAAAAAATAAAGAATCACGAGTTCCCTTTCGTTTAAATATATTATTTTTTATTGTTTTTATATTGTTTTCTATCCTCGTATTACAATTAGGAATCGTACAAATATTACAAGGAGAAAGCTTTCAAGAGGAGATCGACAGGACGATTCAGGATACATCTAGATCACCAGTTCCGCGTGGGAAGATGTTTGATCGAAATGGAGAAGTAGTTGTCGATAATCAGCCATTATATTCGATCACCTATACACCTCCGAAAAGGGTGCAGGCGGAAGATAAATTAAAATTAGCCAAAAAGTTAACTAATTTTATTACGATGGAAAAAAATGAAATTAAAAAGATTACCGAACATAATAAAAAAGAGTATTGGTATTTAAATAATGTAGAAAAAGCGGTGGAGCGACTGACCGATAATGAAATAGAAAAATTAGATGATGTCGAACAATACAAACTTGCGCTCAAAAGAATTACAGAAGAAGATATAAGCGACTTTACGGATGAAGACTTACAAATCATTGCAATTAAACGTCAGTTAGATAAGGCATATGCGTTAACTCCTGAAGTAATCAAAAACAAAGATATTACAGTAAAAGAATATGCGAAAATTGCCGAACATTTAAGCGATCTTCCCGGTATCAATGCGACAACTGATTGGGAAAGACAATATAAATACAATGATACGATTAAATCGATTATCGGATCCATTACTTCCCAAGATCAGGGGATTCCTGCTGAAAAGGAAGATTATTACTTAACGAGAGGGTATAATCGGAATGATCGGGTTGGAAAAAGTGGTTTGGAAGAACAATATGAAGATGTGTTACGTGGCAGAAAAGAACAAGTGCAATATACAACGACTAAAACTGGAAATGTCATTGGTTCAGATATCGTTGTTGACGGTGAAAGAGGGAAAGATCTTGTCTTAAGCCTTGATATGGAATATCAAGAACTAGCAGATGAAATTTTATTAAAAGAATTAAAGGCCGCTAAAGGACGAGGAAATTACTATTTAGAAGATGTGCTTGCTATCGTATTAAATCCGAAGACGGGGGAAATTTTAGCATTAAGTGGACAGCATTATAATAAAGAAACAAATGAATATGAAAACACCCCACATAAAGTGCTATATGATGCTCATCGCCCAGGCTCAACAGTAAAGGGAGCAACCGTCTTAGCGGGGTTACAATCTGGTGTGATTACCCCAGGGCAATACTTTACAGACAGCCCGATCAAAATTGCTGATACACCACTAAAGGGGTCTTATAAGCCATTAGGATCGGTAGATGACTCATCTGCCTTAAAATTATCATCGAACGTATATATGTTTTATATTGGACTTCGGATGGCAGGCGAATATCGCTATCCATTTCCAAGTAACGCCAAGGCGGCATTGAATCCAGAAGGTATGCGGCTAATGAGAAATTATTTTAATCAATTTGGTTTAGGTCTAAGTACCGGAGTTGATTTTCCATTTGAATCAACAGGTTATGTGGGGCCAGATTCAACTAAAATAATGGATCTCGCAATTGGTCAGTATGACACGTATACGACATTACAATTGGGGCAATACGTTGCAACGATTGCCAATGACGGAAAACGAGTTCAACCACATCTAGTAAAAGAGATCAGAAATCCATCGGTTGATAATGAACTTGGCTCTGTTTATAAAGTGAATCATCCGAACGTATTAAATGAAATTGATATAGACCCAAGTTATGTGAAACGTGTTCAAACGGGATTTTGGCGAGTATTTAATGAAGTTAATGGTACTGGTTATCGTAATTGGGCGGGAAATGGCTATGGTGCTGTCGGTAAGACGGGAACCGCTGAGAATGAGGTTTATTTAAAAAGGGATGATGGTTCAACTTATCGAGTAGATGTTGAAAACCTAGCATTAGTTGGCTATGCACCTTATGATGATCCGGAAGTAGCTTTCGCTGTAATCGTACCCCAATTAACTAAAAAAAGCGGCGCTGATATTAACCATAAGATTGGTCGACAATTATTAGATACGTATTTTAAGCTAAAAGAAAACCGTTCTAGTTCTGGTAATGATGGTGAAATGACAGATGATGAGGAACAAAATGAGGAATAAAAATGGTCTGAAACGTTAATGTTTCAGACCATTTTTTTAGTTACTTCCTGGATATGTAGTAATTACTTCGGCTAATTCTTTATGGCTCATATCACTATTTACTTTGAATTTCCCAATTTGGAGGCGAGTACTATACCCATTATCATCAAGATAATCTAAAAACTTTTGGCGATCATCAATAATCTCGTTTTCTACTAATATATCAGCAATATCTTGTGATACGACGCCTTCTTTTGTTGTAAATGTTGCTTTTTTCACTTCATCTTTGTCATCTTCTTTATCTTTGTCTGCATCATCATTTTTCGTTTTTTTGGATTTCTTTTTCTTAGAGTCTTTTTTTGTTTCTTTTTTCGAATCTTTTTTAGCTGTTGATTCTTTCTCTTCTTTATCTTGCTTTTTCTCTTTATCCACTTTCTCTTCTTTTACCTCTTCTTCATCCTTCTCTTCATTTTTTAAGGAGAATGAGATAAATTCATCTTCTGTAATCACTCGATAGCCATCAGATTCAATTTGTGAAATTAATGTCTCAACAGGAATCGTTTCGACATCCGCAGACGAAGTGTCGGAAAATAAATAAAATCCGTATAAAAAAATGGCCGAAGTTAGTAAACCAAGTGAAAAAAAACGAATGGATTGTTTCATTTTATTTTTCAATCTCCTTATTTACTAAATATTATTAGTTAAAATCGTTTGGATATCGTGACTACTTAAGTCTGTTTGTTTAGAAATATCCTCTATAGAATAGCCTTGCTGAGACAAATGATACACTTTTTGTAATAGCAATGGCTTATTTTTAAGTGATGGCGGAATATTTTTAAAAGACGTATTTTGTGGATCTCCCGACAACAACTCTTCTTCTAAGATTTTGATCTTCTTTTTCATTTGATATGTATCTTGCATCGTTGCAATTGAAAATTGCTCTAATTGGTCTTCTAACTTTTGATATTTATCTTCCATAAAAAAGGAACTGATAAACAAAATAAGAGCGATTACAACGATAGATACGCATAAATAAACCATATCCTCATACCTCCAGTCTAATTTATATTATACTATGAAATGCGCTGCCGATGAAGTATTATTTTAAAAAGCTTATACTTTAACGGTTGTAAGGGGATCTAGCATCTCTATTATCTAGTGTTTTAACAGTTTTCGCACAAATAAAATCGGTGTATTCCCTTATCAGATCAAGAGATTCATCTCTTCGAATATCCCTTTAAGCAAATAGTAGATTCATCGAGTAGAAAGTTGGGTTATTACAATTTTTATAGAAGAAAATGAGAGATCAAATCTTGAAAGACTTTAAGGAGTAACTAAGGTATATCTTGAACAGGCAAGAAGAAATCGTTTATAGTTGCCTAACTTGAAAATATAATATTTTATTACTCCCTTTACACGTTTGATCATACAGACAAAAGGATTAAAAATGGTTTCTATTTAAGGAAACTTGATAGAAATGGCTATAATAAAAATTAAATCACTTGTATAGTTCGTTATGTATTAACACCTTTCCGATATTGCAAAGGTTTTAATTATTTTACATAAAGCTTGCCTTGTATCATTGGGAGTTTACAAAATGATATCGGTCTCCTTCATATTAATAGAAAAATGTCCTGTTTAATGTTAAAAGAGTTTCTATATTAATCCCCAATCATAAAAATTCTTTTCTATACTTTATCCACATCCTAATCAATGACTCTCAAGAAAGTTCAGTACAGCCTCTACATGTAAGGTCATCGTATCTAACACACGAACAGGGCAAGTTTCTTGGTGGATTAAGAGTGGTAATTCTGTACAACCAAGTATTACTCCATCGATTGGATACTTGTTTATAATTTCAAGTATTCTTTGTCTAGATTGATCTGTAATCTTGTTTATGACGAGTTCATCAAAGATAATAGTATTAATCTCATCTTGTTCTTGATCAGAGGGAACAAGTAGTTTAATCCCATTCTTTTCAAATATATCTGTATAGAATGTTGATTTCATTGTATAGTTAATTCCAGTCAATAATACATTTTTTAAATTGTATTTAAGAGCATTTTTTACCGTTTCTTCTACAATGCTAATCATCGGAACATTTGCATGAAAAGCTACTTGATTGAAAACAGAATGAGGTGAATTGGCTGCCATAATGATGACATCCACACCAGATTTTTCAAGTGAATAGATGCTGTTAGATATATAGTCGATATAATCTTCGGTTTGTTGATTGTTCTCCAAGTCTGTGAAGTACTGGAAATCAAGGCTGTGAATTTTAATTTCTGGGTAGTAATAATCTTTATTTTTCTCATAGTATAGATCAACTATTTTTTCATAATATTTAATTGTTGAAGCTGGGCTTATCCCACCAATAATCCCGATTGTCTTTTTCATTTTACATGTCACCTTTTTCTATTAAGTATTTTTGAATTCTTTCCATTCCATTTCTCCAATTTTGTTCAACAGAATCAAGCGTTAAATTCATATCATTTTGTTTAAATGCTGCAATAATTTTTTTGTGTTCAGAAAACGATAAGTGAACCCCTTTTGCTTTGTCATAATAAAAGAGTTCTATTCTTTTTAGTTTTTGTTTAAGATTTGCAAGCATTTTTTTCAATTCCGAATTTGATGACAGTGAGATAAAAAGGGCATGAAACTCGGTGTCTTTTTTTACAGCAGTAAAATATTCTCCCTTTTGAATAGAATGATACATTTCCTGATTCACTATTTCCATTTTTTTAAGATGTTGATTGGTAATTTTAGTAAACATATCCTCAACAGCCAGTTTTTCAAGTGTATAAGCAATGGAATAATAATGTGAAATTTCATCATAATTGATCGGAGTCACAAAGGTGGAACTATTAGCTTTCGTTTGTACAAAACCTTCATTCTCAAGACGTAGAAGTGCTTCCCTAATTGGTGTTCTGCTCACACCAAGTTGTTTAGAGATCTCTTTATCTCGGATTTGTTGATCAGCTCGTAACGTGCCAGTAACGATCCAATCTAATAATATTTCGTATACTTCATCACGTATAAATGTACGCTGGATTTTTTGCTCCATATGTAAGTAATTCATTCAGTTTCACCAACTTTAAATATATTAAATGTAATATATCACATACAAGTAAGAAGTGCAATTGGAGTTAACAGATGAAAGACAACCCAATTTTGTACTATTTATTGTCATCTGAAGTGCTTGCATCTGTCAAAAATTGCCCATTTTAAGTGAATAGTTTTCAATAAGAAATCGTAAATGATATTAAAAATGTAATTTCATTTCATTAAATGCTTTGAAAAAATAAATATTATCATACATATTGCTAGAATTGCATGTATCTGTTATTATTATGAGGGTAAAATAGTATAATTGTATTAGAAAGTTTGGAGGGATAAGGATGCGCGTTAATATTACTTTAGCTTGTACGGAAACTGGAGACCGAAATTATATTACAACCAAAAATAACCGTAATAACACAGAGCGTATTGAATTAATGAAATATTGCCCACGCTTAAAAAAACATACACTACATCGGGAAACAAAATAATGTATGAATAAAACTCTTACCAGCTAATGGATAGGAGTTTTTTGTTTGTAAACGGATATTACGGCGGTTATACGGTATAATACTTTTTCATTGTTACCTACTGTTTGTTCGATTGATCATGTCTGTATTAAGTTGCGAAAGTGCGTCGTCATGAATGCAGAAAAAGGAGGGTCTATGAAATTAAACAATCCGATTAATTTTGACGGTACGAGTTTTTGTTATTTCTCCAACGGTTTTGGTCTTTTTGCTCTGGAAGTGACCCGAATACTTCATGCATTTTGATAACATGATGTAGTTTCGTCGTATTTGTATAGTCTTTTTCCAATACCCAATTTTCTTAATATGGTACTATTTATATTGAGTATTGATAAACTGTATTTATAGTCAACCAATCTCTAATAGTATTATAACCGACATTCGTATGGAAGCTTCATTGAAGGCTTGGAGGAATAAAATGATAATTTTACAAAAATATTCCACAACATAGAGATTCTTACTCAAATATCCTATCTCCAGCTTTAATGAGTATGGAGGAATGAAGAGTTATCTGAAATAGCTTTATTCAGTAGAGATACACCACTTTTTCATCGACTCTCACAAGAAAATGTAAAAGCGCACCTTAGTTGTTAAAAGGTGTTAAATGAAAAATTAACAGAAAGTCATTATAGAAGGGGGCAGGTAACCCTACTGTTCTAGAATAAAAGGATTTAACCAATTTTTATATTGCGCAAAGGATCCCCTTCTCCACACCCCAATATTTCTTCTATCGTTCTTCGGACTAATTGAATAAGCATATTTGTTTAAAGACTTAGAAATAGCTGTTACTCTGTTCACCCTAACGTTAACAAGTAGAGCTATTTAACTTAAACTCTTGATGTATAAAGTTTATTTTAAAATTATCCTTGATTTTAAGGTATAATTGATAAAGAGGTGCTCAAATGGTGAATAAAGCAGATTTACGAGAAAAGATGATCACGCAATTGAAACAACTGGATCCAGAAGTGAAAAATGCCGTTGAGCTGCGTTTTTTTGCCCATTTAATCTCCAGTAGTTTATGGAAAAATGCTACGGTTATTGGCACGACTATTTCGCAAAAGATGGAATGGGATACAAAGAGATTAATAAGGCAAGCATGGAAAGAGGGGAAAACGATTGTTATCCCGAAATGTAATAATAAGAAAAAATTATTGACATTTTACAAAATAACAAGCGAAAAAGACCTTTCAATAGGCTATGCTAATATAAAAGAGCCACGTGTTGATGTAACAGAAAAAGTGGATAAGGAATCAATTGACTTATTACTCGTTCCAGGAATTGTATTTGATGCTTATGGATTTCGGATTGGTTTTGGTGGTGGGTATTATGATCGTTTCCTGCGAACATTTCAACAGCCAACGATTTCACTTGTTAGTAAGATGCAACTAATGGATCAAATACCTACTGAGGAGTATGATATTCCCGTTCAGTTTATCATTACGGAAGATGGCTGTAAAGAAGTGGATAATAGAACGTCTTAACTTTGATATACTATATAAGGGGGTGCATGATGTATATTACAGAACAGTATTATATGTATCGTTTAGCATATGATCTTATTACGGAAGATAATTTTGAGATGCTACATATGAATATGAAAACGAATGAACTGTGGCTCGAAAAGAAGGAACGAAAGGTTTCTAAAATTATTCGCTTTGTACACCAAGGGTTCGATTGGAAAAATCATCTTAAATCAGATATTGCCTCTGTCTTTCAACGGGTAAAATCAATGAACCGTTTTTTTACTGGCAAAAATATTAACATTTACAATGTATATGTCACATCACATGAACCTGTAGATGATTGGGAAGTGCTCAAGAAACCGATGATATTAAAAGAAAAGAAGCCTTTAAAAATGAACGTTTTTTATGTGACAGAAGATAATATAGAAAATGAACAAATGAGATTATTACGCCAAATAGATTCGTCTGTTTACCATAACATTCAACTACCAACCGAGCTAGAACAAGAAGAATATGTTGAAAAGTATAAATCAACCTTACACAGTCTTTTATACGACAAAAATAAGGAAATAGAGAATGTATTTACATATGGTAAGCCTCGCTTTACGTATATTTTTATTGTACTAAATATATTCATGTTTTTAATGTTAGAGTTAAACGGGGGCAGTACAAACATAGATAACTTAATTCAAAGTGGAGCTAAATATAATCCAGCTATTATCGATGGAGAATGGTGGCGGATTGTATCATCGATGTTTTTACATATTGGAATGTTACATTTAATCATGAATATGATTGCACTATATTATTTAGGAATGGCTGTTGAAAGAATATATGGGTCGACAAGATTTTTAATTATTTATTTTTTAGCCGGGATTGGTGGTGGACTCACCAGCTTTGCCTTTAATATTCACGTTGCAGCAGGTGCATCGGGAGCATTATTTGGTTTATTTGGTGCATTACTCTTTTTTGGAGTAATATATAAACATTTGTTTTTCCAAACGATGGGTAAAAGTGTTATCCTTATTTTAGCAATAAATCTCGTCTTCGGATTTATGGTTCCACAAATAGATATGGGAGCCCATCTAGGGGGATTAATTATGGGGTTTATAGCGTCATGTATTACTTTTTTACCCCAAAAAAGAAATATTATCGTGCAAATTTTTTCTAGTGTCGTATACCTTGTTTTACTTGTATATTTACTTTTATATGGAATTCAAATGAATACTTTATTATTCGGTTAATGTAGAAAAGTTACGGTAATTGCTGAATTAATTTTTGCTTTTTATTGTTTAGTTCAAATATGACAAGTAAGTGACTATTATCTTTTGCGATCATGATTAAAGGAACATAATGTGGTGTATCGTTGGAATCATCTGCTAATAAAACGATATAATTTTTATATAATCCTTCCCAAAGTTGTCCAATGATTTGTTTCGTTTCTTCTTCTGATCGTCCAGGAAGATTCTTTTTCTCATATTCTGCTAATTCAGTAAGAGGAATTAATGTATATGCTTGTTGGTCAATATGTAAATCGTTCATTAATTTATTCCAATTGTATAATAGTTGTTGTTTTGTTATTTCATTAAGCTTTTTCGCCCATTTTTTTTCATACTCTGTTTCGGGAGTATGATAAGTATGCACTTTTTCACCATCATGAATATAATATAGCTCGTTAGTCGACATTTGTTGGATGCTATTTATTTTATCTTCGTTATGATGAATTTCTCCATGATGGAAAGAAATCGCTTGTAAGAAACTGCTGTTTTTTTGCGGGAAGTCTTTCTTTGATTCAAGGTGGGCAACTTGCTCTCTCCATTTGCTTAGCACACCTTTAAATTTTCCGTTTTCATATAATAAGGAAACATCTTGGCGTAAGTAAGCTTCTTCATTACTCGTCGATTCAACAGACCAAATAAGTGTACCTTCGTTCTCACTAGGCGAAATACTCGTGTTAGCTTGTTCAAAAAAAGCTTGTTCATCGATCGGGAAATATTGCATAGTCGTAGTCACAAATTTACCTTTAACAATATATACTAGTAAAATAAATGAAATGATGAGTAATGAAATAACGAAATATTTTTGCATGTCCAACATCCTTTATCAATTGTAGTATCGATACATTATATGATAGAGAAAGCTGTTTATTCATTGGAACTTAGCTTTTGGATCATTTTTAACAGATAAGAGATAAAACTTTCTCCCTATATGTGTTCCTTTAATTCTAGCAATAAAAAGCTTGGTAAATAAGCTAATCCCTTATTTACATAAGTGCAATATTACCTCTGACTCGCCCAACGGCTATTTTAGGGAAGGCCGACTAAGGACAGGCTTTGCGCCTAACGTCGGCATCTCCCTATGAAGGGGCATGTTTTCTTTCAGCAAAAACTAGCTATGCCTTATAACAACACAGGCTAAGAACGCCACGGCGTGTGTTGACGCTTGCACTAGCACGGTCCTATGCCCGTAAGTATAGCATCATCTCTGACCGCCTAACAGCCAGTCAATCGATGTGTTATCTGGAGCGATACGATAAGTTTTCTAAAGAATGGTGATCTTGATGAAAAATATGTATGACATTCGAACCTTATTAAAAAAATATGGTATATTTATATATACTGGAAATAAGTTAGGAGATCTCGAATTAATGGAATATGAAATTCGTGATTTATATAATGCGAAAATGATACCACTAGTTGAATTTCAACAAGCAATACTAATTATAAAGAGGGAAGCATCATTATTACATAAAATGTAATGTTTATTTCTCATGTAAAAGGGTATGTAACAAATTAAAACATCTGTCATTTTTTAGGAGGATATATATGGAAAAAAAGCGGAATCATATGCCGCTATTTCTCCAAGCGGGATTATTGTTCGGTTTAAAGACGTATATTGTTTATCGATTTATTTTCCAAATAGATATAGATAATTTGATGCAAGAAGTAATTTTATTCATTAACCCATTTATCACTTCGATCATCTTTTTTGGGTTAAGTATTTGGTTACAAACAACAAAAAAGCAACTATTGTTTATTCGGTATAGTGCGTTAATAGGAACGATTATTATTTATTTCAACCTGTTATTTTATCGATCATTTACTGACTTTTTAACCATTCCACAACTATTTCAAACGAGTAATCTAACAGATCTTTCATCAAGTATTTTTTCTTTAATTAAACCGTTTGATGTATTATTATTCGTTGATGTCGTCATTATTTGGTATATATGTAAAAAAAGAGAAGCAATTGTCCGATTTTTTTATGGAAAAAGGCATAAAGTATTTGCACTCGTTATTTCGCTGTTACTTTTGTCGGGTAACTTTTTACTAGCCGAAATGGAGCGCCCACAATTGTTGTCACGGGCATTTGATCGCGAATATTTAGTGAAAAATATTGGCATATTTTATTACCACTTATATGATGTGGCGATGCAATCTAAAATGCGGACACAAAAAGTACTTGCAGATGATAATGATTTATTAACGATCAAAGGCTATATTAATGATGAAATAAGAAGTAAAGAGGAGTCTGGATTATTTGGGATTGGAAAAGGGCGTAACATCATATTTATTTCAGCTGAATCCATTCAGTCGTTCGTTATTAATAATGAAGTACATGGAGAAGCGGTTACCCCATTTTTAAATAGTTTAGTAGATGACCCAAATACTTTTTACTTTGAAAATTTCTATCATCAAACATCGCAAGGTAAGACGTCTGATTCAGAATTTATTACGGAAAATTCTTTGTATCCGATTTCGAGTGGGGCGGTCTTTTTTACGCATGCTCAAAATGAATATCATTCCATGCCAGAGATTATGAAGAAAAAAGATTATCAATCAGTAGTCTTACATGCAAATACGAATAGTTTTTGGAATCGAAACCAAATGTATGAAAGTTTGGAAATTGAGCAGTTTTTTGATAAAGAATTTTTTGATGTAACAGAAGAAAACGAAATTGGTTGGGGATTAAAAGATAAAGAATTTTTTACCCAGTCGATTCCTTATTTGCGGGAATTAGAGCAACCTTTTTATGCAAAGATGATTACAATAACGAATCATTTTCCGTTTGAATTGAATGAAGGAGATAGGTCGATTGAGCCTTATGATTCAAATTCAAATACATTAAATAATTACTTTCCTACTGTTCGCTATACAGATGAAGCGATTGAACAATTTTTTATTCAACTAAAAGCTGCCGGATTGTATGATAACTCAATGATTATTATTATGGGAGATCATGACGGAATTAGTGCAAACCATAATAAGGCGATGGCAATGTATTTAAATAAAGAAGAAATCACACCATATGATTATATGCAGTTACAACGAGTTCCTTTTTATATTCATATTCCTGGCTATGGGGAAGGAAAGAAGATGTCTAAAATTGCTGGGCAAATCGATATAAAACCAACGCTACTTCACCTATTAGGAATTGAAACAAATCATGATATTTATTTTGGGAATGATCTTTTTCATGATGATAGAAAAGGTTATATCGTACAGAGAAATGGAAATTTTGTTAGTGACGAGTATGTTTATGCAAGTGAAATTTGTTTTGATCGCGAAACAGGAGAAGTATTAGCGGCAGAAAGTGAGACAACAAATCAAGTAACCCCATGTTCTCCAATTAAAGAAAAAGTTGAAAAAGAATTAACCTATTCGGATCAAATTATTTATGGAGATCTTTTTCGATTTATTGATTTTGAAACGGAATAAGAAAATGAGTTGTCTATGATGGCTCACTTATATGATAAGTAGGGGATGGCCATCTCTTGCATAAAAATACTAGATTGTTTCATGGGATGTCTAAGAGAAATTGGAGCAAAGCTTGACGTGATAGAAGTGCAAGGGTTTTGACTATTTTACCAAAAAACCTTTGCACGTAAGTTGAAACTAGAATCCTATTGAAATGAACGACTCTAGTTGTCTAGAGTGATAGTGACTCACTCCAGTGGGAGAAGCGACGGGGAAACACAGACGAAGAACGCCACGTCCTAGGACTGCGCTTACTCGTCCCGCCGTAGAAGCACTAGCATGTCCTATGCGCCACCCTAAGTAAAAAAAGTAGAGGATAAAATGGTTATATTTTATCCTCTACTTTTCATGTTTTAAGTAATTTTTAATCATTTGTTAAGAACATATTCCCGCGTCAGTTAGTGTACATACAATCGTCATAATTGAGAAGAAACCGAAGCTTAAAGCTGAAGCTGCTGAAAAAGCTAAAGCAAAATAGTTTTTAAATTGAAGTTGTCTTAAAACAGATACAACTGAAAGTAAAGCGACGACTAGTAGAATAATTGCTAAAACCATTTTAATTACATCCTCCTTATGTACGTGTTAAAATAAAAAAGGTACTATTCAATGAATATATTTTATGTAACAGCACAACTATTATTCATTTTATAGTATCCCCATTCATTTGTCGAGTTATATTCATTGATAAAATATTACGAAACGGTGGCGGAGGTTTTATACATGGAAATTCAAACATTATCATTGGGACCACTTGGAACAAATTGTTACATTGTTAGTAAAAATAATGAGTGCCTTATTTTCGACCCGGGTGGAGACGCAAACCTTATTGTACAATATGTGACTAAGAACAAATTAACCCCAAAAGCAATTTTACTTACACATGCCCATTTTGATCATATTGGTGCAGTTGATTTGTTAAGAAAAAAGTATGCCATTTCTGTCTATTTGCACGAAAATGAAAAAGATTGGCTTGATGACCCATCATTAAATCGTTCCAGTTTATTTTTTGGTCGAGATGGTGGAATTAAAACGGAAAAACCGGAACATATTTTAACGGAAGGAACAATACAAATAGGTGCATTCTCCATCGAAGTGATCCATACACCAGGTCATTCACCAGGTAGTGTGACGTTTATTTTTAAGGAAGAGAAATTAATCGTAAGTGGAGATGTTTTATTTCAGCAAGGAATTGGTCGTACGGATCTCCCAGAAGGTAGCATAAACGAATTGGCAAATAGTATTGTAACAAAATTATATACACTACCAAATGAATGTATAGTTTACCCTGGTCACGGACCAAATACGACGATAGGAAGCGAAAAAGCTTCAAACCCTTTTACCCGACAATTTTATACAGAGTGAGTCCATTTATAATCGCACTTACTTTATAAAAATGTCCAGAACACCCGCGATTTCAATCGTGTGATGAATGGACGCCTGGGAGCTATAAATCTAATCTCAAATCTATTTGCAAACACACGTTCCACAAAGTATAATGAAAGTATAAAAACGAGGTGGATCATGTGTTGAAACATAAAGCCTATCAATTTCGGATCTATCCCACTAAAAATCAAGAAAAACTAATTGCTAAAACAATTGGCTGTGCAAGATTTGTGTACAATCATTTCCTTCATCTATGGAATACGGCATACTCCGAGACTGGAAAGGGATTATCGTATAATCAATGTTCTGCCATGCTTCCTAAAATGAAAAGGGTAGAAGAAACGGAGTGGTTAAAAGAGGTTGATAGCATTGCCCTTCAGTCCTCCTTGAAAAACCTCGCTGATTCTTTTTCTCGTTTCTTTAAAAAACAAAACGAAAGACCCCGATTCAAAAGTAAAATGCACCCTGTTCAGTCCTACACTACAAAATACGTCAATCAAAATATCTCTATTGATGGTAACCTCCTGAAACTACCTAAAATTGGGCATGTACCATTCGCTAAAAGCCGGAAACTACGTGGGCGTATACTTCGTGTGACCATTCGCAAAAACCCAAGTGGAAAATACTT
>NZ_QJJQ01000006.1 GCF_003201975.1 Pseudogracilibacillus auburnensis | reverse complement strand
TCAGAAAGAACAGCGAAGTCTAAGATGCCTAAGTCAATACCGATGGCTGATTCGGTTTTAGGAAAGTCGTGTATCTTTTCTTCACAAAGAATAGACACAAAGTATTTTCCACTTGGGTTTTTGCGAATGGTCGCTTGAAGTATACGCCCATGAAGTTTCCGGCTTTTGGCGAATGGTACATGTCCAATTTTAGGAAGTTTCAGGAGGTTACCATCAATAGAGATATTTTGGTTGACGTATTTTGTAGTGTAGGACTGAACAGGGTGCATCTTACTTTTGAATCGGGGTCTTTCGTTTTGTTTGTTAAAGAAACGAGAAAAAGAATCAGCGAGGTTTTTCAAGGAGGACTGAAGGGCAATGCTATCAACCTCTTTTAACCACTCCGTCTCTTCTGCCCTTTTCATTTTAGGAAGCATGGCAGAACATTGATTGTACGATAATCCCTTTCCAGTCTCAGCGTATGTCGTATTCCATCGAAGAAGAAAATGATTATACACAAATCTTGCACAACCAATTGTTTTAGCAATTAGCTTTTCTTGGTTTTTATTGGGATAGATCCGAAATTTATAGGCTTTATGTTTCAACATATGATCCACCTCGTTTTGATACTTTCATTATACTTTACGGAACGTGTGTTTGCAAATGGATTGAGATTAGATTTATAGCTCCCTGGCGTCCATTCATCCCACGATTGAAATCGCGGGTGTTCTGGACATTTTTATAAAACATGAATCGTATTAGGTTGAATTCCATTTCTAATAGGTAAAAAAGCGTGTGTATCTCCAAACATCATTGCATAGTTTTCTGCTTTTTCATCTGCACCAATACCAAAAAAATATGGAAGCCACCAACTGATCAATACCCCTATAAAAATACAAGCCGGATGGATGATTAGCCATAACTTTGCCCATATGGGGTACCTTTTTCCTACAAATAGCGAAATTAAACAAATCAGAATAACTATTTGTATAGAATTGATAAAGGTTGTCATGATTAATCCTTTTTGACTGTTGACAGACTTAACTGCGTCAATGTCGTTTAGTACACCTAAAGAAATCCAATCGTGAAACAGCATAAACAATAAGATGAAAAAGTAACTAATTAATAAAAACTTTTCAGATGTACGGATATTACGTTCTATCATTACCTCCTCCTTCCTCACAATCTTTTTCCGTTTTGATCATACATCTACTTTTTCAATATTCCTAATCGATACATATGCGATATATACTCCGATTATAGCAAGAGTTAATGGAATATAAACGATCGAAGCGATCGAAACGACTGGATTATGTGAACTAATTAAAAAAACAATAAAAATCGATGAAATAATCGTTGCAGGGACAGATTTTTTCTTCATCCCAAAATATAATGGGATAAAGCTCGTACCAGCAATGGCAATCGCAAATGTGATCATACTTAGCCCTTGATTTACTAAAAGGTCGAGTGTCACATCTCCTTGGACAAAATGATATTTCGCATTAAATGCTAAAAATACAAACGCCACAAAGATATTAGTTAATAGAGTAACAAAAAACGTTAAAAACCCGATAATTCCTAACTTGGCAGCAAAAATTTTCTTTCGTTGAATAGGGTAAGTAAACAGAATAGATATCGTTTTATTTTTATATTCGTCAATAATTATTCTCACAATAAGAACGGATGCAAAGATAATAAATGTCGCTCTAACTAATGCACCAATTACAATAAATGCTTCATCGATACTTGTAAATGGGACTTCGCCCTCCATGGTTTCAATAAATCCCATAAAAACAACGAAAAAACAAGCGATCAATAGATTAGCAATAATCGCACCCCGTATATACCATCCTAACTTTGCCTTTCTTAATTCCAATTTCATTAATTGCCACATTGTAACACTCCTTTCTTCGTTAAAAAGTTACACATGGTCAAAAAAGTACTCTTCCAGTGATGCCTGCTTTTGGTAAATAGATTCGATCTCAATATTATTTAAAATAAGTGTTTTCGAAACGACAGACAACGGTGTATGTGTATCAAAAATACGAATATACTTATCTTCAACTACTTTATAATTTGTAATTTGCAGTTTATCTTCCAAAACGAAACAAGCTTTCTTTTGGCTGTTTGTTGCAATTTCAATATAATCGGTATACTGGGATTGGATTTTTTCCATGGAATTTTCAGAAGTAAGCTTCCCTTTATGGATAACACCAATGGTATCAGCAATTTGTTCAATTTCTTTTAAAATATGGCTAGAAATCAACATCGTAATCCCGTAATCTTGATTTAATCCTATAAATAAATCTCTTATTTCTTTAATTCCAACTGGATCAAGACCATTGATCGGTTCATCTAAAATTAATAATTCCGGCTTCGTAATGATTGCACGTGCGATTCCGAGACGCTGCTTCATCCCAAGTGAAAAGTTTTTTACAACTTTGTTCATAGCCTCATGCAATTTTACCTTTTCTAATACGAGTGGAATTTCCTTTTTATGATGAAATCCCATATACTCACAATGCAGCTCCAAATTTTCTTTTGCCGTCAACTTTTCATAAAAAATTGGATATTCGATCATACTCCCCATTCGCTTTAAAATGTCATATGACGAAGGTGTTACCTTTTGACCGAAAATTTCTATTTCCCCGTCAGTCGGTTTCATTAGATTCATCACCATCTTCATGATCGTTGTTTTACCAGCTCCATTAGGACCAAGAAAGCCATAAATTTCTCCTTTTCTTATCGACATATTTACGTTGGAAATAATTTCGACTCCTTGGATTGTTTTCGTCAAATTATGTGTTGTTAAAATATTTGTCAATCTATTTCCTCCTTCCTTCTTTCAGCTAATGTTATTATATTGCAGCAAAATTTCTTTTTTCTTTCGTAATTCTTACTTAATTCTTACGTTTTCACTATAGACTTCTAGTTTAAAAATGACCGATCTACCAAAATGGGAATCTCATTGTTTATTAAATGTTATAGTGAAAATAGTCTTTTCATATGGAACACTTTCTAAAGTGATGCTTCCACCCATTTCTTCTACAAGTCTTTTTGTAATCGTCAAACCAAGCCCACTTCCTTGAAAGGACTTATTCCTCGCTTCATCAAGCGTAAACAACCTTTCAAATACACGTGCTTGATCCTTCTCTTCAATACCTTGTCCCTGATCCCACACTTTGAGGAATATTTGCTGTTCGTCTTTACTCAAATGAAGTCCAATTACCCCTCCATCACTACCATAACGAATGGCATTCGATAACAAATTATGTAATACTCGATCAAATACTTCTTCATTTCCTAATGTAAAAAGCGATTCATCATCAATATCGACGATCGCTTCTAGTCCCTTTTCTTGGATTAAGTCATAAAATTGCAACATATTTCTTTTACAAACTTCATTCATACTCACAGGAGTTAATGGAATTCTTTTATCTCCTGCTTCAAGCTTTGCTAAGTCAAAAAAAGTGTTCATCAATTTGATAATTTCTATTACTTTATGATGGATTTTTGCTAGCATTCTGCTCCTTTCTTTATCTGATAGCATTTCATCCCTCTGCATCATTTCGATATACCCAAGTACCACAGTCAATGGCGTTTTTAAATCATGGGATACATTGGCTAGCATTTTTTTAATCGACCGTTCCTTCTTAGTATATTGAACAAACGTATGCTGCCAGTTTCCGAGTAATCGATTGATTGCTATTAATAAAGACTTTAAAGCAGTATAGTCAGTAACGACAAGTACATTTTCTGAAGAATGTTGATCAACAATTTCATTTAGTTTAGCTGTTATATACTCCATATCCCGTTCGATCGTTTTTTTTACACGATATTGAATCAAATTAGCTATAAGTAAAATGACGATTATCCCTAAAAGAAATAGAACCATTTAAAATTCTCCTAGCCGATAACCGATTCCCCATAATGTCTCGATATATCGCGGTTTAGACGGGTTATCCTCAATTTTTTTTCTTAATCTTCTCATATGTACATTAATGATATTCTCATCACCGTAATAGTCGTCCTGCCAGACTGATTGGTATAGTTGCTCTTTCGTAAAAACTTTCTTTTGATTCATAAAAAACAGTTTTAAAATCTCCCATTCTTTTAACGTTAGCTTGATTTCTTTTCCCTTTTTATCAAGACGAACATTTTCTAAATCAAGCGTAAGTTCATGTACAGAAATTGGCTCTTGTTTAGCTGGACTTGAATATTGATTGGCTCTCCGTATTGCCGACTTCACTCGTGCTAAAAGTTCAATCATGGAAAATGGTTTAGCGATATAATCATCTGCACCAAACCCTAATCCTAAAGCCTTATCTACATCACTATCTTTTGCTGAAACAATTAATACCGGAACAGTACTCCGCTGCCGAATAATTTTTAAAAATTCCATCCCATTTAATTCCGGTAACATAAGATCTAAAAGCACTAAATCAAACCGTTCATTTTGAAATGCCTCGATCGCTTTTACCCCATCTTCTGCATGAACAATATGAAAGCCTTCTTTCGTTAAATAATTTTCTATCATTTCACTAATCGATCCATCATCTTCTACTAACAAGATTTGTTGTAACAATCTAACTCCTCCTATTTTTACCTTTTATATATAGTAATTCATTAACTTTTATTGCCTTACTACCTTCTTTCATTGTAAATATATCATAATAAGGATTAGAAAACATGGGCATAGCCAAAATGAAAAAGACTCGCCTGAACCCGAAAAAACATGTAAATAATTTACACATCTAAATTCAAGATGCTTATTTTTCGTCATTATCAGTATGATGTCAAAAAAAGAATTTAGGATTAAACCTTTACAATACAACTATAGGGAGTAAATTTTTTGAACTAAGGGGAGTCATGATGAGTGAAAGTAATGTTAAAAATCGTTCCATTCTTATTGTAGGAAGAAGGTAAATCTATTTTCGTTCAAATCTCCATAAATAAAAGAGTAATCTAAAGGCACAAAAAGCAAGCCATTTTTTTGTGCCTCCTGAAAAGGATAACATTATTGATGATCCATTTTAATCGAATGCATACAGGAACATATGGAAAATTGTCTTGATCATTAAGCGCTCACTAAATGAAAAATACTTTCCCTAATAAATCTTTTTCGATTGATTAGTCTTTATTATTCCTATTTTCCCTCATTAATTTGGCAATTTTCTTTTCGTCTTCATATGGACTTTTTTCTAATTGAGTGATTACTAAGTTTTTACGGTGGGTAGAGTGATGCTGACTTAGTTTTGCTTGACCTTCCATCTTTGTTATGTTTATTTTAAATCCTTGAACACCTTTATTCATATTATCTAGAAATCGCTGATCCAAATTTTCTATTCTAAAAGAACTGTCCACTGCTTCATATTTCTCGACCATATCATGATAGGATTTTATTAATTCCTCACCGGCTTCAATAAGTTGCACCTCTCCATAAACATGGACAGAAACATAATTCCATGTTGGGACTGCTTGATTCGTTTCATACCATGAAGAAGATATATAACAATGTGGTCCTTGAAAAATGACTAGAACAGTTTGCCCCTCAATATCTGTCCATTGCGGATTTGATTTTGCAAAATGTCCATACAAAAAATTATTCTCTTTATTCAATAAAAGAGGTAAATGCGTTGCAAATGGTTGTCCTTCATGTGTTGATACGACTGTTGCAAAACTATTTTCCTCTATTATTTGGTATCTTTTAGCAAGATCTTTTAATTCAAATTGTTTTGGTATATACATAGCTGTCTCCACTCCAGATAGTAGGTTTATATAAAGAATCGATTACATATTCCAATATCGTTTTATATCCTATTTTTTTCGATATTAAATAAAATCATCTCTTTGATTAATTGATATGGTAATGGTTCATTTTTTGGAAATTGGATGGTGCCTTTTGAAAACGTATAATATGCAAGTTGATTTTCAAAAGCCTTAACTGTAGATGCGCCTACATAAAACCCTATATGATTTTGATGCATGGCAAAATGGACAAGATTCCCATTTTGAACAAATGTGGGCATTTTCCAACTAATTTTCTCTTCCGCATTGGGGGCAATATTTTTAATCATTTCTCGAAGTTCCTTTAATTTTGCTTGTTCTGTTGGCGAATAAAGAACAATATATTCATCAATTGAATTAATTGACCTACAATAATGGGATTGATTTTTCTTTTTAAATTCACGCCCGCACATACTGCATGTCCACATGTTACCAACACCTTTCGAACTTTAATAGTACTTTTCCTGTTCATTACATTCTATACTAACAATAATCGATAAGATAATAGAAATCTAGAACTATTTTCTATATTATTCTGTAAAAAGTATGCCTAATTTTATGATTACCTCGTTCTAAGGATACAAAATAGCTTTTTAGTTAAGTGTTCATCATAGATTTAAATGGAAAAAAGAATATTTTTAAGATCTTATTCAGAATATTAATAGGATAATTTAGATTGTATTTGTATGATCGCAGGTTATGCATCTATTTTTCTATAAAAAAACTTCACTTATCCATTTAAAAAGATAGTGAAGTAATAAAATTATCATTCAATTATTAAAAAATAACATAATAAAAGACTACAAAAGTTTCATAAAAAATTAAATGTGCTAAAGTATGCCATTAGTAGCTACTTTAACAACTTGAATATCATTATACTAATTTTGAACTTACACTTTCTCCACTACTAAACACAGAGAGAGCGAGTATTTCTGCGACATCCATCGTACCAATTTCCTGGTCGACGTCTTTTGCTTTCGTTCCATCGCTCAACATTGTTAAACAGAACGGACAAGCACTAGAGATCATCGTTGGATTTACTTCAAGAGCCTGCTCCGTCCGAGCAACGTTAATTCGGTTTCCTGTTGTCTCTTCCGTCCACATAAGGCCACCGCCTGCTCCACAGCACATACCGTTGTCGCGAGTACGAACCATTTCAACAAGTTCAAGGCTAGGAATTGCTTTTAAAACTTCGCGTGGCGGATCATAGACATCATTATACCTTCCCAAATAACAGGAATCATGATACGTAAGCCGATGTTCAATCCGACCCTTAGGTCTTAATTTCCCGTTCATCACTAGATCGTATAGTATCTGTGTATGGTGGATAACTTCCGCATTAAATCCAAAGTCTGGATACTCATTTTTAAAAATATTATATGCATGGGGATCAATCGTGACAATCTTCGTCACTTCATTTTTCTCAAACTCCTTAATATTTTTCTCGGCAATTTCTTGGAATAAAAATTCATTTCCGATTCGGCGTGCCGTGTCTCCTGAGTTTGCCTCCCGGTTTCCTAAAATTGCAAAGCTTATCCCCGCCTTATTCATTAATTTCGCAAAGGCAATGGCAATCTTTTGACTGCGACTATCATAAGCACCCATTGAACTTACCCAAAATAAGTATTCAAATTCTTGCTTTTCCTTCTTCAGCTCTTTCACTGTTGGGATGTATACATCCTCATCTAGCTCACGCCATTTGATGCGGTCTTTTTTCGATAAGCCCCAAGGATTTCCTTGTCGCTCGATGTTCATAACCGCTCGCTGTGCTTCCGGATCCATTTTTCCTTCTGTCATCACAAGATATCTTCGCATATCAATGATTTGACCGACATGCTCATTCATTACTGGACAGGCGTCTTCACAATTTCGGCAAGTCGTACAGCCTGCTAACTCTTCCTCTGTGATAATATCACCAATCATGTTGATCTGATTGATTTCGGCTACAGCGGTTTCATGCTCCATATGTGCATACTTATTCGGTCCTTTGTTGCCAAATGCATAGGCTGGTACCCAAGGCGCTTTTCCAGTAACTGCTGCTCCTTTATCGTTTAAATGATCGCGTAATTTAATCATAATATCCATTGGCGACAACATTTTCCCTGTCGTTGCCGCTGGACATACACTCGTACAGCGCCCACATTCCACACACGCATAAAAATCCAACATCTGACGTTGATCAAAATCTTCAACTTTCCCGACGCCGAAGGAAATTTCTTCTTCATCGGTATCCTCATCAAAATCAAAGCTGATTGTTTTCATTTTTCCAGGTATGCGTTTACTTAAAAACACATTCACTGGACCAGCAATTAAGTGGGCATGTTTTGACTGGGGGATATACACTAAGAATGCTAGAATCGTAACAGTATGAATCCACCAAGCTATGAAAAATAACACCATTGCGGCTGTAGGTGGCAACCAACTAAATCCGAGCGCAATAACACTTGCTACTGGCTCTGTCCAAGTCGCTGCTTCCCCTAACCATATTTGCAGCATTCCGTTACCGAACAATACCGAGATCATAAGCGTTCCAATGAAAAGCAAAACGATCCCTGCGTAAAATCCTCGCTTCAATCGGACTAGTTTTTCAATATATCGGCGGTAAAATGCCCAAACAACTGCGACTAAAATCGTAAGCGTTACAAGCTCTTGAAAAAAAGTAAAGCCAGGGTACAGCAGACCAAGCGGTAAATGGTTCCCAGGCGCAAGACCTTTAACGAACATATCAATCGCACCGAATTGTACGAGAATAAATCCGTAAAACATCATCACATGAATCAAGCCAGATTTCTTATCTTTGAGCAACTTCGATTGACCGAAAACGATGAACCAAATATCACGTAGCCGCTTGTTTAAAGCAAGATCGAATTCCGATTTTTTCCCAAGCTTCATATACGTAATCCGTGTTGCGACCGCTTTTCCGAATAAAAATAAACCGTAAAATGTTACGATAATAAATGTGATTAAATTAATCATTAAAAATGTATTCATTTTTTTACCTCACTTAAGACAAGAAATAGCCACTTAACGAGATGTACGCCAAAACAAACCGTTTCAGCGAACATCATCATGAACAGTTTTTCATTTTATTAAGCTTGCACACCTTCCACCTTTAATTGTTCCGTCAATTTAGGCACGACATCAAAGAGATCCCCGACAATGCCATAATCGGCGACATTAAAAATATTCGCTTCTGGATCTTTATTAATTGCGACAATCACTTTTGAGTTCGACATCCCTGCCAAATGCTGAATCGCACCAGAAATTCCAATAGCAATATACAAGTCAGGTGTAACTACTTTTCCTGTTTGTCCGATCTGCAAAGAATAATCACAGTACTCGGCATCACATGCACCACGTGATGCACCAACAGCACCACCTAGCACTTCTGCCAACTCATAAAGCTGCTTAAACCCATCGGCACTTTTCACACCACGACCACCCGCAATGATAACGTTCGCCTCAGACATATCGACACCTTCCGCTTGTTTACGAATAATTTCTTTTACCATCGTCCGCAAGTTTTTAATATCAATGTCCTTCGCTTCTACTGCACCTGTACGACTTTCGTCTCTTTCCAACATCGCAATATTATTCGGACGGATCGTAATGAAAGTGAGTCCTTTTTTAAACGTCTTTTTCTCAAAAGCTTTACCCGAATAAATTGGTCGTACAAAAACTTCCTGATTATCTTCTTTTTCGATGCTAACAACGTCTGATATAAGTCCTGTATCAAGGCGTGCAGCTATTTTCGGTGTTAGATCTTTTCCGATCGCCGTATGCCCCATAACAACACCGTACGGATCTTCTTCCTCAATAATTTTAAGCAATGCTTGTCCGTAACCTTCTGATGTATAATTTTCCAAATTAGCATGCTCCACTGTGATCACACGATCTGCACCGTGCTGAATCATTGTCTGTGCACTTACTTCCAGTGCTCCTTCGCCCAATAAAACGGCGACTATCTCTGCATCAACATTTATTTGTTTGGCGGCTGCAATTGCTTCAAAACTAACATTTCTAAGTTCTTGACCCGCTAATTCACCTATAACTAAAATCGGTTTACTCATCGTAATGTTCCTTTCTTTACGTAAATTTAGAGTACTTTTGCTTCATTCTTTAACAAGGAAATAAGTTCTTTTACCTGATCATCCATTTCCCCTTCTAAAATACGCCCAGCTGACTTTTCTGCTGGTAAGAACCGGTTCACAGTTTCCGTTTTTGGTTCCAATTCGTCTTCCTCTAAATCAAGATCATCGATTTCCAGTTCTTCCAAAGGTTTTCTTTTCGCTTTCATTATTCCCGGAAGAGACGGGTAGCGCGGCTCGTTAAGTCCTTGTTGACAAGTTACAAGGAGCGGTAAGTTCACTTCAATTTTCTCGACATCGCCTTCCACATCTTTTTCAATGTGAACTGTCTCACCGTCCATTTCAAGGCCGACAATTGTAGTCACATAAGGAATGTCTAGTCTTTCTGCAAGACGTGGGCCGACTTGTCCACTTGCTTCATCAATCGCAACGTTTCCAGCTAAAATAAGATCCGGTTCTTTACCTTCAAAAAAAGCCTCTAAAATTTTTGTTGTTGTAAATTGATCCCCATCTTCAAGATCGTCCTCTATGTTAATAAGTACTGCTTTGTCTGCACCCATGGCAAGTGCTGTACGTAATTGGCTTTCTGAATCTTCATCACCAATTGTTACAACTGTTACTTCACCACCATGTTTATCACGCTGGATAATTGCTTCTTCAACCGCATACTCGTCATATGGATTAATGATGAATTCAGCATCTCCTTCATCAATTTCTCCGTTGTTAATAACGATCTTATCTTCCGTATCAAACGTCTTTTTAAGTAATACGTATATATTCAAATGGAGTTCCTCCTTTAAATTTATTTAAAAAAGAGAACTGCTCACTTACTTATATTTTAGTAATTAGGTGGCCAGTTCTCCCTTCTTCCTTACTTTTTCATTGGAATATGAACACCGCGTTCTTCGGCAACTTCTAGGGCTCTAGAGTAACCTGCATCTGCGTGTCTGATCACTCCCATTCCAGGGTCAGAAACGAGGACGCGCTCAATTTTCTCAGCCGCTTCTTTCGTTCCATCAGCAACTAATACTTGACCAGCATGAATAGAGTATCCCATTCCAACACCACCACCGTGATGTAAACTTACCCAACTTGCTCCTCCACTTGTGTTTACTAGTGCGTTTAAAATTGGCCAGTCTGCTACTGCATCGCTTCCGTCTTTCATTGATTCTGTTTCACGGTTTGGTGAGGCAACAGATCCACTGTCCAAGTGGTCACGTCCAAATACGACTGGCGCACTCAGTTCACCACTTGCAACCATTTCATTTACTTTTAATGCAAATTTATGACGCTCGCCATAACCTAACCAACAAATCCTCGCTGGTAATCCTTGCCATTCTACCATTTTTTGCGCCATATCAATCCAGTTCACTAATGCTTGGTTTTCCTTAAACATTTCTTTTGCTAATTGGTCTGTTTTATAAATATCTTCTGGATTTCCTGACAATGCAGCCCAGCGGAAAGGTCCGTTTCCTTCACAGAACAGTGGACGTAAGTAAGCTGGAACAAATCCTGGGAAATCAAATGCATTTTCTACTCCTTGTTCTTTTGCATAATGACGGATGTTGTTACCATAATCAAATGTTTCTGCTCCAGCATCTTGTAAAGCTAACATTGCTCTTACATGCTTCGCAATCGTTTCTAAAGATAATCGTTCATATTTATCTGGATCTTCTTCTCTTAATTGTAATGCTTCTTCATATGTCATGCCGCTTGGAACATAACCATTTCTTGGATCATGTGCACTTGTTTGGTCTGTAACGATATCTGGAACGATGCCACGGTCATGAATTTCTTGGAAAATGTCGGCACAGTTCCCAACTAGTCCAATAGAGGCTGGCTCGCCTTTTTCTGTTAATTCTTTTACTTTATCTAAAGCTTCATCTAAATCTTCACAAATATAGTCACAGTATCCTTCTTTCATTTTTCTGTCAATTCGTTTACGGTCAACTTCTACTACTAAAATAACAGCCTTAGCCATTTTACCAGCTAGTGGCTGAGCACCACTCATTCCGCCCATACCACCAGTTAAAATAAATTTACCCGTCAAGTCAGGGCTACCGAATACTTTCTTCCCAGCTTCAACAAAGCTTAAATACGTACCTTGGAGAATTCCTTGTGCACCAATATAAATCCAGCTTCCCGCCGTCATTTGACCGTACATCATAAGACCTTCTTTATCTAACTCATTAAAATGTTCCCAGTTCGCATATGCAGGAACTAAGTTAGAATTCGCAATTAACACTCTTGGAGAGTTTTCATGTGTTCTGAATTTACCAACTGGCTTACCAGATTGAATTAATAGCGTTTCATCATTCTCTAACTCTTTTAATTCGTTAATAATTGCATGATAGCTTTCCCAGTTTCTTGCTGCTTTACCGATCCCGCCATATACAACAAGGTCATCAGGATTTTCTGCAACTTCTGGATCTAAGTTGTTCATTAGCATTCGCATTGCTGCTTCCTGAATCCACCCTTTACATGTTAACTCATTCCCTCTTGGTGCACGAATGTTTTGAACCTTAAGACTACTCATTTTACATCTCTCCTTTTTATTTTAAGCTGTTTTTAAAAAATATGTTTTTGCTACAAAATCCATAAACTGCGCAGTAAGTTAATTTGGTATTCTGGCTAGCCCCCAGTAACAGCACCGTTGATTTCCGCTCCAGACAGTCGCTTTCCGCGGGCACGGCTTTAGCCTCCTCGCGGAAAGATCACCGCTGCGGGGTCTTCAGACACGTGCTATTCCCGCAGGAATCGACTGTCCTACGCCCCAATCAAACTATACGTAAGGTGATTTACGTGATTACACCCTTATAAACAAATAACCGTAATGAGTGACAACACCCAACCTTAGCGAAGGAAATACACGAAGACTTCTGCGGGAGGCTAGGCCTCGGTGAGACTCCTCAACGAGCAAAGCGAGTGAGGAGGCTCAACAGCCGCCCGCGAAAAGCGCAGTGTATTTCCGTAGCGATAGGACATCCAGCTATTCGAATTTACTGCACAGTTTATCTCAACTACAAAGATTAATAGCTACAATACTTTGGAAAAAAACTATTTTAACAAATAACTAGAAATAACCATTTTTTGGACTTGTGACGTACCTTCAAAGATTTCCAAGATACGCTGATCTCTGTACAGCCTTTCAACTGTATATTCTTTCATATAACCATATCCGCCATGTACTTGAACTGCTTTATTGACAACTCTGTTCGATGCTTCTGCTGTAAATAGTTTTGCAATGGAAGCTTCTTTCGATAATCTAAATCCTTCTTTATCTTTTAAACTGGCAACATAATAGGTGTATAGTCGACCGACAGCAAGATCTGTTTCCATTTCTGCCAGCATCCACTGTAATCCTTGGAAATTGGAAATCGTTTTACCAAATGCTTCCCGTTCTTTCGAATAGTTAACCGCCTCATCTACTGCTGCTTGTGATAGACCAATAGCCATCGCTGCAATACCGATTCTTCCACGGTCGACTACTTGCATCGCAATTTTGAACCCTTGTCCTTCTTCCCCGACAAGATTTTCTTTTGGAATAACACAGTTTTCAAAAATGACTTCATCTGTTTTTGCACCACGAATGCCCATTTTGTCATCGCCAGCACCAAATGATAGTCCAGGTGTCCCTTTTTCTACGATAAAGGCGCTAATTCCTCTGCTGCCTTTTGATGTATCTGTTTTCGCATATACGACAAGTGTGTCCGCATAGGCACCATTCGTAATAAATATTTTTGAACCATTGATTACATAATTGTCTCCGTCAAGCTTTGCAGTTGTTTTCATGGAAGCAACATCCGTTCCACCATTCGGCTCTGTAAGACAAAATGCAAATAACTTTTCTCCTTGACAACCAGGAACTAAATATTTTTCTCGCTGCTCTTTATTAGAAGCAAGATAGAGCCCGTCAATACCTAAATAATGTGCTGTTAGGATGGAACCAGTTGCAGCACATCCATATGTTATTTCTTCCACGGCAATCGCTTCTGAAATTGCATCTGCCCCAACTCCACCGTCTTCTTCCGGATATGCAATTCCTAACAGGCCGAGCTCCGCCATTTTCGGAATATGCTCTTCTGGAAAACGGTTCTCCCGGTCAATTTCCTCTGCTTTAGGAGTAATGACATCTCTTGTAAAGTTTCTTACCATATCTCGAATGCTTTTTTGTTCATCTGTTAAATCAAAATTCACGATCATTCACTCACTTTGCTTTAAATTTCTGTTGCATCATGTCGTTATGTTCGCCCAAAGCCGGGCTTGGCGATGTTATTTGTACCGGTGTTTTTGATAATTTAACTGGATTGCCTGGAATCCGAGTTTTTCCCGCTACCGGATGCTCCATCTCTAGTAACATTTCTCTTTCTTTTACATGATCACTTTCACTAATTTCAGCAATATTTAAAATTGTCGAGCTCGGTACTCCCGCATTATTAATAAGCTCTACTGCTTCCTCAGCTGTATATCCCTGGAGCCATTCTTCGATAATCACTTTTAATTCGCTTTCATTTTTCCCACGTTCAATATCTGTTGCAAAACGTACATCCTTTAACAACTCTTCTTTATCCATCACTTTACAAAGTCGTGCAAATAAAGAATCATTTGCTGTCGCAATGACGACATAACCTTCTTTACTTTCATACACATCAAACGGAGCACTAATCGGATGCCTGCTTCCAATTCGTTCTGGAATAGTCCCTTCCGACGTATAGCGCATGACATTATGTTCGAGTAATGAGAATATCGAATCAACCATTGCTACATCAATTGTTTGACCAACACCTGTTCTTTCTCTATGAAATAGCGCTACCATCACGCCATATGCCGCATAAAGCGCTGCACTCATGTCACCAAGTGATGCACCAGACCGTGTAGGCGGATTATTTGGATGACCAGTAATGCTCGCAATCCCCCCCATCGCTTGTGCAACGAGATCATAGGCAGGTCTTTTCTTCAGTGGGCCATATTGACCAAATCCGGAAATGGAACAATAGATGATTCCTTTATTCACTTCTTTCAATGTTTCATAGTTTAACCCTAACCCTTCCATTACACCAGGACGGAAATTTTCTACAATAACATCCGCTTCTTTGATTAACTCCATTAGATTTTCATAATCAGAAGGATCTTTTAAATTCATTTCAATACTTTTTTTACCACGGTTCAAAAACATAAAGTAACCACTTTCCCCATTTTGGAACGGACCAAAATGTCGTGTATCATCTCCAAATTCTGGTCTTTCAATTTTAATAACCTCAGCACCCATATCTGCCAAGAGCATTGTGCAATATGGACCTGCCAAAACCCTGGAAAAGTCGATCACTTTTATCCCTTCTAAAGGCTGCTTCAATGAAACTCCCCCTTACCTAAAACTTGCTTTAATAGAACGCTTTCATATCCTTACTTACACTTTATCAGAAAGTGCATTTTTTAATAGTTGAAATTTATACGATAAAGTGCACTTTTCCATTGTGGTTTTGTGCACTATCAGAAGACTTGGCACTCACTAAAGAAAACACATCGATTGGCAAGCAGAGAGGTGGTGACTAGGTGATGCTTCGCTTATGTAAGTAAGTGATTAACTTATTTACCTAGCCGTTCTGCGAATGCCTTCGTTGCACTTACACTACACAGGACTTACTAGTAACTGGTGCCCACGGCAGTTGGTTTTCGATGGGGCGAGCATAAGCGCAGCTCCAGAACGTCGTGCTTTTAGCCAGTGAGCAGTAAGAAAGTTTATACTTTCTAATCTGCTAAAAAAAGAAACGCGACCGGAGTGACGATAATTAATGTTAAAATAACTCGGAAGAACCAAATAATGACTAACTTCGGTACACTAATCGGGATATCCGTCGCTAGCACACTTGGTATCGAAGCCGAGAAAAATAAAATGGATGATACGGATAAAACAGCAACAATATACTTTGTCACTAATGGAGCTTCAACCGCTAGTAAAGATGGTAAAAAAATTTCTGTTATCGAGATTGCGCTTGCTTTTGCAGCAAGTAAAGGTTCAGGAATTTTTAAGACGTATGTAATTGGATAAAAAACATAACCTAAATACTCAAAGATTGGAGTATATGTTGCTAAAACCAATCCGAGCAAACCGACCGAAAGAATGGTCGGCAAAATACTCATGACCATTTGAAATCCCTCTTTTAAACTGACGAAAATATAGCGATGTAATGGTTCACTTTCATCCGCTACTTTAAGGGCTTCTTTCCATGCTTCTTTTACCCGATCTTTTTTAATGATTCTTTCTGGGTCCCCCTCTCCTGTTACATATGTATCAGCCATTTTGTTCAGTGGCCACATACGAATCGTAATCATTGTTACAACGAATGTGATCACTAAAGAAGACCAAAAATAAAAGTTCCAAATCGACATTATATTCAACGTATTTGCAATGACGACCATAAATGTGACTGATACGGTTGAAAATCCAGTAGCAACGATCGCAGCTTCTTTATCCGTATACTTTCCTTCATTATAAATTCGGTTCGTAACTAAAAGACCGATGGAGTAACTTCCTACAAAAGAGGCGACTGCATCAATTGCTGATCTTCCCGGTGTTCTAAATAATGGGCGCATAATCGGCTGCATTAAAATACCGATAAATTCCAATAATCCGTATCCGACGAGTAGCGCTAAAAATAAAGCACCCACAGGGACGAGAATACTTACTGGTGTAATAAGTGCGTTTAATATAAATGGTCCCATATCTTCCTGAAACATCCATGCCGGTCCTACATTAAAAATCAGCATCAAACCAAGAATTAATCCAATAATTTTAAAAAAAGACATAATGATGGATGTGATCGTTTTGTTCCATGTCTTATTAACAAATGGATAAAACGCTCCCAAAACTAAAATGATCATAATATATACATGTAAGAGAAGCGGAGGCATCCCTTTTAAGAAAGATACAATATGATCCAGCATAATAGAGGATTTTCCATTTATCGTCACCGGAATAAAGAATACAAACGCACCGACAAAACTATAAAAAACTAATTTAAAAATGTTTTTCATCTTGATATAACTTTGCTCTGTTGAAGTGTCTTTCATATTATCAACTGCCATCTCCATTTCCTCCCTGTTAAACGCTTACATGAATGCTTCAGAAAAAGCGTGTCTATCCTACTACTTTATTTCATTTCATTGGTGAGTTAAAGTTTAAATTTTAGCAATATTGTGTACTTTTTCATTATTTGATTGTACTTTTTAGGGATATTCCTATTTTTTTATAGATAGTACACTGTTTCGGTAGGCACTTGGAGTCATGCCAATATGCTTTTTAAAAACTCTGCTGAAATATTGGGAAGAACTGTAGCCAATTGCTTCCGCTATTTCATATACGGTCAAGCTTAAATCTTGTAATTTCTCTTTTGCTTTTTTCATTCTTAATTCGGTTAAATAATCAATATACGATCTGCCAGTCGTTTGTTTAAATATCGCACTTAAATAGTTAGGACTTAAATCTACCCTATCTGCAATCGTTTCTAATCCGATATCTTCATCATAATGTTCTTCTACAAATTGCAGAACTTCCTGGACGGACTTAAGCACTTGTTCATTATGACCTTCATGGACATAAGCGGAGTATTCATGAACAATCGCTTTAATCCATGTATCAATCTCGGTTAATGATTCAATCTCATGTAGTTCTTTCGCATGTTTAATTTGTAAAGGCATGATATGTTTTGGATTCGCCCCATTTTGCATAGCTGATTTCGACAATGAAAATAAAAGATCCAACACTTGCAAGCGAAACTCTTCTGGTTGAAAATGACTATGGGTAGCCACAGAACGATAGATTTCTTTCCAAATGGCATGAACTGCTGTAACATCCCCTAATAAAAATTTATTTGTCATTTCCTGAATTTTGTTTTTGTACTTGTCATATTCAGGAGTTTCAAAGTAATCCAAATCCTCTATATGGATAATAGAATTTTCGGCTTGAAAAAGCCGGTATGTCTGTGCATATTCGCTTTCTTGATAAGAAAGATGGAGATTGCGGGCATCTTCATAATAATTCCCAATCCCGATCGTGACCGTATAATTTGTCTGTTTGTTAATTTCTTCTCTTATTTTCTCTGCATATTCCGTCGCTAGCACCTTATATTTTTCTTCCTCTAATTGCACAGGCAAAGAGAGTAATAATGCATACTTCTGCTCATTAACGAGCACTTTTAATGATACATCTTGCAAATTACAATAATTAATAGCCTGAAGTACCTCTTCTCGTAAAGAGTTTTTCCACAGTTCCCCTTTGTTCTCTACCAGTTTCGAAAAGTGGTCGATACGTAAAAGCAGCACCGTATTTGGAATGAGCGAAAGGTTTGCAAGTTGACTTCGTTCCCATATTTCCTTGGCATTTTTCGTATTTCCATGCAATAGATCATAAGCTAAACTTGCTCGAATGGATTGAATCTCATATGCTTCTCGCTTTCTCTTTCGTCTCTTTTCTCGTTTTAAGTCTGTATATGCATTTGTCAGCAGAGTGAGTAAATCGGGGATATTTAATGGAAGAGTTAGACAATCATACGTTCCATAAAACATAAGTTTTTTCACTAGTTCAAAAGAAAAGGTCTCACTTAAAAATATAACTTTTGGTTTGTCTAATTTTCGCAATTTTTTCAGGAAGTAGAAGTACTTCTCTTCTTCCAATCCTGAAAGATTAATGAGCAAGAGATCAAATTTCGAGAGTGTCGCTACATCGGTAAGGGCCTTAATCACTTCAATGTGAAAATTCTCTTGCTCCCACAAACGTTCATAAAGGGTTGGCTGATTATATACACCTAATGAAATCATCTTCTTAGCTCACCTCTTGCTCATTTTTATTTTATCTAATGATTTCTTAGCTTGTACATACCCTGCATCTGCATGGCGAATAATACTCATGCCAGGATCAACAACTAGGACCTTTCGAAGTTTTTCTGATGCCTCTTCACTTCCATCGGCAATAACGGTCATCCCCGAATGAACAGAGTTTCCAATGCCTACTCCCCCACCATTTTGAATGCTAACCATCGAGGCTCCCGCACTTGCATTTAACATCGCATTTAATATCGGCCAATCTGCGACTACATCACTACCGTCTAACATATTTTCTGTTTCCCTAAAAGGAGCGGCCATCGTGCTTCCTTCTGAATGGTCTCTCGTTATGGCAACCGGAGCAGACAGCTCTCCTGATTGCACCATTTCATTAATAAAAACACCAATTTGTTCTCTCTCCTCGTAATTTAACCAGCAAGTACGAGCTGGCAGTCCATAAAAATAGATTTTTTCCTGTACAAAGTTAATCCATCTAGACACCCTTTTATCATGCTCGAATACTTCTAAGACGAGTTCATCCATTTTGTAAATGTCCTCAGGATCCCCCGATAACGCGATCCACCTGCAAGGACCTCTTCCTTCACAGTAGAGCGGTCGCAAATATTCCGCTGCAAAACCTGGAATCGTAAATGCCTTCTCATAACCTGCCTGGAAAGCTTGTTTTCTTAAGTTATTCCCATACTCAAAAACGATTGCCCCTTGTTCCTTAAAGTTCACCATTGCTTCTACGTGTAAGAGTAATGATTCTTTAATAAGCTGATGATAATGTGTAAGATTTTTCTTCCGCAATGTTTTCGCCTGTTCTAAATTTAACCCACTCGGTATATACCCCATATGTAGATCATGGGCAGATGTCTGGTCTGTGACAATGTCAGGAATAAATCCTAATTTCAGTGCTTCACGATATCGTTCGGAAACATTACCAACTAACGCGATCGCTAACGGTTTTTTTGCAGTGGCCGCTTCCTTAGCTAATTTAATCGCTTCTTCCAGCGTATCCACTTTAATATCACAATAATTACTTTTTAAGCGCTGGTCGATTTTTTCTTCTGAAATTTCAACGACAATGCAAACACCGCCATGCATCGTAACAGATAAGGGTTGGGCAGTACTCATACCACCTAACCCTGAAGTTAACACTATTTTCCCTCTTAATGTATGGTCAAAATGCTTTTTTGCAATTTCACCCATCGTTTCAAATGTCCCCTGCAAAACGCCTTGGACTCCTATATAAGCCCAAGATGCTGCTGTTGATTGACCATACATGATTAATTCTTTATCAACCAATTTGCTAAACGTTTCATCTGTGGACCAGTGCGGAACTAATACAGATGAAGCATTCACAATTCTTGGCGAGCTTACGTATGTTTTAAATTTCCCAACTGGCTTTCCAGACTGAATAATCAATGTTTCGTCCACTTGCAAATTTTTCAATTCATGGACAATTGCTTTAACCGCTTGATGATTCCGGGCGGCTTTTCCTCTCCCACCATATACAATTAAATCTTTACTGCTTTCCGCGACGCGAGGATCAATACTGTTTAGAAATAACCGTAATAACCCTTCGATCTCCCAGCTTGCACAACTTTTTTTCGGTCCTATTGGTGAAATTAAAACATTTGGCATCCGTAAAACTCCTTTGCCTATTTACTTTATTATATGCCCATCGGCCACAACAACTTTGCCTTTTTTAACAACTGTATGAGCATGGTTCATTCCGTATTGATACGAAAGCATTAAGTGATTTTTTACATCAAACATCGTAAAATCTGCATCCTTACCAACCTCAATACTTCCAATTCTGTCAGCCGCATCAATCGCATGGGCTGCGTTTATCGTTGTTGCGGTAATCACTTCTTTTGGATTCATCCCCATTTCTAAGCAGCCCAAATTCATAATAAACTGTAAAGAAAGCGTTGGGGACGAACCCGGATTTGCATCAGTCGATAAAGCAACCGCCATTCCAGAGTCAATCATTTTTCTCGCTTCTGCATATTCAGCCATTAAGAAAAATGCTGTACCCGGAAGTAGTACACCAATGACATCGTTTTCTGCCATCATTTGGATTCCTTTATCTGAAGCTCTTAATAAATGATCCGCTGAAATGGCATTGACTTCTGCTGCTGTTTCCGATCCACCGTATGGTTCAATTTCATCAGCATGAATCTTCGGTTTTAAGCCATGCTTTTTCCCAGCTTCTAAAATTCTTCGTGACTGTTCTGGTGTAAAGACACCTCTTTCACAGAACACATCATTGAATACCGCAAGATTTTTCTCGGCAACGACCGGAAGCATTTCATTAATAACGATATCGACAAACACTTCCGGATTATCTTTATAATCCATTGGAACCGCATGTGCTCCCATAAAGGTTGAAATTAAATCAATCTGATGATCTTTATTCAATTTCTTCGCCACCTCAAGCTGTTTTAACTCATGTTCTGTCGTTAAACCATATCCGCTTTTTGCCTCAATCGTCGTTATCCCATTTAAGAGCATTTTATCTAAACGATTCTTCGATTGTTCATATAATTCAGCAGAAGTCGCTTGTTGTGTCGCTCTTGTCGTCGCATGGATTCCACCACCAGCATTCATAATATCCATATATGCTTTACCATCAAGCCTCATTGCATACTCATTTTCACGGGTTCCCGCGTAGACGATATGAGTATGTGGATCTACTAATCCAGGCGTAACGATTCTACCTGTTGCGTCAACAATTTCCGCTTGATCGATCAAATCCTGATGTTCTTTTCTAATTTCTTCGTCAGTACCAACGGCAATAATTTTACCACCTTTTGATAAAACACTGCCATTTTTAATAATACCGATTTCACTCATCGCTGCTTTTTTTGCTGGTATATCCGAATAACCCTTGACTGTAATAAGCTCCGCTGCATTGTTAATATATAATACGTTCGGCATCTTCATTTCCTCCTTGAATATGAAAATCTATCTTTATTTCCTTTAAATAATCATGTAAGTTATCAATATCTTGATGGAAAATTCTATCTTCTTTTAAACTTGGGACAATACTATTTACAGCATTCCATTTTTGTCTTATTTTCTTAGATGCTTTTTCAACTCCTTTATATTCCAATGCCTGCATTGCACAAATAGCCTCAATTGTTAATACTCTACGGCTATTTTGAATGATGTCTGCGGCATGTCTTGAGCCAATCGTTCCCATACTTACATGGTCTTCTTGGTTGGCTGATGATGGAATTGAATCCACACTTGCTGGATGGGCAAGTGTCTTATTTTCCGAAACTAAGGAAGCCGCAACATATTGCATAATCATCGCCCCAGACTGTAAACCTGGTTCCGGACTTAAGAATGCAGGTAAATCTTCATTTAACTGCGTGTTTACTAAGCGCTCAACTCGCCGTTCGGAAATATTTGCTAATTCCGCTACCGCTATTTTTAAGAAGTCCATCGCAAATGCAATAGGCTGTCCATGAAAATTCCCACCAGAGATCACTGTCTTTCCATTATCAAATATAAGTGGGTTGTCGGTCGCCGCATTCATTTCGATTTCCAATTTTTCTTTTACATAATCCAATACTTGCCATGATGCCCCATGAACTTGCGGAATACATCGTAGTGAATATGCATCTTGTACCCTTTTTTCATTTTGCCGAGTCGTTAACTCACTTCCTTGTAGCCAGTCCAACATTCTTTTTGCAACCGCTGTTTGCTGTGGGTATCCACGAACTTCATGTGTCTCCGGTAAAAATGCATCAATTACACCTTCAAGGGATTCAAATGTCATTCCAGAAATCCATTCGCTATCCAAAGCGAGTTGTTCTGCTTCGATATAATTGACAACCGCCATGGCTGTCATCGTCTGGGTTCCATTGATTAAAGCTAACCCTTCTTTCGCCTGTAATGTAATCGGCTTGATTCCATTCTTTTCCAACACTCCTAAAGCGGGGACAATATCACCCGACTCATTAAAGACGCGCCCTTCGCCAATTAACACTAAAGCTAAATGGGCAAGTGGTGCCAAATCACCTGAGGCACCTAATGAACCTTGCTGTGGAACTACAGGAATAATGTTTCGATTAATCAATTTCGTAAGCATCTCAACAACCTTTACCCGGACGCCTGAATATCCTTTTACTAACGCATTCAGCCGTAACATCATCATTGCTTTAGCAACGATCCTTGGAAAAGGATCCCCAACACCACAAGCATGAGAACGAATTAAATTCAACTGGAGAGTTTCCACATTTTCTTCGGCTATTTTTACATTACTGAATTTACCAAACCCAGTATTTATTCCGTAGACAGATTCATCACCCAGTGCGATTTTATCTACGGCTGCTCTGCTTGCTTCGACTCTAGTCAAGCTATTTTTTGCTATATGTATTTTTCGATCACCGTATAAAACTTCTTTTAATTCGCCAATTGTAAGTGTATCTCCGGTAAGTTCTATCATATCATTTCCTCCCTCTTTTACTTTTTTTATTCAAATGCATGAACGTTTCCGCTATGACGTAACTTATTAATCTTGCTGTTTGATCCGCCACATCTAAGGTTGGATTCACTTCCGATACATCAAAACTCAAAAAATTATCCAGTTTCACAACATGTTCTGTTATTGCTCTAACCGTCTTTGGCTCAAGACCAAATGGTGCTGGAGCACTCACACCTGGCGCATATGCTTGATTGATGACATCCGTACAAATTGTATAAATCACATAATCTTGCTTCTTAGCAAACGCATCAATTTTAGCAAATGTCTTCTCAAAAGGCTGGATCTCTGTCTCAAAAATGTATTCCACACCAAACTCCTCAGCCGTCTTAAACAATTGCTCTATATTCCCTAATTCCTGCAGACCTACACATAAATATTCAGCGTTTTTATCACTTTCTAAAATTTGCCGAAACATTGTTCCCGAAGATGGTATCTCATCCATACGCAAATCAAAATGGGCATCTAAATTTATCATACCGATTTTTTTATCATCCCCTACCGCTTCTCTTGCTCCCAAGTAATGACCGTAAAACGTTTCATGACCACCACCTAAGATAATTGGGGTGAAATTTTTATTGATCAGCTTTGCGACGTATTTCCCTAAATTAGACTGCGCCGCTTCCAAATCATTGTCTAAACATTGTATGTTTCCTATATCTATCACACTCTTAACCTCATAATGATACGGAATACTTCCAAGTAATTTTCTAATATGATTTGGAGCCTTGGCCGCTCCGATTCGACCTTTATTTCTTTTTACACCTTCATCACATTCAAATCCGACGATTCCGATATGCCGTTCATCACTTTTTACGACATCATCTATTTTTGTATTCTCAACCACCTGATGAAGGCGCTTTCCTTTTGTATTTTTGTCTATTCTACCTGCCCATTCATAAAACAAGTCCATCAACTCCTCTCGAAAAATCTCTCTTTAATTATTGTATTTCATCCTATTTATTAATACCAATACGATTATTCTATAAATGCATAGCTCTCATCTATAAATATTGTATAGTTGGATATGAAACAGTGTTTTGAGTCTGTATATTCAAGGGAGCATCATTTATTAATTATTTCCCTTGTATACACTTTCCGTGCTGGTACTTGGTTTCCCAGAATACGCTCATGAAGACTTATGAGGAAACCCCATCCGTAAAAATAAAGCTGTTTAATGGAAAGGAGTACGGGGGCTACGAATAATGCTGTCTTAAAAACTGAAATGCGGGATTCACACGAAAAATGCCACCTTCTATTCTAGAATGTAGAGAAGATAATCAACCTTTATTTAAACGTTAATCAATATAAGCCTGTAGCTTAACTCCATAAATAAATAGAAATCAGAAAACCATGCTATAATTGATTATATAAGAATGAAGGCGCTTTAGATGGGGCTTTTTGTTGGTGGTCTAGAACCCTTTCAGTCTACGCCATCATACAAGATTACTAGTGTCAATATGGGACGATTATCATTGATTACCAAGATTCGCCTTTTCAGCATAGGACAGGATGTACCATTATCGGTATTGTTCACAATACGACTAACTTTAATTGAACAAATGCAGCCGATACTCTTTCACGACTTTAGTCTTTTAATCATCCACAATATTACAATCATTTTTTATCATTGTTAAGGACAGGTGACTTACATATGGATCACAGACTATTATTATATTTCACCACATTAGTCGATAAGGGAACATTTACTCAAGCCGCCAAGGCTTTACATATTTCCCAGCCATCGTTAAGTTCGGCTATAAAGAAATTAGAAGATAATATGGGGCTCTCTCTATTCGAAAGAAGCACAAGGAAAATTTCACTAACAAGAGAGGGAGAAATTTTATATAAAGAATCAAATAAATTATTGAATCATTTTGAACATGTCCAAAAAGAAATGACTCGGTTAAAAAATGAAGGTCCTCTAGAATTGAAAATTGGTACGATCGAATCGGTAAAATTCTGGTTACCGAAAGTAATTGTGACTTATCGTGAATCAAACCCTGAAGTGCATATTAAACTACTAGAAGTGCTTGGCTTAAGGCAAGTGGAAACAGCATTGCAAAATTATAAAATTCATCTTGCCATCACGAACCAGCACTTCGAAAATGACGAGATATTAACCGTCCCCATCTATAAAGAGAATTTAGTTGCATTATTTCCGAAAGGTCATCGTCTGCAACATATCCAAGCTATCTCCATTAATGACCTGGAAGAGGAAGAGTTTATTATTTGTAAAGAGGGATTTCAAACACGCCAAGATATATTAAATGCATTCCGTAAAACAGGTATTAATCCAAATATTCATTTTGAAATTGAACGATTTGAAACCGCTTGTTCATTGGTAGAGGAAGGACTTGGGATTACAATCGTCCCTGAAAATTATATAAAATCGATTAACCATTCTGCATTTTCATATAAAAGAATTACAAATGCTAACTTATCAAGAACGGTCTATATTGCCTGTTTAAAAAATCGATACTTACCACCAGTTATTGAACAATTTATTAATATTACGAACGATTTCTTTGAAAAATCTATTTATAATGATTAATTGTATTACTTCGTTCAGTGAATAAGTATTAATGTCACCCAGGGTAATAGAAATATAATCAATAGTTAGCATTCGTAGTAGAAATAAGAATCCGCTCAAATTAGACAATGCTACTATTATTGTTTTTTCAGCGAAGGTATGATCCAGTGACTGCATTTGCTAGATCACCTACACTACCATCTGTTTAAACACAAGGTAAACCTTTTACCGTAAGACTTGGGCAACTTTAGATGGCCGAAATTCGGACAACGGATTCTTATCTTTATCTTTTATCATTCGTCTTTATGCTCGCTGTTTCACATCATTCAACACAAACTCTGGAACTTCTCCTTCTATTGCTCGAATGACATTTAAAGATGTTCGGGAACGAAGTTCATATTCTGATTCCACTGACACATATGAGGAATGTGGTGTAACATAAACCTCATCCATATGAAGCAATTCTAAATCCTCTTTCGGCGGCTCCTCCATAAGCACGTCCAAACCAACTCCAGCAAGATGCCTTTCCTTCATCACGCGAATTAAGTCATCTTCCATAACAATAGCACCTCTACATGTATTAATAATGATCGAACCTTTTTCCAGCTGCTTCAGCCGTTCATAATTAATCATTCCTTCCGTTTCTCCTGTTAATGGAACATGTAAACTTAAGATGTTTGATCGTTCTAACAACTCATCCAAAGAAACGGATTCCACCCCAAGTTCCACAAAAGCTTTTTTTGGTACAAACTTATCATGCGCAATGACATGTACGCCGAATACCTTAAACTTTTTTGCGACTTCTTTTGCAATTCGTCCAAAACCGAGTAGTCCTACTGTCCTACCTTGCAATCTACGTATAGGTAATGTATCTAATGGATTCCAATCCCCATTTCGTACTTGTTCATTATAAGCACGAAGTCTTCTAGCAACGACTAACGCAAGTGCTATCGTGTGATCGGATACTTCACCAATACAATAATCCGCCATATTCGTTACATAAATTCCTTTTTCCGTCGCTCTCTTCATGTCAATATGATTAAATCCAACTCCAGAAGAGGCAATGATTTTACATTTTGTTAACCGTGAAATAATTTCTTCTCCACAAGGAAATCCAACTTGGGCAACAATCCCGTCCGCATCTTTCCCGAAAGTCTCTAAATCGTCCTTCACCGATTCACTTCTTGTCACTTTATATTCAATGCCATGTTTTGTATAAATTTCTTCTTCTAATTCATGTGTAAACCATTCATCATCTAAAATCCATACTTTTTTCACCATAAAATCAAGTCCTCCTACATCGTTTTTAACGTATCAATTAACAAATCATTCTGTTCTTTCGTTCCTATAGAAATCCGGACATATTCGTCATATCCCCATGGTTTACATGGGCGGATAATAATCCCTTTTTGTAGTAATGCATCAAATATTACTTTCGCATCTCTTTTGACATGTACGAATAAGAAATTGGTAGAGGAAGGATAAACCGTAAAACCCAATTTTGTTAATTCTTCCTTAAGACTATGTTTTTCTGCTTCATTCATGTCAAAATGACGCTTGGTAAAGTCAGTATCATCTAATGTCGCCATAGCCGCCTCAATGGCAATCCGATTACATGCAAATGGTTCTCTGAGACGTAAAATAGGTTGTAATCTTTCTTCAGAAGCAATAGCATAGCCGACTCGTAATCCTGCTAGACTATAAAATTTAGAAAAGGTTCGAATCGTAATGATTGGATACCCATCTTTAAAGAAGTCAATGCCAGTTTTATAATTCTCTTTGTGGACATATTCTATATAGGCTTCGTCCAAAACGACAGTCACATGTTTCGGAACAGCTTTTATAAATTGTTCCAATGACTCTGAATCTACTATTGTTCCTGTCGGATTATTTGGATTACAAATAAAAATTAATTTTGTTCTTTCGGTAATGTTCTGCTTCAATGCTTCTAAATCAAACGTCCAATCTACTGTTAACGGTAGTTCAACAGGCTTCCCACCCATTAATAATGTTGCAGAACGATAAGCCGGAAAAGTAGGACTGCAGTACAATACTTCATCGCCCTCATTCACATAAGCGCTGATGACTAGTGATATAACATTGTCCGCCCCATTGCCTGTCAGTACTTCGTCCGGATGGACATGATATAAAGTGGCAAGTCGCTGCCTTAGTTTTTTTGCCGAAGCATCTGGATATAAATGACTACTCGTCATTGCATTTTGTATGGCTTCTTGTGCTTTCAATGACGGCCCTAGCGGGTTTTCATTTGAAGCAAGTCGATGGACTGCTTCTAATTTGAGTTCTTCTTTTACTTCTTCAATTGATTTCCCTGGTACATATGGAGCTATTTCTTGCACACTCTTTCTCCATCTCATTTCATTTCTAATCATTTTATCAGCTCCTCTTAATTCTAATTACTTAAACTCGGTATAAAAGTAGATAATTGCGGGATTAAGATGATAATAATAATCGTCACAACCATTGCTATCACAAATGGAATAAGTGCTCGTGATATCCGTTCCACCGAAACTTTGCTAATATGCGATGCGACAAATAAGTTTACACCTAAAGGTGGTGTCACATATCCAACCGCTAAGTTACATACCATAATGACCCCAAAGTGAATTGGATCGATGCCCACCGCTTGAGCAACTGGTAGTAAAATCGGTGTGAGGATAACGACAGATGAAATCGTATCGATAAACATCCCAACAACAAGTAAAAAAAGACTAATTAAGATCATCGTAATGATCATATTATCTGATATTCCAGTAATAAACTGTGCGATTGTACCTGGGATTCTTTCAATACTAAGTAAATAAGCAAACGAAATGGAAAAACTGATAATGATAACTACTGGGATATTCATCAATGTCGCTTCTAAAAAAACATCATACAATTTTTTAAATGTTAATTCTTTATAAACAAAAAGTCCGATAATTAGTGAATAAATACAAGCTACTGCTGCTGACTCTGTCGGAGAAAACAATCCACTGTATATTCCACCTAAAATGACTACTGGGATTAACAATGCCCATTTTGCATAATTAATTGCTTTCAATACGTCCATAAAAGTCGGGAATTTTCCTTCTGTCGGAAAACCTTCTTTTTTCGCAATCCCATAAGAGACAATCATAAGGGCTATTCCAACTAAAATTCCTGGAATGATACCAGCAAGGAATAGTGAACCAATCGATACTCCTCCGATAATTCCAAACATAATAAACGGTATACTTGGCGGTAAAATGACACCGATTGATCCGGCTGTTGCTGTAACAGCTGCTGCAAAATCTGTGCGATATCCTTTCTGAGCCATGGATGGAATCATAAAGGAACCGATCGCAGCTACCGTCGCTGGTCCTGAACCCGAAATTGCAGCAAAGAACATACTTGCCAGCACTGTACCGATAGCAAGCCCCCCTACTAAATACCCTACTAATACTTCAGCAAGTCTTAATAACCGTTTGGAGACTCCACCTTGCCCCATCAATACGCCAGCTAAAATAAATAGTGGTATTGCTAATAATGAAAAAGAATCAAGAGATGTAAAAGCTTGTTGAACAATAGATCCCAACGGTAGTTTAGTTGCAAAAATCATCGTAAATAAGGTTGACGCTCCCAAAGAAATAGCAATAGGAACACCGATTAACATAAGGACAAAAAAGCTTATAAATAAGATTGCAATTGTCATTCTTTCACCCCTTCTAACCCGTCATCTTCCACTAAATCACCCTTCAAAATGGATCTAAATTGTTGAATCAACCGAAGAGCCATGAGAAATCCTCCAATCGGAATTACCGTATATGGAATGGCCATTAAAATTCCCATAGAGGGAGCTTTTTGTCCTGTATTCATTAATTGAAGGATAAAGTCCGTGCCTTTTATTGCAATAAAGAGAGCAAAAATAAAAAATAAGATCGTTGCCAATAAATCAATGTACTTTTTCAATTTTTCACCGAACATATCCCGTAGAAAAGTAACTCGGATATGTCCTCCGGTTTTGATCGCTAAACTAGCACCAAGCCAAACTTGAGCTACATGAATATATCTAGCTAATTCTTCTCCCCAAATGAGACCACTGCCCAAAAAATATCGAAACAATGCTTGACTAAATATTAAAGCTAAAATAATAACCATGGAAGATACTAATAAAATCTCCTCAAGTTTCCTTATAAGGTTAAGTATTTTCACATTTTCATCCTCCCGTAATTAATTTTCCATCGTCTATGAAGTAAGTAAACCCGATCGTTATTTACAGGAAATAGCAATCGGGATTTTTATTACTATTTATTTATTGTCCATCCTTATCTGATTATGATAAGAGATACTATGTTTAACACTATTGTCTAGCTAGATCGACGAGTTCCTGTCCAATTTCTGCTTCATATTTTTCATAAACAGGTTGTAATGCTTCAATAATTTCAGCTTTCGCTTCATCAGAAAGTACATTTACTTCCAAGTTTTCTTTTAAAAACTCGATCGCTTTCTCGTCACGTTCTTTAGAAACTTGTCTTTCATGTTCTGTAAATGCTGCGCCAGCTTCATCAAGTACTGCTTGTAATTCCTCAGGTAAAGACTCATAAAAATCTTTGTTCATGATCAAAGCCTCTGCCGTAAAAGAATGATCCATAATCGTCATATACTTCTGTACCTCAAATACTTTTGAGCTTTCAATTAGCTGACCTGTTGTCTGCATTCCGTCAAAAATATTTTGCTGTAAGGCGGAATATAATTCCCCAAAAGCATAAGGTTGCGGGTTTGCACCCAATTCACTTAAGCTATCTAAATGGATATTATTTTCCATTGTTCTAATTTTTAGGCCATCAAAATCTTCCATTCCTTCAATTGGTTGAGCATTATTTGTTAGTTGCGTCATCCCAGCACTACCCCAACCTAAACCTTTTAACTGAACAGTTTCCAAACTCTCATTTAACTTATCCCCTAATTCGCCGTCTAAAGCAGCATTAGCTTCATCTACATCATCGAATAAAAATAAGAGATCGAGCACCATGAATTCTTCAGCAAAATTTGCCAGTGGTGCTGTGGCTGGACTAGCTGCTTCTATATTACCAGCCTGTACTGCTTCAATCGCTTCTCTTTCAGATGAATAGAGCTCAGCGTTTGAAAATACTTCCACTTGTAATCGACCATCTGATTTTTCCTCAGCAACTTCTTTAAACTTCATTAATCCTTCATGCAGTGCTGAATCCTCTTCAACTGAGTTAGAAATAGTTATCGTGTATGGTTCATCTGTAGAACTACTTTCCGCACTTTTACTACTTGCATCTGAATCTCCACAAGCGGCAACGATTAGTAATGTAAAAATTGCGAATATTCCAATTAATTTTCTCATTTTATTTCCTCCCAATATTGTTCCTTCGTTTTTTATTTAATTGAGCTACACTTTTCCTCAAATAATTGTAAGATCGATACAGGAATAATTTAACGGCTCCAAAATTAATCGCTTACAAATTATTTAATAAAACGATACATTTTTTTCTTTTGCAACACATTTTTTAAAGCGCTTTCACAGCGGACAAAAATTATTGCTAAAGACCCCCTTTTGCCTTTCTGTTTACTATGATGTGGAAAAGTACTTCAAAAATATATCTATGCTAGTTCTGTATTTTCAATTATAGGTAACGTTTTATTAAATAACAAATACCTTTTTTTTATATATTTATAGGTTTTATCTATAGGGGAGTTTATCTCTATGAAGAATAAAGCCTAACATAGCTATGCCATTGTGATTTAATATCCCTTGCGAGATTCGCTCACTAAGAATAAAGAATGGAAAAAAGAAGGAAATAGAGAGTTTAGACTTATTGATGTTAATTATCTATCAAAATAAAAAAATATGGAGTTTCTACGCACAGGACGTGCTAGCCAAACGTTTTCAGTGGGACGAGCGAAAACGCAGTCCCAGGGCGCCCTAGTTCTGAGTTTGCTTCATTTCTCTAACTGAACCTTAGTCGCACTTATTTTGCGGCACTTATTGGCAGGAGACAAGTGCCGCCGCGGGGATAAATTAAGGTATGGCTGTCCATGTCTATCTCTTAATGAAAACACATGAAAAACCATACCATTTAAATGATCAAGAAAACAACCACCTATTAGAACATTCTTCCTCCCTATTTAAAAATAGGAAGTGCATGATTACATAGCCAATTAATAACCCTACAGCTAAAAAGAATACCACCTTTTAATATCTCTTTCATATTGATGAAACCTTTCTTCTACCACTGTTAAACGTCTTTCCTCGTTCTCATAAAACAAATATAAGCAAATAAAACAGATCCTATAAACCAAATAAACACAATTCCAATTGAAGTCCATGAACCTGTATCAGCCATTTGAATAAGTTGCGGTACTGGAAACATATTCGTTATCTTTAGCATAACTCTACCTTGTTCAAGATTTAAAAATTCTATCATTGGCGTAAATCCAAATAAGAAAAGGATGGGCATTAAGTATGCAGTCATCATCCCAACTGTTTTTACGAATAACCCTACACCAATACCTAAAAATAAGAAAAAGAAAAATAAGAGAAGAAGACCAATCATACTTCGACTACCGTAATATTCCTAGCAGCACATGCCTCTAAATCAAAATGATCTGAACCTACTCCCGCTGTTATTGCTAACTTAAGATTTGGTGAACGTTGGACCCTATCTTCAGTCAAGTAAAACGGATAAAAAGGGCTACATATGATGACCGACATATCTTCTAAATGAGGTTCTAACGATTCATCGGTATCACTTACAACGACAAATTCATGGTCTTTGTCCTTAAAATAATCATATAAGTTATACGCCTTTTCTACATTGAACAAATAATTAGGGGATGGTTCCATCAACTCATCTACTGGCGGTAAAACAGCTACAATTTTCATTTTTATTCCTCCATTTTGTTAGATTTTTAGAAGAACACGGACAACACTCTTTCCTAATGTTTCGTTTCCATTTGAGTCTGTGTATAGAATCACCGCCCATCAAATATATTTTGATTAGAAAACTTAGCATACGTTATAGGTAAGAAAGTTTTATACTTTTTTTTTGCAAATAAAAAACCACCACATTTTCGACAAAAATCAGCATCATACTGATTCTTATCCAAAATGTTGGTGGTTAGTTACTAAGCACATATGTACCATATACCATCCGCCTAATCATATGGAAAAGCGTTCATTTGTTCCATCAATCGATCGTTCGAAGACGAAAATAGAAACTACTTCGTCCTTATCTAAATCAACATCGGTAAACAGTTTCACAAACTTAGCCCCGACTAGTTCTTCCATATCTGTTGGAGCTAACTGACTATACAAATCTTTAATCATCCGGGTTCGCGCTTGCCAAATCATCTTTCGTCCTTCCTCAGATTGGGTGATAAATTTTTCTACTGGGCTAGGCATCCACTCATATGAGCAATTACCCAATTGCGAATAAAAGTAACTTTAATTTTTTCAGGACCCTTTCCAATCTTGCTCTTACGATAAGCACGAATTAAATTGGCAAATTGCTGTTCAAGCTTTGGCAAACTTTCATTCATACAGCTCACCCACAAAGCTAATATTTAAAACCTTCTGCAAAGTTATATTTGATTATAAATAGACATAACAAATAATGTTTATATTCACAATTTACCATTTTTACATTGTATTGTCAATAATGAATAGTTCAAAAGTTAATTATTTTCTTACTCACAATACAATTCAAGTAATACTAATTCATTAGACTGCTATCACTATACGTATGATGGCTCTATTTAAAAAGTAAGCAAAACGATGCCCAAAACTGCAACAAATACGTATACTGTCATCTTAATACGGTTCTTTACTGATGTTAGTGGAACTTACATCTTATTGTCTTGCTAGTAACAAAGCTCGACGTATATCATTATGTAACCTAACGTTCCTCATATATTCCGCTTATTAAATAAAATTTTCATTGTTGTTCTAACAGATTGAGCTGATTTATCAAATGTAGCTTTTCCCCATAGCATTATTCAAATACCACTTATCACATACCTACATTATTTCAAGATTTACAAGCTTCAATGCAGAACGAAATAAGACATCAACAGCAGTAGATAGAACTTCTTCGTCAAAATCAAACTTCTCATTATGATGACCTGCTGATAACTTTGTCCCTATCACAGTGTAAGTTGCCAACCCGCCATGAGACTGTACATGGTTCATAAAATACGTTGCATCCTCTGATCCTATTGAATCATCATTATCATTAGATACCTTTTGTACATAGGGTGACTTTTCAGCTACATTTGTAAGTAATTCAACTAGGACGGGACTTGTACTTCCACTCGGCGCAGAACCAACCACATCTACGATTACATTAGTATCATACATTTCGGCAGCACCTCTTACTATTGAAGTTGCCTTTTTATACATATAATCATTAATCTCGGTTGTTTCTCCCCTCGTTTCAATTTGCATTGTTGCTTGTGACGGTATAATATTTCTCCCACTTCCACCTTGTAAAAAACCAACATTTACTCGAGAGTTACCTTTACTATGACGGGGTATACTATGTAAACCTAGAACTGCAGTAGCAGCTGCCATTAATGCATTTTTTCCTATTTCTGGACTACTACCTGCATGAGCAGCTTTCCCCTTAAATGAAGCATTTATTTTCGTCGTAGCTAAGAAACCATTTTGTCCAGTAACAATCTCACCTAAGGGAATGCCCAATCCTATATGTGTAGCAATAAAGAAGTCAACATCATCAACGATTCCCTTTTCAACCATTGACTTAGCCCCCCGTGTTCCCTCTTCAGCAGGTTGGAAGATTAACTTAATTGTTCCACATAGTAACTCTTTATTATCCATTAATAAAGTAGACAAACCAAGTCCGATAGCAGTATGTCCATCATGACCACAGGCATGCATCATATGCTTGTTAACGGATGCAAATCCTTCATTGAATGGTCGATGATTTGCCGTCAGGTCTTCTTGAATGTTTAAAGCATCCATATCAACTCTATAGGCTATTACAGGTCCCGGTCTTCCAGTTTCTACTATCCCGACAACTCCGGTTAATCCTTCGTTCATTTTGTCAATCCATTGCTTATCTGCACCATTTTTTAATGCCCACTCCCGATGAGTCTTCAATGTTTCTTCACTTGGAAGACCCATGCATGCATCCTTTTTCATTACCTCTTCTCCAACTTTTACAACATATCCTAATTTTTCTAAATAAGATGCCACTATAGAGGCAGTTCTCATTTCTAAAAATCCAACCTCTGCATGTTTATGGAAGTCTCTTCTCCAACTAATAAGGTCTTGTTGTATGACTTGAACTGCTTTTTGTATGTGCATCAAAATCACCTCACCTCTGATAAAACATTAAACTAGTTAAATGAGTATTGCAATCATCTAACTAGTTTAAAAGTTTATTAGTAACGTTCCTATTTTTACATAAATTCATTAACCTAAGTAGGAAGCTTGAACAACTTTGCTATTCATTAATTCCTCTTTTGTCCCTTCAGACACTAAGCGCCCTGCCATTAATACGTATGCACGATCACAAAAGTTAATTGCCATTTCTGCATTTTGATCCACCAATAATATGGTTGTTCCATTTTGATGGAGCTCATCAATCTTTTCATAGACTTCATAAACTAATTTTGGGGAAAGCCCCATTGACGGTTCATCAAGTAACAGTATTTTAGGTTTTGTCATCATAGCTCGGGCAATGGCTAACATTTGTTGTTCCCCACCTGAGAGAAGTCCTGCCATTTGATTTTTTCTTTCTCGCAAAATGGGAAAGGGAGCAGAAGACTCTTCAGCCATATTATTACGTTCTTTTAAAGATAATGTATATCCCCCCAATAATAGATTATCCCAAACCGATAAGTAAGGAAATACTTGTCTTCCCTCTGGAACGAGTGTCATTCCCCTTCCAACTAGCTTATATGTTCTCGTGTTATTAATCGGCTTCCCGTCCAATGTAATCGTTCCATTCCTTGGTCTGACTTCCCCCATAATGCTCTTTAAAAGTGTACTTTTTCCGGCTCCATTTGCCCCGATAACGGAAACTGCTTCACCTTCCTTCACATTAATATTAATCTTTTCTAATGCACATATTTGACCGTAATATGTAGCCAGATTTTTAATATTAAGCATTTGCCTCTGCCCTCCCCATATATGCTTCGATAACAGCTGGATGATTATGAATCATTTTAGGTGGCCCCTCTGCAAGCTTTTCTCCAAAATTTATGACCGTTATTTGATCGGATAATACGTTCACTAAATTCATATCATGGGCAATAATCAAAATGGTGATTCCTTGTTTATTTACTAACGAAAATAAATCCATCAATTCTTTTGTTTCTTGTGGATTCATACCAGCTGTTGGTTCATCAAGTAATAACAACTGTGGATTCATCGCTAAAGCTCTAGCAATTTCAACCCTTCTTTGATTACCGTATGACAGTTTTGCAGCATACTCATCACGCATATCCCATAAACCAACAAAATGTAAAATTTCCTCGACCCTCTCCTTTGCTGCTTTTTCATTATTTCGAAAATTTTTAGTTAAAAATAATGCTGGAAAAACTTTTCCACCTGTGATTAAATAGGTGCCCATTAACACCGTTTCAAATACAGTCATTTCCGGAAACAGTCGTATATTTTGAAAAGTTCGGGAAATACCGGCCTTTGCAACATGGTCCGTTCTCATTGATGTAATATTTCTATTTTTAAACCGAACTTCTCCGTTATCAGGCATAAATACTCCTGTAATCAGGTTGAATACGGTGCTCTTTCCAGCTCCATTTGGCCCTATAACCGCATGTATATGACCTTCTGTAATTGAAAATGATAAGTCATTTACAGCTTTTATACCACCGAATGATTTTGATAAATTTTTGATTGTTAGAATTCCATCAGAGTTCACATTATTCATAACGTAACCCTTCTTTCTTCACTTCGCTGTTTACAACCGTATTGACCGTTTTATTTTTAATAAATTTTTCCTTAAACAAATGCATTAGACCCATAATTCCTCTAGGAAAGAACATCATGACAAGAATGATCAGCAATCCATAAATCATCATTCTTAATTCGGGAGTGGAACGTAACGCCTCCGAAGTGACGGTTAATAGTGTCGCTCCAAGAATTGCACCAATAATAGACCCTTGCCCACCAATCATGACCATTGTTAATATCGTAACAGACATTGCAAATGCAAATGTCTCTGGACTTACAACATGAAGAAAATGAGCATATAAAGCACCTGCAACACCGCAATACGCACTAGAGATGGTGAACATCACAACTTTTGTTTTAAACACTGGAATCCCCATTGCTTGAGCAGCAAGTTCGTCATCTCGAATAGCTGTACAAGCACGACCAAATCCAGATCTGATGATTAATCTTGTAACAAATATCGATAACAACACAAAAGCAACAAACAGCGGATAATAATCGATATATTTATTAAATCCATATTCCAATATACTACCAATTCGAATAGTAGGTGGAGCTGGTATGGCTGAAACCCCCATCGGCCCACCGGTTAAATCCGACCAATTCAAAAAGACTAACCATAAAATAGTTCCAAAAGCTAATGTGGCCATAACTAAATATTCTTCCACTAGTTTTAATCCAATAAATCCAACTACAAATCCAATCATCGTTGTAATGATCGTCGCTAGCGGTAAAGTTACCCAAAACGAGTAATCTAGTTTGGTTGAAAACAACGCCGTAGAATAAGCACCAATTCCAAATAACCCTGCATGACCTAAGGAAACTTGCCCCGTATATCCGACAAGTAAATCTAATCCTAAAGTTAAAATTATGTAGATTAGAATTAAGTTAACGACATAAATGAAATATGGATTAGTAATCAAGAAGGGTAGAAAAAATAATACAATTCCTCCAATAATTAAGCCCATTTTACTGTAACCTAACTCTTTCATTTTCTTCATTTTTCTCCCCCTTTAAACTTTTTCTTGAACAATCTTTCCGAATATTCCTTGAGGTCTCACTAATAAAATCACTAATAATATAACCATTGCCACTGCATCCCGGTAACCAGAAGAGATAAAACCTGTTGCGAAGCTTTCGACAATACCGAGCATTAACCCAGCAACTAAAGCTCCAGGTATATTCCCCATTCCTCCCATTACAGATGCCGTAAATCCTTTTAATCCAGCGAAAACACCCATCGTTGGATAAACGAGAAATATGGGACCTACTAAAATACCTGCTATAGCTCCAACAGCGGAACCAACCGCGAATGTGATAGAAATTACCTTGTTCGCATTTATTCCCATTAATTCAGTTGCATGAATGTTTTGGGCTGCTGCCTGTACAGCTTTCCCCATTAATGTACGATTAATGAAGATTTCTAAAAGAGCCATTACAATTATTGCGATAATGATAATAAATACATAATGCTGATTAATTAACACTCCTCCAATCAAAACACTTTCAGTTAAAAACGGTGAATGCAATCGTTCAGGTGATGCACCAAAAACAAATTGAGCTACGTTTTGCAATAAAATCGCTATTCCAATTGCTGCAATGAGAAGGTTTAGCTTTGGGGCTGTTCGCATATGTTTATAAACGACTTTTTCCATTAAATATCCAAGTAGTGCACCGGCCACTACACCACCTACATAAGCTAACCAAAGCGGCATATCTAGTAAAGCGAGATAAAGGGCAACAAATGCCCCACCCATATATACCTCGCCATGTGCAAAATTAATAAAACGTAATACATTCCAAACCATCGTATAACCGATAGCCATTAAAGCATAAACACTACCTAGTACAATCCCATTAATAAGTTGGTCAACAATCATCAATTTCACCTACTTTTAATTTTGTATGACAATAAACTCATCATCTTGAACTTGCATAATTAATGGTGGATATGATCGATCACCATTTTCATCAAATTTGATTGGACCTGTTACTCCGGTTAAATCAATAGTAGCTAGGGCATCACGAACTGCTTCATTTGAATCGCCACCCTCTTCAAATGCTTTCGCTAAAGCAATAGCGCCATCATAAGCAATGGCAGTTAAAGCTTCTACGGGTACGTTATTTTCTTCTGCTAACTTTTTAAATTCATTCATTTCTTCAGATTCCATTTCTAAATTTAGCATTGAAGCAAAAATATGACCTTCTACCGTGTCTCCACCTAAAAGAAGTAATTGCTCTGAATACATAGAGTCATCAGGTGAGAAAAACTGTACATCTAATCCAGCTTGTTTTGCTTGTTGGGAAATCAAAGCAACTTCATTGTATAGACCAACAATCATGACAGCATCGGGATCTAAATTTTTTATTTTTGTTAATTGAGAAGAAAAGTTTTTATCACCGGGATTATATGTTTCATTAGTAATAAATTCGACACCGAGAGACCCAGCTGCTTCTTCCGCCGCTTTATGCATTGTTACACCGTAGTCTGTATTTTCGTATAAAGAGACAACTTTCTCTATACCTTCCTCTTTAGCCATATACTCTAACACTGCTGGTACATAGGTAGAGCCAGTAAGCAAATTTCTAAATAAGTAATCATTTTCAATTGTTGATAGTTCAGGACTTGCACCCATATGTAAGTGAATAACTTCAGCTTGCCCTGAAACTTCCTGTGCGGCAATCGTTGGCGAGGAGTTATACCCTCCCATGATTGCCCTTACCCCATCGTTATTAATCATTTTATTGACCACTGCTACAGCTTCAGAAGTAGTTGCCTTATCGTCTCCAACAACTAGTTCAAGTTTTTTCCCATTGACACCACCATCATGATTGATTTTAGTAAATGCTAGTTCAATTCCATTTCTCATTTCTTCCCCATACTGCGCATTATCACCTGTCATCGGAGCTTGTAATCCTATCTTAATTACGTCCGAATCACCTGATGATTCAGTTGATTTATCGTCATGATCAGATGACGTTTTCGAGTCAACATTTGAACAAGCAACCAAAAAAATGACTAAACTAAAGAAAACAATGAAATTTACTAGTTTCCCAATTCTTTTCCTTTTCATCAATTATTCTCCCCCATGTTTATTATTAACTACTTATCATTAGAGCAGCTTACAAAAATCTTTTACGTGTTAATAAAACATTTATCTCCTTTCTTTTTTATTTAGGACATTTCTTAATCAATTCCTAATTAGGGTTTGCTGAACAACTAAATTGCTTTTCATTCTACTGTTGTCTTCCGCGAAATGTGACATGCTTTCCGCAGGTACGGCTTCAGCCTTCGACGCATAGGACGTGCTAGTGCCGGTGTTGCGACAAGGACGTCACGTACTTAACCCGAAAACCACTTCCCGCAGGGTCTTTCGACGTACAGGATCTACTAGTGCAGACGAAGACATAAGGACGTGGCACACTTAATCATCATGTTCTAGTGACTTTATGCATAGGGTATTTTTGCCTTGCTGTCGTTCAGCTCCCCTCAAATTACCTTGCACTTTATATCAAGAAAAACGAGTACAAACTATTAATTTAGCTGGAATTTCTGTTTATTCAGTAGATCCTTAATAGATTGATAATCTATTCCGATACTTGTCAATAATTTGAATATTCAACCTACGAAAACACCAATTATTGATTGAATTAAATGCAACTTCATGCCTTTTGTGCTTCTTTTTTTATCTCTTCTGTTTCAGCTTTTATAAATTTATTTAACCCGTAATAGGCTCCAAAAGAGATGATAATTCCTACAACCCATGCTAAGTCTATACCACCAAGTGCCTTTGAAACAGGTCCTTGATAAATTCCGGTATTTGTAAATGGTACTTGACAAGTAATTGCTACTAAATAAACAACTAATGTCTTACTATTTAACTTTCCAAATATTCCATCTTTCTCCATGAATGCTTCTGGCGGATAATCATTTCGTTTTAATATATAAAAGTCTGTTAAATTGATAACACTCCATGGAATAATAAAGAATAAGATAAAACTTAAATAAATTTGAAAATAATTCATAAAGTCTCCCGCACCAGCAGTTGAAGCAAGCACGATAATAGCTCCAATAATCACCGATGTAATAATACGCATTTTTCTCGATGTTTTAAATTCAATAAAATTACTTGCAATTGACAAAGTAATTATTCCAGCTCCATAAATGTTTAGCGAATTTATCACTAATACGCCTAGTGTTATTACGATAACAAGAATGTATCCAATCGTCCCCATTGCCTTTATTTGCCCCATAACGTTTCCATTTACAACCATTGTCGCAATCGCGGCGCCTAAAATCATTAACCAAGCGGAACTAAGAAAACTGCCAGCATAAGAATAAATAAATGTCTTTTTTGCTTCACTTGGACGCATAAACCTTGAGTGATCCGACACGTACGGTCCATAAGTAATCTGCCAAGTTATCGATATTGCTGTAGATAGGAGAAATGTACTGAATGTGAACTCTCCTTTGCTGAGTATATCCATTGATAATTGACTGATTACTAATATGGTTAGTATTAAAAAGATCAACGTATATCCAATCGTATAGAGTTTCATAAACTTCTGAATAATATCTTGACCATATATCGCTAGTAGAACCATTGGTATCATAGCAATCATGACCGTAACATTAATATCAACGCCAAATGCTTCATTCATTCCTTGACCAACTAATATTGTATTTGTAGATCCATAACCAAAATACATAGTGAGCACAATTAACATTGGTAAAATTACTCCATAAAAACCAAACTGTGCCCTACTTTGCAATAGTTGTGGGATTCCTAATTTTGGACCCTGAGCAGAATGTAGAGCCATGATTGTTGCCCCAATCGCATGTCCTAGAAACATTGATACACTTGCCCACCAAAAATTTAATCCAATCATGATTGATATGGCTCCGGTAACTAATGTTGTTGATACGGTGCTAGCTGCAAACCAAGTAAAAAATAATTCTTTAGGATTTCCTTTTCTTTCATCTAAAGTGATATACTCATAACTTTTTCGTTCAATACGATTTGAGTTTTCATCCATTTCTTTATCCCCTTTTTGACCATAGATCCTTTTTAAAAAAGTATTTATTTCAGTTACATTAGCATGTTGGTGCTTTAAGATTGTTCCAATATTTAGATTGGATTTCAATTACACTATCAATTGCTTCTCGTTGGTTAGAATATACTTTATCGGGATAACCGTTTGAACCTGCTGAGAAAGGATCCTCAACATCCGTTGTCTTTTCACAGAGCTCCTCAATAATTCGTAAAGTACAGAAAGGGACATATGCATTACTGTAACCGCCTTCATGACACATAACCAATTTTCCTTCACAATACTTATTTGCTAAATCCTTAATAACTTTTGTCATTTTTCCAAAACCATTGGCTGAAACGAGCATTCTTCCTAGAGGATCAAATGCACTCGGATCTTGCCCTGCAGAAACGATGATTAATTCTGGCTTAAACTCCTCAACTATTGGACGAATAATGGATGTAAATGTTTTTAAATATCCTGCATCACCTGTACCAGGAGGTAAAGGAATATTGACGTTGTATCCACTACCAGCACCCTCTCCAACATGTGTTACATACCCAGTATCCGGCGGGAAACTTAAGTCTTGATGAACCGAAAAAAACAATACTTCAGGGTCATGATAAAAAGCTTTTTCCGTTCCATTTCCATGATGCACATCCCAGTCAAGAATCATTATTTTCTTAAGTCCATATTTTTCTTTTGCATATTTTGCGGCAATAACAACATTATTAAATAGGCAAAATCCTATACCGATATCTGCTTCCGCATGATGACCGGGTGGTCGTGTTAATGCATACGCATTATCAACAACTTTGTTCATAACAGAGTCTACAGCTGTTAATGCTCCACCAGCAGATAGTAAGGCAATTTCATAAGAACCTTTTCCAACGATTGCATGGTCGCCAGCATCGCCACCTGTCGTATCACTAAGATGTTTCACTTTATCTACATATTCTGGTAGATGAAATAATTCAATTTGCTCTCTTGTTGCCATACGAGGACGAATCCTTTCCAATTCCCACATTAACCCGCATCTTTCTAGCAAATTATTTACACGTTTTTTAGTTAATGGATGTTCAGAAAATACATCCGTTTCTAAATATCCTCCAGATGGAAGGTATAGTGTTCCACTTCCAGTATCATGCCAAAAATAACTTTCATCATAAATGTAACCTGTTTTCATGTTGCAACCTCCAGAGAAATAGATTGTTACTAAAGTTGATATAAACATATCTCCCAGCCCGATAATACAAAAGGTTTTTGGATTTTATCTAACTGGGAGCAACTATTTATCTATAATATAACTACTAAAATTACTAGTCTAAATTAACCCAAACATTTTTTACCTCTGTATAATTGTCTAATGCATATGAACCCATGTCTCTTCCAAAACCAGACTGTTTATATCCACCGAATGGCGTTGCAGGGTTTACCATACTGTAACAATTTATCCATACTGATCCGGCTTTTAGGCGATTAGCTACATTATGTGCATTTTTAAGGTTTTCTGTCCATACTCCAGCAGCCAATCCATATGGCGAATTATTTGCACGCCGAATCACTTCGTCAACATCGTTATAAGGTAATGCGACTACGACTGGGCCAAAGATCTCCTCTTGACAAACTCTCATACTATCATTAACATCCGCAAAAATGGTTGGCTCAACAAAGTATCCTTTATCTGTACTATTTCCGCCAGATAATAATTCAGCCCCTTCTTCTTTACCAATATTAATATAGCTTACAACACGATCCTGTTGTTCCTTTGATACAAGTGGTCCCATTTCCGTTTTCTCTGAAAGACCTGTACCAAGCTTTACTTTTTTTGCAAAACTAGCAAGATCAGCTACGACATGATCATAATCATCTTTATGAATATAGATCCTAGAACCTGCACTACAAATTTCTCCTTGATTTGCCATGATTCCAGTAAAAACTCCTGGTATAGCTTTAGACATATCAGCATCAGGAAACACAATATTCGGCGACTTCCCACCAAGTTCCAAAGAAACACGTTTCATTGTGTCAGCTGCATTTTTCATGATTAGTCTACCTACTTCTGTGGAACCAGTAAATGCAATTTTATTTACATCAACATGATTTACAAGCGCATTACCCGCAGTCTCACCGTTACCAGGCACTATGTTAATTACACCTTCTGGGAAACCAGCTTCCTCAATTAATTTTGCTAAATAAAGTACAGAAAGCGGTGTTTGCTCCGCTGGCTTTAATACAACAGTACACCCAGTAGCAAGAGCAGGGGTGATTTTCCAAAGTGCAATCATTAATGGAAAATTCCAAGGTACTATTGCTCCAACTACGCCGACTGGTTCATGTCGCGTGTAATTAAAAAAGGATGAATTAACAGGTATTGTTTGCCCCATATTTTTCGTTACCCAACCGGCAAAATAACGGGTTTGCTCAATACAATTAGGAATATCGATAAGACGTGCTTCATTAATTGGTTTTCCATTATCTAACGTTTCAATTTGTGCTAATTCTTCTGCGTTTTTTTCAATTAAATCAGCTAGTTTAAACATTAAGTTTGCTTTTTCGGCAGCACTCATTCTAGACCAAGGTCCATCTTCAAATGCAACCTTTGCTGCTTTTACTGCTTGATCGATATCAGTTCCATCCGCCTCACTTACTTTTGCTAAAACGTCTCCTGTTGCTGGATTTAATGTGTCAAATGTTTTTCCTGACACGGAATCTACAAATTCCCCATTAATATAAAGCTTTTTTGTACCTTTTAAAAATTCCATCACTTTTGGCTGTAATTTTATTGTAGTCGCTTCCATATTGATCCTCCTAATTAGTAGTATTAAGGGAAGAGGACAAGTATCGTCCTCTTGTTTTACAAAGTTTTTTCAAATGACGTTAATGCATCATCAATAATACTTATCATTTCTTCAATCTCTACTTTGTTTACAATAAGTGGCGGTGCTACAGCAACAATATTTACTTGTTCTTCAAAGTCAGCAGCTCGTAAAATTAAGCCGTTATCAAAACTATGATCAACGATATGACGGGCGGCTCTAATCGATTGAGCAAATGGAGTGTTTGAATCTCTATCTTGCATCAATTCAAAACCTGCGAGTAGTCCAACTGCTCTCGTTTTTGCAACATGTGGATGATGCTCAACTAAATAGTCGAATCCTTTTTGTAATTCTCTATTCATTTTATTAACATTATCTAAGACATTATTTTTTTCAATAAATTCTAATGTTTTTAACCCTACAGCACATGCAGTAGGGTGCCCACTATATGTGAATCCATGACCTAAAATGTTGTCATATGAAACAAGTGTATCTCTTACTTCTTGCGTAAGTAATACAGCTCCTAGCTGAGCATATCCACTCGTAATACCTTTTGCTACACACATGATGTCAGGTACGACATCCCAATTATCCACACCGAACATTTTACCTGTTCTACCGAAACCACAAATTACTTCATCAGCAATAAATAGAATATTATTATCTTCACATAATTGCTTAACAGCTTGTAAATATCCTTCGGGTGGAACGTGAACTCCCCCAGCCCCTTGGATAGGTTCCATAATTACCGCTGCAATTTGGTCAGCACCTTTCGTATCAATAATATGTCGGATACTATGTTTATAATCCGGGTCATTCTTATCCCCTTTTTCTGCATTTACTAAATGTGGCATTGCATGGATGATATCGGAATCTTTTGATCCAGAGAAATTATGAAATCCGACGATACCTGTTGCTGACCCTGTTGAAATAGTAGCACCATGGTATCCACGTTTTAATGAGATAATGTTTTTCTTAGACGATTGACCTTTTAGATCCCAATAGAATCTAGCAAATTTAAAGGCGGTTTCATTCGATTCTGACCCACCAGATGTGAAAAATACAGCATTTAAATCTCCTGGTGCAAGGCTGGCAATTTTTTCAGATAAACGAACAGCTAATTCATTTGAATAACCATAGAATGATGAACAATATGCGAGTTTCGTTAATTGTTCATGGGCGGCATCGGCAAGTTCTTTTTGACCAAATCCTAAGTTAACGTTCCATAGCATCGACACTCCATCAATATATGACTTTCCATGGATATCTTTAACACGAACTCCTTCTCCCTCTGAGAAGATAATTTTTGGTCCTTCTTCTAAAAATGTTCTCGGCACTGTAGTAGGATGAATAAAATGTTTTTTGTCAGCTTCTATTAATTGCTCTACGGTTGAATTTTCAGTTAAATTAGTCATGGATAAATTCTCTCCCTTATTTTAAATTAATCATATTATTTAATTGGTGTTAACTTAACAAACCAAAAGTATTACGCGATGTTTAACTCATTAACAACTAATCCTATTTAAGTGCGCGTTCAAAAAGACCGATAAAAAGGATCAAGAAGTTCAAGGCGGCGTAGCTTTGAGGAACGAAGCGCATGCCTTTACATACGTAAGTACCGGAAAAGCAAGCCAACGCGGAAATTCGATGCGTCATTTTTGTTGGACTTTTTGAACGTCCTCTTTAAGCAGTTTTTTCTTTATCATCTTTTTTATTATTCGGGTCATTTATTAGTTCTTCTAAAGGAACTGTCTCAAACAATGGTTTTTTCATTTTAAACTTTACCCAGCATGCAGCATAAAGTACTGTTAATGCTAAAAATAGTAATGAATATTTATATATTTCCTTAGCTACCGCGGCATCTGGATGCATATTAAGCATCACATAAATCATCCCTACTAGACCTAATAGTTGAATGGTTATCCCAAAAGGTGACTTAAATCCTCTTTTAGCTTGCGGATATTTAAAACGTAAAATCATTACATCTATATGAGCGATACAATAGGTCACTAGCCAACAGAAACAACCCGCTAAAATAAAGATTGCAACTGTTTCACCAGTAGCTGTCCCAGAAATAACAAAAATTAAAAATAATGAACTTAAAAACACTACGCCAACCCAAGGGGCTCCAAATCTATTTAGTTTACCAAAAAATTTAGGTAACTGTCCCCGTTGTCCCATTCCATAGAGCATACGAGCAACTGACCCAATGATTGTATTCATCGTACTTGTAGTGGCAAAAATTGCTACGATCCCCATCCACACTTGACCCGTTTTCCCTAGCATTGCAGTTGCAAAAACAACATGAGGAGAAGCTGAACCGGCTAAAGTTTCAAGCGGTACATATTTCATCGATGCGAAACCAAATAATATATTGGCAATAAATATTACAACTAATCCTATACCTATCGCTATAGGGATAGTGAGGTTTGGTCTTTTAATTTCTTCTGCAAGAGGAGTGATAAATTCAATACCTATAAATAACCAAATTGCAAGTGCAGTTAAACCTAGTACACCTAATCCAGTTTCACTAGCTACACTTATTGAAAAATCGATAGGTTCACCGGGAAGTTCAATTCCGGACAATCCTAAAATTCCCAACACAACAGTGGAGCCTATTAAGATGATTGTCAATGCTAGCTGAAGAGAACTATATGCTTTTACTCCAAGTACATTAACTGAAGCAATAATAACTGTGATAATTACCGCTACTATAATAGGATTTAATCCTGGAGCGAAAACGTCTGTAAATATCATTCCAGCAATTGCAGCTTCCGCGGCTCCTGAAAAAATACTTACTAGAAAATAACCACTAATGACTGAAATGATTCCAACAAAGGGGCCCATTGCAGGTAAGGTATAATGATTAATTCCTCCAGCTACGGGCATCATACCTGCTAATTCAGTAAATGAAATATAAGAAAATACCATAAGTATCAATGCTGCGAGCATCGCAAAAACAAATGGCTTACCACCTGCTCCAAATCCTTGACCTAATGAAACTAATGCACTCGAACTTACAACAATACCAACTCCAGTAGCGGTTGTTCCCCATAATCCCATGGTTCTCCTTAATTGCTTTCCCATAACCAACCTCCTAATAGATTTTTTATTAAGCACTTTATTCCTAATTAATATCGAGGATTCTCATTTCTTTACCTATGAACCCCTTCAGTAAAACGCTTTCAATTAACAGGAATAAAAGTTTCAAATGATTGAGACATTTGTTGAGTTGAGGACATTTCCGTATTAGTTCCTTAATTGAGATTATCCAGTCCTATTTTCGCTAGGAAACAAAATATTTAATCATTCGCCCCATAGACTTTGAATCATTTTTTAATCAAACCTTCTGTCAATTTCCAGCACACCTTGTAAAAGTAAATTTGCCGCAGCATCAATATCTTTTGGCTCACTGTATTCTTCTGGACAATGACTTTTACCACCAACACTTTTTACAAAGATCATAGCCGACTTTGATGAAGCTGCCATATGTGCTGCATCGTGAATTGCCATACTAGGTAATTTTAAATAAGGTTCATCTATTTGTTTTGCTGTATCTTCAAGAACAGCTACTATTTCATTATCTAATTGAATAGGTACTTGTTCTAAGATGACGTTCTTTGTAATGATTACATCACGATCCTTCAATATGCTTTTCCATTCCCTTTCAATTCCTTGAATGACTTCTTCCATTCTAGATTGACTTTCTCCCCGAATTTCGAAGAAGAATTCTACTTTTCCAGGAATAATATTGACCGCATTAGGATGGACATCTAGCTTACCTACTGTCCCTACCAAGTCCGTTTCATCACTCTTACAGATTGTTTCTACTACAGATATCATTTTTGAGGCAGCAGTTAATGCATCATTTCTATCCTCCATCATCGTTGTACCTGAATGATTCGACTCACCAATAACAGAAACATGACACCGGTACATTCCAACTAAATTATTCACTATTGCAACAGAAATATTTTTATTTTCTAACCGTTGTCCTTGCTCGATATGGACTTCAATGAAAACTTTTTTATCCTTCCTCATTTGCTCCATTTCCTTAATAGATTCTAAATCCCCACCCACCACCTTTAATGCATCTCGTAATAACTGACCTGATGAATCAGCTACGTCGAATAAATCCTCTTCTGTTAGCTTTCCAACAAACGTTCTACTTCCTAATGTAGATAAACCAAAATCGTTGGATTCTTCTGCTGTAAAGGATACAATCTCAATGTCATGGTCTAATGTTAGATTCCTTTCCTTCAGGCAGCAAATTACTTCTTTTGCAATAAGTACACCAAGTGCTCCATCATATTTCCCACCATTTGGAACGGTATCCAAATGGGAGCCGATCACAATAGCACCACTCTTTTTTCCATTGCCTTTTAATGTACCCCAAATATTTGCAATCCCATCCACCTTAACTTCCAGGCCTAAATCTTCTAATTCTTGAATAAACATCTTGCGAACCTCAATATCTGCTTTAGAGAAGCTCGGACGTGTTATACCACCTCGTTCATCTTTTCCATACGAAGCATATTTATCCAAATCGTCAAATAGCCGACGCTTATTAATTTGCTTCCATTCATATTCGATCACCTTACAAGCCCCCCTCTTCCTACAACTAGTTTGCTAAGTTAATAACTGTTATTAATGATAGATTGAAAGGTTCATTATTTCCTAAGATGCAATCTTTTTTTCCGACTACATCTTAGGCTACTGTTTATTATTTATTCGTCCCCTAGTACTCCATAGGATGGAGCTATTTCAGGTGTAATAGCTCTAATTCGATAATCTTCAGCTTGAGGTTCATAAATATCCCAAAGCGCTTTTAAATCTTCAAGAGGGTTATCGCTATAATCTACTCTTAAATCAACATAAGGAAAAGCATCTTCTAAGTATACAAGCAACCCTATAGAGCGCTCTTGATCCAATTCTCCCCCCATAGTAAACCCTTTTTCAATCGCGGCAATTAATCGATCTGTAATTGGTAAACCTTCAAGTTCTAAAAACTTTTTCCCCATTTCTTTTGGAATAGTTGGATCGCTTAACAAATTGCCTATACTTGCCACATTTTCGCTGTTAAACTCTCCATGGACACCTAAAGCTTCAGCACCCGTAAACACAGCTGATTTTCCGCTACTATCTACAACAGCTAATTGACGGTATTCCGAAAAAGGAGTAGATTCCTTCATTGCTTGAATAGCTGAATCTGCATCAAAACCATTTTCCATCACATTAAGACCTATGTTCGCAAGTCTTGGGTCTGTAACGTTCTGTGTTAAAATGGCACCGACAGACTCTTTTACCCAAGGGCATCTAGCTCCAACTGAGGGGCTACTTGAAGTAACGATCACCCCGAGAGCTCCTGTTTTAGAACATCTGCCCGCTACTGAAAATGTACTAGTAATTTTCATGTGTATAAATCCTCCTAATAATCTAACATCCTTTAAATAGTCTTAATTACTAATAACCGCTTCAACATCAATTTCCATAAGCATTTCAGGCATTGCAAAACCACTGACAATTAACCCCGTACTACATGGATAAACTCCTTTAAAATGTTTAGCAATTACCGGATATACTTTACTTCTGTCTTCACGCTTTAATATATAAACTGTCATTTTGCAAATATCATTGACTGTTCCACCAGCTTCTTCAATTAATTGCTTCACACACTTGCACGCCATATCTGTTTGAGCAGCTACATCTCCAACTCCATGGAAATTACCTTCAAGATCAAACCCTGTTTGCCCACGCAGAAAGATTCTATTTCCAGCTCGAACAGCCATACTAAGTTCGTTTTCTATATGATGTTCAGGTTTTCCTAGCTCTGCAGGGTAAAAATCTTTTGTTTTAAACTTTCTAATTCTTTTTATCTCCATTTTTTTTGTATCTTCTTGAATGCTCATTGTGAACATACCTCCAATTTATTTTATTAAATGCATAGGTGCAGCTTTTATTCCATCCCAATCTAATAGTTCTAGCGCTTCGTTTACCTTCCCTTGTACAAAAAGAGAACGTATTCGTGTAGATGAAATTACATTTCCTGATTCACAAAGTACTGGATCAAAAACCGACACATGAAAGTGTTTTCGTAATGTTGTTATATCTCCTTCCCTATTTCTTCCAAAACGAAAATCATGACCTTCACAAATTTCAAGAGGATGTAAGTATGATAGTTCCTCGATAAAAGCATCAGTTCCTTGTGAAATGTAATTGGCATCAAATGGTGCAATTATTACATGCTGTACACCAAGATTTTCTAACATCGTTATTTTTTCATCAACAGGCAATAATAACTTGGCATGCTGAAAGAAAACTTTCGGCGGCGGATCAAATGTATAGACTACAAGTGGGACATTTAATTCTTGGGCACGCTGATTCGCAAAACGAATTAATGCCTGATGTCCTTTATGAAGACCATCTAAAGCACCAATTGTAAGAATACATCCAGTGAGTTGTAAACTTTTTGCTTTGTGAACTTTCATACTTAGCCTCCTTTTCAATTTGATACAATATTTAACTTTGTACTAAATGTGGAGCTAAGTTTGCAGCCTTTAATACCATATTACGATGGGCTTCTAAATCGTAGTTCTTAAACGCTGCCGCAGACTGTGCAAACGGTGGACTTTGAGCAAATAATTCAAACGTCACTTGGTGTCCTGCATAAGATGAATTTAACAAGTCACGGGCAAAGTATAATAACTTAGCACGGTCTTCTGCACTCCATTTTCCTACCGAATAATAACGATCAACATAATCTTTAATTTGCGGATCGGTCATCGTTACCATATCTGGTGTTACCGCCAACTGTCCACCAACTAATTCTCTCGTTAAATGAGCCATAGCAGGAAAATGTTTCAAAGCATGAATTCGACCAGTATATAACAATGATTGGTTCGGCATCATTAAACCACCATCCGTATTTTCAGCCTCTGACACTGCAGCGGTTAAATGGGCATTAATTGTTTGGCGATATGTAATTAATTCTGTTAACTTTTCTTGAACTGCTGGTATTTTCGTTAAACCTGTTTGTTCTACGTTTAATAATGCTGCACCGATTAAATAATCTGCTCTTTTTAAAAGACGTAACACATAGTTGAATGCTGAATAACGGTGTACTGTTTCTCGAATATACTTTGCCGATTCTAATGAATTATGGAACAACACATTTTCCCAAGGTATGAGAACATCATCGAAAACGAGCAATGTATCAATTTCTTCAAATTTAGTAGATAAGGGATAATTCTCTGGATTTCTACCTGAGCCTACTGGCGAACGACAAATGTGCTTTAAACCCGGCGCTCCCATGTCACAAATAAATCCAACGGCATATGGCTCCATGTTTACACTAGTATTTGACCAATTAGAAATTGTCGGTTTAACAAAAGCTTGGTGTGCGTAGGCAGCGGCGGTTTCAAACTTTGCTCCCCGCACGATAATTCCTTTATCATTTTCTGAAACGACATGTAAAAGAGTCCCACCATCTTCTCCATTTATTAATTTACTTCGATCGCCTTTCGGATCTGTATTTGCAGAGACATGAAAAATGTCCTCCCTCGCAATACGGTCAATATGATTTCTTATATTCGTTGCATATGTTGGGTCAATTTCATTTAATCGGTCTTGAGCGTCATACAATGACCACATTTCACCTATCGTTTCATCTCCTACACGATAGACTACCCCACCTAAATCATCTAAGACCGTTTCTACATATGTACGGATAGCAGTTAAATCTTCTTTTGTCTCAGGCATTTTATAAGCACGGCAAACTTCTTCTCCATCCTCTAGTTTAGCTGTGGTAATATGTTTATACTTTTCTTCATGATTCATGTCATACATCCTAGCCTTCACATCTATAATCGGCTTAAAAGCAGGATGCTCCGCAATGTTTGAGACTCTTTCTCCATCAATGTAAACTTCTCTTCCATCATTCAATGAATCCTTATACTGTTGACCTGTTAGTAGTGCCATAATTCCTTCCTCCCTAAAGTGTTAATCTATTGTTAAATGCTGCCACCAGCACTTCCAATTAAATATTTACCTAACTTTTTAGCTTCTTCTGCATGTTGGATGATGATCTGTTTTGCTCTTTCTTTATTACCCGATTCATATGCTCCCAATAGCAAGACGTGATCTTCTGAAAGTCTATTTAGCTCGGAATAAGCCGTCGGATTATTTGCTTCTAACGCTACGCGTAATGCACTTGACATGACGGCCTCAGCAGTTAACCTTCTATACGAATCTAGTAATGTGGCGTTTCTAGCCAAAGCCATTGTATAGTCATGTAAAGCTGTGTTTGCTTCAATGTATTGATCTGGATTAATTGATTCATTTTCCTTGAAAATTGTAGATTCAACACGATGCCGTAATTCTTTAAGCTCATCTTCTGAAAGATTTCCAACTGTTTTTTCAATCGCTGCAACCTCTAACACCATACGGGTTTCCAAGGCTTCATTTAACAACTCAATATTTAATGGAGTGACCGTATAATTACCATCCTCCATTTGTGACAGGAGCTGTTCCGCCTCCAATTTGGCTAAAGCATAATAAATAACTTGTTTTGGCACTGATAATTCTTCTTGTAAATTTTCAACATTTATTGATTCTCCTGCAGAAATATCACGTTCTAAAACTCTTTTTCGAATGGTTCTATATGTTTTTTCATTGTCATACGGCTGAAAGTATCCAAACTTTCCACGGTAGTAAGTCAATGGAGCTTTGTCTTTTGTTCCCGCATAGATAACTTCCGCTAAAAACACGGAATGGGTTCCTCCCGTAACTTCCTTTATGACTTTACACTCTAAATGTGCCAAAGCGTCATTTAATATAGGTACATTAAATTTTCCAAATGTGTAATTCGTACCTTTAAATTTATCTGTTTTCGGACGTGAGAATTTAAATGCCATCTCCCCTTGCCCATCGTGTAGAATATTAACCCCAAACTTTTTTGCTTTTGAAATGGCATGACATGTTCCAGTTTGCTGATTCACACAGACGATCAACATTGGAGGATCAAGTGACAACGACGTAACCGCACTAGCCGTGATCCCAAATTTTTCATTTTCATGTTTAGTAGTAATAATAGTAACTCCACTAGCGAAATGACCAATAACATCCCTGTATAAATCACTATCTAGTTTTGAAGCATCAAACTTATCTGTAATCATATTCATCCTCCTTTTGGTTTATTAAGGAATATGTCCGTATTTATTCCTAAATTAATCAAAAAAAATAAAACTCATGATTTCAAGTTACTTAAAAAAGGTTTATGATTGCGCTTTCACTCCTTATGAAAAAAATAGAACAAACAACCCTAAATGATTCTTTATTTTCTGTTAGACTTAATATAATCTTTATTCAGATAATTGTCAACTATTTTTTAAATTAATTTTTTAATCTTTTTAAAAAACATATTTGTTTTAGTAATCTAAATTATCATGTTATATGTTTACAAATAGAGAAAAATTATAAAAATTTGTTTCATTCAGAGTTATCTTGTTATATTGTAATAAATAGCTTTTAAGAACATAACATAGAAATTTACTATAAGATTTTCACTCTTACAATTATTTTAAATATATATGGGGGTTAGTAATATGAAAGCAAAAGTTGGTGTTGTTGGACCGAAAGATTCGCTTGATTTAGTAAGTGAGATTGCAAAAGAATATGAAGACCAGTTAGAATTAATGCTCTTTATATATGAATTTGTAGAAGAAACAACTGCTATCGTTGATCAAAATCAACACTTAGTAGATGTATGGATTTTTTCTGGTCTTACTCCTTATTTATTAGCTAAAAAAAGTAATTCGAATCAACCTTTTTTTTATTTAACTTTAAATGGATCTAGTCTAATGAAATCTCTTTTAGAAAGTGGGTATAAGGACAAAAAAGTACTAAACAAGCTTAGCGTTGATATGCTAGAGTGGCAACATATTACGGATACTTTTTCCGACTTGAAGCTTCCCTATGAAGACATTAGATGGTACGAAATTAAAGATTATATCCCTATCAATGAAGTGATTAATTTTCATCTTAGTGTATATGAAGAGGATCATAACTTTATTTGCTTCACCTGTTTAAGTGATGTCTACGAAAGTTTAAACAAAAAAGGCATTCCGGTTTATCGGATAACTCCTACGAGAGCGAGTATTCAATCAACAATCAAACTTGCATTACAATATCGAAAAGCACTTCATTTTCAACAGTCTCAGATCACCGTTATTGTTGTTAAGGTAAGTAATATTGAGAAGTCTGATTATGAAAAAATGATATCATACGATGCCCATCGCCTAAATCTTGAATTGCAATCAACTATATTGTCGTTTACAGAAGAGATTTCAGGATCATTTGTCCCGATAGGAATCGGTACTTTCCATATCTATTCTACTAGGGGATCATTTGAAAATATTGAACAGCAAGTCAGTTTTCTTTTAGAACAATTAATGTTAATAACTGATTTGCCGGCTAATATAGGAATTGGCTATGGAGATACAACGTTAGCCGCAGAAGAAAATGCAAGACTTGCGCTACTCCATGCTCAAAACTACGATGAATTTAGCGCGTTTCTTGTAGATAATTATGGTGAAGTGGAAGGACCATTGGAAAGTGTAAATAAAATTACTTTTGGGTACCGAAATGAGGACAAAGAAATAGGCAAGAAACTGAAAGAAAGTGGTGTTACTATTACTACATTTAATAAAATTTTATCCATTCAACAAGATTCTGGCAAACATTCAATTTCAGCTAAAGAAATGGCAAACTGGCTGAAAATGTCCGAAAGAAATGCTCGCCGTATTTTGAATAACCTTATGAAAGCGGGGGTTGCAGAAATCATCGGCGAAGAATCTCCGGGTTCAAGAGGAAGACCTAGAAATATTTATAAGGTTGGCATAGAAAAAAACGACGATTAATTCACAATTTTTATCGATTCAAAGCTCGGATAGACAAGTAATGTCGCTTGTGGGAGAGATCGGCTTAAATAATTTGAAGAAGAACATGGTGTAGTTTTCCTAACAATACTAATAACATCTTCCAAATGACAAAACTTTAGAAAGAAATGTATGACAAAAGCCGTTTATTATACATAAGGTGTACAAAAGAACAATGATAAAGGAAGTGCTCTTTTGTATAATCCGTATCATCAGTGCCGTGAAAATCAATATCCTTACGTCATTCAACCAGGTGACACATTGCAATTTATTGCGAATAAGCTTGAAGTTGTATTATCAAGAATAATTGCAGCAAATCCTGGCATCGATCCATATAATCTAATAATCGGCCAAATCATCTGTATCCCAGCTTGTCCACCAAATCATATTGCTTATATTATTCAACAAGGAGATACGCTCTATCGTATTGCTCAGGATTTTAACGTAACGATTGCAAGTATATTAGAAGCAAATCCAAGTGTCGATCCTAATTATCTTCGTGTCGCCCAGCGAATATGTATTCCATCAGCATGCGCCACTTCAATATCCGATCAAGCATAAGATCGACATCCTCAGCCCCGAAATCCCATTCGGGGTATTATTCTCCCTATAAATTCTTACTTCACACCCCTTCGTATTGATTTTTTCTAATTTTAGCGAATGAAACGATTCACTTGGTGTAAACGCAATGAATCATTGGGGTGTTAAGTGTAGTACTAAATATTCATTTTTTCTTATCACCAATTCTGGCGACAATCTCGCCTGCCTTTTGCATCGAGATCAACTGTTATTTTCTTATGGGCTTTAAATCAGTAATAATAATACACAAATCCATCCTATCGTTTATACGTAACTTTGAGTTAAATTGTTCGTTTATGCACAAAATTCTTTTTCCCATCTCAACTTGCTATCTTATTAATAGAATAAAACCTATAATCTTGATTACCATTAATTGAAAAAACCATTTAATAATTGATTTCCGTTGTATATCCCCTTCATAGAATGTCTTAAATCTGTCAGAAATGGATCGTTCATATTTTTATAGACAACAATGATTCATGGTAGGAAAATATCCTTTTCAGCTTTGTTTTATTCATTCTTAATCCAATTTTATTTGGCTTCACAAATTTGTCTTTTTCATTGTTTAGCTATATGCTTTTTCCATTCTAAATTATGATATGATGAATGTATAATATAAAAGGATGATGCGCCATGGTATTAAAAAATGTTTTCTTTCAGCGTAATAGTTTACTTATTTTACTTGCTCTTGTACTCGCATCAAACATTTCGTTATACCATTCGACGTTTGGAGTGAGCATTTTACCTGAGAATCCAAATGGGGTCGTTGTTGGATCCATCATCGATCTTGCAATCATTTCACCGTTATTGTTCATTGCTTGGAGACGAAATTGGAATTTAAAAAACATCATTATTACAATCGCTGGTGGTCTAGTACTTGTGCGTTTCCTAATTCCAATTGAATATTTAAAGCCATTTGAAGCTGTAACTTGGGTTGGATTTACAGTAGAGGGGATGATCGTCTTATTTGAAATAAGTCTCCTTATCCTCTTGGTTAAATACTTGCCTGCTATTATCCGTTCTGTTAGGGATAGTTCACTTCCAGTATTATTTTCATTCTCGAACGCTATTGATAAACATATCAAATCTACACCATTGATCATTAAAATCATTTGCACAGAGATGCTTTTATTTTATTATGCTTTTTTAAGTTGGAAGAAACAACCAAATAGCAATGAGAATACGTTCACATTGCACAAAAATTCAAGTTTAATTGCGATGCAAATCATGATTATCCATAGTATTGTTCTTGAAACGCTCGTTATTCATTGGTGGCTTCATGAAAAATTTTTTATTTTGTCGATTATTTTACTCGTGCTAAATATATATACCGTTATCTTCTTTATCGGTGATTTACAAGCAATACGACATAATGCGTTACAAACAACCAAAGAAGGCATGTTTATTTCCCTAGGATTTATGAAGCGAATGGAAGTAAAATGGTCTAATATTGAAAAAATAATCGATGAACCTAGAATATTAGAGCAAAAGTGCGCAAAAGACACCATTGAATTCATTGCGCGTGATTTTGAATTAACCAGTCCACACGTGATTATACAATTAAAAGTGCCTGCGAAAGCAACTCTCTTTATTGGAAAACAAAAAGCTTATAAATTCGTATCAATTCGAGTGGATGAACCGAATAAGTTTTTAAAGACTATAAATGATAATATTAATAAGTAGCATAAAATTTTTACGTAATGAGGCAATCATATGGCACGTGTAAAAGGAATAACTTTGATCATTTTAGGGGGGCTCCTTTGGGGAACAACGGGCCCACTTCTTGAATGGGTGTTAGCAACTACAACTATGTCTGTACCTTTTTTGCTGACCGTTCGATTAATAGTAGGTGGCACTCTTTTATTAGCTTATTTACTGATTTGTAAAAAAGATATTTTGTCGATTTGGAAAATGCCTTCTTGGCGAAATCAGCTCGTCGTTTTTAGTATTTTTGGTATGTTAGGCGTGCAATATGGTTTTATCGCAACGATCGAAGCGAGTAATGCAGTGGTCGCCACGTTATTACAATTTTCAGCACCGATTTTTGTCGTTGTTTATGTCTCGATATCCTATAAAAGTTTTCCACCACGTTATCAAATTATTGGAATTACCGGAACGTTAATCGGTCTTTTTTTACTAATGACGAACGGAGGTCTAGGTACTTTATTAGTAAGCAAAACAGCGTTATTTTGGGGCGTGATCGTAGGTATTGCATTTGCCTTTTATACCATATACCCTGCCCGACTTATGAAGGAATGGAGCATTTTAATAGTTGTTGGCTGGGCAATGTTAATAGGTGGAATCGTCGTTGGTGCAGTGAACCAAGTTTGGAAATCGAATGAATGGGACCTGCTTTTTCAAAGCAATATACCTTTGATTATGCTTCTTTTAATCCTATTTGGAACTTTAGCATTTGTTTTGTTTTTAAGTAGTATGAAATATATTAGTGCTGTCGAAGCAAGCATTTTATCTGCTGTCGAACCTTTAACTGCTATGATTATTTCCGTTTTATGGTTCGGAACTGTCTTACTTCATTTTCAATTGCTTGGTGTCATACTCATGCTTATTTTTGTGACTTGGTTGTCTGTTGGGGGTAGAAAAAAGAAGAAAGTGAAAAAAGCAATGTAGCGTGCTCGGAAATCGAAACACGCTATTTTTACTTTATACGTTTTTTTTTGCAACAATTCGCAAGCGTTTATAATCAACTTCCCATGCGCCATCTTTATATAAATCAGATTGGATTTCATTTTTTACTTTTTTACAAATAACTGTTCTTTCTTCTTTAGAAAATTCGGGGAAAAAGTCATCCGCAAAACTGTCTAACCAATGATTTAACCCATGCTCCCCATCTGGAAGTAGTGTTGGTCGATCAAAAAGTTGTGCAAAAGTCACTGTAAATCCATGCTCCTCAAGCAAGCGACTGTACTCTCCAATGCTTGGAAAATACCAAGGATTTCTTTCTGCAGCATTAATTCCATAGTCTTTTGCTAACACTTCCGCAATCCCCCGAATAATCGTTTGTACATTTCCTTTTCCACCAAATTCAGCAACAAAACGACCATAAGGATGTAAGGCATGTCCAACAGATTTTATTACTTTATCTGCTTGATTCATCCAATGAAGTGCAGCATTTGAAAATACAGCATCATACTTTTCGTTTGTTCTAAAATTTTCCGCATTCTCGACAGCAAATGAAATGCTTGGATACTTCGCTCGAGCGTTCTCAATCATCTCCTTTGATGCATCAATTCCAGTGACATCCGCACCTAACGTTAAGATTTCATTGGTAAGATCCCCTGTTCCACAGCCTAAATCTAAAATTTTCTCTCCTGTTTTAGGCTGCAAAATGTCAACAATCCCTTTACCAAAATGAGAAACAAAACTCAATTTATCATCATACAGATCTGCGTCCCAAACATTTACGGAACTCATAGTAGTATCCACTTCCTTTCATACGTAGTTATTATTATTATAACGTATAAACACTTAACATATTATTTAAACTCTTTCTTTTTCATTCTACCTTTAGTCATTTCTTCGGCAACTATCTGGCAGTTCTTCGTTAGTTAGTGCGTAATCGCGGTTTGGTGGCGATTCTCCGGCGTTATATGGTGGTTCTCTGCGATTTGATGGCGAATCATTGTGCATATCTGGCGATTCTCCGCGATTATATGGCGAATGTTCTTACTTCAGATAAAGTTTAATTCATAGTAGACGATTGCATGAAATGTATGATAGCCTAATAAATACATATAACATTTCAACAACAGTCAGGAGTATGAAATTCAAATGACTTGGGACGTTTTTATATCATATGAACATTTAAGAGAGCTAGGTATATCAGTAGGTATCTTCTTCCTTTTTTTGCTTTTCCGGAAGTTGTTTACAAAATATATATTTAAAATCATTTTAAGAATAAGCCGAAAAGGAAAAACGAATTTTTTTCCTAATTTATTTTTAGCATTCCAAAGGCCGATGGAATGGGTCTTTGTTATTATCGGTATCTATGTTGCTATTCACTACTATCCATATTTAAACCAAGACAATGTAACACTTATTAAAGTGATTCGTGCAGTGATCATTTTTCTTATTACTTGGGGAATGTTTAATTTGGCTTCTACCTCTTCTAAGCTATTTAAAACGATAAATGATCGCACAAATATGAAGATAGACGAAATTCTCATTCCATTTTTATCACGTACATTACAATTTATTATTATTGCTATTAGTATTAGTGTTATTTTAGATGTATTTGGTTATCAAATTGGTGGTTTTCTTACTGGATTAGGTCTAGGTGGTCTCGCATTTTCTCTTGCCGCTAAAGATGCATTAGCTAATTTATTTGGGGGGATCATTATTATTACCGAGAAGCCTTTTACGATTGATGATTGGATTATGACGCCAAGTGTAGAAGGAACAGTGGAAGATATATCATTTCGTAGCACAAAAGTTCGGACATTCGCCCAGGCACTCGTTACCGTTCCAAATGCAACATTAGTGAATGAATCTATTACAAATTGGAGTAAAATGGGGAAGCGCCAAATTACTTTCAATATACGTTTAACGTATGATTCGCCAAGAAGTGCGATAAAATCTTCCGTAGAAAAAATTAATTCTTTATTAAAAAATCATCCAGAAATTCATCAGGAAACCATTTTTGTTACTGTTAATGAATATAAGGAAAATGGACTTGATATCTTGTTGTATTTCTTTACGGAAACGACTGATTGGGGAAAATATCTCAACATAAGAGAAGAAATTAATTTGAAAATACTTGAAATCCTCGATCAAGAAGGGGTCGAGATCGCTATTCCGAGTCGAAAATTGTTTTTGGATTCTGACGAAGAAGAAGGGGAAAAATAATTTACTATCTAACGCTTGTGGGATCATTTTTCCTACAAGCGTTTTTTTATATGGTAAAATGTTAAAGGGTCTGCCCTGAAATCATGTCAGATAACTAGATGGAGGAATCAAGTTTCATGTGGTTTATTTTTTCTATTTTAACAGCTATTGCATGGGGTGCTGCCAACCTCTTTTATAAGAAGGGATCTCATATTAGCGATAAATACAGTCACTTAAAAATTGTAACGATGGTCGGCTTTGTAATGGGAATTCATGCAATATCCTATATGTTTATCAAAGATATTACATTTGATCCATTTGATATGATCCGATATTTACCTGTTTCGGCAATGTATATTTTATCGATGACGATCGGTTATATTGGACTTCGTTATATTGAATTATCGATTGCTGCTCCCGTACAAAATTCAGCTGGGGCTGTTAGTGCTATTTTATTATTTATCTTTTTCCCTAGGGAGATGAATGTGATCGATATTGCCGGAATTGTCATTGTTACAATTGGTGTTATTACACTGGCAGTTTTTGAAAAACAGGCAGAAACATATGCATTGAAGAAACAGAATGAAGTCATCGATCCGAAATATCAACTTAGTGTACTGGCGATTACGTTTCCAATACTATATGCACTTATCGATGGACTAGGTACATTTGCGGATGGAATTTATCTTGATGAATTAAAATTGATTAGTGAAGATGCTGCACTACTATCTTATGAATTTACTTTTTTTATCGTTGCACTTATCTGTTATTGCTACTTAAAATTCATAAAGAAAGAGACGTTTGTTTTACTGAAAGAACGAGATAAAGGAATGGCAGCCATTTTAGAGACAACAGGGCAATTCTTTTATGTATTTGCCATGGCGGGAAATGCGATCATTGCAGCACCGCTAATAGCTGCACACGGAATTTTTTCCGTCATTTTGTCACGTATTTTCTTGAAGGAAGTATTATCGGTTAGGCAATATGTTATGATTGCCGTCGTTATGTTGGGGATTATTTTACTAGGGGTTTCGGAAGGGCTGTAAAATGTTATTGATTCAGTATGGAGTTTCGATGCACAGGACATACTAGGGAAAACGCCTGAGACAATGCTTTTCGGTGGGACGAGTAAGCGCAGTCCCAGAACGCCCGAGTTCTTAGTTTGCTTCATTTTTCCATCTGAACCTTCGTCGCATTTATTTCGGAGCTTGGCAAATAAATAATGATTTACTTATTTGCATTATCGGCACTATCTCCTGCCTATAGAAGCGGGAGATAAGTAACGCTGCGGAGATAAAAAATTAGTAGTAGGTGAGAGTTGTGAAAATAGTAATCATTTTAGGAAGTATGGTCGTCCCAATCATTATGTTCTTTTTACAGAGAGTTTGGACAAAGTGTCGGTTTATATTCAATTTACTGGCGATTATTTGTACACTCATATTTGGTAATATTTCAGCGACCGCCATATATGAAATAATTCGAGATAAAACTGTATTTATGACAAATATTCACGCGATTTTCTTAAATCCTTTATTTTTATTCACAGGAGCGTATTTAGGAGTATACATACTATACTTGCTACTTATTTTAACATTAGAAGACTGAAGGTGTTAAAGAAAAGTTACTGCACATTGCTGTAGTGGCTTTTTTATTATGAACATTTACTGAATAAATGATGAACACCCCCTCTTTTTCACCCATATAGTAATGAAGGGGGAGTAAAAATGAGTACAGTAGGTGCTTTTCTACAAGAAATGTTCGTTCTTTATGCGATCGCAATAGTAGGCTTCATCGTCAGAAAAAAAGGGATTTTAAATGAACATGCTAGCCATGTACTAACTCCATTAATTTTATATATTACGTTACCAGCACTTATTATATTTTCTCTCGATACCTCATTTTCCATTACAGTTTTAACGGAATTCCTCTGGCTTGTTTCTATGTCCATATATATTCTACTCCTTTCCATATGTTTTGCTTCATGGATGGGAAGACGTTCCGCTCTTCCTGAAAGGCAAAGAAGTGTTTATGAAGGAATTATTATTTTCGGTAATCAGGGATTTATCGGTTATGCTGTTAGTTTTATTTTATTGGGAGAACAAGGGATTATTTATTTAACGATGTTTAATATTTGTTATTTGATTTTAATTTGGACATACGGAATTTATTTATTTAATAAAGAAAAGGGAATGATCGATTGGAAAAATATATTTTTAAATCCAGGTATCCTTTCTACTATTATTGGTCTCCTTCTCTTTTTATCCCCCATCCGTTTACCAACTACCGTATCAAATGGATTGGAACTTATCGGAAAAATGACCATCCCACTTTCGATGATGATGATCGGCATATTAATTGCAAATGTAAAGGGTTTTCCTTGTAAACAAGTAACAAACAAATATTTATGGAAAGCAACCATCACAAGGTTAATCATCATTCCTTTATTTTTACTGCCGTTTTTCGCTTTACCTGTACCAATTTCAGTTTTATTCATAGCAGTTGTTGTTTCAGGGATGCCTTCAGCTCCAACTATTTCTCTGTATGCACAAAAATATGGCGCTGATACTTTTTTCGGTTCATTAGGAGTATTATTAACAACTGTGTTATGCATCATTTCAATTCCATTCCTTTATGTCGTTGTCCACTTTTTACATTATTAATGTTTTCCACCCTTTACCTTTAATTGTTATTTATGCATAATGGTAATAAGTAGTAAAAAAGGCAGGGAATTTTCGTTTTGTCGGTGATGTTGTTTATATTTATTAATTTTTAGGAGGTAAATATAAATGCTTTTTTATCTCGTAAGCCTTCTCGTTATTTTAACTATGTATCTATTCATCCGTTCTTATTTTTTACATCGGCGGAAAAACATACAAGATAAACGATATTGGTTGTTCGCAACAGGAAGAAATAAATATTTTGTTCTATTTGAAATTGTGGCCATTGTTATGTTTTTCATTACCGGCATGTTTGCGAGTATTTACCCCCATCTTGACTTTTCACCATATATGGTTACTGGATTATTATTGCTTCTTTCCAGTATTCAAGGGATCGAGGAATGGATATTTCACCGGGAAGAAAAAGTGTACTATCATCGTTTGCTCTCATCCGTCTCATTTTTAGTCATCATGTTTATTCCTTGGATTGAAAAGCAATTATTTTAAATGAATTAAAATAATATATATCAAGTGCCGTCGTTGTTATTACCGCTGGATTATTCTTTATATTATTTGGTGACATCGTGCCTGAAGTTCTTAATGATGCTTGGGATAAATACAATTTAGTTATCAGATTGATGAATTAGATCCTACCATTTGGATCAATATGAGTGATGAAAAAACCTATAGGAACTGCGTACATATTGAGAAAAAATAGACAAAACCGATTTGATCCGTTACCATATCGTCATTGAACAAGTACACTCGCAAAGTATCCAAAAAGAAGAGATGCAAAATGCTTACTTACACTGTCTTATAGACGTACCCAGTCCATAAATACTGAGACCACAACAAAGCATCTTTATATTTTTAAAACAATGACATCTCCCAAAACATACGCGCTTTTTGTTCTTGATTATTGACATACGTAAAGGTATACCTTAAGCTAAGCCGATTTCTCTGTGCAACTGAAATCGCGAGTGTTCTCGGCTAATTTATAAAAATAATACATTTGCTGCACGATTTTTTGACAAATCAATGATTTTTTCTTTCGTGTCTTGTCATTCTATTTTTACGTATTATGATATAGGTAAGGACATAATTCAATTTGAAAGAGGTTTTCACCAAATGGATCTTATTATTCGGAATGCTAAAGTAAAGAGTCAAGAAAGCACAGTGGATATTGGGATAAAAGACGGCAAGTTTGTACAAATCACAGAAACTATTCAGGAAAAAGCGATGAAGGAAATAGATGCGTTAGAAAATTTAGTACGTCCTCCTTTTGTCGAATCACATATTCACCTTGACTCCGCCCTTAGTGTTGGAAATCCCCGTTATAATCAATCTGGAACATTGCTTGAAGCAATCGATATTTGGGGTGAATATAAAACTAACTTTTCAAAAGAAGATGTGAAAACTCGTGCGAAACAAGCAATCCAGTGGCTAATTGCCAACGGTGTTCTTCATATTCGGGCACATACTGATTCAACAGAACCGAATTTACGCACAATGAAAGCAATTTTAGAACTAAAGGAAGAACTAAAACAATATGTTGATCTTCAAGTTGTAGCCTTTCCCCAAGATGGCATTTTTGCTTACCAAGGGATGGATTCCTTGTTGGAAGAGGCGATAAAGATGGGAGCGGATGTGGTCGGTGGACTGCCACAAGCGGAATTAACACGTGAAGATGGAATAAAGTCAATTCAGTATGTTTTTGACTTAGCCGAAAAATACGATAAGTTAATCGATATTCATACAGATGAAACAGGTGATGACCAGTCAAGATTTACAGAAGTCATTGCTAAATTTACTATTGAGCGTGATATGGCAGGACTTGTTACAGCGAGTCACACAACTGCAATGCACAATTACCATAATGATTATGCGGCAAAATTAATTCATACGATACGACGGGCTGGGGTTAACATTGTCACCAATCCATTTTCCAATGCACTGTTACAAAATCGACTAGACGGCTATCCGAAAAAAAGAGGTACAACAAGGGTAGATGAATTACTAGCATCAGGTGTAAATGTTAGTATCGGGAACGATAATTTGATGGATCCATTTGGACCAATTGGAAAAGGAAGCATGTTACAAGCAGCACATCTTCTTTTGCATACGGCACATTTAAGTGGAGAAAAACAAATAGGGCAATTGTTTCAGATGATTTCCCACAATGGAGCAAAAACACTTCATATTTCCGACGGTTATGGTATTAAGGAAGGAAATAAAGCTGATTGCATTATTCTCGATGCAACGGATGAAAAAGAAGCCATTCGTCTCACAAGTGAATGTCTCTATGTTATTCGTTGTGGGAAAGTAATTTCAGAAACAAAGCCTGCAAAAAGAGTTGTGCGAATGGATAATGACTCTTTTCAAATAGACTTTAAAAAGTAAAAGGCACGTCTGATGATGGGCTTTCATCAAAACATCATCAGCGTGCACTATTTTTTCATTATTACCAAGTTCGAAACGGTAACGAACCTGGATCATTGTTTACGACAACTTGATAAATTGGGACAGCATAGGCGATAACTGATAATGCGATCGAAACACCGATCCACACACTCCACCTTTCTAGAATTGGTGGTGGATCTTCTGCTCGTTCATTAATGACTCCAATTGGATATTCAATCGTTTTCTCCGATTTTGGGGCAAAAAAGATTAGCTTTATCCAAATATAGAGAACTAATACGATCGCGATAAAAAGAAGTACCCCACCGATTGCAATAATCTGGCTATAAGATAGCCAGGACAAGGCGAGTTCATGATCCCCATAAGTCGAATGAGCCGTTCGACGAGGCGCTCCTTTAATACCAGCAAAATGCATAATACCTCCCATCAACAATACACCAACAACCCAACATATTGTTTGAACAATAGCTAACCTGTTTAACCCTTTCGTAAATACTCGTTTCGTTAAGACAGGAATTAGCCAATAAGATATAGCAAAAAATGTTAATACAACAGATGTAGCAAGTGTCAGATGAAAGTGTCCCGTAATAAACCATGTATTATGTACCATTTGGTTTAATTGATAGCTTCCATTAATAATTCCCCCCGCCCCAGCTGGTACAAAAATAATCATCGCTAAAATCGTGGCAAAAAAGCGAGCATCTTTCCATGGGAGTTTTGTTACCCAACCGAATAATCCTTTCCCTCCTTTTGATCTACCTGTTAATTCAAAAGTAGCTACAACCGAAAATGCAGTAATTAATGAAGGAACGACAACCATCATCGTTAAGACGACTTGGAGAAATTTCCAAAATGATTGTATGCCTGGTTCTGTTAATTGATGATGAATTCCGACTGGTACTGAAAACAAAATTAATAAGATAAATGTGAGTCTTGGCAATGAGTTACTGAAAATTTTTCCACCGATTACTTGAGGAATGTTTACATACCAATAAATATAAGCTGGCAAAAGCCAAAAATAAACGAGTGCATGTCCAAAATACCAAAATAAAATGCGTGTTAGTGAAACATCAACACGAGGAACCCAGCCAAAAGCCCATGGGATAAGAAAAAACACAACCGACACTGCAACCGCAAGACTTGCATGAATCCAAAGAATTATTGTTGCAACTGACATATACGCAAATAAAGGGGAAGCTTGATTTTTATTCTTTTTTCGCCAATGGATATACGCTGCCAAAATGCCCGCAGAACTAAACCAACTGCCGACAATTAACAACGCTAAACTAACATAAAACCATGGGGATGCTTGCATTGGTGCGTAAAAAGTATATAACACCGTCCCATCATTCATTAAAATAATCGCTGTTCCAACGAGACTACCTATGGCCATTAAATAAAAACCGATCCATCCTAACGTCCTTGCACCTGGCGTAAGCTTTCCATCAAGTGTACGAGTTACCCCAGAAAACAAATAGCCAATAATGAAAAATGTGGTAAAAACTAAGGCAAGCAGTACTCCATGAGCTGTAAGCAATTGATAATATGTTAACCAATTCGGTAACGTAATCCAACCACTACGCTGCATCATTTGGAGTAGTCCTGCCAAACCGCCAAGAAAAATAGCAATAATGGAAAATATAATATAGGACATAATTAAATTGGCATCTTTTTGTTCAAAATCGAAATCTGTTAACACATTACCATGTTCATCTTTATCAAGTGTTATATCACTCATGTTTGTTCCCCTTCCTATACTGTATCCTCAACAATAATTTTCCCATACATTAATTCATGACCAATTCCGCAATACTCATGACATAAAAATAAAAATTCACCAGGCTCATTGAATGTTTGTGAATATTCAGCAATATGACCTGGTACGAGCATTAAATTAGTTGGTGTACCTGGAACATGAAGACCGTGAACAACATCTTTTGTTGTTACTTCAAAATGTACCGTCGATCCAACTGGTATCGTAATCGTGTTTGGATCATAGCCAAATGCATAGGATAAAATAGTAGCTTTATACTCGTTTGGTCCTATTTGTTCAAGTCCCGGATGATCAAACGGCGCTTGTGCTTCAACCTGATCAGGCTCAATCGTTGTAGCCAGCCCATCAGGAGGATTTAATCCCATTGCTACCGCCATCACTCCTGTGACAAGTAGAAATAAAACTAGTGAACCTGTACCAATTGCTAGCCATATTTTTTCAAATTTAGGCATATGGAACATAATAAAAGCACTCCTTGGATTTAGATTTCTCAAACAAAGAGATGAACATATGAAACGTTTTAAACAGTTGCAATATAGTAAAGGAACATTGCCAACCACGAAATAAAAATAATGACTCCAATTCCCAAAACCGTAATAAACGTACCTTTTAATCTTCTATCATAGAGTTGATCAGCTGACGATTCCTCTTCCCTTTTATCCATACATAGCTTCCTTTCATTTGTTAATAAATTACAATTAATAGTTTGTACCTGAACATGATAATTATGCATGTTTTAGCTGCTTATCTAATAAGCTACTTTATACATAGATAAAGGCAGCTTCTAATTAAGTAGGGAATTCGTAATGAAGAAGGGCAGAATTTTCGAGAAATGTCTCTGAGGGGCATTGTGGAATTCTAGTCTTTGAAAAAAGAAAAGTACGGAAATTTTAGTCTCAGTGCGGAAATTTTAATCTCAGTGCGTAAAATTTGAGGCATCCATTGAAGAGACGAACGCTGATTTGCGAAATTTCCATCATCCATCATGGAATTAGAACACCTTTGTTGCAATGTGTAAAGAAGATGACGAAAAAGCGATCTGATCACAGAGCGCTTTTTCAAATTTTTATATCTTAACATGTTTTAGTCTTAATGAGTTAAGAACAACAGCGATTGAACTAAAGGCCATTGCTGCCCCTGCAAGCCAAGGTACTAGTATACCAAACATGGCAAATGGAATCATGATAATATTGTAAATAAAAGCCCATCCAAAATTTTGTTTTATATTGTTCATCGTTCTCTTACTAATATGAATTGCATCTATTAAACGATATATATTTCCTTTTATCATCGTAATATCGCCTGATTCAATCGCAATATCTGAACCTGTACCAATCGCTACGCCGACATCGGCTACAGCAAGTGCTGGTGCATCATTAATTCCATCGCCGACCATCATAACTTGATTACCTTTTTTCTGTAGTCGCTTTACGATTGTAGCTTTTTCAGTTGGTGAACATTCAGCATACACTTCTTTTATACCAATTTTTTTAGCTATTTGTACACCAGCTTGATGGTGATCTCCGGTTACTAACATAACGTTTAACCCCATCTGCTTTAACTGTGAAACTGCCGTAACGGACGATGACTTCATTTCATCAAATAAAGCAATTACCCCAGCAAATTTGTTATCGATAAAAACGATCATAACTGTTTTTCCCGCTTTTTTATATGCTTTTTCTAACTGGAGCGCTTTAAGAGGAAGATCAATTTTATTTTTTCGATAAAACGAACTACTTGCGATTTTCACATCCATACCATCTACAACCGCCATTATTCCATATCCAGGGACATTTTGAACGTTCTGAGCTACCGGAAATGTCACGCCTTCTTCTTTTGCTTTAACGCAAACTGCTCTAGCTACTGGATGATCTGATGTCCGTTCAACAGCACCTACCAATTCCATAAAACGATCATAATGAAGGGAATCAACATATACATTGGTAACTTGAAGTATTCCACTCGTAATCGTACCTGTTTTATCTAATAAAATAGTATTGCATTTAGCAAGTAACTCTAAAAACTTTCCTTCTTTAAATAAAATCCCTAATTGAGCTGCTCGTCCGCTTCCAACCATAATAGATGTTGGTGTAGCAAGTCCAAGGGCACATGGACATGCAATAATTAATACAGCAATCACTTTGCTGAGTGCTCCACTCACATTCCCTTGATCAAACAGAAAATACGAGCCAAAAAAAGTTATGATCGCAACCATGATGACAATTGGGACAAACACGCCGGTAATTTTATCGGCTAGTTGTTGAATCGGCGCTTTTGAACTTTGTGCTTCTTCTACTATATTAATAATATTAGATAAAATTGTTTCCGACTCTTTTTTTGTTGCGATAATTTTTAATACTCCTTGTTGATTGATTGTTCCTGCATAAACGAAAGATCCAATCCGTTTTTCAATTGGAATACTTTCCCCAGTGAGTAATGCTTCATCTAGCAAAGAATAGCCTTCGATTACTTGTCCATCAATCGGCACTTTTTCTCCTGGTTTAATTAAGATAATATCTCCAGGTACAAGTTGAGCAACAGAAGTTAGCATTTCCTCTCCATTTTTAATGAGCGTCGCTGTTTTTATTTGCATATGATACAATTTTTCCAATGCAACTGTCGTTTTTGATTTTGTTTTTGCTTCTAATAGTCTTCCTAATAAAATAAACGTAATAATAAAGGCACTCGTTTCATAAAACAAAACTGCTGATCCTGTCGTAAATAAAAAATCTGGTGTTGTAAAAGTAACATAATGACTATAAAAAAATGCTGCACTTGTACTTAATACAACTAGTACATCCATATTTGCACTTCCACTTTTGATTGCTTTCCATGCTCGTTCATAAAATGGAAATCCGATGATAAATTGAATCGGGATCGTAATGAATAATTGAAAAAATGGATTTGTCACCAATGGTGGGATATAAATAAATGTTGTCCAAGCAAAGTGTGCGAGCATTGACCATGCTAAAGGGAAAGTCAGCATTGCAGAACATATAAAATTCCATTTAAGCACGTTTAATTCTTTATTTTTTTGAGCTTTTGCAGGAGTTAGTTTTGCTTGAAAACCTATCTTATTTATCTTCTTGATTACGCTAGTAATGCTTGTCTTTTGTTGATCATAAATAATTTTTCCTTTTTCTGTTGTTAAATTAATAGTTACTTCTTCCACTCCATCCAACTTCCCCACTACTTTTTCAATTCGATTTGCACAATTGGAACAATACATTCCCTCTATGTGAAGAAAACTTGTCTCATTCGCCATCTCGCTCAGCCCTTTTACCTTATTAGTACATTCTATTGCATCATTTTCCTAGATAGAACAATCGGTATTCGCTAAAATTGGTTGAACATAGTAGTAATTTCATGTACACTATACCTATTAATACTTGGTAGGTGGAAAAATGTTCGACCGGGAGCTTCTAAAAGGAAGTACATCGTTAATTGTTTTGCAGCTGTTATTTGAGGAAGATATGTACGGGTATCAGATCGTCAAAGAAATGGAAAAAAGAAGTGAAAATACATTAAAAATAAAAGAAGGTACGTTATATCCAGCACTTCACAAACTTGAGGAACAAGGATGTATTTCATCTTATTGGGTGGAACAAGCTAAAGGGCCAGCAAGGAAATATTATCAAATTACTACTGATGGACAGAAAATTTTAGATGCGAAAACGAAAGAATGGAATGTATTTACGAAAGTGATAAACCGATTATTGGAGAAACCGCTATGATTAAGCATTTTATTTCCCGTTTGGAAAAAGAATTAAGTGCTCATCCGAACAAAGCTGAAATTATATTGGAGTATAAGCATCATATCGAATGTAAACTAGATGATTTATTTATTTTAGGCTTTGATGAAGAACAAGCAAAAGCGAATATAATCAATGAGTTGGGGGATCCAAAACAAATAGCAATGCAGTTTTATGCAGAGACAAAAAAACCCTTGATACTGCAGCTTATTTTTATAAATTACCTCTTGTTTTTCACCGGTATTTTAATAACTGTCGGTTATTTTTTGAATATTACTCTTTTCGGGATCATCTGGGATCATTTAGTCGAGAAAAAGCTTTTCATTTTGAATTGCTATTTCATTTTTTGGATAGTTATCAGTTTTATAGCTGGTAAACAATATGGGTTCAAAAATGAATGGCGAATGAATAACGCACTATTCATTTCTTTACTACCTAACTTTATTTTCATGGCACTCATTATTTTTATTGAGAAATTTCAATATTGGTTTGCACCTTTTGTGAATCATTCGTTTCTCCTCTTATGTATCATTATCACGTTTTTGTTTTACCCTGTAAGTAAGCTTAGTTTCAAAGCAGGCATTTTACGAGGAATTTAATATATTCCTTTCTTTTTTATCACAATACATAGAATTACTATGTATATAGACTCATTTATCGATGAAAGGCATGAGTAAAACAAAAAGGTTGAAATAGTTTATGGAGATGGATAATTATTTGCTTAAGATTATTGCTCTTCCTCCTTGGTATACCATATTTTTAAATGGTCGTTGGAATAATTGAAAGATTTCTTTGCAAATGCTCAACGCATTTTTGCTTTGAAATGAGCATTATTCCTAAGAACAACACATTTCCGATTTGAACTCAGCATTATTCCCAGGAAGGCAGCATTCTCGGCTTGAACTCAGCATTATTCTCAAGAAGGCGGCATTCTCGGCTTGAACCCAGCATTATTCCCAGGAAGGCAGCATTCGCGGCTTGAACTCAGCATTATTCCCAAGAAGGCGGCATTCTCGGCTTGAACCTAGCATTATTCCCTGGAAGGCAGCATTCTCGGCTTGAACCAAGCATTATTCCCAGGAAGGCAGCATTCTCGGCTTGAACCTAGCATTATTCCCAGGAAGGCGGCATTCTCGGCTTGAACCCAGCTTTATTCCCAGGAAGGCAGCATTCTCGGCTTGAACCCAGCATTATTCCCAAGAAGGCAGCATTCTCGGCTTGAACCCAGCTTTATTCCCAGGAAGGCAGCATTCTCGGCTTGAACCCAGCATTATTCCCAGGAAGGCAGCATTCTCGGCTTGAACCCAGCATTATTCCCAGGAAGGCAGCATTCTCGGCTTGAACCCAGCTTTATTTAATAAGAAAGGTGAATGACATGGGACTCATTTTAATGGCATTTTTATTATTGATTGTCATGCCTATTGGTTTAGGATTAGCATTCCTGTTTCAGGCGAAGAAAAAATTAGTTTTTTTTATGTTAGCGATTCCTTTGCTCGTTGTCTTATTTATTGTTGGTTGGTGGACTTATGAAGTAAATCACCATTTTGTCAAAAGCACACAATTAGGTCATGAAAAAATTGGTGACATTTCTCTATATGACCCTGTAGACAATAAGTTTGCAGAAAAATATGGTTCTTATCGAAATATCGATAATGTTTTTTATCATGTGACACTGGAATTTAGGAAACTAACGATCGGGATAAATAATAACGATAAAATTACGTTTATTAGTACCGTTGATCCAAAAATGGCAACGATAAATAACATTCAAGTCGGTGATTCGATTCAAACGGTTAAAGAGACATACGGAAAAAACAATTACATATATCGGGATATGGGGATGGATGATTCGCTCCATTATGTCGATAGGAAAGAGAAAATCCATCTGCAATTTTTTTATCATGACGATATTGTTACGCAAATTGTGCTAGAAGAAATGTGAAGGTTCTGTCTTAAAAATGGAATGATCCATATTATTTTTCATCCTTTTTTTGCTGATAAACTTTTTGGCCAGTTCCATTCATCTTAAACCCAATTCTATTAGTAAACATTAATACCATTTTATGTATACCTAACATAAAAACTCCCGCCGATATTTGATCATATTTTGTATTAAAAGGTGAAGGTAAAATTTCAACCGTACCATCGGCTGGCAAGCAAAGATGTGTGGCAATTTGGCCAAAAAACGGATTACTCATTCCGTCTAAGAACCCAGCTATTATAAACATAAGACAAGCTGGCATAATGTATAGACTGCTGTCGCGGATAAACTTTTTTCTTTTTTCATTGCTATCGCTTACCGCTATATTGGGTGCTACAATCGGCCACCACATCCGGAAAGTAAGCAAAAATAAAATGGTTAAATATCCCTTTTGGATAAGGGGATTTGCTGAAATAATCGTTAATATAAAAGGTAAATGGTACAAGAAGAAAAAGAGTGCAAACATAGTAAGTGCCATTTGAGGGGATAGTTGAAATCGAAATCGGTATGTTTTTTTTATAAAAGGAGAGATTTGATCGTAACATTGTTGAGGAATACCAAGTAAAATGAGCGGTGGAATAATAAAAAACAGAAAACTCATTTGGATCATATGAAAACTAAATGATAAATAACTAATGGCAAGAATAGGACTTCCAATCGTGAAAAACAATAACCATATTCCGCCTAGAAAATAGATTAAATTGAAAGGTTTATCTAACTTTTTTAATAGGATAAAAATAATAGAAAGAATTGTTACACCAATACATATAATTAAAAGAAGGATATTCCACGAACCGAGAAGCAAAATGCTAATCAAACATTCATCGCCTCCTAAAAACTATTTACTTATAAGCATATGATCTGCATGCTATGTTTATGCCAGTGGACAAAAAAGGGAGCAATGTAAATTATCCTTACCTTTGTCCCTTTCACTCATTTCATAAACTGGTATATCAGTCTCCAACAATCTTTCAAATTTCTCTTACTATATATTTAATACATATCTACAGTTAAATCTTCCATTGTTACTTCCTCAGCATTTTGCACTCCGCACCATTCTAAAATAAATGCAGCATATACTTTCGTACATTCTTTTACACTTGGCAAATGAACCCACTCATTCGGCGCATGAAGGTTATCGCCAACCGGACCGTAACATGTGGCAGGGATACCATTAATATTGTATGCGGCCGTATCAACTGTCGCTGTTATCGCAATTTTTTCCATATCATTTTCATGAACTTTTTTATGGGCACTACCAAGTACTTTAAACATGTCCATATCTTTATCCAAGTCTAAGCCCCACGCATGATGTCCGTAAAATGTAATGTCAGGTGGCATTTGGCTTAACCACGGATCTTTCGCCGCTGCTTGCATTAATCGATCTGTAATCTCATCGATCATTACTTGTGGATCAATATCCGGATAAAATCCAACCCGCACCTCAAACATACAATCTGCAGGAACAGTCGATACCCAATCCCCGCCTTGTATCACGCCGATATTCACATTAAGCGGATGATCAAATGCTTCAAACGCTTTTGGCTTCGGCTGTGCATTAATATCATCACGATAACGTTTCATTTCTTCGATAAGCACCATTGCTTTTTCAATCGCATTTACAGCCTGGTCAGCGCCCAAAACATGTGCACCACTACCTGTAACACGGACTTTAAATAATAAAACACCAACTTGAGTTGTCACTGCAGCTGGACCAAATGGTTCTGGAATTAAACATGCATCCGCTTTATATCCTCTTGCAATAGCAGCTACTGCCCCATTACCTGTTACTTCTTCTTCATGAACACTTTGTAAAATTAAGTCTGCATTCAACTTAATTCCTAATTCCTTAATCGCCTTTACCGCATAAATATAAGCTGCAACTCCTGCTTTCATATCGCAAATTCCACGTCCATACATACGATCTCCTTCAATCGTTGAAGCCCAAGGATCATAATCCCATAATCGCAAAGGTTCAGCACTAACTACATCAATATGCCCTTGTAATATAAGACTTTTACCTGTTTTTGACCCCTCGGCTCCCCATGTACCGACGACAATTGGTCGTCCATCATAAGACCACTCATGTGGACCGTAACCGGGAGTACTCACCAGTTGTTTTGCATCGGGAATAAATGTATCTATTTCCAGACCCATTTCTCTATATTTTTTTTCCACAAAACGTTGAACAGCCGCTTCATTTCCTAATGTACTTGGATACTTGCCAAGCTTTTGTAAAAAGTGAACCTCTTCTTCCCAATCTTGATCAATTTTGTCAAATACTTTTTGTAATAAATTCATCTCTACTCTCTCCTACTATTCCCTAAAAAATTTATCTATTTCGGGTAATTAGAAAATAGCGTGGAAATCGTTTTCTCCTCGCAAATGGAATATACACGCTTTCACCAAGCACAAGGGCGACATCTGTTCAAGCTCCCTTTAGTCACTTTCGCCATGTTCTTTGCCGGGACGGCTGCCTTAGCCTCCGACGACGCATAATGTTTATTGCGACGAGTAAGCGCAGATGCAAAGCTTTGCGAAGGGACGAACATTTAGCGGAGTCCAAAGGCTTTTCGATGGGACGAGTAAGCGCAGTCCCAGAACGTCGCGCATTTTGCTTGCCTCAAGCTACGCGACTTTAGGGAACTCAACGATGCCTTTCCTCTCCGCAGGACTCTCGCATATTCTAATTGCTAGGTAGGTTTTATTATATTAAATTTCCACATGATCATTTCGAATACCCTCTATTTTGCTCTATGTTTAAAGTAGTCCTAGCTATATTGGAAAGTTCTATCCCCCACCTTTGAAAAGAAGCATTATTGATATATGGTAATAAGACTATTTATACGATTAATTATATGGCGAGATAAAAGGAAAAACAATACTAAGTTGCTCACAATCATAAATGAAATTGTTCGTTTACCTTATGGTGCCAATAAATTCGGAAGTCCCGTTGATAATGGTGGAAAATAAATGACGACTAATAAGGCAAAAAGCATCGTTATTAGAATAGGTATCATCGCCTTTACAATCGTTTCAAAGGAAACTTTTCCAACAGTGGAAGCGACGAATAAATTAACACCTAGTGGTGGTGTCACAAAGCCAATTGCCAAGTTCATGACAAGAATTATTCCGAAATGAATGGGATCAATTCCGATATTCGTGACGACTGGTAATAAAATTGGTGTTAATATAACGATGGCCGAAATCGTATCAATAAACATTCCTACAATTAATAGAAATAGATTAATAATTAAAATAATTACAATTGGACTATCGGAAATACTTACGATAAAATCTGCAACGATAACTGGAATTCTTTCTCTTGTCATCAAATATGCAAAAGAAATAGAGAATCCGATAATAATGACAGTAGCAGCATTGGTAAGTGCAGCCGAAGAAAAACTTTCATAAACTGCTTTCCAACTTAATTCTTTGTAAACAAAAACGCCTATTAAAAGTGCATAAATTGAAGCTACTGCCGCTGATTCGGTTGGAGAAAAAATTCCTGCATAAATTCCACCTAAAATAATAACTGGAATTAATAAGGCTAGTTTCGCTTCATTAAGCGCTTTTAAGACATCTTTAAAAGTTGGAACTTCACCTGTTCCCTTATAGCCATTTTTCTTCGCAATAATGAAAGATACAATCATTAAAGCAAGTCCTAAAATAATTCCTGGAATAATGCCTGCTAAAAACATGGAACCAATTGAAACGGTTCCAACAACCCCATACATAACAAATGGAATGCTTGGTGGAATCAACACTCCAATGGAACCAGCAGAAGCTGTAATTGCGGCAGCAAAACCACTATTATATTTTTGTTCTTTCATGGAAGGTATCATAAACGATCCAATCGCTGCAACAGTTGCCGGTCCAGATCCCGAAATTGCCGCAAAAAACATACTTGCTAAAACGGTAACCATCGCAAGTCCACCCGTAATAAAACCAATTAAAACTGTTGCTAAATTTAGTAGTCTTCTAGATATTCCACCATGACTCATTAAAACACCAGCTAATATAAAAAATGGGATGGCCATAAGTGGAAAACTATCTAATGACGTAAACGCCTTTTGAATAATAACATTTGGTGATGAATCTGTTGCAAAAACCATTGTTACCAAAGAAGCAAGACCAAGTGATAAAGCGATAGGAACACCGATCAACATTAGTAGAAAAAATGATCCAAATAGAATGGCAACCGTCATTGTATTTCCTCCTTTCCATATAGACCATCTTTATTCGTAAACAATAAATACATTTGTTGAATTAAGCGAATGACCATTAAAGTTCCCCCAATTGGAATTGCTAAATAAGGAATCCACATCGGAACTTGAAGAGATGGACTAGTTTGACCACTTGCCAACATATCTATGACATACTTACTTCCTTCAAATGCTAAAAATCCTGCAAAAATAAACCAACAAACAAGGGCTAAAAAATTAATAAAACGTTGAATCGTCTGTGGAAACAATTTGATAAATACATCCACTCGAATATGAGATTGTAATCGAACAGCTAGACTTGCACCAATCCATATTTGCCAAACGTGTAAATATTGTGCGAACTCGGATCCCCAACTGAAAGAAAATCCGAAAAAATATCGCGAAGTTGACTGAATAAACATAATAAGTACCATGATTGCCATTGTCAAAACAAGAATGAATTCTTCCATTCTTTTATCCAATAATGTTTTCACATTCATTATTTTTTCTCCTCACATCATTATTAAAACGGTTTATTAGAGTTTGAGAAAATGAGATAGGTTTGGTTAAGTTATGCAAAGATGTACTTAACCAAACCACTAGTTGTATTATTTATTTAGAATAGGAACGAGCAAGTTCCATTAAATCAGCACCAATATTTTCTTCATATTTTTCAAAAATTGGCTCTGCTGCATCTATAAATGCTTTCTTTTGTTCCGGTGTCAGTTCATTCACTTCCATATGTTCTTCAATATTTACCATTCCATCTTCATCTTGCTGTCTTGCAATTTCACGTTGGTGATCCATGGATTCAAGTGCAGATTCTTTAATAATTTCTTGGAAATCCTCTGGTAAACTTTCAAAAAAGTCACCATTCATAAATCCAACAGTTGCTGTATAAGCATGATTTGAAATCGTTAAATAATCTTGCACTTCGAAAAAGTTCATTTGATCGACTAAATTAATAGGGTTTTCCATTCCGTCGTAAATATTTTGTTGTAATGCACTATATAGCTCACCAAATGCAAAAGGTGATGCATTAGCCCCATATTCATTGAATGTATCGATATGGACCTCGTTTTCCATTGTTCTAATTTTTAATCCTTCTAAATCTTCCGGGGTTTCAATTGGTCTTTTACTATTAGAGAATTGACGCATTCCAGTTTCTCCATAAGCTAAACCAACTAATCCAATTTCAGGTAATCCATCAAGTAATGTTTGTCCAAGTTCGCCGTCTAATGCTTCATATGCTGTATCATGATCCGGGAAAATAAATGGTAGATCAAGCGCTAAAAATCGTTTATCAAATCCAGCTACAGGAGCTGACGCTGTTACGGTCATTTCAATATTACCTGCTTGGGCTGCTTCAATTGCTTCACGTTCTGATGCATATAGTTGTCCATTAGGGAATAGTTCAACTACTACTTCACCATCGGTCTTCTCTTCCACTAACTCTTTAAATTTCTCCATTCCCATATGTGTAGCTCCGCTCTCAGGTGTTGTATAAGTTACCCCGATTTTATATTCTCCAGAGCCAGAAACTGTTTTTTCATCATCAGATGATCCTTCCGTTTCCGTTTTCTCGTCATTGGAAGCACCTAACGTACATGCAGCCATTATCATCATCATTAAAACTAAACTAATCGTAAATAGAAACTTTTTAATCAATATGTATCTCCCCTTTTAAATTAATTATGTTTATTTTGATCCCGCCGAAATTTCGCACCAATCGATAATTGCTAAAGCGATAATCTCTGCAGTTTTAAACAACTTATCAAGTTCAACATATTCATCTGTAAAATGCGCCATGCTCGTTGTACCCGGTCCAAACACAATCGAAGGAATTCCACCTGCTTGAGTAAGTAATCCACCGTCTGTACCCCATGTTGAACCTGCAATAATAGGTTCTTCGTTCTCAACTTCGATATATTTTTCTTTCAATATGTTTAACATCGGATGATCAAGATCACATCCCCCTGGAGGCAAGTGAATTCCACCCCATTCTACTGTTGCCGGATGATTTTCAAACCAATCATCTTTATGTTTCAAATCATCAAGCATTTTAATGAACTCTTCTTTCGCTTCTTCAATCGTTTCCCCTGGGGCGACACCGTAACGTCCTTGAATCGTTGCCTTTTCTGCTACTGCAGATGGGAAATATCCTCCATTAAATTGGCCAATATTTATTGGAATTGGTATTGGGTTATCTTTATAAAGTGGATCTTTTCGTAGCGGTTCATTTCGCTTCTCTTCTAAATTCATAATTTCTTCAAATACGGTCCACCCTTTTTCAAGTGCACTTACTCCTTCATATCTAGTACCACCATGAGCAGAAACCCCTGTTACTGTTACTTCAAACCAAAGAGACCCTTGTTGCTTTGGAAAAATTCTCATTTCACTCGGTTCTGGAATAATCGCAACATCCGCTTTATATCCTCTTTGAATTGCAGCTAAAGTACCAGCACCACCTGTTTCTTCCTCGATAACGCTTTCATAAACTACATCACCTTTTAATTGAATCCCTAAATTAATAATCGTTTCTAGTGCAATTAACGTGGCGATATTTCCGCCTTTCATATCGGTTGTACCTCTTCCGTACAATTTCCCGTCAACTACATCTCCAGAGTAAGGGTCATATGTCCATTTCTTTTCATCTCCTGCCGGAACGACGTCAATATGACCATTTAAAATAACAGATCGCCCATTTTCTGTCCCTTTTAATATACCAACAACATTTGGGCTCCCTTCATAATTATCCCTAAGCGGATTGAAAAATTTACTTTTAATTAACTCATCATAATCAGGAATCCAAACATCAACTTCCAAACCTTTCTCCTTTAAACGGTCTGCCATTAATGTTTGAGCAGCTAATTCATTTCCAGTTGTACTAGGTTCTTTTACGATTTTTTGTAAAAATGCAATATATTCATCTTGATGATTTTTAATGTTTTCTTTTATTCTTTCATGCAAATCCATACGTATAATCCTCCTAAAACTTAACTTCCATATGCTAACTTCAGCCTATGAATGCGCTTTTATGAAAATCATCCCTCCTTCTTTAAAATGCAACTAATCGATTGTCGACAGTCCACATGTTGTTATTGTGTCTAATCATAGACTACGAATATTTAATTGTCAACAGCATTTTAAAATTCTTGTCGATTTCAGTCACTTTTTGTTCTTGACTACAAAATAGGTCATTGACATTTTTTAAAAATGGTGTCATCTTTAATATGATTTACAAAAGTGCAGGCGGTCCTTTAAGCTACATTTATAGTGTGTTTTGGCCTTTCATCATTGTTGTATGCTAAGCCCGTTCTCTACTTAATCAAAGAGCACATATTATAAGAAAGCGGGTCGAATAATGCTACTGCTTGACACTTTAACGAATGAAAAGGAGTGTACCAAATCAATGGAGAAAGTTATTGCCTATACAAGAGTTTCTGAACAAGTCAGAAAAAGTTTAGCCCAACAATATGATGTCATTTATTTTGAAAACGATGAATATATAGATGATCCATCATTTGTACAAGCACTTCAAGAAGCATCAGGTATCATTGGCTTAGAATTAAAAGTAACAAAAGAACTTCTAGATCTAGCACCAAACTTGAGAATTGTTTCGAATGTTTCGGTTGGTTATGACAATCTAGATATCAATGAATTAACAAAACGAAAAATAATAGCGACAAATACACCAGGGGTACTTACAGATACTGTTGCGGATGCAGTGATGGGAATGATACTTGCAACTGCAAGAAGAATTCCTGAACTAGATAACTTCGTAAAAAATGGAGAATGGAAACAATATTTACAGCTCGAACATTTCGGGACAGACGTACACCATAAAACAGTTGGAATTATTGGAATGGGCGGTATCGGAGAAGCAATTGCCAAAAGATGTCATGCTGGATTTGATATGGATGTGCTTTACTTCAATCGTTCTCGTAAAGTGGAAGTTGAACAAAAGTATCATGCTACTTTTTGCAACTTACATGAAGTATTAGAAAGATCTGACTTTGTTGTGCTTATGGTTCCATTAAGCCCACAAACAGAAAAAATGATCGGTGAAAAAGAATTTAACCAAATGAAAAAAACAGCAATCTTTATTAATGGTTCGCGCGGTAAAAACATTGATGAGCATGCATTATATAATGCTTTAAAAAATAGAACGATTCAAGCAGCCGGTATCGATGTTTTTGATGTAGAACCAGTCGAACCAACTAATCCATTACTAACGTTAGACAATATAGTTACCCTCCCACATATTGGGGCAGCAACGAAAGAAAATGAATTAGCTATGTCAACATTAGCCGCCGAAAATTTAATTGCTGGGTTAACTGGTGAACAGCCAACGAATGTAATCAATTCAGAACTTTTCCAAATAATGCAACGTAATTGACATTATGAAAAGTTCATTTTATACTTATTGAAGTGTCGACAATCGACTTTAATTGTTCAAATCACATGTTAAATTCTTTTTTAGCAGATAAGAAAGGGAAAAACTTTCTTACTGCATAGGTGCAACTAAGGCTTTCGCCATTAAAGGCATAGAGAAAAGCCAAGTTTTCTAAGAAAGGAGTGTATATGTTAGAATGAGTCATCATATTGCGAAAGAATCTTTAGGTGAGCTCGTTGCCGAACAATTAAGGCGGAGTATTTGGAACCGAGAATTTGAATTTGGCGAACGCCTAATCGAAAGCGACTTATCAGAAAAATTTGATGTAAGTCGAAATACAATTAGAGATGCATTAAAAATTCTTGAGTATGAAGAAATGGTTATTAGTAAACCAAGAAAAGGCACATATGTCTCCCAATTTTCCAAAAATGATTGGCAAGAAATTATTGAATTAAGATCGATGGTTGAATCATTTGCTTTTGTAAAAGCGCTACCATACCTTGAGGAACAACATTTTCAAGACTTAGAAACAATTTTAGAACAAATGAAAGTGCAAACAGAAAACCAAAACTGGAGCGACCTATTTGATTTAGACATGAAATTTCATCGTTATGTCCTTAATATGTCTGGCAACTCTAGAGTGATCAAGTTATATGATTCAATTCAAGTACAAATTAGAACTTTCCTTTTACATCTTGACAAATACTACTCTAGTCATCAATCTTTTTACGATGAACAAAAGGAGTTACTTGATGCATTAAAAACGAAAAACCCAAAAATAGTAGATGAAAAAATTCGCACACATATTGAGTATGTTGAAGGTCAATTTCTTGGGGATGTTGAATAACATTTTAATCAAATTGAGGTGATTACATGAAAAATTTATTATACATCAATGGACAATGGATTGGTGAGGAGTTAGAAAAAGTGCCGGTTCATAACCCAGCAACAGGTGAATTAGTTTCAGAAGTGCCAAAAGGCGGAAAAAAAGAAGCACTACAAGCAGTCGATGCAGCAGAACAAGCTTTTGAGGAATGGTCTAACCTAACTGCATACGATCGAGCAAACATACTAAAAACGTATTATAATTTGTTAATTGAGCATGAACAAGAATTAGCTGAGCTAATGACAAAAGAAATGGGAAAACCGTTAACTGAGGCAAAAGGCGAAGTTCATTATGCGGCAAATTATATCGAATGGTATGCAGAACAAGCGAAACGAATTTACGGAGAAACGATCCCTACTCATGATCCGAATAAACGTCTCCAAGTTTGGAAAAAACCTGTCGGTATTGTTGCAGCAATAACACCATGGAATTTCCCGGCAGCTATGTTGACGAGAAAAATGGGTCCAGCTTTAGCTGCAGGTTGTACAGTAGTTATAAAACCTTCGAGTGAAACACCGCTAACAGCTATTAAGTTAGTTGAGTTAGCTGAACAAGCAGGCTTTCCGAAAGGTGTCATTAATATTGTAACAGGCTCATCACGAGAAATTGGCGAAGTTTTCTTAACAGATGCACGTGTAAGAAAAGTCACTTTTACTGGCTCAACAGAGGTTGGAAAAGTATTAATGAAACAAGGTGCAGATACGATGAAAAAACTCTCTTTAGAGTTAGGTGGTCACGCACCAATTATCGTACTAAACGATGCAGATATCGATAAAGCTGTTCAAGGTGTCATGGCTTCCAAGTTTAGAAATACTGGTCAAACTTGTGTTTGTGGGAACCGTGTCTATGTACAGTCTGAGGTTTATGAGACTTTTGTCGAAAAATTTACTGAAAGTGTTAAACAGTTGCAGGTCGGTAATGGGCTAGAAGAAGGGACTAATATCGGACCATTAATCAATCAGGCCGCCGTTGAAAAAGTTACCGAGCATGTAGAAGATGCAGTCAAAAATGGAGCAACCGTCGTAGTTGGCGGAGAGCAACCTGCTGAACAAGGGAATTATTATTTACCAACTGTAATTAAAGATGCAAATGCTTCTATGTTAATTATGAATGAAGAAACATTTGGTCCTGTAGCTCCTGTGCAGAAATTTGATACGGTTGAAGAAGCGATCAAGCTGGCAAATGATACTCCTTATGGATTAGCTGCTTACGTATTTACTGAAAGTGTGTCAGCTGGAACGAAAGTAGTCGAAAAGTTAGATTTTGGTATAATCGGTTGGAATGATGGCGCTCCATCAGCAGTTCAAGCTCCATTTGGTGGAATGAAAGAAAGCGGGCTTGGGCGTGAAGGTGGACACCAAGGAATAGATGACTTTTTAGAAATGCAATACGTGTCAATTGGCGTGTAGGAAAGGAGGAACTATGGATAATTATAACATCGCATTAATACCTGGAGACGGTATTGGTCCAGAAGTGGTTGATGAAGGAGTAAAAGTTTTACAAGCAATTGAAAAGCTAGATTCGAGTCTTTCGTTTTCTTTTACCGAGTTCCCTTGGGGATGTGAATATTATCTTGAGCATGGAAAAATGATGGATGAGGATGGCATTGATCGACTAAAAGAATTTGATGCTATCTATCTTGGAGCTGTCGGTTATCCAGGCGTACCAGATCATATTTCGTTATGGGATCTTTTATTACGAATTCGCAAAGAGTTTAAACAGTATGTCAATCTACGCCCAATTACATTATTAAATGAATCATTAACACCATTAAAAGATAAAACAAAAGAAGATATTGATTTTCTAGTTATCAGAGAAAATAGTGAAGGCGAATATGCTGGGGCTGGCGACTGGTTATTTAAAGGAAAACCTGAAGAGGTCGTTTTACAAACGGGAGTGTTTTCTCGTAAAGGAACGGAACGAATTATTCGTTATGCCTATGAGGAAGCGCGCAAACAAAAGAAAACATTAACGAGCATTAGTAAAGGAAATGCATTAAATTATTCGATGGTGTTCTGGGATGAAGTATTTGAAGAAGTCGGTAAAGAATACCCTGACGTTGAAACGTATTCTTACCTAGTTGACGCGGCTAGCTTATATTTTGTCTCAAATCCAGAACGTTTTGAAATTGTAGTTACATCTAATTTATTCGGTGATATTTTAACAGATATTGGAGCGGCCATTACTGGTGGTATGGGACTTGCAACAGGTGCGAATGTGAACCCTGAAAAAGAATTCCCTTCCATGTTTGAACCTGTGCATGGATCTGCACCAGATATTTCTGGCAAAGGGATTGCCAATCCACTTGCATCCATTTGGTCTGTTAGTCAAATGATGGACTTTTTCGGGCAGGAAAAATGGGGAGCGGTAATTTTAGATACCATTAAAGAGATGTTAAATGAAACTGAACATCTTACACCCGATTTGGGTGGGAAAGCATCCACTTCCGAATTAGGTAATCGTTTTGTTGAACTACTTACCGAGAATGCAAAAAAACTAGGCATACGTTAAAGAAAACACACCGAGTGACAAGCCGTTAGGCAATGGCAGAGGTGATGTTGCACTTATGTAAGTAAACTAGCGGGGAGCTAGTTTATGACGAAAGAAAACACACCGAGTGACAAGCCGTTAGGCGATGGCAAAGGTGATATTGCATTTGGCAGTAAGGCGTTATCCTTCCTTACTTGTCAAAAAGAAAAGATTAATAGAATAATAGGAGGAAAATAATATGACAAAAGTAGAACAAAGTGTGAAAGATGAATTAGTACAATTAGACAAAAAGCATTTCATTCATCCGACTTCCAATATGAAACAACTTCAGGAAGACGGTCCGGCTTTTATTTTTACAGAAGGTGATGGCATTTATTTAAAAGATGTAGAAGGTAGAAAGCTAATGGATAGTTTATCTTCTCTTTGGAATGTCAATATTGGCCATGGTCGAAAAGAAATTGGTGAAGTTGCCAAAGAACAAATAAACAAACTTGCATTCACTTCTACATTTAATAATTGGAGCCACGAGCCAGTCATTCGTCTTGCAGCTGAAATTGCAGAGTGGGCACCTGGCGATTTAAATGCAACATTCTTTACATCTGGTGGGTCGGAAGCAAATGATACAGCCTTTAAAACAGTGCGCCATTACTGGAAAGTGATGGGGCAACCAGAGAAGAAAAAAATCATTTCTAGAAAACTATCATACCATGGAGTAGCAATGGGAGCGACAAGTGCAACAGGTATCGAACAATTCCATACGTTTACAACATCGATTGCACCAGACTTCCATTATGTCGATAGTTCGATTGAAGCACTGAAAGAATTAATTGAAAAAGAAGGTGCTGACACAATTGCAGCATACATTTCTGAGCCAGTGCAAGGATCTGGTGGAGTAAACTTACCTCCTGAAGGTTATTTTCAAGAAGTGCGAAAAATTTGTGATGAACATGATATTTTATTTATTGCCGATGAAGTGATTTGTGGTTTTGGTCGACTCGGAACAAATTTCGGAATCGAACGTTTCGGTGTCACTCCAGATATAATTACGATGGCTAAAGGTGTAACAAGTGGTTATGCACCACTTGGCGGAATGATTATTTCGGAGCGAATTCACCAAGAAATCATTGAAAAAACGGAAGGAAACTTCTGGCATGGTTATACGTACAGTGGTCATCCTACTGCTGCAGCTATTGCACTTAAAAACCTTGAAATCATTAAAAATGAAAATCTAATCGAACATGTGAATGTTGTTGGCAAGCAAATGCTTGAAGGTTTTGAATGGATTAAAGAACAACACGATAACGTTGTAGATGTACGTGGAATTGGCTTACTAGGTGCGATTGGTATTGAAAGAGCGTCCGAATCTGTAGATCCAATTGGACCAAAAGTTGTTGCAGAAGCATTGAAAAAAGGGCTCATTTGTCGCTCAGTTGTATACAATGGCCAAGATACCCTTGCGTTTGCACCACCATTCCCGATTACGAAAGAACAAATGGATGAAATGATCATTATTGTCAACGAATCAATAAAAGCTGTTAAGTAAATTTTTACAAGGCGCACAGAATGAACGACCTCCTATCTTAAGGAAGTTCATTCTGTGTGTTTTTACGTGTAGTAGTTCTTTATTCACTAGCTGGAAACAAAAACGCAAGCGCTCTTACAGGCTAAAAGCGCGACGTCCTGGGACTGCGCTTACTCGTCCCAACGTAAAGATTTGAACTAGCCCCTGTGCGTCGAAGCTAAACGTAGATAATTTCGTAAATAAATTGTATCCACAAGTAGATTCAACTATCATTTCCTAGACAGCAAGAAACTTTAAAATCACTCGAAATTGTCTGGAGGAACCCACTGGTACTTATGTAAATCCACTCTATCATTTTCATCAAATATAACACCTTCCACTTCAAGCATCTCCTGTTGCTCACTTCCCGTTAAAGATATTCTTCCCTGCGCATTGATTACTCGATGCCAAGGAAGATGATATTTTTGACTCATGGAATGAAGTAACCAGGAAACTTGTCTTGCTCCTTTCGGGTTTCCGGCTGCTTTTGCAATTCCCCCATACGTCATCACTCGACCTGGAGGAATCGATTGAATCATTTGAATAACCCGTTTCGTGTATACATCCACTATGATGAACTCCTTTTACCATTCTAATTTCTCTTTAACCTCTTTTATTTGCTCGATATGACGCCTTTCATGCCAACCAATAAATGAGATCCATTGTGATAAATTCAACATGTTAAATCCAGGGTGAGGCATTGCTTTCTCTTTCAGTAATTCTTCATCTGTATGCTGAACAAACTTTATTAATTTCTCCCTTGATGCCGCCAGTTTTTGTGTTAATTCTTCTAATGATTGAAATGTTTCGCTCGGCTGTACAGCCTCGGGTGCAGTACTTTGTATTTTCGGTTTACCGTTAAATGAATCGGTTTGTCATCGACAGTAGTTTTCCTAGCGTTTACCAGTTCTTTTTCCATTGATCGGACAATACTTATTTCCATTAAATACAAATGCTCTATGATTTGGTTAATCGACCACTGATCTTCCCCGGGTTTTTTATGTAACATTTCTTTCGTTATTCCTTCTACTTCTTTTAATAAATCGATACGTGCTTTCTCATTGTTCTTCACCATTCCACCCCTTATTTAGAAGATTTGGGTACCGAAAACTATTAATGGCACAAACGAAAGTTGCACTTATGCAATAAGATAGTTATACTTTCTTCTTTACCAAAAAAATTCAAAAGTTATTTTCATTCTATCAGTTTGATCGTCTTTATGGAATAAGAAAATGGCTTTCTTCCCCTCTTCCAAACCACTTCTTTGAACTCCTTCTTACATTATGATTATAATTAAGGTAATATATTTTTATAGAGGTTGTTCAAAAAGTCCAAAAAAAATGACACATCGAATTTCTGCGTTGGCTTGCCTTTCCGGTACTCAAGTATGTAAAAGCATACGCTCCGTTCCTCAATGCTACGCCGCCTTGAACTTCTCGATCCTTTTTAACGGCCTTTTTGAACACGTACTTATAGTTGGGAGGAAAATCGTGAAGACTATTCTTTCGTTTTTAAAGCCTTATCGACTTCCTATTATCATTGCCTATAGTCTAACTTTATTAGAATTAGCTGCTGACTTGCTCTTCCCACTTTTTCTCGGACTAATGATCAATGATGGAATTTTGCATCAAAACAGTGAAAACATCGTCTTTTGGGGAAGTATTATGTTAGTACTTACGGTTATTACCTTTGTTGGTGGAATTATTAATTCATATTATTCTTCTCATGTTAGCGCATCTTCCGCTTACGATATTCGAGAAAAATTATTTGATCAGATTCAACGATTTACATTTGAACATTTGAGTAATTATCCTACATCTACACTTGTTACAAGGTTTACAAATGATGTTCGCCAAATCCAAAATACCATCTTTATGGGACTTAGAATTATGGTCAGAGCCCCATTAATGGTCATTGGTAGTATCGTGATGGCATTAATCGTTAATATCAAAATTTCATTAATTTTTCTCCTTACTGTTCCGCTTCTTATCGGATTTTTATATTGGGTCTTAATAAAAGGAAGTAAGATGTTTACGAGTGTTCAGGAGCGAGTCGATCAAGTAAATAAAGTGATTCAAGAGAATATTGCTGGTATGCGTATCATTAAAGCATTTGTGCGTAGGGATTTTGAAGTGAGCCGTTTTAATAATGCAAATGAAACATTAGCTCTCGAAACACAATCCTCCTTTCGTTTCGTTGAGGCAACGATGCCTATTTTATTATTTGTGATGAATATTAGTTTGATTTTCATTTTATGGTTTGGGAACTTACAAACAATCGTTGGAACGACAACTGTCGGGGACGTCGTAGCAATTGTTAACTACGCTCTTAGAACAGTAATGGCAATGTCGATGTTTACCTTTATTGCCCTCGCCTTTTCACGAGCAAAAGCGTCCGCAGAACGACTTGAACCTATTTTAACGGAAAAAGTTGATCATCATAACTCTGAAGTAGAAAAGCAATCGCAAATTACTACTGGAAAAATAGCATTCAAACAAGTTTCTTTTTCCTATCCGAACGAAAAAACATCTGTTTTAAACGATATTTCATTTAAGGCAGAGCCAAAAGAGCAGATTGCCGTAATTGGTTCAACAGGTTCAGGGAAAACGACATTATTTCAATTAATTCCTCGTCTTTATCGTCCTGAGTCCGGAATGATTTATTTGGATAATGTTCCAATTACTCATTTTTCAGATGAAGACTTAAGAGGAAATATCGGCTATGTTCCACAAAGTTCATTACTTTTTACAGGAACGATTGCAGATAATATTAAGTTTGGTAAAGAGGATGCAACAAAAGCTGAAGTGATTCAAGCGGCAAAGGATGCGCAAATTCACCATACGATCGAATCTTTTCCAAATAAGTATGACTCTGTGGTTGGGCAAAAAGGGGTTAATCTTTCAGGTGGACAAAAACAACGAATTTCGATTGCACGGGCACTTATCCGTAGACCGAAGATTTTATTATTTGATGACAGTACAAGTGCACTCGATTTAAAAACAGAGTCCCTTTTACTTGATGCACTCCGTCAGTATAAATGTACGATATTGATCATTACTCAAAAAATTACAACAGCAAAGCGTGCTGACCGAATCCTGCTCATTGATCATGGTCAAATATTAGCATACGGGTCACATGAAAAATTACTTACAACATCAGCCCTATATCAAAACATTGTCGAATCTCAATATCAAAAGGAGCTTCCATATGTCTAGTAGTCAACTAAAGCAACCTTTTCAATATGAAAAAATAACTTTATCCTCTAAAACAGATAAAATAAAAGGAAAACGTGCGAAAAATACGTCTAAAACGATAAAACGAATAGGTACTTATTTGGTTGCAGAAAAAGGGAAACTGATCCTCGTTATTTTGATGGTTCTGTTAAGTTCCGGGCTAGGCTTATTGGGTCCATATTTAGTTGGGGTAGCAATTGATGAGTTTATCGTAACGAAACAAAGTGCCGGGTTAGCTTATTTACTTATCTGGCTACTCATCATTTTCATACTCCACTCTGCTTCGGTATTTTTACAAAACTTTTGGATGATTGGTATTGCTCAAAACACTGTGTATACATTACGAAAACAAATTTATAACCAATTTCACCGCTTACCGATCTCGTATTTCGATGTTAGACAACAAGGTGAATTAATGAGTCGGGTAACGAATGATATTGATAATATTAATAACACATTAAATCAATCAGTCATTCAAATTTTAGCAAGTATTATCACCCTTGTTGGTACGGTTACGGTGATGCTATTATTGAGCCCTATTTTAACGTTGATTACAATGACCATTATACCACTCATGTTTTTTGCGATGCGCTGGATTACGAAACGAACAGGTCCCTTATATAAAATGCAACAAAATGATTTAGGCGAATTGAATGGATACGTCGAAGAAATTGTTTCTGGTCAACAAATTGTGAAAGTATTTTCCCAAGAAGAGCGTGCAATCCGAGAATTTAAAGAACGTAATGAACAGTTAAAACATTCAGGATTTTGGGCACAAACAATTGCCGGATATATTCCAAAAGTGATGAACACACTTAATTTTTTAAGTTTTGCATTCATCGCCTTATTCGGTGGTATCCTTGCTATTAAAGGACATATTACCGTCGGGGTTATCGTTATTTTTACCGAATATGCCCGCCAATTTACAAGACCATTAAATGAGTTATCAAATCAATTTAATATTTTGCTTTCTGCCGTTGCAGGTGCGGAACGAGTTTTTTCCGTATTAGATGAAGAGGTGGAAGAAGTCGATGAAACGGGAGCAAAAGAACTTACATCAGTGGTCGGCCATGTTACATTTGAACATGTATCTTTTTCTTATAGTAATACGGAAGTTCTATCCGATATTAGCTTTGAAGTGAAACCTGGGCAAACAGTCGCTTTTGTCGGTCATACAGGTGCAGGGAAAACGACGATCGTCAACTTACTATCTCGTTTTTATCATTATAATAGTGGAAAAATTATGCTCGATGGCATCGAATTAAAAGATATTAAACGATCCAGTTTACGATCCCATATGGCGTTTGTATTACAAGATACATTTTTATTTCAAGGAACAATTAAAGATAATATTCGCTACGGTAGGCTGGATGCCACAGATGAAGAAGTCATTCACGCAGCAAAACAGGCGAATGCACATAGTTTTATTGAGCGACTACCAAATGGATATGATACAATAATCGACCAAGAAGGGAGTAGTATCAGTCAAGGACAAAAGCAACTTCTTACTGTTGCAAGGGCAATGATTGCAGAACCATCGATGTTAATTTTGGATGAGGCAACGAGTAATATCGACACAATTACGGAACTAAAAATTCAAGAAGGTCTAAAACGACTCATGAAAAACCGTACTAGTTTTGTTATTGCCCATCGGTTAAATACGATTCAACAAGCAGACCAAATTATTTTACTTGAAAATGGAAAAATTGTTGAACAAGGAACTCATGAACAATTAATCAAAAAACGCGGAAAATATAATGAATTATATAGTAAATAACTCAACTTTCGCAGAGCGAAATTAACAAAAAACCTTCGTAGAATGAAGTGGGATGAAGCTACAGTGCTGAAGTTGACTTTAGATTAACTGTTTATTTTAAGTAGTCTGTTAACATCTAAACTCTACCTACTCTTTACGTTAACTTTGTTGCTAATTATTACACACTTGAACGAAACGGTGCAATAACTGCTTGGTCTACCGCTACGGAAGACCAACATAATTCGAGATGCGCCATATAATTGCGAAGAATCGCCATATATTTGCTAAGATGCGCCATATAATCGTGGAGAATCGCCACATAATCGCTGGGATGCTTCATAGTCGCAAAGAACCGCCATATATCCTCTTAGATGGCGCGTCATTGTTGTAAATGTACATGTTTATCTGCACTCATTTTATTGGTGCGAAAGTTGAGTAAATAAAATAACGAGGTGTAAGGATGGCTAGAAAAGGCAATATGTATGATAAAGAAATAATGAGTGATTTTTTAAATGAAAAGATGCTGATCAAAATATATGAACCAAAAGAATTTAATTCGCTTTATGAAAATACTGTCTGTATCATGCAAGATGGAGATGATTATTTTCAACTCGGTCGAATCGCAACATTAAGTGATAAACTTCATGACAATGATGAAATTACTAATACAACTTTTGTTGGCATCCATTATATCGATCGTTATGATCGTTTGAAAAAGTATCATCCGGATGGAGAACAATTTGAAGCATATAAGCAATTTTTAACGAAAGAAGTTGTGCCTCTTTTAGATGAAAAATTACCGATTAATCCTCTTGGTACGATTAGGGCTTTATTAGGTGATTCATTAGCTGGAACAATTGCCTTAATGACAGCATTAGAGCAACCGGCAACGTTTCATAAAGTAATGATGCAATCACCCCTAGTAACTGATACCGTCTTTCAGATGGCAAAAACTGTAGACAATAGACGCTTAGAAGTATATCATTCCATTGGGTTAAATGAACTTGCTGTCCCGACAACCAAGGATGGCCAGGTCGATTTCCTTACCCCTAATCGGGAACTTGCACATATTTTGCAACAATCATTGTCAAACTACGAATATGTGGAAATAGAAAATGGAAATCATACTTGGAAATACTGGCAAAAGGAATTGCCAAATGTGTTAGCTAAGATGCTTTCCTAACATATATTAGTATATTATACCCTTTTGGATTCCCTTTTTATTTGTTATACTATGAAGACAATGGCACAAAGATCGATGAATGAACGACAGAAAAATTTAGTTCATTTTCTATAAAATAAAGAGCCAATAGATCCGGAAAAATATATTATAAATGGAGGTTTTATGATGAAATATGGAATTGTAATCTTTCCATCGAAAGAAATTCAAGATGAAGCAAATGCCCTTCGTAAAAGGTACGATCCACGATATGCACATATTCCACCACATATTACGTTAAAATCTGCGTTTGAAATGGACATTCCATTACGCGATACATTAGTAACAGAAATTAAAAAAATAGCGAATGAAACGAAACCATTTACCATCAATATAAATAAAGTAAGTTCCTTTGCACCAGTGACGAAAACGATTTACTTTAAAGTAGAACCAATCCCTGAACTATCGGAACTTCATGAGAAATTGCACACTGGAAAATTTCCTCTTGATCGCGAACATGCCTTTGTTCCACATATAACGATTGCACAAGACTTAGTAGAAGATGAGTATTCTGATGTGTACGGGAGTCTACGGATGAAAAAAGTCGAACTTGAAGATACGGTTGATCGAATTCAATTATGTTATCAATTAGAAAATGAGACTTGGACTGTCTATGAAACATTTGTGTTTGGTGAGGAGATCGTATGATGAGTACAAGAATTGTAGAAACTGAACAGGAAAAAAATAAAATTTATCACATTCGAAAAACAGTTTTTGTTGAAGAACAACATGTTCCTATTGAAGAAGAGATCGATCAATACGAAGAAGAAGCAATTCATTTTATTTGTTATGAAAAGGATCAAGCGGTCGGAGCAGGACGTTTACGGTTTATCGACCAATGTGGAAAATTAGAACGGATTTGTATTTTAAAACCTCATCGGGGAAAATCGTACGGTAAAGAAATTATAGAAAGAATGGAAAACGAGATCGTAAAGCATGGATATGCAAAAGCAAAATTACATGCCCAAACACATGCAAAAAACTTTTATGAACGGTTAGGTTATGAGGTAGTATCCGAAGAATTTATGGATGCAGGTATCCCACATGTAGCAATGGTTAAACAACTTTAAAAAAGCTTTAAAGAAAAACAGAGGATAAAATAATGTATCCTCTGTTTTTGATTGAGAGCTTCACACATAAGACCACTAAAACATAGTGTTTAATGGTATTCTCTAGCTGAACTCATAAGGGAAGCTTTTTTAACGATACAATTTCTTTCATTCCCATTATATCGAATAAATTTTCCTCTTTGCGATAGTCTATACGTATGATACTTTATCGAGAGAGGTTTTTTATTTATGAATAATATGTTACCAATGCTATATGAAACGTTATTTGGCATTTTAGCATTATTTCTTTTAACGAAATTATTGGGGAAAACACAGATTTCCCAATTAACAGCATTTGACTTTATCGCCGCCATCGTTCTCGGTGAATTAGTTGGAAATGCATTATTTGATAAAAAAGCAGGAATCCTTGATATTGGATTCGTTATATTGCTTTGGGGAGTAGTTCTATATGCGATTGAAATAGTCACTCAAAAATTTAAAGGTTCACGGTTTATTTTGGAAGGAAAGCCAGCGATTATTATTCATAAAGGGGAGCTTATTTATGAAGAAATGCGAAAAAATAAGATCGACATCAATGAAGTACAACAGTTATTACGAATGAAAGATGTGTTTGCGCTACAAGAAGTAGAATATGCGATATTGGAAACAAATGGCGAACTGTCTGTGTTAAAAAAAGCACCATTTCAAACACCGAACAAAAAAGATTTAAATGTTGCTCCGGAAGAGCCACAAATTGCCATGCCGCTCATTATTGATGGTGAAGTGGTTAAAGATAATCTAGCTGAAGCAAATGTAACGGAAGAATGGTTATTAGATGAATTAAAAAGACAAAATTATGATGATATAAGACAAGTCTTTTATGCTGAATGGCTTGAAGGAAAAAAACTTTTTGTTCTTCCATATACGAAAATAAAAAAGAAGCATCTAAAGAAAAAGTATAAATAAAATCTGCTTATTAGCTGACATCACAATTGTAATTATGCATTTTTACCAAATAAACCGGAAAAGTTCGGAATGGGTCACATGTATTCATCGACACAACTTTTCAAGTAATATTCCTTTTATCATCATAAAGAAAGTGTTAAAGAGGGGCGAATTTCTATCTCTCATTAACACTTTTTTTACTTAAACCGTTTCATTAAATTTTCCGCCTTTACCAGTCATTTTAGCCTTTTGTAAAGCATCCATTTGAACATGATCTAATTTTTCTGTACTTTTTTGCCGACTTCCTTTATACATCTGTTTATTTTGAGCATGATATCCTTCATTTATTTTATGAAATACTACTTTATATATGCCCTCAATTTGATGAGGGCTTCCTTGTTCTTTCATTCTGTACTGGTAATTGTGATACGTGTGATGTGTGATCGGTAAAATATACCCCATGTAATCCCTCCTCTTTCATTATATACCCGTTTTAACACATCTTTATTCATGATTTCTGAATATTTCATCCTTTTATTATCCACCATCGATGACTTTTAGTAAATAGTTATTTATCCTTCACCCTTGATGTATGCCTACACAGACTATGCATTCACACATATTCTATTAACGACTACACAAAGTCTATTTGTTTAGAAAGGAGATTTTAATCATGGGTTGCGGAGAAGAGTATAATACGGGAAGCTGCGTTTGTAACATCCTAAAAGAAATTGCTCGCGCACAAAGAGATATTACAGAATTTGAATGCGATACTAGTTGTGAAAGATCAATTAGTGATTTATTAGGTGAAACTGAAGTTCGTAATGGCTTAGATACTGTTCCTGTATTATTATATTGCGAAGATGGATGTAAACCATTCAAAGGGTTTGGCGCACATCCAAGAAATATCGGAAAAATCGTATCAAGTTTCTATTTTAGAGTAAAAAGTGTTTCAAATAATTGCTGTGCGGTGCTTGAGTTATTAAGAGATCCTAATGATAGTAACCATAACCCACACTGTCCTACTGAGCAGCATACTAAAAATTTACGCTCAACAGGAATTTGCATAACCGTAGATGTAAATTGCTTCTGCCATATCACTTGTTTACCAGCAATTTCAGCATTTTAAGGAACACTATAAATAGCACCATCGAATCTTCTCGATGGTGCTATTTTGATGTATAAAAACAGAATCAATCAAATGCGCCTTGGCGTATTTGCGCCCAGATTTTATCGAGCTCCGCTCGATAAATTTCCTTTAAAAATCTGTGGCATCCGGCCGGAGGCTTTAACTTTATTCAGAAGGGTTTGAACCCCCAATGAATGGAATACCAGCATGCATTCATCTCACCACTTACAGAAGTGGGAGACTTCTACTGAATGAAGTTAAAAACCAATCATCTTTATGGATAAAATCTTTTCTTTTTCTACTAATTCATTTTGTCTTCCAAAAATACGTAAAACGATATTCTCCTGATTTTCATCAATGAGTACACCACGATATCTATTTTCATTTGTTAAAACTTCACATCTAACTTTAGGCACTTCACTTGGAATATCGATTAAATATTTTATTTTCTCAGCAATCGTTAAATCTTTAAATGAGTCATGGCCTTCCCTTTTGGATTTAAGACTTTCTACTTGTATTCCATTTTGTTCTTCCACTTTTTCTTTTTCGTCTGTTTTTACACCTAAATAATTTTCTTGCATATACGCTTTCGGTTTTTGAAATATCGGTTGATCAATATATAATAATGGCTCATTGATTCTTTCACTCTCCATATTAATCGCTCCTTTCATAGTGAGTGTGTCACCATTATATGAGCCTATTGTTTAAAATGTGCCTATTTCTAGTTCGTACGAGGAAAGTGAAAAAGTATATATTTCTAGAAAAAAACAGGAAATACTGGAGAAACGCTTTCTAATTTTTTTCACTTAAGGATGGGTCTATGTATAGAGGTTATGCATGATATCGGAAATGATTTGGCTAAATAGGTAAAAAAGACTAATATGGACCATGAATTTTACTGAATCCTACGATTAGGGGCTTATTAAATCTCCTAACTGTCTCCTATCTTGATTCTTTCTTCCCCCAACAATATTAAAAACTAGAGTGCAAGCATAAGCGCACTCTAGTTTTTAAACTAATTAATTGATAGTACCTTTCTTTCTAAAGAACATTAATGAGCCACCTGCCACTACAACAATGAAACCTATTAGTAACATTGTATAAGTGTTTGTTGCAGTTTTCGGTAGGTTTCCACCTTTATCAGAATCAGATGATCCGACAGTTACCTTTGAATCATTTGAACTGTCATCACCACCATCAACTGTCACTTTTACATCGCCACCAGAATTGTCATCAGATCCAGTTCCTCCACCATCGTTAGTAGAACCTTTTCCGTTATCACCAGTGCCGCCTTTATTTCCGCCATTTCCATTGTCTCCACCGGTTCCGTTGTCTCCACCAGTTCCGTTATCGTCATTTCCATCATCGTCACCGAAACCATCATCGTCATATGTTCCGAAAACGAATGGCGCTTTAATTGTTTTTACAATTGTCTCACCGTCACGATAAAGTGTCACAGTTACATCTAAATCTTTTAACTGGTTTAATGATTTACTACTTGTTCCTGTAGCCGTAAAGTAACCTTTCCATCCTGATGCTCCTTCAAGATCACCTAATGTAACTCTTGCTGTATTCCCTTTCCAGCTAATGTCTGCATTACCTAAACTATCATTATACACTGGCTTTTGAATCTTAATATCGTTTGGTACAACAAATTCAAGTTCTACTTTCTCTACATCATCTAAATTAATATTTTTAACCTCGTAGTTAAAGCGGAATCCAAATTCATTACCACTCAATCCAGGATAGTCAGTAATAATTTCACTTTTTGCAGCAAATTTCCATTCAACATCCATATCAGAGAAATCAACTTTCACATATCCTTCAAATTCTCCAATATCAGTATATCCACTGTCAGTAATACGATAAACAGGAATCGTGTTAGATTCTACAACAGCCTTTGAAACCCCAACAACTGGGATACGATACGTAACTTCTTTTTCATCACCTTGTGGTAATTCAGGAAGTTTTAAAGCGACAGCTCTTCCACCATCATCTTTCCTTATGCCTGTCACATTGGAAGGTGAGTGCTCATTCGTAATCACTCTTACATCTTCTGGTAGATCAAATGCTACATAGACATCTTTTACGTTGTCATCAGTTTGATTTTCTGCCTTCACTGTTACATTTAAGAAATGGTATCCTTTGTCTTCATCGAATTCCGTTTTCCCAGTAATTGAACCGTGTAAATCAAGTTCAACCGGGTCTGTCATAACGGAGAAGTCAATTTTTCTTTGGCCTCTAAGTTGTCCAATTTCTTCATATGAGCCTGCGTTTACATCTACATCCAGTAAATACATGTTAAGGTGTGGATCATTATCATCCTCAACACCTGCAAGCGGAATGTCTAAAGTTACCGTTTCACTACCTGATGATTTTACATCTGGAATCTTAACAGCTAGTCCTGATTTTCCAGCAATCCCAATTCGCACTACACCACTTGGTATTTCTCCTTCATCAGACATGTAAACACCATTCGGTAAAGTAAAGGCAACCCATTTATCCTTAATTTCTTGATTCGTATGGAAATTTGTAATTCCTGCTCGTAAATGAAGGACATAATATCCTTTATTGAAATCATATTTAATTTCGCCAGACGCATTTCCAAACACATCTCTAAGATTTAATTCTTCATCTGCGTCATCATTTTCTTCCTCTTCCGTTGCGGACTCTTCCTCTTCTGCTCCTTCATTAGCAGTCGTTTCTTCCTCTGTTGCATTATCTGTGGCATTCGCTTCTGCTTCTTCTGCTTCATTTTCTGCCTCAGCGTTATTATCGTCTTCCTCTACTGCATTTTCTTCCTCTGAAGTGGCTTCGTCTGACTTAGACGTTTCTTCGCCTTCGCCTGGTTCTTCAGTTGCCTCTTCTGTATCTGTAGTCTCATCTAATGTAGTCTGATCTGTCTCGTCAGTTGAGTCCTCTTCTATTGTTTCAGCAGCAATTGTTGCTACTGGAGAAAATGCTAATAACAATACAAGACCCAATGTAGACATTTTTTTTAACATGTATGTCATCCCTCCTATAATTTTTTGCCAGCCTTCGCGTGACAATATTTGACTATTTATGTCACCATTTCTATAAAGCTAGGCTTAGTAAGTACACGACTAGTGTAAGCAATTAACAAAATCGCCACAAGTGTAGATCATCACGATGAATTCAGCTTATATTTATGTAAGTTTTTTCCATAAATAGTCCAATTGAATTAGTTAGTAAATAGTAAACTTATACTTTTTAGTCATTACTAAATCATTCAAGTAAAATTTAATGGTTATTTATGGGTATATTTTGGTTGTTTAATCCTTTTACATAATTCGGCAAATAAAATTCAAGAAAGTGTAAAAAAGACAATGAATGATGATTTTATACTATTTTTTTCATATATTTAATTGATTTACAGGTCGAAAAGACTGGTAAAATAGTTGGGTTTTGACATAAAATATCGAAAAACAAATGCATTTACATAAATATAATGTTCATTTTTTCCATCATAAAAAAACCGCTTCATTAAATACTTATTGCAGTATTTAATGAAGCAGTTTTCATGTTCGTTTTTTATAATAATAAACTCATAAATACAGTGGCCATTCCAAAATAAATTAATACAGATGTAATATCATTTAAAGTCGTTATAAAAGGTCCTGAAGCGACTGCTGGATCAATATTAAGTCGTTCCATAATTAAAGGAATAAGTGCACCCGAAAGAGTGGCAACCGTCAAAGTCGCTAAAATGGCGATCCCGACTAATACTCCTAAAAAGAAGTTTCCTTTCCAAAAATAGATTAATAATACAACGACAATTCCGCAAGCACCACCTACAAATAAACCTGTCGTAATTTCCCTTAAAATAAGACGGATTCTTTTTTCAGCACCGTAATTCCCAACAGCTATTCCACGAACCGCTACTGCTAGTGATTGTGTACCTGCATTTCCAGCCATACCAGCAATTAGTGGAATAAAAATTGCAACGATCGGTACTTTTTCTAACGTTTGTTCAAAACTGCCAATTAAGCTTGCTGTAATCATTCCTAAAAACAATAAGATAATCAACCATGGTAACCTTTTTTTGGCAGATTGAATTGGATTTGAATCTCGGGAATCAATGTCTACTAAGGCAGCAAATTTGGAGTAATCGTCGCTTGCTTCTTCTTCCATTACGTCTAAAATATCATCGACCGTAATAATTCCGAGTAAATGATTTTGAAAGTCAACAACTGGTAATGCTAAAAAGTCATAATCACGTATCATTTGGGCAACTTCTTCTTGATCTCTACCTACTGATACTGAAACAACATTTTCACTCATAATATTTTCAATAATTTCATCTTCTTCTGCGATAATTAAGTTACGTAAAGATAAGACACCTACTAATCGTTTATTTTCATCTAGAACATACGTATAATAAATTGTTTCTGCTTCAGGTGCCTTTATTTTCATTTCTTTTAACGTTTCTTTTACTGTCTGGGTTTTTAAAATCGACACAAATTCTGTCGTCATAATACTACCAGCAGTTTTTTCTTCGTAATGAAGTAGAGCTTTTATTTCATCGGCCGCTTTTTTATCCATAATAGCGAAAAAGCTCGCCACTTCATCTTTCGTTAATTCCTTTAAAATGTCCACCGCATCGTCGACTGCCATTTCTGCAAAAACCATCGTAGCAAAATGTGGGTCCATTTCTGTAATAAATTGTTCCGTCTCTTCTAGATCAATATATTCCATAATGTCGGACATTTCTTTTGGGGATAAATACGTATAGATTGTTAAACGATCTTTCGTCTCTTGCTCTTTAAAAAAAACTGCTTGATCATAAGGGTGCATATCTAAAAAGAGTGCCCGAAACCCTTCTGTATCCTCTTTTCCCAATAATGAACTTAATTCATCTAACTTTAATTCAACTTCTTCTTTTAATTCAACCATATTTTCACCCACTTTCATTAAATTTCAGTAAGTGTTAGGTGTAGAGTAGCCTCAGGTAACATCACCAACCATTTAAGTACATTCGTACATGAGGTATTATTCATTATATTTATTTCCCATTCCGTCTATATTATCGATGGAAAAAATGAAAAAACACCTCAACGAAGAAGGTGTCCTATCAAAAAATATGACTACGAAGCCTCCATCGTGGAGTTTTAGCACTATATGGCCTGGATTTCCATCCCACTGCATTAAAAACTACCTTAAGTCGATAGTCTCTGTTAACCCATTGGTGTCTCTCGACGTTTCTGGGTAGCAGCTTACTTCCATATAGGAGCCTCACCTAACGAGGATTGATATTTAATTTATATTGTTAATCCATTATCTATCTTAACAAATGAACGCAAATTGTCAAACGTTTTTCGATAAGCGGAACTTCTCGGTCCTTTTATCGGCATTTTTAAACACGCACTATAATGACGTAAAAATCATTGCGATATCAGAAGCAAGCTTTGAGGAAAATCTCATTTCCTTTTTTAGAACAGGATGGACAAAACTTATTTCTGAACAATGTAATGCTTGTCTACCAATAATTTTCTTACTACCACCATATAAATCATCCCCAACTAACGGATGACCTATAAAAGAGAAATGCACACGAATTTGATGTGTTCTTCCTGTTTCAAGTTCAATTTCAACAACAGAAAATTGCTTTGTTTCCTTTACTACTTCATAACGGGTTACCGCTTTTTTTCCTTCACTCGTAACCATTCGTTCAATAATGGAATGAGGATTTCTGCCAATCGGTTCATCAATCATATCTTGCTTTTTTGCTAATCTTCCGTGAACGATAGCCGTATATTTTCGCTTTAATTCATTCTTTCTTTGCAAGTTAGAAAATAGCGAATGGCTATATTGATGTTTTGCAATTAATACTAATCCTGATGTATCTTTGTCAAGTCTTGTTACAATATGTACGGTGGATGGAATATTATTTTTTTCATAATAATAGCGTAATCCATTCGCAATCGTGCCTGTTTGATGAAGCCTGGAAGGAATCGTTGGCATATTTGCCTTTTTATTAATAATCATAAAAAAATCGTCTTCATACACCATTTGTAACGGAATATTTTCAGGGATAATGGAATCGCTTATCTTTTCTGCTTTCAGTTCAATTGTAAGTATATCACCAGATTTTACGATGTAACGGACCGTTTTTCTTTCCCCATTTACTAATATGTTGCTTTCCGTTTCTTTTGCTTTTTTAACTAACCGATTAGAAAAATGTAGCACGTCAAATAAATAATCCCGTAGCATCATTCCATCGTATTGTTTTGTAATTTTCCATTCCACTTACATATCACCTATACTAGTCTTCTCTTTTCACTTCTGTAACGAAGGAATCACGCACTCGATTCCAAAACGGAAATGGACGATAACGAACAAATCGAACCCGCTCTTTGGCGACCCGAGATTGAATCGATTTAACATTTGCATATGATTTTGTAATATGATCGATCGCAATAATAAAGCTATCTTTTCTTAAAGGTTTTAATAGAAATGTATGATGTTTCGGTAAAATAAGCGGTGAACCAATCGTTCTAAATACTCGGTTGTTGATCGACGCTATTTCCGTTACTTGAATCGCCTCAAGCGATGGGTGAATAATTCCCCCGCCCAACGCTTTATTATATGCTGTACTTCCAGATGGTGTCGAAATACAAAGCCCATCTCCTCTAAATGTTTCAAAATGCTCGCCACGAATTTGGACATCAAAAACGACAGAACCTTCTACTGTTTTTATCGTTGTTTCGTTTAAAGCAAGTACTCTCGTTGATTTTTCTTCTCCACTAAAACGTATAATAACTTCGAGTAATGGATATTCAACAACATGAAAAGGAGTTTTTGCAATTTCAATCACAAGTTTTTCAATTTCATTTGAAGTCCAATCGGTATAAAACCCTAAATGTCCCGTATGAACACCTAAAAATGCTGTCGTATCTAATTTATCAACATAGCGACGAAACGCTTCTAAAAATGTTCCGTCTCCACCTACAGAAATGACTAAATCTGGATTTTCATGATTGTAAACCAAATCAAAATCGATCAAATATTGTTTCATTTTCGCTTTAATTTTATTTGATCGTTCATCTCCGCGAGATACGATTGTAAAGTTCATCCAATTAACCTCCTAGTGCAACCAATAATTACATATTCACTATGTTCATTTTATCATACTATCCTTCTCTTACCTATCAAAGATATGTGACTTGCTAAGATTGATCTTTTGCATCTTATCCTTTCATTAGCGATAATAAGAATAGATAGCAAATGATGATCTTTTTGGAGGAATTATGTCACAAGAAATAGAAATAGAATATAAGGTGCTTTTAACAAAAGTAGAATTTGATCGATTAGCTAAAAATTTACCATTTCCCGATCAAGGTGTAGAACAAACAAATTACTATTTTGATACAAAAGTAATGGCATTAAAAAATGTTCGTTGTGCATTACGCATCCGTAAAAAAGGTAATACGTACACATTAACATTGAAAGAACCACATAGTGATGGTATTTTAGAGACCCATGATACTTTAACAGAAAAAGAATTTGTTAGCTGGATCAATGGAACACCAATACCCAAACCAAATATCACAAAACAGCTTCAACAATTACAAATCGATGAAGCCAATTTAGTTTACCTTGGGGCCTTAACAACATTAAGAAAAACGTTCATGAGAGAAGAAATTGAATATGTTCTTGACCAAAGTATGTATAATGGGAAAACGGATTACGAACTAGAAATTGAAGCACCGACACACGAAAAAGGGTTACCTGCTTTCCAGAAAATTTTACAAGCATACAAGATTAAAGAAAGAAAATCAGTGACAAAAATAGAACGCTTTTTTTATAGTTTGACGTAGAGAAAAGCAGATATTTTGCGTTTGAATTATTCCATTGTTACAATATGTAAAAATATTAGAGGAGTCTTATTATGTTAAAGCCTGGAACAATTTATGAAGCAATTGGTGGACAAGAAGCTGTCGATAAAATAATCGATTCATTATATAAACATATTGGAAAACACCCTAAACTAATTCCTATTTTCCCAGACGATCTAGAAGAATCAGCGAGAAAACAACGCTTATTTTTAACACAATTTTTTGGTGGTCCGAATCTATATTTTCAAGATAGAGGCCATCCGATGTTAAAAAGAAGACATATGGAATTTGAAATTACGCCAGATAGAAAAGATGCTTGGTTAGAATGTATGAATAAAGCGTTAGAAGAAGCAAATATAGAAGAACCTTATCGTTCAGCCATTTTTGAAAGACTTACAATGACTGCTGTTCATATGATCAATACAGAAGCGTAACATTCCCTTTATCTACAAATTTTGCGATGCTAGCATATTTACGAAAGATAAACATATGAATAGGATACAAATGTAGTTCGGTTTCACTTGATGTTTTCATGCTTTAGGAATAAGAATTTTTCTTACTATTAAAATGAAAGAGGGATTCAGGATGGATGCTTATCATGTACATAGTGAGTCGACTCGTTCAAATGTAAATCATCCGTTTATCAATTTTTTTCATAAACCGATCATGATTTATTACTTTGTAGATCCTTTCTGCCAACAATGTTGGGAATTAGAACGATATATGAAAAAATTAACGATGGAATATGGTGCTTTTTTTAATGTACGACCAATTATTAGTCATATATATAATGAATCGCCTCATAGATTACTAGACAAAAAAGAAGAAAATCACATCATTCACAATGGGGACCATTTAAATAAGTATTATGGTTTTATTAGCATTAAAGCTGCTGCTTTGCAAGGTAACAAAGCAGGTCGTGATTTTTTGCGTAGCGTCCAAGAAGCGATATTTCTTTATAATAAAAATGAATCGATCCATGATATTCTTGCTCATTCGGTAGAGAATACAGATTTAGACATCCGTGAATTTGAAAATGACCTTCTTTCCTCTTCGGCAAAAAAAGCATATGAATCAGACATCCAATTAATGCATGAAATGGATGTGAATCAATATCCGACACTCGTTTTTTTCAGCCAACATAATGAAGAATATAGTGTGAAAGTTTCCGGCCTCCAAACGTATGACGCTTACACGTTTGTGCTTAAGAAAATGTTACATTTTGAATTAACTAATTTTTCGAAACCAACCATTGAAGCATGCTTCATCCAATATGGGCGACTACAAACAGAAGAAATAGCCTTTATATTTGATTTATCAGAAAAAGAAGCGGAGAAAAAATTAAAACAATTACAGCTTATGCAGAAAGTTAAACAAGTAGTTATCAATGGGATACTTTTTTGGGAATATTGTGGCCAAAATAAAGCCGAGGTACACCAAAACGATTAATTGGTGTACCTTTTTATCTAATGATGAATTATTGTTTACTCAAGCAGTCCCATCATATTTCACCTCTATTCGTGCATATAGTTTATTAGGAGGTGGTATCGTTGTATACAAGAAATTATTTACCCATCTTTTTTGTTTTTTGTACCATCATCTTAATTATTTTAAATCTCTTTGCACTTATGCGTCTTATCCCCTATTTAATTACATTACCATTGCTGTTTTTATCCATCTATTTAACGATATACACTTTTACCTATCGGAAAATGTTTCGCGGTACAAAACATTTTTAGTAATAAATAGCAAAGGCCGTAATTAAAATAACTGTAACGATAAAACCTATGATATATGTCCATATTTGGATTGGTAACATGGTAGATACCGAATTTTCTTCGTAATGCTTTGATCGTTTTTGGGCATCCGCAAATGAAAATTCCTTTGTACTGTATTCATTCATTTTTTTCTCTTCTTGTTTTAATGCATGAATAGTTATGACCGCCGCAATAATAACTAATAGAAGACTACTAACGATTAAAATGGTATTCATCTGAATCCCTCCTCAAGGACTTGTAGCCATTATATAATTACTATTACCACGTGTCTGTGATTTAAAACACACCTTGTACAAAAAAATGATAAAGCGATCGATATTGTAGTGATTTATTATTTTTGAATTTGCAGGGCTTGTGAACATTTCCGCACTTTTTAAAAGTATTACGCAATGGCACTCAAATTTTCCGCACTTTATGAAACTATCACGCACTTGCAATCAAAAATTCCGCACTTCATGAAAAATATTTATGCCTTATCGCTACAAATATTGCTTAAGTTACCATAAACGATTTGAAAATACGTTAGTTCAACAGCTCCTGCCCTGAATAAATATGCGTTTCAGCTGAACAAATCAGTTCATTGGTTCCCTAATTTTTTAACGGGGCTTATGAAAGATTTTTCATAGTTGATGCAAAGATAGTAGCTAACTCTTCGTATCAACGTCCAACCCTTTGTATTTTTAGATTTGACTTCCATTCAGCAATCCCTACATAATGGAACAAAAAAAAGTAGAAGATGATATCATCTCCTACTTACTTGTTAGGTATAAAAATTAACGAAAATCTCTTGTTTCTTCAATCATTCGTGAGGCAACAATATAGCCTAGTAAAGAAGCAAAAATAATCAACAATGTATTACATAAGTTTTTCATATTTTAGAAATTCCTCCTTCTAAATATTGTTTACTTATTAAAATGGGCGTATTTTTCCTTTTTTAAGTAATATTTTCGTTCCACCTAGTAAGAAGATTGAACGGTTATCAACTACTTTTTTCATTGCTGCAGCTGATTTACCTTTTAATGGTGTACCTGAAAAAACACTACCAATTCCATCTGTAACACCTAAAGAGGCGACAGTTCCACGATCTTCAAAGACGAACTTCTGCAAAGGTTCTCCGTATAATAATGCTTGTATATTATTTGCACAAGTGCTTGCATGTTGCATAGCAGCTTGAGCTGTTGGTGGAAACGGTCTACCTGCTTCTTCATCCATTACCCAAGCACAATCACCTAAAATAAAAACATTTTCATAGCCTGGAGCACGTAAATCACCATCAACCGTAACTTTTCCTCTCGTTAATTCAAATCCTGATTTTCCAAGTACCGAATTACCTGTCACTCCACCTGTCCAAACGATCGTACCTGCTTTAATTTCTTCGTTATCTTCACCGATAATAAAGCTATCTTCTGTACATTCGTTAATTGCGGCACCTAATCTGAACTCAACACCCCGATCTTCTAAAGATTTCATTGCATATGATACTAAATCTTTATCAAACATCGGTAAAATAGTAGGCATTGCTTCCACATTAATAATTTTTACTTTTCTACGGTCAATATCATATTTCTTACAAAGCTGTGGTACTCTCTCTGCTAATTCACCAGCAAACTCAATTCCAGTAAATCCAGCACCACCTACTAAAATCGTTAGGCTAGATTCATCCGTCTCTTCATCTGATTTATATTTTGCAAATTGAAGTTCGATATGTTCACGAATTAAACGACTGGAATCAATATCGACAATGGCAAATGCATTCTCTTCCATGCCTTTAATACCAAATGTATTTGATTCAAATCCAAGGGCAATGACTAAGTAATCGTATGTAATTTCACCATTTTCCAAAATTATTCGTTGATCTTCTGTATTTACTTCTTCAACTGCATCATAAATCAAGCGGACTCTATTCGGATTAATCACATCACTAATCATGAAGCGCGCTTGGTTTGGATTGATCGTTCCTGCTGCAACTTCATGGAGCCAAGTTGTTTCATAATGGTAATTATGTTTATTTACTAAGACGATATCTGCCTCTTCTGGTGACAACAATTTTGTTAATTCTCTAGTTGTTTTTAAACCAGCATATCCTGCTCCAAGAACAACAATTTTAGGTTTAATACTCATTAAAATCCACCTTCCTGATATTAGTTTACACTTTACTCCACGATAAAAAATTGTATTATCATTATTGTACATAAGTAAATCTCATTATACAAAGTATTAAACACGATTTAATATATATACACAAAGTTGGTGAATGATTGAACAATCTTTTATTTTATCGATCCAATCACTTGAAAAATTAAGGAAAAACACACCATATAAAGGTGACTTTATTTAGAAAGTGATAGCATGTTAAATCCTAATTAAACTAAAGTCACCTTTATAAAAATTGTAATGAAATTAAATTGTTTTAACGTATATTTTACAAATTAATAATAACAAATATTTTTTTATTTTGCTAATCTAAAAATGTATTTCAACGTTTTTCATGGAAACGTAATAGCTTTTTTCTCGTTTTAAACAGGTCGAACGGTTATTTCATTTACATTCACATATGTTGGTTGTGTCAAAGCATAAAAAACAGCATTTGCAAGATCCTCTGGCGCAAGTGGTTTTCGTTGGATAGTATGCCTTCTCGTTAAGTTCGTATCAACCATCCCTGGGGAAATATTCGTTACTCTAACACCTGTATGCGCTAATTCCTTTTCAAGTCCCATCGAGATTGCACGAACAGCAAATTTAGTCGCACTATAAACGGTACTTTTTTTCGTTACTTCTATCCCGGACACAGATGCGATATTAATAAGATGACCGGTTTTTCGCTCTTTCATCTCCGGAACAACAGCGTGTATCCCATAAAGAACACCTTTCATATTGACATCTATCATTTGTTCCCAGTCATTTATTTGTCCATCTGTTACGGCAGCACTTAACATAAGACCAGCATTGTTTATATAAACATCAATCGATCCAAATTGCTTTTTTGCTTCCTTTACCATTTTTTCTACTTCTTCTCGTTTAGAAACATCTGTCGGGATTGCTAATGCATTTGCTCCTTCTTTGTTATTAATTTCTTTTGCAAGTGTTGTTAATTTATCTTCACTCCTTGCAACTAATACGACATTAATATTTTCTTCCGCAAGTTTCATTGCAATTGCTTTACCAATCCCACTACTTGCCCCTGTAACAATGGCTGTTTTCGTCATCGTATTACCCTCCAAAAAGAATTATTAATTATCCTCATCTCCCGGATCTGGTTTTGGATCTGGTTTTGGATCCGGATTTGGATCTGGATTTGGATCTGGTTTTGGATCTGGTTTTGGATCTGGCTTTGGATCTGGTTTTGGATCTGGCTTTGGATCTGGCTTTGGATCTGGCTTTGGATCCGGCTTTGGCTTTGGCTTTGGTTCCGCTGGTGGTTTTTGATTAGAACCCGATTGTTCAGAACCACCTTTCCCTTTTGATTCAGTTTTTGGTTTATTCGGATAAGTAGATCTATTATTTTCACTAGAACCTGTATAGGAATTCGTATTACTCTGCTGACTATTCCAAGTATTCACAGGTGCTTGGTAACTATCAATCTCTTCATCGACTGTTTCCACTGGCTCGTAAGCAACAACCTCTTCTTCCTCCAGTGGTTCTTCCTCTTCCTCCTCTTCTAACTCCACAATTTCTAATTCCTCTCGTTCAAAGAGTTCAAAATCAGCCTTCTTTTTCTTTACATAGGAACTAGCTAATAATGTAGGATTAGCTTGAAAGGTTACTACAGGTTTTTGTTCCACCGCTTCTTCATTATCGTCTGATTTTGCTGATGTATTTGCCACTCCCCATGTATTCCTACCGATAAATACAACGGCAACAAAAAGAATGAGAATAATTATATTAAAAACAACTAATTTTTTATTCTTCAACCATCGTCCCCTACCTTTTATAAGGAAATAATATCTACTTTCCATTGTATACATAGGGGACTAAAGTTTCAATTAAGTTTCTATATATTACTCACTCAACTTTCGCATAGTGAAATGAACAAGAAAGTCTTGGTAGAATTAAATGGAATGAAGATACAGTTGTCAAGTTGACTTTGGATGATTCATTTGTTCTTAAGTTTAAGCTGATATCCATCTGGGCTCGCTCCGTACGGACGTTTTCCGCGGAAGTCGCCGCACTGCGCTCACCGAGACTAGTTTGGAGATATATACTGGGAACATAATTAGAGTGCTAAATCATATTTATCATTCGGAGCAGTTCAAACCCATCAAGACGCCTGTGGGAGGAAGGCCTAGATGAGATCACGTAGTGCGTCAGCACCAAGGGAGCTCAACAGCCGCCCACGGCAAGCGAAGATGTATTTGGACTGCGGACCTCAGTAGACATCCTATCAGCTAAATTCAGTTTATTATACCGAGGTTGTAAAGGATCATTAGAAGTACCTTAAGCTTTACCAAGCGAACTGTTTGAACTTATTTTATTGGTATGAAAGTTGAGTTACTCATATTGGGATTGATCGATAAACAACGTTTGGACGAAATATAATAAGATGCAAAAAGCGATCAGTAAAAACCCCCAACCTAATGTTCGCTGTTCCACAATTAAATAATTATTGCAAAGCTGATCTGGTGAAAAAATATATAACCAAGCCATTCCTAAGTAAGCAACAGATACAATAATATATACAGCATTTTTCCATGCATTTGATAATTTCGCCCAACTATCCCGCAAAGATACACCGATCAAAAAAGGCCAACTTATAAATTTAAACACTTCAACATGAGTTAATATAAGTGTTTCATCCATTGCTCTAGGAAGTAACCAATAGAAAAACACAATGAAAAATAAGATAATTCCCGGGATTCCATTTTCATTCCACTTTTTAAAAAATGACGGGAATTTCTTTTGTAAAAAAGGTGTCATAAACATTCCGGCAATCCCCAAAAGGGGCATTTGCATATGCATATGAATACTCATAATAGATTCCGATAAATGTACGACTGGGGGGATCATTAAAAAAACATATAAGATAAGACCATAAATTGCTTGTTTCATTTTTTATCCCTCCCCTTCTTGCTCTAGCGTTTCTAACACTCTTGCCTTAGCTCCTTCGACATCTGAAAAATCAAGCACATCCACTAAATACCCATCTTTATCCACTAAATAATATGCGACATTATGCTGAAAGTCCCCTTCGCCATCTGGAATAACGATAACACCAAATTCATCTAAAACAGATTGTAACTCTTGTTCATCTGGAATTCTGACCATCCGCCACGTCTCTCCATCACTTCCGAAATAAGTACGATAACGATCTAAAATTTCTGGAGTGTCTCGTTCAGGGTCAAAGCTTACACTCATAAATACAATATCTTCTCCAATATATTTTTCAGGAAGTGATTCGTAGATTTCAGCCGTATTCATTTCAAGCTGTGGACAAACAGTCGAACAAGCAGTGTAAATAAATGTCATTAACATGTATTTACCTTCGAATTCATCAAAGCTATATTCTCTGCCTTTACTATCTTCTAATGTTATATCTGGTAACAATGGTTGCTCTTCAATAAGCTTATTCGTTCTTGCCGTTTCTTCAGTAAATGCAGTAAATCCGTCTGTTCCGATGTAGAACAATGTAAAACCAAATACTAATACAATGGCTAGAGAAATCATTTGGTGACGACTTTTAAACATAAGGATCACATCCTTTTTTAATTTGATTTAGAAGAAAAAATCGATAACAATCATTGTTCAGTTTCCTACTTTTCGGAGCACTACCATAATTTATCATTGAGCTTTATGTTTTATCAGTTGTAAACGAGATTATTTACGATAGTATTATTAATCTGGGGACAAATGGAAGAGGATTTAATAATGAGGTGAAAAGGAGATAGCCCACCCCAAGGCTATCTCCTTCTTTATTCCGTTCTAAACTTCGCCTTGGGGCTAAAGTGTAGAAACATATTCCTTTAAGAAATCTAGTTTTACCATGTTTTAAATGGTGGAGATCCTGGAGGTGCATTCATGATTAAGTCTACAATTGGAATGACATATCCCATGGAAATAACGGCTATCATTAGCACAACCCAGAGACTCCATCTTTCTGTCCATTTAGGGGTTGGTGAAGCATCCTCTTCCTCTTCCGCAATCGGGAATTCTGTTTCTCCTTTAGGTGCTTTTAACATTAAGTGGAATACAATGTAAACAACCATAACGACAGAGATAATAAGTAATGTTCCACCAACTGCAAGTAACATTAGATAAGGATTCCAACTTGCTGCTGTTGCACTGTCAAAATAAGTAGAGAATGCTGTTCTTCTTGGTGCTCCAAATAATCCGACAGTATGCATCGCACCCGACATAAAGAACATCCCAACCATCCAGATGATAATTTGCCAAATGGCTAATTTGTTTATCTTTGGTGTCATCACACGTTTAGATAAATGTGGGACAAGCCAGTAAGCAATGCCAAAGAATGATAATGCAACAGATACTCCAACTGTTAAGTGAAAATGTCCTGTAATAAATAATGTGTTATGAACAACTTGGTTTAACTGAAAGTTTGTTTGTGCAATTCCACCTGCCCCAGCAGGGATAAATGTTGCCATTGCTAGGAATAGTGCTAAGAAACGAGCATCTTTCCAAGGTAATTTTTTAAACCAGCCAAGTAATCCTTTTGCCCCTTTTCTTCTACCTGCACGTTCCATCATCGCAAACATGGCAAAAGCAGTCATTAAGGATGGAAATCCAATGGATAAACTCATGAATACGTGCATGTATTTTAATCCTTCTGTAAAACCAGGATCAATAATTTGATGGTGGAATCCACCTGGTACGTTTAAAATAACAATTAACACTGCTACAACACGTGCTAATGTATCACTAAATTGTCGTCCGCCAATGATTTTCGGAAATGCGACATACCATGCTGATACTGCGGTAAAGTACCATACGTTAACAAGTGTGTGTCCAAAACTCCAAAATAACGTACGACTCAATAACACATTAACGGTATCTGTCCAACCGAATGCCCAAGGAATTAATGTTAATACTTCATATGTTACTCCCAATGTTGCAGTAAATAATAAAACAAATATACCTGTTCCGAAAAATGCAAGTAATGGAAGATGCTGTCCTCGGTGATTTTTACGCCAGTTTGCTACATTTATAAATGCTCCAAATGCAGCTGTCCAAATGCCTAGTACGACTAACACTAATCCGATATAAAACCAAGGTGATGCTGCCATTGGTGGATAGAAGGTGTAAAGAACAGATGCCTCACCAATAATTACTTGTGATGCTGCTAATGCTGTACCAATTACCATTAACGTAAAAGCAATCCAACCCATTTTTCTTACTTTTGGAATTAAACCACCTAGCGTATGAGAAAGACCTGCATAGACATAACCAACTAGAAATGTTCCTGTAAAAACAAGGATGAGTAAAATTCCATGTGTCGTTAATGTTTGATAATAATCGAACCATGCGGGCATTGTTAAAAGTCCTGCTCGTTCCAATCCTTGTAATAATCCTAAAAACCCACCAACAAGTAAAGCAATAAATGAAACAGTAAAATAGGACAATGTTAATTTTGCATCTTTTGGATTCGTGCCTAAGTATTTTTCAATTCTTTTACTCTTTTTTTCAGTAAACGTCTGATGTAAAGCTGTTTCCATTTTCTTTTCCTCCCTTCCTTATTTCACCGTAATCGTTGTACTCATTAATTGGTGACCAACACCACAATATTCGTTACATAAAACCAAATATTCTCCAGGTTCATTAAATGTTTGTGATATCGTTTGAATATGTCCTGGTAAGATCATTGCATTGACGTTTGTATCAACGATTTGCATGCCATGAACGACATCTTTAGAAGTCATAATAAAGGTAACTGTCGAACCAACAGGTACTTCTATATCTCCAGGGTTAAAATTAAATGCTTCAAGTGTCATGACAACGTCGTATTCATTTTCACCATTCTCGAACACGCCAGGATTATCAAATGGTGCTGTTTGATCAACCTTCTGTGGATCAATTGTTTCCTTATGACTTGGTGGCCCCATACCTAAAGCAAAAGTTTGGTACCCTGTAACAACCATTGAACCGATAATGATAATGACTGCAAAGATAAGCCAAATTTCTTCAAAACGATGCATTTTCATTATTCTCCCCTCCTCAAATCCTAGTCATATAAAAATAGAAAAGTACGATTATGAAAAAAAGTATTCCGCCTCCGACAAAAATGATTGTAGAAAACAGTGTTCCTTTTAACGAGTCTTGGTTTTCAACTTGCACATCTTGTTTTTTAACGTCTGTTGCCATGAATAACCCCTCCTTAAGTTGCTTTATATTTGATTCACTTATAGTATAGAGGGTCATCAACCTGTTTAGAGTGAGGTAAATCACACTTGAGCATTTTCTTTAAAAACATTATTTTTTAATAGTCACTTTTTCAATTTGTTTTTGAGATAATTAGAAACCTTGATATATCAGCATTTATAGCCAAGGAGACAATAAAAAAAGATGCATTCACCTTGTATAAGTGAGTGCACCCCAATGGATAATCATTCTCAGTTGTGTCAAATTTACGTCATTCACATTTAATTAATAAATCTCTGGAGAAAAAGTATAAATAACTTTCAGACACTTTTTGTTGCAAAATATCTTCTAATGCTTGTTTATATAGGTTTATCTGAATTTTATACCGAGCTTTTAATTTAGTGATTAATTCATCTGTAATCATTTCATCCGTTATTTTATCTGTTTTATAATCGAGAATAATTGCTCCTTTGTCCGTATAAATAATACAATCAATCACTCCTTGAAGAAGCACTTTTTCATTTGTTTCACTCGACCAATTTGGATAAACTTCACTTGCCTCTAACGTATAGGTAAACGGTACTTCTCGTTCCACATTTTCACTCCTAAACATACGTTTTGCAAGATCAGTTGAATAAAAATGTTCAATTGCGTCCAAATCAATGACTTCTGCTTCTTTTTCTGTTATTTTTTCCTCCCCGACGAATATGGAAACATACTCTTTAATGTCCTCTTTTGAAAGCGGTCGTGAAATGGGTAAATGTTGCATTACTGTATGCATGGCAGTTCCGATTTCAGCAGCAGTAAGTGTTTTTTCCACTTGCATAAAAGAAGGTCTCTGCCTTAAAGGAGCCCGAAACGGCAATGTAAGTTGTTGATCACTATAAACATCTGCTAACTCTTGCCTTCTTTTTATTTCCGTTACACTCTGTTTCGCACGTGCTTCAGTCGCTTCTTGAAACGTGTATTGAAAAGATAATCTCTCTTCCACTTCTTTTTCAAATACTGGGTTTGCATGGAGAGCATTTTCCCAATGAATAATGGTATTTTTCAGCTTTTCTTTCGTCTCTTCCACTTGTGCATTGATATTTGTAAGTTTTGTAGCTGAAACAATATCTAACTTCCACTGTGATGGATCTTTCCGAATTTCATCAGGCATATCTACCGCAAGTTCTTCTTCCCCCAATAATAATGATGATTGATGATGTCTGATTAACGCGGGACCAACCCAATCTAAATACGTTTTCGCTTCTTTACGCAGCTGTTTTGGTAAAATCCAGTCTAGATGATCCGTTATTTGTAGCCATTTTTCCTGCTTTTTCTCAAAGGATGCCACATTACCAATCATCACTAACTTTTCTTTTGCTCGTGTCATGGCAACATATAAAACACGCATTTCTTCTGCTAATAATTTTCGTAAAGATTCTTGTTGTAAAGATACGTAATATAAAGTTGGATACGTAATTCGCTTGACTGGATCGATAAATTTCGTCGCAAACCCTTGATCTTTATCCAAAATATATTTCGCACGAATATCGCTAAAATTAAATTCTTTATTCATTCCGCCAATAATGACGACTGGAAACTCAAGTCCTTTACTTTTATGAATAGTCATAATCCGAACGACATCTTCTTGTTCACTTAATGCTCGAGCTTCCCCTAAATCTTTATTTTGTTCCTGCATTCGCTCGATGAAACGTAAAAATCGGAATAATCCACGAAATGATGTGGATTCATAGCCACGTGCTCGATCATATAAAGCACGTAAATTAGCTTGTCTTTGTCTACCACCTGGAATACCTCCGACAAAATCATAATAGCCAGTATCCCGATAAATCTGCCAAATAAGCTCCGATAATGCTCCTTCTTTCGCAAGCTGTCTGAATTTCTTATGTTGATCAAGAAAATGTTGAACTAAAATACTTCCATCTTGATTGTCTTTTGCATATCGTTTTAATGCCACGTAGAAAGATTCATATCTTTTCGTTAATCTTATTTGTGTCAATTGCTCTTCATTCAAGCCAACGATTGGCGAACGTAATACAGAGGCAAGTGGAATATCTTGATAAGGATTATCAATAATTTTTAACATATTAATCATTACTTGGATTTCAATAGCGACAAAATAGCCTGTTCGTAGTTCGGCATACACCGGAATTCCTTGTTTTTTTAATTCATCAACAATTGTCGGTGCTCCAGTTAAAGACCGTTGCAAAATAACAATATCACGGTACTGGATATTGCGTTTTTTATTCGTCGCTTTATCGATTACCTGCATAGGAGCTTTATCTTTTGTCCCGATCCATTCTTTTATTTTTTCCGCGTAAAGTCTTACTTCAAGTTGAGTTGCTTCAAGATCCTCGACACTTTCTCCCTCTGTCTGTTCCTCTTTCTCTTCTGTATCCCGGTCAATAATCAATAGCTCTGTTTCTGGATTTTCTATTGGCACATTATCATAAGATGTATTACCGTATATTAATTCCGCAGCCGTATCGTACTCAATTTCTCCAAGTGACTCATCAAAAATTTGTTTGAAAATATAATTAGCTCCCGTTAAAATTTCTTCTCGACTGCGGAAATTCCTGGCTAAATCAATTCGTTTTCCGTGTGATTCATCTTCTCTAAATCGTTTATATTTTTCAATAAAGAGGGTCGGTTCTGCATGACGGAAACGATAAATACTCTGTTTTACGTCCCCAACCATAAACATGTTTCCTCGTTTTGTATCATCACTTACAACAGATAAAATCGTTTCTTGCACAATATTAATATCTTGATATTCATCGACGAGCACTTCTTTAAATTGATTTTTGTAATAATAGGCAATATCGGATGGAATAATTTGCTCTAATGTTGAAGTTGGTTCAATTAAAATAGCTAAACAAAAATGTTCCAAGTCTAAAAAGTCAACGATAGCTTTCTCTCTTTTAACTGCCGAAAAACGTTCCTTAAATTCAATGACAAGTTCTGTCACTCGTTTTATAGCAGGAAATAAGAGGCGCATATCCTCTAGATGGGCAGCAATATTTCGGCTAAACCAATTCTTTTTCATTTTATTCCACTGTTCACGAAAACGACTTCGTATTTTTTGCACTTTTTCTTTTTTATCTTCATTACATTCGACACGTTTTCTTGATAAACTTTTTAGTTTACTTGAAACGATCGACTGTTGTAAATCTTCCCATAAATGGGCATGTTCTATTGCATGGTCTATTACATTCATATCCGCTTCCAGTGCATCCAAATAATGATAAGGCCCATCACTTTCTCTTGCAATGTCCATTGCCCGCAATATTTCGCTCCGAAAAGAATAAAGCTGATCTTTCACTTCTTCTTTTAAGATCGTTAACCAAGAAAGTTCGTCTTCGGAACAATTTTCTTCTATATGATAACTTTCTGCCACCCCATTTAACCATTGTTCAGGCCAAGGGTGTTGCATGGCAAATGTATATAAGGTTAATACAAGCTTTTCCACTTCCACATCACTGCGATCACTGGAAAACATATCAACGACGGTAAAAAAGCGGTCTAATTCTTCCTCTTCAGCACCGTATGCATCTTCAAACATTTCATCGATTACTTCTTGCTTTATTAAATCGATTTCCATTTCATCCGCAATCCGAAATGAAGGATCTATATCTAATAAATAAGCATACTGTCTAACTACTGTCGTACAAAAGGAATGCAAAGTTGAAATAGATGCTCGTTGTAACAAGGAGAGTTGCTTTTTTAAATGATAAGATGTTGGGTCTTTTGCGATTGCATCTTCTAAAGCAACTCCGATTCGGTTTCTCATTTCTTCTGCCGCCGCATTTGTAAATGTAGCTACAAGAATTTCATCAATATTTAATGGATCTTCTACATCCATTAATTTTTGAATAATTCGTTCCACTAATACAGCTGTTTTTCCTGATCCAGCCGCTGCTGCCACAAGAATATTAGACCCTTTTCGTTCAATTGCCTCTCGTTGTTCCTTCGTCCAAGTTACCACTTCATGTCTCCTCCTCTATAACAGCAAATTTCCCGATTCTTTTGTTTGCTTTTTGAGACTTTCAAGGATCTCTTCTTCTTTCATCTGTTTTAATCGACGATAATTATTTTCCTTTAAAATCGGATCAAATTGACAGATGGATTTAAATGAACAAAAGGTACAAGCATTTCCTTCTTTATTTTCATACGGATTTAATTCTATTTCTCCCGACGTTATTTGAATTCCTGCCCGTCTCATTAAATGATACATATGCTCTTGTAATAGTTTAAACGTATCATCATTAGCTACTTTAGAACCCGCATAAAAACTACCATCTTTCTTAAAACCTATTGGTACGATGTTGCTTCGACCCGATTCTAGTGATGTATCCATTAGCTTGGCTATTTCTTGATTAGATGTTACTAATCCACTCATTTTATATCGTTTAAAAATTTCTTCAACTATTTGTTCATCACTTAACCGTTCCGATTCTGATAACATAGCATGGTGAACATGGAAATAAAGTATTCCAGCTGGGGTCGCTTCCATACCGAGCCATTGCTTCGACTGAGATAAAACGACATCCAAATAGGTGAGCATTTGTAGCGCTAGACCATAATAAACATCTACTAAATCGAGTCCTCTTGAACTAGATTTATAGTCAATAATCCGTAAATATAAATTGTCATGATGGACAGACTTATCCACTCGGTCTATCCGCCCTCTTAATAAAAGTTCATAACCATTTGGAAGTGCAATCGTCACAGGATCTAACCCTTTTTCAAACCCAAAACCCAGTTCAATCCCGACAGGGGAAAATCCACTAGCTCTCGCTTGTTCACTTAATATATATGTTGCTTGAGCAATCACATCTTGGAGTTTTCGTTGAATATATTGATAACGATTCGAACTCGATAATATGTGATGTTGTAGTGCTGGTGCTAAGTGTGAGATAGATTTTTTAGCATATTGATTTGAGTCTACTTCCGTTAATCTAGCAAAATCTTTTCCTTCTTGCTGAATCCATTCTGTAATTGTTTTTAATGCTTCATGAAAAAGTTGTCCGATATCTGGAGCATCTAATTTATACATACGTCGTTCTTCCAGTTGTAAACTATATTGAACATAGTGTTGATACGAACAACGATGTAACATTTCAAGACGGGATACGCTCGTTTTTACTTGTTTTGGATACAGCTTTTCAACCGTATGTGCTGTTAAAGGTGTCGGTTTATTTTCATAGAACAGGCTTTGCAACACTTTATAAGTTGTATCATGTTTTTCCTCGTTTTTCATATACCAATCTAGCACATTCCACCAAATATCTTCTACTCTATATCCACGTACATAACGGGATAATTGGACCGTAAGTGCAGATCTTGTTTTTTCTTTTGTCGTAATAAAGCGAGTAGCTTCTTGCAATTCATCTGGATCCGTTAATAAAATTGGTTCTTTCAAGACAGGGAAAAGTTCCTTCAGCCGATTAATCATCGGAGAAGCAGTCTTCATTTTTCCTTCGTTATCACTTAGCACATAACTAACCCATAAATAATCTGTTGCAGACGTAAATGCCAAATACATGTAAAAAGTGTCATCTAATAAAATTCTCCGATTACTTTCTGCGAGTTGCATTCCAAACTGCTTCAAAAATTCCCGCTCTCGTTCATTAATCATACCATCTACAGCTGGCTTCATCGGCCATGATCCTTCATTAACACCGAGTAAAAAGGCACACTTTTTATTAGCAATTCGAGAATGATCAATCGAACCGACGATAACATGATCCATACTTGGTGGTACGTGTGCAAATTGTAGTGCTTCCAGACCTGCTTCGAACGTTTTTTGAAACATTGGGAAAGACAATGTTTCATCTCCGATCATTTCTACCATTTCATCTAAAAGTTGCATCAGAGCCTTCCATACTTGTTCTTCTTCCCGTGCTTTTTCCACTTTTCCCAGATCGTCATAGTTCGCGCGACTCTGTTCAAGTTGCCTTGGTATATGTAACCGTTCTAACAATGAATATAGTATTTCACAGCGTTGTCTAATCGTCCTTTTCCCTCTTATTTGTTTATCAAAAACGTTAAGTGCTTGTACCACTTGATCTCGATAAGCATTGATTCTTTCTTCTTTTTCAAGTTCTTTATCTGTTTGTGCTGCTTCTGAAAATCCAGCAAAACGTTTATAGATCCATTTTTCGGTTTGCAGCCATTGCTTTTTCTGACGAATTCCATATTCTAAACAGTAGTTTTCTAGTTCGTCAATTGCATCAAGATGTAAAGGAAACGTTCGATCAGTCGGCTTAATAAAGCCTGTCTTTAAAAGTCGAAAGACCGCATCATACCGCCAGTTTGATTCAACGACATCAAATAAGGAGCGGATACATTCAATTAAAGGATGGTTGAGCATCGTTCGTTTTTCATCAATAAAAACAGGAATATTATAATCTGCAAACATCGTCTGAATTAAATCATTATATTCCTCTGTTTCTCTGACAAAAATAACAATGTCTCTGTACCGATAAGTTTCTTCCCTAACGAGTCGCAAAATCTCTTGGATAACTCCTTCTAATTCTGCTCGTGGATGAACTGCTTCAGCAAGTTGAATAGGATTTCGTTGCTCCGTTTGTAAGGCTGGTGTTGGTCGCTCATCAAAATATTTCTCCAAATGGAAAAAATAAGGACTTTCCTTAAAATGTCCAGCTTCAGAATGAAGGATAACTGGTTCTTCCAGCAAAACATCATGTTCTTTCGCTAATTGTTGTAAAGTGAAATACGTTTCAGTCGTCTGATAAAATAAATCTAGTTCAGACGGTTCTTTCTCAAGTGCTAATTCATCAGTCGTCAATGTCACTGTCACTTGTTTGCTCACCTTTAAAAGCTCTGTCACTATTTCTAATTCTTTCGGTGTAAATCGGTGAAATCCATCGATATAAATATCAGCATCTTGTAAAAGCTCCGTGTCAGCAATTTTCTCTGTTAAAAATTGTAACTGGTCTTCCCCATCAATATATTTATGTTGTAATAATGAAGCTAACTTGGCATATATGTAATGTAAATCTGCTAATTTTTTCGTTAACGGAATATTCTGTTCCGTGTAATTGATTTGTTCCGCTAATACATCTGGTGTAATACAATGTCGTTTAAATTCAGTAATCATGCCTTCAAGCTCTTGAACAAAGCCTTGTTTATCAACAGCTTTTTGAAACATTTCAAACGGTTCTGTACGCTCTTCGATAATTTTTCGTAACATCATTTGAAGTCCAGTTGAACTAATAAATTGTTTCGTACTTCCACCAGTTTCTTGTAATACTCGCCATGCAAGTCGTGAAAAGCTAACGACTTGAGCACGGATACTCCCTTTGACTTGATCATCACGAAATAGGGCATATTCTTGTTGGAAGGTCATTTGCTCCGGAACAATGTAAAGAATCGTACGACCATGCGGGTTAGAACGTAATTTTTCCTTCATTTCTTGTAATATTACATTCCCTTTCCCTGTTCCAGATCTTCCAATGATCATTCGTAATGACATCGTTACCCCTCCAATTTTAAGTATCTGTTCCATTGTGTCGGTTTTCAGAGCGCTTTATTAATTTCTTTTCTAACAATTTACCAAGTCCCCAAAAAATAATAATACAAATCGTAATAATAATTGTTTTTACTGGGTTTTTGGCAAACTCAAAAATACTTGAACCAATATAAGCAATGGAAAAAATCATGACGGATTTTCCTAATAATACGGCTAAAATAAATTGTTGTTTACTAACATTTGAAAGACCAGCAACGACATTAATAATCGATGACGGTGAAAAGGGAAAGCATAATAATAAAAATAACGGACCAAACCCATGACGCTCTACCCATGAAGTAACATGGATAACTTGCCGATTTTTTTTAATTTTCATCAATAACTTTTTATTACCAAATTTTCGAATGATAAAAAACACAGCTATCGAGCCTAAAGAGGAGCCGAGCCATGAGTATAAAAATCCTTTCAATAAACCATATGCCGCACTATTTGCCATCACAAAAGCAAATAACGGCAAAAAGGGCAAAAATGCCTCAATGAAAGGTAATAAAATTCCTGGAATTGGACCGAGTTTTTCATATTTATCTAATATTTCTATGACATAATCAAAAAATTCACTAGCCTCTTCTACTACTGTTATTGTTGAATTTAACACGTGAGTTTCTCCCAAAAGTTCAATTTAGAAAAGATGTTTGAAAAAGTAGATCAAGGGACGATAATTAATTAGCTATCGTTATAATAAAAAAGCAATCCCTAATTTTTCATTTTACAGATTTATTTACTATTATAAACTAAAAACAATTCATTATGATTGATCATCTTTTCTCATCGTCGATTTTTCCATGTATCCATGTATTTAATTATATTCTTTATTCATTTCTTGTTCTAATAAAGCAGTCTTAATTAAGTTCATCCTGTTCTCTAATGAATAACGAAATTGTGCGGTCCGTTGTACTTGATTTAAGATGGAACCATACGAAACATCCACACTTATCCGAGCGCCATTTTTAAAAATTAATTCAGTTTTGTCATTTCTTATGGGTTTTACAAAATCGACGTGAGAGTGGGAAATCCAAGAACAATTTTTATTCATGGGCGAGGCCGTTGGAAAGAAGTACATTCCGCTTGAAGGGTCAATTGCTACAGGTGCCTTATGAGTAATGTTGCTTATGTCTTTTGTTCCTTCGAGCCTTCCTTTCAGGCTACTTCCAAAAAACTTACATGCATGATCAATTACTTTAGTTGGGGTTAAATGGACAATATAATCTCGTGTTTCTTCAAGAACGAAAGTTTTCGTCGCTCCTTTGTCATTTTTTTTACACAAGACCGCCATTGTAAGAGGTGTAATTTCATAACTAATTTTAATAAATTCATTATACAATAATCTCTCATCCTTTCAATTATCAAACGAGAAATTAGGGATTATGGACTACGCTAACATAAAAAATAGGGAAAAGAAACTAATTTGCATTAATTATCAAAAAATAATTAACAATCAATCTATTAAAACGACATTTTTACTTTTCCACCCTATCATTCATTTTACACTCAATAAAATGGAAAGAGGCATTTCATTTGGTTACAAAGTCCCCAAATGCGTCGTTCCCTGACGCTTTGATCTGCCTCTTCGGTATGCTACCATTAATAAATTAAATGAACAAACTCTTCTTTCGTAATTTTCCCGAGATAATAAGGGATATCGATTCCTTCTAATGCAGCTTCAACTGCGGCACGCTCGTGTCTAACACCAATTAACTTATTTTCAATATCTTCCACTTCACCAATTCCAAAAAAATCACCATAAATTTTACAATTTTGAATCATTCCTTTTTTCACATCCAATCGTACATCCAACAGTCCAGATGGAAATTTATGTGATGCTTTTTTGTTGAAAGCAGGTGATTTTCCAAAATTCCAATCCCAACGTTGGTAACGATTACGGGAAATTTCATACACTTTTTCCCAGTCTTCCTCTGTCAACTCATATTGAGGGACATCTTTTACATCTTCCACATGAAAGATAGAACATAAAAGAATATTTTTAAATTGCTCCATCTTCATTTCTTCGGTTAAATATTCCGTTATATTTGCTACCCTGCTCCGAATTGATTTAATCCCTTTCGATTCAATTTTTTCCTTTTTTACATTTAACGCAGCAACAACATGTTCAATTTCAGAATCAAACATTAATGTTCCATGGCTAAACATTCTTCCTTTTGTAGAAAATTGGGCATTTCCCGAAAACTTTCGACCTTCAATTAGCAAATCATTTCGACCAATTAATTCAGCAGGAACACCGATTTCATTCAATGCTTTAACGATTGGTTCCGTAAATTTTGCGAAATTATGAAAGCTGTTTCCATCATCTTTTGTAATGAAACTAAAATTTAAATTACCTTCATCATGATAAACAGCGCCACCACCTGATAATCTTCGAACAACCTTTATATGATTAGCATCAACGTAGTCTGTATTTATTTCCTCTATTGAATTTTGATTTTTTCCGACGATAATCGATGGTGCATTAATATAAAACAATAAATAAGTATCTTCTTCCCCGAAATTTTTAAGAATATATTCTTCTAAAGCTAAATTGATATATGGATCCGTAATTCCTTTATTATCGATAAATTTCATCTATTTCAGCCCCTTCAATATTAGTTTAATTGTTTTTTTACCTTTTGCAACTTAGAAATCTGACAAAAATCATTGCTCCCCCCAAGTTAATCCTTCAGATGCAAGCGTAACTTTTCCTGTGAATTCTTTCCTTGCTTCCTCTACTAGTTGTTTATGGTCTCCATAATGGGGTAAATGAGTTAAAATTAATTCTTTAACAGCTGCTTGTTCTGCAATAATACCAACTTCTTTACTCGTCATATGCCCCGCCTTTGTACCATCTTGATTGGCATAAAAATTACAATCCGCCAATAAGAAATCAGCATGTTGACTAAATTTGATCCATTCCTCTTGGTATGCCGAATCAGCTGTATAAACAATAGTACTAGCTCCATCGGTAATTCGCATACCGTAACATGGTACAGAATGATTCGTTTTCAAAAAGCGAATAAAAAATGGACCAATTTTAAGTGTATGATTCGGTTCATATTGCCTTGCTTCTGTATAATCATGATTTAATTGATCAAACTGTTCTTCATCTTCTTTATGTCCATAGATTGGCAACGTTTTTTTGACACCTGTTAGATAAGACTGTACTAAATAGGCATGTTGTAGTACACCTACATCAGCAATATGGTCTGCATGATAATGTGATAGTAGTACAGCGTCGATATCTGTTACATTGTTATATTTTTGAAACTTAGCTAATCCACCACTCCCAACATCGAGGACTAGCATAAAGTCGTCCTTTTCCACTATATACATCGAAGACGCCTCATCCTTGGCGGGATAACCGCCCCAATATCCAATCACTGTTAGTTTCATTTTTTGGACTCCTTACATATAATGTTGTAACACAGTTTTCACATTTTAAAAAATAAATATTGATTTTGTTGTAAAACAGGGTTGATTTAAATTTATTGTTATAGTACAATACATGTAACAGTTCAAAAGGTATTAATTACTTACATCTATTCCTAACAAGGAGGAGTTATTGTGGTGAACGTTATTGAGTTTTTTAGAAACTTACCTAAGAAGAAATGTAAGCAATGTGGTAGCGAAATGGTTGAACAGGCCGATTGTTATGGCAATATTTGTGATGATTGTAATCATCCTGCTCGTTAACAGTTGACGTGTCAATCCATTTTTTACAATATTTAAAGTCTATTCTATAATAAGACTTCCTTTCCGGATGAAGCAACTAATTAAATTTAGTTGCTTATTTTTTTTGCTCAAAATTTCTATTAGATGCTAGTTGGAAAAGCGAATGGAGGGTTAATTCTAAATAATGCTGAGGAAGAAATCGGGGAAGTTTTTGAATTGGAACAAGCGGTTACTGTTACACTTTTACAATTATCTTTTGCTATAACCGGGATTATTTGCATTGTGCAAGCACCTTCTGGACATAAAAGAGCAATTATGGAAGGACATTCAGGTCTTTGGTGGGGAGTTATCTTAACGCTCGTTATCACTTCATCAGCACAGGGGATTTCTTTGGAAGAGCTGGGTGGAAGTTTAGCCATTGGCATATTTATTTCAGCTATCCTCACTATTTTAATCGGAATCACAGGTTTAAGCTCACATCTTGCAAAATTATTTACTCCAGGTGTGAATGGGTGTCTTCATGTTGTTATTTGGGATTCAATTAATTCAAATTTTCTTAAAAGGGATGCTAGGATTACCTTTTAATAATCCAGAGAAAAATGATCATATTCATTTTATCGTATTTTTATTTACAACAATTATTGCCACGCTTGTCATCGTCCTTACTATCGTAACGCGGCATTTCCTGTGAAAAGTGCGGAAAATCCTAAGGAAAGTGCGCAAATTCTTAAGTGAAGTACGGAAACTTTTGAAAAACTGCGTAATTTCCAAAGAATGTGCGCAATGGTCGTGATGTAGCAATTATGGAGATAAGTGATGAACTTATTTGCTATTGCGAATGCCTTATTTGAACTTTTGCGGTAAGAGACTTTTATACTTCTTATCTATAAGAAGACAAATGCGTTTTGGCCACATTGGAGGAAAACTCCTTGTGGCTAAAACGCATTTTATTTAGTCGTTTGCTTCTTCGTCGCTTTTATCTGAAATAAATTGCACTAAATCTGATACAGCTTTTTCACCTTGTTCAATACAATCTGGAACTCCAACACCTTCATAAGAGGCACCAGTAAGGAAAACTCCTGGTAACTGTTCTGCCATATAGCTTCTCCATGTTTTTATTCGTTCCTTATGTCCAACTGTATATTGAGGCATCTGATTTTTAAAACGAGTAACAATGTTAAACAATGGTTCTCCTGTTATTTTCATCGTTTTATTTAAATCTTTTAATACAACTTGAACGAGTTCCTCATCTGTTAAATGAACTGCTTCTGGATCGTTGGGGCCCCCAACATAACTTCGTAACAATACCTTCCCATTTGGAGTGGTATGTGGCCATTTTCGATGTGTCCAAGTACAAGCAGTAATGCGGTAATTACTATTTCTCGATACAACAAAACCTGTTCCATCTAATTCTTTCTTAACAGCCTTTTGATCATAAGCTAAAGCGACATTTGCAACAGATGTATTCGGAATTTCATCAACTGTTTTAAACATATCATGCTGACTAAATATTTTTCGTAATGTTTGATGTGGTGTTGCAACGATGATAGCATCTGCCCTATAAACAGTACCATCACTTAATAATACATGATACACATTTTCTTTTTTCTCTATATGATCAACAGCAGTAGATAACGAAATAACGTCCTTACCAATCTGTTTTTCTAATTCAACAACTAATGATTCGAAGCCACCACGAAGTGCATAAAAAATACCTGGTTGCTTTTCCTTCGTTTTCGGTCGTTTCGGCATTGTTTTTTGTAATCCTTTAATTAAGCTTCCGTACTTTTGTTCCAAATGATAAAAATTCGGAAATGTCGCCATTAAACTCATTTCATCCATATCACCTGAATAAATACCTGAGAGCAATGGTTCAATTAAATTCTCCACTAATTCATCACCAAAACGTCGCCTAAAAAATAAACCTAATGATTGATCGTCTTGTGCTTTTCCTTTTGGTACAACATAATCTAAACTAGCTCTCACTTTTCCTTTTACGCCAAATAATCCTGAAAATAAAAAGGGGCGGGCCTCAATAGGTATCCCCATAAATGATCCAGGTGGAATTTTATGCAGTTTTTTCCCTACTAAAATATGAGCTTGTCCAGACGCATTTCGAACAAGTTGATCCTGTAATCCTAGCTTGTCAATTAGGGTAACAGCAGGTGTTTTTCGGGATAAGAATGAGTCAGGTCCCCGCTCAATGGTAAACCCATCTTGATGAACTGTTGCGATTTTTCCACCGAGTCTGTTAGTTGCTTCGACTAATTTTACGTTGTATGGTAGTTTCTTATCTTTTATTTTTTGTTGCAAATAAAAGGCGGAAGTTAACCCTGTAATTCCGCCTCCAATAATTAGTATGTTTTTCACTGTACATCACTCTTTTTCTGTGAAATGTGCACAAAATCTTTCTTCTTATCCGTTCAATTGATCCAGCACAACATCTGCAAGTGTTTTAATAAAAAGTGAATCCGTATTTGGCATTTCCGGTCGATAATAGCTAGCACCAATTTCATCACAAACAACTTTACATTCATAATCATTATCATATAACACTTCTAAATGATCGGAAACGAAGCCAACTGGAGCATAAATAAATGCTTTATATCCTTCTTCTTGATATAAATCTCTTGTTAGATCTTGTACATCAGGACCGAGCCAAGGTTCAGGCGTATTCCCTTCACTTTGCCAGCCAATTGCATAATTAGGAACAGTTACTTTTTCTGCAATTAGTTTTGCCGTTTCAGCTAACTGTTCTGGGTACGGGTCTCCCCCTGCCAAGATTTTCTCTGGTAAACTGTGGGCAGAAACGATTAATACAGAACTCGCTTGTTCATCCTTCGGTATATGTTGATACGTTTCTTCAATTTTATCAGCCCAATACTTGATAAATCCGGGTTTATCATACCAATCGACAACTGAATGGATCTCAATACCGTATTTCTCAGCTTCTTCTTTTGCTCTTCCATTATATGACTTCACACTAAATGTAGAATAATGTGGTGCCAGAACAATCGAGGCAATTTTTTTATACCCATCATTGGCAATTTGTTCGATCGCGTCTTCAATAAAAGGTTCGATATGCTTTAAGCCGATATACATCTTAAATTCATATGTATCTTGGGTATCGTTCAATTTTTTTTCTAAATTTTCCGCTTGATTTTCCGTTATTTTCGCAAGAGGGGAAATACCACCGATAGCTTGATATCGCTCAGTTAAATCTTGTAATGCCTCCTCGGACGGTTTTCTTCCGTGTCTTATATGTGTATAATATCGTTCTATATCTTCTTCTTTATAAGGAGTTCCATAAGCCATAACCAGTAGTGCTACTTTTTCTTTACTCATTTATATCACCCTACCTAACAAGTTTAAATATGTGCCCTTTTTACCGTTTAGAATATGTACGAACTAAATGTGCTAATTTTCCCAGTGTGTCTTGTGTAATATCAGGTGTTACACCATGCCCTAAATTAAAGACGTGTCGTCCATCTGCCATTCCTTCGTCAAGAATTAATTTTGTACGTGACTCGATCGTTTCCCAATCAGCAAGTAAAATGGCTGGATCTAAATTTCCTTGTAACACTTTCGTTACCCCAATTTCTCGTGCTTCTAAAATGTTTGTGCGCCAATCAAGTCCTATCACATCTACTGGTAGGTCATTCCACTCAAGCAATAAATGTTTCGCACCAATTCCGAAAATGATCAGTGGGACATTATCTTTTCTTAACTCCGTAAAGATATGTTCCATTGTCGGCTTAATATATGTACGATAATCGGCTACATTTAATGCCCCTACCCAAGAATCAAAAATTTGAATTGCTCGAACACCTGCTTTGATTTGTGCCCTTACATAGACGATAATCATTTCCGCTAGCTTATTCATTAATGTATACCATGTTTTCGGTTCACTATACATAAGTGCCTTTGTTTTTGCGTAATTCTTTGATGGTCCACCTTCAATCATATAGCTTGCTAATGTGAAGGGTGCACCACTAAATCCTATTAGTGGCACACTTAATTGTTCTTCTGTTAAAAGTTTAATTGTGTCTAACACATAATCTATATCTTCTTCAGGATTTAACTCACCAAGTGCCTCTACATCTTGGACAGTCCTAATCGGGTTATCGATCACCGGTCCAATTCCAGACTTTATTTCAACATCAACCCCCATTGCAGGAAGTGGAGTCATAATATCTTTGTATAAAATAGCTGCATCGATCCCATATTGCTCTACAGGGAGCCTTGTTACATAAGCACATAATTCTGGTTGATGCGTAATTTCGAATAAAGAATATTTCTTTTTAATTTCACGGTATTCTTTTTGCGATCTTCCCGCTTGACGCATAAACCATGCAGGTGTATGACTTGTTTTCTCGCCATTATATGCGCGTAAAATTGTATCATTGAATTTCTTTGTCATTATTTAATCATCCTTTTCTTTTTCCATCCAATGTTAGAAAACTTGGTTATCGCCAAGTCTTTAATAGCGATAACTAAAGTTACACTTATGCGAGTCAAAAAAGTTTTATACTCTTATCTGCTAAATGATACACATTTCACTTAGCATACCATTTTATCTATTCCTCATTAACTATATCGATAATCTTACAAACTGTATAGCGACTAGTGTTTATTGTCATAAACTTGTCTAAAGTTTTGTTACATAATTGACACAGATTATTAAAAAATTAGCATTAAACTGCGACGCACATCTTAACTCATCGCTAAGGATATACTCTTCGCTTCGCGGGCGGCTGATGGGCCTCATCACTTGCTTTACGCGTTGCAAGGTTAACGCGTGTCATTCTATTCATCATTACTCTTATCGTCTTTTTACATTCTAAAAGTCCTAACATTAACATCGATATAGAAAGAGGTATAAAAAATAATAAACATACTTTTTATCTATTTTATTAGCATTTATTAAAAGAAGGATAAATATTGTTCGTATTGTGAGATAAAAACCAACGTGTTAATTGTATTTTCAGGCTGTTCATTCATCCTTTTTAAATTTAAACTTGGTATATTTATAGTTGAATCAATTTCATCATTCAAATAGGTTAGGATTAATCCGAACAATATAAAATGTATTGAAACCGTTGCTTTCCACGGGCATGGCTTGAGCCTCCTCGCTCGCTATTGCTCGCTGTGGGGTCTCAAGACTCATGCTATTGCCGTAGGAGTCGTCGCCTTTCGCTACAAGCAACTTTGTTTAGCGCGTTTTCCTTTCGAACAATAGGCATAAAGTAAGCGTGATTGTTCGGATAAATCGCCCATTATTCTATTTATGAAAATGTCTCAGTTGTTAGTAATAAGACATTCAAAATGTAATTTTTACAACATTCGATGGTTGCCCTTCTGTTTGAGCTAACGGATCATATGGTACGACATAATAAGAATTGGTATCAAAAAGTGAAAATTTATCAATAACAAACTCATTTTCACCATTCACCTCACCAATTTGTTCATCTTTATCGCCATTTTCTTCATACACCCGGTAAATAATCCGTTTATCTTTCGTTCCAGTCCATTCTAACTTACCTTTCACTATTTTTAAACCACCAAACACATAAGAACTAGAAAGATCCGTAATGTTTGGAAGTTCAATCGGTTCCGCAAGTGCTTGCACATTTTCGGGCTTTGTAAAAGTAGTAACAAGTGGTCGTTGCTTATCTAGCTCCGTTAAAATTTTCTTCGTTAACTCCGTCGGATACGAACTTCCTCCAGTTAGAAAATGGTCTTGTTGTGAAATATCGTCATACCCCATCCAAAGTGCTGTTACATACTCAGGTGTGAACCCAACAAACCAAGCGTCTTTTGTCTCACCTTTTACTTTCGGGTGTTGTGTTGTTCCAGTTTTTCCAGCAAGTTCATGTGGATAGTAACCTGATTGGCCAGTACCACTAGCAACTACATCTTTTAGCATTTCTGTCATATTCCATGCAACTTGATCTGAAAAAACTTCTGTTGTTTCAGGATTTGCAGAAGCTACCACTTCCCCTTTACGATTGTACACTTCAATAATTGTATGAGCATCAATCATTTTTCCACCATGTACAAACGTACGATAGCTTTGCACAAGTTGAAGCGGAGATAAGCCCTTCTTTAAATCTCCTAAAGCAATTCTAACATCTTTATCTTCAATATCTATTTTCATTTTCTTCAAATATGATTTCGCATAATCGACCCCTATTTCATTTAATAACCATACGGAAGAGGTGTTTTTTGAATACTTTATTGCATTGTAAAAAGTGACCGCACCATCATATTGATCATTGTAATTACGGACGGGTTTCCCATCCCATTCTTGAAGCTCGTCTGGTAATGTCGAGTAAGGGGTAAATAATTCTGTTTCCAATGCGGGAGCATATACTGCCAATGGCTTCATCGTTGACCCCGGCTGTCCAATAGGTTTTACGACACGGTTCAAATCTCCTGTCTGAAAATGTCGACCACCGATTGCGGCTACAATCTCGCCACTTTCTTGCTCCATCATCACAAAAGCTCCTTCGACATCTTCCTTGTTATTTCCCGGGAAATAGCCGTCTTGTTGGAATTGGTCGAAAGCAATCGTTTGTGCGGTTTCATCCAACGACGTAATCAGGCGATATCGTGAACGTTTCAAGTCATCTAATGTAATGCCATATAATTCTTCTGCTTCTTGTATTGCAATATCAACAAAGGCATGGTGAGCAGGATTGTATTTACGTTGCGAAATATTTAATTCGACATTTTTTGCTTGTGCTTCTTTTGCTTCATCAACCGAAATATAGTCCAATTCACTCATCGTAGTTAGTACAAGATTTCTTCGGTTTTGCGCTTTTTCAAGATGATCAATTGGAGAATACCCATTTGGCGCTTTTACCATTCCCGCAAGTAAAGCCCCTTCTTCCAATGTCAAATCTTCTACTGATTTGTAAAAATATTTATTTGCAGCAGCTTCAATTCCGTACTGTCCTTGCCCAAAATAAACGACATTTAAATACATTTCCAAAATTTCATCTTTTGTAAATTCTCTCTCTAAATAGAGAGCAATCATGACTTCTTTTATTTTCCTGAGCCAAGATTTATCATTCGTTAAAAATAAATTTTTAGCTAATTGCTGAGTAAGGGTACTTCCACCTTCCACTTTGCTTCTAGCAACAATATCCCGATAAATCGCTCGGACTACTGATCTAATATCCACTCCTGAATGAGAGTAAAATCGTTTATCCTCAATAGCGACAAATGCATCTTTCACATGATCTGGAACTTGGTCCAATTCCACTGGTAAACGATATTGATCATACAAATACCAAACAATATCGCCATCTTCTGTTTCGATCGTTGTTGGTGGAGAAATAATTAATTTTTCTTCATCTACAATTAATTTTCCACCGTAAAGAATGGTTGTATAAGCAATAAGTGCAAGAACGAATACAACACCAAAAGAAACAATCGTATGTTTGAATGTAAAAACAAAACCTTTTTTCTCCGTTTTTTTTGATCTTCTGCCTTCTTGTTTTATTTGCTTATTCTCTTCTTTACGTTCTTCTCTTTCTCTATGGCGATCAGAGCGATTTCTTTTTTGCTTTTGTTTAGTAGGACGCTCATATTTTATTGTAGCTTGAAGGTCTTCTTCCTTTTGACGCTTTATTCTACTTAGTAATTTATTCAATTGTATGCTACGCTTCTCTGATCGTTTTGGCCTATGTTCTGTTTTATTTTTATGACGATCGGAACGCGATTTCTTTTGTTTTTCCCTTTGATTTGAGTCCATATAATCACCTCAAGTGATTTGCTAATACTTTGCCACTATTTTTTATCTCTTCTATTATACGACATTTCCTGCAACAGGGGTAATCACTACTACTTCTTTTCAGATATATTGACTAATTCAAGCTTAAATGGTGTAAAATAAAGAGTAAGGAGGGGAAGTTGATGCGGGCTTTTATGACGACAGGCACGGCACATTTTCTAAAAAATGTAACTGATTCTCATCCAACTATTCATTTTTACTTTATGAAAAGTGGTGTTTCTACACTCGTCTATTATGAAAGTGAAAAAAAGAAAAGTATTTTTGTTTCTGGGCGTTCGTACGATATCCTAGCTAATTATGGGTTTATGAACAAAACAGGATTCGTAGTCATGGATAGTGTTCCAGTAATGGAAGATGGTATGGCTGTTTTCGAAGAGCGGTTCAACAAACAACTTTCAACTATTCAACATGCGAAGGGGATATTAGCAGCGAGATTATTAAAACAGGTAAAAGGTAATACGTATATTATTTTTACTCAATGGGAAACAGAAAGACATTACACAGATTGGCAAAAGTCAAGTGCATATGAACAACTTACCTTTTCAAAACTTGCAAGGCTCCCTGCATATTTCGCAGAACGACCTTTTACTTCTACTTACTATATGTTGAAAGAAGACGATTAATTTTACGAGCATATTGGCAATGCTCTACATGTATGTTCAACATTTAAAACATATGTGACTATATCGAACCATTCAAAAAAGCTGCTCTATTCTTCACAATAGAAAGCAGCTTTTTAACATCTATTTTGTTAACACATATTGTTCAAAAAATGCACGAAAATCTTCCTCAGGATGTTCGCCAGCAATTCTAGCAACTTCTTCGCCATCTTCATAATGGATAATGGTTGGGGTACCTTCCACATGATAATAATCCATTTTATCGAACTCTAATAAATTCATTTTCTTCATATCAACGCCAAGCTCTTCTGTTAACGGTACAACTACAGGTGTCGTTTTTTGACAATAAACACATGTTGGACTGAAATAATAAACAGTTATTGTTTCCCCATTATCTAACTTTGCATCCAAATCTTCGGGTACAATAATATTTTGATATAAAGGATCGTTCAGTTGATCGATTGTTTCTTGTTTTAAATCGTCTTTTCCATACGGATTATCGCTTTCCTCTAATGCTTGTTTATTTTTATAACTATTCACAACATATAATCCAGCAAATAATATAAGTAATACACCAACAATGAGCCACATTTTATTTTTCACTGTTTTTCCTCCCAGATAAATGCAATGTAATAACGCTATTTTCTACTTTAAAACAGATCATCCATTTTGACAATTTTTTATTACTTAAAATCTGCTACGTAAGATAAGAATATGTGAACAAAAAACGACAATAAATGCAACACCCGCTAAAAATGGAATTGTAATAAATCCAAAATAATTTACGTATTGTAAATTACATGGGATATTCGTACAAAATCCGCCTGCATCAGAAAGTGGGGGAAATTTTTGCAGTCCATAATGATAGGCTGAAAAAAGCATACCAATGCCACTCAATATTAATCCCGGGAGCGCAATTTCTACGTTTTTTTTCACTAAAGCTACACCATATATAATGACTAGTGGATACATGAGAATACGCTGTATCCAGCATAAGTCACACGGAAGATAGCCCATTATTTCAGAATAAAATAAACTACCAAATGTGGCGAGTAAGGTTTGCGTCCATATAATTAATAGCAACGTTTCCTGTTTTTTTGAAACATTCATATGAATCCCTCTCAAGATCATTTACTTTACTTTTGTATTATAGTAGAAAAAGGTCTGACCTCCAAAGAAAAAGTGTCGTCTAGGTTCTATGTCTACACAAAATAATAAAGAACCTCTACTTTTTCCAATGTTATTTTGCAGTAAATAAAAACACCTATTCGAAAATAGGTGTAGAAGTTTCATTAACTAGCTTTTGTTACTTGTAATTGAATTTGTTTTTTTAATTCGCGAATTTGCTCTTCATTCAATGGTACAAGCGGTAATCGTACACCACCAACATTAATGCCATTCATATTTAAGACAGCTTTTAACGGTGTTGGGCTTGGCGCTGAGAATAATGCCTTAAATGTAGGCAATAAATTGCGGTGAAGGGCTCCCGCCTCCTCCACATTACCACTCTTAAACGCATGAATCATGTTTTGCATCTCATTTCCAACAATATGAGCAGCAACAGATACAATTCCAACTCCACCAATTGCTAGTACTGGTAATGTCAAACCGTCATCCCCACTGTACAAGACAAATTCATTAGGAGTTCGACGAATGATTTCAGACATAGCATCTAAATCACCACTTGCTTCTTTCACACAAACGATATTTTCAATTTCTGATAATTGTACAATTGTATCAACTTCTATATTACACGATGTACGACCAGGAATATTATAAATCATTATTGGTAAATTAGTTGCTTCAGCAATCACCTTAAAATGTTGATATAATCCTTCTTGTGATGGTTTATTATAATATGGTGCAACGAGCATAATTCCATCTACACCACAATTCTCCGCTTCACGTGTTAATTCGATGGAAGCTCTCGTATTGTTAGATCCCGTACCTGCGATAACTGGGATTCTACCATTCACTTCTTGTACGACAAATTTGAATAATTCGATCTTCTCATCTGTTGATAGAGTCGGGCTTTCGCCTGTCGTTCCTGAGACAACAACTGCATCTGTACCATTTGCAATTAAATGTTCAATTAAGTTTTTTGTTGCTGGAAAATCAATTTCTCCTTGACGATCAAAAGGAGTTACCATTGCAGTTACTACTTGACCAAAATTCATTTTTCCACACCCTTTTATGATTTTAAAACATATAAGGCTATGCTTGAATACTGGACACGAAAAAAGCAACAACGACGGCACGCTGTTGCATAGAAAGTAATGTATATTTACGTTTCCGTGCGTAAGATAGCCCTCCATATAGTTTCCTATATGACAGTCCTGCACTTATTCAATACAGACCCAGCTAAGTAAGATCATGAGACTCTTACAGCTTCGGCAAATTCCCCTTTCAATAATTATCGACAGAGCTCATTCTCTTCCAATTATTTACTTATGGTTTTTGCGCCTCCATACTCACTTTAGAATAGTGAATTTAGAAAAAATGTAATTAAGTTACTTGTAATATAACAGATTTAGAGAAAGGATGCAAGGAAAGTACAATAATATTTATGCCAATTTTTAACGTCTTGTTTCATAACATCCACATTTTATCCTTCTCTAGCACTTTTTTCCCTCTGTTCCTATGATCATATCTGACTAATCGTCATCATGTTGTAAAATACCCATCTCAAGAAATGAGTCTAAATCAAACGAACCAGCTGGTTTTTCAAGTGTAGGCAGTAAGCGAACAAATGGGAATAATTCTTTTTGAGCAACTTTGTAAACACGTGTCAATTCGACTACTGGGTCATGGTGTTCATCTACTCTTAAATCAATAAACGGATACTCTTCTTTATCGACAATATATAAAGCTCCAGACTGTTTTCCTCTTTTATCGCCACCCGCATTTTGTCCGGCTTGTAGTGCTTGTAACAACCTATCTGCTAAAGGTAGTTCCGTTTCCTTTTCAAAACTTTGAGCCATCTCCTCAATGGTTGCTTCATTTACGAGCATATTTCCAGCAACTGCATAATTTTCACCTGTCAGATGACCTTTCCATGAATCACTTTTATCTCCGGTAAATGCAACTGCTTGGCCGTGCTTATCAACAATACTAAATTGCCGAATTTCCGGGACGGGGTCTTCTTCCAATAAACGGTCTAACACTTCCTGTGCTGATACATTTTCTTCTAAATATTTGAGCCCATTAATTCCAATATAAGGATTGACAAACGATTGTGATGCAATTGCACCAATACCAGCTTTTGCATAGGTTGTTAAACTTCCGACAGCGGGAATTTTCGTTGAAATAGCGATACCAAATTGCCCTGTTCTTGCACATCTAGCCGTAATGGAAAAAGTGTTGAATGTAAGCAATTTAATCAGCTCCCTCAAGTAGTTAAAAATAGACGATATAAATGTTCGTACTGTGACGAGAGATTCGTATTTTACAAGTTCAGGATAAATAAACAAGGATATGCTTCTACAATGAATTGTTTTATTTCGTTAGAAAGGTACGATTCAATTCATTTTGCCATTGCAGGGTCGCCTTGACCCTTTGTCCTTTCCTTAATTAAATCGATCCATGGAAAACCATTTTACAAAAGTAGTAAATAAACCCAACAATCTATTCGTTCAAATTCCTTCCATTATGCATGTAATGGGAGTGCTACATAAAATATGCTACCAATTTCTACTTCACTTTTAACCCATATCCGTCCATGATGTACACGGACAATTTCCTTTACGATTGCAAGACCTAAACCTGTTCCACGATATTTTTTTTCATTACTTTGCCCATACGATTTATAAAATCGCTCAAAAATATACGCTATTTTTTCTTCAGCAATTCCATCCCCATTATCTTCTACTGCAAAAATAATCTCATTTTGTTGATCGGCAATTTGGACAGTGATGGCAATTTGTCCTGTTTCTTCATCCGTATGTTTAATTGCATTCCAAATTAAATTAGAAAAAACTTGATGCATTCGCTCTTTATCAATGAAACAATGAAAATCTAAAAACATATTATTCTCATTTTGCGGAAATAGAAAGGTTCGATTTGCCTCCATCACTTCTATTTTATATACTTTTCTAATTTCATTGATCCATTCTTGCACATTTACTTTTTGTTTTTGGAAACTTATTTGTCCACCCTCTAATTTAGATAAGTCGGCTAAGTCATCAATTAGTCTCGTTAACAATTTCACCTTATCAACAACTAACTGTAAATAATTTGAGTCATTCGCCGGAATTAATCTATCTCGTACCGCTTGAACATATCCGTGAATAACTGTAACAGGAGTTCCAAGCTCATGCGAAATATTAGCAAGTAAATGTTGTCGTGATTTTGCCACTTCTGTTAAACGATCATTAACAAGTTGCAATTCAGTTGTACGCTCATCGACCTTTTCTTCTAAAAGACGATTAAATTGTAATAGCTGTTTATGTAATTGACTTAGCTGAACTAATGTTTTTACGCGAGATAGTAACTCTTTACTTTCACACGGTTTTGTTAAATAATCATTTGCTCCAGCTTGAAAGGATGTTAATTTATCATGTAGTTGATTTTTCGCCGTCAACATCAATACAGGTAATTCCATTAATGAATATTTTTGTCTCAATTGCTGACAAACCTCGTATCCTGACATTTTTGGCATCATAATATCTAGAACAAGTAAATCAATTTCATTTTCGTTCACCTTTTGTAATACTTCTTCTCCATCCTTTGCAAGGATAACGTGATAGCCGTCTAAAGCTAAATGATTAAACAAAACTTGTACATTTACCATTTCATCATCTGCAACAAGTATCGTTCCTTTTCTTTCCGTTATCTTTGCTATTTCTGGTTTTGTTATACTTACATCTTGAAACGGAAAAGAATGAATGGATAAAGCTATTTCCTCTTTAGCAAAAGACTGTTCATCATATTTTTTTAAAGTGAAATAAAAAGTAGATCCTTCATGTAATGTTGATTCAACATGAACATTCCCTTCATGTAATTCAACCAATTGTTTTGTAATGCTTAATCCAATACCTGAACTGCCTATTTCATGCATATTTTCTAGCTTAATTTGATAAAAATCATCAAAGATGAAATCTTGTTTCGTCGCCGGAATTCCTCTTCCCGTATCTGAAACCGCAATTTGTATATAGTTATCTAACTCTTGAGCCCAAATAACTATTTCTCCTCGATCAGTATATTTAATGGCATTTCCGATTAAATTGTATAAAATTTGTTGAACTCGATTTTCATCTGCATGGACTGGTGCCATTTTTTCGTCCATTTTATTTTGTAAACGAATATTTTTGTCTTGAAGTAACGGTCTACAAACCGTTAAAACGACGTCTGTTATTTCCTTCATATTTACTGGTGCAAGATTTAACTGTAATTCTTTGTTTTTTAATTTTGTAAAATCTAATAAGTCGTTAATTAAGTTGGACAACCTTTTTCCACTTAACACAATAAGTGATAAATGATCATACATCTTTTTAGAAACTTGACCTGCTGCCCCATTTTGTAATGTTTCCGCTATTCCGATAATCCCTGTAATAGGTGTTCTTAATTCATGGGATGTCATTGCTAAAAATTCATCTTTTAATTGATCTGCTCGTTTTAAATTTTCAATTGCCTGCTTTTGACTTTTATGTGATTCGAGTACTGCTTCATTTTTTTCTTTTTGCAATATATTTATTCGATCAGCTAAAGCTAGAGACAGTAAAATAACTTCCATTGATACGGATAATTGCCACACATTTTTAGTAAAAGGGGTTAGGGGAATTAGTGCTGCATCTGCTAACATCGAGATTAGTACTCCAAATAAAAATACGGACCAGGCAACGATAAAAAATCGGGCTTGCCGCACTCCTCTTCTTAACACAATAAAAGCGGCAGATAAAATAATGACGATCATTGCCCCTAAATTAAAGACAAGCAAACGAAGTGCGGGTTGGTAAGTGATAAATACAAATAGTGCATTCAACATATTCATCATCAAAAGGAAGTAAAGATACTTACGCCATTTCGGTAAATGTTGCTTCAAATCTAAAAAACTATCTGTAAACAACAATCCTAATACGGTAGCAAGACTCATAAAAAATACGATTGATCTCATATTCCACCAAGGGGAATCAGGCCATAAATATTGAAAGCCAATCCCGTTTAAACAAATACTAATCATGCTCGTCGACAAAATAACGAGTACATAATATAAGTAGCTTGTATGCTTTAAAGAGAAAAATAAAAATAAATTATACAAAGCCATGACACCCGTAATCCCGTAAAAAATTCCGAAGAATAAATAATCAAGCTGTTTTTGGGCGACAAATTCAGACCGTTCCCAGATCTGAATTGGCATTTGCATGGAGCCTTCCGTATCGAAACGAATAAAAAAAGTCCGTTGTTCATTTTCTTCCACGTCAAAATAAAAGGAGAAATTAGGATAAAAAAGGGGGCGCTCATCAAATGGATATTTGGCCCCTAATTGAAGCTCTTGTAATAGTTCTCCATTATGACCATACATATAAATATCTATTTCATTTAACGGTGGGTACGGAATTTCTAGTACTTTTTCTGTAAATGTACTGTTATTTTCCACTTCAAAATAGACCCAATATGTAGATGACGTGTATCCATAGTTTGGAACAGTCATTGTGTTACGTTCGAAATGACTAAACAATGGCTCCTTTCGAACATCCCCAATATCCCACTGCTTATCTTTATCTTCTAAAATAAACAATTGCTTGCTAATATTAGGGTTACTAGATTGAAAATTAAAATCGTTTGTCACTTCTTTGTTACCTTTAGCAGCTGTTTTAAGTGGGATAACTACTGATAACAGGATGAACAGCAAATATACAAATATTCTTACTTTCAACCTAAGCACCCCCTTTTTTGGGTGAAGTTTAACTAGTAAATTTATACCCAAAGCCTCTTACCGTTTGAATGTAATTGACACCGTCATTACTTTGGTCAAGTTTTCTTCTAATATTACTAATATGTACTTTGATCGTTTGTACATCACCTAAAGAATCATAGCCCCAAATTCGATCATATAATTGTTCCGCGCTCCAGACTTGATTCGGATGTTGGGCTAATAAGAAGAGAATTTCCATTTCTCGAGTAGAAAGAGGTAGTAATTTTCCGTTCAGATAACACTCATATCTGTCTAAATGTATTTCCAAATTGTTATATTGCAATATCTTTTTAACCTGTTTTTTTTCTTCGTCCTTATATCTTCGTATATTTGCTCTTACTCGTGCTTCTAATTCGACAAAATCAAATGGTTTCGTTATATAATCATCTCCACCAAGTTCGAAAGATCTAACCTTATCTGCTAGTTCTCGGCTACTACTTATAAAGATAATTGGTATATTTTTCATTTGCCGAATTTTTTGACATACTTCAAATCCGTCCATATATGGCATTTCAATATCAAGTAAAATTAAACTAAGATTTTCATTTTTTACGATTCCAAGTGCTTCTTGCCCACTTGAAACAGGATAGACGATAAACCCTTTGCTTTCCAAGTACAATTGGATTAAAGACCGAATCCCCTTCTCATCTTCCACTACTAATATTTTATTTTTTATCATTGTATTCCCCTCTGATCTCCATTAATTTGTAGATTAGTATTGAAAAATCAGTTACTGTTATTATATTCCATTCCATATTGTTTCACAATTCAAGTTTTACGCTTCCATAATGTAACATCATTCTTACTCTTCAATCTTAGCTCATTTATTCGTATAGTATGAATAAATGTTATACTATAAAGTAGATAAATATAGAAGGAGGCTCTTTCAATTGCTCAAAAAAATCCAACAATCAATTGACAATCTTTATTCTGAAATGGTAGAAATTCGCAGGTATTTACATCAATATCCTGAAGTTTCCTTTCAAGAATTTAAAACAGCGCAATATATAGCTGATTTTTATGAAAAATTAAATATACCTTATGAAAGAAATGTAGGTGGAAATGGGGTTATCGCCACATTAAAAGGCGGCAAACCAGGAAAAACAGTTGCATTACGAGCTGATTTTGACGCCCTTGCTATTCAAGACGAAAAAGATGTACCTTATAAATCGAAAAATCCGGGTGCGATGCATGCATGTGGACATGATGGTCATACAGCAACATTATTAGTGCTTGCAAAAGTGATGAAAGAATACCAAGAAGATTTAGTAGGAACAATTCTATTTCTTCATCAGCACGCGGAAGAAGAAACACCTGGCGGGGCAAAACCGATCGTTGAATCTGGTGCATTAGATCATGTAGATGCAGTATTTGGTAATCATCTGTGGGCGACGACTCCACTTGGTACCATTCAAACGAGAAATGGTGTTTTTATGGCTGGAACGGATCGATTTGAAATTACAATAAAAGGGCAAGGTGGTCATGGTGCCTATCCTCATGAAACGAAAGATGCTGTAGTGATCGGTGCAGAAGTTGTTTCCCAATTGCAAAATATTGTAAGTAGAAGGGTAGATCCTTTAAAAACAGCAGTTATCACAGTAGGAAAGTTTGCCGCTGGAAATACATTTAATATTATTGCTGATCAGGCAACTTTAATTGGAACGGTTCGTTATCTTGATACGGAGATTCAATCTATTGTTCGAGAAGAGTTAGAACGTGTTGTAAAAGGGATTTGTCTTGCTAATAATGCTGGTTATGAATTAAATTATGGAGTTGGCTATCCCCCTGTTATGAACCATGAAGAAGAAACGAAGCTCGTTTTTGAAGCGAGTCAACAAGTTTCAGAAGTACAATCAGCTGTTGAGGTTGCACCACAAATGGGTGGGGAAGATTTTGCACATTATTTAAACCATAAACCTGGCGCATTTTTCTTTACAGGTGCTAAAATAGAAGGGCAAAATTATCCACACCACCATCCAAAGTTTGACATTAACGAGAAATCAATGCCAATTGCTGCCAAAATGTTAATTGGTGCCTATTTTGCTTATCAAGAAAAGAATAAGTAAAAGTTAAATGCGAGTCGACTTTTTTAGTGACTCGCTTTTTCAATCTTTCGTTTAACATACCCGTAATTAAATAAATAGTTAAAAATGGATCCAGCAGCAAATGTTAAAACCACGCTACCAATATCGAACCAGATAAAAAAGACCGCTGCAAAAATAACCGTTTGAATCAATGTTAATAAAGATACCCATTTGATAAACGACTTTTTCCTATTTTCCAGATTTACTGGATAAAGATCCAGCCAAATATTTGTTTGATAATGGTGGTATAACGTAATCATTTGAAAATTACTCATATAAATGAAAAGTAATGCAAAGATAATTTTTAGCCAAACATTTGGAACGAAAAGAATAATCGCACCGCCAATAATGATTAATCTAACATATAAACTTAAGTAATCACTACTACGAATAAACGTTAAACGATATAAATAATCATATGTAGACGTATGAGTAAAAGGGATAAAATTTTGTATAAATGAAGCTAGCATGCGTCTTTTTCGTAATCGTTTTGTAAGTTGTGGGACTTCAGCGAACATGCTAACAAATCGATAAAATAATGCTAATCGATTTTGGTCATTTTCAATTAAAAGATCCCAAGCTAATCCAGATTGTTTTCTAGCTAAAAAATAATTATTTATTACGACGATAAAATATAAGATCGCAATGATGACAAAAAATTGCTCTTGAAGAAAAAAGTAAAAGAATGCAATCCCTATCAAACCCCGAATTAGTTTATCAACCATCCGTATCCGTGGATTCCGAATTTTTAACATATACCAATTTGTTACCATGTTCCACCCTTTAACTACTAAGATGATTACTAGCAACAAGACGTAATCCAGTTTAGTTTTTCCCGGAAAAGCTTGAGCATATAATGGAACAACTGCGGCAGATACGATCAATACTACATATAACTGAACGAAAAAATTATATAGTAATGTCAACCGAAAATACCGGTGCATCTCTTCTTCTTTTACGATTAAGAAAACTTTGTCTGGTTTCTTTAAAAACGATTGGATCGGATTGTAACTAACAAGAAAACCAAGTGCGAGGGCAATAACAAAGGCAGCTGGAAAGTCGTCAGAAAGGTTTTCTAGCCATTTTTGGTAATAGATAGCAAGCATGATAATCGTAAAAGATAACGCAATCATAAAATGACCGTTAAAAATATACCGTAAATAGCGGTTTATCAATTTAATATGTTCAGTTAATCGTTGTTTAAATAAATCGACTGGATTAAACATTGCTTTCTTCCTTCGTTAATTGTATATATAAATCATCTAAAGTTGCGTTTGGCATATGAAACTGTTCTTGTAATTGTCGAAGTGTACCTTCAGCACGAATGGTTCCCTCATGCAAAATGATAAATCTATCACAGTAGCGCTCTGCTGTCGCTAAAATATGTGTAGACATCAACACGCCTGCCCCTTTTTCTTTCATTTGATTCATCCACTCTAAATAAGATTGAATGCCTAAAGGGTCTAAACCGACAAATGGTTCATCAACGATATATAATGCCGGTTCTATTAAAAATGCACACATAATCATCACCTTTTGCCGCATTCCTTTTGAAAAATGAACCGGGAACCAATGTAAATGTCGCTCCATTCGGAAGGCTTTTAATAATAATGGTAACCGCTCTTCAAATACATCTTCAGGTATATCGTATGCCATGGCAGTTAAACGCAAATGTTCATGTAGTGTTAATTCATCATAAAGAATGGGTTGTTCTGGAATATAAGCAATTTGTTTCCGATATGTTGTTGGATCTTTTTTAAATGTTTGTCCATTTATTTGAATTGTTCCACTTTTTGCTTGCATTAATCCAATAATATGTTTAATGGTTGTACTTTTTCCTGCACCATTCAAGCCAATTAGACCAACAATTTCTTCCTGATCGACTTGGAGTGATATTTCATGTAAAACATTTTTATTCGAATAGCCTCCAACTAAATGGTCAATTTGTAATAAAGGTTGCATCGAATCCTCCTCTTTAAAACATGTCTTCCCTAATAGTATATATGATTTTAATTGAATATGTATATTATTTCATGATTTGCTAACAATAGAAAGGAAGAAAACAGGATAGCCACTATATCCATTATCGATACGGTGTTGATCATTCTTTATGTTTATAGTGAGAAATCAAAATCACTTTTCGCATCGTCACGATGCCTAAAATGTCCCCGAAATCAACAATGATCGCTAACTGTTTTCTTCTTAATGCAGACTACGTGAATGGAATTACGTAGTCTGTTATTATTTCATTTGATCTTCCATTTTAAATTCCGTTTTGTACTGTTACAAATCGATCATTTTTGGATACAGTAATACATATTTAACACATCCTTCATATACTTGTTTGACTCTTTATGATAAACTAGAACTTACTATTACAATTAACTAGGAGTTGTTCACGATGAGACATGACGATTGCCTTTTTTGTAAAATAATTGCTGGAGAACTGCCTTCTGCAAAAGTGTACGAGGATGAACATGTATTTGCTTTTATGGATATTAGTCAAGTAACAACTGGCCATACACTCGTCATTCCAAAAATACATACAAAAAATATTTATGAAACCCCATCACATGTTGCAGGTGAATTGTTTACTAGAGTTCCAAAGATTGCTCAAGCAATTAAAGATGTTTTTAACCCAGTCGGTTTGAATATATTAAATAATAATGAAATTTTAGCCGGACAATCTGTTTTTCATTTTCACCTCCATCTTATCCCAAGATATGGAGAAGATGATGGATTTGATTCAAAATGGGTAACTCGAAATGATCAATTTTCTTTGGAAAAATTGCAACAGATGGCTGAAAACATAAGTGGAGCATTAAAATAATTTTATGGATATGAACATGCTTTTTATGAAAGGAGAATATTATTATGTCTAAAGGAAAATCTATAGCAATAGGATTTATTGTTGGTGGAACAATTAGTGCGGCAACAGCTTTATTAACTACTCCATCTTCTGGTAGGGAATTAAGATATCAAATTAAACAACAAAGCCTAGAATGGAAACGAATTGTTGATGACATCATTCAAGATGGGCTACGCCTTAAAGATCAAATTGCGAAAACATCAAAAGAAGGTGTAGCATTAATTAATGAATTAACACAAGAAATGCAGACTTCCGTAGAAGAATGGAAAAACGCAATCGAACCTCATCAAGAAAATATTCATGAATATTTGGAGCAAATACAAGCTAGCATTCAAGATTTGGAACAGAAAATACAAGAAAAAAATGAGTGAAGCTTTGTAAGTCTGTGTTCAAAAAGGAGGATAAAAAGGATCGAGGGGCGGCTAAGATCGTCGGCGTCCTTGAACTTCGCATTTAGACAGTGAGCAGTAGAAAGTGGCTATACTTTCTTTCTGCCAAAGAAATGCGAGTGTCATTTTTACCGAACTTTTTGAACAACTTCTATAGGAGAGAAGGTTAATTTATTGACCTTCTTTTCTATTGCCACTCCTCCTTTTTCAGTAAGTTGTTACATTTTGATAACAACTTCTATTTTCGACAAGAAATAAATTTATCTATTTTAATAGATGTGGTATTCTTTTTAAAGGGCATTTAATATAAGGTAAAGTTTTAACTATATTTAGGTTAGTTATATGAGGAGTGTAAAGGAATGAAAAAGATAATCGTAGCAGCATCTCTTACAATTGGACTAGTAGGGCTTACTGCATGTGGAGGAACAAAAGATAATTCAGAAACGGTTGTAAAAACGAGTGCTGGAGATGTAACGAAAGAACAATTTTATAACGAGTTAAAAAACCGGAATGGTGCTGAAGTTTTAAGAGAGCTAATTACGATCACAGTATTAGAAGATAAATATGAAGTGACAGACAAACAAATTGAAGATGAGCTAGATAAAATAAAAGAACAAGTTGGCGAAGACTACGAAGATGTCTTAAAAGCACAAGGTTTGACAGAAGAAGATTTAAAAAAGGATATTAAAAACAGTTTATTGCAAGAAGCTGCTATAACGGAAGATATTGAAGTGACGGATGAAGAAGTGAAACAATATTATGACCGATTGAAAACAGAAATTGAAGCCCGTCACATTTTAGTGGAAGATGAAGAAACAGCAAAAGAAGTGAAAAAGAAATTAGATAAAGGGGAAGACTTTGCCAAATTAGCAAAAGAATACTCATCGGACGGTAGTGCTGAAGAAGGTGGAAACTTAGGCTATTTCTCAGTTGGTGCAATGGTTCCTGAATTTGAAGATGCTGCATTCTCAATGGATGTTGGAGAAATTAGTGATCCTGTTCAATCTCCATTCGGCTTTCATATTATCGAAGTGACAGATAAGAAAGAAATGAAAGAAGATATCGGATCATTGGAAGAAAAAGAGGAAGAAATCCGCCGTACAATTATGGAAAGAAAAATTGATCCTGAAGAAGCAATGGAAAAAATTAATAAAATAATTGAGGATACTAAAATAGACATTAAACTTGATGAATTCAAAGATATTTTTGAAGAAGGTCAAGGATTAGGCTAAAAATGATAGGACAATTCAAATAAGTAAAGTTAAACAGACGATGTGTAATATCATCGTCTGTTTGTTATCAAAACCTATAAATGAGACTAAAAAATATATCGAAATGATGGACCTGGAAGAATAAAGTTCAGTTAGATCTTACTTTCCTTATACGTGTAATCTTTCATTTGCTTCGATCTGACCTTTTGCGTTTAAGTTTTTTTAGTACATTCCAAAGAAATGCAAAGCACATAAAAAATGGTTCATTAGAAATGGAACCAGCTTCTTCTAATCCGCTCCCACACATCATAACCTTGATTCATCATTCGCATTTCTTCTACTGACACTTGTGAATCATATAAGTAACATCAACTTTACCATTATCTGAAAAAAAGCGGGAATTAAAAATGAGTCGATACAATTCCGGACTCATTTTCAACAAATCGCCTAATGAAATAACTATGTCTAACTTTTAGGAGTCACTTCAAATTTTAGATGCTTTTTGTTCTATATTAACTGCATAGTTGTAATACAAGTTCCGTCTTGTTCGAAGGTTGAAAACTTTGCCTTCACTTTTTTTCCATTATGATTAATGGTTATATTATACGTTTTATCTCGTGGCAACCATAAATCAATAAATCCGTTTGCCTCTGTTTTCAATGTATCTTCCAGCACTACATTGCCTTCCATATCTTCAATAAATACATTAAATGTTTCTTCTACCATTTCACCTTGACACCCTGTCAGACTATGGTTCGTACAAGGATGGGTTTCATTGATGTAAGGCGCAATGGAAACAAAAAATTCATCCTCAGGCAATGAATAGATAGTCTCGCTTTTATCACTATTTGTAACGATTAATTCTTCTGATGTGATAGAGGCAGTTTCGTCTTTGATGTCACCCACACTATATTCATGAACTAATTCCTTGATGTCTTCCGTATCACCTTCCTGGGATATACTATCATTACTACAGGCAACTAATAAAACAGATGCCAATAACATAAACAAACTTAGTTTAATTTTCAAGTAGACTCACCTCACTATTATTTCTATACTCCTTTATACCATTTCTACTCTTTACGAATGCATTATCTCTACAAAACATCTAATACTTCCCTTTCTAATAAGTTATTTGAAATAACGATAAAATCTGTTTACTTAACTTGGTACAAAAATCCAAATGATCTTATTGTCTTATTCTTCATATAATCTTTCTTCCAATGGTTTTAAAATAATATTCCTGTTTACCTCATCAATAAAAACCTTGAAGTGTTTTATTCCTTTTAAATTAAAATGATCACGTACTTCAGTAGGAATATAAATTTGCCCCTCTCTACCAATTGTGCTAGTAATTTCGGTCGTATATTGATCACATGCTTTTATTATAACAGAGTTATTTTGGATCCATATTTTTGCTATGTTTCCTTGTTCTATCTTAATTTTACTTCTCCAGGTAGAAGGGATTCTAAATAAAATACGCTTAGACATTTTAACTGTTATTCCAATTGGTATCATTAACCTACCCCTTCTCTCTAATGATAAATATACTTTTTACTTGTTCGTAGCTAGAGGACTATCCTTATAATGACTACGAAAAGTACGAATATAGATAATGTTAAAATTTTTTTTCAAATAGTAAATCTTTGTTTACATCATTCGTTTCTTGATCTATCCTTTCGGAATTTAATTTGATTATTCCCTCTTGATTTTCAAATCCTTTCTTACCTACTTTAAACTTTTTTTGTGCAGAAATGATGGAGTTTATTTCCTGTCATACATATTTAATATTGTTAACTGTTTGTAATAATATTCACCAATAGAAAGTACCGCACTAATCATACTTTGCCTTTTACCATACATAACATAAAATAATGGATAAGGTTGAAAGGGGTAAGAATAATGGGTGTTTCAGTATATTTGATGCTTTTTAGCATTGTGTTACTTTCAATATTTGTAATCAATAAAACGATCTATTATAGAAAAAAAATAACTAGTATGACCGGTATGATGATTGCCATGACATTGGGAATGAGTATTGGTTTAACAATAGGAGTAATATTTGGAATATTGTTTTCAGGAAACTTATTTATTTCAACAGTACTGGGAATGTTAGTTGGTTTGGTTATGGGTTTTTTAGCCGGCGTACCCATAAGTATTATGGCAATACTAGACGGAATGTTCTCTGGACTTATGGGGGGAATGATGGGTGCGATGCTTGGAGAAATGATAACAGTAGAATATCGTGATGCCATTGCTAAAATAATGTTTTTTTTATTCCTCGGCACATCATTAATCCTCCTTTGTATGATTAATCAAGAAGTAAATAAAAAAACCAGTTTTTTTAGTAATCTGTTCATTACAGTCATTCTTTTTGGGTTTTTCTTTTTTGCATTTGAACTATTTGAACCAGTTTTTATTAAACCTGATGTTTCTATAGAGAGCTATTTTGGAAAATAGTTAAGATAGGGACTTTTTGTTTTATTCGTAAAATAAACAGACACTGTTTAACAAAGTAAAATAGCAGCCTTTATTATAAGGTATTAAACGTAAATACCACGGACGACTCCAATTCCATTAATCTAAAAAACGTTCGTAAATTGAATAACTGTTATTTTTACTAATAAATTTCACTTTACTTATTTTTCCCTACTAAGACGATACAGAATTAATGATATTGCTCCAATATTGAAAGAAACAAATAGATTCCCAAATTGATTCACCTATGTAACTATAGATGGTACATTACACCATCCATAGTTACTTGATGCATGATAAAATTCGGTAAATATGGATGGAAATTATGATAGGCAGCCTCTGAAATAATTTTGGTAAACATGAAATGGATCGATTTGAACGAGCATATTGGTAGGGAATTATATCCTGAGTGAGATTACGGTACCCTAAAAAGTAGCAAGAAAATGCAAAAAACAACGATACCCCATTGCTTTTTGCTGACAAGATCATTTTAAAGAACCAGACGATGAAAAGCATCGACATAAAGCTAATTTGGAAATTCTAGGGAATAGAAATCCATTCATTGATTTGCCCAAATTAATGACTACTATCTCTTTTCCTAATTGCTAGTTACATATATCTTGATGAAACAACAATAATACAAAAAAAATTTAATTTTTTTGTATACATTTTACGCTTTTAATAATTTTGCATTAATTGCAACAATTATCGTACTTAAGCTCATTAAAACTGCTCCAACTGCCGGGCTTAATACTATCCCAATCGGTGCTAAAATCCCTGCTGCTAATGGAATAGCAAAAATATTGTATCCTGTTGCCCACCATAAGTTTTGAACCATTTTTCGATATGTTTTTTGAGATAGTTCCATCAGATCCACAACATCTTTTGGATCACTTTTTACTAGTACCACATCCGCTGTCTCCATAGCGACGTCCGTTCCCGCACCAATTGCAATACCTAAGTCAGCTGTTGCTAATGCTGGAGCATCGTTTACTCCGTCACCAGTCATGGCGACCTTCCAACCTTTTGACTGAATTTCCCTCACTTGATTAGCCTTATCATCGGGTAAAACTTCTGCGTAAACCTCATCTATATCTAATTGTTTTGCTACCCAATAAGCTACCTTTTCATTGTCTCCAGTAAGCATGATGGAATGGACTCCTTTTTCTTTCAACTCGGAAATTGCTTCTTTTGCTGACTCCCGAATGATATCGGCTAATGCAATCATACCAATTAGTTCATCATCTAGTAATACAAATATTACCGTCTTACCTAATGCAGACATTTCATTGAACGTTTGTTTATCATAATCCATATTTTCACTATGAACAAAACCAGGACTTACTGCATTTACTTTTTTTCCCTCGATGATTCCCTCAATCCCTTTACCGGTTATTGAATTAAATTCTGTAATAGGCTTCAGATTGATACCTCGATCATTTGCTGACTTTACTATACCAGTAGCAATTGGGTGTTCTGAATTTTGTTCCAAGCTTGCACCCCAAATAAGAATCTCTTCTTCACTAAATCCTTCACTCGGAATAATATCTGTTATCCCGAATTTACCTTCTGTAAGTGTACCCGTTTTATCAAAAACTACCGCATTTAGATTACGTGCATTTTCAAAATTAGCACGGTTGCGAATTAATAACCCTTTATTAGCCGAAATAGCTGTAGAAACTGCAACAACTAGCGGTGCTGCTAATCCTAGTGCATGTGGACAAGTAATAACCATTACTGTTACCATTCGTTCCAATGCAACATAGAAAGGATAACCAAGAGCAAGCCATATAAACAATGTTGCAAACCCCGCTGTTAAAGCAAGATAAAATAGCCACTTAGCTGCTCGATTTGTTAAATCTTGTGTTCTTGATTTCGATTCCTGTGCTTCTTTTACAAGAGTAATAACTTGAGATAAGTAGGACGCTTCTCCTGTTTTTTCCACTTGTATAATAAGAGATCCCTCATTATTAACTGATCCACCTATTACTTCATCTGCTTTCCCTTTTTCCACGGGAACAGATTCACCAGTTAGCATTGATTCATCAATGGTTGATTTACCGTCAAGGATTTGCCCATCGACTGGTATTTTTTCACCGGGTTTAACAAGTACCCTATCTCCATTAGTAAGTTGGGAAATAGGTACATCATGGACTTCATCGTTGAAATCTAGTTTATGAGCTTCATTAGGCATCAGTTTCACAAGCTTTTCTAATGCATTGGAAGCTCCCATTATAGATCGCATTTCAATCCAATGTCCAAGTAACATAATATCTACTAAAGTTGCCAATTCCCAAAATAAATTATGACCTTCCCAACCAAATACGACAAGAGTACTATAAACGTAGGCGATAGTAATGGCAAGACCAATAAGTGTCATCATTCCAGGGTTCTTGTCTCTTAACTCATTAATACCGCCAGTAATAAATGGCCAGCCACCATAGAAAAATACGAACGTGGAAAGGATAAATAAAATGTATTGGTCATTAGCAAATCGCCAATCTACTCCCATGAATTCTTGAATCATTGGTGATAAAGCGAGAATTGGAATGGTAATAATTAAAGAGATAAAAAATCGTTTCTTAAAATCTTCTACCATGTCACTATGATCGTGATGACCATGTCCTCCGTGACTACCATGGTTGTGACCGTGATGACCATGTTCATCATGAATCTTACCCTTACCGTGTTCTTCGTGTATATGATGATCATGAGGCCTATGATTTCCTTCATGTATATGTACATGCTTTTGGTCTTGATGGTTATGATGTTCATGTTTTACCATTGATATCACTCCTGCTAAAATAAATTTAACTTGTATACGTATTTTATACAATATATCTCTTTCTTACTTCATTATAATATACCCCTGCAAGGTATTATTAAACCCCATTTAATGTAAAAACAGAACCACCATAACTTTTTGATAATTCTACATTTGAGTCATTCTGAAAAAATACATATGCAAAATTACTTTTTTGTTTGTTTTTAAAGCCTAAACTTTAAAGATTGAACGGTAGGCGTAATAGTTATATTTTTTTCTTGATTAGTTTTTCTCCCTCTCTTTATTTACTATATTAAAGATAAAATTTCGAGAATTTATCAAGAAAATGTTACATATTATTGCTATGGTTGAAATTCGTATCAATTTTTAAACATCATGCATTTTCTGTCGAGTTTTATATTTTGCGTTTATATATAATAATGCTGGGCAATTTATATTTTGAAAGAAAAATTTTAACTATAAGGAGGATTATCATGTCACATGAACAACATCAAGAACTGCTTCAAATTTTGCATGAATGTATGACAGCTTGTAACCACTGTTATGATGCATGCTTACGAGAAGACGACATGCAAATGATGGCTAATTGCATTCGATTGGATAGAGAATGCGCAGATATTTGTGGTTATTTAGAACAAGCCGTAACAAGAGGCTCACCTTTTATATCCGAATTAGCGGTAGTTTGTACAACAGTATGTGAAGCATGTGGGAACGAATGTAAAAAACACCCTCAAGATCATTGCAAGCAATGTGCACAAGCATGTTTTAAATGTGCAGAGGCTTGTCGAAATATCGCTTAATTTAAAATTGCTCAGTATAAAAAATATATTAGGCAATTTTATATTATATAAATAACATTCAGAAGTTGGAGACAGATCATATGAAGGATATGAAAGGTGCTACAGTAACGATTGTGGGTGCTTATTATACTAATGTATATGCTGTTTTTTCTCTCCTTCAACCATGATGAAAAAGTTAAAGATCATAAATGGGTAACAGAAAATAAACTTTCGCACTTAAAAGAAGATAAATAATTAAATTAGAAAAGATGATATTTCGTTAAAGAGGAAAGTTTTATTTTTTCTTATACCTACTGATATAAAAAAGAGAGTCAAAATATATATTGATATGCTCCCCCTAAGGTAGACAGAGATTAAAAAATTAAAAATCTGTTGAATCTTAGGGGGAGTTTTTTTATGTCAGGAAGATCCCATTCTCTTGTGTTTAAATTAGAAGTATTGGGGCTTACAAAAAGAGAAATTGTTCACTTATAGAATTTTGTGTGAAATATAAAATATCTAAAAAGACCTTATCTAGATGGATGAATCATTTTGAATTCTCCGGAACAAGCGGGCTAATACCTTATACATCTTGGAAGAAGTACACGAAGGAATTAAAGGAAACATTAGGACATTCCATAATAACTTTGTGTTTAATGCGCTAGACCAAGCCACTGAACTTTTAGAATGGGATCATCGACTAATTCATAGTGATCTGTTGGTGGGTTTCAATACACCTCTCATCGGTTTAAATGAAGAATTGATAAAGCGGGAATGACACAAAGTATGTCGTAAGTCGGTAGGTGTATTGATAATGGACCAATGGAATCTTTTTGGGGGAACAATCAAATGTGAGAAATACTATTTACATAAGTATGGAACATTTGAAGAATTATCTAAAGCCATAGAGGACTATATTCATTTTTACAATCATAATAGGTATCTAAAACGACTAAACGGGCTTAGTCCTATGGAATTTAGAACTAAAGCCGCTTAGATCGCTTTTTACTATTTCTACTGTCTACTTGACAGGGGGCAGTTCATACATCAGGCTCTCTTTTTTTCAAATAACTATCGCAATGACAAATTTACTCTACTTTAATTTGTCCCATCATACCATTATCTTCATGCTCTAAAATATGGCAATGATACATAAAAACTCCTTTTTCTTCAAATTTCACTGCAATTTTTGCCCTATCACCTGGATCAAGAGCTATCGTATCTTTATACCCTTGTAAATTTTCTGGGGGCTCTTCTCCATTAATAGAAATTACTTTAAATTGTGTACCGTGTATATGGAACGGATGAATCATACCACCCATCATGTCGGGTTTGTTATAAATTTCCCATACTTCCGTTTCTCCTTTTTTCTGAGTAAAATCAATCCGATTCATATCAAATTTCTTACCATTAATCGTAACGTGATGACCCATACCAAATAAAACAATTTCTTTACTTACTTGCTTTTGCATTTCCTCATTACTAATTGTAACAGGAGTTAATGGTTCTTGTATTTCGTTTTTTACTTCTTTTCCTTTATCTTTTATTTGAAATGGTAATAAAACCGTTCCATCATCCATTATTAATTTTATGTCTTCATCCTTTTTGAATTTTGAAAAGTCAATAACAATTTCCGCTCTTTCTGACGGTGTTAATTGTAATTCTTTTAATTCTACAGGGGCATTTAGTAATCCACCATCTGATGCAATTTGCTGAAACGATTGGTTGTTACTAAGTTTAATCGTATAGTTTCTCATGTTCGATCCATTTAATAATCTGAAACGAACTTTTTCATTATTAACTGTTAAACGAGGGCTTAATGTACCATTAATAAGTAAAGATTCTCCCATTGTACCGTCTGGATGTTGAACAAATTGATAATCCAGTTGTTTTTGATTATTGAAAGTTCTATCTTGTAATATTAAAGGAAAATCATTTTCACCATATTCAAATGGGTCATCCTTGCTATCTTCAATATATATCAATCCAGCAAGCCCTTCAAAAACTTGTTTTGCAGTTTTCCCCTTTGGGTGAGGATGAAACCATAATGTGGCTCTATCTTGTTGTACCTTAAAATTAATTTCTTTTTCTTCGCCCGGCTGGATAACATCATGTGGTCCACCGTCTGCTTCCCCGTCAATAATAAGCCCGTGCCAATGAAATGTCGTTTCTTCATCTAAGCTGTTTTTTAATTTTATATGCACATTTTGTCCCTTTTTCAGTTTCATAACTGGACCTAAAAAGGAGGAATTATATCCTAAAGTTTTCGTTTGAATGCCTTCAAAGATTTCTGTCTGTCCTTTTTGAGCTTCAATTGTATAATAGACCTCATTACCTATTTCTTTATCACTTTCTAAAATAGGTGGAATTCTTAATTCATTCTCTCCCGTTGATTGTTGCAACGGCATATTATGGTGACCATGTCCCATCATCATTGGGCCTCGAGAACGATCTTCTGGAAAATTTTTCATATCGAATGGTCTCATGTTACCAAAATTAGTACTACATGCCCCCAAAATAATAATGAAGGCTAAACTTAGTATCATAAACATGTATCTTTTCATTAGAAACACCCTCTGAACAAATTTTCTACTCACAAACAATGTTAAATTAATATTGTGCAGAAAGTATGTAGAAAATTTTACAACTTGTTAAACTTCTGCTTTTACCCATTCTCCCACTTATATCCTATACCCCATACAGTTTTAAAATGGTCATCAATCGGAAAGCCAGCTTGTCGAATTTTATCCCTCATATTCCTCACATGAGAATCAACAGTTCTTCCTTCCGTTTCTGAATCAAATCCCCAAATAAGTTCAATTAATTGTTCTCTAGCAAATACTTGATTTGGATTTTTAATAAAATGCCCAAGCATAATAAATTCCTTAGGTGTTAGCTTGATTAATTTATTTTTAAAGGTTAGTTCAAACTGCTCCTTATTCCATAATAAGCCATTGCTTTCGACATAATCCCTTGGTGTTCTTCTCCGCAATAGAGCTTTTATTCTAGCCAGTAATTCATCTTCATTAAAAGGCTTTATAATATAATCATCTGCACCTAGCTGTAATCCTTTTATAATATCCTCACGTTGGTCACGCGCAGTTAGCATGATAATTGGGACATCTGAAAAACGTCTAATTTCCTGACATAATTCCCATCCATCCATTCCAGGCATCATAATATCAAGTAAAACAATGTCAAATGTTTCGAATTCAATACAGGATAATGCTTCATTAGCCCCTTGTGCTTTCTTACAGATATAATTATGAGGCTGTAAATACAATGCAATTAAATCTAACATACGTTTTTCATCATCCACGATGAGGACCTTATTCATCATTACCACCTCTTGTTAACTTAATGATAACACTTGTCCCTTTTCCTAATTGACTTTGTACTTCGATACTGCCCCCATGCGATTCAACAATTTCTTTTGTAATTGAAAGCCCAAGTCCTGAACCACCACTTAGCCTAGACCGAGATTTTTCTACACGGTACAATCGTTCAAATATATATGGCAGATCTTGTTCAGGTATACCTTCCCCTTCGTCAGTAGTTATTATAATAATTTGCTTAGCTGTCTGTTTCACATCTATTGAAATTTCCGATCCTTTAAAAGAATGTTTTTGTGCATTATCTAATATATTCGTAAAGACTTGATGAAAACGTTCCGGATCAATAAAAGCCATCACTTCGCCAGTACAATTCACATAAAGCATTATTTTTTTCTCAGTCAATGCTGGTCGGATACGTTCGACTATATTTTCGATGAGATCACATAGTGACACATGTTCTCGACTAATTTGAAAGTTGTTTTGATCAATTTTAGCCAATTGAAATAAGTTCTTAATTAAGACCGTTAATTGTTCTGTCTCTTCACGAATTATTTTGACATATTCTATAATTTCTTCTGTGGACGTATCTGGACGATTAATGATATCAGCATATCCTTTAATATATGTTAAGGGAGTCCGAAGCTCATGTGATACACTGGCCAAAAATTCATTTCTTGCCATCTTTAAATCTTCTAAATCCCTTGATAACCTTGTGATAGAATTCGCCAATTCCCCTAACTCATCTTTTCGTTCTGTGTGCAGTTCAACATTGTGCTTTCCTTTACTTAATTGTTCCGTTGCTTCTTTCATTTTTATTAAAGGGTGTGCAATAAATCTTGATAATATAAAAATTGTTACTATTGTTAGAGCTATAGTGATAAGACTTGCCAACATAAACTGGTTGCCCAGTTGATCTACTGTTCTTTTTACATAATTTGTATTGGCAAACATAAACACATGTCCCTTATGTTCACCATTTATCGTGATCGGACTATCGGTAGCAATATACTTTCCTTCATTCCACCTATCTTCCACAATTTTACCCTCTGTAGGTATTTCATCGTTATTAGTATGTTCTACCACATTCATCATGTCATCTTCTACAGGATCAGATGAAATAATAATTTCACCCTTTTTATCGGTAATAATGACAATAAATTCAGATGCTGATTCCATAATTCCTACATGCTCTAAAGTTGGTTGATCAAAATGATCTTCTAAAACATCACGATGGGTATTCCCTCTTGCCAATAAGCTATTCATTACCTCATCAATACGATCGTTTGCCAAATTAGTATATAAAATAAAAAATAAAAAAGTTTCGATAATCAAGATAAATACAAAGAATAGTAATCCAATTTTAAATGATAGTTTATTAATCATACTACACCTCTATAACCAATAGGTAAGTGTATCCAATATACCGATAATCATTAGTAACACACCCGCAATCTTTTGAGTAATAGCACCTATTTTCCTACTTCTTTTTAATATTGCACCACTTGCTCCAAAATACCAAATCAAAAAGATAACAATTAACAGTGGTAAGGATGTACCTATTCCAAAAATTGCAGGAAGAACTGCCCCATACGAAGTAACCAATACAACTGGCATTAATGTCAATAGGAATAACACAAACATTGTTGGACAAAAAGCTAACGTAAAGCTTACACCCATCAAAAAGCTACCTAAATAATTATCTTTAAATACTTTTGTAGGAAAATTAAAAATACGCCATGTTTGCTTCCATTGAAATAACCCAATCATAAATAACCCTATGATTATTAGTAGTGGACCTATAACTTTACGTATAATAGGCATGATTTGTGATAGCGTGTTATATACTTCTTTACCTAATAACCAAATTATAATCCCTAATACAGAATAAACAACGATCTTTCCTAAAATAAATAATAATACACGTAACCAAGGAACTTTATCAACTAATGACTTATTACCATAAATTGTAATAGCACTAATATTACTAGTAAGCTGGCATGGAGCAACAGCTCCTACAATACCAAGGAAAAAAGCAAATAATAATGGTAAATGTTCCAAACTATATGCGATATCCATTATTGGACCGATTAATGTGCTAATTATTTGATTAAACAACTCATACATGCAAATTCAACCCTTTATTTTGTTAAAATGTTTTAGTGGAAATCAAAAATCACTTATTTGGTGAGATTATAATTTTTCTCATAATTGATGTCATTAGATATTTTTGTTGTTCAATTCTCAAGCCAGCTTTTTCTATGTTTTCAATGGTTTTTCGATTTACATTTGCACCAACAATTCGTACGGTTAAAGGATTCATCAAATCAAGTATTTTTCCAGCAACGACATTTTCACTACGCATATGTTCGAGCATTACAATTTTACCCTCTGGTTTAACAACCCGACGAATTTCCTTAAAACCTTTTACAGGATTAGGAATTGAACAAAAAACGTATGTAGAGACAACAGCATCAAAAGTGTTGTCTGGAAAGTCCATATCTTGTGCATCCATTTCCCTTAAGACAACCTTTACTTCAGCCTTGTCAATTTTTTCATACGCTTTCATCAACATTTTAGGGCTGAAATCAATCCCAGTTACATGCACGTTTGATGGGTAATAGCTAAGATTTGCCCCTGTACCGACACCTACTTCCAATATATTTCCTTGTAAATTTTCGAGTAAGTCTTTTCGCCAAGATGATTGAATCATTTGATTCATTACGTCAAACAAAGAGGATATTCTATCCTATCTTTTCTTTATGGTTTCCGTATGTTTGTTCAATTTGGATCGCTACTTTCCATCTTGCTTTATAATTGATTTTAACCGCTCGTACTCTGTTTCATCAATTTCACCTTTAGCCAAACGTTCTTTAATTATTTGTAATGAAGTTTTTTTGTTGCCACCATTGATGAAGTTTGTTATTAAAAAAATACCAAAACTAATTAGACCTACCCAAAAGATAATCATCAATATCATTGACCAAAATGATCCGTATCCATGCATCATATGCATAAATAACACCTTCTCTTATTATCATTTTATATTTATTATATCTTTTATTTATCAAGAAAGTTTGCATTTTAACGGAATATACAAAGTATTCTTCTTCAAAACCAAGCAGACAGAACATCAATCAAGATTTATATATTAAACACATGACAATACTTTACCATATTGTCTAAAAAGTATGTCTATAGTAGTCAAAATATTAATTTCTGTTGATTCTAGAAAGCCGATTACTGTATGTAGTAATCAGTAATCGGCTTTGATATAATAATTCAACTTTTCGCAGAGTGAAATGGACAAAAAGCCTTTCTGGAATGAAGATAAAGTGCTCAAGTTGACTTTGGATTACCTGTTTGCCTAATCAGTCTGTTTACATCCACCTACTCTTTTCGCTAAGTTTATTGCTATTATCACGTATTTGAATTAAACTGCGCAGTAACTGCTTGGTCTACCGCTACGGAAATACACTCCGCTTTCACCACAGACATAAGAGTGACATCTGTTCAAGCTGCGATATTGCTTGCTTTCACAGTGTCTCCTTTACCGTGGGCGGCTGGTGAGCCTCCTCACTTTCCCCCTTCGCTAAGGAATGTCAGAAGCAAAATGTAGAGTTCAATACAAGAATGCGCAGTTCCATTGAATAATGCAGAGTTTAATGCAAGAATGCGCAGTTCATGGGAATAATGCAGAGTTCAATACGGGAATGCGCAGTTCCATTGAATAATGCAGAGTTTAATGCAAGAATGCGCAGTTCCATTGAATAATGCAAAGTTCAATACAAGAATGCGCAGTTCCATTGAATAATGCAGAGTTCAATACAAGAATGCGCAGTTCCATTGAATAATGCAAAGTTCAATACAAGAATGCGCAGTTCCATTGAATAATGCAAAGTTCAATACAAGAATGCGCAGTTCCATTGAATAATGCAAAGTTCAATACAAGAATGCGCAGTTCCATTGAATAATGCAGAGTTCAATACAAGAATGCGCAGTTCATGGGAATAATGCGCAGTTTATTTCTTATATGTAAAAAACAATAAATCTATTTGGTAGGAAGTATTCGCAGTCCCAATCTTTTAGAAAACGGTTTATGATACCAAGGTTGATTAAAGATATAGTTAGAAGCATCCCAAACTTAACCAAGCGAACTGTTTGAACTCATTTTAGTGGTGCGAAAGTTGAGTAATAAATATAGAAATTTATGCATAGGAATGTAACCCGGCTATTACTAAATTTACAACAATAAGGTTAAACATTATTATTGCAAATCCCCCAACTGCTAACCATGCTGATTTTTCACCATGCCAGCCCCGGGACAACCTAAGGTGTAAAAACGCCGCATAGAAAAACCATGTTATAAGAGCCCATACTTCCTTTGGATCCCAGCCCCAAAAACGATCCCAAGCAATTTGAGCCCAGATGGAAGCAAAAATTAACCCGCCCAATGTGAAAAGTGGAAAACCAATTGCTACAGCACGATAAGTTATCTCATCAACAAGATTTGGTTTAATATTTTTCAATAATGGTTGTATGGCAGCACCAATTCTTTTTCTAAAAATAAGTCGAAGTAATCCATATAAGATAAATCCAGTTGTAAAGGACCAAATAAGTGTATTGAATTTTTGGGCAGCATTCCTTCCTTGTAACCAACTCGGGGCTTCAAACAAAGCATCTTTTGCGCCTTCTGTAATCAATTCACCGTCTTGAGGTCCTGCGATAGCTGGTAAATTATATTCTACTGTTACTATTCTATCACCTAGTGGATACTCAAATGTTACATGATAATCTAATAAATTAAATGTAATTGTTGATAGAATAAATCCTATACAAGCAACTAAAAAAAACATAATGAGCTCCAACCACATATTCTTTTTACTTCGTTTCTTTTGATCAATTTGTTTGATCAAGTATATAAGCCCTGCAACAAAACTAATGCCTAAAATCCCTTGTGATAAGGAAACAGTCGTTACATGGATATATAGCCACGGACTTTGCAATGATGGTACTAACGGTGATAAATCTGTAGGGAACATACTTGCATACGCAATAATAATTAATGCAATTGGTAATGCAAATAATCCAAGAATATCAAAGCGATAGATGAAGTAAATAATGATAAACGCCAAAACGATACTCATGCCCAAAAATGTCATAAACTCAAACATATTTCCAACGGGAGCATGTCCGCCCGCTATCCATCGTGTTATAAAATAGATCAATTGTGCAGATAGTCCAATAATGGTTAAGGTAATTGCAACAGTTCCTGTTCTTCCTTTTTTCTTTTGCTGATTTTTATCTTTTATTGTTACACCAAACATGACCGTTGCAAGTGAATAAAATGCAAATGCTGTATACAACATTGAACTACTTAACGTTGCTAAGTTACTCATTATGAACCTCCTTAGTTTTTTCATATCCTTCTACTTCTTGCTGATCCACCACCATTTGTATGTTCGTTCCTAAAATTGCCTTTTCAATATCTTTATTCACACCGAACCAATTTTTATTTGTATGTGCTGCTAACAAAATACTTCGACCATTAGGATGTATCCAAATTCTTCGATGTTGCCAGTACATTCCTTGAACGACACCAATCATGAAAACTAAAGCTCCTAGACCAAATAAAGGTAATGTATAATCTTGGCGTAATGTCATCCCACTAACAAAATGTGTTTCAAAATCAACAATCCCTAATTTAAACTTATTTTCACCAGTTGCATCGATATTTTTACCAATTCCTATAAAGCTAATTTCTGGACTTTCGGTATTTGGTGGGTAAACAAAGATAACGAATGCAGGATTTCTCGGAAATTTAGTTTCAGACCTTGGCTCACCTTTATCAAGAACATAATCTGGATAGTACTTGTCAATCACAACTCGGAATCCACTTTCAAATTCATATTCAGTTTCTGGTGACGTCAAATCGATTGTGAATGTTTCTAATGCTTTTTGATCCGAGTCATTTGTTTCATAGATTTTAAAGGACATATTTGAAAATTCATTTTGTTGATATCCCGACTGATATAAAGTATAGCCATCGAACTTAAGTGGATGATTCATCCATACTTTATCTTCCAAAACTTTTTCAAGTTTTGGCTCTGCACCAGGGATAGTTGCATCAACATTTTTGTAAATGATGACATTCGTTTGATAGTTTTTATGTACTTCTCCTCCAACTCGATCGATTGCGTCTTGGAACCGCTTATCATCCTCATCATACTTTTCTAATATAAACTCCTTATTTTTAATATAGTATTTATTGTCAGTTCCTGGAATAACTACTTGTTGTCCTTCTCTTACCCATACGTAATCATCCAAATATAACCATGGTGTCATCCGAAGTAATGCAGCAATTAAAATAATAATTAAACCGATATGGTTAACATATGGACCCCATCGAGAAAACCTTCCCTTTTCGGCCAATATATGTCCTTCCTCACTTCTCACTTTATATCGCAACTTCTTCAAGTTATTAACCACTTGCTGTTTTTCTTCATCTGAGATATTTGGTGATTCGCTGTAAAGTCGTTGTCTATTAATAAATGTTTCATGCCGTCTAGGTTTTTGCATTTTTAAAGCTCGATGTAGTGGAACAACTCTATCAATACTACAAATAACTAATGAGATGCCAATTAGTGAAATTAGTAACATATACCACCAAGAACTGTATAAATCATAAAACCCAAGTTGATAATAAATCTTACCAAAAACACCAAATTGATCTTCGTAGTAAATTGCCGGATCACGTGACACAGCATCTATCGGTATGTAAATCTCTTGAGGAAAAATCGTTCCTAATGCCGACGCAACTAATGCAATGACAATAAGCCAGACTCCAACCTTAACAGATGAAAAAAAGCTCCATATTTTATCAATAATCGATCTATTGTATGTTAAAGATCTTCTAGCACTGCCATCGTAACGCATATTAATTAATTTTGTTTTGTCATTTCCGTCTATATGTTGATTCTCTTCAATTGGTTTACCACATGCTTCGCACAGAACCGTTCCTTCTGGATTCACATGTCCACATTCACATTTGATTTTCTTCATTTTATTATCTCTCCATTTTATCAATCATTATCAGGTTGAATTTGTTTTAAATATCCTTCCAATTGTTCCAATGTCAATGCACCCTCTACTTTTTCTACAATTATCCCTTCTGGATTAACAAAGTAAGTAGTTGGGATTGGACCAATTTTATAAAGGTCATTTACCTGATTGCTAGTATCATGTGGTATTGGAAAAGTTAGATTATATTTGTCAATGAATTGATGAACTACAGCTTCCGTCGCATCTAAACTAACTGCTACAATTTCTATCCCTTTATCTTTATATTGTGGATATAATTTTTCCATGTAAGGCATCTCTTTTTCACACGGCTTACAATAGGTCGCCCAAAAATTAAGCATTACTCCTTTTCCTTTTAAGTCACTAAGTCGAATTGATTCTAAATCATTATTCTTATTAATTTGCTGAAGTTGGAAATCAGGAGCTTTATCACCAACTTTATATATTTTGTTATCTTTTTTTGCATTTGTTATTAACGCAAACACAACTGCCGCTACTAATAAAGCTAAAATAATGGTTCTGAAAATTAATCTATTTCGTTTTCTATCTTTTTTCTTTTCTCTAGCTTTTTCTATGCGCACACGGATCACTCCCTATATCATTTATTTTCTCGGATGAAATATCTTTAAATTTGAATCAAAATCCTGTAAACCCACCAAATAACGGGATCAACAGTGCAATAATCAGTCTCATCCAATCAAAGTACAAAAGAATCCCCATTAAAATCATTAATATACCACCAAATATCATAAAGCGATTTCCATGTTTCTTTAAGAAGGTCATCTTATCAAGAAAGAAGGTCATAATTAAAAATGGTATGGAAAAACCTAATACATAAAATGACATATAAAATAGTCCCATACTTGGATTTGCAACTCCGAGTGCCATTACTCCTGCAAGGATAGGCCCTGTACATGGTGTCCATCCCGCAGCAAATCCTAATCCAATTAATACGGAACCTAAATATCCTGTAGGTCTTTTTTGAAACTGGATTTTTTTATCAGAGAGTAAAAAATTGAAACGAAGTACACCAGTTAAAATCAATCCAAAAAACACTAATAATACTGCACCTAGTTGTCGTAATAGCCCTTGATAGGCTATAAAAAAAGAGCCTATCAAAGAAGTCGTTAAACCAAGTGCTAAAAATATAATAGAGAATCCTAATAAAAATAGGAATGTATGTATAAACGCCTTTTTTCTTATAATACCTCTTTCTTCTTTAAGTTCATTTACTGTCATTCCTGTAAGATAGGAAAGAAAGGCTGGGTACAAAGGCAATGCACAAGGAGATAAAAATGATAAAAACCCTGCGCCAAAAGCTAGAAATAAGTTAATTTGCTCCAATAATACTTCACAACCTTTTAATAAAATTAAATAATCTTATCATAAAGATAGGATAAGATTGTGGAGAAACTATGCAGATCCCTAAAAATTCTACTTCGTTCATAAATAATTCAAAAACACATTATTTACCCGTTAATCTAAGGTCATCCTTTTTTTCAAACAAGCAATCTTACATGCATAGTGATATGCTAAAGAATCAACTTCAAAATAAAATAGTGAGGGAGCAAGCGTTTTTTTCCAGATGTCATCGTACAACGTTGTATCGTTCATTTGATTATTTTAAACAACAATGTGTTGCATATTTGTTTATTGATGTTACGACAATGACCTTTCATTATGTGGAACAACTCTATGGTTAATGGTGCTACTATCCGTAAAGTGATGCACACAACGAATAGTGTAGAAAAAAATCCATCAGTTTTAGAAAAGTAACCAAAAAAAATAGCATTCCCAAATGAGAACACTCTTTTAAAAGTATGATATATTTCCGGAGCGGGTTATATGCTGCTACCATTGTTCGGATTTAACTTTGGTAAAAACAATTTTGTCCCTGCTTCGTTTTCATATTTCAATATGTTAAGTTAACTTGAACTTCCTTCTCTTCTCTCTTTTTCTTGATTCATTCTTTCAATAAATATTTGACCTTCACGTTCAATAAACTGTTGTTCTAACTGTCGTTCAGCTCGCATTGCACGAAATGACATATATCCACTAAAACAAATAAATAAAAAGATAATAAAAACCCACCAAGGAATATTAAAAATCACTCCTCTTCCTCCTTGTCCCATTTATTCTCTCATTTATTTATATGTTCTACTTCGCAATAACATGACCTTTTCATTCATCATTTTCAAAAGTAGGTTTATAAAAGGAACGATGATCCATCGCAAATAACCTCTCGGTAAATTCACCAGGTCTCGTTTTATCTAATGCTCTATTTAACATATTTACTTTTGCATCAATCTGATCGATCAGATGCAAAATTTCAGCTTCCCTTACGAGAGGTGGTTTGGGACTACCCCATTCTGCTTTGCCATGATGGCTTAACACTAAATGCTGTAAAATAACTACTTCCTCTCCATCTATATTTAATTCATCAGCGACTTGCTTAATCTCAGTCACCATTAATGAAATATGACCTAGTAAAGTCCCTTCCATCGTATAGGATGTTGATACTACTCCAGTTAGCTCGTGAAGTTTTCCAATATCATGTAAAATAATACCTGCATAGAGCAAATCTTTGTTTAACTCTGGATATACGAGGCAAAGCTGTTTCGCCACTTTTAACATCGTTACAATATGATAAGCAAGACCCGACACAAAAGCATGATGATTTTTCGATGCTGCTGGATAGATGAATAAATCCTCATGGTATTTTTTTACGAAAGCACGAACAATCCGCTGTAAATTAGGATTTTTCATTTCAAAAATTGCTTCCATTAATTGTTCTTGCAACATTTCTTTATCGATAGGTGACTTTTCCAAAAAATCCGATACCCTCACCCCGTCAGTCACTTGAGCCGGACGAATTGACTTAATTCTCATCTGTGCTTTCCCTCTGAATTCGTTAATATCCCCGACTATTTTAACCACTTTTTCCTCTGTAAAAGTTTCCACATCTTCTTTTGAGGCATCCCATAATTTTGCATCAATTTCACCTGTCGCATCGACAAAAAATAACGTTAAAAATTGTTTACCATTACTTGCAGTTCCTTTTGTGGCGGTTTTAATTAACATAAAACCATCAAATGTATCACCGATTACATGATTTCCGATTCCTTTCTGCATTCGTATCCCCCTATCATACATTTCGTCTAATTAAACGCATGTACACCAAGCACAATATGATCAGCGTGTAATTTTCTCGCAATCTCTTTCTTACATGTAAATAGTAAAATTTGCTGTCCTTTGGCAATTTGCTTAATAACATCTAACACTTGATCCGTTCTTTCATCATCAAAATGAACGAAAGCATCATCAATCATAAGTGGGATGATATATTTTTCACTCATTGCCTTACTTATTGCTAGTCTTAAAGAAACGTATAATTGATCTATAGTCCCTTGTGACAACTCATCTACAGTATATCGTATATAATTATTTGCTTCTACTTGAAAAGACGTTGCCTGCGTCGGAGCAAATACTTTTTTATATTTTCCGTTCGTTAATTGCTGAAAATATGTTGAAGTGAATGCTATTACTTCGGTTAAATGTTTTGCTTGATATGATTTTTTGGCATGGAATAAAGTCGTTTGGGCGATTTTTAGCATGGTCCATTTTTTAGCGAGTTCATTTAGCTTATTGTGTTCCATTTGATACAAAAATGCCGCTTCTGAATAATCTTCTGACATCTCCATTTGGTTTATTTCCAATTCAACGGCTGCTATCTGTTTATTTGTATCAGAAATTTCTTTTTGGTACGTTTGAATTTCGTCCTTTAATTGTAAGATCTCTACTTCAAGTTCATTAAAATTCATCTCTTTTGATATTAATTGTTCTTTCCATTCATTTGAAAACATTGCTAATAATTGCTGCTCAATCTTTTCGAGTTGTTCTGTCATCCGTTGCTTTTCCTCTAACTCTTTAGCAATTTGGAAAAACTGTTCTTCAGCTTGCACCTTTGCAATAGAAAAAAGTGATGCTATCTCTTCTTGATATACAGTCATTTTTTCAGTTAGTTCGCCTTGTTTTTTTATCGTTTGACCCAATAATTGTTTATATTGATCAACTAACTGCAAATTAGAATAATTTGATTCAATCATTTTTTCAACTTCTTCTATAGTTATCATGGAATGCTCCGCATCAATTTCTGTTGCCAAATGAACTAACTTATGTTCAAACTGCTCTTTTTTCTCCTGTAAAAGATGTAACTGTTTTTCATCTTGTGTTTGTTCATGGATATATTGTTTAATTTGCTGAACGATTCGTAATAATTCACCCCAATGTGCTGGGTCGATTCGCTCTAAAAATGGGTATTGATACCGTTCTGTTTCAAGACGATCCACATAATTTTGTTCCCTTTGCTCAAACAACCTTTTTCTTTCTTCCCATTGTAAGTTGGCAAAATGCAACCGTTTTTCCTCTTTTTCAATCATCAGTAAATCCGATTGCCATTGTTCTTGTTGGTGAATGATTTTTTCATACTCATCTCGTTTTGTTGTAGAAATGGTTGTTCGATTTGGCCTTTTGGTTGTATGAAGCTCCATATCTTTAATAGACTTTTTCACAAAAAAGAATTGCATCATTCCAATGCCTAATACAATGATAGAAAAAAAAGATACAGTATAATTAGCGATCGATAAACCGACGAAAAATAAAAGGACGAAAAATATACTTGCCATTATAAGCGTTATATTCGCTGTTTTCAGCCGTTTTTTCTTCCACTTCAACCACCTTTTTTGTTGTAATTCATAATTAGTTAATTCAGAATCGTATACATCGCTCTTTTTTATTTCAAGTTTTAGTTGGTTTACTGCTTCCATTGGTAATTTGTTCTGATCAATAATCGATTTTTCTTTCTGTAATCTGTTCATTTCTTGTGTAAAGACTTGTTGATCTTCAGCTAATTTATTGTTTTCTCGCTGAAGTTCTACATTCATCTCCCTTATTTCTCTCCAGCTCGATTCTAAATGGAACGGAAGGATGATATCAACTAGTTCGTTTTTTTCTAAATTTACATGTTGTAACTGCTCATTTAATAAGCTGTTTGTATGATCAAGCTGCTTTTCTAATTCTTCTATTTCCCGGCAATGAATAACATACTCATGCTTTTCATTCACTATTGATTCCGCAAGTTGATACGTTTGTTCATCCAACAATTGCTCTTCTAACATGGCTATTTTTGCTTCATATTGTTTTTTGTTTGTCTGTAAGATAGCGTATTCACTTTTAATTGGGAGCAAGATTGTTTTTATTGTTTGATAACGATTGACCCCATCTTCTGGAAACCGAATGGTTTTATGGTATTCCTCTAACCTACTTGATAAAGATTGATGTTCATGTAATAACGGAATGACATGAACTATTTTTTCCTTTGTTAATAGCTTCTCTTGGCAAGATGTAACATTTTTTTCTGCCTCTTTTCCCCTTTCAATTAGTTGTTCTATTAATGTTTTTTTATTGCGATATTCCTCTTCTTTCTTTTTCGTTTCTGTCATATTCTTGAAAAGATTATTTACCGTATTTATTTGTTGATTAATGAGTGGTTTTCTTCCCGTTTTTTTATATAATTCCCCTAATTCATTGTCAAGCTGTTTTTCCACTTTATATATATTCGTAGCACCAGAAAGACCGACACTGAATAGTACATCACTCAATTGATCTGCTTTCATGCTCCTTATTTCTGTTAAATCAAGTGCAGAAAAAGAATAAATGGATTCATATATTCCTCTTGTCAATCCTTTTAATTTTTCTTTAAGCCAGCGCTCGTCTTCATTTTTTCCATTTGGTAATAAACAATGTAGTTCATCCTCTACCCGCTCAATTGTATATGGACCGATTCGCTCATCTTCAAGTGTTAACATTCCACCCACACGGTTACTATTCTTAGGTTTATAAAAATTTCTTTTTCGCGGGGGGAGTCCAAACAATACAAATAAAATAAATTGTTGTAATGTTGATTTTCCTGATTCATTTTCACCATAAAAAGTTGTTAAGGAAGCTTTCGAAAAGTCGAATGTCGTATCAACCCATTTACCGAATCCGTATATATCAGCTCGTAAAAATTTCAACCTTCTTCACCTTCCTACTTTCAAAAGCTCGTATAATAGAAATTGTTTTGCTTTCTGTTTCATTTCTTCATTCGAGATTTTTTCGATAAACTTTCTTCCACGTGGATGATTATAAAGTTCTTCCAAAACATCAGCAAACTCCAAGTCTTCTAAAGATTGAATCACTTCACCAACAAAAAAGTCATCATAATCAATTTTAGAATTGTCATCTATTTGAAGACGATAATCATAAATATACGCCCAAATATCATCCTTGATCAAAGACTCATTCACGATCGCAATTAACTCCTTTAGAAGCCCTTCATTTTCAAAAGCAATCATTTTTTCATTTTCACCATGGAGTGTAAGATGAATTAGTTTTTTTATCGGTTGATTTCCCGCTGTTTCCATGATTTTTTCTTCCACGTCTTGCAATGATTCGCAATTAGTAACATCGATTATTGCTGAATCAAATTGGATAGCTTGAAGTGGAACAAATTCCAAGTTCGTGCTTGTTTTCGATAAAGTTACATAATAACAACCTTTTTCACCTGCTTCATGTCGATGCCTTCCTTGTGTATTTCCCGGATAAACAACAGGAGGCAACTTTGCAATAATTTCTCGTTTATGAATATGCCCAAGAGCCCAGTAGTCAAAATGTTTTTCGATTACATGTTGAAGCTTAAAAGGTGCATATGGATCGTGATCTTTATTACCGAAAATGGAACCGTGTAATGTTGCAATATGAAACGGGATCGTCTTATCGATCACATCGTATTCTATCGATTTATTCTCCGTCACTGCTCGGTTTTCATAACTAAAGCCATAAATCGAAGCAATCTTTTGATTTTCTTTTTCAAAGGTAAAGAAGGATATTGTTTCATTGGGAAAAATATGTACGTTCTCTGGATAGATCATTGGGTGGATATTTCCATTTATATAGTCATGATTTCCATAAGACATATAGACTGGGATATTATGCTTTCCTAATTGTTCAAAAGCTGTTCTTAGCTGCACTTGTGCTTTTAAACTTTGTCTTTCATTATTAAATAAATCACCTACGAGTAAAACGAAGTCAACTTGTTTATTAATCGCTGTTTTCACTAAGTTATTGAGTGCTGTAAACGTACTATTTCTAACTTCGGAGAACATTGTATTTGGAATATCCGTTAATCCTTGAAAAGGACTGTCTAAATGTAAATCTGCTGCATGGATAAATGAAACTGAGTTTGACATCTATATCACCATTTCATTGCCTATAGTTAAAATGTATCATACCACGAATGACCAATGGGATCAAACGTTTCCTTTTCTGTTTTTTTATAAACCTAAAAGCCACTTGAGCATAGGAAGATTTCGCTCATTTTCTCACTGTATTAAATTATTGACACTAATTATTGTTTAAATTATAGTAGTAATAAATATTACTACTATAGAGGAGGCTACTCTATGGAACGTTTAATTGAGCAGTTTGAAGAGATTGGTTTTTCAAAAAATGAGGCAAAGTCTTATATGGCATTACTGAAAGAGCCTGCTATAAATGGTTATGAAATCAGTAAAAAAAGTGGTGTGCCACGCTCGATGGTTTATTCAGTCATTGCAAAATTACTAGCGAAAGAAGCAATCATAGAGTTACGAACCGAACCACCAACCTATACCCCTGTTCCAGTAAAAGAACTAATCATGAATCGTAAAAGGCAAACTGAGGAGACACTTTCCTTTTTAGAAAAAGAATTGCAAGTGATTGAAAAACCAGTAGAAGTGAATGTGATTAAACATATTGAAGGAAGAACAAAAATCATTCAAGCTATGCAAAAATTAATGAAGGAAGCAAATGAGGAGGTTTGGCTTTCTGCTTGGGAAGAGGAGCTGGAGGAGTTGCGTAGTTCGGCCGTAGAACAAGGTAAAAAAGGGATTCAGTTGTATTCATTGCTTTTTACAAATCAAGAGACCAATTCTTTTGGGAAAACATTTTATCATCGACATGATACAGCTTCAATCGAAAAACGTAGAATGGGCCAAAGACTAACAATTATTATTCAGGACAATCAAGATGTACTAATTGCGAGCTTTATTGAAAGGCAAATACCACAAGCTATCCAAACTACTGAACCAATGTTAGTTCTCCTCGCTAAGGAATATATTCGTCATGATATGATGATGAAAGTTGTGGGTGACAAAGTAGGAAAGGACATGCTTAATTCTTTATGGCAAGGGGATGACCTATTGACTTATATTGTTCGCAATGTGAAGAAGTGAGGAGTTGTTGTCTTTGTATATGGAAGTTTTTTTGGTTGGTGTTTTAGCAGCTTTATCACCTGGACCTGATTTTGTAGTAGTAATGAAAAATAGTTTAGGGATAGGCAGAAAGTATGGTATGGCTACAGCATTGGGCATTGCCAGTGCATTGATTGTTCATATAACCTATACAATTTTAGGTTTTACCATCATATTAGAAAAATCACCAATTATTTTTAATCTAATTAAACTTGTTGGTGCTGCTTATTTACTTTGGTTAGGTTGGCAAGGTATTCGTTCAAAGGCTCAATCAGAAAGTGTACATGATGTAGGAATAAAACCATTGTTGAACTCATCTATTATGCAAGGTTTTCGTGAAGGATTTTTATGTAATATATTAAATCCCAAATCGGCATTATTTTTCTTAAGTGTATTTTCACAATTTATCGGAGACAACACTCCATATTGGATGCATTGGATATATGGTGGAGAAATAATACTGGCGGTGGGACTTTGGTTTATTTTATTAGCAATACTTATTTCAAATAACTACTTTAGAAAATTCTATCAACAGTATATGCATTGGTTTGACCGTGGACTTGGTATTATCTTAATTATTTTTGCAGTTACTATTAGTATAACTACTCTTTCAAGTTAAAGGGACATGTCCAATAAAATGACGGTTGAATTATATAAAAACCAAAGTTATATTACTGAAATTGGAGACTTTACCATTATTCAAAACAAGTGCTTCAAAAAGAAGAATAAAAATTCAGTTGAGTAAATTCGTTACATACTAATTCGAACATTTATGTCATATATACCCTTAAGTTTTAGTATTAAAGAAATAAACGGGCAAGTAAGTAGGGTCTGCTGAACAACTAAATTGCGTTTCATCTTACCGTTGTTTTCCGCGAAATGTGACAGTGCTTTTTAGCGGGCACGGCTTCAGCCTCCGACGCTCAGGACGTGCTAGTGTGGGTGTTGCGACATGGATGTCGCGAACTTAACTCGCCTTGGAAGAAAACCCCTTCCTGCGGGGTCTTCAGACTCGCGCTTTTCCCGCTGGAGTCAGTCACTTTCGCTCCAGACAACTAGAGTAGTTCATTGCATATGCAAAGGTTTTTTGATAACCAGTCAAAAGCCTTGCACTTTATATCGAGAAAAACGGTTACAAACTATCGATGTAGAGGGGATTTCTTTTTATTCAGTAAACCCTAAGTAAGAAGGAAATAAATTGAACCACACATATTTAGATATGTCTAAAATGTGTGGTCTTCTAATATCAATAATTTTACTTCTCTAATCTAAATAGAATATTTGTGTGAATATCCAATTACTTACAAGAAACATTCCGCATCTATATATAAAAACGTCACATTTCTTGATTATTTCTTGTACATTTCTCCTTACGATAAGTCTTAGTAAAAAAGGTTATCATAAGATTCATAAAAACCGGCAAGATGCTCCATATAAAATATCTAATATCTTTTGTAACAAGAGTCAATTTCATAATAGACTACTTCTAGAATAAAACCGAACAACAAACAAAAGTATAATGTTATCGTTCGTTTTTTACATCCTATAAAATTTTGGCTGGAACGGCAGGTGGTCGACTCCTGCGGGAGAAGAGGCCTAGATAAGACCCCGCAATATCGAAAGATTACAGACTAAAACCGCCCTTTGCGGGCAACGTCTGCATACCCCTTGCCGGGGCAGGAGGCTTATCAGCCGCCCGCGGAAAGCGACCACCTGGAGTGAAAGCCTTTTGCTCAAGCAATATAGTTCGGTTTTTGAAGCGCTATATTGAATGATGAAATTGATTCACAAATGAAATGATTAAAAAAACAATCAGAACTCCCATCGAAATATATAACGACCGTTTCATAACCCCGTTCATTTTAAGCACCTCGTTATTTTTCTTTTTTCGTTAACATGAGTGCCTTTTTAAAATCTTTTAATGATCTGGAAGGGCCATACATTAACACGCCACCACGATAAATTCGCGCTCCTAAAATCGCAAGTAATATAATTGTTCCGACTAAAAGACCAACAGAAACGATGACTTCCCAAATCGGCACTTCCAACATCCCAACTCGTAAAAACATAATCATCGGTGAGAAAAATGGAATAAAAGATGTAATGGTAATAAATTTTGCATCAGGTACCGTTAATCCAAACATCGCGATAAAGAAAGCAATCATAATTAAAAAGACCATCGGCATAATTAGTTGTTGCACATCTTCTACCCGGCTTACGAGTGAACCAAGCATTGCTGCGATTGTGGCATAAAGAAAATAGCCTAGAATGAAAAATAATAACGCATAAAAATAAATACTAATGGAGGTAGAAGTGAACCCGAAAAATTCAAATATTTCTCCTGACGTTGTATCCATTTTAGTTGAAATTAAACTTGCACCAACGATAAAAAATAAAACCATTTGTGTTAATCCAAGTAAAGCAATACCGATAATTTTAGCAAACATATGGGTCACTGGTGATGCACTAGAAATCAATATTTCCATGACACGAGAAGATTTTTCTGTAGCAACATCCATCGCGATCATTTGCCCATAAATAATGACTGCCATGTATAAAACAAATAACATAATATAAACAATCCCACGTGCTTGATTTAGTTCCTCATCCGTTTTTGTTGCTTCATCAAGAGCAATTTTTTCAAATGGCATTTCTTCGTAAATAGAAGCTAAAGTCGCCTCATCAACGCCAGCTTGTTCCGTTGCAATGGCGATTTTCACTTGCTGTAATTGCTGTTCGATCGTATATTGCAAAGAAGATTCAGCTGCATTATTTTCATAATATGTTGCAATCGGTAAGTTATTTTCATCTAATTCCAAAATTAATAATCCGTCATATTCTTCATTCTGAACAGCCGATTTTCCCACTTCTTCTGATTCCTCATAGGCAATTAATTCAACCTCTTCATCTAATTGAGAAATACTCGTTTCTAGTGGTGCAAATAATTCGCCTGACTCATCAATGACGATAACTTGTTCCAATTCATCGTCCCCTGTAAATAATTGAATAATCGACTGAATATTTGCGATTCCAAAAATAAATAAAAAGACAACTAAAGTAGATATAATAAATGCTTTTGACTTTAACCGAGAAAAATATGTATGCCCTAAAACAATCCAAAATTTATTCATAATGCTCACCAACTTTTTCAATAAAAATATCATTTAAAGTAGGTTCTTCTAGTTCAAACTTACGAATAAAACCTTTCCCTTGCAATTCATTAAAAATAATTTGCGATACTTCCTCACTCATTATTTGTAGTTCACATCCACCAATTACTTGCTTGAACTTTACAACACCTTCCATCTGTTGTAAAAAGTCTAAAGACTCTTGTGCATGAATAATTAAATTTTTCTTTCCAAATGAGCGTTTAATTTCACTTAAATTCCCTTTGACTACAGCATTTCCTTCTTTTAAAATACACAGATTTTCACATAATTCTTCCACATGATCCATTTGGTGAGAAGAGAAAACGATAGATGTACCACTGTTTTTTACATCAATAACTGCCTCTTTTAACATTTCTACATTGATCGGATCAAGACCGGAAAATGGTTCATCTAATATAAGTAGTTTCGGCTTATGCATTACACTTGAGATAAATTGGATTTTTTGCTGGTTCCCTTTTGATAATTCTTCTACCTTTTTATCGAGATAATGACTAACTTGAAAACGATCTAACCATTTTTTCAATTCGATTAAAGCACTTTGACCCGTCATCCCTCTAAGTTTCCCTAAATAAACAAGTTGTTCTTTTACCTTTAGTTTCGGATATAATCCTCTTTCCTCAGGTAAATAACCAATTAAATGACTTTTATGATAATCAATTTTTTCTCCATTCCACTCAATTTGACCATCAGTCTGATCTAGTAAGCCTAAGATCATACGGAATGTCGTTGTTTTCCCTGCGCCATTTCCTCCTAAAAAGCCGAATAATTCTCTTTCTGGCATTTCAAGTGTAAGATTGTTCACTGCGATGTGGTCATCGAACTTTTTCGTAACATTTTTTAATAGTAAGCTCAAACAAAATTCCCTCCTAATCCTCTTTTGATTTACTTTGTCTAATAAAATAAAGGCCTATCACACTAAATGGAATTGACCCAAAAAGGAATAACCAGCTATCAGAAACGATAGCTAATATAACAAATAATAATACTGATAAAACAATAACAGTGATCCCAATAATAAAATTCGAATCGATTTCTTTTCCGCTAAACATCAAACCTGTTAAAACTGCTCCACCAAATCCCCAACTTGCCATTTGTACTAACATTAAAATACCTAAGACAGCTGGTACATGCAGTGTAACACCAAGTACATATAGAGTAAACAGAAAATATATCGTTATAATCGTTATATACCACGAAAATGATTTTGCTTTTTGCCAAATATGCTCATGCACTTCATCTAATCCTCGTTGTTTAGCAGCTTTCTTTCTACCAAAATACCAACCGAGCACGCCACAAAATAATCCGCCATAAAGACCAAGCAAGCCACCAATTTGTATACCCATTACATTTTCTCCTCCTCTTCTTCAAATAAAAAAACCTCTTCAATTGTGTAATTAAAAACACGTGCAATTTTATATGCTAATTGTAATGACGGATTATATTTCCCTGACTCAATAGCAACGATTGACTGTCTAGATACACCGACTTTTTGTGACAATTGTTCTTGTGTCATTTTTTGGTTAGCTCGTAGGTCCTTTATTCTATTTTCCATATGCTCTCCTCACAATAAAAATGTCAAGGTAACTTTACAATTATATTGTAATAGATGACCGAGCATATTGTCAAGCCAACTTTACATTTATCTTTTTCCTGTCTTTCCCCTAAAAAACATGCAATAATAATTTTAATATTGCTATTATCGTAAGAGGAGGAATATTCATGAAAAATTACGTTTTAACTGTCTTTTCAAAAGCGGGCGAAAAATTATTAGATGAATCTTTTACTGCCAAAAATGATGATGAAGCAAAAAGTATTGGGGAAAAACGGTTAGAAGAAGAAAACTACAGTGAAAATACACATCGTTGTGTGACAGATGATGCACGATTAATTTTGTTTCACCGATAAAAAAAGAAATGAACTTAAACCTTCTATGTCTAAGTTCATTTTCTTTAAAGATATGGAATTTTTTAATGTTGAAAGAGGATGTTCACTTATGATTTTATTTTTATCAAAATCATAAGTTACCGCATCCTCTTAAATTTTTTAATTATTGATATCCGCCACCGATTTGTTGTTGAGCAGCGTGAACGAGACGCTTAGTGATCTCCCCACCTACAGATCCATTTGCACGTGAAGTAGTATCTGCACCTAACTGAACACCAAATTCTTGAGCGATTTCTGTTTTCATTTGATTAAGGGCTTGCTCTGCTCCGGGTACTACTAATTGGTTAGAATTATTTGTTGCCATTTATCTCACCTCCTTAATACGTATTGTTCGCATTTTTCTCTTTCTTATCAGACATATTTGTTGGTAATAAAGGTAAAATCCTTCCAAAAAATTAGTGCATATTCAACCCCTCCGTATCTTCCTAAACACCGTGATATATAATAAATCCCGTTTTCGGAAGAAAAAGAAGGCTAAACAGGATCAAAGTTTTGCAAAGATCACTGGTATTCTGGGACTTCGCATTTGCTCGTTTCATCGAAAAACTTATGCGCTTGCAATCACTCTAGGCACTAAAGTTCTGTAGTCTTGATTACTCGATGGAATAAATAGTTATGTCGCAGTTCGACTCAGCGTAGCTCACGGCAACGAAGCGTAAGCATTTTTAGAACCGACATATTATTGTTGAGATGCGCCATATTATTGCGGAGAATCGCCATATAATCGCAAAGATGAGCCATATAACTGTGAAGTTGCGCCATATATTCTGGGAGATACACCATATAACTGCAAAGTTTCTACATCTATTGCTTTCATCTATGTTTATTTTAGTCATAAACGTTGTTTTCATTCTTCACACCAAAAAAGCCTTCTACAAATAGTAAAAGGCTTTTCTAATGTCGAAAGAATTATAAAGTATGTGTCATATCTTCTGGGACGACATATTGATCAAATTCTTCTTCTGTTAATAAATTTAAAGCAACAGCAGCTTCTTTTAATGTCGAATTATCTTCATATGCTTTTTTGGCAATTTTAGCCGCATTTTCATAACCAATATGAGGGTTTAATGCTGTTACAAGCATTAACGAATCATTTAAAAACTGCTTGATTTTTTCATGATTCGGTTCAATACCACGTACACAACGCTCTTCAAAAGATAACATACTGTCTGCAAGTAGTTGTGCAGATTGGATGAAATTATAAGCAATCACAGGCTTAAATACATTTAATTCAAAATTACCTTGACTCGCAGCAAAAGCAATTGTAGCATCATTACCAATCACTTGCGTAACGACCATCGTCATTGCCTCGCTTTGTGTTGGGTTGACTTTACCAGGCATGATGGAGCTTCCAGGCTCATTTGCAGGAATGATAATTTCCCCTAATCCTGAACGTGGACCACTTGCTAACCAACGAACATCATTAGCAACTTTCATTAAATCAGCGGCTAGTGCTTTTAGTGCGCCATGTGCATAAACGGCCTCATCATAACTTGTTAACGAATGGAATTTCACAGGCTCTGAACGAAAGTTTTTATTTGTAATTTTGCTAATCTCTTCACAAACTTTTTCTGCATAGTCCGGATGAGCATTTAAGCCCGTTCCTACTGCTGTTCCACCAATAGCCAGATCTTTTAAATGATCTACACTTTCTGTAATCATTATTTCTGCTTTTTCTAGCATTCGGTGCCAACCGCTCATTTCTTGTCCTAACGTAATTGGAGTTGCGTCTTGTAAATGAGTACGACCAATTTTAACGATATCTTTAAATGCTTCTACTTTTTTCCCGATAGAATCTTTTAACACTTTTACAGCTGGAAGTACTGTATCTTCAAGCTTTAATACTGCAGCTATATGTAGTGCAGTAGGATATGTATCGTTTGAACTTTGTGATTTGTTTACATCATCATTTGGATGAAGAACTAAATCACTTTCTTGTTCTTTTAACCATTTGTTTCCTACGTGAGCAAGCACTTCGTTCACATTCATATTAGACTGTGTACCGCTTCCAGTTTGCCATACCACTAGTGGAAAATGATCCGTTAATTTGTCCGCTAAAACTTGATCAGCTGCATAAGAAATTGCATCCGCTTTTTCTTTTTCTAACAATCCTAATTGGTGATTCGCAATGGCTGATCCTTTTTTTGTAATAGCAAATGCTTTAATAATTTCAATCGGCATTTTCTCATGACCAATTGGAAAGTTTTGTTTACTTCTCTGCGTTTGTGCACCCCAAAATTTATCCGCAGGTACTTTTATTTCCCCTATTGTGTCTTTTTCGATACGATAATCCATTATAAATTCCTCCTGTGGGTCGAAAGATTTTCTGAAATATTCAATATATGTGATACATTTGAGTCAATTTCATAAAGTTCATTTCTGAAATAAATACGAACATTTATATGCAAAATTACTTTATTGTTTATTTTTAAAACGTAAACTGTAATGATTGGAACGGCAGGCGGGCGACTTCTGGAACTACGCTAAATGCTCATCCCATCGTAATGATTTGCGAGAGAAAGATCTAGATGAGACCCTGCCCCGGCAATTGGGTATGCCGATGTTGGCCGCAAAGGCCAATTTTAGTTGGCATCCTTCATTACGAGCGAATGAGAAGGCTTATTAGCCGCTCGCGGAAAGCGTCTGCCTAGAGTGAAAATCAATTCCGCCAAATAATTATTCGTATTGTAAATGCGATTATTGAATTATGAAATTGATACATTTATATACATTGTAACAAAGATTAATTTTTTTTTATAGCTATTCAGTATGACATACTTCGTTTATACGTTATACTGTATCGATTCATGTTTGAAAATAACTAAACATAATAATCAACAGAAAAAAGACTACCTAAAATACAGATAGTCTTTCGTACATGTCTATTCATTCCCAAACAAAGCTTCTATATGCTTCACTAAGTTGTTCAAATCTCTTTTTATCTCCACAATCAATCGCTTCATCAATCTCGTTCAGTATTTGCTTTTTATTCCATGTGTAGCAAAGCTTGTCAAGAATCAATCTGGATGATAATTTAATTTCAAATGGAGTTTCATTTTTAGCTAGAAGCACCTTACCATCATAACGATAAAACCGATAAACCAACTTTTGCTTTTTCATGGAACAAGCCCCCTTCAGCTTTCCTTTAATAATATTATGCTAAATTATTAGAACAATTGCAACATTTAGCATTTACTTTTTATTCTGGGTTAATATTTTTAAAGGCTAAAAATCCAGCTCCAAGTGCAAAAAAAGTAAGGATACACACCATCCAAATAATATTTTGTTTCATTAATACCGCAACTGCAGGAGGACCTGCTGCAACCCCGATAAATCGCATCGAACTATAAATAGATGTAATCGCTCCACGAACTGTTTTATCTAAGCTTTTCGTAATGAGGGAATCAAGACACGGTAGGGCCATACCAATTCCTGCACCACAAATTAAGAAAATAATGAGTAAATAGATAAAATGATCCATAAAAGAAATAACTGCAACCGAACACCCCGCAAAAACGATACCGATAAAAGTAATCCACTTCATCAGCGTTAAATTATCTTTAATTTTTTTTCCTGTAACATAAGATGCAATTGATAATGCTAACAGAGGAATAGCTAATAATAACCCTTTTTTTATGCCGTCGATATCGAATTTGTCTTCTAATATGTTAGATAAATAAAATAAAAAGCCAAAAAGAATAAACATTAAAATAGCACCAATAATAAAAATTGCTATGAGCCATCTTTTATGATCCCGAAATACATCTTTAATTAATTGCCAATATTGTTTAAACCTCAATGGCTCTTCTTCTTCATTTTTTTTCTTATTTTTAATTAAAAAAATGATCATTAAAACAGAAGCAGCACAAAAAACAGGAATAGAGAAAAAAGGTAAAAACCAAATGATTGCAGTGAGTGCAGAACCTAAAATTGGACTTAGTACTTTTCCAACCGTATTCGAAGTCTCAATAATTCCAAGTGTCGCACTAGCTTCTGAATCTCGTCGGAACATATCGCCGACTAAAGGAAATACGATCGGCATCGCCCCTGATGCACCAATCCCTTGTAAAACTCTTCCGATTAAAATGACTGTATATGGTTGGTCCATTTTCCAAGAAGCAAGACCAGCGATTAACCCACCAATGCCCGTAATGATAAGAGCTGGTATCATCACTTTTTTTCGACCAAAACGATCAGACAAATAACCAGCAAGGGGAATAAATATGATAGCAACAACAGAATATACTGTAATAATATAACTAGATTGAAGTTTGGAAATGTCTAGTTTCTTTTCCATTAGAGGGAGAATAGGGATTAACATTGAATTACCTAATGTCATAATTAAAGGAACAGAAGCAAGTGATATAATTGCCCAGCGTTTCTCATCATTTTGGTTTACCACACAATTTCATCCTTTTTTACATAATAAGTACATCTATTATGCGCCCGAATATATAACTTATTCTATCTTGCCAGATGAATACAGAAAAAAACAACCACAGTAAAATGTGGTTGAAATTTAGAGTGTTAGTAAAAATACGGTGGCTATTGCTCCGATTACGACTAGGACAATATTTAATCCAAAAGAAGCGAGTACAATCGCAACAATCCCCCCTATGATTCCAATATGGGGCTCCCCTTCGATCACTGATAAAATACCTGGAAATATTAACGCCCCTAATGCTGCATATGGGATAGCACGTAACCAATTATTCAGCCATTCCCTAAATACCAGCTTATGAACGATAAACGCAGGAATAAATCTGGGAATTACGGTAGCTAGTGACATGCCAATAATGATTAGTAAGATCATTGCTGTTTCTCCTTTAGAAAGTAAACCCCTGTTAATCCACCAAAAACTGTTCCTAAAACGATCGCCCAACCACTACTGACAAATTGGTTCGCAATCACATTGATGAGCATGGCAATAATAGCAATAAAACCAAATTTTATCTCTTTTTTAACGGAAGGAATTAATAAACCAATAAACATCGCATAAAGTGCAATCCCCATACTTTGACTAAGACGTTCTGGAATAACTTCTCCAAGCAAACCCCCTACAAAAGAACCAATTACCCACGATAAATAAGCGGCCATATAGATAGTAGCATAAAAAAATACACCTTTTTCTTCCTCCGCTTTTTCTTTATTCATAGATGCGACGGCGAACGTTTCATCTGTCAGTCCTAATGATAAGCCAACTCTTCCTTTTAATGAAACACGATCACGAATTTCATTCATAAACGATAAACTCATAATAAAATGGCGAAAATTTAGGACAAACGTGGCGACGACAATTTCAATTGCACTGGCACTAGCCGCCATCATATTTACTCCCATAAATTGACTTGCACCAGCATAGACGAGTGCACTCATTAATGTCAAATCGAGAAGGGACATTCCTGATTGAGAAGCTAATACACCATAAGTTAATGCCACTGGAATATACCCAAGTATAATTGGAAATCCTACTTGGATTCCTTTTTGAATCATATACATGGATTGACTATCTCCTTGTCTTTTAGAAGCCTGCCTCAATCATGTTTCCTCCTTAAGGGTAAATTAATTATCTTGTTCCGTTAAAATAAATGGTCCATTTTTCGTAATCGCTAAAGTATGTTCGTATTGGGCGGATCGTCCTTTATCAATCGTCCGTGCTGTCCAATTGTTTTTGTCCATTTTGCTCTTCCAAGAACCTTCATTAATCATCGGCTCGATCGTAATCACCATGCCTTCTTTGAGGCGAATGCCTTTGTTTGGTAAGCCAAAATGAGGGATATGTGGGGGTTCATGAATCGTTGGTCCAATTCCATGACCCGTGAAATCGCGAACGACCGAAAACCCTTCTCCTTCAGCATATGTTTGGATCGCATGCCCAATATCACCTATTCTATTTCCAACTTGAGCTTGCTCAATTCCTAAATATAAAGCTTTTTTCGTTACTGAAAGTAGCCGTTTACCTTTTTCATCTACTTGCCCAACTTCATATGACCAAGCAGAATCAGCGAGTCCTCCATTTAAATTAACGACCATATCAATTGTTACGATATCCCCGTCGTTTAATTTATCTGTTCTCGGAAATCCATGACAAATTTCATCATTAATGGAAGCACATGTCGCATACTTATATCCTTGGTACCCTTTTTGCTCCGGTGTTGCTCCATGTTTTTTTAGAAACTGTTCAACAAATTCCTCAATTTCCATTGTTGAAATACCAGGTTGAATCATTTTAGCTATTTCTTTATGTGTTTTTACAAGTAACTTACCTGCTTCATGCATTTGGCTAATTTCACGCTTACTTTTTCGTGTAATCAACAAAAATACTCCCTTTCTAACAATTATTACTAAGTGTAAGTGTACCATAAATTATGTCACTTATATCAAATGTTGTTTCCTAGCATTTTTATGATGAGTATGAAAGTGGCTGTATACTAGATCAATAACCTACATTGTAAACACAAAAAAAGAGAGCTTTTCAACTCTCTTTTTCATCTTACATTTAATTAACAAAATCCACAGTCTGCGAAAAGCACTCCAATAATCACTAACAAAATAAACAATACGACGATTAACGCGAAGCTACCTCCAAAATAGCTTCCTCTATGTTCACTCATTTTAGCCCCTCCCATATTCATACATTCTTATTGCGAAATAATTTATTTAATTCGCTGTTTGCTATATTTTATGTGTAAACGTCTTGCATGGAAGGGCGATTAACTATTCGGTAAAAAATTATTAGGAAAATCGCTCAAAAATAATCTTTCACATCGTAAATTTTCCCATTTTTCACATTTACCTCATCCGTTAAAATATCAACTAACACACCTGCGACAGCCTCCGTATCTGATAACAAATTTTGTTTTTTATAATGTTTAAATGTATCTACATCAATAAATTCATGATAATCACTTGCACGGATTTCCGCTTGCATATCTGTATTCATGACACCAGGATTAAAAGCAATAATTTTATTGTGCGTTTTTAACTCTTCTTGTTCCAAGGCAACGGCTTTTGTATACATATTTAAACTCGCCTTTGAGCTACAATATGCACTCCAACCATATACCGGACGATTGGCTGCTCCACTCGTAATATTTACCCCTATAAAAGGAATCCTTTTCTCATTACTTACGTGTAAACATTCATTTACTAGCATCATTGGGGAAATTACATTTAGTTGATAATGATAGGATAGTTCATCGCCTGTTGTATCTGTCGATTTTTTTATTGGCTTAACAACTGCTGCATTATTAATAACATATAATTGGCTAATCTTTTTTGTGTTTAAATCTTCCTTTATGGATGTGATAACCTCTTTTGTATTCGTCAGCTTGCCTAAATCACATGAAAAATGTGCATAATAAACATTATTTTCTTTCGCTACCTCGGTTAATTCCGTTTTTGTTCGAGAAAGTCCATATACATTTATGCCTGACTCAAGTAAAAAAGTGGCTACAGACATCCCTAGACCTTTCGAAACTCCTGTCACAATTGCATATTTCACGATTTATTCCCCCTTAGTCCATTCCGATGGAAACATATTGTGTTTCAAGGAAAGCATCCATCCCTTCGTGTCCACCTTCCCTACCGATTCCACTTTCTTTCATGCCACCAAAAGGGGCTTGTGCAGCAGATGGCATTCCATCATTCCATCCGACAATCCCAAAATCTAATTGTTCAATGACTTTCGTTCCTCGAGCTACATTTTCTGTAAAAATGTATGCAGCAAGCCCGTATTCAGTACTATTGGCAAGTTCAATTGCTTCCTCTTCTGTTTCGACCTTTTGAATCGGAGCAACCGGACCAAATGTTTCTTCCTGCATAATGACCATAGAACGGTTCACATCACGTATCACTGTCGGCTCATAAAAAACCCCTTCACCAATTTGTTTTCCTCCTGTTACAACCGTTGCACCTTTTTCTCGTGCATCGTCTACATGGTCTGACACTTTTATTAAAGCCTCTTTATTTATAAGTGGTCCGATATCTGTAGATTTTTCCATTCCATCTCCAACAATTAATTTTTTCACTTGTTCTGAAAATTTTTCCACAAATTCCTCATATACGCCTGCTTGCACATAAATTCGATTGGCACAAACACAAGTTTGACCAGCATTACGAAATTTTGAAGCGACGACACCGTCTACTGCTCGATCAATATTTGCATCGTCTAAAATGATAAATGGTGCATGCCCACCAAGTTCAAGTGAAAGTCGTTTAACTTGTTCGGCGCTCTGTTTGATTAAAATTTTCCCTACTTCCGTTGAACCTGTAAAGGTAATTTTTCTTACTTTCTCATTTTTCATCATTTCGCCAACTATTTCTTGAGATGAACCTGTAACAAGGTTTATGACACCTTTTGGAAAATTTGCCTTGTCTACTAATTCCATAAATTTCACTGCAGAAAGGGGACTTTCTTTAGATGGTTTAATAATAACCGTACATCCTGCAGCAATGGCTGGTGCTACTTTTCGGGTAATCATTGCCAAAGGAAAATTCCATGGTGTTATTGCTGCGACAACACCAACAGGCTTTTTCCATATTTGCATACGTTTGTTTATTAGGTGGGATGGAATGGTTTCTCCATAAACCCGTTTCGCCTCTTCTGCATACCATTCGATAAATGAGGCAGCATAAACAACTTCCCCAAGCGATTGTGAAATAGGTTTACCCATTTCTAGTGTCATTATTTCAGCAAGTTCCTCTTTATTGCTAAGTAAAAGGTCATTTAATGTTTTTAAATAATGTGCACGTTCATAAGCTGTAGTTTGTGACCATGTAGTAAATGAATGATAAGCTGCTTTAATTGCCAGTTGTGCTTCTTCTGCTCCTCCATTTGGTACTGTTCCAACAACTTCATTTGTTGCTGGATTACGCACTTCCATTTTCGGTAGCGTCTCCCCAACTTTTTCACCGTTAATATTCATGACATAATCCAAAACGAACCCCTCATTTCATTATTTATTAAGCACCTTTTCTCCTTACCAATTTAGATTTATATACCCACTTCTTTCCAATAGTATACAAGTGTTTCCATCCCTTTTTCAAAACTATCAAGTGGAAAACTTTCATTTGGTGAATGTAAGCGATCTTCAGGCGTTCCAAAACCGAGCAAAATAATTGGTGTTTGATAAATTTTATCTAGCCATTCAACTACAGGAATGGATCCTCCCATTCGGACAAAGACTGTTTCCTTCTGAAAAGCCTTTTCGTAACATAATGCTGCCTTTTGAATTAACGGATGATTTGGTTCCACCATATAAGCTTTAGATGATAACTTTTCCAGTTTGATATCTACTTCTACACCAGATGGTTTTACACGCTCGATATGTTGTTTTAACAATTGTTGAATATGATTAGGATCTTGACCTGGGACTAAACGGCATGTAATTTTTGCGGTTGCAGAAGCTGGGATAATTGTTTTTGTACCTTCACCTTGGTAACCGCCATACATGCCATTTATTTCAAACGTTGGTCTTGCCATTGTATGCTCTTTTGCACTATACCCTTTTTCTGATACTGTTTCAGATATTCCTGTTGTAGCCGAATAATTTTCTCCTTCTACTTTACTAATTAATTTCCGTTCCTCTTCACTTAAAGGTTCGACCCCATCATAAAACCCATCTATCGTAATTACCTCTTCTTGGTTTTTCATTGATGCTAAAATATGCGTTAATGCCATGACAGGATTACGTACAGCACCACCATATATTCCTGAATGAAGGTCTTGATCGGGACCTTTTACAGTTACTTCTATACCAGTAAACCCTTTCAAACCATACAAAATAGTCGGTTGATTTTTGGCAACCATACCGGAATCTGAAATGACGACGAAATCTGCCGCAAATTTCTCCTGATGTTCGCGCAAAACATCGTATAAATTTTCACTCCCGATTTCTTCTTCTCCTTCAATACAAACTTTCACATTCAAAGGTAATTTACCTACTGTTTTCATGTACGCTTCAAAAACAGCTAAATGCATAAATACTTGACCTTTATCGTCACTTGCTCCACGCGCATAAAGCCTGCCTTCCCTTACTTCTGGGGTAAATGGATCACTTTCCCATTCATCGATTGGATCAACTGGTTGAACATCATAATGCCCATAAAATAATACAGTAGGAGCATTTTCTCCCGCCTCATTATACTCTGCAAATACGAGTGGATGACCTTTTGTTTCCATTTCTTCCACATGCGTAAAGCCAATTTCTTTTACATATTCACTAACAAATCTTGCTGCATTTTTCACATCATTTTTATGACTACTATCAGTACTAACACTCGGAATAGATAAAAATCGATTTAATCGTTCTAAAAGTGGATTGCGATTATTTTTTAAATAGTGGATTACTTGTTCAACCAATTACATCATCTTCCTTTCTATTCTTTCTTTTTATCGTACCATATTTTAGTTACTTTTCCATGAGAAATTTACAAGGTTAGTGTGAAATAGAAATACTTGATTAGCGAAGTTGGATTTTTGGGCGGGCAAGTTGAATGGCTATTTGACAGATTCAAAACTCCAAGAACAGAGCGGAAATCCGGAAAAGTGAGACCAATCTACCTCGTTGTCCGCAGTTTTTTGGCGAGTGTTCCTCGTTATATGGCGGTTATTCGTAGTTATATGGTGAATGTTTACAATTATATGGCGCTTCTTCGCAGTTCTATGGCGAATGTTCATAATTAGATGGCGCTTTTATCCATTTTTATGGCGCACCAAAAAAACGAGAATTCATTTAGAATCCTCGTTTTTACATCGTTTATTATCGTTTATTTTGAGGGAAGATTCTTTCAATCGTATTACCTATTTGATCAAAGAATCCACGGACTGGTTTTCCGTTATCCATGTCTGTCACATAATTGTGGGATAAGTCAACGAAGTCAGGGCTTGTTGAAACATATACATTATCAATATTATTGTCAACATCTTGTACGATGTCAGCAATTTTATTTTTAACATCATCTGTTACTTCATCTGACTCTACATCACGTTTTCGATCTACTTCATCTGAAACAGTATCACGTCTGTTTGCCATATGATTGTCTTGGCGACGATCATTTGCATTACCTTCGTTTACTGTACGATTCTTAACATTACGATCGTTTACATTTCTAACGTTCATTCCGGCAGAACTATTTTGCCTATCATTATACGTTAAATTATCTTTTGGAGTTGTATTATTCTCGTCTAAAGTTGCGGCAACATATGCATTATTTCTCGTCGTTAATACATATGCACGATCTATTTCAGCAATTTCATCGACAATTCTGTCAGCAGATTCTTTGGAAACTTCATATCGATCTTGACGATTGTTACTATCGCGATTATTACTGTTACGGTTACGATCATCAACATTATCCATGAAGTTGCCATCCCTCGTAGTACGAGTAATGTTTCGATCATTATTGTTGTAACGTGTGTTCTCATAGGTCGTGTTATCAGTTCCAAGACCTTCACGATTATTATTTGTTCCCATACAACCCATTAGTAAGAAAACTGCTGTAATAATGACAGTAAATATTTTGAATTTCATTTATATTTTATCCTCCTTACTGTTTTGATTTTATTATGTAACAGTAAAAAGGATTTATTCTCTAAACCTTAAACCTTATATTGGTAGAAGCACCACCTTTGTATTAGAAAGTTCCAATCTATTCGGGAAATACTATCTAATACTTATCTTTATTCATAAAGGAGGTAGTTGTAATGATGCCTGATTATGAGTATGCATTGAATTACGTTCTGTGGGGGAGATGGGATGATTTATTTACATTAATGTTACGGACAAAAGATGATATGTTAGGAAAAAAAATACAACTTTTTTTACACGCTTATTACTATTCCTCCAAACAAAATGAAATAATGAACACACATGATGATTTACTTTTCTACATTGATCACGCCATGGAAAGTGCACCAGTTCAAACGATGAAAGTATAAGAAATGGGGAGCTACCTTTATGTGGCTCTTTATTTTACTTTTCCATATACTTCATATGGAAATAATTTCGCCTGTTTATACGAGTGAAAAAATGCAAACAGATTATCTGAACTTTGTGCAGCAAAAGGAAGTAAATCGTTTTGAGTGATTTCCACATTCACCTGCGTAAGATCCCATAATGTATGAAGTATTGGTATTTTAATGATTTTTTTCTTTTTGATGTTCCAAATGCAATATCTTTCTGCTAAAAAGGAAGTAAGCTTTGTATGAATGCATGCTTTAGAAGGTCGATATCGTGCAGCAAAGATGGTACGATTATCCATATTCCCAAAAACATGAGTCATATCATTTTCTTTCTTCATTTCTGTTTGCATATATTGAAAAGGTAAACCGTAACCACTCCTTGCCCCCATTGCAGCAAGGAAACTTTTACCATATAAACGAAAAAAATAGACACCACGTTCAGGGGAAGAAGGATGTTTTACATAGGTTCGCACATTTATTTGGATTATTTCTGGATAGGACAACTGCTTGGGAATTCCCCGAGGCCGACTATTTTGTACTTTAAATAGGACAATACTGATCCAAGCTTTTTCATCAAATGTATCGACGATAAAAGGTCGCGGAATAAGTGATTCCATTAAAGGAACAGGAATTGGCCAATGTAGAAATAAAACGTTCGTCCAATCTTGTTTAGCAATCCATGGATACTTTCTTTTCGTAATCATTTGGCTAGCCCCTATCTTGATAACGATCATGCAAATAGTCTATTGGAATGAATAAACCAACTCGTCCTTCTTGATCATCGTGTAAAGTAGCAAAAATGATCCCAATTACTTCTCCTGCTTCATCGATAACTGGACTCCCACTATTTCCTCGATAAACAGGGGCATTCATCATGACAACAGGAAGTTCTTTACTCTGTACATGAGTATAATCAAGGATTGTCCCTTCATTTGCTATTCCCTGAAATTTCAATGGGTTTCCAATAAAGTAGATATGCTCTTTCTCATCTAAAACAAATTCATTTGCTAATGATAAATGAGGAAGATTTTCACCGTTTTCTATTTTTAAAACAGCCAAATCAACATCAGGGTATGTTTCAATGACTTCCCCTACATATAAACCGTCTTCTGGAAAAGCAACTGTAACTGTATCATTCCCCTCAATAACATGATAATTCGTTATAATATCCCCTTCTGCATTGATCGAGAAACCAGTTCCTTTACTATTTTCTGTTTCAATAACGACAACCGCTTCTTTATAAGCTTTGATATTTTCTTTTGTCGATAGTTTAGCTGATGTGATTAAAAAGTCAACTGCGGGAATAGAAAAAGTTTGTGGTAGTAGGGCAATCACATTAAACATTAACGCAATCGCTATTAGCCAAAAGACCCACTTTGGAAAGCGAGTTTTTGGCTGTTTTACTTTTCTTCTATGGGCAGCTTTTCTTAAAGCCTCTTCTTTTGCTTCCTGAACTAATTCATACAATTCTTCCTCATCAAACTCTTCATAAAGATCTTGATCAATTATGTCTTTTGCATCATCATATTTATGATTTTTTTCCATAGACACCTCTTATACGATTGCCGTTTTTACCTATTATCCTGCTCGCTCTGGGTTTCCTTTTTGCATTTGATACATTTGGTAATACATCCCACGTTCTCTAATTAACTCTTCATGATTCCCTGTCTCTTTTATTCTACCACTTTCCAACACAAAAATCTTATCCGCATTTTGAATCGTTGACAGACGGTGAGCAATAACGAGGGTAGTTCTTCCTTTTTTTAATACTTCCAATGCTTTTTGAATAATGTATTCTGTTTCCGTATCGATATTTGCTGTCGCTTCATCTAAAATTAATATCGCGGGATCAAAGGCTAATGCCCGAGCAAAAGAGATTAATTGTCTTTCCCCAAGCGAAAAGGTGCTACCACCTTCTGTCACCTTCTGATCATATCCATTTGGCAATTTTTCAATAAATTCATTTGCACCGACTGCTTGTAATGCTTTTATAGCTGTTTCTTTCGTTATATCGGGATCATTCATCGTTACATTCGAAATAATCGTTCCAGAGAATAAAAATGGATCTTGTAAAACGATTCCCATATGACCTCTTACTTGCTGTCTGGACCAATCAGCTGTTGAGGAGCCATCGATCGTAATATTTCCTTTTTGCGGATCGTAAAATCGAAATAACAAATTCATAATGGAACTTTTCCCCGAACCAGTATGACCAACAAATGCCGCAGTTTCTCCAGCGTTTACTTCAAAGGTAATATTTTTTAATACGTACTCATCTCCCGTATATGCAAAGGAAACATCGTTAAATTTTATGTTTCCTTCATAACGGGAAACTGGAACATCATTTACTTCTTCACCTGCAACATCCATTAATTTAAACATTCTTGCCCCAGAGGCTCTTGCTTGTTCAATTAACGGGAACTGGTTGACGATTGCTGTTACCGGCTCAAAAAATCTCGTTAAATAATCAACTAATGCATACAATAGTCCAATCGAGATGACACTGTTAGGCTCAAGTGAAAAGGAACCAAAGTACCAAATAAAGGCAACAAATGCTATATTCCGAACAACATTCACTAAATTAAAAGAAGTGAAAGCATTTAACTTAATTAGCTTTTTTTGGTGCGTATAGATTCCTTCATTTAAATGCTCAAAGTCTGCTTTCGTCTTTTCTTCCACTTGAAAAGCCTGAATGATCGACATTCCTTGGATGGATTCATTAATATTACCATTTATTTCACTATTCGTTTTTCGAATGACTAAATTATACTTAGACCCATAATGTTTATACACTCTCGCTATTAAATAAATGATTGGGATGATGAGCAAGCAAATAAGCGCTATCTTGGGATTTAATAAATAAATGGCAATTAAAATTCCAGCCATATAAATAATTCGTGTAATAACAATGGATAGGACACGTTCATACAATTCGCGAATTGCTTCTGTATCGTTTGTAATCCGTGCAACAATTTTACCAGCTGGTTGGTCAACATAATAATCAATTGGAATTTTTTGCGTATGTAAAAATACATCATTACGCATTTTTTTAACAATTTGATTGGATGATTTTTGTAATAAGTATGTTTGTGCATATTGAAAAAAGCCAGCGATTATTAGGAGTAACATATATAAACCTAATAAAATAAAAATTGGTTTTTGTTCTGGCTTAAAAAAATGAAATAGTTCGTTTAAGGACAATTTTTCCCCGTGAATGCTGATTGGCTCCTCAGTCCCAATTGTAACGATGCCATCATTTACACTTCTTGCACCTTCTAATGGAACTTTTTCTTCCACAACATAATAATCTTTATCAATCGCGATGACTGTAATTTGATTGGAGGCTTCTACTTTCGATGGAACACGATCTTCACGGATAAAATTACGCCCTTTATATTCAACCGTTTGTTTGGCTTCCTGACCATTCACTTCTTGCCAAGTACCTTCCATACCTAAAATATGATCATCAATAATCACTTTAGCAATAAATGGACCCGCAAGTTCAAGTGCAGTAGCAATCATTAAACAAATAATGCCTATAAAGATGCCTTTTTTATACTTTAAAGCATACTTCATTAATCTTTTTTCAGTTGAATCAGTCATTACGTACACCTCCACTTACGTTTCAAGCTGTTGTTGTTCATATTGTTCTTTATACCAGCCACCTAACTCCATCAATTCTTGATGGGTACCTTCTTCTGAAATTTTACCGTCTTCTAAAACGATGATATGATCTGCATGTGTTACTGCTGATAGGCGGTGTGCGGCAATTAATGTTGTTTTATTTTTTCTTTCTTCCCGTAAATGTGCGATTATATTTGCCTCTGTTTTTCCGTCAACTGCAGACATTGAATCATCTAAGATTAATACCTCTGGATTTTTAATAAATGCTCTTGCTAGAGCGACTCGTTGTTTTTGCCCGCCTGATAGAGTTACACCACTTTCGCCAACTTTTGTATCTAATCCTTTCGGTAATTGTTTGATATCGTCTAAAAAATGGGCTAGCTCCATGACACGATAAATTTCTTCATCTGTTGCCCCATCTTTTCCAAACTGAATATTTTCCCGAATTGTTTTTGAAAACATCACTTGGTCTTGAGGAACATATCCAATCCAATGACGTAATTGGTCTAATTCCAGTTGTTCAATATCGGTAGTTGAAAAAGTTAATTTTCCTTTTATATTTGGATATTCGCGTAACAACATTTTAAACAAAGTCGTTTTTCCTGCACCTGTTTTCCCGACAATGCCGATCGTATCTCCTTTTTGGATCGATAATCGATTAATGTCGATTTGATTCTCTGTTGTAAAAGGATAAGAAAAGGTAACATGTTGGAATTGTATATCATGTAGATCGTTTACATGAACCGGGTATTTTGGACTTTGAACATCTGCCTGATACCGTAAAATTTTATTTACACGATCAAGAGAGGCATTTCCTCGTTGTAACACATTAATTAATTCTCCTACAGCGAACATCGGCCAAATAAGCATGCCTAGATAAACATTAAATGTCACTAAATCCCCTAACGTAATAGCGTTACGAAAGACTAATAGTGCTCCAAATCCGAGCCCAATCGTGTACGAGGCTCCAACTAATATTTTCATTGTCGGTTCAAATAAGGCATCAACCCTTGCAACTGCCATATTTTTTTCATATACATCCTCTGTCATATCGGAAAATCTTTTTGCATCTTGTCGTTCTTGAACAAATGCACGAATAACGCGTACTCCTCGAATCGATTCAAGTACTTCATTGTTCATCTCACCAAATGCATCTTGTGCTTTCGTAAAACGATGATGAATTGCAGCACCGTATTTGTTCATAATAATAGCCATGATTGGTAATGGAATAAGTGCGGCAAATGTTAATTTCCAACTAATTGTAAAGCCCATCATTGCGATAATCATAAACATAAAAGTCGTTGCATCAACAAGGGTTAAAATACCAAAACCAGCTGTTAAAGCGATAGCTTTCAAATCGTTAGTACTTCTAGCCATTAAATCGCCCGTTTTATATTTTCCAAAAAAAGTGGGAGTCATCTTTAAAAAATGTTGCATCAAACGGCTACGCATCCATTTTTCTAAAATAATAGATCCACCAAATAATGTATAATCCCATAAAAATGAAATTATGTAATGGATAATAATGATCGATCCATAAATAATAATGACTGTTATTAATATTTTTGTTGTTAACGTTTCAAAACGAATATGGTCGATCGTATACCCTAATAATTTAGGAGGAATCAATCCGATCGCACTCGCGATAATAAGGGCGGTAATGGCAAATGTATATCGTTTCCAATAATGCTTAAAAAACCAGCTTAATTTACCTAAAACATCAAACATATCAATCACCTACTTTATTATTTGAATCAATTTCATCATGCACTATTTCAATTAAAAACCCGAACAACGGAGTCGTTACTAGTTTCCACTCTAGGTGGTCGCTTTTTAGTGGGAGGCCATTAAGCCAACGTCTGAGCTAAAGCTCTCCTTGCCTTACCAGTGCCTTTCCTCCCACGACCCGCAATGTTTATTGCGACGAGTAATCGCAGGCCCAAAGGACTTCGATGGACGAGCATTTAACGAAGTCTCAAAATTCTTCAATGGGGCGAGTAAATACACTGCCCCAGGACGTGCTAGTGTCGGCGTTGGTCACAAATTTTTACGGTGGGACGAGCATTTAGCTAAAGGATCAGGATGTGACTGCTTTTAGCCAACCAGGAGTCGACCACCAAAGTGAATGCATAAAGTGAAAGTTACAATACGCGAATAGTTAGTTTTTTCAGTGTCTAATGTTCGGATTTGTTCTTGGAATGAACAGTTATGAAATTGACTCATTTATCAAAGCTTTTCAGTAAGTATCTAGTCTTATCAACCATTAAAAAAGCACGTTATTGTTACGTGCTATTAGTTTGTATATTTTATCATTCTATTTATTTAGTAAAATGTTATGACAAATTTTTCATATTATTCATTATAATATGTAAGTACTTAATGTCAATATGTAGAAAAAAATATATCGTTTAGCTCTTTCATTCCTCGACATTTCTTTCCTATGATATAATTAGTTTTATTAAAGAGATCATATTGACCTGGAAAAGGAGTTTTACTATGCAAATAGAAGAAATGCTAGAGTATAATAAAAAATTTGTTGCCGATAAAAATTATGAACAGTTTTTATCTAATACGATCCCGAATAAAAAAATGGTCGTATTTACATGCATGGAATCACGGCTCGTTGAGTTACTTCCCAAAGCATTAAACATCCAGAATGGTGATGTGAAAATGGTGAAAAATGCTGGAGCAATTATTCGAAAGTCGTTCGATAGTATTATTAAGAGTATTCTCGTCGCTATTTATAAATTACAGGCAGAAGAAGTAGTCGTTATCGGGCACCATGATTGTGGGATGTCTTGTGTCGATACGCATGACTTAAAGGATAAAATGAAGGCAGAAGGAATTACGGACGAAACATTTAAAGCACTCGAATATTCGGGGATTGATTTTCATAAAGAATTTCACGGCTTTAATACAGTGGAAGAATCGATTGCACAAAGTGTTGAAATCATTCGGGAACATCCACTCTTACCTTCCCATGTACTAGTTCACGGCTTAGTCATTGACCCGAACACTGGAAAAGTCGATGTGATTTCTCTTGATAAAAAGGAGAAAACGGAGAAAAACTAACGAAGTAAAAATAAAAGGCATGAAGGGTTTATCCTACATGCCTTTTCACTTTATATTGTGTTTGATCCTTAAACTAGAGGCTTTTCAAGACTAGGTTATCTCGCCATTTTTTCGATTAATTGAATAACTTGCTCACGAGATTGTTCGCTAGAATATTTCCTCATTTCATTTTGTAAAGTAGAAGTATCATCGACCAGTTGGTGAACCGCATCTATAAAGCTTTCTTTCGTCATTTTCTCCTCTTGCAACACATGTGCAAGACCATTTTGTTTGAAAGATTGAGCATTATCAATTTGATCTCCTCGACTAGCAGAAAGGGATAATGGGATGAGTAACATCGGAAATTGTAATGCTAAAAATTCAAATATAGCATTCGCCCCCGCACGTGAGATGACATAATCCGTTATTGCAAATATATCTTTTAATTGTTCGTTTATATACTCAAACTGAACATAGCCTCGTTGCTGTATTTTATCGTCCATATTATTCCGTCCACATATATGGATAATTTGAAACTTTTGTAATAACTCAGGCAAGTTTTGTCTCACTATATCATTTATTTTTTGGGAGCCAATACTTCCACCCATGATTAACAAAACTTTTTTATTAGGTGAAAATTTTGTTAATTGATAACCACGATTTTTATCTCCTTGAAATAACTCTTCTCGAATAACTGCCCCAACATATGTCGCCTTTTTCTCAGGTAAATATGTTACTGTTTCTGGAAAAGTTGTTAGTACTTTTTTTGCAAACGGAGTTGCTAATTTATTTGCAAGACCAGGCGTAAAGTCGGACTCATGAATAATCGTAGGGACACGACGAAAACGCGCAGCAACAATAACAGGTACGGAGACAAATCCCCCTTTGGAAAAGATGATATTCGGTTTCGTTTTCCGAATGATATTCCATGCATCTATCGTCCCTTTTAAAACTTTAAACGGATCTTTGAAATTTTCTACCGACATATAACGACGTAATTTTCCTGTCGATATTGGATGGTAAGTTACATGCGGTAATTCACTAATTAAATCACGTTCAATTCCTGTTTTTGACCCAATATAATCTATTTTCCAACCTTGTTTCTCAAAATGCGGAATTAAAGCAAGGTTCACAATAACGTGACCTGCCGTTCCACCACCCGTAAATAAAATACGTTTTTGCTTCATATGTATTTCCTTTCTCAAACGTTCCATCTCTTAAATTATAATATCATTACTCATTATATATTACATCATTTATGAAGAGGTAATGAAATTTTTTATTGTATGTTCCATTTAACATTAAAATTTCCTCTAACCTTATCCCCACCAATGACAATAAAATATTTTTCATCTTTTTCTACATCATACTCCAAATAATGTCCATCTTCAGCCATCGGTAAATAATCTCCTTTTTTATTTTCAAAGTGATATCCCCAGCCACCATCATTTTCAGCATAAAATGTAACTGTATATGTCAACTTTTCCCCTTTTGTGAGCTTGATTGGAATTTTATGCTCCCCATGGAAATAGGAGAAGGAGGCTTCATAACTTGAATCTAAACGTTCTGATTGCCAATTTATTTTTTTGGTAAAATCATTCACCATAACTAAAACCAGAAGGAGTGGAAGTATCACTGAGAAAACAATCGAAGTCCACTTGTTTTTCGTTATAGCAGTTACCCCAACATAAAAAAGAAGGGCTGCACAAAGTCCAATAATTCCAGCGATCATAATATATGCAATATGAGGTTCAAAAAATATAAAAGGAAAAAAACCAAATAATCCATAAAGAATAAAAGGTGTTGCCTGGAATTTCGGTAAGAACTTTATCATAACATCGATAAGAATCGAACAGAGCATACCATATCCATAAAATGCAATCCATAATAATGGTTCCTTCAATGTTTGCGAAAGTTCAAATAAGTCAAACTGAATGATTACTAGATAAATAAACATAAAAACAGAAAAAGAAAAGCCTGCACCAATAAATTTGATGTAACTATAGTGATACCACGTCTTTTTAATAGGCAATATCTTTCCCCCTCTTACACATACTTTATTATATATTGAGGCAGAGAAATTTGCGAATATCATTGAATGTACATTTGGAAAAGTAAAAAGGCAGAATGTGGGTATCACTGACGATGATATAGAGAAATCTTCAGATAATGTGATGGAACTTAGGCTCTCTTTGACGAACATGCGCATGGACAACTCCTCCGTTAGATGGCGAATTGAATTAGTCTATACCAAAATATCTTAGCGGCCATATGCGCAATTCACCTGTTATGGCCCATCTTCGTGATTATATGGCGATTCTTGGATGTTATGTGGCGCATCTTCGCGATGAGATGGCGATTCTTAGATGTTATGTGGCGCATCTTCGCAGTTAGATGGCGATTCTCGGATGTTATGTGGCACATCTTCTCGATGATCTGGCGAATCTCATTCATTATTGTTGAGAATGGCACAAAAAATCTTAACACTATATTTCAAAGTAAATATTTTCGCATCCTGCCTGTTCCAATTGGTTCAAAACCAGCATTTTTGATCATTCGTTTCATTACATGGATACAATCTACCGCTAAAAAGTTTCTCAGTTGTTTGTTTGATGCAATATGTCCAAGAAGTAATTTGTAGTCATTAATGTTTTCTAAATGAGCAGAAAAGGATTCATCCTTACATTTCTGACAAACCCATTTATTATATTTTTTCACCATGGTAGGTAATTCGCATTTAAAACAAAACATTCCTTTTACTAATTCACCGTTATGTACATGGTATTTCTCCATCATATTGTTGTCTGGTGGTGTGTGTGAATGAATTAATAGTTGAGTTAAATCTTTTACATTTTGACTGCATCCATTAGGGGGAAGGGTGTTCATTCTATTGTTCCATTTAAATACTAATTGATTACTATGAATGACTTTTTCCATGGATCCTTTAAAATTAGGATCTACTTGGACGATAGTATGAGGGAAGCTAATTACTACTAAATATTGAACTAGAATATTTGTATAGCCATGTTTATGCAACCATTTTCGTAAACGATATTGTTGTAATTTTGCTTGTGTAATTGGATTGGGAAAGCCTTCCTGTTCGCCATTATCATTAATACGAATGACTTGATCTATCTCTTTAAACAAGATTGTTCCATACCAGTTTTTCACTTCTAAAATAACAATACATTTTGGATTTAATAATATGAAATCCATTTGAAAATGACCGAATTTGTCTTGAAGGCGTATATCATGAAGAATGATCGCCTCATTTTTAATAAATTGAAGCGGAAAATCAATTGCATTTAACCCCTTTATTTCCGTCTTTTTTCTTATCAGGTCACTGTAAACATTTTCCCGCTTTGTATTATCTTTATGCATCCTTCTATAAAGTGCTTGTAATTGATCAAGTTCCAGAGATCTCTCTCGTTTTTTAATCATAATTTAAAACACTCCCTCTTATTAAATTTGGATAGAGTACTTAAACTTCTGGTAACGGATAAAAACGAATGTTGACGTACAACAAACAGATCAACTGGTGCATATGGACGTTGATATCGATGATTCTCGGATGCTATATGACGCATCTTCACGCTGGGATGGTGATTCTTCGGCGTTAGATGGCGCAACTCCACGATGAGATGGCGATCCTTCGGCGTTAGATGGCGCATCTCCACAGTGAGATGGCGATTCTTCGGCGTTAGATGGCGCAACTCCACGTCGGGATGGCGATTCTCCAGCGTTAGATGGCGCATCTTCACGATGAGATGGCGATCCTTCGGCGTTAGATGGCGCATCTCCACAGTGAGATGGCGATTCTTCGGCGTTAGATGGCGCAACCCCACGATGAGATGGCGATTCTTCGACGTTAGATGGCGCATCTTCACGCTGAGATAGCGATTTACAATACAAGCGTATCACGAGCAGTGCAGGGGAAACAAATTAGCAAAACTTCATTTTAGCTCGAAAAGATAGGGTAAAATGAAGTTTTCATTGATTGGAAGGGGCAAGACTGGGAATATAGAAAAGGATGCAGTTAAAAAGACTGTCAAATTGAAAAAAATGACATAAAAAATCCTGCTTAGGTTATATCAACCTAAGCAGAATTTCAATGTAAAACTTATCCTTGTAGTAATAAGTCGTATGGATCTTCTAACATTTCTTTAATTCGAACTAAGAATTGTACAGCTTCTTTACCATCGACGATGCGGTGATCGTATGAAAGTGCTAAGTACATCATTGGGCGTACTTCAATTGTGTCGTCTGGCATAACGACTGCACGTTTAACGATATTATGCATTCCAAGAATACCAACTTGCGGTGCATTTAAAATTGGTGTAGAAAGCATAGAACCGAAAATTCCACCGTTTGTAATCGTAAATGAACCACCTTGTAAATCATCGATGCCTAGTTGATTATCACGAGCTTTTGTTCCAAGTCGAACAATTTCACGTTCAATACCAGCAAAGTCTAATTTATCCGCATCACGAACAACAGGAACTACTAGGCCACCTGGTGCAGACACTGCAATACCGATGTCATAGTATTCTTTAACGATAAGGTTTGTTCCGTCAATTTCTGCATTGAGTAAAGGGAATTCTTTTAATGCAGCAACACTTGCTTTCGTAAAGAATGACATAAAACCTAGTTTGATATCATTTTTAGCTACAAAGCTTTCTTGACGTTCTTTACGCATATTCATTACTGCCGTCATATCTACTTCATTGAATGTAGTTAACATTGCAGCCGTTTGTTGTGCTTCTACTAAACGTTTTGCAATCGTTTGACGACGACGTGACATTTTCTCCACTTTCACAGGTTTACTAAATTCTTGTGCAGGTTCTGCAGCTGCCTGTTTCGATGCTGGAGCAGGTGCTGATTGAGTAGGTTGATTTGCCGCTTCCACATCCTCAGGACGAATACGACCTAAAGGATCTTGTGCTTTTACCTTACTTAAGTCGATATTTAGTTCACGCGCTAATTTTCTTGCCGCTGGTGAAGCGATCACATCAGAAGAATCCTCACTTGTTTCAGTGTTTGCAACAGCTGCTGGTGCTTCTTCTTCAGTCGTAGCTTCTGCCTTTGGTGCGTCTGCAGCCGGTTCACTTACCGTACCAGCTTCTGCGTTTTCGTCCACTTTTGCAATTGTGTCTCCTACGCTAACATCGTCACCTTCTTCAGCTAAGACCTCGACAATAACACCTGCATAGTCTGAATTGACTTCCACATTTACTTTATCCGTTTCTAGCTCAACAACAGGGTCACCTTTTTGAACTTTATCCCCTGCTTTAACGAGCCACTCCGCAATTGTTCCTTCTGTAATTGATTCAGCTAGTTCTGGAATTTTAATTTCCTTCACTACTATTTCCTCCCTTTGCTGGTCTAATCGCTTCTGTAACGACTTTCTTTTGGATTACTTTATGGATATTCGGTTCACCAACAGATGTTGATGCTCTTTCCGGACGTCCAATATAACGAATTTCTTGTCCGTCTTTTGCTAGATCGCGTAAATATTCTAACACAAAACGCCAACTTCCCATATTTTTCGGCTCTTCTTGGACCCAAGCGATTTCTTCTAAATTTGGCAATTGGTCGATTTCTTTTTTCAGTTGTTCCAATGGAAATGGATATAATTGCTCCACCCTTAATGCACGTAACCAATCGAACTTTTCATCAGCATTAGCAATTTCCTCTTCAATATCAACCATCACTTTACCAGAACCAAGTAGTAATCTTGTAGCATTTTTCTTACTTACCTTTAAGTTTGGTTGATTTCGTAGTGGTAAGAATTTACCTTCTGTAAACTCTTTAGCCTCGGATGCTACACGCTCATTACGTAGTAAGCTTTTCGGTGACATAACGACTAAAGGTCTAGCTTCTTCTCGGCCACGCATTTTCGCTTGACGACGTAATAAGTGGAAGAATTGTGCAGATGAAGTAACATTTGCAACGATCCAATTATTTTCTCCGGCCATTTGTAAGAAGCGTTCAAGCCGTGCACTTGAGTGTTCAGGTCCTTGGCCCTCATACCCATGTGGTAATAGCATGACCATATTGGATTTATCTCCCCATTTCGCACGTGCAGAAGAAATAAATTGGTCAAAAATCACTTGTGCCACATTGGCAAAATCACCAAATTGTGCCTCCCAAATCACTAATGTTTCAGGAGATTGAATACTATATCCATATTCAAAACCTAATACAGCAGTTTCTGATAATGGGCTATTATGAATATCAAATGAAGCATTTGCATCCTCTAAACCGTGCATTGGACAATATTTTTCGCCTGTTTCTGTATCATATAGAACAAGGTGACGATGCGCGAAAGTTCCACGTTCAGAATCTTGCCCTGTAATTCGAATTGGAATTCCATCTTTTAAGATAGAAGCGAATGCTAGTGCTTCTCCTTCACCCCAATCAGCCTTATGTCCTTCTTCTAAAATATTTTGACGACGTTTAAATACTCTCTCTAAACGTTTAAACCCTTTAAAATCTTCCGGTCGGTTCAATAAATCAGCGTTTAACTTTTTCAAGTCTTCTAATGGAACTGCGGTTTCATAATGATCGATACTGTTTGCTAAAACGGTAGGCATATTTACTTCAGAAATTCCCGAAAGTTCATCCTCTTTCATCCCATCATAAACAGCTTGTAGTTCGTTTTGATGTTTTTCTTTCATTGCATTTACTTCATCAGCAGTTACAATTCCTTCGTTTGTCAAAACATCTGAAAAAATTTCAGTAACTGTCGGATGAGTATCAATTTCACTGTATAAAATTGGCTGAGTTGCTCTCGGTTCATCCATCTCATTATGTCCGTAACGACGGTAACCGACTAAATCAAGCACACAATCTTTTTTGAACTCGTGCGAGTATTCATAAGCAAGTTGAATGGCTCGAATACATGCAATTGGGTCATCAGCATTTACTCGGATGATCGGAATTTCATATCCTTTAGCTAAATCACTTGCATAACGAGTAGAACGGCTCTCTTTGCGATCTGTTGTGAATCCAATTAAGTTATTGGCAATAATATGAAGTGTCCCACCTGTACGGTACCCTATTAAACCACTTAAGTTCATCGTCTCTGGTACGATTCCTTCACCGATAAATGCAGCATCCCCATGAATTAATACGCCAATTGCTTTATTTAAATCTTGAACAGGATAGCCTTTTTCATCACGGTTATCTTGCGCTGCTCGTGTAAATCCAGCAACTACCGGATTTACAAACTCTAAATGTGATGGGTTATGTGCTAATTTCACTCTTGTTGAAGCTTCATCATTTTTCACTTCTCGAGTTGCACCAAAATGATATTTCACATCACCAGACCAGCCATAATTAATCCCCATTGACCCTTCGGATGGCATTAATTCTTTATCAGGAGCATGGTGGAATTCAGAAAAAATTTTGTCTAACGGCTTACCTAGAACATAAGCAAGCACACTTAAACGACCACGATGAGCCATCCCCATCATAATGTTTTCAATTTTATCATTGTTAGCAGACTTCACAATCTGATCAAGGACTGGAACCATCGATTCCAAGCCTTCAATTGAAAAACGCTTTTGTCCGACGAATGTTTTTTGTAAAAAGTGTTCGAAACCTTCAACATTAATTAATCGTTCTAATAATTGCTTTTTTTCCACTTCAGTTAAAGTAAGTTCAAATTCACCTGATTCAATTCGATTTAAAAGCCATTTTCTTTCTTCATCACTATTTACATGGTCATATTCAAATGAAATTTTACCAGTATATTTTTTACGTAAAAACGCAACAGCATCATATCCATTTTCTACATGGGTAGGAGCTTTGTCCCACAACCATGTTGCTGGAATATTTTTTAAGTCTTCATCCGTAATATTGTACGTTTTTGGATCTAATAAATTAGTCTTTTCATCCCAGCCTCCGACAGCATAAATATCGGCTTCAAGATGTCCAAAACGTCTTATAGCATCAAGATAACGCATTGCTGAGGTGATTTTCTTCACGTCGTTCGTTGAAATTTCACCACTTACTTGTTGATTCTGTAAACCTGTATGATCCATCCATTGAGGGGCACCATGTTTGTCAAACATTGCTTTTAAAGTGGGATCAACTACAGTTGGATCCTCTTTATATAATTCATATTGTTCTTCTACATATCCCATGTTTGGACCATAAAAATTTCCCCAAATTTTTTCACTAGGTTCTGCACTTTGTGCCACGTCTTATACCCCCATTAGATATTGACTTTACCGTTTAAACACGGAATGATACACTCATGTTTCATTATAGAACTGTCCTCTTACTTGAGCAACTAATAACCCCTAAATAAGGTGAAAGTAAAATGAAGGCGCTACCTTATGTTTGAAAACGATCTAGACGGCATAGTTTATTTACATTTTTTGTTATGTTTTTATACCAATTTGCATAAAAAACGTTACGTCACACATGCTAAATGAACACATCTTTTAACAGAATGTAAAAATTATGAGATGATCATTATTAGTACTTGTTTAAAAAGGTAGATAAAAAGAACTGAGGTCATTTTTACCGGACTTTTTAAACAACCTCTTTACAATACTTTTAAAGGAGCATAAGTAATGGTATTTCAAGGGTTTACAAAAACTGATTTTGAAACATTTCATATTGAAGGATTGTATCCTAGAATGGAAGCGATCCAGCAAAGAATACAGCCTAAATTTCATGAAATTGGTTCTATTTTAACGGATGATTTAACCGCAATGGTTGGCTCTGAAATGTATTTACATATTGCAAGACATGCAAGACGAACCGTTAATCCACCGCAAGATACGTGGCTTGCGATTGCTGGAAATAAACGAGGATATAAAAAACACCCTCATTTCCAAGTAGGTCTTTGGGATGATCGTGTTTTTATTTGGTTAGCATATATTTACGAGTTACCCGAGAAGGTGAAGATCGCCAAAAGTTTCCTTAAAAATATAGATATAATTAAATCACTGCCGAACGATTTTGTTATTTCACTCGATCATATGAAAAAAGATGCAACATCGATTAACGAAATTGATTTAAATGCAGCACTTGAACGATTCCGTGATGTAAAAAAAGCTGAGTTCCTCATCGGCAAACAGCTTTTCCCATCTAATCCCATTTTAGAAAATGGGGATGAATTTATTGAACTTGTTAAGAATACATATAGACAGCTAATTCCCATTTATCGTTTAAGTTATAAAGAAGACTAATGACGAAGCTAAAAAACTACACGCAATACTCTTTTTTAAAAAATCACATGCTTCCTCATCTTGCGTTCGTCACTAAGGAGAATGAATGCCTTTAACAAACACAGGTGGTTATAACAAGAGGAATAATAATATAACAAATTTGTGTACTTGTTAGTTTACATTTCACAAATTAGGTTATTGGCGTTATAATATGTACTAATAAATCATTTCGGTCAGTGAAGGAGGAATATCACAATGAAATTAGCCTTAATTATTGCCGTTACTATTGCATTTCTTACTTCTTGCTTAACTTCTGCTTATGAATCAAAACCAGGTGTTCCGAAAAATAATCAATAACCATTTCGTCATGTAAATCAATTTGCATGACGAAATTTTTAATTTTATTACGTAAGTGCTGGAAAACCTTGTTGCCGTAGCACTTCATAAATAACGATAGCAGCCGTATTCGATAAATTTAACGAACGAACTTGATCTGTCATATGAATTCGCAGACAATGATCTTCCTTTCCTTCTATTAATGCCCTCGGAATTCCATCTGTTTCTCTTCCAAAAACGAAAAACAACTCGTCACTTCTATTACTATAATCATAATCGGTATAATATTTCTTTCCAAAATTCTCAATATAATAAAAGAGTCCATGCTTATATTTTTCGTATAATTCATCGATTGAATCATACTCCATAATGTTTACATTATGCCAATAGTCTAGTCCTGCTCTCCTAAGCATTTTATCGTCGGTTGAAAACCCTAATGGACGAATCAAATGTAACGTCGTATTTGTTGCTAAACAAGTTCTAGCGATATTACCTGTATTGGCAGGTATCTCTGGTTGGTATAAAACAATATGTAATCCCATTTTTAAACTCCTCGTATGTCAAAAAATTATTCTCCGATTGTAAAAAAAGCATATTTTGTTTGCGGTGTCCATGCTGCGGAATCCATATACATCCAATAGCGATGACGACTATTATCCGTATGTGCATTAACGAGTGGTACTCCACTAGCGTCTTTTCTCACAACAATTGTTGTATGATCCCATCTATTATTCCCCTCGAAATCATAACAAATTACATCCCCTACGTAAAGTTCTTTTTCACTTTCTACCTCGGTAGCTTGTAAGCCAATTGTTGACGTTTTTAAATACCAATAGAAGGAATGTGCTACAGACCAACTAAAACTCCAATTATTCGGCTTGCACCACCACCCTTTTTCTCGTACTGGTTCTCCTCGCATTGGAGCACCACCTGCATAAAGGCATTGTGAAATATAATTTGTACAATCAACGGAAAAATGCGGAAATGCTGGATTATAACTATTCCACCATTTTTCTGCATACAATACTGCTTGTTGACGATCATACATAAATCCATTCATCATAACTCCTCCTTTCATGAAAAAAATCTCTCATACTAAATCATATGAGAGATTGGGATCGCTAACGCTATATTTCTTGAAAATGTAACCCTTTTTTCATTTCTTCACGTACTCGATCATCTGTTTCTTTATGAATCGCTTCTTCAATCGCAATTAGTGCTTCTGTTGTCCCTATTTTCCCAAGTGCCCATGCGGCTGTCCCGCGAATAATTGGCCGAACATCATTATTCATTACATCGATCAAATCATTGACAGCTGTTTCATCTTTAAAATGTGCAAGAGCAATCATCGCATTACGTTGTAGTGGATTTTTACCACGCCAAAATCCAGAAATATGGCCGAATTTTTCTCTAAATTCCCGATTAGATATTTTCAACATCGGTCTAAGTAATGGTTTGGCTACTTCGGGCTCCGCTTCAAACTCTTCATGTAAATGAAAATCTATTCCTTTATTTCTCGGACAGACCGCTTGACACGTATCACAACCGTACAATCTTGTCCCTATTTTCGTTCGAAATTCATCCGGTAGAAAATCTTTCGTCTGTGTCTGAAAAGCTAAACATTTTTTCGCATTTAATTGCCCACCCTGAACAAGAGCACCTGTTGGACATGCGTCTAAACAGATACGGCAATCTCCACAACTATCTTCCACAGGACTATCAGGTATAAACGGTATATTAGTGATCATTTCACCTAAATAAACGAAAGAACCAAATTCTTTCGTAATGATTGTCGTATTTTTTCCACTAAAGCCAATTCCAGCTCGTTCCGCAACAGCTCGGTCACTAAGTTCACCGGTATCAACCATTGATTTATATGAAAACTGGGGAATATTCGTTTGCATGTACTGAGCTAACTTTTCTAAACGATCTCTTAATACGTGATGATAATCAATTCCCCATGATGCACGGCAAAAAATCCCTCGTCTTGCTCCTTTTATACTTTTAGGTGGATCCATTATTTTGGACGGATAGGCAAGTGCAATCGAAATAATTGATTTCGCACCAGAAAGTAATCTCTCTGGTTCAGTTCTTTCTTCTGCTGTTCCTTTTTCAAATCCAGAGGCAAAATTCAATTTTTCCTGAATGATTAATCTTTCCTTTAATTCTGTAAACACATCCGCAGATGCAAATCCAATTTTATCAATCCCTATTTCCTTACTATAAGCAATAATGTCTTTTTTTAACGCTACAACATCCAAACGAACACCTCCTTTTTCGCTGTTACCTATTATAGTATAAAATACTACCATGATGAACTAATTTACAAGCTAGCGAATAAGATGTAAAATACAATTGTAACTTAAGGAGGAATGAGCGTCATGTCTATGTATCCAATTATTATGTCTCAAGGTAAATTTACGCATAAAGATAGTTTAACATTTCCTTATGAAGAACGTGGGCTGCAGTTTGGTGACGGCGTGTATGAAGTAATTCGAATTTATGAAGGTAGACTTTATTTATTTAATGAACATATTGATCGCCTCTTTCGTTCATTAGATGCTATCCAAATTAAAATCCAACAATCAAAAGAAGAAATTAAGTCTTTATTGACTGAACTAGTTGCTAGAAACAATATGGAACAAGATGGTCTCGTCTATTTACAAGTTTCAAGAGGCTCCGCAACTCGGATTCATACTTTCCCAGAAGATACTGTACCTAATATGTATGCATATTTAGAAAATGCAGCACGTAATCTAAACGGCATTGAGAACGGTGTGAAGACGATCACTTTGCGTGATGAACGTTGGCAAAACTGTTATATTAAAAGTCTAAATTTATTACCGAATGTACTTGCAAAGCAAACAGCGGCTGGACAAGGATGTTATGAAGCAATACTACATGAAGATGGGCTTGTTACGGAATGTGGTTCATCCAATGTCTTTCTTGTAAAGGAAGGGAAAGTATACACACATCCAGCAACAAACCGAATTTTAAAAGGATGTGTTCGTATGGCTGTTGAACGCTTTTGTAACGAGCTTGACATTCCTTTTATTGAAGAAGCATTTACTGTTAATGATATTCATGAAGCAGATGAAATGTTCTTAACGAGTAGTATGTCTGAAGTGTTGCCAATTATCCAAGTGGATGGAAAGTTAATAAAAGACGGAAAACCTGGAGTTATTTCTGGTAAACTTCAAGAAGCATATGAAAAAGATGCGCAACTAAAGCTAGAAACAATTAAGTAATTTAGATTCCTACCTTAAAAAGGTGGGAATTTTTTATGTATTGGTATTCAAACAGGCCATCACATCAACGAACATAAGGCTTGTCTATTCAATTTTATAGGCACTAGAATATATCCCATCCCGATACTAGCATAGAAGATTTTCAGGCTTCTGGACAACCATAAATCTTTTAAAATTAAAGTATATTGAGTGCTAAGCAAGGATAAGGCGATGATAGAGGTGATGTTGCACTTACGACGCACAGGACGTGCTAGTGTAGGTGTTGACACAGGACGTGGCGCTCTTAACCTGCGTTCGACTTGTTATAAGTGATTAACTTATTTATAGAGCTTTAATTGCACTTATGCGGTCAAGAAAGTTTTACTTTCTTATCTGTAAATAAATAACCAGACTCTCACAGTAAATGAGCCTGGTTATTTATTACTTCATTATATAGCTTGTACATTTGTAGCTTGTGGTCCACGTTGACCTTCTTCTACTTCAAAAGTAACCTTTTGCCCTTCGTCTAATGACTTAAATCCATCACTTTGAATAGCAGAGAAGTGTACAAAAACATCGTCTCCATCTTCACGTTCGATAAACCCAAAACCTTTGTCTGCGTTAAACCATTTTACTGAACCTTGTTCCATATTGTTTCCTCCAAGTGTGAAAATCACACAATTTAATACTATCCCTGTCCAAAGTGATTATAAAAACATACAGTCTCTTCACCGAACAAAAATAATTCTTATTTAGAATAGCAGGTCACACAATTTATAGCAAATTATGTTACTTATTCTAGATGTTTTTCATGCATTCAACTTTATTAATTAGGATAAAAAGGCAAATTTTTCTTGTTCTGACAAAACAAATATAAGTAAACAGTACAGCTGCCGTAATCCAAATAAGAACAATACCTAATGGACCCTACGCCCTAGATTCATCCATTTGGATTAATTGTGGGATAGGAAATAAATTAGCTATTTTCAGCGTTAAGCTATCTTTACCGAAATTTAAAAATTCTATCATTAAAGTAAAACCAAATAAAAGCATAATCGGCATTAAATATACAGTAGTCATTCCAACTGTTTTCACAAATAAACCAACACCGATTCCTAATAAGAAATAGAAAAAGAAGAATACGAGTGCAATAATTGCTTTATGATTAAGAAGGTAATATCCATTTTTCATATATTATACACTTATATTTGACTTTTTCGTTTGTTTCTTTCCGATCATATTAGATGAATACAATATCAAACTTTGTTTTGCAAACTACCCCCATACCAATTCACTTGTATAATTTCTCTTTATCCGTGCATAATTTTTCCTCTTACAACAACATTGCAGATTCCATCTCGCGATAGATCTCCTTGATTTCAGGTTGACAGTACCTCACCAAGTTGTAGCCATGCCAGACATACAAATGAGCTTGGCATGTTTTTATCTAAAAACAGCCAAGCTCATCTTCATTGCACATATTTTTCTATAAAACGAGTAATCGTCTGTAAATATTCATCCCGGTGCAGTACGATCGATTCTCCATGGTTTGCACTAGAAAAGGTAATGATTTCACTTTCACTTTTCGTATTCTCGTATAATCTTTTAGCCATATCCGTCGGAACAAAAGTATCTTCTTCACCAGAAATATATAAAATTGGAACGGACGCTTTTTTTACTTGGTCAAGTGCTGATGCTTCTGTTAATGAATAACCTGCCTTTAAATCTGTTACTAAGCTAGTAGATGGTAAAATTGGTTTGTCAGGCAAGTGAAACATTCGTTCCATTTGGTAAGCAAACAAATCATAAACAGAGGTGTAAGGACTATCCGCAATAATAGCTTTTACATTTGCAGGGAGTTCTTCTCCACTTGCCATTACCACTGTTGCCGCTCCCATTGATAATCCATGCATGACAATTTCAGTATTTGGATTTTTTTCGATTAACAGATTCATCCAACCAATTAAATCGAGACGATCATGCCAGCCAAACCCAATATAATCTCCTTCACTATTGCCATGTCCGCGTAAATCAGGCATAAAAATATTATATCCTAGGTTTTCATAATAATATTCACCAAACAACCCCATATCGAATGCGTGTCCAAGATATCCGTGGGCAAAAATAACTGTTTTATTTGATGGTTCTTTTGATTGTAAGTAATAACCATGTAGTTTTAATCCATCAAATGAAGTCATTTCCACCGTTTCAAACTCTTGCTGTCCCGTCCAGTCAATCCAATCCCCTTCTAAAAAAACATCCAACGTTTCTGCTGATACTTCTAAATCAGAGTTTCCTTGTAAAAAGTCTTTCGGTCCACGCTTTATCGCTAAATTATAAAAATAAAAACTAGCAACTACATCTATTATAAATAAAGTACTTACAATAGTAGTAAATAGTATGATCCATTTCTTTTTTTTCAATTCATATTTCCCCCTTAAAAAGCAGGCTCTCTTATTCTATTATAGTCGAAAGAAAAATATTAATCTGCTAAATGGGCCAAATATATTCTATTTGTTTTTTACATATAATCCTTTTTATACCATTTGCGATATTTAAAAACCTGATGCCGATAATCATCAGGTTTTTCAGGTTATGAAATAAATCTTTTTTCCATTAAATGAATGCCGACTCCTGTCATGATCACACTCATTAATAATAAAATGCTAATTGGAAATAATGTTTGTTCAAACGAATATCCGTATAAGGTTACACCATTTAATGCCTCCATCCCGTACGTAATTGGAACAATTTTTGATAATAAAAGCATAAATTTCGATTCCACAATTTCTAGTGGCCAAAAGGCACCACCAATCATTGCCATGCTTATAGTAACGATCGGAATCACCGCATTGTACTGTTGGGTTGTTCGTACTGCACCAGTAATTAAAATAGACAAAGCAACGATAGCAAGGACATAAGGAATCATGACAAGTAATGCTTGAAGAAAGGTACCATGGAAATCAACTTTAATGATAAAACGAAAGACGAGAAATACAGCTAGTATTTGGCTATATCCGATTAAAAAACTATATAAAAAGTTTGCCACATACATTTCCCATTTTCGAATAGGTGATAAAATCATCCGATCCCATACACCGCTTCTTTTTTCAATTAATATTTGAAATACACTATATGCGATCGTATAGACAACGAAAAATAGGGTAAACCCATAGACAGAATGCAAATTACTGTCGTAAACAAACGTGTCATTTCCATAAAAACTAGTTGACTCTGTCTTGAAGATCGGTTCTTCCGTTATTTCATGTAATATTGCCTGTTTCGACTCTAATATCCCACTGGCAAGTTGGTCAATTTGTCGGTCTTTCCGATAAGCATTTGTTACTGATTGTTCGACTATATTGATGTTTGGTGAGTCGATCCCGACGATAATTTGGAAATCATCCTCATATAAATGAAGTCCAAATTCACTTTTTCCACTAATTATTTTCTCTTCCATTTCTTCATAGGACATCCATTCAAAAACAAATATACCTTGTTTTTCTATTAGTTGAACAACATCCATTTCCTGCATACTCTTTTCCTCGACATATGTTGGAACTTTTATTTTATCAAAACTATTAAACCCTCCGACGATAAATGCAAATCCGATTGAAAAAACAGTCATAAGAAGAAAAGTCCACGGATTTCTAAGTAACCATTTTATTTTAGTAAGGAAAATACCGGTCATGAAATTTGCCCCCTTTTCGGAAAACTAATAACTGCTATAACGATAAATGCAACCGTAATAATGATAAGGTAAAATAAATGGTTTATTGTTTCTAAAAGGTCATTCCCTCGTAAAAGATTTAAATATAGGGACATACCAGCACCATTCGGCGTTAAGTCTCCAATCCATTGAAAGGTAGAGGACAAATCACCAATTGGGAAAAAACTTCCACCTAATAAAGCTAAAAAAGCAATAAAGATTGTTATAAAGAAATTAATGACTGCCTCGGAATTTAAACGATAACTAATTGCCGTCAATAACACTGCTAATCCACCTACTGCGATCGCAATCGTTAAAGTGATAACGAAAAATTCTCCCAATGGCCATGTCACTCCAAAAATAATCCATGAAAATGCAAAGATGATCAGTAATTGAATAAATGCAAAAATAGTCCCCGATAAAAACACGCCAATAAAATAAATCCATCTCGAAACATCTGATAATATCACCCGATTAAACACTTGTGATTGCTTTTCGAGAAATGAAAAAGATGCAATTGCTGTTGCAATATATAACACATTCATTACTGCCATCGCGATTGTATAGTATTCTTTTGATGTAATTGGTTCACTTTGTTGAATAGATGTAACTTCTCCAATCATTTGTTCTTTAACTATTTGAAATGTAGTTGGATCTAGTTGATGTTTAGCAGCTATGTCCATTAACTTCAATTGTTCTTGGAATGAATGAACCATGCCTTTCACAGCTGAAACACCCATTTCTGCTCCTTCATTTTCATAAAGAATAATCGTTTCCGCTTCTCCTTCGTCCAGTAAAATATAACGTAGCGTATCATATGTAAAATTAGCAGGAATTTCTATAACAATTGCATATTGGTCACTCTTTAGTGCTTCCTCTTTATTTTCAGGGGAAATTTCCTCGACGGTAATCGCACTATCCACATTTTGCAAAACCTCTTTGTTTAATAGGTGAACGATTTGATATTGATTTGCCGTTTCCTTGTAAATTGCTTTTTCCATTTCAGATATATTGCTGTTTTCTACTTCCTCTATAAACTTCTCTATTTGCATTTTTTCATCGGAATGTTCAATGAAAGCAACATTAGTATCGATTTCGATTGCATTACCACTAATAAATCCACTAAGGGACACACTCAAAATAATAATTAATATTAGTGGCAAAGCGATAAGTAAAAATAATTGCTGAGGATTGCGCATAAAAGTTAGCCCTTGTTTCTTCACTATTTCCCATATCATCCATATCACCTTCAATCCCTTAATGCTCTACCCGTTAAATGGAGAAAAACATCTTCCAATGTCGGTGTTTTCACATTTACTGATTTTAATTCTACCTTTGTCTCATTGGCTAATCTTGTAATGAGTTGAAACACATTTATTTCTTTCGGTACAATAATCGTTATTGTTTCATCTTTTACAAACGTTTCTTTGATCGTTGGTTCTTCTTGTAACGCTTCGATGAAATCATTATTTAATAGTTCGGCTTCCACATGTATCGTATGTTCCGCAGATAATATTTCTTTTATATCGTCTTTTGTTCCTACTGCAATTAAATTCCCTTTATCCATAATATAAATTCGGTCACACAAATACTCGACTTCCTCCATATAGTGGCTCGTATAAAGAATGGTCAACCCTTTTTCTTCATTTAATCTTTTTACCGTTTCCAAAATATAACTTCTCGATTGCGGATCAATTCCTACAGTTGGTTCATCCATAATTAAAAATTCTGGATTGTGTAATAGGGCAACACCAATATTTAATCTTCTTTTCATTCCACCAGAAAACTTTTTTACGACATCCTTTCTCCGATCTACTAAGCCAATAAGTTTTAATACATCATCAATTTTTTGTCTTAATTCCTTACCGGACATCCGGTATATTCGTCCAAAGAAATGTAAATTTTCTTCGGCTGTTAATTCCTCATATAGGGCAATCTCCTGTGGTACTACTCCAATTACTTTTCGGAGTGGAGATGGATTTTTTAAAATACTTTTCTTATGAAATAATACATCTCCCTCTGTTGGTTCAATAAGCGAGGACAACATGGAAATCGCTGTTGATTTACCAGCTCCATTTGGTCCTAACAATCCAACAATTTCACCTTTTTCAATATACATGTTCATATTTTTTACTGCATAAAATTGCTTATAACGTTTTGACAAGTCCATTAACTCAAGCATGTAGCATTCCTCCTAACATACTTTCATCATAAATGAAAAGTATTCCTTCTGGCACTATCTGTAGTCATTATTTAAGAGAAAAGATATGACTTAAGTCACATCTTTGTAAATAAGACCCTTTTGAAACAAAAAAAGTGTTTAGAAAACTTAAGCATTCACGAAAGAAAACATGCCCCTTCATAGGGGTATGCCGACGTTAGGCGCAAAGCCTGTCCTTAGGCCTTCCCTAAAATAGCCACTAAGACGGTGACTAGGTGATGTTGCACTTATGTAAGTAAGGAATTGCTTATTTACCAAGCCTTAGTTCATTTACAACACAAAAGACGTGCTAGTACTGGGGTTGCGACAAGGCTTTTCGATGGGACGTGCATTTAGCGGAGTCCCAATGGTTTTCGGTGGTGCGAGCGTAAGCGCAGTCCCGTAATATCGCACTTTTTATCCAGTGAATAGTAAGAAAGGATTTAAACTTTCTTATTCTACTAAAAAAACTGCTCATACTTTATAGAGTACGAGCAGTTTGAATATTTGCAACATGACTATTTATCTTTCATTATGTCTATCGTTCTTTTTATGCCTTCATCATACGGCGTTTTTGGTAAGATGCCAATATTTTTCTCATATTTTTCGCCATCCAAAACAACAGGTTGTTCATTTAAATACATCATTTCCACGAACTCTCGCATCTGTCGATCAAATAAACCGATGAAGCGAACCATGTTTTTCGTAACGGTGGAAACCTTTTTGTGATTGTTCGTTATTGATTGTAAAATATGAATAATCTCCTCTCCTGTTATCACATCATAAGCGGGAATATTCCAAATTTGATTATATGCCGTTTCATTTAAGGCTAATTCCACCAATGCTTTAGCTCCATCAGGGGTATAAATATGTTCCCTTGATAGGCGTGGATCTCCAACATATTGTGCTTTTTTATTTTCCATCATTTTAGTTAAAGTAAAGTTTAATAAAGAACTTTCGACATAAGGGCCATAAAAGTCTGGAAAATGCGCAATGATATAAGGTACTTGAGAACTCTCATAAAGTTTCTGCATTTCCAACCTTATTTTGCCCTTTTTCGTATGCGGGCGTTTTTCTGTCGTTTCTTTCACTTTTTCACCTGGACTTTTTCCGTAGCTATAAATGTTATCCACTATAGCCAGCTTCGTACTATTTTTTTGCGCAGCTTGAATAATTTGTTGAGTCATAATAGGTAGTTTCGCTTCCCAACTCGCATATGGTAAATTGATCGCATGAAAAATGATCTCATTTCCTTTTACAGCATTCATTAATTCATTGGTAGAAAATACATCCCCTTGGTAAATAGTAATATGTGAGTTATTACCAAAAAAATGATGCAGTTTATCTTTATTACGTGCAAATGCCGTTACTTCCATTCCTCTTTCAACTAGTTCATTTACTAACGAATACCCCATGCCACCTGTTGCACCTAAGACAATTACTTTTTTCATTTCCATTTCCCCTTCCCTTTTGACCACTGTTCAAATTATAGTAAAAATGATGCAAGTAAGGGATGATCACTTACTTGCGCATACATGCACTTATACTTCTGCCCATTTTATTACCATTTTGACATGAAATTTTGCCATTTCTTCCACTTCTGTAAAACCGACAATATGCCTTAAGTAGTGGGATACAAATCCGTGTAACGATAAAAATATCGACCAAATTTCTTGAATGGAGAGCTGTTTTTCACTCAATTGAGCAATTGCATTTGCAAATTTTTCATATGTTTTTGTCGGGTTCTCGTTTAGAAAATGGAGAACTTCTTTATCTTTAATTAAAAACATAATTTCATAATGACTTTGATAATTAAGTCCAAATTCAATAAATCCTAATAATAACTTTTTCAATTTATCCTTATTCTCTGTTTGCTCTTCCAAAATTTCATCCATTCTTTTATCTAATAATGAAAAATGATCTTCCACTAACGCATAAAAAAGTTCCGCCTTGTTTTTAAAATGGTAGTAAATTGCCCCATGACTACATGTCATTTCACTTGCAATTTGCCTCATCGAAACATTCCTATATCCTTTTTCCAATAATAAAGCTCTTGCCACATCCATAATCCGTTCACGTGTTAAATCTGTTTTTCTATCCATTTATTTCAATCCTTTTGACCACTGTTCAAATTAAGTGTAAAGAAAAAATAACAGAATGTCAACTCCTTTTTTATTAAGAAAGAAAATATAGGGGAAAGTGGTACGATAAATCGAAAACCTTTACAAAATGGAGGTTGTAAGATTGACTAACAACAAGAAACGACACAACATAAACGCGGAGCATCTTATGTATGAAGATTATGCGAATCTAGACGATGAAAGACGCTACGATTTAGTAGAAAACCAATTGGAGCTTATGAGCCCTCACGTCAACCATTCATCAACTGATTAGCTTTCAATTACAAATAAACATTGCAAGGAAAGGATTTATACTTTCTTAACTGCTAAAAAGCATTCCAACGTTTGAAAAGGAATGCTAATACAAACTAAAGTTTCGATTTGGAAGTTATTCACTCCCTCTGGAGCAATATTTCCGTTTTTTATTTGGTCAATACCTTAGCAAGGTAGAGAATGAAATTTTATTACATGAGGGGATTAAAGTATGCTAAGTGCCCCATTTCGGGTTAGTACTTATTCGTACCTTAGGAATGGCGATTTCTCTTTTCTTGGGTAGCGATTAGCATCTATTCACACCCTAAGATGGACGGCTTCCCCTTTCTTAGGTAACGATTAGCATCTATTCGCACCCTAAGATGGACGATTTCCCCTTTATTAGGTAACGATTAGCACCTATTGAGCCACACTTTAGCAGTTTTTCCGCTTCCTTGGGTACGATCAGCATCTATTTGGCTGAATCTATTCCTATCATCCAATATTTCCTTGGACAGCATCAACGTCAAAAAACGATTCAACCACTTTATGAAATATGATGTTTCACCGCAAAAATGGCTAGCTGGGTACGATCTCGGCAATCTAACTTTTGTAAAATATTTGTCAGGTGATTTTTTACTGTTCCAATAGATAAATATAAGATTTGAGCTATTTCTTTATTCGTTTTCCCTTCTCCGACTAGCTTGATAATAGCGATTTCACGCTCTGTAAGTTCAGCTGGTATTTCAGCGGTTTTCACTTCATCCCTCTGTAATAAATTCGGAATCACTTTTGCTGCTACCTCCTCATGAATGGGAAGTCCGTCATTCATTGTACTATATACTGCCTTAATTAACTTTTCGGAATCAGCTGTTTTTAGTAAAAATCCGCTTGCGCCATCTTTTAACGTTTCAAGCGCATACTGTTCATCATTAAATGTCGTTAAAATTAATATCTTTATTTCAGGCCACTTTTTCTTCATTATTCGCGTTGCTTCCATTCCATTCATTACCGGCATTCTTACATCCATTAAAATTAAATCGACTAGGTGGTTTCTTTCCAAAATGTCGATCGCTTCTTTTCCATTTTCAGCTTCATGTGTCACTTTCATCTTCTCATCTTGTTCCAACATGACTTTTAATCCTTGTCTAACAATTGCTTGATCATCAACAATTAATATACGCCACACGCCTTTTCCTCCTTATTTATATGGCATCATTCCTTGAATAACAAATTCCTCATCTGTTTGATAAATTTCTATTTGCCCTTCCACTTCTTTCACTCTTTCTATCATATTGCTTAATCCGAAGCCAAATTCAAATTTTTCTTTATTCGTCATCGGATTTGTAATCGAAAAAGCAAGCGTATGAATAGCTGACTTGCCAATCGATATATGAACATGTTTCGATGAAGCATGGCGCATCACATTCGTTAATGCTTCTTGAATAACTCGATATAAAACAATTCCATGTTCATTGGAAAGTGGAATCGATAATACACCATCTTTTATCGTAAATTGAATGAGTAATTGACTTTCTGCCTCTAATTTTCGTATCAATTGAACGACAGCTGTAATTCCCTTCGTCTCACTCTCTTGTAGAGTTTGTACTGCTTGGCGGGTTTCATTTAAACTTTCGTTCGCCATTTGCTTTAAGTCAATATATTGTTCATTTGGATGTTGAATATGTAACATTTCTAATTTCATGATGAGGGCGGTTAAACGATGTCCAACAGAATCATGAATTTCCCGAGCAATTCGGGTTCGCTCTTCTGCTTTTGTGACTTCCTCTGATGCGATATGCATTCGCTTTAGATGACGGTATTCGGCGAGTAATTGTTCATATATTTCTTTTTGCTCTTTTCGGAGAAGTTCCATCTTATTTAATTTAATAAGTAAAAATGCATAAAAACCCCATACGAGCAAAACAGGAACTAAATATTCGAGATGTGGGATCAGTAGACTACAAGAAAACAGCAAATTTACTATTAGTAAAAATAAATTCTTTATATTCGATAACCGAAATGTTGCCATAGTCGTAATAAGCAAAAGTAAAAGGGAGCTATAAAGGAAATCATGTATGATAAGCCCATGTAAAAAAATGACCATTGACAATATGCCATAAACGTACACGGAAATATCCCGTTTAGATAAGAAAAAAAACAAAGCTAAACTAGCAGTCAGCATAAAAAAGCTTAATGTTAGCTGGCTACTAGTTTCATAGATCATCAGTATCCATATAATTACAAACAGTACAAATCGAATGAAGAACTCTTGCATTTCTCTCCACTACCTTTCTGACAAAAACCTTATTGTGAGTTTTCAAGAAATGTTTTTAATACATGTACTGCCTGAACACAATCATTCAAATCAGACCATTCATCTGGATGATGACTTACACCGTTTTTACTTTTAACAAATAACATTGCAGCCGGAACTTTTTCTCCGATAATCATCGCATCATGACCTGCTCCACTCGGCAAATAATAGGGAGAAATATTATTTGTTTCTAGAGATTTAGCAAGTAAGGCTTGAAATTCTGCTTCAATAGGTACCGGAGAAATACGAATTTTTTCCTCATATGAAAGTTGCACTCCATGTTTTTCAGCAATTTGCTGTGCAGCTTCGACTACTTTTTCTACTACTTGTTCTTGATTTTCCCGTGTTATATCACGCATATCGACATAAAGACTGACTTCTCCCGGAATTACATTTACTCCGTTCGGTTTCACAGCTAGTTTTCCAACTGTTGCAACTGCAGACGAACTAATAGTTACGGGAATAGATGGTACCCTCTGGATAAATTCACTTGCAACAATGAGTGCGTCTTTCCGGTCATTCATCGGTGTATTTCCCGCATGCCCTGCTTGTCCAGTAAAGGTAAATTCAACCCAACAAGGACCTGCTATTCCTGTGACAACCCCACAAGCGAGATTTTCTTTTTCTAATCTTTTTCCTTGTTCAATATGGACTTCAATAAATAACTCATAATCATCCAAGTTGCGAACAGCCTGTTGATATCCTTTAACGGATAAATCAACTGATGCTAACACTTCGGAAAAAGTCACACCAGCTTGATCTGTTAGTTGTAATTTTTCGTCGATGTTTCCTTTCCCAGTTACTGCCTCACTTCCATGAAAGCCACTATTAAAACGAGAACCTTCTTCATCTGTAAAAACGACGACTTCATAAGATTTTTCTGGTTGATAGCCCGTTTTGCGCCAAGCTTCGACAACTTCTAGTGCTGTTATCACACCAAGCGGTCCATCAAAATGTCCGCCATTTGGTACACTATCAACATGCGAACCAGAAAGGATTATTTTTGCATTTTTATCCTTTCCTTCCAAGCGACCAAAAACATTTCCAGCTCCATCGATTGTCACACTTAATCCCGCTTCTTTCATCCATTGAGCAACTAATTGTTTTGCTAACCTTTCTCCTTGCGAAAACCCAGGTCGGTTAGAACCATTATCATCAGTTAAACCTATTTGAGCAATTTCGTGTAATCGACTAGCTATTCGTTTTCCACATACCCCATCTTGATCGAACGCAATATCATAGCCTGCTACAAGCTTTTCTTGTAAATTATAGTGATTGTTACTCATTTACGTCTCTCCTTTAGATTAGAAATCTGTTTATACAAATGGATTATAAAACCTCGAACCATCAGAAAAAGTAATTACTAGTGAAACGATTAAAATAATAAAACCAACTAGCATTGTAACATAGTCGTGTCGATTAAAGTTTCGTTCATTATACCATGTCCTTTGTTTCTTTTTGCCAAACGCACGTAGTTCCATTGCATTACTAATCGTATCAATACGATCTAAACTCGATAAGATGAGGGGCAAAATGATAGAACCTGCATTTTTAATTCGTTTCGTCAATTTTTCCTTGCTTGACAAATCAATGCCCCGTGCTTGTTGCGCTTGAGCAATTGTTCTGAAGTCCCTTTGAATATCTGGTATATAACGCAAGGCAAGTGATACTGAGTAAGCAATTTTATAGTTCACGCCAATTTTATTTAAAGAAGCAGCAAATTCACTTGGATGTGTCGTTACGATAAAAAGTAATGCAGCTGGAATAACAGCAAAATATTTAAGTGTAATATTAAACTGATAAAATAATTGTTCTAACGTTATATTATATCTTCCAACAATTTCAACTAAGACATGGCTTGTTCCATATATTTTAACTCCTTCTTGTGGAGAAAAAATATAAATTGCAATATTATTTAATAATAGAAACGCTAAAATAAATAATAAAACAAAACCAATTTCCCGAAGCTTTATTTTAGAAACTTTTAAGACTATCATACTAAAAATAAAAAGAACGAGCAAAATTCGAGTATCATATGTTAACATAGCAATACTTGACCACATAATAAAAATAATTAATTTCGTTGCTCCTGATAATCCATGAATAAACGACTTTCTATCAATATATGCTAGCATTTCAGTTGCCAAACCCTCTTACCTCCTTATCAAAGGAAATAAAACGTGCGACAAATTCAGTAGGATGTTCAATATTCGCACGTCTTGCTAATTCAAATAAAGAAGTTTGTTTTAAATTTGCAGCTTCTACTATTTTTTTATTTGACAGAACGTTAACTGCCGAATCATCAGCAATTAACTTCCCATCTGCTATCACAAGACAACGCGGCGTATACTCTAGCATTAAATGCATATCGTGTGTCACCATGATAATCGTAATTCCCAGTCTATTTAATTTTGCAAGAAATTCCATTATTTGCGTATAATGAAAAAAATCTTGCCCGGCAGTTGGTTCATCTAAAATAATTACCTCTGGATTTAATACTAAAATAGATGCAATCGTTACTCGTTTTCTTTGGCCAAAACTTAATGCAGAAATTGGCCAGTTTCGAAACGGAAAAAGTCCACAAACTTGAAGTGCTTTTTCTACTCTTTCTTTTATTTCATCTTCACTTATTCCTCGCAGTACTAGCCCTAAAGCAACTTCATCATAAATCATATGTTTTGAAATCATATGATTCGGATTTTGCATGACCATTCCTATTTTTTCCGCACGCTCTCGAATCGTAACATCTTTCATATCCTCCCCAGCAAAAAACATTTTGCCACTATGCCCTTTTTCAAATCCACAAATTAATCTTGATAACGTAGATTTTCCTGCACCATTTTTACCGACAATGCTAATCATTTCACCTTTTCGAATTGTAAATGAAATATCATTTATTGTAGGCTTTTGAGCACCATATGCAAATGTAATTTTTTCTACTTCTAAGATTGATTCCGCTTCCGGAAGACTTTTCTGTATGGAGGTTGATTTATACCAATTATGTAAAGCCTCTTTACAATCATATAAATTAAGTTTATTGAAATGTTCTAGGTTCATTTCTGGTGTTAGTTTACAATTGGCATATTTTAATGCTCTAATATAAAGTGGCTCACGGATATTCGTTTGTTCAAGAATGGATGAAGCCAATAATTCATTTGGTGTCGTATCGCTGATGATTCTTCCTTGATCCATTACAATAATCCGATCTACATGTTGATCTAATACGTCTTCTAATCGATGTTCAATGATAATAACAGTTGTATGAAGTTCTTTTTGAATTTCATCAATAAGTTTGATTGCATGTCTACCTGTTGCTGGATCTAGATTAGCAAGTGGTTCATCAAATAAAAGAACATCAACTTGCTCAACCAACACACCACCTAGGGCAACACGTTGCCTTTGTCCACCCGATAACTCATGTACAGAAGCCCCTAAATATTTCTCCATATTTATTAATTTTGAAATATCGATCACTTTTTCTTTCATTATATCGATAGGGACTTCATCATTTTCAAGGGAAAAAGCAATATCTTCTCCTACCGACAAACCGATAAACTGTCCATCGGGATCTTGTAGAACAGTTCCAACTATTTTTGATAATGAAAAAATAGTTAAGTCTTTTGTTTCCTGCCCATTTACCTTTAAGCTTCCAGTAATATCACCTTTATAAGCAAATGGAACTAACCCATTTAGACAATGGCCTAACGTACTCTTCCCACAACCCGAAGGCCCTACAATTAAGATTTTTTCTCCTTGATTGATTGTTAGATTAATGTCATGTAATGTCGGATTTTTTTGACTATCATATTTAAACGTAAAATTGTTAAAACAAATAATTGGTTTTTTCATCTTAAGTCTCCCTTAGTAGATCAAGAGTGTTCTTTACAGAAAACAAGCCCCTCCACATAAGGGAGCGGAAAGGCTAATTAACTATCATCTATTTTCATTATAATATACTATAACAAATAATTTCAGACTACTCTTTGAGAAAATATTATTCAACTGAAAGACTATTACTTTTGCTGCGCGTTCTTGCATACGATATTAATAATATGGTACCGATAACACCAACAGTTACAATATTGGATAGTCCGGCTGCAATTCCTTGTAGGTAAACTTTATTTGCTGGTTCTGCATAAATGATAATGTCTAATGTTGGAGCAATTAAAAACCAACCAATAGCTTGAACAATCGCTTGAACAATATTAAATGTAATAATTTGTTTTCCGCCAAAAATTCCTGATTGGATATTAATTCGGCTAGCAAAAACTCCAATGAATAGTCCGACAAATGATGAAACTAAAACCCAACTCCACCAAATAGAACCATAAAACAAAGCGTCTTTTAATGCATGGCCAATTAGCCCAATAAGTACTCCAGCAATCGGTCCGAAAATAATAGACATTAAAGCTAAAAATGCGTACGAAGTTTCAATTGATGTATTCGGAATTCCAGTAGGGATCGAAGCAAACCTCCCTAATATGACAAATACTGCTGATCCAATCCCAATTGCTACAATCGTTTTAATTGATAGTCCTCTTTCCATTTTCATTCTCCTTAAAGTTTATTTTAATCATCATTTTTAATCATTAACATCATTATATGCTGTATTAATTGCTTTTCGAATCGTTATTTTCCAATTCATACCTGTACCGATATGATAAGCTTTAGCAAAAGATCCCTGATTAATCGCTACTCCTAATTTATCAACAGAGTTTACATAAATTAACGGTTCACCTAGTCGGCTATCAGCAAAAGATCTACCATATGTCATTGCATTTTTATACACTTGGCGTTCATTATTTTCAATTGTAACTTCTAGTAAATCCCCATATTCGACATTAGATTGAATAAAAAGGTCCCTGCTAATATTCGTCCATAGATTCCCGAATCGGACATCAAGAATATCGATATTTCCTGATACGAGGCCATTTTCTACGGTTGGTTCAGGATTAGCTAATTCGACAATTTCCTTAACATTTAGTTTCCTCCCTACTTCTTCAAAACTTATAACATTTGCCGCAAGTCTAGCTCCTGTGTATGCGTAAATATCGCGACCATGGAATGTATAGGATTCTCCAGAATTCGGCAAACGATTGATTGTTTCGTCAATTTCCCTTAGTTCGATAATTCCGATATTTTGTAATACATGTGTTAATGTTCCATTGTTTGGCGTTATAATATATTGATTATCCACCGTTTTTGCAACTACACTTAAACGCTCTGTTCCAACTCCGGGGTCGACAACAGATACGAATACTGTTTCTTTAGGCCAATATGAAATAGTTTGATATAAACGGTACGACCCTTCCCAAATATTGTACTGTGGAATTTCGTGTGTTAAATCAAATATTTTTAAATTTGGATCGACAGATAAGGCAACTCCATACATAGCACTTACTGCACCATCACATAATCCAAAATCTGTTTGTAATACTAAATGTCTACTAGTCATCTTAAAAAATACCTCCAATAAATAAAATTTAAAAGCAAAAAACCACGTCCTTATCTTTAATATCGATAAGGACGTGGTTGAATATACGTGTTACCACCTTATTTTACTATTTGCTCACACAAATAGCCTTACTAAGTACGCAAATGTTTTAAACAAACATTTTTAATACTTTTGCTTTGATAACGGGTACCAAATCCCGTCGGAACCTACTTATACACAATGGTATGTTCAGCACGAAACTCTGAGGCCATTTTCCAATTTTCCATTTTTGCTTCTTTTCAGCTACCGAAGCTCTCTGTGAAAAAATGATCAAACTGTACTTTTTCTCGTCAACGTCTTTTTATAATCATATGCGAATTTTTAAGTTAAATTGATTATACGAACAGAAGAAATATAAGTCAAGTATTTTCTATTCAACTTTTATTTATATTTAGTCACTACATCTATAATAAGCTGTTAACGTGATTTTATTTTTTAAAAGAATATACTGTATATAAATAGCATTTAGAGGTGACAACGTGAGACCAATTTTAATTGGATTATTAGGGGCTTTATTTTTTTCTTTTGCATTTATTTTTAACAGATCGATGGAACTTGCTGGAGGAAGCTGGGTTTGGAGTGCTTCCATTCGGTTCTTTTTCATGTTGCCAATGCTTTTACTATTAGTAAGTTTTAGAAGAAATATTACACCTGTATTCCTTCATCTTAAAAAATATCCATTCCAATGGATCATTTGGAGTACAGTAGGATTTGGTTTTTTCTATGCTCCACTTACTTTTGCCACCATTTATGCACCTGGTTGGCTTGTTGCAGCAACGTTCCAGCTTAATATTGTTGCCGGGTCTCTACTCGTTCCGTTTATTAATAAAAAGAACCGTTCCATCCCAATACAAAGTGTTATTATTTCCATCATTATTATTATTGGTGTCTTCCTTATGCAAATCGAGCATGCAGACAATGTTCCAATAAAAGGCGTTATCTTAACGATTATTCCATTGCTTATTTCCTCTATCTCCTATCCATTAGGTAATCGGAAAATGATGCAACTCGTTAATGGCGAGTTAAATACAATACAGCGTATTTTAGGAATGACGATTGCTTCTTTACCATTCTGGATAATTTTATCAATTTACGGGATATTTTCATTTGGGGCACCAACACAGCATCAAGTAGTGCAAACATTTATCGTCGCAGTCTTTTCGGGTGTGATCGCAACTATTTTATTCTTTTATGCAACGGAGCTTGTTAGACACGATAACCATAAACTAGCGGGAGTAGAAGCAACTTCTTCGGGTGAGGTTCTTTTTGCCTTACTTGGTGAGATTATATTTTTAGGAGCCTTATTACCAAACTTTACTTCTTTCATAGGCATTACACTCGTTATTTTCGGAATCATTCTTCATAGTATTATTTCGACTTTAATTGATCGAAGGCGATTAATGGTCAACAGGCAAAGGTTTTCTTAATTAATTTGTAGCCGAAAAATAATGGGGAAGTATTTTACTTCCTATAGGAGTCTCGGTATACTTGGAATGCTTTGTGTCTGAATACTTTTGTTTTATGTTTCCCGAGGAGGCTGAGACAGTGCCCACGGTAAAGAAGACACTGTGAAAGCAATGATCCGTAGCGGAAAACAACCTATCTAACAGTTATGCCGCATTTTATAGACAATTGGTAAACACATTTGAAAAACAGCCAAATGAATAATCCGAACGAATGATCATTTTTATTGAAGAAATTTGAATCATCGTTCGGATCTTTCTATGATTAAAACACTTTTGTCCTCGCCTTTATTTTAGTGTTTTGCTGGGACAACATTTTCAATCTCAGTCCAGTCAAATTCCCCATTTTGAATTTTTTCACGGCGATCTTTTGTAATAATATCAGTTGGTCTTTTACCATGCGGAAAGTCATCGTCATGCCCTTCCCAAACTGGACGGTCTTGCGCTAAAATAAATGCTGCTAAATCGGCCGCTTCTTGATCTGATAACTCATATTCTGCACCAATCGGCATATTGTTTTGCAAGTATCCTGCCATTTTCGTTAAACGTCCCATTCCAGCTCCATCGTTAAAGGAATTTTCCCCCCATAACGCTGGCCCTGTATTTGCTCCGGTTCCAGCCCCATCTTCGCCATGACAAGTGAGACAGTTTTTCTTCCCGTATAATTCCTCGCCATTTTCGACATTTGGTTCAGGCACTTCGTCCATAGAATTAACAACAACCCAAGGTCTTTCTGCACCAATTTCAACGCCTTGAGAAATGTACGTTAAATACGAAATCATTGCTCGCATTTCTTCACTATCATTTGGAATCATTTCTCCATTCATACTACGAATCATACAACCGTTGACTCGGTCTTCTAACGTAAAAGTGATCCCTTCACGTGGTCGATATTGTGGATAATCTGCCGTTACCCCGACTAATGAAGAACTTTTCGAGAGTCCACCATCTGCATGACAACTTTGACAAGATAATTCATTCCCAACATAATCTGATAGTACGGTATTCGTTTCATTAAAAATTTCTTCACCATATTTAATTGCATCTGTCATCGGATCATCAGGATCCAACTCTTCTAAAGAGGGAGGCGTATGCTCATTTTCGCCACTTACGTCATCTTGTATGCTTTCTTTATTCTCTTTTGCTGTACAACCTATAATCACAAATAACGAAACGAATAAAAGTATCCATAATTTCTTCTGTTTCATCCTCATCTCTCCTCCTCTAGTTGTTATACTCTTATTATAACTTTCTTCCATTTTGAATAATAGTCTAAGGAGGATTCTGTACTGTTTTTTCACGAGAAATTCAAATTTTGTTTAAAAATTTGTCGGTTTACATTTGGGATGCTGATTTTTTCTCATTTGCCCGTACGTTTCTATCCTTTACATAAAAAGATAAGATAAGCGCAATAAACGTTATTGCAGTTGCAACATAAAAAGCAATATTAACTCCATGAATCAACGCTTCTGTATCAGTAGCGTGGTTAGGAGCAAGCGCAGTTACGGACATAATGGTAACAAGTGTTGCTGTTCCAATCGAGGCTGCCACTTGACGCATCGTGTTTGTCATTGCTGTTCCATGTGGGATTAGCCGCGTCGGTAAAACATTTAGTCCAGCAGTTGTCGATGGCATCATCACCATCGAAATTCCAACCATTCGTATCGCAAAAACAGTTGCTAAATAAATTAAGGAAGTGGAGGAACTTAAGTTTGTGAAAAACAATGTTGTTACTGTCATGATCGATAATCCGATAATTAATAACCATCTTGCACCAATTGCATCAAAAATTTTTCCGATGAATGGCGATAAAATTCCCATAATAAGTGCACCAGGTAAAATCATTAATCCCGATTCAAACGCTGTAAAACCTGCCATCAATTGCATATAAATCGGTAGGATCGTTTCTGCTGCAATAAGCATCATAAATCCAACCATTCCGATAACAGTTGTAAGCGTGTATACTTTATATGTAAATACACGAAACTCTAATACTGGTTCTTTTAATGAAAATTGTCTAAAGATAAAAATGGTAAGTGTAATCGATCCAATAATCAATGACATAATTACGGCAGGATTAGACCACCCATAATTTCCTACACTACTAAAACCGTACAATAATCCCCCAAAACCGAACATGGATAGAATGATAGATAGATAGTCCACTTTTGGAAAAGTGCGTGTAATAATATTTCTCATAAAGAAAAATGCTAAAATTAAATCGATCAATGAAAGTGGAATAATAATATAAAACAAAGATCGCCACGGTAAAATTTCGATTAACCATCCTGATAAAGAAGGCCCAAGTGCTGGTGCAAAGGAAATAACAAGTCCAGCCATGCCCATAGCAAACCCTCTTTTTTCAACCGCAAAAATTAACATAAAAATTGTCATCATAAGTGGCATCATAATTCCAGCCCCAACTGCTTGTACAATTCTCCCGACCATTAACATTGGAAAGTTTAAACAAACGGCACAAACAATTGTCCCAATAATAAAAATAGCCATGGACACAAAAAATAATCGTCTCGACGTAAACGTTTCCATTAAAAAAGCTGTAATCGGAATCATAATCCCATTCACTAACATAAAGATTGTCGTAACCCACTGTCCAGAATTCTCTGATAAATTAAATTCGATCATTATATGTGGTGTTGCTGTTATTAATAACGTTTGATTTAATATTGCTAAAAATGTACCTGCAAGCAAAATAGCTACAATCGACTTCTTGTTAAACTGCTCTTCATTTTTTGTCGTAAACTTTGCCACAAATTCAACTCCCGCTTTTTGAGTATGTCACTATTATATATCTTTTTTGATATTCTTTTAGTTTTTTGCTCATTCTATGAATTTATTATTGTTCATAAGACCTAAATTTGAGCCATTCAGTATCATTCTAAAGACAACTTGGAAGAGGTCGTATTTACAAATACTCCTAAAAAATCGTATCCCTGTCTCTTTTTCCATTTCTTACTCATTAAAAAACCGCCCTTATGCAATATAGGAGCGGATGTATAGACATAAACTTTTTTTAAAAAGGAAAGAGCCACAATGTCGTAATAAATTAAAAAGTTTTAACCACCACTTTACTAAGTGGGTGTCCGCAGAGAACTTCCTGTCTTCCACACAAACGAGGCATGACATTTGGCTCTCGATTAAAACTCCCTAATTCTTGTTTAGAGGTTAAACTTAAGTAAATTACGAACATCGCAGCTTTATATACATGATAAACGTAATTGCTAAAAATATCAATGGAAAGTAATTATCTTTATGGATAATTACCCCATGAACCTTGAAAACATGGGACTCTTTTAATATTTATGTATAATAAGATAGGAGGGGTGAAATACGTTGAAAAAAAGGATTTTTGGCAATCATGAAGAAGACACAATAAGACAGTTTCATCATTGTTTACAAACTGGGAATGTTACAGGTGGAGTTTTATGCGCCGATGGTCACTATGGTTACTCACAACCAGTTGGTGGAGTGGTTGTTTATGATGGACAAATATCTCCATCCGGTGTTGGCTATGATATTGCTTGTGGAAATAAAGCAGTAAAAACAAACTTAGTTTATGATGATATAAAAAATAATCTTTCTCAAATTATGGATGAAGTTGAAAAGAAAATTCCATTTGGATTTGGAAAAAAGAATCCGGTTCGAGTAGATCATGAGATATTTGATGACAGTGATTGGGATGTATATCGTGAAATTGGAAATCATGAACACGATGATCTAAAAGCATTAGCAAGGGCTCAACTTGGAACGACTGGATCAGGAAATCATTATGTTGATATACTGATCGATGAAAAAACAGCAGCTGTTTGGGTTGGAAATCATTTCGGAAGTAGAGGTCTTGGTCACCGAACTGCTACAGGTTTTTTAAACTTAGCAAATGATCGAGCATTCTCGGATCGTCCACCTGGAGAATCGATGGAAACACCTCCAACCCTTTTTGAACTAGATAGTGAATTGGGACAGATGTATTTTCGAGCCATGAACCTAGCGGGACGTTATGCATATGCTGGCAGGGATCATGTGATTAATCAAGTACTCGATATCCTTAATGCAAAAGCCGTAGATGAAGTGCATAATCACCATAATTTTGCTTGGAAAGAAAACCATTTCGGCAAAGAGTATATTGTCGTTCGCAAAGGCGCTACACCAGCTTTTCCAGGGCAACGTGGTTTTGTCGGTGGAAGTATGGCTGATATATCAGTTATTTTACGAGGGGTAGACTCTGAAAAGAGTAGAGAGGCATTTTATAGTACGGTTCATGGTGCCGGACGAATCATGAGTCGAACGAAGGCAGCTGGTCGGATGAACTGGCGAACCCGTACTCGCCGTGGAGGAGCAATTACGGAGGAGCAAATGAAAAAAGCCGTTGAAAAATTTGGTGTGGAATTAAGAGGAGCCGGAACAGATGAAAGCCCGTTCGTTTACCGAAAATTACAAGAAGTGCTTGATGCACACAAAGGAACGATTGAAGTTCTACATATCTTAAAGCCAATCGGTGTCGTGATGGCAAGTGATTAATTCAGTCAACTTTCGTAGAGTGAAACGGACAAAACAGTCTTCGTAGAATGAGGGATAAAGATACAGTGCTTAAGTTGACTTTGGATGAACTTTTTGCTCAGAAGCAATCTGTTTATATTTAGACTCCACTTGCTCTTTTCGTTACGTTTGTTGCTATTATCACGTATTTGAAATAAACTGTGCAGTAACTTAATTTGATATTTTGTCTACAAACATAGTCACAGCAACGTTGATTTGCGCTTCGGACAGTCGTTTTCACCACAGGCATAAGAACGACATCTGTTTAAGCTACGTTTTCACTTGCTTTCTCAGTGTCTCCTTTAACGCGGGCACGGCTGCAGCCTCCGAATGACAATGTTTATTGCGACGAGTAAGCGCAGTCGCAAAGGTCTTCGATGGGGCGAGTAAATACGCAGCCCCAGAACGTGCTAGTGCAAATTTCTACGGCGGAAGAGTAATCGCAAATGCACTTCGATGGGACGAGTAAGCGCAGTCCCAGTCCCAGGTGTTGCAACAATGCTTTTTGGTGAGACGAGCATTTAGTGGGATCCCAGGACGTCGCATACTTAACCTGCCTGAAGAAAAAACGGCCTCCTTGTACAAATGTTAAGTTAATAATCGTACCCAAGTATGAGGTGTAAGTGGATAAATAGACCACGAATAGGGGCTAATCATTCCAGCGGGATCTTTAGATACGTAGGATTGTACATCGTGAAAAGTTGGAAAGTTGCACTAACCTTCATTTAGGACGATATGATCAAAGGCTTGTTATCTCATACAATTTCTACATGATTATTTGTGTAACTCTAACCAAGGGACTCTAATTCTCCTAGACCAGAGCATACACAATGCAATAAAATACGTTTAGAAATGACAAACATCATAGACAATCTGTATACTTATATAAGTAAAATTTTTAGCAGATAAGAAAGTATCAAACTTTAAAAGTTTCTTACTGCATCAGTGTAACTAAAGCTTTCGCTATAAAAAATCGTAGTGATAAGCCAAGTTTTTTAAGGAGTCGTGAAAAAATGTCAATTTATACACAGTACTATCGAAATAAAGAGAATATTGGACGATTATTAGTAAAATGTCCTGATAAACCAGGAATTGTTGCTGCCTTATCAAAGTTTTTATTTGAACATGGCGCAGATATTATGGAGTCAAGTCAATATTCAAGTGATGATCCAAGTAGAATGTTTTATATTCGCTTTGAATTTTATTGTGAAGGACTTTTAAGTAAACGGAAACAAATGGAAGAAGATTTCCAAGAGTTAGCTAAAAATTTTAAAATGGACTTTACTTTTACATATAATGAAACGAAAAAGCGTAGCGCCATTTTTGTATCTAAAGAAATTCATTGTTTACTTGAGCTCCTTTGGGAATGGCAAAGTGGCGACCTTGAGACAGATATCCCACTCGTTATCAGTAACCATAAAGAAGCACAAGAGATTGTGGAATCATTGGGAATCCCTTTTTATTATATACCTGCAAATAAAGATATTCGAAAAGAAGTTGAAGCAAAACAAGTTGAGTTAATGTATAAGTATAAAATTGATGTCATCATTTTAGCTAGATATATGCAAATTTTAACACCTAAGTTTGTTGAAAAGTTTCCAAATAAAATTATTAATATTCACCATTCATTCTTACCAGCATTTATTGGAGCCCATCCATATGAACGAGCGTATGAACGAGGAGTAAAATTAATTGGAGCTACTTCCCATTACGTCACAAATGACCTTGATGAAGGTCCTATTATTGATCAAGATATTGAACGAGTAGATCACCGTGACAATGTTCCTACATTAAAGAAAATTGGTCAACAAGTGGAAAGACGTGTACTTGCTAGAGCTGTAAAGTGGCATTTACAAGATCGAATTATCGTAAAAGATAATAAAACAATCGTCTTCCATTAACAAAAACGCCTCTCCCATCTTTTGTGGAGAGGTTTATTCAATTTGTCCCATTTTTTTCGCTTCGGCTTGTGCTGGATAAGACGCCGCGATATCGCCATCTATCATAATCCATACATGGTCTCCTGGTTGCAAATTGTTTTCTCCTTCATACGTAATAACGATTAGCGATGGACCAGGTGATAATTCCGTTAATTCATTAAAAGACAATTCTTTCCATGTTCCATATTCTTCCTCTGATGCATTTTCTGCAAAAAGAATTTCCCCATCATTATTTTCTAATATATATCCTTCTATCTTTTCGCCCGAACTACATCCTGTTAATACAAATAGTAAACAACCTATCATAATAATGGTACTAAAACGAAACAAAGCTACACCTCCGTTGCTATATACGTGTAAATTCTGCTTGACATTTTTTCCAGTTTCTCGTATTCTAGTAAGTGTGTTGACTCATATTTGTTTCGGTTTACATACAATAACAAAAGGAGTTACGACAATGAATCATTCGAAATTACAAATGATGATTGTAACAGCATTATTTGCTGCAATCATTGGAATCCTTGCACAAGTAACTATTCCATTACCACTTGTGCCAATTACAGGGCAAACATTGGCAATTGGACTTGCTGCCACTATTTTAGGCTCTAGATATGGCACACTATCATCGATTCTTTACCTCATTATTGGGGCTATCGGTGTCCCCGTTTTTGCACAAATGACTTCAGGTCTTGGTGTTATTTTTGGACCTACAGGGGGCTTTTTAATTGGATTCATCCCAACTACGTTTATCATTGGTCTATATTTAGAGAAAACTAGCTTTACTGTAATTAACGCGTTTATCGCTAATGTAATTGGTATGTTTATTACGTTAACTTTCGGAACATTTTGGTTAAAGTTTGTAGCAGGTCTCACTTGGACAGCAGCATTTTTAGGTGGATTCGCTCCTTTTATCATCGTTGGAATCATTAAAGCTTTTCTTGCAGGTTGGATCGGTGTCCTCGTACGTAATCGACTTCAATCAGCAAATATATTATATACAGCAACAAAATGAATATAAAATGGTAGCGTACCAGTCTTGACGGTACGCTTTTTTTATGATCGAAGACGCCGCTTTCTTAATACGTATTCCAACGTACCTGAACCAATAAAAATACCTAATAAAATAAATACTAGTCCGAAATAGTGATTTCGTAAAATTGGTTCTCCTAAAAAGATAGCTGTACCTAACAAAGCAAAAAGAGTGTTTAAGTTAACAAAAATCGTCGTTTCTGTTGGTCCAACATTTTTAATGGCATAATTATAAGTCATATGTCCAAATGCTGTTGCCATAATAGCACTAAATAAAAAAATGATGCCTAGCTTAAAGGAAAATAATTTTGTTAACTGTGTCACATTCCCCTCTACTATTAAACTAACAATAAATATAAAACCTGATCCTAAAACAAGCATATACCCAGTAAGTAGCCTAGGGTCAAAGGTAGGATTTAGTTTACTTATTAAAATAAAACTAAAGGCTTGCATCAGCATTGATAAAAAAATCATTAAATCTCCATAAGAAATGGAAGATAAACCTTCTGCGCCTGCCAGTGAAGTGATCATAATACCGATAAAGCCAAAAATAAAACCTACCGCTCGTAACCGGGAAACTTTATCATGTAATAAAATAATCGATAAAACCATTGTGACAAGTGGTGCAGCTCCTAGAATAATTCCCGCATTTACACCAGAAGTACTTGTTAATCCAATAGCAAGCAAAGTGTGATGAAAAGCTACATTAAAAATCGTAATGATAAAAATTGTTTTCCATTCTTGTCTCGTCGGCAAACGAAAGATTCCAATAATCTTTGAAATAATTAAAACGGATATTCCAGCGACGAAAATGCGGACTGAAGTCAATGTAATAGGTTCAATATTATTCACTAAAATGACTAATGCCGATAAATTAAATCCCCATATTGCCATTACTAAAAATAACAATGTGTATATTCTTCCCAAATTATCACCTAGTTCCTTTAAAGGAAATCTTTAAAAAATGCTGTACAAAACAATAAGGTTAGAACAAAAGTGTTTTTGCCAAAGAAAAATCCAAACAATGGTAAGCTATATATAACCTGCTCTGGAAATATACTACGCACATCCTAAGGCGGCTTGTAAGCCGCCACCGACGTTACAGGACGTACTAGTGTCGATGACGTCACAAATCTCCCCAATGGGACGAACGAAGTGCAAACTCTTTTCGATGGGACGAGCATTTAGCGCAGTCCCAAATGCTCCTCAATGGGACAAGTAAGCGCGGTCCCAGTCCCAGGACGTGACCACTATTAGCTGACCAGAAGTCTACGTATATTTCCTCTGCTAAATTCATACATTGTTCGTCTTTAGATTGGATCATTTCAGTTATGTCCTAACCTATTATTATAGCAAATTATTTCCTATAAAGCTTTATCTCTTTTCTTTTTGAAGATGATGGGATATGTAATTCATCACGATATTTTGCAACCGTCCTTCGTGATATAACGATACCTTTATTCTCCTTTAATTGGTCGGCAATCTTTTGGTCAGATAGTGGTTTACTTTTATTTTCCTGATTAATCATTTCTTGCAAAATTGCTTTTACTTTCGTTTGCGACGTATTATCACCGGTTTGTGTCGTCAATTTGGTTGAAAACAAATGCCGTAATTCAAAAGTTCCAACTGGTGTTTGCACAATCTTATTTGCAGTTGCACGACTAACAGTCGATTCATGCATATTAATTTCGTCGGCAACTTCCTTCAAGGTTAATGGTTTAAGAGAACTGAATCCATTTTGGAGGAATTTCCACTGTTTGGAAATAATCACATTCATAATTTTTAGAATGGTAGACCTACGTTGTTCAATACTTTTTTGTAACCATTCGAATTTTTTAAACTGTTCACGAACGTATGGCCTCAGCTCTTTCGAATTGATTAGTCCACTTGAATATTGTTCATTAAACGTTAATGTAGGCAAATAATAATCATTTAACTGGATGGAGTATGTGTTGTTTTTATCATTTAAAACGACAAAAATATCTGGCAACACATAGTCAACTTTTCCCGCTGATAAGTTGGAACCAGGCTTCGGATTTAATGTTTGAATCTTGTCATATAACTCCTTCACCTTATCTAATGAAATATTCAATTGTTTTTCAATTTTTTCCCACTGTTTATCGGCAATCAATTGTAAATAATGTTCAATAAGAGAAAAGAGTAAATGATCATTAGGATACATCACTTTTGCTTGGATTAATAAACATTCAGCTAAGTTGCTAGCACCTATTCCTCTAGGTTCAAGCTGGTGCAAAATGTTTTTAGCCTTTTTTAATTCGAGTTCATTGATATTAAAATGTTTACATATTTCCTCGTCCTCTATTGTTAAATAACCTTGCTCATTTATATTTAAGATTAAATAGTGAATCAGTTTGTAGTCTTTTTCCTCTATCTGAAGCCAAATGATTTGGTCTAATAGATAGTCATGCATATTTTTCTCATATTTTGCTGTAAAATCAATTGGATTTTCATGTTGTTCATACGAGCTTTTACGAGGACGCCTTTCAAAATCAACATGATAATCCTCTTTTTCAACGAGTTCAATAAAGGGATTTTCTTCTGCTTGCTCTTGGATAAATTGCAAAAGTTCATATGTTGAAAGCTGTAATAACTCAATTGCTTGACGCAATTCAGTCGTCATAACCATTTTCAACATTTGCTTCTGTTGTAAAACCATTTTCATTTTAATCTCCCCCATTATGGAACAATTGAAAAGTTGTAATGTATGCCTCATTTCTCCTCTCTTACTCATATGAACAAATGAAAGCGCCGCCATTTTAAATAGAACGTATTATTTTATTAATTTACTTATCTCCCTAAATTTCGAATGTTCTGCCGTTCCCATTAATTCGAATAATACCATTTCTACCGACGTTACCGAAGCACCTAATGATTTCATTTTGTCTAGACCAATTTCTTTATTTGCTAACGTTCTTGATGAGACACAATCAACGACAACTTCCACTTCTTTTCCTAAATTCAGTAATTCACTAACTGTTTGATATACACAAATATGTGTTTCAATCCCAGCTACAAGCATAGATTTTCTTTCAAGTTTCTTTAATTCTTCCTGAAACGTATCACTTTTACAAGCACTAAATGCCATTTTGTCAATCGGACTATTGTCTGTTAAATGTTGTTTTATTTCTTCCGCTGTTGGCCCTAGCCCTTTAGGGTATTGTTCCAACCAAAGGATCGGAATGTCAAGAAGTTGTGCACCTTTAATTAGCCGTTCTAAATTCCGAAGCATTTCGCCGCTTTGATGCATAATTTTTGCTAATTTCCCTTGTACATCAATAATTACAAGCGCTGTTTCATCTACTTTTAACATATTACTCATCAACTCCTTTTATCATAGTTTATCATATTTTTTTGTAGACTACATTTTTTCGTTGTTATAGAGGATGTTCAAAAAGTCCAACAAAAATGATCCATCGAGTTTCTTCGTTGGCAATTAAGAAAGGATAAATCCTTTCTTATTGCTCACTGGCTAAAGGCGCGACGTCCTGGGACTCCGCTAAATGCTCGTCCCACCGAAAAGCATTGTCGCAACGCCAGTGGAACTTCTCGGTCCTTTTTATCGATCTTTTTGAACACGCACTTATAGTGAATAAAATCGCTCTGTCGTCGTAAAAATAGTTTCATAGACTTCCTTAATCGGTAACTTTTTAATTTTTGCGATTTCCCTCATGGTGAAATGGATCATTTTGGGATGCGTTTTTTCCTTTGAAAACTGCCAAGGACCATCCGTTTCAACCATGATTAAATGAAGTGGGTATACTGCCACTAAGTTTCTTGTACGTTCCTTATACAAAATATCTGGAGTAACAGAGATACAATAACCGTTCGCAACCATCCTCTCGATTGTTTTCTTATCTCCTTTAAACCAATGAAAATGGGCGAGCTTCACTGAATGTTTTTCCAATAAATCACAAACAATTGGTGCATCACCATAAACGGCATGTAAAACAAGCGGCTTTTGAAAGTTTTTAGCTTGGATAATAAAACATTCCAATAACTCGATATAAGGTTCAACTTTTAATAGACTATTTTCTTGTCTCAGGTAGTAAGGTAGACCGACTTCTCCAATAGCCACCATTGTTTCTTTCTGTTCTTCCAAGAAATTGATTAATTGTTGGAGTTCTTGTTCACTAGGGAGTTCCTGTTCAGGATGATATCCGTATACCGGTTTTACTTCTTTATGAGCCAAAGCTAATGATTTTATTTGTTTGGCCGAAGCTAAATTTGTCGACACAGCAATTAATGCTTTTATATGATAATGTATTAATTCTTTTATTATTTTAGTTTGATCGATTTGACTATATTGATCGAGATGGATATGTGCATCAATGATTGGAAAGGGCATTTTTTGTCTCCTAAAAATGGTACAACTATTTAATTCAATATTTTATCATGCTCTTTTACATTGTCAAAGTCTTTCCAAGCTTGTAACGATGAAAATTTCCGACTATTCCCTCATTTTTTCTGTTTCATTTTTTAATAAAAAACTGTTCTATAACAATAATGCGTTTTTTATGGTATAATAATAATACATACTATTTATACTTTATGTTTGACAGATACCTAGCGATTTATTATGGCGATCACTCCTAGGTACCTGTCGTTTTACCGTTTCAAAATTTACCATATAGGAGTGTTGTAAATTGTTTAAGGATGATCGCTTCAGGGGGATAACGACGAGCGATTTAAGAAAAGATTTGATAGCAGGAATAACGGTTGGTGTTGTGGCAATCCCACTGGGAATGGCGTTTGCTATTGCCTCAGGGGTAAGTCCCGAATACGGAATATATACGACGATTATCGCTGGATTAATTGTCGCTTTACTCGGTGGTTCACATTTCCAAATCGCTGGTCCTACTGGTGCGTTTATCCCAATCTTGCTTGCAGTAGTATTACAATACGGTTATGAAGATTTATTAATTGCTGGAATGTTAGCTGGGGTTATGCTCATCATCATGAGTATTTTTAAATTCGGAAGTTTAATCACATATATACCAAGGTCTGTTACTATTGGCTTCACTTCTGGTATTGCAGTTATTATCTTCTCTGGACAATTAGAAAACTTATTCGGCTTAGAAAATATCGAGAAAAAACAATACTTTCATGAAAATATGCTAGAAATAATTGGAAATTTCCATACGGTAAATATGTATAGTATTATCGTTGCCATTATCGGGCTACTCATTATTATTTTTATCCCGAGATTTTTTCCACGTGTACCTGTTTTACTTGTTGCACTTATCATTCCTGCTCTTCTAAGTGTATTAGTATTTCCGGGAAAAGTAGCAACAATTGGTTCGGCCTTTGGAGGCATTTCTCAATCTTTACCAGGATTTCAACTTCCTAATATTACTGTTGATAAATTACTGTATTTATGGCAACCTGCATTTGCTATTGCCATGCTCGGTGGAATTGAATCACTTTTATCTGCTGTTGTTGCTGATGGTATGACGGGAAAACAGCATAAATCAAATAAAGAACTTTTTGGACAAGGGTTAGCAAATATCGTCACGCCATTTTTCGGAGGAATACCAGCTACTGGAGCAATTGCTAGAACAGCAACAAATATAAAAAGTGGTGCAGTAAGTCCATTTTCGGGAATCTTCCAAAGTATATTTGTTCTACTTACATTGATGTTATTTGCACCCTATGCATCCCATATTCCACTGGCAAGTATGGCACCTATTTTAATGGTCGTTGCGTTTAATATGAGTGAATATAAATCTTTTGCTTCTATTTTAAAATTAAGAACATCAGATTCACTCGTCTTAATTACAACTTTTTTATTAACGATATTTGTCAACTTAACAATTGCAGTTCCAATTGGTTTATTACTTGCGATGGTTTCTTTCGTCAGAAGGATTAGTGGAGTGCTCGAAGTGGAAAACATCAAGCCTGATCGTTTTACAAATGGAGAGATAAAAAATGAAAAAACTGCATATAGTTGCCCTAAAATTGCCAGCTTTACTATTCATGGACCACTATTTTTCGGGGCGGCTGATCGTTTTGAATCTACTTTGTCAAGATCGATTCATAAACGTCCAACCGTTTTAATCTTGAAAATGCGTCATGTATCGATGATTGATGTAACTGGTGAAGCAAACTTATCTACTTTTGTGAAAAACTTTATTAAAAAGAAAGGGACTGTGCTTATTACTGAACTTCATGAAGAGCCTCTGGAAATGTTAAAAAGAAGTGGACTTTATGATATAATCGGTTCCAATCACTTTTTCTCTGATACGACAGATGCAATTAACTATGCTTTACAACTGATTGATGTTAAAAAATGTCCATATTGTGATAAACGAACAGATTGCCGTGTGTTTAAAAAGGTTGAGAACAGTCTTACGGAAGAAACTCAGGCACATCATTAAAATAAAACCTTTTATATACAAGATCCTTTTAGTGAAAGAATGATGGCTGACTCCTAGAACATTCTATCGGGTTTGACCTTTGTAAAATGAGCATGCAGGAACCTGATGAAAAAGTTCCTGCGAATTAATTCTTTATGAAAATAATGGGGAGTGATCTAGGGGAATTCCAGCGAGCCGCTTCTTATCAATCTTGAACGAGAAGTGACACGAGGCGAGTTCCGGCGAGTCACTTCTTTGCGATTTTGAACGAGAAGTGATACGAGGCGGGTTTCAGCGAGCCGCTTCTTATCAATCTTGAACGAGAAGTGGTACGAGGCAGGTTCCGGCGAGTCACTTCTTATCAATTTTGAACGAGAAGTGATACGAGGCGGGTTCCAGCGGGGCACTTCTTTGCGATTTTGAACGAGAAGTGATACGAGGCAAGTTCCAGCGAGCCGCTTTTTATCAATTTTGAACGAGAAGTGATACGAGGCGGGTTCCAGCGGGTCACTTCTTAGCGATTTTGAACGAGAAATGGTGCGAGGCAAGTTCCAGCGGGTCACTTCTTTGCGATTTTGGACGAGAAGTGGTGCGAGGCGAGTTCCAGCGTGGCACTTCTTTGCGATTTTGAACGAGAAGTGATACGAGGCGGGTTGCAGCGAGCCGCTTCTTATCAATTTTGAACGAGAAGTGATACGAGGCGGGTTGCAGCGAGCCGCTTCTTATCAATTTTGAACGAGAAGTGGTACGAGGCAGGTTCCAGCGAGTCGCTTCTTAGCGATTTTGAACGAGAAGTGACTCGCTGTGGGATCTATCAAACCTTTTTTTACGAAAACGACTAAGAATTGATACGAGAGAAGATCTTGCAGCAACTTTAATATAATACGTCTGGGAGTTAGATTAGACGGAGCATCATCGGACATTCTCTAACCAAATCTTTCATTAATAAACGAAAACGATCGCACGCATTCTTTTACATGCAAAAAATGATTCCCATATACAAACGGGAATCATTTCTTCTTTACTAAAATTAAATTTCTACTCTGCTCCTAAACCTGTATGTGAACGAACAGACATTTCAGCGTACATCTTATCATTATCTTCCGGCTTCGTCATCAATGTAACAACTACAGCTGCGATGAAACCGAGTGGAATACTTACAATTCCTGGGTTTGATAAAGGATAAATTGCAGCTTCGCCCATAATATTCGGACTTAATAAAATTAAGATAACGGATGTAATCGTACCTGTAAGCATCGCCGCAACAGCGCCAGGTGTGTTAAAACGCTTCCAGTAAATCGAGAAGATAATGACTGGTAAGTTTGAACTTGCTCCAACAGCAAACGCATACGTAACTAATTGGGCTACGTTGAAGTTTTTAGCAAGAATTCCTAAAATAATGGAAACAACACCAATAACAAATGCAGTAATACGAGCAACTTGGAATTGTTTTCTTTGATCTACTTCTCCACGTTTAATAACGTTTGTGTAAATATCATGTGCGAATACTCCAGCTCCTGTAATAACGAGTCCCGCTACAACCGCTACAATCGTCGCAAACGCTACTGCCGAAATTCCAGCCATAAAAATCTCTCCGCCGATTGTTCCAGCTCCACCACCGAGTACTTGACCAAGTAATGGTGCCGCCATATTACCGCCACCACCTGCAGCATTAATTGCTTCTTCACCAACAAGTGACGCTGATGCAAATCCGATAATCGCAATAACGAAGTAGAATGAACCGATAATAACCATTCCCCAAACAACAGACGATCTAGCCGCTTGTGCTGTAGGAACTGTAAAGAAACGAACAAGCAAATGTGATAATCCTGCCGTACCTAAAATTAACGTTAAACCAAGTGATAATAAGTCAATTGGGTTTGTATATAACTTACCCGGAGTTAAGAATTCCATTCCGTTTTTATCAATAACATCGCCAAATAAAGAGGATAAATTGAACTTAAAGAGCACCGCGATAAAAATTAACATAATAAGCATACAACTCATTAATAATACCGCTTTAATAATTTGCACCCAGCTCGTTGCTAACATCCCTCCAAGTGTTACATAAATCATCATTAGCACACCAACGATAATTAATGAAACTTCATACGGAATACCGACAAGTAAATGAATAATTGCACCTGCACCAACAAGTTGAGAAATCATATAAAACATCGTAATTGCCATCGTAACTACAGCAGCAGATGTTCGAACTGGTCTTTGCTTTAAACGATAGGAGATAACGTCTGCAACCGTAAAATTACCTGAGTTTCTAAATGGTTCCGCAACGATATATAAAACGATTACATAACCCATTAGCCATCCAATTGAATACATGAAACCATCATAACCGTATAATGCAACTAGTCCTGCAATACCAAGGAAAGAGGCCGCACTTAGATAGTCTCCCGCTATTGCAAGCCCGTTTTGAAATCCTGTTAATGAACGACCAGCTGCATAGAAATCACCTGTTCCTGTCGTTCTTTTTGAAGCTAAATATGTTACATACATCGTTAAAGCAATAATTGCACCAAATAGTATAATTCCAAATAGTTTAGCCGTATCCAAGTTTTATGCCCCCTTTTCCTTCTCTTTTGGTCCGTATTTAGCAATAATATTTTCTACTTCTCTATCGTATTGTTTAGCTTTGAAAACATAGACAAATGCCAAGGTCCAAATTACTAAGTAGTACGAGATTCCGAATAAATATCCAAAGGTGATGTTACCAAACACAATGGATGACATAAGTGGCTTTGCATATGCTGACAAAATAGGAAATGTTAAGTAATAAAGAAGAAAAATAACTGGTATCGTAAAAATGAATCGATATTTCCTACGTTTTAAATGCTGAAACTCCTCCGTTTGTTCAATTTTTTCAAATTCAATCGTTTTAGGCATTAAATTACCTCCCTTTATAATCCATAATGTAAACGCTTAAATGGTAGTTTATCAAAAACATAAACCATTTGTGCAACTTTCGTTTGAATGGTCTGAATTTAAGATTAAGCGGTCAATTATGATTATTGGAAGGGGTTTAATTACTAAACTTTTCAAATAATGCTTTTCTCGCTGATCTGCTAACAGGAATAGTCGTTCTTTCTTTATTTTTAAGGGTAATATTGTAAGCTCCATTAAACCATGGAGTAATTTCCAAAATGTGATTTAAATTCACTAAATAGCTCCGATGTGTTCTAAAAAATGATAGCCCTTCAAGCTTCTTTTCTAACTCTTGCAACGTCATTTTACTTTCAATTACATCATTTTCAGTATGAATTTCTAACATTCTTTGAGACGGAACAGCGTAATAGATAGAGTCAGGTGATAATACAATCATTTTTTCTCCATCATCAATTAATAATTTTGAGCTAGTTACGGAATCCGTTTTGACGGGTGAATTGTCACCTTTCTTGTCTGATAATCGCTTTCTAATTCTTTCCATTGCCTGGTGAAACCGAATATGATCAAAAGGTTTTAATAAATAATCAGTTGCCTCTATTTCAAATGCATCAATTGCATAAGCATCATAAGCTGTCGTAAAGACAAATAAGGGTGCATCACTTGTCGACTTCATTATTTGTTTTGCCGCTTCTACACCTGTTATGCCGGGCATTTCGATGTCAAGAAATAATACATCGGGCTTATATTCAAAATAAAGTTCCAACAATTCTTCACCAGTTTTCGCACTAGGACATAGGATAATGTCTTTTTCCTTTTCTAACATATAAATTAACTCTTCCAAGGCCATAAGCTCATCTTCGGCTATCATAACGTTTATCATCATTTAAATTCCTCCTCACCGTACCGTTTGGGATAGTGAAATACACTTTACTGCCTCTTGTAGGCAAATTTTCAACATGTAATCGCGATTCTTCACCTAATAAACTAATCAACCGTTGATTTACATTGTATAAACCTACACCACCATCTTCGCTTTGATGATGTTGCTGTTGATGTTCTTGGCTAATCATCGCTATTTTATCTGTTTTAAATCCAACTCCGTTATCTTGAACTGTCACTTGGATTAAATCACCCTTTTTCTTTATGAAAACATCAATTTTTCCATTTGTTGTTACATTCTTTAATCCATGTTGAATAGAGTTTTCGACTAGCGGTTGAATGGTGGATGGTGGAATTAAAACATTTGATACAGTATGTTCTTTTTCAAACATAATTTGCAAACGATTAGAAAAACGTGCCTGAATTATTTCAATATATGCTTTGACATGTTCACATTCCCTTTCTAATAAAATGAGTGATTCTGAAGCAATTCCTAAATTAAAACGCATAAAGTTAGCTAATTGTATCGTAATATGCCTTGCTCTTTTTGGATCGACTCTAAATAACGTTGCGATTAAATGTAGCGTGTTAAAAAGAAAATGTGGATTGATTTGTGCTTGTAGATTTCTTAATTCAGCATCTAATATATTCTTTTTTAAATTTTCATTTGAAATGACTTTTAATTGATTCGAAATAAGTTGTCCGATTCCTTGTGCCAATACTTTTTCTACGGGACGAATATGTTGTGATTTTTTAAAATAAAATTTAATTAAACTTGTTGTGTCATTCGCTTCCGTAATTGGTATGATAATTGCTGCTTCAAGGGGACAATCAGGATTCTCACAAGCTATATCTGTTCGGGAATAAGCAATTCTTACCTCTTTTGATTCAAGTGCTTCTTTCGATAGTGGTGTAATAATCTTTTTACCTAACTGGTGATGATCATCGCCGATACCTCTAAAAGCTAAAACTTCATCTTGACTTGTTACTGAAATGGCAGCGACTTGTAGCCTTTCATACAATAAATTTGCAATTCCTTCTGCCCTTTCATTTGGCGATTTCCGCTGTAAAAAGGGTAATGCTTCTTCTGCAATGGTTAATGCTTGTCTTGTAGCAATGGCTGCTTCATTTTCTTGTTCTTTCAGGACAATACCTATCATTGCTGTAAAGATCGCGATCGCAATACTGTTTGATAAAACAAGCGGAAGTCCCGTCACATTTACAAACTGCAAAATAGTCGTATGCTGCGGATAAAGGACGAGCAATAATTGCATTTGTAAAATTGGTGGAAAAACACCAATAAACAATGCTTGAATCGGAGAAATTACCCGTGCTTTCGAAAAAAATCTACCTGTTAATCCTGCCAATAATCCAGTAAGAGGGTTCACTAGCATGTTAGCAAACCAACCAATTCCACCTAAAAAACCTAAATGTACTCCGGCAATAATTCCTGCACCAAGCCCAACAATTGGTCCCCCTAATAATCCAGCAATAACGATTGCAATTAAACTAAGACTTACTACCATTTGATCGTTTTCGACACTCCAGACAAAACTTTGCTTCAGTACTTCTCCATTCGAAAAGACAATTCCAAAATGTGTGCTAGCGATACCGAATAGGCCAAAAACAATCGCATGGATAATCGTCATTTTCGTATCGAATTCACGATAGAGTAACGATTTGAAATTAGGAATACGAGTTAGAACGAACGCAATGACGAGCAATAAACCGATTCGTTCTAGTAATATAATTGTTAAGTCTTTCAATCGTTTCCTCTCCTTATGCTTATTCCTGTTTGGGCTTTTATATAAAATGTTTCAAAATCCACCTTCTCTCTCCCTGGAAACAGAAGGGACCCGATAATTGCCCCTAAAAAGCCTATCGGAATCGCGATAATCCCTGGATTATATAGTGAAAATATCGGCTCTCGTAAAATCCAACCATTTTCTACATTCATAATATGAGGTCCTAGTACTAATAAAGATAAAGATGCAACTAAACCACTAACCATCCCGATAATTGCCCCCGTTTGACTAAAGCGTTTCCAATAAATCGTAAAAAGAATGATTGGTAGATTGCTAGAAGCTGCAACAATAAAGGTTAGTGAGACGAGAAATGTAACATTAATATTTTTTAAACCTAGTGCAAATAAAGTGGAGATTAACCCAATACCAAAAGCAGACCACTGTGCTGCTCTGAGTTGTTCTTTTTCAGTCGTCTTTCCTTTTTTGAAAATATGATGATATAAATCATGTGAAAATGCCGTTGTAGCCGAAATAACTAATCCTGCAACAACAGCAACGACAGTAGTAAAAGCAATCGCCGACACAAACGCTAATAAAAAGTCGCCACCTAGTGCTTTTGCTAAAAGAGGAGCTGCCAAATTTCCAGTAGAATCAGCTACTATTAGTTCATCATATCCTATGACAGCCGCTGTACCTAAACCTAAAACGAGTGTCATGACATAAAATAGTCCAATAATCCAGCTTGCTGTTAGAACTGATTTACGTACTTCCGCTGCATTTTTTACTGTATAAAAACGAATTAATATATGAGGCAAACCAGCTGTCCCTAAAATTAACGCAACATATAGTGAAATCATTTCATATGGATTGGACAATAAATGTCCTGGCATAAAAAATTGATCGCCAAAAGGAGTGCCTGCTTTTACTTTTTGAAGTAAATCATTTATATCCCAATTATAATAAGAAAATACAATTAACGATAATAAAAAAGTACTAGACATAAGTAATATCGTCTTCACTATTTGCACCCAAGAAGTAGCTATCATTCCACCAAATACAACATAGACAGTCATTAAACTACCAATAATTAAGACGGATGTCGTATAATCAAGATCTAATAATAAACGAATTAAGAGTCCAGACGCAACTAATTGTGGGATCATATAAAAGATGGAAATAATAAAAGATCCGATTGCCATAATCCACCGAATTTGATTACTCGGAAAGCGAGCACAAATAACATCTCCTAGAGAATATTTTCCTAGATGATGGATAGGTTCAGCAACAAACAATAATACAACTAGGTAAGAAACTAAAAATCCTAGCGAATATAAAAAACCATCATAGCCATTTAATGCAATGGCACCGACAATTCCTAAAAAGGATGCAGCACTAATATAGTCACCAGCGATCGCCATTCCATTTTGAATTCCAGTCAATTCCCCAGCAGCAGTATAAAATTGGAATGTCGTTTGGCTTCTTCTGGCTGCCCAATACGTAATAATTAATGTACAAATCACAATACAAACAAAAAATAAAAAGTACGTAAAGTTCATTCTGAAGCCTCCTGTTTAATCTGGGCAACTAACTTGTCTAGTTGTTTCGCTTTTATCCAATAAATCCAACCAATAATCCAAGTCATAATTACTTGTAAAAAGGCATAAATCCAAGCCCATGTAATGGAGCCAATTGGGGATGCATTCATCCATTCAGGAATGATCGCTAAAGCAATTGGTAACGATAAATAGAAAATGATCGACAAGATCGTTAACCATATTAAAAATAATCTTCTCTCTTTTTTCCATTTTAAAATAGCATCCAACTAATCCCCTCCCCGTTAATATTTTTTAAAGATTAAGAAAACTCCTTACATCATACTAAAATATAGTAAAAATCCGAACGTGAAGCCATAACCTTCACGGTTCGGAAAATTATTATCCATCATGTTAAGAGGTTGCATTAATGAAAAGTTGCCCCTAAATTTGTGACGATTTGTTTTTTTCGAGATACGACTCCTTCTAAAAGGGCGCGATTTGCTGCTAAATTTACTTGGAATGCATCTTCTACATTTTTACTAGCTTTTCCTAATGCTAATACTTCAGAATTACTATGAATGATATCCGTTACGACGAGTAAAAATAAATCTAATCCTTTAGTTTCGATCATTTGTTTCATTTCCGTTTCAAATTCTGCTTGTTTTTTATAAATTTCGGCGATATCAACGGCATTAATTTGGGCAATTTCTACTTTTGAAGATCCCATTGTAAATTCTTTTGCATCCATGGATAAAAGTTCAGTGATTGTTTTATCGCTCAGATCTGTTCCAGCTTTTAACATATCTAAACCATATTCCTCTACATTAACTTCTGCGATATTCGCGAGTTCTCTTGCTGCAGCAACATCTTCTTCTGTGCAAGTAGGCGATTTAAAAAGCAATGTGTCAGAAACGATCGCTGACAATAACAATAATGCATTGGTTTTTGATATTTCGACATTTTTTTCTTTAAACATTTTATTTAAGATGGTTGCTGTACACCCTACTGGCTCTGCACGAAACAGAAGAGGGTCTGCTGTTTCAAAATTTGCAATTCGGTGATGATCAATTACTTCTGCAATCTTCACATCACGAATATTATCGACTGATTGTTGGAATTCGTTATGATCTACTAAAATAACTTGCTCCACATCTTCTTCTACTTTTTCAATAAGTCGTGGTGCTTCTTGTTTTGCATAGTGTAAGACATATTCTGTTTCTTTGTTCAGAGCTCCTAACCGAACAGCTTCTACATCAAAATCTAGCGTTTCTTTTAAGTTGGCATAAACAATCGCTGAACATATAGAATCAGTATCAGGATTTTTATGACCGAAAATGAATGTTTTTCCCATAACCATACTCCTAAAAATTATTAGTGTGATCTATGTATTAGATTACCATATTTCAGCTCAATTAGTTACAAAAAAAGCTTTATTTCTACCTTTTGGAAGTAAAATCGACATTTTAAGCTTTTTTATTACTCCATTTCTCGCTGGTGAAACCAATCTATTATGTTTTAGCGTTAGTACCTTCGCTTATTTTGTAGGTTATTGTATCGTCTTCCTAAAAACGGAAGATGGATATGACACTTAAAATTGTCGGGGTTGTTGTCAGTGAAATGCAGGATAAAAACGTCTTTGTAGGTTTCTTTTATTTTTTCCCGATTTAACTAACTTCAATTATATTGTTTCGCTTCTGATATGAATACGTTTTTTTATTTTTGAAGAGTGAAGTGTTTTTATTAGTCATGTTAACCTTTAGATTATGAAGCAATGTAATTAGTTGCGATTCCTAGACTCTACATAAATTTTCGGTATAAAGTATTTATTCCAAGAAAAAGATCGTCTACGAACCCAATCCCCATTATTGCAAATACAATATATGTGCAACCTTATTCACCTTCATTTGACTCACTTTTAAAACAATGCCTATAGTTATTCTATGTTAAAATATATATTACAAAACTGTATCAATTTCATACATGTTAATTCCAAGGATAAATCCGAACATCCGACACTGAAAAAATTACTATTCGCGTAATGTAGCTTACACCTAATGGGTTGGAACGGCAGGTGGTCGACTCCTAGTCGGCTAAAAGCTGTCACGACCTGGGACTGGGACTGCGCTTACTCGTCGGGAATAAACATTGTGCGTCGCGGAAGGAAAGGCACAGGTAAGACTAGGGGGCATTAGCTCAGGCGTTGGCTGAACGGCCGCCCGCTAAAAAGCGACCTCCAATAGTGAAAAACTAGAAACGAATCCGTTGTTCGGATTTTTAACTGAAATTGGATGAAATTGGTGCAACTATTAAAGAACGAGCAATATTGTTTTAATAAAGGGTGGTATTATCGTGAAAAAAGTAATTGTTGTTGGCGCTGGAATTGTTGGTGCTGCAACTGCTTATGAGTTAGTTCGTATAGGAATGAAAGTTGTTTTAATTGATGAGCATGTTGATGGTCGTGCAACATCAGCTGCTGCTGGAATCATTTGCCCATGGATTACGAAGCGGAGAAACAAAGCTTGGTATGAGTTAGCTAAAAGTGGTGCTGCCTATTATGAGCAGTTAATCAACTATTTAGCTGACGATGGCGAAAAGGAAATAGGATACGAAAAAGTTGGGGCTCTTAAATTACACACTGAGCGTGAGCGCTTAGATGAATTGGAGAACATTGCTTACGAAAGACGAGAAACTGCTCCACAAATGGGGGAAATATCCATTTTAAACAAGGAAGAAACAAGTGAAAAATTCCCTTTTCTAAACGATATATATTATTCGCTTTTTATCGAAGGTGCCGCTCGTGTCGATGGAAGAGCGCTCCGAAAGTCACTTATTCAAGCATGTTTGAAGCGAGGTGCAACATATATCAAGGGGAAAGCACAACTCATCATGTCTCGTAGTGATATTGATGGAGTAAAAGTGAATGGCGAAGAAATTTTTGCTGATATGACCGTGGCCGCAAATGGTGTATGGATGCCTGAACTTTTATTGCCGCTTGGTCTCAAGTTAAGTATTTTAGCACAGAAAGGGGAAATAATTCATCTACAAACTGAAACAGTGAATACATCATCCCTCCCAGTCATTATGCCACCTAACAATCAATATTTATTAAGTTTTGATGGAGGACGAATTGTCATCGGGGCAACTCACGAAAATAGGAGTGATTTCCAATCAAAGGTCACAGCTGGTGGCGTTCATTACATTTTGGATCAAGCACTTCAAATAGCACCGCTATTAGCAGGTTGTGCCATCACAGAAATGCGCGTTGGCTTTAGACCATTTACATTTAACCACTTGCCCGTTTTCGGTACAGTCCCTTTATTTGATCGTCTCCTTATTGCAAATGGACTTGGTGCTTCTGGACTTACGACTGGTCCATTTATTGGAAAACAATTGGCTAAAATGATAAATGGTGAAAAGCCAGATCTACCAGTTGATGATTATAAAGTAGAACAAATATTGAAATCTTAGCCTATTTTTGTTCAACGTTAGGTTACGGCTGAATCTTACAGTTCTTTTTTTACACATTGGAATGTGCATAGTCAACGTTGTTCCCCCGGGTCGCTTCTTCTCGTATTGCAGGAAGAACTTGCTCGGGGGTAGGTATCTTTAATAATAATTAATCTTAGATCGCCCCAGATTTCTCCGTATTCATCTTCACTTCCATCCTTTTCAACATGTTCACAAACTTTAAATAAACAAATTGAAAAATTGGACTCTGAATAAAAGTAAAAATAAAAGTAAAAACAAAGACAGGACCACCAATAAGTAAACCTATCAATAAAATACTAGTTTCTGTCACAATTCTAACTTTACCTATGGACATACCAGTTTTATCAGAAATTGATAACATAAATCCATCGCGAGGGCCAGATCCGACACCTGCTGCATTGTACATTCCCCCACCAATTCCCATAATAACTATTCCAATGATGATGATAATGATATCTGTCCATGAGTGTGTAGCTTTAGGGAGAAAATCCAACCATAAATATAAATCTACAAATGAACCTACTAGTATAGCATTGAAAAGCGTACCTATTTTTACATAGGTTCTATCTAAAATAAGTGAAACCGTAATCAATAAAATTCCAAAAATGACATTCCAACTGCCGATTGTCAAACCGACCTTCTCAAATAGTCCAACATTTAATACGTCCCATGGATGTATTCCTAAATGTTGCATATTAATTGTAACGGAAATCCCAAGACTAAAAACGATATTACCTATTAAAAAAAGCAAAATGCGTGCGTAAATCACTATGTTCACTTCTTTCGTTTAGCGTTACTGATCAAAATCACACAAAAAAGCCTCTACAAAAGTAAAGACATTTTTTAATGTGTATACTACCATGTAATAATGAAATAAGTATTTCCATATAAATTATACCATGACAACATCGATTTAACTATATCGTTAAGCTTGCTTCATTTATAGTGTTTTTATGAGTGCACGACTTTTCCACGTTTTTTCGCCTTGATCCACCCATATGATAACCAAAACAAACAGGTAGGGAAGCATGGATTCCCACCTGTTTGTAAGCTGCCCCAAAAAGGGATTAGTATTTTATTTACTCAACTTTCGCATAGTGAAATGGACAAAACAGCCTTCGTCGAATGAGGTGAGAGGAAGATGCATTGCTCAAGTTGACTTTAGATGAACTATTTGCTCAGGAGCAGTCTGTTTACATCTAGACTCCATCTGCTCTTTCCGTTACGTTTGTTGCTATTATCACGCGCATTTGATATAAACTGTGCAGTAACATTAGAAAGTAATTATCTTACCGCTACAGAAATATGCTACGCTTTTCACGGGCGGCTGTTGAGCCTCCTCGGGCTTTGCCCTGTGGGGTCTCACCGATGCCTTTCCTCCCGCAGAAGTCTACGCATATTTCCTTCGCTAGTATCTAGTTTACATATATTCACAATTTAGCGTAGGTAGAATACGAAGACTGATATGAACGAAACTGTCAAGTTCCACCCCTTATTTTTACTAAAAGTGTATTTTTGGGCAACCTTAATTAAGAGTCCTTATGCCTCTTTTTG
>NZ_QJJQ01000005.1 GCF_003201975.1 Pseudogracilibacillus auburnensis | reverse complement strand
CCGAAAACACCAGAGAAACCAGTAGAGCCACAGGAACCAGAAGACTCTAAAGAACCAAAAGAAACGGAAAAAGCACCAGAAAAAAGCAATGACAATGTTGGTAAGAAATTGCCGAAAACAGCAACAAATATCTTTAACGTTGCTTTAGTTGGGCTAGGTTTGATCGCACTAGGATTCTTCCTTTATAAAAGAAGAAAACGTATGACTGAGTAAAACAATAATGAAAGATGCCTCCATTCCTTATGAGTGGAGGTTTTTTTTATTACTATAGGACTTTTTTTGATTTTTCCACTATATCTTGTAATAGAGTAATCAAACAATATATATTAAGATAAAGTATAAGCAATGTGAAAGAGGTAATCTTGTTTATGTCGATTAAGCACTTAGTTAGATTCCTATCTTATTTTAGCTTTGTTTAGATGGTATGGTTATTTTTGATAGAAACTATACATACATTTTACGGGACCTGCGTATATAGCCTATTAATTAAGGTGATCGTTTAAAAGAAATAAAAGCAGGGAATGAAAAGCAGTAAAATGACAAGTAAACTAACACAATTGCTTTCGTTAAAGGAGGGAATGAAATTGTTTTCAAATTACGGAAAAATTAGTACGGAGTTATATGATTTCACAAAGCCTGTTGGAACTTCAATCAATGGTGATATCGAATACTATATGGAAAGATTAAAATCTGTTAATGGCAAGGTTCTTGAAGCGGGAGTTGGTACAGGAAGATTTATTATCCCATTACTTGAAGAAGGATTTACGGTTGATGGTGTTGATTATTCAAATGAGATGTTACAAATTTGTAAGGAAAATTGTAAAGAACGAAAATTGAAACCAAATTTGTATGAAGCAAACTTAGAAAGTCTCCAATTACCGTCCAAGTATGAAGCGATAGTAATGCCGACTGGATCTTTTTGTTTAATTGATGGTCGGAAAGATGGAATGACAGTATTAAACAATTTTAAGGATCATTTGGAAATGGGTGGTCGGCTGATAATAGACTTGCTTTTACCATATGACTTTAAAGAAGGAGAAATAGAAACAGATGTATTTACACTACCTAATGATGAAGGGATAATACTAGAAAGAAGATCAGATAAGATCGATTGGATCAATCAAACAACGACGACTTATTTAAAATATGAGAAATGGAAACTAGGGAAACTGATTGATACTGAACTACAAAAGTTTCCTTTGACATGGTATGGAATGGAAGAGTTTCGATCCATCTTAAAGAGCCTCGGTTTTATCAATATTACTTGTTCTTCAAACTATGTATTTGAAAGATATCCAGTCGCATCCAATGAAATAATAACATTTGAAGCCGAAAAAGGATAAGTACTTAGGTATAAGTGAATACCTTATTATTGATTAAAAAACAGTAATGGAAAAATATAGAACCTTACCAATGTTTCTTGGCAAGGTTCTTTGTTCGATCTGTTAAGAGATAGATTTTACCTTATTGTTTCATGAAGCTAAAAAAGGATTCATAAGCAGTGACAACTTGCTGGTAATATCCTACTAGTTTATCCCAAACAGTTGACTGCAATGTTGGTTTTTCAGCTACGTCATCGCCATTAGCAGGTTCCTCAGCATCTTCTTCAACATTAGAGTCATCCGCTACGTCATCGCCATTAGCAGGTTCCTCAGCATCTTCTTCAACATTAGAGTCATCCGCTGCGTCCTCGCCATTAGCAGGTTCCTCAGCATCTTCTTCTACATTAGAGTCATCCGCTGCATCCTCGCCATTAGCAGGTTCCTCAGCATCCTCTTCAACATTAGAGTCATCCGCTGCGTCCTCGCCATTAGCAGGTTCCTCAGCATCTTCTTCTACATTAGAGTCATCCGCTGCGTCCTCGCCATTAGCAAGTTCCTCAGCATCTTCTTCTACATTAGAGTCATCCGCTGCATCCTCGCCATTAGCAGGTTCCTCAGCATCTTCTCCTACATTAGAGTCATCCGCTGCGTCATCGCCATTAGCCGATTCCTCAGCATCTTCTTCCCCAGGATTAGGCTCTTCAGTCGCGTCATCCCCATTAGCTAGTTCACTTGTAACTTCATCATTTGCATTAGTTGTCTCTTCACCTGGTAAAATAATACCGAGATGATCTCTTATAAGAAAATTATAGTAGTCTATTAAACTGTCAAAATTTTCTATAATAGACTTATATACATTCTCTTGTTCCTCTGTTATAATATTGGTATCGGTTGATTGGTCGGCTGGCGTAGTATCTTCATTGATATTCTCGTCCGCTGGCCTTTCTATTTCTTCATTATTATCAGTATCTTCATTCTCGTCCGCTGGATCTTCCGCTGACTCGTTCTCATCTCCAGGTTCCTCAGCATTTTCATTCTCGTCTACTTGTTCTTCTGCTGACTCGTTTTCATCGCCAGTTTCCTCGGCATCTTCATTCTCGTCCGCTGGATCTTCCGCTGACTCGTTCTCATCTCCAGGTTCCTCAGCATTTTCATTCTCGTCTACTTGTTCTTCTGCTGACTCGTTTTCATCGCCAGTTTCCTCGGCATCTTCATTCTCGTCCGCTGGATCTTCCGCTGACTCGTTCTCATCCCCAGGTTCCTCAGCAATATCATTCTCATCTGCAGGTACTTCTACAGACTCGTTTTCATCGTCAGTTTCCTCGGCATCTTCATTCTCGTCCGCTGGATCTTCCGCTGATTCGTTCTCATCCCCAGATTCCTCAGCATTTTCGTCTTCGTCCCCAGGTGGATCTACTGATTCATTTTCATCATTACCGTCATTTTGTGCTCTTTCTTTCCACTTTTTACTTGCAATTGTCCGCATTATTTTCCCTTTATCGGGAGACGCTGGAACAGTTTTAGCAAAATATGATACTTCGGCACCGTGGTTTCTAAAATCAGGCTCCTTCTCTCCTTCATCAGCAAAAACGGATGGGCCTGTTGCGAACAGTGCAGCTGTTATCATCGATGTTGACATGACAAACGGTAGTATTTTTTTGTTCGTATTTTTCCCTTTTTGAATTGGTTCTTTTCGCAAAAAGATCAAGCTCCCTTCATTATTTAAAATCTGGACTTCTGGCGACAAAAACTACATAAAACTAGTTGCGTAACTCGTATGTACCCCCTCCTTTAAAAGCAAGAGTTATAATATAAGGCAGTATTTTAATATTCGACAATATGCAAATCGAATATTTTAGCAGTGCCTATCTGCTTGTCCATAACTATAACAAAAGAAAATAACAAGTGTATAACAACGAAACTACAAGTTGTTTAAGTTATATTAACCCCCAATGACATGAAAAAGGACGAAATTTACATTATAGATTAAAAAAGTCAAAAATGTTAAAACTGTTTGCCTTCTATTTTCGCGATAATAAAGGATCATAAAAGGCAGGTTCCATAAAAAATAGGAAGAAAAGAATTTTGAGAAAATTACTCAAAATATTACCATTGTAAAGAATGGAAATATGAATAAAATATAGTTAATTTCTTCCATTTAATATGTTGGGTGTAACCGTAAAATGCGAGATTTAGTTAATATGCTACCGCAAGTAAACAATAAAATTTCGTTCATATGGTAAGATACTCAAGCGAAAAAGAGGAGCAATATAAATAGCATAGATATCCAGCCTCATCTGATGAAATCATAGCATTTGAAGTGGAAAAAAACATGAAAATAAAGAACCTCGCCAAAAAAGCTGGCAAGGTTCTTCATTAAATCTCGGTATTTACAGTATTTCTACTATCAAGTAAAGGGTAAATGGAAACAGCTAACTAATTTGCTTTGAAATTGTGTCGCAATGTATTTCCTCAGATACATCGCAACTTACAGGTTATAGCTTCCCTCTTCCTGAAAAATACCGAGATGGTCTTTTATGTGACGTATTATATTGTAAAGGTTTACTTACTTGCAGTCTGTTCAGAAAAAAACAGTATTTTTAATTCCCTTTCGCTCAACTCCCTTTACCAGATGTGATTTTGACGACAAAACTTGTGAAATGATCATAGAAAATATCCCTTCTGTATCACCCTCCCTTAAAAACAGTTTCTCCTAATGATTAGCGTGATGTTTCTTACTTGTAGCAGTGATCAATCTGCTTGTCTTACTATATCAAATGAAAATAACAATCGTATAACAATCAAACAACAAGTTGTTAAAGATATATTTCCTTCTATGACATCACTAACATAAGGAAAAACTAGCCAAATGATTCATTTTAAATCAACAATCAAAGGTCATTTGTCTCATTTTACGTGATTATAAAGGTTCCATTAAAGGGAGGATTCAGATAGAATGACAATGAAGGATCTTAACTGATTTTCTCAAACTGGTTACTTTGTAAAGAGAATTTAAACGTTTCCGTGAATAGAAGCATAACAGGAAAAACATCCTTTTTTGTCAACGCTATTTGTTGGCAAGGGGATCTGTGTGATAAATTAACTTGGTCTTAGATGCGAAAAATATAAGTGTTGAATAAAATGTAAGGGGATATGACTTTGACCTATAAACAATTAAAATGGTTTATTCTATTAATCCCGACAATTACAGTGGGGCTCTGGGAGTATGTTAGACATGAATATTTATTACCTTATATATCGATGGATGTAGGAAATTGGTTAACGCCAGTTATCGTTTTATTTGTTACGTTTACACTGCTCACACGTTTTTTTACTAAACTTGAATTGATGCAAGAACAACTGAAGGTTGAACGGGCGGAAAAAGCTGTTTTAGAAGAAAGAGAACGAATTGCACATGATCTCCATGATGGTATGGCCCAGTCATTATTTTTACTTTCGATAAAGGTAAAACAGTTGGAAAAATTACAAATTGCTGAGAAAGACCAACCGAAATTGGAAGCATTACATAAAAACATTGTTGATATTCATCATTATGTTCGTACAGGGATTGAAAACTTAAGACAACCTCCGCATAAGGATTTACCAGCCCTTGATTCATTCCATACCCATATTAGAAAGTTTGAAAATGAAACGGATATTCATGTAACTAAATCCATCACGATGGATGAAAAGCATCTGACTGCTGAAGAGAAATTTGAGTTAGCAGCATGTGTAGGGGAAGCGCTCGTTAATATTCGCAAGCATGCCCAAGCGACAAAGGTAATCATCCATATGGAAGGTACGGAGAGAGAACGCTATTTAGTAGTGAAAGATAATGGGGTAGGATTTGACCAAGAGGATGCTTTTGAAGAAGATCATTATGGGCTTAAAATGATGGCTGAGCGCTGTAAAAGGATAAATTGGCTATTTAATGTGAAGCGGGAAAATAACTGGACTATTTTGAAGTTTTCACCAAAATAAAGAAAGGGGCTCTTACATGATAAGAATAATGATTGTTGATGACCATCCAATGGCCTTAGAAGGAATGAAAGAGATTTTGAAAGAAGAGCCGACTTTCAAAATCGTTGGGGAGGCAATGACTGGAAAAGAGGCGGTTGAAAAAACGGCAATATTCATGCCAGATTTAATTTTAATGGACATTAATTTACCAGATGTGAATGGAATGGAAGCAACTCGACTTATTAAAAGTACATATCCTTATGTGAAAATTGTCATGGTAACCGTCTCAGACGATATTGTTGATTTATTTGAATCGATCAAAAATGGTGCACAAGGTTATTTGCTAAAGCATGTTGAACATGATTCATGGATTCCTTATTTACAAGCAATCATGAATGACGATGTTCAAATAGATAAACCACTTGCGAAACAAATGCTAAAAGAATTTTCCAGCCATCAACTTATTACAGAAGATAAACGGGACAGCCTTTCGACAAGGGAAAGGGAAATATTAACATGGGTTGCAAAAGGGCTAACGAATAAGGAAATTTCCCTCCGACTAGAGATTTCCGAGTACACGGTAAAGAACCATCTGAAAAACTTATTTCAAAAACTCCATTTAAACAATCGTGTGCAATTAGCAAAATATGCTTATGAGCACGGTTATTTAAAGGACTCGTAATTCTGCTTCGATGGAATTAAAATATAGTTGCTGAAATGTTTCATATAATCCGATTCCACTATATTCATTTATAGGGCCTTTACTTATGACTTCTCCATTACTTAAAAACATTACTTCATCGGCAATTTGTTCAGCAACATGTAAATCATGTGTTGAAAAAACAATGGTTTGTCCATTCTTTTTTGCACGTAACATCATGTCAGAAAATTGTTTTACCCAATATGGATCAAGTCCATTCGTCGGTTCATCCAAAATAAGAATATTTGGCTTTGCTAGAAGTGCTTGGGCTAATAATAACCGTTGGTTCATTCCTTTCGAAAAAGTACCGACTTTTTCATTTACTTTATCAAGCAAGCCCACCTCTTCTAACGTTTCATTCATTCGAGCATTGCTTATTTTTTTAAGCTTTGCATAAAACCGAATCGTTTCTTTAGCAGTGATCGACTTTTGAAATTGAAAATCATCAGGCATATAACCAAATTCATGTTGAAAGCGTAATGTATGATGCTTTTTTGTAAAGCTGTTGATCGTCACCTGACCTGTAGTTGGTTTGATCAGTCCTGTCATCAGTCTAATAAGTGTACTTTTTCCAGCCCCATTCCCACCACATAAGGCTAGAATTTTTCCACAAGTTAGTTGATGATTTAAGGGAGAAAGCAGCTGCTTTTTTCTAACCTTTTTTGAAAGGTTGTTTAGTTCAATTGCAAATTCGTTATGCTCGGCCATTTTTATCGCTCCTATTCCAAATAAATCCACCAATATAAATGGAGGCAACTATCCAACCTATGCATATACCACAGAAAATAACGACTCCATAGCTGCCTGTTGCCCATGTAATCCACTGATCATAATCCGCACCAAAAGCTGAGCCTGCACCAATCCGCATAATGGAAAAAACACGGACGAATTCTGCTGGATTTAAAATAGTTAATACTTGTAAAGTAGGTTGAATCATTTTATAAGATGGCAAATGACTAAGTGTACTAATCATTAACAACGACCAAATGACAATCGTTAAAAACCAAATACCAATACCACCTATAAGTGCCTGCCAACGATTTTTTGCCAAAGCACCGATTAATAATGCAATACTTACATATACAATTGCTAAAATAGAAGAGAACAACCAAAAGAAAATAAGTGTGTCAATACTTAATTGCTGGTTAAATAATACTGTAATGATTCCAGCTAATCCGAAGCTAAATAGGAGCATTGTTAATAGTATCGTTATTAGGCCGATCCATTTTCCCCATAAAAAACGATAGGTGGAGATTGGATAGGTGGAGAGTAATCCCCAATGTCCATCTTCTTTTTCGACTGCTACAGAAAAACTACCCAATAAAAGGGTAATTAACGGTAATAAATATAAGATCATATTCATTACCGTTCCAGTTATATCAGTATACCCTTCAGTCGTTGCGACACCAGACTGTAACAGTAATATAGTAATGGTGAAAATAGACAATAAGGCTAAAAAAGAATAGGTCCATGAGTTTCTAAAGCCTAATTTAATTTCTCTTTGAGCTACCGTGAGGATACGCAACGTCCATCAGTCCCTTTATATTATTCTTCTTCGTGGTCATCATGTCCATGGTCATCATCTTCATCGTGGTCATGGTCTCCATGGTCGTGATCGTGATCTCCATGATCTCCATGATCGTGATGATCGTGATCCATCATATCTTCGTTCATTTTCCATTCATGATTTGCTAAGGCAGCTGCATCTAAAATTTCGCCTTTTCCTTCTTCTTCAATATAAGTTTCAGCATCCTCTAGATTTTCAAACGAAATAACGCCATATGCCATTGGAGTAGCAATGTCTTCATCATAGACGAAGGTTGCATTCTTTACTTGAATCCAGTTTTTTGTATGGAAATCACGTACAAATTCTGCTCCAATATCATCTTCACCGTTCTCTGCCTTCCATTCATATAAACAACCTAAGTCATCAAACATTAATGACCTTTCATTTTGTAAGACAATTTGTGTTGCATGCTCATTATCCAAGATTGCCATGCCACATACTTCACAAACATCTGTCTCTTCATCAACGTCTTTTGGCTCATATGCTAGTACTTCTGTTTCCGCTGCATCCTCTGTTTGTACGTCATCGCTTTCATCTGTTGTATCATTTGTTGGTTTATCATCCCCACCACAAGCAGCTAATAATAAAGTTAATGCAGCAAAAACAACTACTAATAAATTAAATTTCTTCATCGCTTTTTTACCCCCATAAAAATAATGATTAAACTAATAAAAAATAAAGAAAAACTAAATAGAAACAGGAGCATTTGATGATCAGTATGTGAAATCTCATTATGTAACGGACTTTTAAGTAATGGTGATTGATCAATCAATCGCTCTTCAATTGGTGTATGTAATAATTGCTCGAGAAATATCATTCCAGGTGACTGAAATAATAATTGAAAAGGTGGGTACTCATTCGTAACAATCAAGTAAAATGGATGTACTTCATATGTTAGATCACTAACATTATCGCCAGTTAAATCAAATCCGAAATGATCTCCCCAATAGTTTTCATTTGTTATATTATTTGAACTATCTTCTGCTTGACCTTGGACAACATTCGCAGTAAAAGAATTATGGTGAATTACATTACTTTTTGCTCCTTTAAATTGCAAACCAATATAATTACTCTGTACATTATTCATTGATATGTCATTATGACTTGCCGATTCAACAAAAATGCCAACCCGATTATTCGATATGTCGTTATTTGTTATAGTTGCATCTTCAACATCAAATAACAATAAACCTAATGATTGAACATTTTTTTGGTTGTGTTTCAATGAATTATGATTTGCATTTGTGCCATTTGTCCCCATAATCATCATGCCACTGACATTTTCATAAGATTCATTATGTTCAATTGTTGTATTTTTCGTAAACATAAGATGATACCCATACCGAGAATGTGAAGCATCATTATGATGTACACTTGTTTCATTACTATGTTCGATATAAATAGCGTCTTTTACATGCTTGATATATGTGTGATGAATTTCATTATGATGTGATTTCCATAAGTCAATTCCATGTTGACGTTTACTAAGTGGAGTATCCTCGTTTCCTGTAATTGTAATGTGTGACAATTCATTGTTATCCGCTTGATCTAATTTGATTCCGTACCCATTCGTCGTTATTTCAAGATTTTTTAACACATTGTTATTTCCGTTCAATAATATAGCTGCTGAATCTTCATAATCTGTTTTGTTATGGATCTTTATCCGTTCTATCACTACATCATTTGCCTGAACTGAAATCATCGGCTCTGAAGTCTGTTGAATGAAGGTGACACCATCATTTCCAATCAGCTTGATCGCTTTATCGATGACAATATTTTCTTCATATTGCCCATCTGTTAAGATAATGGTATCTCCAATAGTTGCTTCATCGATTTGTTGCTGGATAGACTTCTCAGCTAGCGTATGGGTTGGAATACTAATGAAAAGTAATACACTGAATAATAATGAAGTAATAATCCTTTTCATGAAAATGCCCCCCTTCTCGAACGAATTACTACCTTACACTTTTTAGCCTAGCATAGAAAAACACTTTCCTTATGACTCGTTAGGGCTATAACAACGTCATAATTCGTAACATTCTGTGTCGTTCTGGTGAACTTTGTTTTGGTTTAACAAAATAATACAAAATAGATCCAAATACATGATTATCCTTATAAATCTAGAAAAAATTGCAAGAGTAAATCGGGTATTATAGACTGTATATAATTCAGTGAGTAGGTAAAAGGGATTAATGGATAAGTGCGTGTTCAAAAAGGCCGATAAAAGAGATTAAATGGGGGAAACAAGATGATTTTCTTAAAACCAAAATGTTATATGTGCAAGCGTAAGTCGAAAGAGTTTCAGCGCTACATACTACCTTCGGGAAGACAAGTGAAGTTTTGTTTACTTTGTTCAGAGTATGCAGAACGAAGAGCATATCGAAAGGCATAAAAGGAAATCAAAAAAGCGACAGACGAAATGCTGTCGCTTAAATCATGTATTTTATTGTACTTCTACTTCATATTCAGCATGTTCATGTAGATCTTCGTCATCTTCTACATGGATTTGAATGTGATATGTCCCCGTTTCTTCAAAGGAATAGTTAGCAACATATTCACCAGCATTATTCTCTTCAGCATCTACCCAATCCGTGTTATCTTTATCTTGCCAAATTTCATAACGCACATTTGCATCTTTTAACCCATCTTCATCCATCGTAATATGTGTCATCAACTCTGTTTCTTCTCCCGCTGTTACATTTTCCGGTTCCATGAAATGTAAATCAAAGCCTTCAGTATGGAAACCGTGCCCGTGGTCTCCATGGTCATGATCCTCATGATCATTATTTCCACCCTCGCCAACAGTTAATTCTTTTTTAGGCATGGTGTGTAAGTCATGTGCCGTAGTATGTGCATACATTTCAAATACACCATCGTGTTCAAATGTATAATCTATTGTGTATGTTCCGTCCTCATGGTTTTCTGCTTCTATCTTATCACTTTCATCTTGTTTTCCTGTTTCCCACACTTCAAATTGAACCTCATCTGCATCTGTTACAGGTTCATCACCATATGTAACAAGCGCTTTTAATTCAACCGTTTCTCCAACATCCGCTGTTTCTGGTACAATAAATTCAACATCTAGAGAAACTAATTCATCCACACTGTCACCTTTTTCATCTCCGCAAGCAACTAATAATGCCGTAATAAATACAAGTAATAACATAAACAATCCTTTACGCAAAACAATCATCCTCCTGTATAGTGTAAAACTTCTCTACCAATTTATAATCAAAAGGGTGGAAAATCATTTCTGAATTCATTCATCCCACTTTGTCTTGATCAACCCAATGCTTTTAAGTGTACTCATAAATAAAGAGTCTTTTTCACTTTGAAAAGCTTTTTTCGTACAATCATCATGAGCTTGATAACTCAACTCTTCCGCTTCTTCCAACTTACCTTCTTGCAAAAAGTTTGTAGCATCCGCTTGTTCAAAGCAAGAAGGTGCAATATATGTTTCAGACGTATGCTCCAAAATGACCCGCGCATCGTTCGGTGGCGTGGTTTCTTTTGGAATGATTAAACTGATCAAACATAAAAAGACAAAACCAACAATCATAAAAAGTATTACTTTTTTAATATGGAACACCCTCTATCTTTTCCGCCATATAAACATGAACATTCGCCACATCTCGTGTAAGATCCGCCATATAAAGGTGAACATTCGCCATCTATCACGCAAGAATCGCCATATAAAGGTGAACATTCGCCATATATCGCGTAAGAATCGCCATATAATCTCGAATATGCGCCATCTATCACGTAAGAATCGCCATATAACCTCGAACATTCGCCATATATCGCGTAAGAATCGCCATATAACCGTGAATATGCGCCACATCTCGTATAAGACCCGCCATATAATATAGCGTAAATGATATGTTGACTATACTTAGCACATTATCTTAATAAAAATTCCTATAGTAAATCATTATCTTGAAGTTTTTTAAGATCCTCTATAACTTTATCGATATTTTCACTTTTTGTTCCGTCATACCCTTTGACTACTTCACCTTCAGGACTAACTAAAAAGAAACGAATATCGTGAGTAACTTGATCTGATCCGTATTCTGGCTCTTTTAATAAGGCACGAAATGATTTTATGGACAATTCTTTCACTGTTTTAACGTCATATCCTGTTAAAAAACTCCACGTATCAAAATTTGCTTCATACTGTTCTCCGTACTCTTTTAAAATTTCGGGAGTATCAAAATCTGGGTCTACACTAAATGAAACAAACTCGATGGACAAATCATTCTTTTCAAGTTCCTTTTGTAGTTGAGCCATATTGTGTGTCATCGGCAAACATACCGTTTCACAGTTCGTGAAAATAAAATCGGCAATCCACCATTCACCATGTAAATCTTCTAGACTAAGAGTTTCATTATCTTGGGTCGTGAATGAAAAATCAGCAATTTTTTCTGACATATCTGTCTCAATTGGTAAATCATTGCAGGCAGTAAGGATGAATAAAACCCCTATCATTCCAATCCAAATATGCCACTTCCTCATTTACTCCCTCCTTGTCTATTTGTGACAGCAACCATTTTTGCCCGTCATTTTATTAAAAACAGTTTCCATTGCTTCGTCGAATGGATAGACATTGCCACCAAATCCTTTTACAAATTTTTGTGCATGGTCTTGCCATTCAAAGGAAAGGACTTGTGGTTGACAACAACCCATATCAATTGTAGTATCCATCACAAAAGACGCTAGTTGGGCACTAATAGTTGTTTGTCTAAAAAAGTCATAACAAATTGCTTGGATCACTTCATCTCCAAGTTGTTGGTGTCTCAATAATCCACAGTGTGCACAACAAGCGATTTCGATTTTATTATTTGGTAAGATAAGTCGATAAGCCATTTTTTCGTTGATCGTTCGACTACAGTAAATACATGTATCATTTGGTTCCATTGGTTTGGATTCGGCTAATGAGATTCCACCAAACGTTTTAACGATAAGTCCCTCCTCAACGAGGGGTTTCAAATCGCGATGAATGGTCATTTCAGACACATTTAGCTCACTACTTAATTCCGCTATTTTTATATTTTTCTTTTCTTGAATTAGCTCTTTAATACGGTTTAAACGTTCTACCGGTAACATATACAAGTCCCTCCTCACTCAAATTGTTCGAAAACAACAACTTAAATCACATTTTAACATAGGCTAACAAAAAAATCTCAACGTTTCAATGAACAGTATGTGACAAGTATGTGACAGCAATTGGAAATCTTGTGTTTGCACAGATTCATTTGATAGATCAAATAGTAATTGGAGAAAATTAGATTTGAAAATTGTATAAAGACATGGTACAATTTTTATTGTTACCATTGAATAATTATTAATTTAATTGTATATATATGTAAAGGTTTTAGGAGTTGAAAGAAGTGCAAGAGGGAAAATCATATACTATAGGAAATTATTTGAAGTTTATTATTCCTTCCTTATTAGGAATTTTTCTATTAATGATTCCAATTTCGGTGAATGGGGAAGTTACGTTAGTTGTAGCTATTTGGGCTGATTTTATTGATACATTTTTTGGAGCTGCTATGCCGACAGTAGCGGGTATCATTATTGGTCTTTCTTTTTTTGTTGCTCTTTTTACGAAGTGGCAACAGCCGTATGTTATTTTAAGAAGCGATACATTGCGTTCATTATTTGATGTTGGGCCAATCGCTCTTTTTACGAGAGGGCTAGCGACAATATTTGTTGTCATGTCACTATTTCATATAGGGCCTGAATGGATATGGTCAGATGCCACAGGGGGAAATATATTATTTGGATTGCTTACGACTTTGGTGGCAATTTTTTTCTTTGCAGGCTATGTGTTACCCCTATTACTTGATTTTGGCTTATTAGAATTTTTCGGTACGATAATGAAAAAGGTAATGCGGCCTGTTTTTACGTTACCAGGTCGGTCATCGATAGATAGTCTCGTCTCTTGGTTAGGGGATGGAACAATCGGTGTGATGTTAACGAATAAGCAATATGAAGAAGGGTATTATACAAAACGCGAAGCAGCTGTGATCGGTACAACATTCTCGCTCGTTTCCATTGATTTTACGATCGTTATCTTATTGGAATTAAATTTAGAGCATATGTTTTTACCGTATTATGGAACGATTATCGTTGCTGGACTTGCTGCAGCGTTAATTATGCCACGTATTCCTCCTTTATCAAGGAAAGCAAATACATTTTATGAAAAAGCGGAAGCTCATGAAGAAGAAGTTATTCCGAAAAATATCTCTTTATTTAAATGGGGAATACATCAGGCAGCAGAGAGGGCAAAAAATATGGAAAGCTTTTTACCTGTTGTAAAAGGTGGGAGCCGGAATGTTCTTACCATGTGGTTTGAAGTTATTCCAGTCGTAATGGCCATTGGTACGGTTGCTACTATTATTGCGGAGTATACACCGATATTCTCATGGCTTGGGGCGCCGTTTATTCCTTTACTAAATCTACTGCAAATTCCAGAGGCGACAGAAGCTGCGCAAACAGTCGTTGTTGGTTTTGCTGATATGTTTTTACCAGCAATTTTAGGTAGTGGAATTGAAAGCGAAATGACTCGTTTTGTCATTGCATGTCTTTCGGTTACACAGTTAATTTATATGTCAGAAGTCGGTGCATTGTTGTTAGGTTCAAAGCTACCGATCAATATGAAGGATTTAATTATTATTTTTATTTTACGGACATTAATCACCTTACCAATTATTGCGTTGATTGCGCATATTATATTTTAGAAGACGAGGCTGGGACAAAAGTGTTTTCACCAAAGAAAAACCCGAACAATGGTAGCTGCATATAACCCGCTCTGGAAATATACTACGCTTTCACCACAGGGCATAAGAGCGACATCTGTTCAACCTGCGCTATCGCTTGTTTTCACAGTGTCTCCTTTACCGCGGCGGCTGGTGAGCCTCCTCGTGCTAGTGCACTGTGGGGTCTCACCGATGCCTTTCCTTCCGCAGGAGTCTACGTATATTTCCTCCGCTAAGGTGATACATTGTTCGTCTTTAGGTTTGGTCGTTTTGGTTATTTCCCAGCTTCTTTTTTTCTTTTTAATTTAATTCTTATATCTCAACTTTCGCACCAATAAAATAAGTTCAAACAGTTTGCTTGGAATGATATCCTTGACAACCTCGGTATAATAAACTGAATTTGGCTGATAGGATGTCTACCGGAAGTCCGCAGTCCAAATATACCTTCGCTTGCCGTGGGCGGCTGTTGAGCTCCCTTCGTGCTAACGGACTACGTGATCTCGCCTAAGCCTTCCTCTCACAGACGTCTTGATGGATTTGGACTGCTCCGAATGATAAATATGATTTGGCCCTCTAATTTATGTTTCTAGTATATCTCCAAACGAGTCTGGGTGAGCGCAGTGCGGGCGACTCCTGAGGAAAAGCAACGGCTGAAGATCCCAGAAGAAGTGATTTTCTTCTGAGGTAGCTGAAGCGTTGCCCGCGGAAAGCGTCCGCACAGAGCGAGCCCAGACGGATATCAGCTTAAACTTAAGAGCAAATGAATCATCCAAAGTCAACTTGACCACTGTATCTTCAGTCCATTTAATTCTACCAAGACTTTCTTGTTCATTTCACTATGCGGAAGTTGAGTTATATAAATGGTGAAAATCGTTTGACAAACTTATGATCAAGGATTATAATATTCTTAATATTTAAAATAAAATAACAAATACAAAAGAAAAACACTTTTTTAAATATTAGAAGTTCACCCCCTTCTATTATGAATTTAAAAATACCTAGTTTTTCTGAAAGTATAAGGTTATTTCCTGATGCCTTTTTACATTCAGAAAGAAGCTAGGTATTTTTTTGTCGATAAGAAAGGACAAACAATCCTTTCTTACTGCATAAGCGCAACTAAGGCATTTGCAGTAAAAGTTTGGCGAATACCAAGTTTTCTAAGATTGAAAAAATGCAAAAGTTCAACTTTAAGTTATCAAATAAACAATCGACTACCTTTTTTGATGGAGATTAAGGAATTTACTAACGGATTTTATAGTTATCAATTCCACTTTAAAGTGCTAAGATTTAGTAAATTTCAATCAAGGGAGCTGTTTAAGTTGGATATAAAAAATTTTAGAAATTGTTTAGGGCATTTTGCAACGGGGGTAACGATTATCACGAGTGAAACAGAAGCGGAAACACATGGATTTACCGCGAATTCATTTACTTCTGTTTCACTGGATCCTATGCTCGTGTTGGTTTCAGTTGACCGGAAAACAAAAGCATTAAATGTGTTAAAGGATAATAATTTTATTGTTAATATCTTGAAAGAAGACCAACAAGACGCTGCCATGCATTTCGCTGGGAGAACGATGGAGAAGATGCCGTTTCAATGGGAAGCAGGAATTTTAGGTAACAGAATTAAAGATTCACTTGCCTATATAGAATGCGAGCCATGGAGGTCTTATGATGGAGGGGATCATGTTCTATTTTTAGGAGAAGTTAAAAATTTTGAGTATTCAGGGGGAAATCCATTGGCATATTATTGTGGCAAGTTTTCTGAAGTTCTCACTAAGTAACAAAAGGAAGGGAGGAACTTTTTTGAAGGCAGATCAATTAGTTCTTGATGACTTGATCGAATTTGATAAAAACAATGAAATAACATTTAACAATAAAAGAATGTCCTTAGTTCCAGTTGAGGCATTAGGTCTAATGAGACGAGATCTGATTAATACGCTTGGGATGGAGAGAGCGAAAGGTTTTCTCATGCGCTATGGTTGGGCTTGTGGAATGAGAGATGGGGAAACAATAGCCTCGATGTACCAATGGGATAATTTAAAAGAATTAATGTTAGCTGGACCTGTTTTGCATACATTACTTGGCGTTGTAACAGCAGTGCCTGATCATATTGAAATGAACGAAGACTATTTATATTTTTCCGGGACTTGGGAAAATTCCTATGAAGCAGTAGAACATGTGGAACATTATGGGTTTAGTAAAGATAATGGATGTTGGACACTAATCGGGTATGCAAGTGGTTATTTGACAAAAACATTTGGTAAAGATGTGTTAGCATATGAAACGCAATGTGTCGGTCGTGGGGATGAAACATGTCGATTTGTGGCAAAATCATTAGATGTTTATGACCGGCAAGCGAGTAAAATGATGAAGTACTATAAAGCAGAATCAATCGCTACAGAACTTGACCGCGCACAGAAAGAACTTCACATGATTAATCAAAATATTATTGAATCGGATAAGGTTCATCAACAATTAACAAATTTACTCGTTGAAGATAAGGAGCTACTTGAAACGATCCAGTTTGTTGCAGGATTAATAAATAAAAGTATTGTCATTGATTATTATAACAAAGTAATTGAAAGCGCTTTTATTACGAAAGAAGATAGGATTAGCTATCAAAATTGGGCAGATAAATTCATTTATACAGAAGAGCAACAAAAGGATATTCGGGTATTTCCAATCCGTGCGAATAATGTAAATTTAGGACGGCTTGTCGTTATTAGTGAAAAAAAGATAACCAATCGAGATGAGTTAATTATAAACCGTGCGTTAGGTATTTTTACGGTGCAAATGTATCATCAATGGAAAATCACGCAGTCTTTATGGAAAAAGAAAGAAAATTTTTTCGAGGAAATGTTACACAATCATGATAAAGAGCTATTCGAGAAATTTTCTCACTTATTTAATTTCCATCCAAATGGGATAAATAGAATTTTAGCAATCAAAGTCATGCCAGAAGCAAAACGAAAAGAAGTGATGCATTTTTTTAAGCATCATCCACTACTAGAAAATATCGATTATTTTTATAATAAAAACAATGTAATGATGATCTTAACAGAAAGTATTGCCAAAAGCCCTCATCCATTTGTGCAACAGATTTTGGCTGAATTAAAAAAAGAGTTTCATTCAGCTAAATTTTATTTAGGAATTGGAAGAAGCGCTGATGATTTGCGTTCCTTGAGAGAAAGCTATCAAGATGCAGGCTCAATAAGTGAGTTTGTGTTACTTACAAACCCAACAGGTAATCACATTTCTTTTTATGAAGAGATGGAGCCAATCATGATGCTTTTAAAAGGAACGGACCAATATGAGTTAATAGAGTTTTATAAGAAAACGATTGGCGCGATTATAAAGTATGATCTTACAAATGATACAGATTATTTAATCACCCTTAAAACATATCTCGATTTTAATGGGAATTTGCAGCAAACCGCGGATGAACTCCATCTTTCCATTGCAGGTCTTCGTTATCGTATGGAACGAATTGAAGGGTTTTGTGAAATTGATTTGAAAACTGGTGGAGGGCGTTTTAAATGTCAACTTGCTATCCAAATATATTTTGCTTCACAAATTAAAAAAAGACCTATCCACCATACAACCACAAAAACATAAAGTAACGGAAGTTTTCTCAATATATTTTTGCAGTTACAAATTTTCTGATTACATTGCATAATAAAACTAGCATTGTAAGCGCTTAAATTAAAACGGAGGAGGATTTATATTGGGCAATCAAACTGAAAGACTACCATTGACTGGAAAGGAATATTTAGAGAGCTTAAAGGATAATCGAGAAATATGGATTAATGGCGAAAAGGTAAAAGATGTTACAACCCATCCTGCTTTTCGAAATGCTGCAAGATCTATCGCAAGGATGTATGACGCATTACATGATGAGAAGACGAAAGGTATTTTAACAACGGAAACAGACACTGGAAATAATGGATTTACACAGAAGTTTTTCAAGTTCGACAAAACGAAAGAAGATTTGATCGAAACGAGAGATGCTATTGCTGAATGGGCTAAGTTAACATACGGCCAAATGGGGAGGTCACCTGATTATAAAGCAGCATTTCTGGCAACTTTAGGGGCAAACCCTGATTATTATGCGCCTTATGAAGAGAATGCAAGATTTTGGTATAAGGAGGCGCAAGAGAGAAACTGGTATTTTAACCATGCGATCATCAATCCACCAGTAGATAGAAATAAGCCGTTGGAAGCAGTTAAAGATGTCTTTGTTCGTGCGGAAGAAGAAACAGATGAAGGGATTATTGTAAGTGGAGCAAAAATGGTTGCCACAGGGTCAGCCTTAACGAATTACAATTTCGTTGCTCATTATGGCGCTGTTCCAGTTGGATCAGAAGATATGGCTTTAGTATTTGTTGCACCAATGGATAGTCCGGGAGTGAAGCTCATTTGTCGTCAGTCCTATGAAATGCAAGCTTCTGTTATGGGGAGTCCGTTCGATTATCCGTTAAGTAGTCGTTTTGACGAGAATGATGCAGTGCTCGTCTTCGATAAAGTGCTCATCCCTTGGGAAAATATCCTTATTTACAAGGATGTTGAAAAGGCGAATACGTTTTTTCCTGAGAGTGGATTTTTACATCGATTTACATTCCATGGTGTGACAAGACTATCGGTAAAGCTTGATTTTGTTGTTGGGTTATTAATGAAAGCAGTTCAAACGAATGGCACAGATCAATTCCGTGGTGTGCAGGCAAATGTAGGAGAGGTTATCGCGTGGCGTAATATGTTTTGGGCGCTAAGTGATTCCATGGCGTTAAATCCCGATCTAGGGCCAAATGATACACTACTACCTAATTTAAACTCTGGGTTATCTTATCGTGTGTTTATGTCAGAAGGTTGGCCACAAATTAAAGGGATTATTCAAAATGTTGTTGCAGGTAATTTAATAGTGCAACCTTCAAGTGCATCAGATTTTAAACACCCTGAATTAAGGCCATTACTCGACAGACTATATCGTGGTTCTAACGGGATTACTGCCCATGACAAAATTAAACTAATTAAATTGCTTTGGGAAGTAGTAGGATCGGAGTTTGCAGGACGTCATGAGTTATATGAGCGCAATTATTCTGGTAATCATGAAAATATTCGACTTGAAAATCTAGTCGTTGCCAATGAGTCTGGGGCAGCTGACCAATATGTTGCATTTGCTGAGCAATGTATGGCTGACTATGATATTGATGGTTGGGTAAATGACACGTGGGTTAATCCAGATGATGTAAATTACTTTAAAAAGCAAACGGTATAGACATAGGTTGAGGTGAGCGTGGGATGAAAATATATGAAGATAATGAACTTAAATTAATGTCATCGATTGTTACAATCGGCGCTTTTGATGGTCTTCATCGAGGACATCTAGCGTTAATAGAGCGAACTGTAACATGTGCTAAACAACGAGGGGTTCCATCCGTTGTTTACACATTTGACCCTCCACCCCGATCCTTTTTACAGCAAAAGCAAATATTAATGAGTGTTTCCGAGAAGGTGGAATTAGTAAAGAAGTATGGGGTAGACCATATTGTTATTGCAAACTTTGATCAAATGTATGCTGCCAAAACCCCACTTGATTTTATTCATGAAATAAAGCTTCTTCACCCCCAACAAATTAACGTTGGGCCGAATTTTACATTTGGTAAAGGAAAGCAAGGAGATGTAAATGTACTTGCCGATCATTTTAATGTTTATGTCCAACCTTTCGTTGTGTGTGAAGATGGGGAAATTATTTCATCTACAAGAATAAGAGGATTAATGGAAAAAAATGAACTAGAGCAAGTGAAAAATCTATTAGGGAGACCAAGCCTAGAGAAAATAAAAATATAGGAGGAGTACAAGTGAGTAAAAAAGTAGTTCAAACAAATGCTAGAGTAGAAGAGGTTTATAACTTATTCGTAAAACATATGAAGTCGTTTTTAGAAGAGGCCGACTTAAACCATGAAGAGTACACAAATTTTGTCATGTGGGCGGATCGTCTAGGGAGGGAAGGAGAGCTGCCTTTATTTGCAGATGTATTCTTTGAAAGTCATGTTTTAAGAGCAATGTATACAGACAAGCCTGGTACACAGCCATCATTATTGGGGCCGTACTTTATTGAAGGATCGCCGTTAATTGAAAGTCAAGCAGGAAAACCGATAGAACTAACACAGCGACCTGATGAAGCTGGAGAGCTATTTTACTTTAAAGGTAATGTAAGTAATGTAGATGGTGAGCCACTTGAAAATGCGAAAGTTGAAATGTGGCAAAATGATGCATCTGGTAAATATTCTGCTTTTGATTCAGATGCACCGAGATACAATTTAAGGGGTCATTTTTATACAGATGAGAACGGAGATTTTGAAGTAAAAACAATTGTCCCTCTTCCATACTCCATTCCAGATCAAGGCCCGACTGGTGAGTTTTTAGACTATATGGGGCAACACCCAATGCGACCAGCCCATCTTCATTTTAAATTTGATGCAGAAGGACATGAAACACTGATTACCCAAGTCTTTTTTGAAGGGGACGAATGGCTTGAATCAGATGTAGCAGATGGGGTTCGTTTAGACTTATTAACGACATTAGAAGATAAGGGAACCCATAAAGAGTCTTCACTAAATTTCGTTATGCGAAAAGAGTAATAGGTGAGGGTGTCTTAAAAAGATGATGTTGAAAAGTAGCAGATGATTTATTCATAATATCATCTCTACTTTTCATTCTTTTTAAGACATTCTTTCTCCATTTTTGCCTCCTTTCATTCCCCTTCCTTTATCAAAATGGCGCTTCTTTCCTTTGCACATAGGATCATTATCTTGTTTTATATGATTGCGATTAGACTGAAGATATTATACTATTTATCTAATAGTCGTAAATAATGATACATTCGAGTCAATTTCATAAATGCTCATTCCAGAAATAAATACGAACATTTATATGTAAAGTTACATTATTGATCGTATTTGTAATATAAACTTCGAGGATTGGAACGGCAGGCGGACGACTCCTGTGAGAGGAAAGGCCTAGATGAGACCCCGTGCCCCGGCAAGGGGTATGCCGACGTTGCCCGCAAAGGGCGGTTTTAGTTGGCCTTCCTTTAAGTTAGCCTGAGGAGGCTCGTCAGCCGCTCGCGGAAAGCGTCCGCCAAGAGTGGAAATCAACTCCACCAAGTTTATTGTTCGGATTTAAATGTGATTATTGAATGATGAAATTGATTCATTAGGTTGTTCATTCTTTTTCCTAGGAAAGAATGTTATTTAATCAAAGAAGGAGGGGGAAGGAAAGTGAAAGAAGAAATGGATACAATAATAGTGACAGCGTATGCAAAAGCGCCCCAAAACACATCGATGTATGAAGTATATAAGCATATAGGAGTAGTTCTGGAGATAGATAGAAAAAGTAGGGAAATAGTTAATGCGGAGTTTACTTTAATAACAAACCTTGCAAGAGACTACTTTAAAAGATTATCTGTCGGGTATAATATGGATCATGGTGTTGATGGTCTTTTAAAAAAGATAGAAAACAGTTATTTTGCTCCTTCAACAAATAGTTTTAATGTAGCACTTAAGTCGGCATTTAGGAGATATGAAGAAAGAGCTTTACAACATCTGAACGAAAAAAATAGGTAAAAAAATCTATTTGACAAAATGAAAGTAAGGTATTATGATAAATTTACATTAAAAATACTAAGAAAAACATAATTTTAAATTCTTAGAGGATAAACAACTTCTATTTTAATTTAAAATACTCAGTTTTTCTGAAAGTGGTAGGCTTCTTTTGCCTTTCCACCTCAGAATGCTGGGTATTTTTTGTTTTTATCTAAGAGGAGGTAGGTTATTAAAAAGTAACATGACTATTAACGAACCAATTACTAAAATACAGGAGGATATGGAATATGAAAAACAAATTAACATTTATTGCAAGTATTTTAACAATGATTTTACTCTTAGTAGGTTGTTCAACTGGTAATGAGTCGGAAGATGGTGACAATGGAGAGAAAGAAAAAGGGAGAAAAGATAAGATAGTAATTAAGTTTTCTCACGTTGGGACTCCAGCTAGTATAAAAGGAATGGCAGCTGACAAATTTGCAGAATTAGTGGATGAAAAAACAGATGGAGCAGTTGAAGTGGAAGTTTTTCCATCAAGTCAACTGTATGGTGACAATGATGAATTAGATGCTTTAATTTCTGGAAATGTTCAAATGATCAATCCATCTGTGTCAAAACTAGTGAAACTTGATCAACGTTGGCAGTTTGCTGATCTCCCGTATATATTTGAAGATTCGGATCACGTTCATCGCTTCTTTGAAAGCGATTTAGCAAAAGAATTGTTAGAAAGTGAACAATTAACAAATAGTGGAATCCTTGGACTTACATTTTGGGAAAATGGCTTTAAAAACTTTTCTAATGACAAACATGTAATGACAACACCTGAGGATTTTAAAGGCATGAAGTTCCGTGCGCAAGCTGGTAATGTTTTAGAGGCACAATTTAAAATGTTGTCAGCTGGTAATACAACCGTTCCATGGGGAGAAACATATTCTGCATTACAACAAGGTGTAGCCGATGGTGCAGAAGCTACTGCGAACATGATGGATACGGCAAGTTTCCATGAAGTGCAAGATCATTTAACGTTAAGTGAACATGGACGCGTAGATTATGCTGTACTAGTGAATAAAGAGTTTTGGGAAGGAATTCCGGACGATTTACGTGGGAAAGTGCATGAAGCATTAATAGAAGCAACAGAATACGAGTGGGGTATTGCCAAAGAATTCAATGACGAGAGTTTAGAAAACTTAAAAAATGGTGGAATGGAAGTAACAGAGCTTAGTGAAGATGAAAAGAGCAAGATTAAAGAGGCACTTCAACCTGTATATGATCAGTTCAGAGATAAAATTACACCAGAACTAATTGATGGAATAAGTGAGCTTTCTAAGTAAGAAGATCAATCAAGTTAATTCCTCTATTAATCTATCGTTTGATTCCACTTATTCAGGAACGAATGATTTATTGACTTGATCTGCGAGGGGTTAGTAAAAAGCTAACCTCCAAAATAAGTCGACTAAGGTTCTTATGGAGCTAAAATCCATACTGAACCAAGTCTCCTTATTTTTATGAATAGAGAGGAGAAGGAAAAGGTGAAAAATCTAAATAAATATTGGACTCTTTTAGAGGATATTCTCACTGGGGTCTTTTTTGTTAGTGGATTAGGATTAATTTTTTATGGAGTATTGATGAGATATGTATTTAATAATCCTAAACCATGGGTTGAAGAGATCTCCATGTATTCCGTTATTTGGGGAATTCTATTTGGGCTTTCAGTAGCTTTACGAAACGATCATCATATTGCAATTGATTTACTATATGATGTGTTATCACCAAAGTTAAAGCGATTAATGAATATATTTGCGAATTTAGTAGGTATTTTATTTTGTATATTTTTTATTTATTATAGTTTCAATTTAGTTAGTTCAACTCATAAGACTGGCATGGTTTCTTTGACAGTTGGTATACCGATGTGGATTATCTATGTAATACTTCCTATATCAGGAACACTTTTTCTCATTCGGTTTATTGAGCGATTTATTCAAACGGTGAGGAAGGTGGATAACTATGATCATTCTTCTATTTAGTCTTTTTTTCATCTTGCTGTTTTTACGTATACCAATTGGAATTAGTTTAGCTGTATCGAGCAGTATCGTGTTGGTCATGAGTGGATTTAATTTATCGATGTTACCTCAAAAAATGTTTACTGCAATGGAAAGTTTTCCACTTATGGCTATTCCAGGATTTGTACTTGCAGGAGTAATATTAGCAAGAGGAGGACTTACCAAATATTTAATCAATGCTTTAAAAGCTTGGATTGGACATCTTCCCGGGGGTTTAGCGATTGTAACTGTGCTAACATGTATGATCTTTGCTGCTATTTCGGGATCTAGTCCAGCTACAGCGGCTGCAGTTGGGGCCATAATGATTCCAGCTATGATCGAAAATGGCTATGATAAACGTTATGCAATGGGAATAGTAGCTGCATCGGGTACATTAGGTATGTTAATCCCGCCTAGTATCGTCCTAATCATGTTTGGGATTATTGCTGAGATATCGATTGGAAAATTATTTATCGCTGGAGTAATTCCAGGTATTTTTCTTACAGGAGTTTTATTAACTTCCGCGATTTTTTATGCGCGTAAAAATAATTATAAATCTGATACGAAGGCTAGTTGGGAAGAACGAAAAAAGCATACAGCTAAAGCTATATGGGGCATTTTACTTCCCATCATTATTATGGGAAGTATTTATACAGGAATTGCTACACCGACAGAATCTTCTATTATTGCTGTTGTTTATGGAATCATCGTTTCTGCCTTTGTCTATAAGGAGCTTCATTTTAAAGATGCGCGAACCATTATTGTGGAGTCCATAAATGTTACTTCTATGATATTCCTGATCATTGGTGGAGCTAGTTTGTTAGGTTTATTTTTAACCAATGAACAAGTACCTTTAATGGTTGGAAATTGGCTAGAAAGTATCAATCTTAATAAGTGGGCATTCTTCGCTTTAACAGGTGTTCTATTTTTGGTGTTAGGTGTATTTCTAGAATCGGTTTCCATCATTTTGATTACTTTACCAATTTTATTACCAATGGTTTATTACTTTGGCATTGATCCATTTCATTTTGCCATTGTGATGACAATTAATTTAGAAATCGGGATGATTACTCCGCCAGTGGGTCTTAACCTATTCGTCGTGTCTGGTATTACGAAGGAAAAGCTAGGTGAGGTAGTTCGTGGTGTTATTCCATTTATTCTATTACTAGTTCTGGCTTTGGTGGTTATTATTGTATTCCCATCCATATCCCTATGGTTAACAGAATATATGAAATAAACATTTATGAGGAGGAATAGAAATGAGTAATGTAACAATTAAAAAGATTCATACAGAGCTACTAGACATACCAATTAAACGTCCGCATCAGTTTTCAACAGAAAAAGTTTCGTCTAAAAGTTTTGTCTTTATTCGTATTGAGTTAAGTAATGGCATTGTCGGTATTGGAGAAGGTACGACTCCAGGGATTTGGTGGAATGGGGAAAGTGTCGAAACAATGAAGCTTGTCATAGATAAGTATGTTATTCCGCTCCTTCTAAATGAAGACCCAAGCTATATAGAAAAGTTGCTTAAAACAGTGGATCGTCAAATACGTGTAAACCCTTTTGCAAAAGCGACAGTTGAAATGGCATTATTTGATGCCCTAGGAAAATTGTACAATGTACCTGTTCACCAACTACTTGGAAGTTTATATCAAGATAAGATTCCCGTCCGTTGGGCATTAGCTTCTGGTACGGTCGATGGTGATGTTCAAGAAGCAAAAAAGTACGTTTCGTCAAATGAATATGTGAATTTTAAAACGAAATCAGGAAAAGAAATCCCAGAAGAGGATGCGAAACGAAATCTTCAAATTGCAGAAGGAATGAAAGGAGTATCAACAATTGGAATTGATCCAAATGGTTCTTGGGATCGGATTACAACAATAAAATGGATGGATCAATTCTTTGAAGCTGGAATCGACTTTTTAGAACAACCGCTATCTCCTCGTGATATCGAAGGAGCGGCAATGCTCGTTGATATGAAAAAAGTCCCTGTGATGGCTGATGAAAGTCTAGCGACCGTTCAAGATGCCTTTTTACTCGCGAAAGAAAAAGCGGCAAATATTTTTTCGTTAAAAATCCATAAATCCGGTGGGATGAAAAATACAATAAAAATTGCTGGTATTGCAGAAGCGGCAGGCATTTCATGTTTTGGAGGCACGTCACTTGAAAGTTCAATTGGAACAGCAGCTTGTTTGCATGCCCTTGCTTCTGTTCCAAATTTAGATTACGGCAGTGAATTATTCGGGCCAACATGGCTAGCTGATGATCCGGTAAAAGAACCGCTATATTTTAAAGATGGATTTATCCATGTGCCTAATAAACCAGGTCTTGGTGTGGAATTAGATGAAGAGAAAGTTGCTAAATACCGTCGGAAAGAACAAGGAGAAGTGATTGTATGAGACATTTAGCTGCTCCGGAACTATCATTTTTATGTGATATGGAATTAACAGTCGAAGGCGCTCATTTACCAGGGAAAACTCCAATTGGTAATAGAAGAATCATTCGAGTGACAGGTGGTAAGCTCCGTGGTGAGAAATTAAATGCAGATGTTATTCCAGGTGGTGATGATTGGATCACTGTTCGTGAAGATGGAACTATTATTCAAGACGTACGTATTCTTTTAAAAACAGATGATGATGCACTTATTTTAATGACTTATCGAGGGATACGTACAGGAACTAGAGAGGTGTTAACACGTTTAGACCAAGGGGAAGAAGTGGATCCAGCAGAATATTATTTTAGAACGGCACCGATCTTTGAAACTTCATCAGAAAAATACGATTGGTTAAACAAAAGAATATTTGTTTCAAAAGGAATTCGACTTCCTCAAGGAGTTAATTATTCCATATATACGGTCGAATAATATAGGGAGGTAAGAAAAACAAGTGGAACAATATATTACAGTAAAAAAAGGTCGCACTTTTCTTGTTTATGATACACCTGGGGAATTAGGGACGATCATTGCTGTACATGGATTAACGGGTAATCATAAACAGTTTTATCATTATCAAAAAGCATTTACCGGGAAATATCGCTTTATTAGTTATGATGTACGTGGTCGAGGGAATAGCGATCAAACTTCTAAAGATACTTCTATTTATACACATGCAGACGATTTGATTGAACTTATTGAAGAGCTTGGAATAAAACGGCCGATTTTAATGGGTTATTCCATGGGAGCTTATATAAGTGCGATCGTGGCAAGTCGTTTATCAGATGTAGAAGCGTTAATTTTACTTGATGGTGCGGGTGAAGCGGATGATATGACTAGGCAGCTCGTTTTACCATCATTAAATCGCCTGAAAAAAGTCTTTCCATCTGTACAAGAGTATGTGCATGAAGTGAAAGGTTTGTATACAAATTTACGAGTAAATTGGAATGAAACAATAGAAGAAATTGTAAAATACGATATGAAGAAGATTGATAGTGGATGGAGACATAAATCGGAATCATCTTTTATTAGGCAGGACTTTGAAACATTTTATACATTTAAACAAGAAGAAACATGTTCTAAAATTAAGGCTACTACTTTGTTATTTATTGCCACTGGTAAAATTGGTGATAAAGCCCCGTTATTTCAAGGAGCAGGTTACACAAAAACGAGAGAATCGATCCAAAAAATCGAAACAAAGTATACAGATGTAAACCATTATGAACTTGTTTTTAATAAACAGCCTGCGATTGTGCAGCAAATAGAAGAGTTCTTAGTAAAACAAGGGGTGAAATAATGGGCATTACAAAAGAAATTGATAGTCGAAAAGTAATGGAACGTATTCAAACTGGTGATGTTTTGATGGTTGGTGGTTTTGGTCTAATAGGAAGTCCACTCACATTAATTGATGCTTTAACAAAACATGATGCCTCAGAATTAACGATTATTAGCAATAATGTTGGAGAAGCTGGGGAAGGTCTCGGACTATTATTAAGACAAGGGAAAATTAAAAAAGCAATTGGTTCATATTTTACGAGTAATCGAGAAGCGGTTCAATACTATAATGAAGGAAAATTAGAGATTGAATTATTACCCCAAGGTACTTTATCTGAAGCAATTCGTGCTGGTGGGGCAGGACTAGGCGGATTTTATACGAAAACTGCTGTCGGGACAGAACTTGCCAAAGGGAAAGAAACAAAAGCAATTGATGGGGAAACATATTTACTTGAAAAGGCATTAAAAGCGGATGTTGCACTCGTTCGTGCGCAAAAAGCTGATACAAAAGGTAATCTTGTTTACTATAAAACAGCCCGAAATTTTAATCCAAACATGGCAACTGCCGCAAAATATGTGATTGCAGAAGTAGATGAAATTGTCGAGGTAGGAGAACTGTCAGCAGAGGAAATTGTTACTCCCCATTTATATGTAGATGCAATTGTGAAAAGTGGACTCATTCTTACAAAGGAAGGGGTAGTGGAGCGTGAAAATAAAAGAAATGATTGCAAAGCGCACAGCTGAAGAGCTTACTTCTCAGTCCATTATTAATTTAGGGATAGGGATTCCAACGCTTGTTGCTAATTATTTAGATGAAGAAAATTACTATTTGCATACTGAAAATGGTCTTTTAGGTGTCACCTCAGTTGAGGAGGCAGATGTTGACCCACTACTTGTAAATGCAGGAAAACTTCCAGTCGGTGAAGCGGTTGGAGCATCTTATTTTCATAGTGCTGATTCATTTGCAATGATACGTGGGGGCCATGTTGATGTAGCGATATTAGGTGCTCTTCAAGTCGATGAAAAAGGAACTGTTGCAAATTGGGCTGTTCCTGGAAAGGGCATCATCGGTGTCGGCGGTGCAATGGACTTACTTACAGGTGCTAATCAAATTATAATAACGATGGGACATGTGTCTAAGGATGGTTCACCAAAGTTTGTCGATACATGTACGTTTCCGATCACTTCCACGCGAAAAGCCGATATCATTGTTACAGATTTGGCCGTTTTTAAATGGAAGGATCATGGTTATGAACTGGTCGAACTGATGGGGGAAGCAACTTTAGAAGAAGTAGAGAAGAATACAACAGCCACATATAGAGTTAGCGAAGTTTTATTACGAAAGGAGAAAAATCGATGAATGAGGTTGTGATAGTCGATGCTGTTCGAACTCCAATTGGACGTTATCGTGGAGCCTTAAAAGATGTTCGTCCAGATGATTTGGGTGCAATCGTTATTAAAGCGTTAATGGAGCGAAATGCTACAGTTCCAGCTGATCAAATTGATGATGTTATTTTCGGGAATGCGAACGGTGCAGGTGAAGAGAATCGCAATGTGGCACGCATGTCGCTATTGCTTGCCGGCTTACCTGAGTCTGTTAGCGGCACAACAATTAACCGTCTCTGCGGGTCAGGCCTTGATGCAATCAGTATGGGGGCACGTTCCATACTAGCAGGGGAAGAAGAAATTATTATTGCAGGTGGAACAGAAAGCATGACTCGAGCCCCCTTCGTAATGAAAAAACCTGATGCTGCATTTCCACGTGGGAACATGGAAATGTTTGATACGACAATTGGGTGGCGTTTTATCAATCCGAAGTTACATGAGATGTATGGTACAGATTCCATGCCGGAAACAGCAGAAAATGTGGCTGACCGTTTGAATATTTCTCGCCAAAGTCAAGATGAGTTTGCAGTCCTTAGTCAAGAAAAAGCGCGAATGGCGATGGAAACGAATCGTTTTCAAGAAGAAATTGTTCCAGTTCATATACAAGACCGAAAAGGAAATGAAATCGTTATGGATCAAGATGAACATCCGCGCCCAGGAACAACATTGGATAAATTAAGTAATTTAAGGCCATTATTTTCGGGAGGTACAGTAACGGCTGGGAATGCTTCTGGAGTAAATGACGGTGCATCTGCTGTTTTACTAATGAGTGCTAAACGTGCGAAAGAACTCGGTGTAAAGCCTTTAGCGAAATTCATTTCTTCTGCTGCGGCCGGTGTAGAACCTGCTGTGATGGGTCTTGGTCCAATTTATTCCACTCAAAAACTTCTGTTGAGAACTGGACTCTCAATAGAAGATTTTGATCTTATCGAGTTAAATGAGGCTTTTGCTTCACAATCAATCGCATGTATTGATCAATTAGGATTAAATATCGACAAAGTAAATGTCAATGGTGGTGCAATTGCTTTAGGGCATCCATTAGGTGCAAGTGGCGCAAGAATTTTAACCACTCTTGTTCACGAAATGAAAAAACGAGGGGTTAGATGTGGATTAGCAACAATGTGTATTGGTGTTGGTCAAGGAATTTCAGTAGCAATTGAAAACATAGAATAAAACAAAAGGCTGTGACATAAGGTTTCAGTCTTAAAAAAAAAATCCGAACGATGATTCAAATTTCTTCAATAAATATTTAGATCAGTTCGGATTTTTTATTTATCTGTTATTAAAAACGTGTTGCCAATTGTCTATAAACTCCGACGCTACTTCGATACTACACAGTTTATTTCAACGATGGATAAAATTTAACTGCTGTAAAAGTAATATTCTAAGCTTTCTACCCTATAATCATTCTGGAACGTTTCGTTATTGCCACACTCAGTTTCATTAATGTATATCAATTCGACGTGGTTCTTGTTCTTTCTGTTTTGGAATTTCAATGAACAAGACACCATGTTTATTTTCCGCTTTTATATTAGCGGGATTGGTATTATTCGGTAACGTGAAAGAACGATAAAATGAACCATAGCTTTGTTCAACAACATGCATTTTATTCTCTTCCTTTTCGGTTTTTGTTTCTCGCTTACGCTCCCCTTTAATCGTTAACATATTACCGTCTAACTCTATAGCAATATCTTTCGGATCAACTCCTGGAATCTCTACTTCCACTAAATAATGCCCTTTCTTCTCCTCAATATTGCATTTAGGAGTAAAGGATGATGCTTCGTTCCAAAAAGACGTACTTGGTAAAAATGAATCATTTAAAAGTCGCGAAAACATCCCATCCATTTCATTTCTAAAACGGTGGATTGGATGCTCATTAGGGTTCCATGGTTTCATTGAGTGCATGATACATTCTCCTTTTTATAGTATTCATCAGTATTTTGCCGCTATTTTTGCTTATTAAACATACGTATATGAATGATGTATGCTAAAATAGTTGTAATAATTGGAAAAAGAGGTTGAAGCAATGGTCCATCGATTTTTAAAAAATAAAAAGATTATCGTGCAATACTATGTTGCTTCTTTCATAGTCGCACTATTTGTCGGTTGGTGGATATATAACAATGAAGCAGTTGATACAACAATACTTATTATATTAGTTGTCTTTCAAGTTTTCTTTCCTGTTGTTCTCCTTTTTACAAGAAGATATGCCGTACATATATTTTTATTTACTTTGGCACTAATTACAGGAGTGTATAGTTTTTATCATTACTCGATACAAGATCATTCGCTTTTAAATGCCCTATATTTTACCCTCCAATTATTTTTATTAACGACAGAAGATGTTTTTAATCCAGTTGGGTCTGGAGTTATTAGGTTTCCGTTAATAGTTGAGATAGCCCGTTGGTCGGCTGCATTATACACTATTTCGACTGTATTTATCGCGATGTATCGAATGTTAGAAATGTCGATTATTTTACTGTTTTATCAACTAGTTGGCAAACATTATGTCATCATCGGATTCAATGAAAATAGTAAAATGTTAATGAAAGATCTCAAGGAAAAAAAGAAACGTGTTATATTAATCGTTGATAATATTTCAATTGAGGACGAAGAATACTTAGAAAATATGAAAATTGTTCTTGTGAAAGGAAGTAAAGGGGATAACAGGGTTTATCAAAAATGCGCAATTGAAAAAGCAGTCTATGTTATATTATTCCAAACAAAAGATACGGAAAATCTAGATGAATTAATTGCTCTAAAAGAATACTGTCGAACCCATTTTATCAGTAACTCTAATTTAACCGTATTAGTTCACTTAATTAATTTTGAATCAAATAGGCTAATAGACAGAATCGAAGCAGAAATGAGCTGGAAAGGTGAACATTTTCCTTTTTCTATACAAAGCGTTAATGTGTATTATTTGTTGGTGGCAAAATTATTTGATCATTACCCTATGTACTTACATTATGAAAGCCAAGTAAGAGATAAAGAGGGAAAAGCGCTTCACTTGTTAATTGTTGGTTTTGGTCATATGGGTCACAGCATTGCTTTACAAGCGATAAAAAGAGCACATTTTTTTACCAATAAGAAAATAAGAATAACGATTTTGGACAAATGTATCGAGCGTGTGAAACGCTCCTGGTATCGTAATTATCCTAAAAGTGACCAAGTAGCGGAGTTAGAATTTCTGGAATTTGACATTAACTCCCAATCCTTAGTACAGTTTGTAGAAGACCGTTATGAACCTTTTACCCATATTTATTTATGTTTACATGATGACTATCTTGATGTCATGGAAGGGATCGAACTCTCTAAACGTTATCCCCACATCCCTGTTTTTATGAACTTTAATAAACATGGTATTATTGAAAAATGGATTCAAGGGGAAGCCAGCGATTCGCATTTATTATATAGTACTGGAACATTTGCTGAAGTATTAAATGAAGCCTATTTTATTCATGAAAAACTAACGATTACGGCTAAATTGGAGCATAATTTGTATAAGAATAATCTGCTAAAGGCAGGAAATGAACATGTGCCAACTTGGGAAAATCTTTCGCAAATTCATCGTCAATCTAACTACAATAAATTAGATCATGCACGAACTAAGTTAATGCTCTTATCATTAGATGTAGTACCAAAAAAAGAGCATGATAAAACTGTATTATCTAAGCAAGAGTACAATGCAATCGTTCAACCGGAAATCGAACAACTTGCAAAAACCGAACATAACAGATGGTACACTTTTTACCTTTTAATGGGTTGGGATATGTTAGAATGCTCAGATTCAACTAGCATAAAAGATGAAAGCCGAAAATTGCACAGCGCTTTAGTTCCCTATGAAAGGCTAAATGAACCGGAATTAGCATATGTGAAGCAATATCATCGCGATGTTGTGTATGAATTATTCGATGTTTGGAATGTACTCGGATACGACATTGTGAAAAGAGAAGATACAGGAAATATGAGAAGGGAAGTAAAAATGTACAATTGAAAACTGTTTTATTTTAGTGCAAAACGATCATTTCAGTTGAAATTTCTTTTATTCATTTTAAAATAAAGATGGATAGAGACTTACCAATGGGAGGAACTATAAGATGGAAAAGAAACAGTTTCAAGCAGAATCAAAACGGCTACTCGATTTAATGATTAATTCCATTTATTCGCAGAAGGAAGTTTTTTTACGTGAATTGATTTCCAATTCGAGTGATGCCATCGACAAGATTTACTATAAAACATTAACAGACGATGCTTTATCTTTTAACCGAGACGATTACTATATAAAGGTGTCTGCTGATAAAGAAAATCGAACATTATCTATTTCAGATTCTGGAATCGGAATGACAAAGGAAGAATTAGAAGAGAACCTTGGTACGATTGCAAGAAGTGGCTCCCTTGCGTTTAAATCAGAAACAGAAATGGAAGAGGATTTTGATATTATTGGCCAATTCGGTGTTGGTTTTTATGCCGCTTTTATGGTTGCCGATACAGTGACGGTTCTTAGTAAAGCATTCGGAAGTGAAGAAGCGTATAAATGGGAATCTGAAGGAGCAGAAGGCTATACGATTCAACCGACAGAAAAGGCAGATATCGGGACAGAAATCACGTTAAAAATCAAAGAAGATACAGAAGAAGAAACATATAGCGATTTTTTAGAAGAGTTCCGCTTACAAGAAATTATTAAGAAGTATTCTGACTTTATTCGTTACCCGATCAAAATGGATGTGACGAAAAGTAAGCCAAAAGAAGACAATGAAGAAGAGTATGTTGATTATGTGGAAGAAGAAACGATCAATAGTATGGTACCAATTTGGAGAAAAAACAAAAGTGAACTAACAGATGAAGACTATGAGAATTTTTATCAAGAAAAACATTACGGGTTTGATAAGCCATTAAAACATATTCATACGAGTGTTGACGGGACAATCCGTTACCATGCTATTTTATACATCCCTGCGACGATGCCATTTGATTATTATTCCAAAGAGTACGAAAAAGGGTTAGAGCTGTACTCAAATGGTGTACTCATTATGAATAAATGTGCGGATCTTTTACCTGACTACTTTAGCTTTGTAAAAGGAATGGTCGATTCGGAAGACTTATCGTTAAATATTTCTCGGGAAATGTTGCAACATGATCGACAGCTGAAGATGATTGAGAAAAATATTACACGAAAAATTAAAACAGAGCTACAAAACTTACTGAAAAATGACCGTGATAAATATGTACAATTTTACGACGTGTTTGGACGTCAATTGAAATATGGTGTCTATAGTGATTTTGGTCAACATAAAAACGTCTTGCAAGATTTACTCATGTTCTACTCATCAACGGAAGAAAAGTTAGTCAGTTTAGATGAATATGTGTCTCGTATGCCTGAGGAACAAAAGTATATTTATTATGCAACGGGCGAGTCGAATGAGCGGATTGCAAAATTACCACAAACAGAAATCGTGGCAGATAAAGGATATGAAATCCTATACTTCACGGAAGATGTCGATGAATTTGCTATTCGTATGTTAATGAACTACAAAGAAAAAGAATTTAAAAACGTTTCAAGTGGCGATTTAGGTCTTGAATCGGAAGAAGAGAAAAAAGAAGCGGAGAAAGAGGCGTCCGATAACAAAGAGCTTTTTGATAAAATGAAAGAAATATTATCAGATAAAGTGAAAGAAGTAAAAGCGTCAAAACGCCTGCGCTCCCATCCTGTTTGCTTTTCTACAGAAGGAGAAGTCTCCATCGAGATGGAAAAGGTCATGCAGCAAATGCCAGACGGACAAGGTGTTAAAGCAGATAAAGTGCTTGAAATAAACGTAAATCATGACGTCTTCAATGCATTAAAAGATGCGTTTGACAAAGACGAGGAAAAACTAGCACTGTATACGAATTTGTTGTACAACCAAGCAATTTTAATTGAAGGTTTACCGATCGGTGATCCGGTCGAGTTTACGAACGATATTTGTAAAGTAATGGTTTAAGAAGATCCCTGGTAGAGATATTTACCAGGGTCTTTTTTGTCAGTAAGAAAGAAAGTATAAAACCTTTCCTTGACTCGCATAAGCGCACTAGGGTTTACGTCATTGAGGAGCTATGGTATAAACTAAGTTTTCTAAAAAGATAAGACAGTGAGTTACTCATTGTAGTATTACATTGAATTATTATTGCTATACAAGATGAAAAAGAAATACTTGGTTGGTGCAGGATTGGTACGAAAGTGTTGTAATGCCTTAAGACGGAACAGTTTAAGCATACTATTTTCAATTAACTCTTCGTTGCGCCGAATAAATCTCATCCGCGCTGAATCACCTCTTCGTCACGCCGAATCAATCCTATTCGCGCTGAATCACTTCGCCATCGCGCCGAATAAAATTCATTCGCGCTGGATCACCTCGTCATCGCGCCGAATAAATCTCATCCGCGCTGAATCATCTCGCCATCGCGCCGAATAAATCTCATTCGCGCTGGATCACCTATCATGTCATTAGAGTTAATCACAGTGGTAGTAGACATTTGGTGGATAGAAAAGACCAGGCTACTTTTTGCCCGATTATTCTAATATAATAATTGTTATTGTCGCCCACCCGTTACCTTTCATCAACATCAATAAACTACCTATTCCATGAAATCTTTTTCATAATATGATAGATTAATAATGTATGAAGAGGCTCTTTCGCAATAGCGGCGGGGCCTTTTTTGACAGATAAGAGAGTATCGAACTTTCTTGACTGGCGTGTAACTTTAGCATCCCGCCGTTAAAGGCTAATAAGGTATGTGTTGGTTCAGTACTTTATCAATAATATTAGAACATAAAACAGAAATGGAGCAGGCAACATTGGCAGAAAGAAAATTTGATCGTCAATTACAAATTAAAACGGTTGGATTAAGGGATTGGGGCAATAAAGTAAGTGCCTATAATCGATATGAAGCGACACCATATGGTGCACTGAAAAAATTGTTTCAGCAGTATAAGTTTCATAAAAATGACCGTGTAGTAGATTTTGGTTGTGGAAAGGGAAGGGTTACATTTTATATTCACCATCACTTTAAAATACCGGTTACAGGTGTAGAGGCTCATGACAAAACATTTGCAGAAGCACTAGAAAACAAGCAAACATATCGTAAAAAAAGACAGCATATAAAAGCACCGATCTTACTCGAGTATGCACTTGCGGAACAATATGAAGTAAAGGAAGAAGATAATTGTTTTTACTTTTTTAATCCATTTTCCATTAAAATTTTTAAACGGGTCATTATGAATATATTAAAGTCAATCAAGGAAAATAAACGTACGGTTGAGCTGATTCTTTACTATCCACTTCCAGAATTTAAAGAATTTCTTCAGATGCAAACTCCTTTTGAAATGATCAATAAAATAAGAGTTCCAGGTGATCATGGGAAGTATGGGAAATTTGTGATTTACCGTGCATCGATCGAAGAGCAAGAAACATCACCATCATAAGGAAAGTACGGTGGGAATAATGTTGAAAATTGGTAAAGTCATCATCCAAATTGGCCTTTTGTTTTGTATGTATTTCATCGGAACATGGATCCAACAAGCTTTTAGTCTATTTATCCCTGGAAGCGTTATTGGTCTTGTATTCATGTTTATATTACTATCAACAGGGATACTTCGAGCGCAATGGATTGAATCAGGCGCTAGATTTATGATGAATCATTTAGTATTATTTTTTATTCCTGCGACGGTTGGCTTATTGAATTATTACCATTTATTTGCGGGCAAAGGTATCTTTTTAGTTATCATTACGATGGTTAGTACATTTGTTGTGATGGTTGCCTCAGGGCTTATTAGTGAATCATTCGCCAAAAGAAAGGATTTAAACAATGAATGATCTATTTATCGTTATTTTTGTGGTCATTGGAACAATATTAGCTTATATAATAGCAAAGTGGTTATATAAACGAGTCTATTCACCACTACTATTACCTGTTGCTGTTGCTACATTGCTTATCATTATATTTCTAATCCTGTTTCATATTCCTTATGAAACGTACATGATTGGTGGCGAATGGATCAATGCTTTCCTTGGTCCTGCGGTCGTGGCGCTTGCTTACCCACTCTATCAAAATAGGGAAATATTGAAAAAGCTTGCTCTTCCAATCTTAACGGGGACATTTGTTGGAGCGATCATCGGTGTAGTATCAGGGGTGTATTTAGGAAAGGTGATTGGTTTTGAAGATACCCTTGTTTTTTCCTTGACACCTAAGTCAGTAACTACTCCAGTTGCAATGGATATTAGTAATTCGCTAGGTGGTGTTGCTCCTTTGGCTGCTGTGTTTGTCATGATTGCTGGAATATCAGGGGCGATGATAAGTAAATATTTGTTTAGCCTGTTCCGAATCAAACACCCAGTTGGTCGCGGTGTTGGCTTAGGGGCAGCCTCACATGCGATTGGAACGGCAAAAGCTTTGGAAAATGGCCAGCTTGAAGGCTCCATTAGTACGATAGCAATGATCGTAAGTGCCATTTTTGTTTCCATTATTACACCATTTGTCGTGGCACTTTTTATGTGAACGCATTAGAAACATAAAAAAACAGACATCATTAAGTAAAGTAGTTCAGTTTCAGCATGCAATACGATATCTTACACTCTGCAATGAACTTCTTTAACCTTTTCCTATATTGTTCAAAATGCGGGGATTGTATGATAATTTGGGGGCTAACTTAAAAGGCGGTTTGTATGATTAGTGATGATCCTCTAGATTTCCTAAAAGACCTTGAATTTATGTTGCAACATATAAGATGCGGAAAAAAGCTAACCTTGATGTTTGAAGTAGGTGAAATCGTACGATGGAAGATGTAATTGTGCTTATTATAATTGTATTGGTAGCATCATTGTTACAAACAAGTACTGGTTATGGCTTTTCTATTATCGGTACTCCCTTTTTATTATTGATTTATCCTGCTCACATGGCAATTCAAGTTAATATTATACTCTCTATTTGTCTTTCGGCTTTTATGATTTTTAAAATTAGAAAAGAAGTAGACAAGTCTTTGTTAATTAGATTAGTTAAAGGCAGTATTATGGGTCTGATTTTTGGTATTTTTATTTATCTATTTTTAGATATTCAGTTATTAAAAATGACTGTTGGTGCACTTATTCTTATTTTAACAATACTACTTATTTTGAAGTTAACGATAAATCGAACGCAAAACAAGGACTTTCTAACTGGGGGAATATCAGGATTACTAACGACAAGTATTGGTGTGCCAGGTCCACCCCTATTATTATATTTTTCTGGAGCCGGAATAGATAAAACCACACTTCGAAGTACAACGTTGGCCTATTATCTCTTTGTTTACTTTGCTAGTTTAGTTATGCAAATATCGTTTGGAGGTACGAGCAAAGAGACGTGGATTTTTTCTCTTATAGCTATACCCCCTTTGTTTGCAGGAATTATGTTAGGACAGTTATTTTTTAAATGGATTAGTCAAAAAGCATTTCGCGTGATCACGTATATAATTTTGATGTTTACTGGGGTATATTTACTTGTAACTTCTTTCTAAATTGCTCACAGACTTGTACTTTATAATCTATTCGATTGTCGAATAAAGGTTGTTAAATAGATCATACTAAAAATCAATAAAAAATGAGCATCAAATTTGATACTCATTTTTACTTGTATTTTCACATTTTATTCTTCAAAACCGAACTACTTAACCATAAAGTCTCGGTATTTTTATCTTTTAGTGTCGTTTTTGTAACCAGAGTACACCTGATTTTGTAAGTCTAGGTAATAAACCTGTGAGTGACTTTTGGAACATGCTACCAAAGCCATCTGACTTTCCGAGAGATCCTAGCGTTCCCCGGAGCCTTATTTCCCTAGGCTCTTTTGGTTCTTTCCCCTCTAAAATATCATCTAAAATGATGGCGACTTGTTCACCTTGTTGTCCTGCTAACTGACCACTTGGTGAGTGGACAGATGATGCATTATCACCGATAACATAAATGTTTTCATAATTTGGTACTTGGAAAAACTTATTTACAGCAACTTTATTATATTTGTCTTTTTGAAACGGTAATTCCCTAACGATTCGATGAGGTTGGACTCCTGCTGTCCAAATTGTTACATCATTTACATAACAGACTCCATTATTACAAACTCCATCTTTTTCGACATATTCCACACTAGAATGATGGAGCACTTCCACATCATTCTTTACAAACCAGTCGGCAACGTGGGCTTGAACTTTTGGGTCAAATGCTTTTAAAACCGAAGCACCCCGATCAAGTAAGCGAATATTTAAATCAGGACGACTTTCCCTAATTTCTGAAGCGACCTCAATTCCACTTAGTCCTGCGCCAACAACTGACACTTTCCCATAAGCCTTTAAGTTTCCAACTGCAAGTCCTGTGTGCCTCGCTTTAGAAAAGCTTTGTACACTTTCCGTATATTGTTCCGCCCCTTCAATGCCGTGATACGTATCCTCACATCCTAACGCAATGACCAAATAATCGTAAGGAACGACAGTACTTTTATCTCGGAAATAGACTTCTTGACTTTCAAGATTAATATTTCGAATTTCTCCAAACTCATAATGTACTTGATCGTGTAAAGGAAAGGCAGTTCTTACATCTACTTCTGCCGCTGTTCCGGCAACGATTGTATGAAACTCTGTTTTATAAGAATGGTACGGGTTTTTATCAACAACGGTGATTTGTAAGTCCTCTGGTAAGGCAAGCCCTAAAAGACCAGTTAATACTTTGATTCCCCCGTATCCTCCGCCTAAAATGACTAACTTTTTCATATAATGACCTCCACAATGCTTGTGTCGAAATGTAAATTCATGTTCTATCATTAGATTACCAAAATTGTGGAAAAAAGACTAGAAAACGACTAAAAATAATGTCCCTGCTTTTTAAGGCAAAACAAACTCTATCATTAGAAGGTAAATTAAATTATTCCGCAAACATGTTCATCAATCTGCTAATCATTAGAGTTACCTGTACTGAACTCCAGTGTAACCGAGGAAAGCATCAAAGTACCTGAATAAATGACGGTTTCAGCTGATCAAGAGCCCGAAATAGCTGAATAAACGTCAAATCACCTGAACAAACTTATGTCGTTTTAAGTCTTCAGCTACTTTGTTTCCTATGTTTTTTAAAAGATGGTAGTTTTTCTATGCAAAGGTTTTTCCATCATTTTCAAAAACCTTGCACATCTACTCAATATAGTCATGTCCAAACCATTGCCATGACTTGAATTTATACTTTATTCAGCAGTCCCTCATTAAGTATCCTCAATGAATAATAGGTGTTAAAAGTGTTAGAGACTCAAATTCAGTTTATGCGCTGAAGTTTAAGAGTATGGAAAAGGTTTTCCTCAAAAACATCCCCACTAAAAATTATGAAGCATACCATTTGGCAACTTTTTCATCAGTCGGTAGTAAAAAGGTTAACAATCCAAGGAGCGGAAGGAAAGAAACGAAGATCATCGTTTGGGATAGTCCGATCCAGTCAATAAGAGAACCGAGTGCAACAGAACCAATTGCACCCATTCCAAATGCTAACCCGACAATTAACCCCGACATTGTGCCAATTTTACCTGGAACTAATTCTTGGGCATATACAACTGTGACAGAGAAACTAGACATAAGAAATAGACCGATTAAACATAACAGAATAATCGCCAAAACATTATTCACAAATGGAAGTAAAACAGCAAGTGGTGCTGAACCTAAAAGGGATAATAATATAACATTTCTTTTACCAAAACGATCTGCTAAAGGTCCACCAAAAAACGTCCCAACCGCTCCCAGCAATAAAAACGTAAAAATAAAAATTTGTGCCTTTGCAATCGTTATGCCATAAACATCGATTGCATAAAAAGCATAAAAATTTGAGATGGCGCTTTGATACCAGGAACGTGCAAATACGAGGAAAATAAGAACAATAAGTGCATTGCGTATAGCTTGTTTAGGCACTAATTGCTTGCGAACCGTACTTGTCTTTGCTCGATTTTTTGTAAATGAAATCATTTGTTTTGTATACCATTTGGCAATATAAATCAAAAATAATACCGCTAATCCTGCGACAAACGTGAACCAAACTGCTCCAAATTGGCCAAGAGGAACGAGTACAAGTGCGGTGATTAAAGGTGCTAATGCGGAACCAGTATTTCCACCAACTTGAAAAATACTTTGCGCTAACCCACGTCTTGGACCCGCAGCCAAATAGGCAACACGTGAACCTTCGGGATGGAATGTCGCAGAACCGATCCCAATAAAAAATACACTTACTAAAATCATTTCAAAATTTGGGGCGAATGCAAGACCCAACATGCCGAGCATACTACTCGTTAATCCAATTGGTAATGCAAATGGCATCGGACGCTTATCCGTATACATTCCAATAACAGGCTGCATGACGGAAGATACCATATTTAAAGTAAAAGCGATCAAACCAAGTTGTGTAAATGTTAAACCAAGTGAACTTTCCAAAATGGGAAACATTGCTGGAATGACCGCTTGAAGAGAATCATTTAGTAAATGACATATTCCGATGATAAATAAAATGGGATAAATAGTTTGATTTTCTGCTTTCCCAATGAATGATGTTTGTTTCGACTTAGCTGTTGTGCTCATGATTACCCTTCTTTCAAGATAAAGTCAGATTACATTCCGTATGATTACTTTAAATTTTTGTATCTTATCATTTAAATTCATGAATATGACTTGATACTTTGTGACTACGAACCGATGTATATAGTAGTAAGTATAACATGAAAAATTAAATAAAAATGATACATTGATTTGTTCAAGGGTTATTTAGGAGGAGTTTAAAATGGATAAAACATCGATAATTGGTATCATCATCGGATTTGCAGCAATTGGATTAGGCATGTTTTTAAAAGGTATTACAGTAGAGTCACTACTGAATCCAGCAGCCTTTTTAATTATAATTTTTGGAACAATAGCATCTGTTTTAATTGCTTTTCCATCCCGCGTTATTAAAAATGTACCTTATTTATTTAAAATAATTTTCACAGAGAAAGATCAAGTTGACGTAAAGGAACTGATTGATCAATTTACTGAATGGGCAGAGCAAACTAGAAGAGAAGGATTACTTTCTTTAGAAGGTCAGATGGCAGAAGTGGATGACCCATTTTTAAATTCAGGTCTTCAAATGGCAGTTGATGGACAAAATCCAGATTTCATTCGAGATGTATTAATGGAAAAAGTTGCAGCGATGGAATCAAGGCATGAGGAAGGTGCTAAAGTATTTTCTCAAGCTGGTACCTATGCACCTACGCTTGGAGTACTCGGGGCTGTCGTTGGTTTAATAGCAGCTTTAGGGAGTATGGATAATATGGAAGTGTTAGGGGCCGCAATTTCTGCTGCTTTTATTGCAACATTACTTGGTATTTTTACTGGATATGTATTATGGCATCCATTTGCTAATAAATTAAAAGAAAAGTCAAAGCAAGAAGTGAAAATGAAAGAAATAATGGTGGAAGGAATTTTGTCGATTACTGCCGGTGAATCCCCAGCAGTAATTAAAGATAAGTTAAGCTCTTATTTATCCTCTAAAGATATTGAAAAGATGGAAAGAAAGAGTGAGGAACAGGAGGGAGGAAATGTCGCGGAGGAAACAAAATAAAAAAGAAGAGAACATGGATGAATCTTGGTTACTTCCTTATGCAGATATGCTTACATTACTACTCGCCTTGTTCATCGTTTTGTTTGCGATGAGTGAAATTGATGTGAAAAAATTTGAGAAATTAGCCTATATTTTTAAAACAGAATTTTCAAGTGGTGCAGGCATAGTAGACGACGCTGTAAGTATTGTACCAGAGGAAGAACCGGTTGATTTAATTGAAGCGGAAGGAGAAGAAAATAGTGATACCTCTGCTGATGATGAAGCGGAAGCAGAGGAAGAGGATATGGCCTTGCTTCGGGCAATGGAGTTTGAACAATTACGGTCCATGCAAGAAAATATGGAAGAATATATTGCGTTAAATAGTTTAACAGATACATTAGGTACAAAATTAACATCAGAAGGGTTACTCATTACAGTCAGAACTGATATAACATTTGATTCCGGCAGTTCGAAGGTAAAAAAACGTGGAGTAGAAGTTGCTAAAGAAATCGCATCCTTTTTAAATACAGATCCTCCCCATGAAATTGTTGTTAGTGGACACGCAGATGACCGACCAATACACACCGCTGAATTTGCATCTAACTGGGAATTAAGTTCGATGCGGGCGATTGAGTTTATGTATTTACTCTTAGAGGACTCTGAACTTAATCCAAAATGGTTTAGTGCAAGAGGATATGGTGAATTTCGTCCTGTCGTTCCAAATACAAGTAAAGCTAATAGAGCATTAAATCGTCGGGTTGAAGTATTGATTCAGCCAAATTATGATATTGAAGATGAGATTGATCAAAATGAGGGACAATAAAAAGGGAAAGAAAAGTAAAATTACAGTTGTCATCTTTCATTTTATAGGATAAAATAACTATATAAACAATTCATTAGGGTATTAAGGTCTATATTAATAATACTTAAATAGTTAAAATGAGTGAATTACTCTACTGAAAGTAAAAATACTGCTCCTTGTGAGTGGTTATTTTTAACTAACTGCTTAGAAAGGTGACCAACATGACAATTCAAGTAGCGGATAGAAATAAATCTATAACGGTTTTATTAAATGGAACAAATAGTGCATTAAAACAAGTCGTCCCGATTCAACATCAATTATCGAAGCCAAAACTATTAAATGAACTTTTACTTGTACATTTTGGTGTTTTTATAGGAATTACTGGGGATATTAAAGGAAAACTTGTCTTAGTAGGTGAGCAAAGTATATTCGGTTCCATTGGAGAGATCATGTTTGGTGCTCAAATTAATGATGATATGCTTGTATCTTTTAGCGGTGAATTGGGTAATATGATTGCTGGAAATTTATCGACTAATATTGTAAATAGTGGTGTAAGTATTGATATTACTTCGCCTACCATTATTGAAGGAGAAGCAAAAATTTCTGGTCATGAAATAGCCATTCAACTAACTACTACTTTTGATCGTGTAGGAAATTTAGATATTTACTTATTGTTAGACTAAAAGGTACCATCCAAAAACGATTCTGTAAAAACAATACAGAATCGTTTTTTTTGTGTGCGAGGCATGCACATATTCTATAAGGTTAAAGTCCTGAACCGTGAAGGCAGTAGTAACGGTTAGCTTAAGACAAGGGTGTCCATCGTGAGGTGGAATCTGAAGGAAGTCAGCGGCAAATCTCCGCCCTAAGGAACACGAACTTCATATAAGGCTAGGTGCATTTGAATAAGGTTGCTAAACAAACCAAAGTTCTTACTGCCAAAGGATGCACAGAGTAAATGAAGTAGGGACATGGAGTGGAAGAGTATGTGCTTACCCTCGGAGGTCTGATAAGTTTGTGCAGCACACTGCATAACCGAACATGTGAATGTTCGCTGAATTATCAGAAGTCAGCAGAAGCCATAGTACCAGCTGTATCTAGAACAATTGGGAAGGGCTGAATCATATTAAGGAGAATTATCGCTTTACGTACGCAAAACTTGATGAAGCAGAAACAGTAATCCTTCCTATCCGAAGGAATCGGTGAATTCCGACGGGGTCGGATAGAAGGGCGGAAGGTCCTTGCGACACAAGAAGAAAGATAATTCACGTAGGAGTCAGATATCATGTTAGAAAGCATTCTATCACGGGAAAACTTATTGCTTGCCATAGAGCGAGTAGAAAAGAATAAAGGAAGCCATGGAGTCGACCAAATGCCAGTAGAATCCCTACGAGCGCATTTCGTTGACCATTGGCATACTTTAAAAGGAGAAATCCTTGCGGGTACTTATATCCCAAGCCCAGTACGTCGCGTCGAAATCCCGAAGCCAAACGGTGGAGTTAGGAAACTAGGTATACCCACCGTGATAGACCGTTTTCTTCAGCAAGCTATTGCACAAGTTCTAACACAAATGTATGACCCGACATTTTCACATCAAAGTTACGGTTTTCGTCCGAACAAACGTGGACATGATGCCGTTAGACAAGCAAGAGATTACATCAAAGAAGGAAAACGCTGGGTTGTAGATATTGATTTAGAAAAGTTCTTCGATAAAGTGAACCATGACAGGCTTATGCAAAAGTTGAGTGAAAGAATCGAAGACCGAAGGGTCTTACAACTCATTCGCAGATACTTACAAGCAGGTGTGATGGAACAAGGACTCGTCCAGCCAAATACAGAAGGAACACCACAAGGTGAGCCACTTAGTCCGCTCTTATCCAATATTGTGTTGGATGAACTCGATAAAGAGTTAGAAACAAGGGGGCTTAGTTTCGTTCGCTATGCGGATGACTGTAACATATATGTACGCTCCAAACGAGCGGGCTTAAGAACGATGGAAAATATCACGAAATTTATTGAGGGAAAACTAAAACTTAAAGTGAATGAACAGAAGAGTGCAGTAGACCGTCCGTGGAAGCGAAAGTTCCTTGGATTTTCGTTTACATCGGAAAAAGCGTCATCGAAGATACGTATTCATAAAGAAAGTGTGAAACGTTTTAAACAGAAAATTCGAGAACTTACGTCAAGAAAGAAATCCATAGATATGGAACGTCGAATTGAACGACTGAACCGATACTTAGTGGGATGGTTAGGATATTATCAACTAGCCGATACGCCAACGATATTTGGAGATATGGATAGATGGATAAGACGGAGATTACGAATGATACGGTGGAAAGAATGGAAGAAAACGAAAACAAAACACACAAACCTGACGAAGCTAGGTATAAATAAGTGGAAAGCATGGGAATGGGCAAATAGCCGAAAGGCTTACTGGAGAATCTCTAACAGCCCTATTCTCCATAGAACCCTTGGCAATAAATACTGGCAGAGTTTAGGCTTGAAAAGTCTTCTAAATCGATATCAAACAATGCGTTGGACTTAAATGAAACCGCCGCATACCGAACGGTACGTGCTGGTGGTGTGAGAGGACGGGAGTTAATTACTCCCTTCTACTCGATTGCTGTCCGTCACATATTTTCGCTTTATGCACTAAAGGTTGTATAACGATAATCAGAGCTGAGAAAAAATATTGTATTGGTACTAATGTTTGTGTTGTTTTTGGTCGCTAGCTGTAGGTAATGTTTGATCCCAAATTAGGTTGGGGTACTCATGCACAAATTTTTCTGACTCATAGTTCACTATTGACGATTGATTCTGAGTAGTTAAATTTTATTGGTGATCTTGCGAAATCTTATGAATGAAGTGAGCAACTAAATACATCATTGCTAATGAAATGAGTACGATGCTAGATGCCATTACCCAGGCAAAAATTTGGCATGCTTTTCTTCGTATTTGCAAAAATAGAAAAATTGGTGTGTTACGGAGATCTATCTTAAGGAAAATAAGAGTTTGCCTTAAAAAAGTTCCCTTGGTATGATACAAGATGAAAAAGACCCTAAATTAGCACAAAGGAGGAGCATGATCATAAATTTATAAGTATATAGCTGAAACTTTCTTTCCCTGAAAGAGTGCAACAAAGACTTATTGCCATGATAGCTTAAAGATAAGCCAAGTTTTCTAGGTAAGAGAAAGCAACTTTAAACGCTTTGAAACTTGTCATGATATTACGTTTGGTAAGGATTCATTAATCGATTCATATCAATTTCGAGGAGACAAAAAATGCCAACTACTACGAATAAAATATATATCGTAACTGACTGGATTATGAAATTAATTGTTATAAATGTAATTTGGATTTTATTTAATCTTCCACTCATATTTGTTTTGGTTAATATCTTATTTATCGAAAAAATAGAAGATATATTTACGTTTGTTTTTCCTGTTTTTATCTGTCTTCCTTTTATATTTTTTCCATCAACCACCGCGATGTTTGCTTCAGTGAGAGATTACGTATTAAAGAAGCGACTTGCAAAAAGCATTTTCAGCCGATTTTGGATCCATTATAAAAGTAACTATCGAAAAAGTTTACTTGGTGGGTTTGTGTTAAGTATTTTTTGGGTCGTTTTAATTATTGATATTTTATTATTTTTAGGCGAAAGTAATATACTTATCGTTTTATTTATGATTGTTAGTGTCCTTTTATTTGCCTTTACAGTGAATTTCTTTTCGGTAGTTGTTCATGTTGAAAATACATTCTTTACAACATTGAAAAATGCCTCCCTTATTACAATTTCAAGTCCTCTCCTTATGTTAATAATAACCGTTGGTAGCATGATCATCCTGTATTTAAGTATTTATTGGTTTCACTTTTTATTGTTATTATGTACTGGGTCGTTAATAACGTTGCTATCTTTTTATATGTTTTATCTTTTCTATACAAAAGTAATAAGTCCGTCGGATTAGAGAAAAATGAAGGCGTAGTGATTCGACTTTGAATGATTGCTAATCTAATATGGGTCAAATTAGTTTACAATCCATTTACAATTTCTTAACGGATTTTTTACGAAGTCAGCTGATATTTGTCGGCTAGACGACAGAGGCATGGCTCGCAAAAAGAATATACTTAATTTGAATAATTTTTGTATCAAGATAAAGTTCTCGTTTCGCAAATGAGCTCAATTTAGGAGGATATTTGGTGGTTACGAATTCAACTGTTCAGAAAGAAAGTAGTGAGTCAATAAAAGAATTATTTTATAAATACGGAAACTTGCAGAGGTTTTCAACTGGTTCATTCGTGTATATGAAAGGTGATACTCCTGTTGCTAGTTATTTAATTGAGAAAGGACTGTTAAAGGTTTGTCAGTTAACGGAAAAAGGGCAAAATGTTACATTTTTCGTTCGTAAAAATGGTGATGCTTTTGGCTTTGCTGAACTTATTTTACAACGTAACCATCCATGTTATGCACAATGTTTGCAAAAATGTGAAATTTGGGTGTTGGATGCTGAAATTATTCAAAAAAAGATGAAAGAAGATTTAGAGATAAATAATGCTGTTCTTTACTTAATGACAGATCGTTTGCTCCACCAACAAAGTACTGTCGAATTATTATCTTCTAAATCTGTAGCAGGAAGACTTGCCTGGTTTCTAGAGCAAATTAGTGTTCCCGATGAAAATGGTCATTTATTTGTCGATTTGATGCTTACTCATGAGGAGATTTCCAATATTATTGGTTGCAGTAGACAGACGGTTACAGAATTGTTAGGAAAATGGAAAGCAGAAGGTAAAATTTTGTATGAAAGAAAGAAACTTGTTATTCGAGATGAACAATTTTTAGAGCATATGTAGATGGGGTGATAAACAATTGCCTACTATTATTATAGATACAGATATAGGCACGAATGCTGATGATGCGATTGCAATTGCATTAGCAGCGAGGTCTCCTGAGATTTCAATAAAGGGGATAACAACCGTCTACGGCAACGTTAAAATACGAGCAGCAATTACAAATCAAGTACTACGTTTGGCAGGGAAGGAAAATATCCCCATTTATCAGGGGATTGAACAACCTTTACTTCGTGAGCGGGAAGTTTTTTGGGCAGGGTTTGAGGGGGAAGGTTTACAACTAGGAGATTATATACATAAAAAGGATAAACATGCTGTGCAATTTATCATTGACATGATCATGAATAATCCCGGAGAAATTACCCTTGTCACGATCGGACCGCTAACAAATATTGCTACTGCACTTATTATCGAACCGAAAATTGCGGAAAATGTAAAGGAAATAATTATGATGGCTGGTGTTACTAGACTAGGAGTAAATCGTTTAAATTTAGAACCAATTGAACATAACATTAAGTGTGATCCAGAAGCCGCTTCCATTGTGTTCAGAAGTGGAGCACCAATAACGATGGTTGGGCTTGATGTAACAAGACAAGTATTCATTTCTCGGTTAGAAATAGAAAAAATGGTTACTTGTAATACACCACTTGCCAATCTATTATCCATGATGATGGAAACACATATGAACTATTTAAAGCGAGATTATGCTTATCTTTCGGATCCGATTACAGTGAGTCTGCTCTTGGATCGGTCGATAGTAAAAACAAAGCAAATGGAGATTACAATCGAAAACGAGGGACGAAGTAAATTTGCTTATACGATTGGTACACCATCTAAAACGGGAAATGTTGCAGTAAGCTTAGAAATTGACCGACAGAAGTTTTTAAAAATACTAAATGAACGTGTTTTTAGTAGTTGAAATCAAAGTTATAAAATAATATACAGCAATAATTGACGGAATTTTCCAAAAAATATACAAATAATTGGAATTACCCGCTGATTATGTATAAGTGTAAATAAAAAAATCACTTTATATAAGGAGAAAGAAAAGAATGAAAAAAATTCTATCCCTAATAAGTATGATCTTAATTCTTTTATTAGCAGCATGTGGCGGTGGAAATAGTGACATTTCAGATGAAAATGCCGATACAGATGGTGATGAAACTGGTGGAACAGAACTATCCTTTATTGCTTATTCAAACTATGAAGCACCTTTAGAAGCGGTAATTGAGGATTTTGAAGCGGAAAACCCTAATATTACAGTAAAATTAGAACTTGCTCCATTCGAACAATTAATGGAAACAATTGAAATTAAGATGGGTTCAAAATCAGAAGATGTCGACTTATTGTTTGTTGATTCACCTTTAGCTGTAAACTACGCACTTAAAGGGTACTTAGAACCTTTAGATAGTCTGATGAGTCCTGATATAGCTGATGCTTGGGTTGATTCAGCGGTTGACGGTGTTACATTTCAGGATCAAATGATTGCAGCTCCTATGAACAGTTCCAGCCAAGTCCTTTATTTGAACAAAGATATTTTTGAAGAAAAAGGTGTTCCACTTCCCAAAGAAAATGAGCGTTTAACCTGGGAAGAGATAATCGAAATTGCAGAACAATTAACATATGACTCTAATGGAGATGGGCAAAATGATGTGTTTGGTTTCTCTTTTGATCAAATTGACCGTGCATATCAGCTTTTAGCACTATCCGATAGTCTTGATGCAGAAATGGTTAGTGAAAATGGATTAGAAGCAACTGGTTATACAAACTCTCCAGAAGCAGTAGAAGCATTTCAGTTTTATTCCGACTTATTTAATAAATATGGAGTAAGTCCACGAATTGATCGTGCAGAGTCGATTGACTACTTTATTTCTGGAAAAATTGCAATGTATCTTGGTGCAAACCATAATTTACCGAAATTAGAAGAATCAGATCTTAATTATGGTGTAAGTTTACATCCATATTTTGCAAAGGGAGAAGTAGCTACACCAACTGGTGCATGGAATGTAGGAATCTCTAAATACTCTAAAAACAAAGAAGCTGCTGCTAAATTCCTTGCATATTTAACTACTGGTGAAGGGGCGAAAACGGTATTTGAAATTGGTGGAACTCTTCCCGTAGCGAATGAACTACTTGATTTTATCGAAACAGATCCAATGTATGATGAATTCCCGAACAATATTATTAGAATTTCAGCAACAGAATCACGTGAAACTGCTGTTCCAAGACCTAAGACTCCAGGTTATTTAGAGTGGGAAACAAATATGAATGGAGCGTTTAAAAATATCAAAAATGGTACAGACCCACAAGAGGCACTTAATCAGGCAGCAAGCGAAATCGATAATTTACTTAAGAAATATGAAGAAGCCGTAGAGTGAACAGTCTATTAAAGATGAGGTATTGAAGGGGTTTATTTACCCCCTTCAATACTCATGAAATGGATGTGGATGCAAATGATGACCGTGAAAAATAAATGGGTACCTTATTTGTTTTTACTTCCTGCGTTTGCAGGTTTATTGTTGTTTAAGCTGTACCCGATAATTAGTGCACTCCTTCAAAGTATGCACACATTAGAATTTTTAACCCAATTAGTCCGATTTGTTGGTTTCGAGAATTACGTATCTCTTTTTAATGACCCTGTATTCTGGAACTCTCTTAAAGTAACTTTGTGGTTTAACTTATGGATAAACCCATTTCAAATAACATTGGCATTTGGTTTAGCGCTTTTACTGAATACAGGAATCAAACAAATTACATTTTTTCGAGGAATTAACTTTATTCCAGTTGCTGTTTCTGTTCCGACAGCCGCTATTTTGTGGAAAATTATGTTAAGTCCAGAACAAGGGGTAGTGAACTCGATCTTAGTTGCACTTGGCATGAGTCCACAACCATTTTTAGAAAGTAGTTCACAGGCTCTCGCATCGATTGTTGCGATCGCATCTTGGAAAGGTGTCGGATACTGGGCGCTCTTTTTACTCGCAGGACTACAAGAAGTTTCTCCGTCATTATACGAAGCTTCCTCAATGGACGGTGCAAGTAAATGGCAACAATTTAAATCCGTAACATATCCAATGATGAAACGTCCACTTACATTTGTTGTTGTTTCTGTTACTGTTGCGAATATGTTGCTTTTTGCACCGATGTATATTTTAACAAAAGGAGGACCAAACCAAAGTACGAACGTTCTCTTGCTAGAAAGTTACAATAGTGCATTTTTGTATTCAGATATGGGACGAGCCACAGCAATCGTAGTAATAATGCTTGTTATTACAGCGATTATCGTTGCCATTGAATTTAGAATATTAAGGGCTAAGCATTAGAGAGGAGCGGATTAATGAAAAAAAGACGATTTCGTTGGGAACTATATCTCATTCATATTATCATCGCATTAATTGTTCTGTTACCTTTAGCATTTGCGCTTATCTCATCATTTAGACCATTGGATGAAATTTTTAAGTTTATGTCGCCAGTTACGTGGAAAACATTTATTCCGGTAGAATTGACACTTGAAGCATATATGAGTTTATTTACAGAACGCGGATTTGGTCGCATTATATTTAACACGTTTTACGTCGCTTTTTCGAATGTAATTTTTGGATTGTTAATCGGATCTATGGCTGCATTTGCTTTTGCAACCTTTCGTTTTGCAGGAAAAAATATCTTATTTTTACTTGTACTCGTAACATTTATGATTCCGCCAGAAGTAGTCGCCATTCCATTATATAGTCTGGTTGACAGCTTGGGATGGGTAGACACGTATTACGGATTAATCGTCCCGAGCATCGCAAACGGACTCGTCATTTTCCTATATAGACAGTTTTTCTTGGATTTACCGAACGCATTAATCGAATCAGCAAGAATGGATGGAGCCTCTTGGTTTAGAATCTACTGGTCTATCATCATGCCATTATCCAAACCAGTAACCGTTAGTGCCGCATTATTAATCTTTATCCAGCAATGGGAATCATTCATGTGGCCATTAATTGTTACACGTTCAAAAGAGTATCGTGTCATTCAAGTTGTGCTCAGTGATTTTACAACTGAATACGCTACATACTGGAACGAAATGTTCGCAGCAGCCATCATCTCAGTCATTATTCCAGTAGTCATCTTACTCCCGTTACAAAAGTTCTTTGTTCAAGGAATTAGTAGTACTGGCGGAAAGGAATAGCTTTTTTATGCGCCCTTGAGAGATTGGGTAATAAGGGATAGTGATAGTCAGCAAATCATATTGTAAACATCCTTTCCAATCGGGTGTTTTCCTTATACTTTTGATTATGTTATGATATTTAGGTGAGAAACAGTAGTTGAAATCCATAAAAAGAGGGTTTAAATAATGAAAAATTCTATATATAGCCTCACCTTTCCTCAATTAACGGAATGGCTAATCGAACATGGTGAAAAAAAGTTTAGAGCGCAGCAAGTTTGGGATTGGCTTTATAAAAAGCGTGTTGATCATTTCGATGAGATGACAAATATTAATAAAAATTGCATTCAATTATTAAAGGACAATTTTGTGATTCAATCGATGGATACTGAATTAAAACAGGAGTCCACGGATGGTACAATAAAGTTCCTGTTTACATTAAAAGATGGAAACTTAATTGAAACAGTATTAATGAGACATCATTATGGTCTTTCCGTTTGTGTGACGACACAAGTTGGTTGTAATATTGGTTGTACATTTTGTGCAAGTGGTATTTTGGCAAAAAATCGTGATTTATCTGCAGGGGAAATTGTCGAACAAATTATGAAAGTACAAAAGTCACTTGATGTAAAAGGTGAGGGAGATCGAGTGAGCCATATTGTCGTTATGGGGATTGGAGAGCCATTTGATAATTTTGAAAATCTTATCAATTTTCTTTCTGTCGTCAATGACCAAAATGGGTTGTCTATAGGTGCAAGGCATATTACTGTATCAACGAGTGGTCTTGCCCATAAAATTTATGAGTATGCTGATTTAGGTATTCAAGTAAATTTGGCGATCTCACTACATGCCCCGAACGATGAACTAAGAACGAGCATTATGAAAATAAACCGTGCTTTTCCTATTGCAAAATTAATGGATGCAATTGATTATTATTTGGAAAAAACAAATCGTCGAATTACATTTGAATATATTTTGTTAAAAGGAATAAATGACAAAGAAGAACATGCGCTGGAGTTAGCTCAACTTCTCCGTAATAAAAGACATTTATCGTATGTGAACCTCATTCCATACAACCCTGTGAGTGAACATATTCAGTATGAACGTAGTACATCAGACGCAATTGGCGTTTTTGAAGAAGCACTCAAATCAAGAGGGATTAATTGTGGAGTTCGTCTAGAACAAGGGACAGATATTGATGCTGCTTGTGGTCAATTAAGAAGTAAACAAATGAAAAAAAGGAACATTGGATAAGGTTTAAAAACCTAACTACTACAATCTGTGGTCGGTTAGGTTTTTAATTTCCTAGGAAATAATATTTGACGCTACTTATGGAGAAAAATGTTATGCGAAAATAGCTGCGTCTCTTCTTCGACATTTCTTCGAGAACCGTCACGCTGGAAGTGGCCACGTCCCTTTCTTTGCCATTTCTTCAAGAACCATCAAGGCTACATTGGTAAAGAATCTAAGAAAGACTGACTAAAAGTAAGCCTTGGCGCATGAGTTGGCATACCCACCCAATATGAAGGCGCATGTTTTTTAACTCGTGTTAGTTAAAGAAGACTAACTTCATTCGCCACTTTTGCGTACAGTCGACCTACCTTACTTAATAGGAAGTCAGTTGTTCCAAAGGATGCACAAGTGAAATGTTTTTGATGAACGAGTAAACAACGGAGCAAATTTTACGACAAAGTTATTTGGTCCAACGAGTAATTGCAGCCCCATAGTGTTGCGCTTTGTAAAGGGAACTTCCGCTTTTGTTCTTTTGTCTTTAAATAGCCGAACTTAATCCAATTGATGTAATGCTTTTATAACAAAATGTTAATGATTGTTTACATTTTGTTAATTATAATGTACAATTAACGTTGGAATCGATTGAAGGGAGAATCGCTTCATGCTTCGTAATCGGGTGAGAGAATTAAGAGCACGACATCATTATTCACAAACAGAACTTGGCAAATTAATAGGGGTAACAAGACAGACGATTGGCTTAATTGAAAAGGAAGACTATGAACCATCTGTCAGATTGGCGTTAAAGCTGGCGATTGTTTTTGATCTTCCTTTAGAAGATATTTTTTGGCTTGAGGATAAGTAGAAAGGTGGAATCAACATGTTAGAACGAATTTTACGTTCCCCCATTGTGATGATAGTGATGTTAATATATTTAGGTATATTTTATGTTGGAATACAAGAGGGTTGGCCATTTAATTTTCTTATTTATCCGTTTATTATTATATTTGTTGGTTATTTCGGATTATTATTCATTCATAATAAAAAATACCCGAATAGAAAGATTAAATTTATTTCATTCATCCCTTATGAATTGAGAGAGGAAGATGAAGGACTGCAATGGATCACCTATAAAGCAACAAGGAAAGTGTATATTTTTTACTATTATGCTATTCCATTTGGGATTGTATTTGTCACATTCTTTCAGCCATTCATTCCGTACTTTCCGATTTGGCTTCTCGTTGCATTTGGGGTCATTCAATATTTGATCTATTGGTTTGAAATGAAGAAAATATTAAAAGAGGAGGATGTATAATAATGTTATGGACGTATATTATTATTTTTTTACTTGCTGCAATCCCATTTTTTGAAATTGTCACAATCGTACCTATTGCAATCATTGGTGGTGTTCCAGCGGTTCCGGTAATGATCGTCGCTTTTTTGGGCAATATGTTAACGATCGCCTTGCTCATTTTATTTTTAGATAAAATTAGAGAATGGAGACGTAAGAGAAAAGGGGAAGAACAAGGGTCTAAACGACATAAACGAGCAAAATCATTATGGGATAAATACGGCCTTCCTGGGATAGCGTTTATTGGCCCATTTTTTGTTGGTAGTCATTTATCCGCAATGTTTGCAATCATATTCGGAGGAAACAAAAGGAAAACATTTTATTTAATGACAGCAAGTTTATTTTGTTGGACCGTTGCTCTTGGACTTGCAGCACATTATGGATTTGACTTCCTTATTGCAGATGAGGAGAACTTAGGATTTATTACAAGGTTATTGAATCGATAGCAGTAAGAGATCTACTTTCAGAGATAGTTCAGTTTTGGAGTATCATTTTAATAAAAAAATACTCCAAAGCGATATCATTTGGATGATTCAGGAAGAGGCGAGAGGAATGAGTGATAATAATAAAGATATTGCCACAAATAACGTTATTAGCACGATATTAGGTTGGGTTGTAGATTTAATACTATATATACCAAGGTTACTAGCGAATTTTTTAAAGGTATATTCTAAAGGTACAACTTTAACAGACAGGTGTGTAAGTTGAAGAAGAAAGTAAATCGAAAGAGCTTGATTACTTTCCAAACTTTTTTATAGAGCATTGTATCCTTTTCAACGTTTTCTAGTATGACGTTCTGAATCATATGCAATGTCATAATGTATTTTCTTTGTCTGCAACTGCCTATCCTCAATACCGTTAAGTTTCTTCACACGTTGCTCTAACCGTAAAGTCATATCTACTATGGCACTAAATGTAACAGGTCTACATATTTAGTAAAAGGCTTGCCTAATCCGAACTACATTTCCATTTTTAGTAACAGTAAAGAATATAATATTTATAGATTTGCCAATAAACGGTATTCATGTTGTTTGGCATCTAAAAATAAACTTCTTAGGTTATTGATCTTCTCTTTCTTGTTCCTTTTTTTCAGATGACTCCTTAAACAAAACAGGCCTTAATTCATCCTCAGCTGTTTCATCCGCCATTTTAACATTCGCACGATAAGCGGCCCGAAGTACGAGATGCCCTGAAACAGGAGCAGTAATAAATACGAAGACAATACCGAGCATTAAGCGAACACTCATATATCCTTCCCCTAACCATACGTAGATAAATACACCTACAAGCGTAATTAATACAGCAAGGGTAGTCGTCTTCGTTGCCGCATGGGCACGAGTATAGATATCATAAAAACGGATAATTCCAATCGCGCTAATGACGCTAATAATGCTTCCTAATAAAATTAATATTGCACCAATCAGTTCAAATGTCACGTTTTCGTTCAATGATGGCCCCCCTTTCTAAAAATTTAGAAAAGGAAATAGTACTAATAAAAGCTAAAATACCTAAGACGAGAATAACGTCATAAAAAGCTCTTGTCGAAAAGAGCACAGAAACGATGGCCATTGCAGAGATTAAATTGACTCCAATTACATCCATAGCAATGACGCGATCAGGAAATGTTGGGCCAATCACAATTCGAATAAATGTAATAAGTATTGCGACTCCAAACAATATGAGAGAAATCGTTAAGATAGATTCTATCATTATCTCGTCACCTCCATAATTGCCTTCTCGAATGTTTTTAATGATCGCTCCAAATCACCTTTATATCGTTTTATATCCATTGCATGAATATAAAATAAATCTCCTTCTTCGTTTACTTCCATGACAACAGAACCAGGGGTAAGCGTTAGTAACAAAGCAAGAGTTGTCACTTCCCAATCACCACGAAGAATTGTTTTATATGTGAAAATACCTGGTTCGATGTTAATTTTAGGACCTATTATATGTTTAATGACGACAACACTAGACTGAAAAATTTCAGAAATAAATATAAGGATCAGTTTAATAAGGGATAATAATCGATGTAAATAAAAACGTCCACCAAAAAATCGTCGCATCATAAAAACGATAAAACTTCCAATAATAAAACCAGTAACAAGTGTTTGAAAACGAAGGAAATCTTCATCTTTTAATAATACCCATAAAAAGGCAATAAATAAATTTAATAAAAACTGTGCTGCCATCTAATTTTACCTCCGATTCTGAATGATACGGGAAAAAAGTGCTTAATAGGAAGCGCACCATTTAAATGATTAAGCGCCAATTTGTTCGTATTCTCCACCTACAAGAAGCACTAAATTCATACGATCGCGATAAATACGAACGAATAAGGATTAGGTCATTCTAGGAAACAACTCATTAATCAGGCAAGATGGCATTTATATAAACGGATGGATTTGTAAGTGTATATGCTGCATCTTGTACATAAGGTGCAATACTTTCTGCACCGAAGCCAAGCGCAAATGTAAGGACAACAAGAATAGCGCTTGGGAAAATAACTTTTTTACTAAGCGGTGTTTCTTCTTCTTCACTAATAATTGTTTCTCCCCAAAAGCAGCTCATAAAGATACGTAATAAAGAATAAAGAACGACAAATCCAGACATAAAACTTAAGAGTAATAAGATGTATGATTCTGCAACAATAGCTCCTTGTCCTAATAACACTTTACCAATGAACCCACTTAATGGTGGAATCCCTGTTAAAGATAATACCGTTATAAAAAACATCCAACCGAGTGAAGGATAATTACGTATTAAACCACTCATTTCATCAAGCTTCTCTGACTTTGTTAAATAAATCATCGTTCCTGCTAATAAGAAGAGGAGTGCTTTTACGATCATATCATGTACTAAATAATATATAGCTCCTTCTATTGCAGTAGTATTCATAATTGCCAGACCAACTAAAATAAAACCAACAGCAATGACAACATTATATGCCACTATTTGACGAATATTATTATACGCAATCGCCCCGATACATCCACCGATTAACGTAACACCCGCCATGATTGCGATCAATGTATGGGTGATTTGTTGTTCATGATAAAAAAGTAATGTAAATGTGCGAAATAAAGCGTAAATACCAACTTTCGTAAGTAATGCACCGAATAACGCGGCAATAGCAGTAGGTGGCGTACTATAGGAACCTGGCAACCATTGATAAAGTAATAACCCACTCTTTAAACTAAATACGATTAAAAAAAGTAAACTAATCACCGTTAATAATGGAGTTTGCCCAGATTCGGCAATTCTCATAGATAAGTGTGCCATATTCAACGTGCCAAGTGTTCCGTATAAATAAGCGATGGCAATTAGAAATAATGATGACGATACGACATTAATGGCAATATATTTAAGGGACTCTTTTAATTGAAGTCGAGTGCCGCCTAATGTAATAAGTGCATAGGAAGCGAGTAACATCACTTCAAACGTTACGAATAAATTAAAGATATCACCAGTCAAAAAAGAACCATTTACTCCGGCTACTAAAAAGTTAACAAAAGGGTAAAAATAAAACGTTTCTCGTCGCTTCCCAATCGTCGGCATTGCATAAAGGACACATATGGCACTTACGATATTTGTCGTTAAAACGAGCAAAGCTGCAAAAGAATCCGCGACAAATAATATGCCAAAAGGGGCAGCCCATCCTCCAAAGTCAATGCTTATAATCCCGTCAATCTGAATTTGTCGTAATATAATGACACTTATGCCAACATTGACGAGTAACAAAATAAATGTTCCCCATCTTTGGACTTGAATATAAGACTTAAAGAAAACGATAAAAACACCAGTTAAAAGGGGAAGAACCATAGGTAACACGATTAAATTATTCATGGCGATACCCCCGTAACTTACTTAAATCGTCTGTATTTGTACGTTTGTAAACTTGATAAGCAAGTACGAGGAAAAACGCGGTTACGGCAAAACTGATAACGATGGACGTTAAAATAAGTGCTTGGGGCAGCGCATCTACATATGTCGTATGTTTATCACTTATAATAGGGACACTTTCCCCTTTAAAACCACCCATTGCCATTAAAAGTAAGTGAACAGCATGTGTTAAAATCGCAGTCCCTAAAATGACTCGAATTAAATTTTTTGATAATAGTAAATAAGTTGCAACTGTAACTAAAACACCTGCAACAATAATAATGACTGTTTCCATTCTTACACGTCCTCACTAATGCTTAAAATGATGGTCACGACAACGCCAACAACGGCAAGAGCTACCCCTGTTTCAAAAATCGTCACGGTTGTCAGCTCCACTTCCCCGTAAAAAGGAAGGTCAAAATAAGCGAAAGATTGACTTAAAAAAGGTTCTCCCAGAATAGTAGCACCAAGCCCACTTAGTAGGACGATGAGTGCCCCACTTGCAGCGACTAGTTTAAAATCAACAGGGATACCCTTTTTAACTGTTTCAATATCAAATGCTAATAACATTAAAACGAAGCTAGAAGCTAACACAAGGCCCCCAATAAAACCTCCACCTGGGGCATTATGACCAGCAAAAAATAAATAAAGGGCGAGAGTTAAAATGATGAAGACAACTATTTTAGATACGGACTGTAAAATTACTTCATTTATCTTCAAGCTTCTCAACCCCTTTATTGTTCGTATATTTAATAAGCGTATAAACCCCAATTCCAGCAATAAACAGAACAATTACTTCAAGCATTGTATCGAACGCTCGAAAATCACCTAAAATGGTATTAACGATATTCTTTCCACCGGCTAATTCGTCTGCATTTTCAAAGTATGCGGATATCGAACGAAATAGCTTGCCACTTTTTACAGAAAGTGCGATTAGCGTAAAAATAGTACCAACTGAAATAGAAATAACGATATTAGTCATCTTCACTTTCCGAACAACTTTTGTCTTTTCCCATTCTGGTAAGAAATAAAAACATAATAGAAATAAAGCTGTAGTGACTGTTTCAACGACAAGTTGTGTTAGAGCCAAATCCGGTGCACGAAATAGAACAAAGAGCATCGCAATGGCAAATCCGATATAACCATTTACTAAAATAGCTGTTAGGCGAGTTTTTGCAAAGAAAATAGTCATTCCTGCAATAACAATCGTACTTGCAATCATCCATACAAAAGGGTGAACAGGTTGATCATTATTGAGTGAAAATGTAAAGGCGCCTAAATAATATAAGGATCCTCCCAATACAATAATGAAAAATAGAAATATATACATGACATAATGTCGTAAATAGCCAGTCATATAAAAGTTAGTAATACCTTTAGCCAATCGATCCGTAAACTCGAGCGCATTATTGTATAACGTATCGAACGAAATGTTGCGTGGGAAAGCAATATAAACCTTTTTAAAATAGGTCCGGTATATGTACAAAATAATTCCTAAAATAATGATGCCAATCGTCATCAACAGTTCTTTATTAAATCCATGCCATAATGAAATACTCCCAATCATTTCATTTGTCACACCTGGATATACACTTAAAACAGCAGGCTTTATTACATAGTCACCTAATATATTCGGGAAGAAAAAGATTAGCACAACAAGAGCAGACAATGTAACTGGCGGGATTAACATGCCAAAGGAAGCCTCTTTTGCCTCAACTCCAGGCTGCTCTTTATAAGGACCGAAAAACGTTTGAAACACGATCATCATACTATAGATAAACGTAAACACACTGGCAATCCAAGCGACGACAGGGAAAATCCCGGCAAATGTTTGGATGGAAAAAAAGTCAAAATCCTTTAGATGCAATATAGCCGTAAAAAACATTTCCTTACTTAGGAAGCCGTTAAATGGTGGTAATCCTGCCATGGAAAAACTTCCAATCATGGCGATGGTAAACGAAATAGGCATGAAAGAAATGAGTCCACCTAAACGACGCAAATCACGAGTACCTATTTGGTAGTCAATAATTCCGATGACCATAAATAAAGTACCTTTAAATGTAGAATGGTTTACTAGATGAAAAAGTGCTGCAAATACGGCTTGTGTATATAAAACGGATTCTACATGAATGTCTGGATGTAAAGATAATGAACCGATACCGAATAACGTCATAATTAAGCCAAGCTGACTTATAGTGGAATATGCGAGTAAAGCTTTTAGGTCTGTCTGACGAATGGCCGTAAATGAACCCCAAAATAACGTAAGTAACCCAATGCTACTGACGAGCCAAAACCAAAGTGCTTCCCCACCAAAAACAGGTGTAAACCTAGCAACGACATAAATACCTGCCTTAACCATTGTCGCTGAATGTAAATAGGCGCTAATTGGTGTAGGTGCCTCCATTGCATCGGGTAGCCAAATATGAAATGGAAATTGAGCAGATTTTGTAAACGCACCTAATAAAATAAAAATGATCATAGGAGTCATTAACGAATGATCCTTATACAAATGAATCGTTTCAATGATTTCTCTTATGCTAAAAGTACCTGTGACCACATAAAGCATCAGAAATCCTATGAGCATTGCAAACCCACCTAATACCGTTATATGCAATGCTTTTTTGGCACCATATCTTGAGCCTTTTCGCTGATACCAATATGCAATTAAAAGAAAGGATGAAATACTCGTTAACTCCCAAAATACGTACAAAACCATTAAATGATCTGAAAAAACGACGCCGAGCATACTTCCCATAAATAGTAATAAATAAATATAAAAATGTACAAGAGATTGTTCTGTTGATAAGTAATAGATGGAGTATAAAACAACAAGGGTACCGATTCCTGTAATAAGTAATCCAAAGACTAAACTTAACCCATCAAGATATGAAATAAAATTAATATCGAAGGAAGGAATCCAGTTTATTTGATGTATTAAAGTTTTCCCATTAGCAATGTTAGGGATTTGCCTAAGTAAGAGTGCAAATAGAATTGCGGGAATAATAAGGACAAACCAACCAATATGAAAACGCCTGAAACGCCTCAAAAAAAGTAAAATGAACAATGCTGCTAAAAAGGGAAGAAGAATCGCTAAATTAATCGTGAGCAATTGTTTTCCTCCTTTAGTTATTTATTGTAAAAAGATGAAAAAAGTGAGGTAAAAATAAAGTTTCCTATTAATTATATACTAAAAAAATAGGATAATCACGTAAGAAATACATTCTTCATCATGAATATGCAGTAAAATGAATAAGAAAAGGTAATTTAGTTTGAATCAATTTCATTCTTCACTATATCTATAAAATGCGCAGAAACTGCTAGGTCCACCGCTACGGATCACTGCTTTCCTCGGGCACGGCTTCAGCCTCCTCGCGGAAAGTCCACCGCTGTGGGGTCTTCAGACACGCGCTTTTCCCGCAGGAGTCAATGATCCTTCGCTCCAAACAACCACCGAAATAGTAGAAGCATGCGTATCGTACTGTTTATTAGCACACTACCAGCGAAGGAAATACACGGAGACTCCTGCGGGAGGAAAGGCATCGGTGAGACCCCGCAGTGCGGTAGCACGAGGAGGCTTACCAGCCACCCGCGGAAAGCGGAGTGTATTTCCGTAGCGGTGGGACGTTCACCACTAAATGGTACTGAACAGTTTATTTCTTATATGCAAAAACAACATTTGGTAAGAGAAGTATTCGCAGTCCCAATCTTTTGGGAAACGGGTTTATTGGTTTAGTATACCAAGGTTGTCAAGATATAATTAGAAGAATCCGGAGATTAACTAAGCGAACTGTTTAAACTCCTTTTATTGGTGCGAAAGTTTACTTGAAAAAACAAAATTATACAAACCCTGTCATATCAAGAAATAAAATATACAATTATTATTATTTTCATACATTTAAGGGGGGGGTTATTTTTTGGAAAATACTGTATTATAGAGTGGTAGAATACAGTATTATTATTCCAAGGGTACTTTGATCATGAATCAAGAGGTTACAGATTTACGTGAATCAAGACAGCAAAATTCTGATTTACCAGTTAATGATTTAACCTTTAACTTTCCAAAAAGTAAATATTATTGTAATGGAACTTCTTTCAGATAAAGGTAATGCTAAATATGCTCGGGAATATTATAATCGAGTAATACCTCAACAATGTGAATGTGGAATTTTCACAAAAATATAGGAGATTAAGATGGATAAAGAGTTGAAAGTAATATTGTGTATCCTCTTTGTTTTATTGGGTTTTTTCGTAGTGATGTGGCTAAGGTTTGCAGCATTTATAGTCAGTCTTGATAATTCATTTGCAAAACAAGACATTCTGATTTCCCCATTATATTTGGGTTATTTAATCACCTTTGCTAGCACGCCTATCGCCTATTTATTGGGTATGGATAAGTCAAAAAAGAATAAATACAGGGTATGGGGAATTGCTATAATGTTCCCAATCTCCCTACCCCTATCTTATTCAATAGGTATAACATATTCTTTTATTGTTAGAACTCCTTGGGGAACATTGCTGATGTTATATATATTTCCACTGGTATTTATTGTGGGGGTTATTTTGCTGTTGGTTGGCATTTTTAAGAAAGAGGAAATAAAATAAATTTTATATTATACCGCAATCGGAGTGCAATTGCATAATAATGGTTGCGCTTTAATCAGATTAGATTGTAATGATCATAATTGGTTATCTGAGACTAATATTAGCGGAATAAGTTTACCACCAACAAGACATGCTTTGTTGGTGGTAAACCTTTAGAAGAAAATTGCTCTTATGGCTCTTTTCATATAAGAATGGACAAATACAACACTTTAAGGTAACAATATTGTTCTATGAACCGCTAATTGAAACGGAACCACCGACCAATCCAGCTGTCCCGACTGGGAAATAATTAGATGGGTCTACTTTTGCTCTGCCAGTATTATGTCCCTTTCCTCTTTGGCTAACCACAAGAACTGTTGGCCTTGTTCCCAACAGGTTCTTTTTAAGGAGATGAGGCAGTTGGAAAGATAGTAACTATTGTCTATATTTAAGTATCTGTATTCATTATTTTGAAAGGGTCATCCCCTGTAAAATGAGTGGAATGTGTATTCATTCTAATTATAAAGGAAAAAAGTCAGTTTGAAGGTGATAAACTAGAAAACTGCGTCCATTTCATCCATGTGATTTCCTAAGTGAAATGCAAATATGACAAATGGAATAAATCTCTATATTCGTGTATTATAACGAATAACTAAAGCTTCCTTGATCAGATTTTAACTAAAATACGGAATGAGGAAATTGATTCAATCTAAAAAAAGTTTAATCATAGAAAAATACTGCAACATATCGTATAATATTATGGTATATTTAAGAATTATGGAAGTGCAGAGGAAAGGGTGACGTTTGTTGGGTAATATTAAGAGCCATATGGATGAACGAATATTAGTTTGTGTATATTATGGTCCAAATGGTGAGCGGTTAATTAGGCGTGGTTATGAATTGTCCCAGTTATCGGATAGTCCCTTTTACGTATTAACAGTAGATAAACTTTCATCGGACGAATTCGATGCTGAAAAAACGAGCTATATTGATCAATGGCGTGAGTTATCAAAAGAATTAGGCGCGGAGAAGTTTATTTTAAAAGATAATGAGTCTCGTCCAATTGTAAAAGTCATCAAAGAAATAGCCTATAAGCATAATATTACTCAAGTTATTATTGGAGAGATGCCTCAAAACAGATGGGAAGAAATTACGAAGGGTTCTTTCGTCAATGTTTTATTACGTGAACTAGTTTTCGTTGATATTCATATTGTATCGGTTGATCGGGCACTTAAAGTAAGTGATGAAGCAATGTACGAAAAAGGTATCCGAGGATTTTTACGTAGAGATGAAGCAGGGTTTTTACTTTCTTTTTCAAAATCAAAACAAAACCTGTTTGAAGGTGTTTTTTATAAAGAAATAGGAACAGATTTTAATAATGGTATCTTTAAATTTGTTTGCGGCGGGAAAAGTCACCAAGTAAGGGTTATGGAAGACCATGTGATTGAAGAAATAAAAGAACCGCCAAATATTAATGTGAATGAAAAACCAAGAGGATAAACTCCCCTTGGTTTTTTTGTTCGGATATTAATCGCCTTTGTCTTCAACTAACAACTTGTCAATCCGCGTGTTTTCTTTCGACATCAACTAGCTACTCGCTAGTTAACTTACATAAGTGCAACATCACCTCTGCCGTCGCTTGTCAGCTTGTCAATCGGTGTGTTTTCTTTCGACATCAACTAGCTACTCGCTAGTTAACTTACATAAGCGCAACATCACCTCTGCCATCGCCTGTCGGCTTGTCAATCGGTGTGTTTTCTTTAACGTCTGTCGAGTTTTCTAGTAGTTTTGCTTTTGTTTTTAAGGAACTTCCAACCATTTTGATTACGAATGATAACAAACGAAATAAAAAGCAAGATAAGTGCATAACTAAATACATATATCGAATTTAATACGAAGTGAATATCAAGCGTAACAGTGTCATCTTCTAACAATGTTAGTATTACTAATACTGGAGGAAGCGGCCATGTGATAAAGGACAGGTCATTTGGTAAAATATTTTCAATCCCACTTTTTGCTAGCGATATTGCAAGTAATAGCGATAATAGTAACCATGAACTTATTGTTCTAACTTGAAAAAAACTATGGAATAAAATAACGATTGAAAGTGAGAGTAAAGATACGAGCATAAGTGAAATAAATGAAATGAAAAATTCAAACGTATTAGGCATGCGAGCAAAAGCTCCAGCCAAAACGGGATAAATAATCGCAAATAAAGAAAGCACAAATGAAAAACATAAAACAGAGAAAACTTTCCCGCAAAATATTTTCACTATACCCTTTGAATGCACAATTGTTATATGTTGCTGCACATTATCCTCGACATTGAGCAAGGTAAGTGAAATCCAGGCGGTAATAAAATATAGTACGGCAGAAGCAATTGCATAGCTACTTAAAATGGGATTAGGTGTATATGTATAAGAAACAACTGTCCAAATAATAAAGATCGTAACTGGTGGTATAAACAGATAAGAACGTAGATAGTTTTGTAACAAGTAATGTATGAGTGCTTTCACAATATCACCTTACTATTATTTTAATGGTTGATCGGAAGTATGTGATACAAATCGAATAGATCCATGAAAATCTAGTATCTTTTTAATGATATGATCACTTTTAGATGAAACAACTTTTAATTCATATGTAGAAGGGGCATGAAACTGAAAATCGATAATACTTGATGATTCTTGAATGAATGATGGAAAGGAATCAGAATGGACGATACATTCAATTGTCGCATAAGACTGTACTGCAGATAAGATATTTGCCACTTCTTTGATACGTTGTTCATCAATATGGACGATGCGATCTGCCAACTTTTCAAGTAAAACTGTTTCATGGGAAATAAAAACGATTGTTCCGCCATCTTTCTTTAGGTTCATCAATAATCCGATCAAATCAGTCTGGGCTTTGGAGTCTAATCCTGATAATGGTTCATCAAGTAAAAGCAATTCAGGATTGTTTAACAACGCCTGCATGATATTCACCTTCTGTTTGTTTCCCTTTGACAAATCACGAATATTGGTATTTTGGTATTCTTCCATATAAAACTGAGTAAGTAATGTATCAATTTTTCTATCAAGTCCTTTTTCAACACGAGCAATGTTACCCATATGTGTTAAGTATTCAATAGGGGTAAATGGTAGCGACTTTGGTGGTTGTTCTGGCACATATCCAATTTTTTTACTCTTTTGGATTACTAGTCCTTTTGTAGGTTTTATAAGTCCCGCTAGCAATTTTAATAAGGTGCTTTTCCCTGAACCATTTTTACCAATGAAGGCAATACAGTCATTTTGGTTGATCGCCAAAGATATATTCTCAAATAGGATGCGTTTATTTACTTCAAAATAGATGTTCTTCAATTCAATGAACGACATAGCAAGGCTCCTAAGTAAAGTTATCAACTTCAATCATATCATTAACAGGGGACACGCGTCATTCGTTCAGTCAACCATTTTTTCCAATAAAGCAATTTAAATCAAAAAAGTAGCGGATTACTTTTGGTATTCTTTATTAGGAGGTGAACACCGAATGTATTATAGTCCCATTATTCAAAAGTCTATTCAATATATCGAAAGCCATTTAGAAGCGGATTTATCATTAGAAAAAGTCGCCAAATACGCAAATTTTTCTAAATACCATTTTCATCGAATTTTTCATAAAGAGGTTGGCGTAACTGCAAGTGAGTACATTCGTTATCGCAGGATAGCAAATGCAGCTAAATTATTACTTTACTCCAATGAAAAAATAATCGATATAGCTCTTTATTATCGGTTTGAGACACAGGAATCTTTTACACGTTCGTTTAAAACATATTATCATTTGCCACCTGGAAAGTACCGAAAAATAATTGGGAAATTGACTTTACAAAAGGAGGAAACGAGCATGAAACATGAACAAAAGATAAAAGGATGGGAATTAAGTGGGAGTCATCCTTTTAATTATGAAATTGGAATGGATCGGGAAGTATTTCATAAAGGGAAAGCGTCGGGGTATATAAAGTCTGTGACGGCAGGATCCCAAGATGAGCTTGGTGAGTTCGGAACAATGATGCAACAATTTAAAGCGGATAAATATATTGGTAAACGTTTAAAATTCTCTGGTTTTTTAAAGTCGAAGTCAGTAGACGGCTTTTGTGGATTTTGGATGCGTATAGACGACAAATTAGAGGATGTGCTGCAATTTGATAATATGAGCAATCGCCCGATAAATGGGGATTCAGAGTGGAATCATTATGCCATCGTTTTAGATGTACCCGAGAACAGTGCAATTATTTCTTTTGGTGTTTTACTTTCCGGAAACGGAAAAGTATGGATTGATGAACTAAAGTTTGAAGAAGTAGATGATAACACGCCGACAACGAATATAGACTTTCATGTGGAGGTATTAGATGAACCGACAAATTTATCTTTTGAGGAGGAGTTGGATTGAGGGTAGATTCGAAAAAACAGACGGTACCGATTATCATCAGTTTAGTAATAGTGGGTGCAATAATGGGGATAAAGATGTTGATAGGAAATTCAATCTTTCATTTTATTAAGGAAATGTTTTTTTCTTGACAGATAAGAAAGTATACATCTCTTCTTCTTCTTCTTCTGTAAGTGCAACTAAAGCACTCGCCATTAAAGGTTTGGCAAATAAGTTAATGACTTATTTACATACGTGCAACATCACCTCTGTCGTCGCCTAACGGCTTGCCAATCGGTGTGTTTTCTTTCGTCGTAAACTAGCTATCCGCTAGTTTACTTACATAAGCGCAACATCACCTCTGTCGTCGCCTAACGGCTTGCCAATCGGTGTGTTTTCTTTAACGAATGCTGAGTTTTTCAAAAAACGGTAGATGGAAAAAGCCCTTGGAGCATCGACTGAGATCTTACAAGGGCTTTAGATATTTCAGGAGATATGGTGGGAAAGGAAATTTACTAAAGCCAAAGGGTATCTTTAAAAGGAGGTTTAGATAACGTATAATACTACTATTACAAAGTCTTACGTATGTCAGGGAGGATATAATGAGTGATGAAGAACTAAATTCAGTTGGTTGGGATGCAATTGATCAAGCAATGGAAAAAGTATATGGTGATCAAGAACCAAAACACTATGGAACGATGATTTCCTATATGTTAGGAGGAAATGACCCCTTAGATGGGATCAGTGTTTACGAAGCTAAAGAGCCCATGGAGCATTGGCATTTTGTCACATATGGATTTTCAGAATTACATGAAAAAGAGTCGGAAAACTTAGAGGTGAGTGGTTATGGCTTTGAATTAACGTTTAGGTTAGCAAAAAAGCATAATGAAACAGAACCACCAAGCTGGGCATTGAATTTTTTACAAAACCTTGCACGATATGTATTTAACAGTGGAAATGTGTTTAAAAATGGTGATTATATGGATGCGAATGGACCAATCTGTCTTGAATCAGATACAGAATTAACGGCACTTGCATTTGCATACGATCCCGAATTACCTAAAATGGACACACCAAACGGCACTGTTGAATTTATCCAAGTTGTCGGGATAACTGCAGACGAGTTAGAAGCGATGCAAATCTGGAATACACTTGGTGTCTTACATATTTGTACGGAATATATGCCACAACTTATAACTGACCTATTACGAACATCTTGTCTTCATAATGATAAGGTGGTTGAAGCAATTGAAACAGGAAGTGAAACAGAAGGATCAAATACTGGATTTCTGTTTAATGATCAAATAACATGGACACCTGGCGGTAAAAAGTTTTTCAAACGTATTCCGGCAATGATGACAATTGGCGCGAAACAAGCGGTCATTATTGGGAAGGTCCTTAAAGGTCGTCAAGTGAAAGAAGAACCACTCAGACTAGTAAGTAATGAAGTAACCGTCGTTTTTTCATTTAGTGATCAGCCACAATTAATAGAAGATTCGTTAGAGATTCAATTAAATAAAAAAGCAGTTGAAGAATTGATCGAACAACTTCAACCAATTGAAAAAGAATTTTCAATCCCCTCGTTAGAAAATATAGCGTTCAAAATTGTAAAAACCGAAGTGAAAGACTCAGAGGGGAAAATTGTGGAGACGATTGGTTAGATCGGTAGTAAAAGGGTCATTTGCACATATACTTTTATAGACCCTAAATAAGGGGAGAAAGTTACTTTTTAAAGGAGGGTCTGCTGAACAACTAAATTGCGTTTCATCTTACCGTTGTCTTCCGCGAAATGTGACATGCTTTCCACGGGCACGGCTTCAGCCTCCGACGCTCAGGACGTGCTAGTGCGGGTGTTGCGACAGTGCTTTTCGGTGGGACGAGCATTTAGCGGAGTCCCATGGAAGTCGCGTACTTAACCCGCCTTGGAAGAAAAACCACTTCCTGTGGGGTCTTCCGACGTACAGAATGTACTAGCGCAGACGAAGACATAAGGACGTGGCGTTCTTAGTCTGCGTTCCTCTGTTGCTTTTCCCGCTGGAGTCAGTCACTTTCGCTCCAGACAACTAGAGTAGTGCATTGCATATGCAAAGGTTTTTTGGTAAAAAAGTCAAAAGCCTTGCACTTTAATATCGAGAAAAACGGGTACAAACTATCGATGTAGATGGGATTTCTTTTTATTCAGTAAACCTAAAGTAGTCATCCAACTCAACTAATACACTTTTTATCCCCTTGTCTTGGATTACGACATCTGCATACATATCGTAATCAGTAGATTCACGGTTGATGATCACAAGTTTTGCACCATTTTCCTTTGCTACGAGTGGGAACATGTTTGCAGGTGATACAGACAAAGATGAACCAAGGACGATAAACAAGTCTGCTTTTGAAGCTTCTTGTTCCGCTTTTCTGAAGGTATCTTGTGGTAAATTTTCGCCAAACAGAACAATGCCTGGGCGAATCGTTCCACCACAGTCACAAGTCGTTTGTCCATCTAAATATGCATTTCGTTCATATTCTTTATGACAATTGTGACAGTGGAATGTTCGAAAGGAACCATGTAACTCCATCACATTGCTACTTCCGGCATCATGATGAAAAGCATCAACGTTTTGAGTAATAATTCCTTTAATACGCCCAGTTTTTTCCCACTCAGCTAAAATGAGATGCCCTTTATGTGGTTGATATTTATTTATTTCAGATAATCGATAACGATAAAAGTTTGTAAATTCCTCTGTATTATGGAGTAGTGCATGAACATTGGCAAGCTCACTTGGATTAAACTTTTCCCATAACCCACGATCTTTTGATCTAAAATCAGGTAATCCACTTTCTGTTGACATTCCTGCCCCAGTAAAAATAATAGTATGGTTCGCTTCTTGTAATAAACGTCGTAGTGTATCCAATAAAATTCTTCCTTTCCGCCTATTGGCTATCTTATCAAAATAAGGAGATGAAAGGTTTCTGTTTGCGCAATCATTATAACAAAAAAACAGTTTATATCAATGGCTACTTGCGCATTTTTAGGGCAAATATCTTAAAATAATAAAACTGTCCAAGATTATCTCCTAATCTTTGGACAGTTCTAAAATGATTATTTTAAATAACACCTTGTTCAATCATCGTATCGGCAACTTTAGTAAATCCTGCAATATTTGCGCCGATGACAAGATTACCTGGATGCTCGTATTTATTTGCTGCTCTTGTACAATTCCGATAAATATTTTTCATGATTTTTTGGAGTTCTTCATCTACTTGTTCAAATGTCCAGCTAAGACGGGCACTATTTTGCGCCATTTCAAGTGATGAACAGGCAACTCCACCAGCATTTACCGCTTGTGCCGGCCCAAATAATACGCCATTGTCCAAAAAGATATCGATCGCTTCAATCGTACATGGCATGTTTGCCCCTTCGGCAACGACTTTCACGCCATTTTTAACGAGCATGTTAGCGGACTCTTCATCAATTTCATTCTGTGTGGCACAAGGTAAGGCAATATCACATGGAACAGACCATATTTTTGAACAATCATCAAAATATTCAGCTTCTGGATGTGATTTAATATATTCACTAATTCTTGCACCTTCAGAGAATTTTATCCGTTTAATCGTTTGAAGGCTAAGACCATTTTTATCATACACATAACCGTTTGAATCACTACATGCAACTACTTTTGCTCCAAGCTTAATTGCTTTTTCCATTGCATAAATGGCCACATTACCAGATCCTGAAGTAATAATCGTCATATTACGGAAGTTCATTCTTTGATCTTTTAACATTTCGTCAACAAAATAAATTGTTCCATACCCTGTAGCTTCGGTTCGACCTAAGCTCCCACCATAATTAAGTCCTTTCCCAGTTAAAACACCAGCATGGAAGGCGCCTTGTAATCGTTTATATTGACCAAACATGTAACCAACCTCACGCCTGCTTACTCCAATATCACCAGCTGGCACATCAGTATCAGGCCCAATATGTTTATATAATTCTGTCATAAAGCTTTGGCAAAAATGCATGATCTCATTATCTGATTTTCCTTTTGGATCAAAATCAGCACCACCTTTTCCGCCACCAATCGCTTGACCAGTCAAGGAGTTTTTAAAAATTTGTGTTAAAGCTAAGAATTTCATCACACTTAAATTAACAGAAGGATGAAAGCGAATGCCACCTTTATAAGGCCCGATCGCACTATTAAATTGTACGCGGTAGCCACGATTGACTTGGACATTTCCATGATCATCAACCCACGGTACACGAAACGAAATGACTCGTTCAGGTTCGATAAGTCGTTCTAAAACATTATTTTCGATATATGTGCGGTTCTTCACAAAGACGGGTATAAGAGAATCAAAGAGGATTTTAGTCGCTTGTAAAAATTCCTTCTCATGAGGATCACGCTCTTTAATTTTTTCATATATTTTATTCATATAGTCAATGACGACTTTTTCTTCTTTTGTAACATGTTCTTTCGTACTTAACAATATCATCAGCCTCCTGTTCCAATATTTGTCTATCTGTACGATAATCTATAATGGTAAATCATTGTTTTCATTTACATAAGTATCCATAATTATATTGTACATAAATCAATCGATCTAAACAATATTAAAAATAGATATCATTAATGCCTTTGTGAGATAATAGAAGAAGAGGTGATTACTGTGGAATTAAGACAAATTAAATATTTCATTGAAGTTGCTAAAAGAGAACATGTGACAGAAGCCGCCAATGCATTACATGTCGCACAATCTGCGGTTAGCAGGCAAATATTCAATTTAGAGGAAGAATTAGGTGTCGATTTATTTATTCGTGAAGGAAGAACTGTACGCTTAACGAGAATAGGTAAAATTTTTTTAGAACATATGGAGCGTGCGATTAATGTAATTGACGATGCAAAACAAGTGGTCGAAGAATATGTAGACCCTGAAAAAGGAACCATTCATATCGGCTTTTCCGCGAGTCTTGCATCTTATATTCTTCCTACAGCAATTTATTATTTTAGAAAGCAATACCCAGATGTGAAATTTGTGTTAAATCAAGGTTCCTATAGTGAGTTAATTGAAGCAGTCATTAAAGGTGAAATTAATATAGCTATTCTTGGGCCCATTCCTGCTGAACAAGAAAAAATAAAGAGTACGGTCCTATTTACAGAAGATATTATTGCTCTTTTACCGACGAATCATCCACTTTCAAGACGTTCATCGATAAAGTTAATCGAGTTACGAGATGACTCCTTCGTTTTATTTCCAAAAGGATTTATATTACGTGATGTTATTATGGAAGGCTGTTTACAAAGAGGATTTCAGCCAAAGGTTTCCTTTGAAGGTAAAGATCTTGATGCAATTAAAGGATTGGTTTCCGCGGGACTTGGTGTTACACTTATTCCAGAAGTAACGATTGTGGATTGTTTGCCGCGAGCAACAGTAAAAATACCTATTATTGAACCGAATTTAAAACGTTCAGTGGGGTCCATTATACCTACGGAACGGGAACTTCTTCCGACTGAAAAATTGTTTCATCAATTTATTAAAGACTTTTTCATGCGTCTTGAACATTACCAAAATTAATATTTTTTCATTGCTTTCAATCATTTTCTGTGCTACGATAAATACAACATATTGATCAAGCTTACAAATTCATACAATATATAGTGAAAAAAGGTGGCACGAACGTGTCTTGAAAGGGAATCTAGTGCAATGCTAGAACTGCCCCCGCAACTGTAAATGGGACGAAAAACAACCACTTTACTAACTTGTTATTTGCAGGTAGTATGGGAAGGTTTCAAGTAGAATGACCATGAGTCAGGAGACCTGCCTTTTTTCAATTAGTTTCATTTCTCCGGGGTGAGGGATTATGGGGCGGCGTGACTTTAAAGACGATAAATGTTTCGTTTTGTCTTTTTTTGCCGTTTATCCATCGTCGGGTAAACGGTTTTTCAATTTCCTTCCCTTAGAGAAAACATCTTAACTTATTTAGGAGGATTCACATGACAACAGTAATAAAAAAACCAAAAATTTCTCAAATTATTGAACAGGCTGAGAAAAACTTACATTTAGATACAACAGATTTTATCGAAAAAATAAATCGAACGATTGCAGAAGATGCAGATTTTGACGAAATAACAGATGGATTGGTTAAAAATGCACTTGAAAACATTGATGAGGCAAATCCTGATTGGACATTTTTTGCAAGTCGAATTTATTTACGGCAATTATATCGTGAAGCAGCACAAAATCGTAACTATGATGAATCTAGTCAATACGGAAATTTCTATGAACTAATTCAAATCTTAACGGAAAAAGGTATTTATACACCTGCTTTACTAGAAAAGTATTCAAAAGAAGAGATTACATATTTTGACGAACAAATGGATCCGAAAAAAGATGAATTATTTCACTACTTAGCATTGTATTCTTTAGCAACAAGGTATTTAGCAACTGATCATGAAAAAAATGTGTATGAATTACCACAAGAACGTTGGATGATCATTGCGATGCATTTAATGCAAGATGAAGATCGCTCGAAGCGAAAAGAGCTAGTATTTGAAGCATACTGGGCTTTAAGTAATTTGTATATGACCGTTGCTACTCCGACGATGAACAACGCGGGGAAAACACATGGACAGTTATCAAGCTGCTTTATTGATACGGTAGATGATAGCTTACAATCGATTTATGATGTGAACACTGATGTAGCACAATTATCGAAAAACGGTGGTGGAATCGGTGTTTATATGGGGAAAGTTCGCGGACGTGGTAGTTCGATTAAAGGGTTTAAAGGGATGTCAAGTGGGGTAGTCCCATGGATTAGACAGTTAAACAATACAGCTGTTAGTGTAGATCAATTGGGAACGAGAAAAGGTGCAATTGCTATTTATTTAGATATTTGGCACATTGATATTGAACCTTTCCTCGATTTGAAACTAAACAATGGAGATGCGCGCATGCGAGCGCACGATATTTTCCCGGGGGTATGTTTACCTGATTACTTTATGGAACAAGTAGAAGCCCGTGGAGATTGGTATTTATTTGATCCTCATGAAGTACGGCAAGTAATGGGTTTTTCACTCGAAGATTTTTATGATGAAGAAAAAGGTCGTGGAACGTGGCGTGAAAAATACGAACAATGTATTCAAAATGATGCATTAACGAAGAAAAAAGTGGCCGCAATTGACATGATGAAACGAATCATGGTTTCACAACTAGAAACAGGGACACCGTTTATGTTTTATCGTGATGAAGTCAATCGAAAGAACAATAATGATCATGCGGGAATTATTTACTGTTCTAACCTATGTACGGAAATTACCCAAAACCAGACTCCGACACAGTTTTTGGAAGAATATATCGAAAATGAAGACACGATTGTAAAGAAATATAAAACTGGTGATTATGTTGTTTGTAATTTAAGTTCGATTAATCTCGGACGAGCTGTGCCAAATAATGTACTTGAACGTCTCGTACCAATTCAAATTAGAATGCTAGATAATGTGATTGATATTAACACACTACCGATTAAGCAAGCACAACTAACGAACCAGAAGTATAGAGCTATTGGTTTAGGCACGTTTGGTTGGCATCATTTGCTTGCACTTAAAGGAATCCATTGGGAATCGGAAGAAGCACTTGAATTTACCGATACACTGTATGAAAAAATTGCTTACTTAACAATTAAAGCTAGCATGGAATTAAGTAAAGAAAAAGGTCATTATCCAATGTATCCAGGTAGTAAATGGGAAACGGGAGCCTATTTTGGCATACGAAATTATGTCGATGAAAAGTGGCAGAAATTACAGGATGAAGTGAAGGAAAATGGTATCCGAAACGGGTATTTAATGGCGGTTGCCCCTAACTCGTCTACGGCGATGATTGCGGGCTCAACTGCAAGCATCGATCCAATTTTCCAAGTGTTTTATTACGAAGAAAAGAAAGACTTTAAAATTCCGGTCACTGCACCAGAGTTAACACATGAAACATATGATATTTACCGAAAATCTGCTTATATTGTTGACCAAAGATGGTCTGTGAAACAAAATGCAGTAAGACAAAAACATATTGATCAAAGCATTTCGTTTAATATGTATGTGCCGAATACGATTCGTGCATCCGTTTTATTAAACTTACATCTTCAAGCATGGAGTGAAGGGTTAAAAACATCTTATTATGTACGTTCCACGGCAAACGATGTCGAAGAATGTGAGTGGTGTCATTCATGAGAACATTAATTTCTTACTTATCTTATAGTGGAAATACGGAAGAAGTTGCCCAATATATTGAAAGCAGATTAAAGCACGAAGGTTTCGATGTTGACATGCACGAAATAGGAATCGATCTAACACCAGATGTTTCCGTGTACGATTTTATTTTCCTTGGAACCTTTACTTGGGATTTAGGAAGTACACCCGAGGAAATGAAGGACTTCATATGGGACGTTGGTTATAAACCAGAAAATGTTGCCGTTTTTGGTTCTGGAGACACTCAATTTGGTGGAGATTCGTTATTTTGTAAAGCAGTCGATAAGTTAGTAACTTTTTATCATAGTAAATGGGAAGGGTTAAAAGTTGAACAATCACCAAGGGGACATCAAGAAAAATATATTGATTCTTGGTTAGAAAGGGTGTTGGAAGATGTCCGAGTTATTGCTTGAACGTGCAAAAACATTAGAACCACGGAATCCTAATAAATCAACAGGTATTTTTGGTGGGAAATCAAGCGGGATTTTAAACTGGAATGATATTGCCTATCCACATTGGTATAAAATGTATAAACGGTTGGTCGGTAATTATTGGCAAGCAGATGAAGTAAATATGGCGAGTGATGTGAAACAGTTTCCAACATTGACAAAGGAAGAACAAGATGCATATTTAAAAATTATTGGTTTGCTTTCGACGCTCGATGCACCGCAAACGAGAACAGCTTTATTATTTTCTTTATATGCAACCGATCCATCTGTACAATCGATTATGGCAGTAATCGCCCAGCAGGAAGCAGTTCATAATGAGTCTTATTCCTATGTTCTTTCGTCCGTCGTTTCGCTTAAAGATCAAAACGAATCATTTGAGTTAGGGAGAAAAGATCCAGTTTTATTAAAGCGTAATGATGCGATTATGAACCATTACAACGCATTTGTTGACGAGCCGACGATTGAAAATATTTTAAGAACGATGGTTTATACGATTTTACTTGAAGGAATGTTTTTCTATTCTGGATTTGCCTTCTTCTACAATTTAGCAAGGCATAATAAAATGGTGGGAACTTCAACAATGGTTAGTTATATTAATCGTGATGAATTAGAACATGGCAGATTTATCTCAGAAATGTTCCGCGCTACATTAGCGGAAAACCCAGAGTATAATAATGAACAGTTTATTGAATGGGTTTATGAAAGCTTTAAACAGTCAGTTGATCTTGAAATTGAATGGTCTACCTATGTATTAAAAAATGTAGATGGAATTGATTTAGAAGAAATGGCTGGTTATGTCAAGTATCGTGCGAATAAGATGTTACGGATGATGGGGCTAAGTGAGCTATATAGAGAACATGTTGAAAACCCTATGAAATGGATTCGCGCGTATGTCGACAATTTTGACGGCACGAAAACAGACTTCTTTGAACAAACATCAAGGCAATATACGAAAACAAGTGATTTAAATGGATTCGATGATTTATAAAAATTCAAACGGGTTTAGTGACAGGGAAAAAACAGTAATGACTAGATAAAAATCAAGCGAATAGATATACAAATTGACAACGAATGAACAGCATAAATAGCAAGTGCAAAAGCTCAGATTAAATCTGAGCTTTTTTAACGTGATAAGTTACTATTTTAGTTAACAATTGGGCGGTTGTGGAGATCAAGATGATGATTGTGGTTGCTGCCTTTATCTTGTTGAGCTAACGGAACCGTTGACTTAATAGAATTTTTAGAATTCTATAATCGTAAAGTCATCTTCCTACTAAGATTTTCCATTGCGAAACTTTCATAAAAAGTAATAGCTTTCTCGTTGAACTCCCAAACGTTTAAATCTAGTGAAAATGCTCCTTTGTTTTTGGACCATTCCACGCATGCTTTAAATAATTTGCTTCCAATCCCCCTTCTTTGACAACTAGATTTAACCCCAAAATCATTCATATTGGCAAATAATCTCGGCGTCATAGACTGAAAGGGCGGGGATTCGTTTAGTTCCATTACCGCATACCCAACTATTTCTTTGTTTATTTTAGCGACCAAAATATCAGTGTTTGGGTTTTCTAATAATTCTCGGAAGTAGCTTTCGGGCATTACTTGATCAACTTTACTAAAAATATGAGGTAACACTTCTGAATGTTCATCTTGCCCCTCTTTAACAATCAAGTTAATATCGTAGAAATCATCCATGTTGGCAAATTCTAAATTAACTTCCACTCCAATTCCCTCCCATTCTATATCCGAATCGATACAAGATTGTTCCACTATTTGGCCTATTGTTGAAGATGAGAACTGTTCTTGATCAATCTTCCACTTTTTGATCTCAAAAGTGCAGAATGAACCCCTCTTTAAAATTGTACATTTTGAAAAAGGGAAATGACTAGAATTAGTGTTGATAAGGTACCTGCCGACATTAAAATTATTATTTTACGTCCGTTTTTTTCTTTATTATTCTCTTTCGAAGATTTTACAATCTCTCGGGATACCGCACTCCATATTACTATAGATACTGAAGCTACTATGATAATAATATTCGTAGACATATTTGATACCTCCCGCTTCATTTATGCTTTGACTAAATTTTAACATACATTATTCCTCAACTGTACCCGATAAACGAATACGTTATGCGGCTAATGGGCTATTATATACAGTATTAGCAAACAAACCCTTTGAATGATGCACCTTTTATCTTTGTTTATATGTATCCATAGATAGGCGTTTAAAGTTTTATTTTGGAGCCTCTGTGGGTATATTTGGAAGTGAAAAATGATGTATATGGGATTAAATTTATAAATGGAAATAATGACAAAATTGCAGGTTGCATAAAACTTGCAGATTTTAGGATTAGTAATATTATTCATTACTGCGTTAAAACCCCCGTAAGTTGAATAAGAAATGATATAATATACTACAATTAAAAATTAGGAGTTGTAATATTGATGGATTTTTATCTTGTTGATGTATTCGCAGAAGAAAAATATCAAGGTAACCAATTAGCTGTACTTATTCCCTCGAGAACTTTATCTACAGAAGAAATGCAAAAGATTGCAAGAGAGATAAACTTTAATGAAACAGCATTCATTTTATCTGACAAACAAGACAACGGAGGATACGATGTTCGAATATTTACTCCTGATGTAGAGGTTCCTTTTGCTGGCCATCCAACATTAGGAACAGCATTTATCATTCAGAAAGTTTTAGAAAACAATGAAAGTAAACAAATAACTCTAAACCTTAAAGTAGGACAAATACCAGTAAATATTGAAGGTGAACAATTAATAATGAAGCAAAACCCACCCGAATTAGGAACGATTATTCCTGATCGAGATATTTTCACTGAAATATTACAGATACCAAATGAAGATATTGATTCCCGTTTTCCAATTCAAATTGTATCAACTGGATTACCATCAGTAATTGTTCCTCTTTGTTCATTGGATGCTGTAAATCGTTGCAAGATCAATCATAATAATTATCAAAATTTCATTGATAACGTTATAAAAGCAAATATTCTAGTCTTTACTCCTGAAACCAAACTAAAAGAAAATGATTTAAATGTAAGAGTATTTGTAGATGACACAGGATTCCCTGAAGATCCTGCGACTGGAAGTGCAAACGGAAATCTTGCTGGATACCTTATCGAACATAACTTTTTTGAAAGTAAAAATATAGTGTACAGAGTTGAACAAGGGCTCCAAATGGGAAGACCATCTATTTTAAACATACAAGCTAAAAACTCCCAAAATTCCATTGAAATCTTTGTAGGCGGTAAAGTATTTTTAATTGCAAAAGGAGAGTGGTATTAATATAAAGAAGTCAGATCCGGGCTTTTTTAGACTAATATTTTATCATTTAATTCATATCTTGCGATTCCCTTCACTAAGAAGCACTCACTACTTATTAAAGGATTGTATCTTTGCTTACGTTTAATAATGTATATAAGCGCACGTTTATTGAATGACGAAAATAGAAACAAGAATGCAAATTAGCTTATTTTACTTCAACTAACGCTCTTTCGTTAGTCCAACAACGATCTAGTTATTAAACGTCTTTTTAATATTGTTTGGTTCTATCTTTTCTTCTTTTCGATCATCATCATTATTGTTTTTACTCATTATAAAAATATAGTGAAGTAAAACAACTTCCGATTATGTCTATTATGTAAAATGACTTACTAATCTATCAAAAGAATGGATCTCGGCATATGGTTTTATTTCGGTATCATTCTTGATCATATGAGGATTGAACCATATGCCCTTTATATTTGCGTTTTGACAACCACCAATATCCTTTTCTAGGTCATCTCCAACGAATAATGCAGCTTCTGGTTGCACATTAAGCTTATTTAATGCTAAGTCAAATATGCGTTTGTCAGGTTTACTTAATCCCACTTCTTCAGATATAATGATGAGATTAAAATAACTATTTAAATTACTGTTCGTTATTTTAGCTTTTTGTCTCTGAGTTGAGCCGTTGGTTATAATTGCAATTTTACCTTGCTTCTTTATAGTATTTACGACATTTAAAGTGTTTTGGTTTATAGAAAAACAATGAGGAAAATGATTATTCCAAAAATCTTGAATGTAATTGCGATGCAATCTATACTTTGGTGGAAATTCATCAAATAATGACCCCAAAACTTTTGTTTTATCATTATAGCCATAGTATCTCTTGTCATATTCTTTGAATCTTTGCAACATTTCGTTTTTCGTTGAATGTTTAATATCCTCATAACACTTTTCTAAAATAATTAAAAACATTTTATCTACTGCCTTATCCCTGTTAAGTAAGGTGTCATCTAGATCAAATAGCATAGCTTTATAATTTTTCAAATAACTTCACAGCCTTTCTCATATTGTATGGATAATCCCCAGGAGCCTTGGACAAAAGTGTTTTCACCAAAGAAAAATCCGAACAATGGTAGATGCATGTAACCCGCTCCGGAAATATACTTCGCTTTCACCACAGGGCATAAGAGCGACATCTGTTCAACCTGCGCTATCGCTTGTTTTCACAGTGTCTCCTTTACCGCGGGCGGCTGGTGAGCCTCCCTTACTATGCTCGTTGTGGGGGCTCTCCTAGGCCTTTTTTTCCGCAGGAGTCTGCGTATATTTCCACCGCTCAGATAAGCATTGTTCGTTTTTAGATTTGGCTGTTTTAGTTATGTCTCAGCCCCCTTAGTTCGTCCTTTCAAACATGTGCCCGATTATGGAAGCACTAGTACTAATAAGTCAAATTCATTACATAATAAATCCCCAGTAACTCAATAATTGTGAGATCATTCGTTTGAGTTATGGTTTTCAGTGACGGGGGAATCTTTTTATCCATTCTAATAGTCGCGCAGGTAATATCATTTAAGCTAATTTCACAAGTACGATTAAATATATCTTTTCTAAAAACATATTCTTTATTATTTTTATGATAGACCATACGAGGGTTGGTGCTAACCTTTGTTTTATCTTCTAACAAAAATTTACTTTCTTCGCCAGCATCATTTAAAAATATATCCCATTTTAATTTTATTAAATTCGATTTAAAAGACCGCTCTCTTATTTGTAAATGATAAACGCCATTTTCACCATCAATATTTATTCTTTCCAAAAAGGATAACGACAAAGGCAAATAATGAATAAGCTTATCCCAGAAATTTTTATACCTTCGCTGAATAAAACCAACCTGCACACTATTTGAATCATTAATTGCTATCGGTTTATCTAAGTATTTCCGCATTGGTAAAACCGAAAAAAATTCCATAAATCTTTGTCCCCCAGTACGTTATTCAATAAAATGTCCTGTTTGTTGAATGTAATATTAGTTATACCGTGTATTCATCCTAACATAAATATTTTAATACCTTCAAAAAAATCACATGTCTATTTGAACCGTCTTAGATAAAATATTTTGGGTTCTATCGACCTCATTGTCATCACATTCTTACTTAACTATCACACTACATAGCAATAACAATCAATTTAACAATGACCTTATACACGAATGGAGGTTGGGACAAAACGAAAACAATCAAATTAAAGACAAAAAATATCCAACCTAGGTGAAGGAAATATATCCTTGGCGGCTAAAAACGGTCACGTCCTGAGACTGTGCTAAATGCTCGTCACAACGTAAAAGTTTGTGCCCAATGCCCTCGACTAGCATGTGTTTTATGCTTCGCGAGATGAAAAATGTCACGTGGGATAGCGCCTCATTCCCTTCGTTTGTTTTACCGCTAGAATAAGGAAAGGTATCAGGGAGTCCCACAATGCGTCTGCGAAGCTACTAAGCAAATGAATAGTACGATAGACAAGTGGCAAATAACGAATCGACCTTACAAAATTCTAAATCGCATCATTAGGCAATTTAACATGTAAAAAAGCTCAAGCACCTTATATTTAGATGCTCGAGCTTTTAACATTATTCTTACTGGGCTTTTAGTTTAACTTCGGATAGTTTTTTCGACTTTTTTCGTTTGAAAATACGACTAAATCCATTTCCAATATCCTCAAAAAACAGGTAGACTGCCGGGATTAAAAGTAACGAAATAAAGGTAGAGAATAATAATCCCGAAATAATCACAACCGCTAGAGGGGATTGATAATCACTAGATGTCCCTGAAGCAAATGCTAGGGGCAACATACCACCGACTGTCGTTAATGTTGTCATGAAAATGGGTCTAATACGATCTTTTCCAGCATCGACTATTGCCTGTTTTACATTTTTGCCTTCATTTCGTATTTGTTTCACACGGTCAATTAATAAAATTCCATTGTTTAAAACAATACCGACAAGCATGATCACTCCAATTCCCGACATAAGATTTAATTCCTTTTGCGTTAAAAAGAGCCCAATAATCACTCCAGTTATCGTTAACGGAATAATGAATAAAATAATGATTGGATGTTTAAAGCTATTAAATTGAATCGCCATTACTACAAATACTAAGAAGAGGGAGATGGCAAAAATAACGAGTAAATCTTGAAACGCTTTTTGCTGCTCTTCTAAATCCCCACCTAATGAGACAGCATATCCATCATCAATGTCCATATTTTGAATGGCCTTTTGTACTTCTAGATTGACTGAACCTAAATCTTTCCCTTCAATATCTGCGGTAACATTAATATATCGTTCGCCATTATAACGATCAATTTGAGATAAAGAAGATACCTTTTCTAATGAAACATAATTAGATAGTTTCTTTTCTCCATTTGCGGTCATTATTTCCTTTTGTAATAATTGCTTTTTTTCTTTAATCGATAAGTCATTTTTTAATATGACCGAAACAGTTTCCCCATTTTGTCTGAATTCACTAACTGGGCTATCAGAAAACATTTGTGATAGTTGTGCCGATACATAGGAGGCAGTTATCTCGTCATCTTTCATATTTTTTTCATTTAACTGAACAGAGAATTCCTCTGTATTTTCCCCCACTTGCATTTTAACGGAGACAACATGGTCTATTTGCTTTAATTCATTTGTAACCTTTTCTCCAATATGTTGAAGTGTTTGTAAGTTTTCTCCACTTACCTGAACCTCTACAGGTAAACTTGTCATACCATCCATCGCAGATCCAACATTTGTAACTGGATATTTTCTTTCTAATTCACGAAACTTTTGTAAAATTTGTTCATTCACTTCATTTTGTTCCATCGTTTTCTCTTCAGCTGGTGTCATATGAACGATCGCAAACATAACGCCCATATTATCCATGATAATATTATTTTCCACATCAGGAATCGTTTCTAATTGTTCGTTCATTTTAGCAGCTATTTCCGCACGCTCAGAAGGTGTAACTCCAGGCTCTAATTCAACAATGACCTCTGCATATCGATTCATAATATCAGGCATAAATGTCATTGGAACTTTAGCTAGTAATAGGAAGGAGCTAATAAACATTGCAATAAAAAGGCCAATAATTCCGATTCGACGACGTTTTTTTCTTGTCATCCAGGCAAGGATCTTCCCATATTTTTCGATTAATTGTAGTTTCCCTTTTGTTTTCTTTTTCTTCACTCGTAAAAAGTTTTCTGCAAGTGATGGAATAACAGTAAATGCTATGATAACGGAACTAATAAGTGTTACTGCAATAACGACCGTTAAAATAATCATCATTTTTCCAACATCATCATCTAATAAAACAATTGGAACAAAAACAACTATTGTAGTTAACATAGATGACAATACAGCTGCGGCTACTTCTTTTGTTCCGGTAACAACGGCTTCTAGATTGGATAATCCTTGTTCTTTCTTCTTAAAAATCGACTCCAAAACAACAATAGAAGCATCAACCATCATACCAATTCCAAGCCCTAGCCCAATCAAACTTAACAGGTTAAAGCTGTAGTCGAGAAGTGTCATCGTTAAAATGGTTAAAAGTATGGATGTTGGAATAGATAAACCGATAATAAAAGTAGCTCTAATATTCCGTAAAAACAGTAGTAAAACAATAATCGCGATGATTCCGCCAATTAAAATATTATCTACAACGCCTTCAATCGCACTGGTAACATAGTCCGCTTGAGCAGCAATTTCACTTATGCTTATACCATTAGAATGTTCTTCGTTAATTTTTTTAATTTCAGCCCTGACAGCTTCTGTCATATCAATTTGTGTATATCCATCCGCTCTTCCAACTTGTAATAAGAGAAATTCTGGATCACCGTTTTTCCAGGCAACATTTTTTTGCTCAGCAATTTCTTCTTTTACGGACGCAATATCTGTTAAACGTTTAATTCCTTCATTTGTTTGAAAGGAAATACGTTTAATGTCGTCTATGTCGTTAAACGTAGTATTCCAACGAAGTGTCGGTTTGCCCGCTTCATCTTCAAAACTTCCGATAGACGTGTTTGTATTCATTTGTTGAATAAGCGGAATAATTTCATCCTGACTTAATCCATAGTCTTCTAATTTTTCTGTCTTTAAAGTAATAACAATTTCTTTTTCTTCAAGGCCAGCTACCGCGACTTCCCGCACCTCACTCAAAGATTCAAGACGTGGCTGGATCACATTTTTAGCAAAGGACGACATTTCGGTTAAATTGCCTCCAGATAGATCCAAGAAAAACTCAAATGATTGACTTGTCGATGCTTGCATAACAAACACATCTCTAACTCCATGTATATCGTTTGTTATGCTATGTACTTGGGATTCAATATCTTTTGTTACTTCTTCTCCTTTTCCAGTTTCACTGTTAACAGCAATCACGCTCTCACCAACTGAAGAGGTAGATTCATAATCATTTACATCTTGCATACTATCCAAAGATTGTTCAATTGGTATCGTAATAAATTGCTCTACATCTTCAGCAGGCATGTCTTCTGTTTCAATCATAATCAAAGTTTGGTCAAATGATATAGGTGGAAAAAGCTCTTTATCTAGCTTTGTAATGCCATAAAGACCGTATCCAAAAATAAAAATGACAAATAACATAACGATAATCTTTCTTTTTAATAAAAAACGTAGCATGATATGTACTCCTTTCAAAATTTCAACTCAATTGGTTAGTCACATGTGTAATTAACCATATAACCTAAAGGGAGAATTGTCAACACCCTATAAAAATGATTCTTATTAATCATAGCAACCTTTTCTTTGTTGGAAAAACGGCTAAAGAGTTAAAAAAATATACGACTTGGGGCTTATGTGAATGTTTATCTTGGCAAATAAGAAAGTCTAAAACCTTTTTACTACATAAGCGTAACTTAGGTTATTCGCAGTAAAGGCTAGGAGAATGCCAAATTTTCCAATGAATCCAGAACACTCAATGTATTTCGGCTCATTTTATGGTAAAATGAAGGAAAGTTAGTTACCTTATTATGGAAAAGGTTGATGTATATGGTTGTTTTTAAAAGTGTTAAACTTTATGGTTTGTATGCATTATTTTTGTTTATTTTGTTGATCGCTATTTTTGCAATTGAATTTCAGTTAAAACTTCATGGAAGCACTACGTTTCAAGTATGGCCAGAATTACTGTTCGGGATTATTGCTTATCCGTTTATTGGTGGAATAATAGGTGGATTGCATCTAATCAAAGAGCGTCGGAAGAAAGGAAAATGGCGAGTCAATATTGGAAAGATAATGATCATTGGTTTACCAGCAATGTATTTAGCTTACTATCCATTTATCTACTTTTCTAATACACTTCATTTTCTAAGCATTCCTAATGTTTTTTTGGCGCAAGCAATCATTAGTGGATCTGCCCCTTATATTTGTCGAATGTTGCTAGGGTACATCATAGTCACAAGTTTTTATAAAGAATAAAAACTCGCTTGTTTAGCGAGTTTTCTACATATCCATTTTATTTGCTAGTATGAGCGTAATCATTTCTTCTAAATCTGGTGTCATGCTGTTCATTGGGGTAATGTCATGTGCAGCAAAATATTGTTCGGATAAATCTGGTTGATTAGAAATGACTTCATGTTCTGCTCGGAAAACTTCACCAGGTATTGTTTCGAATCCAGGTAAACCAGTTACCCAATATTTTCGGTATTTTTCCGTTAGGGATTCTTTCTCAAAAAGACCAAGCATCTTTCCACTGCGTAAAAGAACAATAAAGTCGGCCAATTTTTTAATATCTTCTGCTTGATGGCTTGCAAGAATAATTGCGCGTTCCTCTTTTTCCATCCAATCAACTAATAAATCGACAACGATCTTTTTAGATGGAATATCCATAAAAGATGTCGGTTCATCTAGCATTAATACTTTTGCATTTCTCGGAAGCGTTAAAGCTAGGGTTAATTTCTGTTGGACACCTTGAGAAAGTTTGCCAAACTTCTTGTTAAGCGGAACATGTAATTCATTGATGATGTGGAGGAACAGCTTTTCGTCCCAAGTAGGATACCAGTGTGATATAAGCTGATGTAAATCTTCTCCTGTAAAGGCATCATATCCGACTACTGTTTGTGGTTGGTAAGCCAAATCCTTTTTCCAGTCTCCCTCTTTTTCTAATAAACCAAATCGATCAATCTGTCCTTTATCTGCATTGACTAGATCCATGATTATTTTTAGTAACGTACTTTTTCCTGAACCATTATCTCCAACCAATGCAGTAATTGTTCCGGGTTCGATGAGGAAATCAATGGGACCGAGTGTAAAATCATCGATCTTTTTTTCGAGATGCTCAATGTTAATAAATGGTTGCATTATTTTTTACCTCCTTGGTATTCATTTAAAATGGATGTGAACATATCCATTATTTGTTTAGCGTTATAGTCATAACTTATCGCTGTTCGAACAGCAGTATCTAAAGCGTCGTATACTGCAGATTCTTTTGTTTTTTCTTTTCGGGTCTTTTCAATTTGGGCAACAAAAGTCCCCTTTCCTTGGATCGTTTGAATAAACCCGTCATTTTCTAAATTTTGATACGCTCTTCTTGTCGTAATGACACTTACTTCTAAATCTTTTGATAAAACTCGTATCGATGGAAGGGTGGCACCTGCAGCTAAATGACCTCCAGCAATCAATGCCTTTAATTGCTTTTCAATTTGGTGATAGATTGGCTCTCTCGAATCTTTTGATAGTGTAATCGGTACATTCATATTTTGCGCCCCCCTTATAAATAGTCTGTTTTCATTAATTTTCTTAGCATGATTTTTTTCCAAAAATTCCAGCCAATGATTGCAAGTACGATAGAGATAATAGAGGCAAGGAGTGGCTTTTCTGTTGCAAGATAAATAGTCCAGGAAACAAGTCCAGCGTCATACCATTTATAAAAGATAAATAAATATGCAATAAATATCATACTGCCAAAAAGCAGCCCATAAAAGATGTTCCAACCGAGATTGGAATGTGCTTCAAAGGTCGGATTCACACAACCTATGTATATCCCAAAACAGAACCAAATGATTGAAAAGGCTACATATGAGCCTAATGTCATTACTTGTTGAAAAGATGGGTAAAGAACAATGAGTAACATTCCACTATACAAGGTATAGTAGAAAAGATAGGACAAAAACTTATATGTAACGATTACTTCTTTTTCTACTGCCAGTTGATTTAAGGCGATAAGAAAAGGGGACGCATAAAAGAGACCTGTTATTTTTTGTAATTGAAAATCTTTTGGTCTAACATATTGCGAGAGAAGGCCACTAAATATAAAAGCTAAAAAATAAAAATCTAATCCCATAGATGCTTCCTCTAAATAAGTTGGGATTAATGAGCGAATAAGCAACAAAGATACAATCAATATTCCTAATAAATAAAGGAAACTTTTGGGTGAATGTTTCCATTCAAATGTTGCTATCCAGAAAGATTGCTTCCAACTTTCCATTTGCTAAATCCTCCCTTAAAAGTAATCTAATTTTTTCATCGTTTTGACCATATAAATAGGCAAAGCCTTCCAACTAATGATGACTAAAATAATAGAAATACCAATCGCTACGAAAGCCCAATCTTGTGCAAGCATGATCGTCCAGGCCACAATCCCGTATCCAAGCACTTGATAGAAAAATAAAATAAATCCCAACCCAAGAGAAAAGGATATAAGAAAACTCACAACCATTTTAGTAGGTGTATGATAATCTCCAGCGTCACTCGATGGCATAATCATTCCGAAATAAAGAGCATATAAAATCCAAATGAGTACAAATGCAGAGTATGTAAATAGATCCATCATTTCTCTAACAGTTCCATTAAAGATATATAAAAATGAGAAGACAGTGAATATAAATGGCATCAGGTAGGCAAGGTAGATGATTAATCTACTTTTAGCAATGACTTCTTTAGGAATGGGAAGTTCATTTTGCATGATTAATACTGGCGATGCCCAAAGTCGATTGGAAATCCTTCTATATTGGAATTGCTTGGAACGAAACCAAAAAGGTCCGAAACTAAACTAATGACAAGTAAGAAGAAAATATCGAAACCAATATAATTTTCCTCCACGTATCCTTTAAAACTAGTCAAGAAAATAAGACTAAGTATCGTAAGGATTAACCAACAAAGAAATAATTGTGCCTGTGAAGACTTTAATTCAAATTTTGCCAACAAAATAGCCTCTTTCCAAGTATTCATCATAAAAACCCCCAAGTGTTATACTGTATATATCTATATTAACAGTATATGACCACTTATTTTAAAAGTCAACCTATTTAAAAACGTTTATTTTTATGTCTTTCGGGTGAAAATAATAGAAATAAGCACGTTTGGAGGGGTATGTTGGATGAAAAAAATACATCTATTGTATGTGTTATGTTTTATTTTAGTGATTGCGATTGGTTGCCAAAGGGATCCGAAAGAACCTAAAATGACAGAAGAAGACCAAGATCAAGATTTACAAGAAGTAAGCTCACCAAGTAAAGAACGTACAGAAGTAGAGCTAATGAATCAAGAAGGAATTTCAATTGGAACGGCAACATTGACAGAAGAAAAAGACGGAGTTCAAATCCATGTGGAAGCAAATCATTTAGCCTCGGGTTTACATGGATTCCATATTCACGAAAAGGGTTTATGTGAAACGCCTAATTTTGAATCAGCGGGAGGCCATTTTAACCCTGATCATAAAAACCATGGTTTTGACGATCCAGCTGGAGCACATGCTGGGGATATGGAAAATTTAGAGGTTGAAGAAGATGGCACAGTAGATACAAAAATAATGAATGATCAAGTTACGTTAGAAAAAGATGCCATCAATTCTTTATTTAGTAAAGAAGGAACATCCCTAATGATTCATGCAAATCCCGATGATTATAAGTCTCAACCAGCAGGTGACGCAGGAGAAAGGATCGTTTGTGGAGTGATTAGTAAAGCAGAAAAATAAGTGCTTTGATAAAAATGAAAAGTTCGTAAGCTGACGAGATGGTTATTTTCTCTGAAAAGACTACTCTTATTATTTTGTATAAAGTAAATAATTTTCAAAATGATTTTTTGTTCATGTATACTATAAATAGGAGAGGAAGATACTGAACATGGAATCTAATGAGAGAGAAAATATCAAGCAGGAAAAAATTTTTTCGAGGGACTTCGCATTCATATGGCTTGCGAACTTTTTTGTTTTCTTAGGATTTCAAATGACTTTACCGACGATCCCCATTTTCGTCAATGATTTAGGTGGAAGTGACCAACTAATTGGGATTATTGTAGGGATATTTACGTTTTCCGCATTATTATTTCGCCCTTATGCTGGTCATGCACTTGAAACGAAGGGAAGAGGAGTAGTCTACCTATTTGGTTTAGCTTTATTTGTTTTGTCTGTCGGTTCATTTGGCTTAATCGCTAGTATGACCTTTCTAATCATCATGCGAATTGTGCAAGGTATCGGTTGGGGCTTTTCAACAACCGCCTCTGGTACAATTGCTACAGATTTAATTCCCCCAAAAAGACGTGGGGAAGGAATGGGGTATTATGGTTTATCAGGTAATTTAGCATTAGCATTTGGTCCCGCTTTAGGGCTTACTTTGGCAGATGTATTAACATTTAAGCAGTTGTTTTTAATTTGTGCTGGGCTAGGATTGATTGCACTGATCATTGCACTAAATATAAAATACAAAAAAGTGGATGAGTCCCCACATAAAACGCAATTAGCACGCTTTGACGTAATAGAAAAAACAGCCATTAACCCTTCCATTCTGTTGTTTTTTATTACACTTACATTTGGTGGTATTACATCCTTTCTACCTCTTTACGCAGCCGAGAAAAGCATCGAAGGTATTCAACTTTATTTTATTTCATTCGCATTATTTTTAATGTTATCAAGAATTTTTGCTGGAAGAATATATGATCGTAAGGGTGATCTGTATGTTATTCCCCCAGGTACAATCTTAATATTTACAGCAATGTTACTGTTAGCTTGGCTACCAAATATGATGACGATGATTGTCGCGGGAGCATTGTACGGTCTTGGTTTTGGAACAGTCCAACCTGCTTTACAAGCATGGGCAGTTGATAAAGCACCAAATAACCGAAAAGGAATGGCAAATGCAACGTTTTTCTCTTTTTTTGACTTAGGAGTTGGTGTTGGAGCTATCTTATTTGGTCAACTCGCTTTTTTATTTAATTACGGAATTATTTATGTCGTGTCAGCTTGTTCAGTTCTAGTTGCACTTATGTTCTATACGTTTTTAATTGTAACCGGTAGACGAAAAGTTAGAAAAGTTAATCTATAGTATAATAGTTTAAAATATAGGGTATTCGTGTGGAAAAGTAACTATTAGATGTATATGCCTTACTAGCAAATGGAATATGCGAGACTTCTAGTCGGCTAAAAGCGGTCATGTCCTGGGACTGGACTTTGTTCGTTCCACCGTAAGATTTGTAACTAACGCCAACACTACCAGTCCCGTGCGTCATTCCATTTGCGTCGTGATAAGGAGAATTTTTCCACTTACCGAAAATATATAAAGGTTAGGTAATAGTTGTGAAAATAATTAATCGAAATGTAATCCAACGCTTATTCCCACTTCATATTTATGAACGTGGTTTGAAATATTATCATGAAGATAGAGTGAGAGGCCTGAGTTATAATAGGCATGAAGAAGCATGGTTTGCTGAAGTGGAAGGCACAGAAGATTATTATGTTGATATTCAATTTAATGAAATAAATGATGGTAAAGTTAAAACATATTGTGAATGTCCTGCATTTGATTCATATAAGTCTTGCAAACATATCGTCGCTGTACTTTTAAAAATTTCCGATCAACGAGTACCGAATCGATTTGATGAAAAGATCACAACGCAATTTCTTGATGGAATATTATCTTCACAACGTTCTACACATTTTGAAATGGAAAAAATACCAATGATGGTGGAGTATTATGTAAAGTTAGAACATAATAATAAAATTTGGTTAGAGTTAAAAACAGGTGTCGAACATCGTTACGTGATTCGAAATGTTCGTGAGTTTTTAGAGCATGTGCTGAATAATGAGGCTCATTTTTTCACAAACAGGTTTAGTTTTGATCCAGAACTACATTATTTTTTACAGCAAGATATTCAAATACTAGAAATGCTACAATCTTTTATTCAAACAGGGGATATTTTCACGGACCGAGGCTACTATTCGGAAAATGCGTATGATAAAAGGCTATTTCTCGTACCTCCTATAGCGTTTTTCCAACTAATCGAATTACTAAAGGAACGATCGACCACAGTAGAAATTGGAAAGTCATTTTACCAAGGAATGGAGATTGTAAAAGATGCACTCCCGTTTGATTTTAAAGTAGCACACGATGATAAGAAAGAACTCGTTTTACAAGTAGAAGGGTTTAAAGAGATCAAATACTTTACACCTTATAAAATGATTTTTTCAGCAGGTGTTTTTTATTTCCCGAATGATGATCAACTAAAAGTAATGAATCAAATAAAACGCTTTGGCGTTGCCAGTCAGGAACTACCTATTTCAACCGAAACGGCAGATTTATTTTTTTCAGAAGTATTACCAGTCTTAAAGAAAGTATCACATGTAGAAATATCTGATCAAGTAACAGATGAAATTATCGAGCTTCCATTACGGGCAAAAATGTATTTACAAAAAAATGAAGAAGCGATTCTTGGAAAACTAAGTTATCATTACGGTACGTATGAAATTGATCCATTTGCGAAAAGAAAGGAAAAAGATGTTATTATTATTCGTGATGTAGAAACAGAACAATTAATCATGAATTTAATCGAGCATTCTAATTTCCACTACAACGGGAAAGAATTATATATAAAAATGACAAATGACGAGGAAGTGTACGATTTTTTATATCATATTCTACCAATATTAGATCAACATGTGGAACTATTTTTAACATCCGAAATACAAAGCCTTATTGTCGAAACAGAGCCAACCCCAAGTACAACTGTGAATGTTCAAACAGGCACCAATTTGCTTGAAATTGGGTTTGATATAAGTGGAGTCGATGATGATGAAGTAAAAGCAATGATTCAAGCAGTTATCGAAAAAAAGCGTTTCTACCGCCTTAATAGTGGAGCGCTTGTTTCTTTAGAGGGTGATGAATATCGCTCCATGCAACGGTTTTTTGACGATTTACATATTAAGGGGAAAGATGTGCAAGATGGAAATGTTACAGTTCCTGTTTATCGTGGGGCGCAAATTGATGAATTAATCGAAACGAAAAAGAGCTATGATCCTTCGTTTCGTAAATTACTTCACCAATTGAAATCGCCAGATGAGCAAGTTTTTGATATCCCAGAAAATTTACAGGCATCTTTGCGACAATATCAAGAAATTGGCTATCAATGGTTTAAATCACTAAGTGAATATCATTTGGGTGGGATTTTAGCGGATGATATGGGGCTCGGTAAGACATTACAAACAATCACCTACTTACTATCAGAGCCGAGTGATAAACTTCATTTAGTCATTGTTCCATCGTCCGTTATTTATAATTGGCGTAATGAATGCCAAAAATTCGCCCCAGACCTTAAAGTAGCAGTTATTACAGGATCCCCGGAGGAACGGGAACAGTTGATGAACCAGGCGAAAGAGGCTAATGTATGGATTACATCATACGGAACAGTAAGGCAAGATGTGAATTATTATAAAGAGATGAAGTTTCAGACATTAATCTTGGATGAGGCACAATATATTAAAAACTACGCAACAAAAACATCGAAAGCGATACGTGAAATTGTGGCGGAAAAGCGATTTGCTTTAAGCGGAACTCCAATAGAAAATTCATTGGATGAGCTTTGGGCTATTTTCCAAGTTATATTACCAGGATTAATGCCGGGTCAAAAAGAATTTAGGCAACTCGGACCGGGAAAAATTGCTTCGCTAACGAGACCATTTATTTTGCGGCGTTTAAAGGAAGAAGTGTTAACTGAATTACCTGAGAAAATTGAAACGGTCCATGTATCAGAACTAACAAAAGAACAAAAAGAATTATATGTCGGTTATCTACAAGAGTTGCAAGAAGTTACTTCAGCATCGATCGCGGCAAATAATTTCCAACAAAATCGAATGAAAATATTAGCGGGCCTAACACGTTTACGTCAACTATGTTGCCATCCATCCTTATTTATCGAAAATTACGAAGGTAAATCAGGTAAGCTTGATGAATTAATGGAATCCGTTCAAACGATGATTGAAAATGGGAAAAGGATGCTCATATTTTCGCAATTTACATCCATGCATGATTTAATCATCAATGAGCTAGAAAAACTAAACATTGATTATTTTTATTTGCATGGTCAGACACCGTCCAAAGATCGTGTAGAAATGAGTGAAGCTTTTAATAATGGAGAAAAAAATGTCTTCTTAATTTCGTTACGAGCTGGTGGAACAGGACTCAATTTAACTGGAGCAGATACAGTTATTTTATATGATTTATGGTGGAATCCAGCTGTTGAGGATCAAGCTGCAGGTCGTGCCCATCGTTTTGGCCAAAAAAATGTTGTGCAGGTAATCCGCTATATTACAGAAGGAACGATTGAAGAGAAAATTTATCAATTACAACAGAGAAAACGTGAATTAATTGACCAAGTAATTAAGCCAGGTGAAACGATGTTGTCAAGCCTATCGGAAGATGATGTACGAGAATTGTTAAGTATTTAATTGGTATTTTCGGTGTTGTTTTTCTTCTAAAAGGAACGAAAATATTTTTATATACACATTGAACTTCCGGGAACTGTTCCATGTTTTATTGTTGGTAAGTGATGGATTATTCAAGAGGACTCCCCTTGTTCGTTTTTTACTCAAAAACTAGATAACAAAGGTGAGAGTCCTCTGCTTATTTCCTTGTAATTATTAGGTTATAACTATCTCACCAGTACCATTTTACCAAGAGTTTTGGAACAAATAAAAAACAAGTTTTTTTCACATTTGTTAGTAAAGGGTCCGATTGTTGTATCACTATATGAATGTTAAAATTATCATGATTAAAATAGAGGGAAGGGCGTATGGATGATAAATATTGTTATCCTAGCATCCGTCATTGCATGGATCGGTGCAATCCATGAACTAAATAGATCTTCCAAAAAGCAAAATGACCAAAAAATAATAACATTAGTATCTTTGGGCACTTTATCAACACTAATTATCTCCCGTTTTAATAAGGGAAAGTGTGACGAGAATTTTTATATAGTTTAATTGAACTTAACGGGCGTATTAACCTAATATGGAATAGGACCCGAATCATCCACTCCCTTTGAATAGTGATACTAATAAAGCGAAAATAACTTGTGAAGGAATACTTAAACTAACGAGACTAATAGTCGAATTCAAGGAAATAAATTAAATGAGATTTGCTATAGATAGAGGTGGGATCATATGCCTAAAATTGACAATATGCTAGCCATTCTTTGGATGCTTCGTTCTGGTGAAAAAGTTACTGCCAAACAAATTTCAGAAAAGCTGGAACTGAATATAAGAACCGTCTATCGCTATATCGATACCCTTTCAACAAGTGGTGTACCTATCATTTCAGACACAGGGCATCATGGCGGTTACACTTTATTGGATCATTTCATTGAAGCTCCCCTATTTTTCGATTACGAAGAACAAACCTCCCTAATTCACGCCGCTGTTTTTGCGGAAGAAGCCGGATACTATGGCGATGAAGCACTTCAAAGAGCCATTACAAAGCTCAGCAACTATGCAAATGAAAAACAGGAAAGCAAAATACAACGGTATGTATCCAGTCTTGAAGTATTGAATGGATTTAGTTCCCTCCCTATGAAATCTTCGTTAAATGAACTGGAGCAAGCCGTGGCTGACGGATACTCTGTAAAAATTCTATACAATAAAGGTGGCAAAGAGCAATCAACGTATAGACTGGTTGATCCGTACAGAATTATCTATTGGAATAATAAGTGGTATGTAATTGGACTTTGTCATCTTAGAAATGATATTCGCAGTTTTAGAGTCGATCGAATTGAACGTCTAATTCTAACCGAAAATAAGTTTAACCGACCAGAAAACTTTTCAGCACGTGACCTTTTTATAAAAAATCTTCTTCCGACTTCAGATGAGAAGGAAAACAGTATTTCTTTAGTGATTACCGGTAATAAAAAGATGTTAGGCGATATTTGCCAACATTGGTTTTTAGGACATTATTTACAAGAACGCACCTCAAATCAAGCTGTATTTCTTCTCGGAAAAGAGATAATACATACATATGTACCTCATTTACTTATACCGTATGGAACATCTGTCCAAATTCTTGAGCCAATAAGTCTGAAGAAAAGAATTATTGAAGTTCTGTCGGAATTAATAGAATTTCATCAAATATGATAACTTCCCTGACGTTAGCTGTCAGGGAAGTTATATTATAATGGCTATATCAATTATGATTGGAGTGTTATTAGATGCAAACAAAAACAACTTATCTTTATGTATTTAATACAATGTCAGACTGGGAATATGGCTATTTAATTGCTGAACTAAACTCAGGAAGATATTTTAAAAAAGGTTTAGCACCTTTAAAAATTGTTACAGTAGGCGTTAATAAAGAAATTATTACTACGATGGGAGGACTGAATATAAAACCAAATATTTCCGTTGGTGAGTGTCATCTTGAAAGTGATGATCTTTTAGTTTTGCCTGGTGGGAATACTTGGGGGGAAGATATTCATCTACCTATTTTGAAGAAAGTTGGCGAAGCTTTAAAGCTTGGCACTATTGTTGCCGCAATTTGTGGTGCAACGGAGGGACTAGCGAAATGTGGATATCTAGATTCTAGAAAACATACAAGCAATAACTTAGAGTATATGAAAATGGTCTGTCCAAATTACAAAGGAGAAAAGTTTCATGAGATGGGACCTGCCGTATCTAGTGAGAATTTGATCACTGCATCAGGAACTGCTCCTCTGGAATTTGCGCTGGAAGTACTGAAAAAGTTAAATGTATTTGCACCAGATACATTAGATTCATGGTATTACCTAAATAAGACTTCTCAACCTGAATATTTCTTTCAATTAATGGATTCACTAAATAGATGAATTAAAAAATTTAATTTAGCAGGTTAATAATGTCTTCAGTGTCCGGCATGGAAAGCAGTTCAGATGCAATTTATGGGCTATCGAAAGCTGCCATCCTAGGTTTAACTAAAAGCGGTGCCAAGAATTTCTCACCGCATATTCGAGTTAATGCCGTTGCTCCTACGATACTCGTCCTACCGTAGAATTTGCACTTGCACGTTCTGTGCTTCGAAGACTGAAGCAGTGCCCAGTAAAAAGCTTGTCACATTTTGCGGAAGACAACGATAGTATGGAACGTATTTTAGTTGTTTAGCGGACCCCAAGTAACTATTAAAGACTGGAACATAAGTTAAAAATTTATTCATTTAGTAAGAATCGAGAAAGTAAAACCGCATGAATTCATACGGTTTATTGGCTTTGTCTGAAGAATTGGTCTTGCTTAGTATATTATATGATGTCTTACGCTATCGTTTCGTTACATGGTTAGCTGTATTGTTTCACTCACATGTGTCTCTTTGACAGTCAATCAGCTTTAAGTGCTCTTGAACCTATCCCCAGAAGTACCATTAATGTTCCTTATATCACTGATTAGCTTTTATATTAAGGGCGTTACTGTTCAACAATTGGGTAAATAACAAATTGGTTACTTGTGTTAAAATAAATATAGAAATTGTGAAAAGGAATGACTAATGAGGGGGATGGAGATTGGAATGGGGAGTCTACAAGCCGGATATGGGCTAGACGGAGATGGATACATTATGAGTGACGTCGCTTTAGATAAGATTGATAATGTCTATTTTACGTGCATACGGGAATCTGTCGAGGAGCTAGTAAGGTTATTTCCTCATCAATTGCACAGTGTTTATGTATATGGAAGCGTTGCAAGAGGTGAAGCTGTGGCGGTTAAATCAGATCTAGACCTTTTAGCTATGTTCAACGATACGTTGGGTGAAAAGGAGTTGGTGGAGTTAAAGGCAGTAACTAAAGTATTGTCTCGAAAGTACCACACTTTGGTACGTGATGTTGGTATAGCCGTTGCAAATTACGATTATGTAGTTGATCCAGCGAATTACTATGAACAGGCATTTCTTAAGGAACTGTGTGTTTGTGTTCATGGAGAGGATCTTCGAGAACAATTCGGCCTTTACAAACTCACATCAGAGATAGCGATAAGTTTCAATGGAGATATTCATGAAGTACTTGCTAGGACAATGATTCGGTTAGAAGCAGCTACCATAGACGAGTTTAAAATACTTGTACAAAACTTCGCTCGTAAGATGATTCGAACATACTATTCAATGGTGATGGTACGATCTCAGATTTGGTCGACACGACTTCATGAGCAGTCTGATGTTTTTATCCACTACTTTCCCCATAAAGAACCTATTATTCACACCTTGCAGAAATGGATTGAAGAGCCACCGATCAATCGAGAACTAGTACTAGATCTCTTTCAGAACGAGGGAAAGTGGGTTACGACGAATTTCGAACGGGAAGCCCATATCACTTCTTGAACATCATAATGCTCAAGAAGCTATTGGCAATAAACATAAGCTTTATTTCCAAAATAGGGTGTCATTCTATAATAAATAGCAGCACCCATTTTGCTTATATGGGCGGAAGAGTGGCAGTATTTATCTTTTTCCTCATGGACTCTTGGGATGGATTTCAGTATGCAAAGGAGAAGTATCTCACAGATTTTCCGAACGAGAAGTTTTCTTTAACTAAATGACAAAAAATGTAAAGAGGCTAGAAAAATGTATAAGGAAACAGCCAAAAATATTAGAGAAAGTTTAACGGCCGATTGTATGAAGTGTTTTGGACTTTGCTGTACAGCGCTTCATATTGTAGCATCGAGTGATTTTCCAATTAACAAGCCAGCAGGTACACCTTGTATTCACTTACAATCTGATTATGGTTGTCAAATTCATGGTAATCTACGAGAGAAGGGTTTTAAGGGTTGTACAGTGTTTGACTGTTTAGGTGCTGGACAAGTCGTTTCCCAAGTTACGTTTAAAGGTCGAAGTTGGCGAGATAATCCTGAAATTGGAGATAAAATGTTCCAAGTGTTTCCGGTTATGGAACAAATACATGAAATGATGGCATATGCGGCAGAAGCCTTGTCGTATGACATTCCTCCTGCTTTGTCTGATAAATTGAGTATGCAGTTAAAAGAATTGCAAAGCTTATCAAAGTTCGATGCTGAACAATTATTATCTCTTGATCTAGTGATGTACAGATTTCCATTAAATAAGTTGCTTATGGAAACAAGCAAGTATATTCGAAAAAGCTTAATTGAAAAGTTACCTGGCACGAAAAATTATAATCATGAAAGAGCCGACTGGATTGGCAAAAAATTAAGAGGTAAAGATTTAAGGGCGTTAGATTTAAGAGGTGCATATTTGATTTCAGCAGACATGAGGAATGCAGATTTAAGATGTGTTGATTTTATTGGCGCTGATTTGCGTGATGCTGATTTAAGGGGTGCGAACTTATCTACGAGTATGTTTTTAACTCAAATGCAAATTAATTCGGCCAAGGGTGATGTAAAAACAACATTACCATATTATATACAACGGCCCTTCCATTGGATTAACTGATTTTGGTCGTGTTTGTGTATGGGGAAATTGTTGCGTTATATCTCTATTCAATAGATACGAAATCCCTTATTCAATCATCGGGTGCGAATATGGAATTTCTTGGTTCAAAGCCATATTGTTGAGGATTGTTCCGAGAGATGAATTCAGGGTTTCTACACGATGTAAATATTTTTAAAATAGGGGGGAATTCAAGAAATGAACATTAAGGAACTTCAACAATATGTTTCAAGGTTTTGCGACGAAAAGGGATTCGAAGGTATCCCGCTTGAGACTAGGGTTATGTACTTGATTAGTGAAATAGGTGAATTAACCGATGACTTACTAGAAATAAAAGGTGCAACGACAGAGAAGCAAGAAGTTATTAAAAGAAACATAGGGCATGAAATGTTTGATGTGACATGGAATATTTTTGACTTAGCAAACAAACTAGATATAGATTTAGAAGCCGCGTTTAAAGAAAAAATGAACATTAACGAAAACAGAGAATGGAAAACATAAAATTAATTCAGTTCGTGTTACTAGGTAGGTGTTCTGATTTATTCTAAAAACCGACGCTTTAATCGAGCAATTGTATGCGATCGGGTCTGATTTTTAAAAAATCAACTTATCAGGTTTGGATAGCGCCGATGAAATTTTAGTTAACTTGATCCATAGATAGAGAGAGGAGTTTTAATAAGTGATCAAAAATAGAAAGGTAATTGTAACAGGTGCGGCTTCTGGGATAGGTAAGGAGATTGTCAAACGATGCCTACATGAGGGTGCTTCGGTAATTGCATGCGATATTAATGAACACTCTTTATATGATTTAAAACGGTTAATAGATAATCGCAATGATCTACATACCTATCAATTAGATGTGAGTAACTATGAAGAGGTCACTAGATTTTTTGTATATATTAAAACAGAGCATCCTGACGTGAATGGTTTAGTTAATAATGCGGGAATCTATTTGGCGAAAAATATATTGAATTATCAAGTAAATGAAATTGATAAAGTTCTAAATATAAACATTAAGGGTTTTATATATTTTTCACAAATGTTCGGTCAAGTATTGCTCCAAGACCAACGTAAGGGAGTCATCATTAATATGTCTTCAGTGTCAGGCATGGAAGGTAGTTCAGATGCCATCTATGGGCTATCGAAAGCTGCCATTCTAGGTTTAACTAAAAGCTGTGCCATGAACTTCTCACCATATATTCGAGTGAATGCTGTTGCTCCTACGATGGTTAATACACCGATGATGGGTACGATACCTGATTGGAGAAAAAACGAGTATTTAAGTCAGCAACTCATTGATACGCCTGTTTTGCCTGAAGATGTGGCTGATACTGTTGTTTTTGTCTTATCAGATAAAGCCAAACATTATACAGGCGCCGCGTTCGATATTAATAATGGGGGATATTTAAGATAGTCCTCATCTTGCAAAACTAACGGGAGTGCAAATTGAAAAGATAATAGATATTCCACATCGTTTTCCTAATAGAGGTTGTTCAAAAAGTCCAACAAAAATGACACATTGAATTTCTGCGTTGGCAGATAAGTATTTAAGGACTCGAAAACACCCGAGTCCTTTTCCTATCTTAATTGAACTTTTGTTACTTAACCAAAAAGTCTATCTCAGCTTCTAGTTCGAAATGCTTCGCTCCATCATCATCTTCAACCGGGGAGAGAAAAAAATCTGTCACTCCATTTACAACATAATAACCGGGAGGAAATCCATCTCCCTCCATAAACTCCTCGGCAAAAGCGATATATTCCTTAGGATCAATCTCTTCACTGTAATGAATGCTTTTTTTATATTTTTTTCGGTAGTTTTCTCCTTTTTTAAGTATTGTCGTTGTCCCAATGTCCTCAACAGCGTAGTCAATTGTGTAACCACGCACTTTTTCTTCGATAGAGAAAAGAATGGCTGAGGCTGAATGACCGATAGAAACTTCCTCCTCATCACCAACATAGATGATTTCTCCATAAAGCTCGACTGACTCATTTTCTTCATATACTTCTTTTTCCGACAATAACCGAAAAACAAAGTCTCCTTCTCTCGTTTCTGCAATCGTTTGCTTCACTTCATATTCTTCTAGTTGTGTTTGATCAAAATCATCGGTTGGCTGACAGCTTACTAGTAGTAAAACAAAAGTGATGATAGAACTAACAAATAATACTCTTTTCATGGCCCTTCCCCCATTTATATATATCAACTCAAGCTATTCAACAATATTTACTAAATGACCGTATCCTTTCTCTTTCATTTCATCAATATGAATAAATTCAATTGCAGCACTATTAATACAATATCTTTTGCCACCACGATCTTTTGGTCCATCATCAAACACATGCCCTAAGTGAATATCACCAACACGACTTCTAACCTCTGTTCGGATCATGTTAAAACTTGTGTCCTCATGGTAGGTGACTACATCAGGATCAATCGGCCTTGTAAAACTAGGCCAACCACATTCGGAGTCATATTTTTCTCTACTTGAAAAAAGAGGTTCACCTGTGACGATATCGACATAAATACCTGGTTCATAAAAATCCCAGTATTCATTCGAATATGCTGTTTCTGTATCATCTTCCATTGTTACGTTATATTGTTCCGTTGTTAATTTTTCCTTTAATTCTTCCTTACTAGGGATTGAATAGGCGTTCGGATCAATTTCAATCTCATCCAAAATATCCAAATTAATATGGCAATACCCATTTGGATTTTTCGTTAAATAATCTTGGTGATATTCTTCGGCAAGATAATAATTTTCTAAGGGCAAAACTTCGGTAACAATTTCTTTTTTATATTTTTTTTGCTCTTGCTTTACTGCTGCTTCAATCGTTTCAAGATCTTCATCTTGTACATAATAAATGCCGGTTCGATATTGAATCCCGATATCATTTCCCTGTTGATTATGTAGCGTCGGATCAATCACTTTGAAAAAATAAAGGAGCAATTCATCTAATGTAATTCGGGCAGGATCATAGACAATTTCAACGGTTTCAGCAAACTCTTCTTCCCCGCTAATTACATCATCATAGGTAGGGTCTTCACCAGTTCCATTTGCATAGCCAGGTGTCGCATTAAATACTCCATATATGCGCTCAAAATATGCTTCCACTCCCCAAAAGCAACCGCCAGCAAAATAAATTTTTTCGAGACTACTATTAGAATAATCTACATTTGCATTAGGGCTGTCTATTTGTTCATTTGAAAAAGAGGCAGGTGAATCTAAATCGTGTTGAACTTCTGGACTTTTATTCATTGGAGAATGAACACTATCTTTTGGGGATGCCGAACATGCCGATAGAATAAGAGTTAACCCAGTAAAGTAAATGAAAAACTGGCGCACTGTATGTTCCCCCTAATAGACTTTTCCCATTTTGTCGTGGATATCATTATTTTCAAGTTGACCAACAATAGATGAAGTGAGTACCCCATCTGTTCCGATAAAATAAGAGGTAGGGTAAGCAAGTACGTTAAATTCATTCGACCATAAGCCATTTTCATCAAATAACACAATAATGTTTTCATACTCCAATGAATTGAACCAGTCGATAAAATCATCCCTTTTCATCTCCCCTTTATAATTTGGGCTTACAATGGTAATCACCGTAAAATCAGTTGCTTCCTTTGATAAATGATCTGTATCTTTAAGCCCAGCTAAACAAACGGAGCACCAGGATGCCCAAAATTGGACATACACTTTTTCTCCCAAAAACTGTTCGATTGTCACCATATTTCCATCCATATCTTGAAGCGAGAAATTTGGTGCTAACTCTCCTTCGTTTAGTGAATCTGGATTCGATTTTATTTCTGTTTTCATACAAGAAGTGGTAATCAAGACACTAAGTAAAAGTAAGAAGATTAGTATATTTTGTCGTTTCATTTTTTAATCCTCCTTACCGATCATCATACCATAAAATGGGCATAGAAAACTTCACAATTTAGACACAAGTGCTTGATTTTGATTCATTCTTAATATAGAATATTACTACAATTCAGAAAGGGGCGATAAAATGAAAAAAATTGCTGGAGGCTTTATGAAATGGATCGTTTCTTACTTAGCAGTTTTTCTTGTCATAATGCTTATGCCCGTCTTTTTGATAACAAAAGATGTCTCCGCATTTGACGGGATTATAAACTACCTATTTGATAATAACAGTTAATTTTTTGAAAATATTTTTAAGCGAGAGGTGCATCGTTTTTCTACCAAATAAAATTGCCCTCTTTTTATTCATCTAGAACAAACTCGCCCATAGGTCAAAAGGATGACTGGGGCGAGTTTGTTTATTCATTCAAATATCTACATACTTTAAGGCATGAATAGAGAACTCAATCATAAACCGATTTTTCGGACTCATGAAATCATGGCCAAGCAATGATTCTATTCTATTTAACCGATGGTATAAAGTTTGGCGAACAATATGTAGTTCCTCAGCAGTTTCATTTTTGGCGCCAAGGTTTTTCAAATACACTTGTAACGTTTTTAGAAGCTCCGTTCTTTTTTCTTTATCATAAGTTAGTATCGGACCAAGATAGTCGATAATAATTTCTTTCAAACTATCTTTATCATCCATCTGGTCAATTAATCGATAAAAGGCTAACGTATCATAAAAAGGCTGCTTTAATATCTCATTATTTTGCTGATAATTTAAGGTGGAAAGGGCAGTATCATAACTTTTTCTAAGCTGATCATAAGCAGATATCGTTTTTCCAAAGCTAATCCACTTTAGTTCACTTAAAATAAGTGGATCATTATTATTTTTATTGATCGTTTCTATTGCTTGCATTAATCGTTTTTGAAGATTGTCGGTTTGCTGATTAATTAGTAGAAAAATATAATTATTCCGGGTATAATCTCTAACGGTAAATAATTGAAAGCCAAATTCAAGCAAGACAGGTCGTAAAAGCATCATGAGTACCGTTTCTGAATTGCTGTTTTTATCGTTAACAAGTAGTGATTTATGGAAAGGTTTAACTGCGATGATAGCCTCTTTCGTTAAAACTCCTGGAGTCTTTTGCTGTATTTTTGAAACAATTTCTTTATGGCTTAAAGAACCAGCAATGGCTTCTAAAATCCAATCATTTTTTTTCATTTGATTTGCTTCTTTTTGTTGCTGATTTTTCCAAAAGTATTGCCCTAGAATTTCACCACATCTTTTAAGGGCTAATTCATCAAATTGAGTTACCATGTTTTTGTTTTCAACAAAGTACAATGAAGCGATTTTACTTCCGAATAAATAGATAGGTTGTTCGTGATATTGCTCATTTTTGTTTTTTTCAAGTTCATTTTTTAATTTATGTTGCTGTTTGGTTGATGGGGAAGGAAAGAAACGATATTGCTCCTCAAATTTTAATGCAACTTGCTTTTCTGTTTCTTTGTGTAAAACTCTTAAGAAATCTCCGGCACTGCCATTGGAAATAAGTTCCTTGTTTAATTGATTGTATAAGCTTTCTAATTTCAGCCAGACGTCTTTATTGTAGCCAAGCAATAACTCGTGCAAATCTTTCGTAATATCAATAAATCTAACTTCTTCTGTGAAAACAATAATTGGAAAGTCGTGCCGTTCTGCAAGTTCAACCATTTTTGAGGGGAGTTCTTTTGTATGTATAACTAATTCTACACAAAGTGCTGAAGCATTGTATTCTAAAAGTTGTTGCAAATAGGATAAACTTTTCTTCTCTTCGTTAGCCCAGCCGTATCCAGTCGTTAAGATAACTTCTTTCCCATTAAGCAAATGTCCAAACCGATCTATCTCTACAATATGTGCCCACTTAATTGTACGATTTAATCCCTTTTCTCCAGCTAAGACCTTTGCATTTTCAAAAAAAGGTCGCTTCAATATATCTCTAACTAATAAAGCCATTTTGTCCCCTCCTATGTTTATGCTGGTCAAAACGTAAATGAAAACGGTACCGAAATTTAACATTATGTCCAATGAAATAAGAATAGATTGAATATAATATAAATTCTAACTACATATATACAGGTATTATAACTACTTAAGTCGAATAAAGAAATTAATTAGAACAAAACAATTTCCCTTTTCTTAGATCTTTATGCACAACTTGTCATATTGGTTCGTCTTTACGTGTATAAATCACTAGTGGTATAAGCAAGATCGTTTAATAGCTTCATGAAATGAAAGGTAATCTCTTTTTAGGAGGTGAAGATGGTCTTAAATGAGATAAAGACCTTTATTTAGTGACTACAAACATCCTTATCTTAAGGATAAAGTGTTAGATAGGTGAAAATGAAGTCTACACATTATATACGAGGAGGTTGTCTAGTATGAGTCATCTTACAAAATCCAGCATATCATTAGAGAATGTAAATGAAAACTTTCAAGAAGTTTTTCCAGGATTAACAAGCCAGGAAGCAATCGAAGAATCAAATCGTTGTCTTTATTGTTATGATGCACCGTGTATTACTGCATGTCCAACGGGAATTGATATTCCTACCTTTATCAAAAAGATTGCTTCTGGTAATCTAAAAGGTTCTGCAAAGACAATTATGACAGAAAACGCTGTTGGAGCAAGTTGTGCCCGCGTTTGTCCAACGGAAGAATTATGTGAAGGGGCTTGCGTATTAAACCATTCTACACAGCCGATCATGATTGGGAATTTGCAACGATATGCCACTGATTGGGCGATTAAAAATGAACAAGTGCTTTTCAAACCAGGTAAGAAAAATGGAAAATCAGTTGCTATCGTTGGTGGGGGGCCGGCAGGTCTTTCAGCTGCTAGAGAACTTGGATTGTTGGGCTATGCTGTTACCATTTTTGAAGCTGAAGAAAAGGCAGGTGGTCTTAATACGTTTGGAATTGTTTCGTTTAGGCTTCCTCAAGAAATTTCTTTTTGGGAAGTGGAGCAAGTCGAAAGCCTAGATGTAGAAATTCGTACAAATACTGTAGTTGGTAAAGATATTTCTGTCGATGAAATCCTTGAAAACTACGATATTGCCATTCTTACTATCGGAATGTCGAAAGTTCCGAACCTTGGGATAAGCGGTGAAGATTTAGAAGGTGTATATGATGCGATTGAATTTGTAAAAGATACAAAGACAAAACCTCTACCAAATGAATTTCTTGGAAAACGTGTTGTTGTCATTGGTGCAGGAAATACAGCGATTGATGGTGCCACATGTTCTGTACGTTTAGGTGCAGAAAATGTGAAAATTCTTTACAGGCGCACGATCGAAGAAATGACAGCATACGAGTACGAATATGAGTTTGCCAAGCAAGATGGGGTTGAGTTTAGATGGCTCACTACCCCTACCAAAATTATTGGGGATGAGCATGGTCGTGTTACTGGAATTGAATGTATAAAAATGGAGTTGGGGGAACCTGATGAAGACGGGCGACGACGTCCTATTCCAATGGAAGGATCCGAATTCACATTGGAACTAGATGCTGTTATTAAAGCAATTGGACAATCGAGGTATGTTGATCTTATCGAACAATTTGGCTTAAAGCATGATGGAGGAGTAGTACAAGTCGATCAAACGACATTTCAAACTTCGAATGAGAAGGTGTTTGCATGTGGGGACGTCATCTTTGGAAAAGGGCAGGGAGAAGCGATGGTCGTATCGGCTGCTCAACAAGGAAAAGAAGCTGCATACCAGATTCATAAAATGTTATTCAAAGACATCTTGGAAACAGCTTAATCTATTATTTAAAGCTTATATAGTATGTGATAAGAGTAAATGATCATTTTTTATGATGAGAAGGTATTCCTTATCATTAATATGGGAGGTAATAAAATGGCAGATTTAAGCATTAATTTAGCAGGAATTGAATCGCCCAATCCATTTTGGTTAGCTTCTGCTCCTCCAACGAATTCAGGCTACCAAGTTCAACGAGCTTTTGAAGCGGGATGGGGTGGTGCCGTTTGGAAAACATTGGGGGACCCAATTTTAAATGTAACATCACGATTTGCTGCAGTGAACTTTAATGGGCACAGAGTTGCAGGGTTTAACAATATCGAATTAATTACAGACAGGCCACTTGAAGATAATTTAAAGGAGATTTATGAGACAAAAAAACGTTTCCCAAATCATGCAATCATCGCTTCCTTGATGGTCGAACCAAAGCAAGAAAAATGGCATGAAATTGTCAAACGAGTAGAGGATGTTGGAGTAGATGGATTGGAACTTAACTTTGGGTGTCCTCATGGAATGGCGGAAAGGGGAATGGGTTCAGCTTCCGGTCAAGTGCCGGAATTAGTTGAAAAACAAACATATTGGGTGAAAGAAGCGGCAAAAACCCCTGTCATTGTTAAGTTAACCCCAAATATAACGGATATTACAGCTACAGCTGAAGCGGCCACAGAAGGTGGAGCCGATGCGATTAGTATGATTAATACGATCAATAGCTTAGCAGGTGTTGATCTTGACACATGGAATACGATTCCACATGTTGGGGGCAAAGGGTCGCATGGAGGATATTGTGGGCCTGCAGTAAAACCAATTGCGTTAAATATGGTTGGTGAATGTGCTAGACACCCACGAATTAATGTACCGATCTCGGGGATTGGTGGGATCTCCAACTGGCAAGATGCGGTTGAATTTATGTTAATGGGGTCATCAAGTGTACAGGTCGCAACAGCTGCAATGCACCATGGGTTTAGAATTATAGAGGATATGACAGAAGGTTTAAATAATTACCTAGATGAAAAGGGAATAACATCAGTGATGGAATTAGTAGGAAAATCTGTTCCTAAATATACAGATTGGGGCGAACTTGATTTAAACTACACAATTGTTGCACGAATTAATAATGACATATGTATTAATTGTAATAAATGTCATATCGCTTGTGAAGATACATCCCATCAATGTATTGATATGTTAAAGGATGACATTGGCAACGATATTTTAAAAGTTAGGGAAGAAGATTGTGTAGGCTGTAATTTATGTGCAATTGTTTGTCCGGTCGATGGTGCGATTGACATGATTGAAATTCCAAGTGAACTTCCTGTAATGACGTGGAATGATCGACAAGCTGCTCTCGGTGCTGTTGGCTGTGAAGTTGACATTGTAGAAAAATAAATTTTTTAAAAGAGGTGATTAAATGAGAAAAATAATAAAGAACGGTACGATTGTCACAGCAGCCGATATATACAATGCAGATATTTTGATTGAAAATGGCGTCATTAGTCAGATTGGGCAACATCTTTCTACAGACGGATCAGAATTGATTGATGCAGAAGGACACTATGTTTTCCCTGGTGGAGTTGACCCCCATACACATCTAGAAATGCCATTCGGAGGAACAGTAACGAAGGATGATTTTGAAACAGGAACCATTGCAGCCGCCTTTGGTGGGACAACAAGTATTATTGATTTTTGTTTAACGAATAAGGGAGAGCCATTGAAAGACGCGATTGATACATGGCATGCAAAAGCAAAAGGAAAGGCAGTTATTGATTACGGTTTTCATCTTATGATTGGTGAAGTGAATGATACGGTATTATCTGAACTTCCATCTGTTATTGAAGAGGAAGGCATTTCTTCTTTTAAAGTATTCATGGCTTATAAAAATGTTCTTCAAGCAGATGATGAAACACTTTTCCAAACGCTTGTAGCGGCAAAGGAACTTGGAGCACTTGTTATGGTGCATGCAGAAAATGGGGATGTGATTGATTATTTAGTGAAAAAGGCATTAAAAGAAGGAAATATTGACCCGATTTTTCATGCATTCACAAGGCCAGCAGAAATTGAAGGTGAAGCAACAGGAAGAGCGGCTACGTTCACGGGGCTTTCAAATTCTCAGATTTATATTGTACATGTCACTTGTGAGGAAGCTGTTAGGCAAATTGCAGAAGCAAGGAATAACGGAGTTGATATATGGGGTGAAACATGTCCACAATACTTAGTGCTTGATCAGACATACTTAGAAAGGGAAAATTTTGAGGGGGCTAAATATGTTTGGTCACCCCCCTTACGTGAAAAGCGGCATCAAGATGTTCTTTGGAACGCACTAAAAACAGGTCAACTCCATACCATTGGATCGGATCAATGTTCATTTGATTTTAATGGACAAAAAGATCTTGGAAAAGATGACTTTTCTAAGATTCCAAATGGTGGCCCTCATATTGAGGATAGACTAAGTATACTTTTCTCTGAGGGGGTGACTAAAGGAAGACTCTCATTAAATCAATTTGTTGATATTACTTCAACTAGAGCTGCAAAATTATTTGGATTATACCCACAAAAAGGAACGATTGCTGTTGGAGTAGACGCTGATATTGTTATTTTCGATCCAAACAGTGAAAGAATCATTTCAGCCGAATCCCATCAAATGGCAGTAGACTATAGTGCGTATGAAGGAATGAAAGTAACAGGAGAACCAGTATCTGTACTTTCTCGCGGAGAATTTGTCGTTCGGGATAAAAAGTTTGTTGGAAAACTTGGTTCTGGTCAGTATTTGAAGCGTGCAAAATACAATATAAGCAACGAATCAGAAGATAAAACATACACCATCTAACCTTTGTTTAAATGTGGATTGGTAGGGGAAAGACTTTCCTTTCCCCTGCTTCTACAAGCATGTAGTATATACCATTTTAAAAGTTAATTTCTCTGAATATTTAAAAAACAATTCTGTTATCGCTGATTTTTGGTGAATTATATTTTACCGTGAACATGTCGAGTTGTGCATTTCTGAGAATGTTTAACTCTAGGGAGCGTCTAATTAAAAACAAACACCTTTGCTTAACATTCAGAAGTCATTGAAAAGAAGACAAGATTTCGTCAAAAAAATGAGAGAATGGAGAATGGTGATGAAGAATACTGATTATTTAAAATCCCCCGATTTACTTCCGTCTACCCAAAGTGATAGGGTGGTTAGTACATTTGGATTCGGGGTTATGTGGGTCGGTATGGCTATCGTAATTTCGGCTTTTGCAATAGGTGGGGCAGGAATGGCGAATCTATCGCTTTTCTGGGTTTTGGCCGCCTCCATTGTAGGGTGTGTTCTGATTGGGCTTTTTATGACAATCACTGCGGATGTTGGTATTGAACATGGCTTATCATTCCCAGTATATATACGAGCTCCTTTTGGAACTGTTGGTACGCATATTCCTGCTTTAATCAGGGCCTTTACTGCGGCAATGTGGTTTGGGATTAACACGTATTTTGGTGCGACAGCTATGAATGCTATTTTTAATATATTTTGGGGATTTGATAATTGGTTTATCTGTTTTATCATATTTATTGCTGTTCAATTAACAAATACAATACTTGGGATTAAAGCCGTTGAACGATTTGCTAATTTGGCCGCTCCTACAGTAATTATCATCGCCATTTGGATGTATGTGGTCTTAGGTAAAGAAGCCGCCGCAATTGACCGTAATGTGTGGGCATGGATTGAGGAACCTGTTTCGGCTGGCATCATGTTTACGGCCTTTATGTTAATTGTTACTGGGACGATGGGGTACTGGTCGACACTCGCAAATGATCTCATGAATATATCACGGTATGTAACGGCGCCAAAGTTTGAAAGAAGTTGGTGGAAGCGAAATAAAGGTATGTGGGTAGGTAGTATCATTGTTATGCCTATTGTCCAAACCTTTGTCGTTGCAATCGGTGCAATAGCTTATATTGCTGTAGGTGACTATGATCCTGTTGCAGCAATCCAATTACTTTCAACTAGTGGAATTGTTTTAGCAATTTTGTTTCTTATGATTGTGTTTGCACAATGGTCCACAAATACACCAGCAAATGTTATACCTGCTGCAACGGTATTCTCTAATGTTGGTGGACCTAAAGTACCATATGCTCTCGGAGTTATTATAGCTGGTGTTATCGCTGTAGTGTCACAACCTTGGGCGATTCTTGATGTGATTATTCCTTTCTTAATCATTAGTGGTGCTATTTTATCTGCAACGGTTGGTATCATCATTGTTGATTATTATATCATTCGTAAGCGCAGGCTGAATGTTCCCCATTTATATGAAAGCGATGGTCAATATCGCTTCCATAATGGAATAAACTGGGCAGGAATGATTTCCTTTATAGTTGGTGGAGGAATCGCATTGCTCTTCCAAACATATTCCTTTTTTGTCGGATGTTTCATCGCGGGGATCGTCTATTACTTTCTAGCTAAATACTGGTGGTTTAAAAAATATAAACAAGCAGAACTTGAAGACCCTAGTGATGAGAAGTATTTAGGAATTACGGTTGGGCGCGATTGGCAGATTGATCTTGAACCAGAGACGGTCGTTTTTCCAGATACATCCGTTGATTCAAAAGTATAATAAAATGATAGGGGAATGGAAAGGGAAAGAGCGAATAAAACATTGTTAGAAGGAGTGGAAAGAAAATGAGTGAGTACAAAACATTTTTACAAGAGAGGGATCGAATAGACTTTTTGGTACAAAAGGAGTATAAAATTACGAATGTTACTGAAAGCTTAAATGGTGCCTTTGTAGAACTTGAAAATGTTGCAGAAGATGAAAAAGAGATGTTACACATCATTACACCTGAAGGAAGAAAGTATTTTGCTGTTGTGTTGATTCAACAACAAAAAGCAGGGGCTTAATGAGTAATGGAAGGTAATTTCTTCATTTTGAAGTTAGGAGATAGCATAATTGAATGATGGAGGGTGAAACTTGTTACTTTTTATTCTAAGATATTGGTGTTGATGACATTAGTTAACCTTAGATTTCAAAGTAAGTGGCAAGTTTGCTGCTTCTTACCCATCACATTTGCTATAAACCGTGAAGTAACAGCTAAGTTGTTTTCCACTTCGGATCGTCGCTTTCCACGGGCACGGTGTCGCGGGAGGGAAGGCTCATCAACCGCCCATGGAAGCGTAGTGTATTTCCGTAGCAGTAAGACATTTACTATTCAAAGTTTTGTCTTAGTTTATAGGTTTGTGGCAAAAACAACGGCTCTTTTCGATGGGGCGAGCAGTGAACAGTTCCAACCATCTTTTCGAGGATGAGATGTGCATTGCAGCCCCAATCTGATAAACAGCCTTTTTCATCATATAAATATAAGAGGTGATAACGATATGAATAAAAACTTGCTGTTAGTTAAAAAGGGAAACGTTCAAGATAAATTGGAAAAGTTCGCTGATTTTGGTCGAACAGCAAATGATGGGGTAACACGTCTAGCGTTATCAGAAGAGGATCGTTTAGTACGTGACTACTTCTGTAATTATTGCGAGAATTTGGGTTTAGTCGTCGAGGTTGATGATATGGGAAATATATATGGAACATTAGAAGGGGTAGAAAACAAGCCACCCATTGTGATCGGTTCTCATCTGGATACGGTAAAAAAAGGGGGTAAATTTGATGGAGCCTTAGGTGTGATCGCTGGACTTGAAGTAATAGAAACATTGATAGAGAACAATATTACTCCTAAAATACCAATTACTGTTGTGAATTTTACAAACGAGGAAGGAGCAAGATTTGAGCCGTCCATGATGTCCTCGGGTGTGCTTGCGGGAAAATTTCAAAAAACTGATATGATGATGTCCAAAGATGTGAATGGAATTTCATTTAAAGAGGCTCTGGAGTCCATCAATTATGTTGGTTCCATTGAAAAGCGTTTAAAAGATGCTACTGCATTTTTAGAATTACATATTGAACAAGGACCTGTACTGGATCATCATTCCATTTCCATAGGAGTAGTAGATTGTGTAGTTGGCATGGTTTGTTATGAGATTGAAATAAATGGTGAATCGAATCACGCTGGTACTACTCCAATGAATATGAGAAAAGATGCCCTTTTTGTAGCCAATGATTTAATTTCAACTGTCCAAGGTAATCTGGGGCGATTGGATGAGCAGTTAGTATTTACCATAGGAAGAATGAATGTACATCCTAATATTCATACTGTCATTCCGAATAAAGTCATTTTTACAATAGAGGCAAGGCACAAAGATCCGCAAGTGATGAAACAAGTGGAAGCAATTATTGAAAGCTTAGCTAATGCTCCTACCCGAGAAACAGCAACAATACAAATTAGCAAGTTATGGGATAGGGATACCGTCTGGTTTGAACCTCAGCTACGCGATTCTGTAGAGCAATCGGCAAATGCTCTTCATTATTCGCATAAAAGAGTAGTCAGTGGAGCAGGGCATGATGCCCAGTTCATAGCAAGTTTTATTCCTTCTACGATGATATTCGTCCCGAGTATTAACGGAAAAAGTCATATGGAGAATGAAAAGACGAACTGGGACGATTGTGAGCAAGGAGTTAATGTGTTGCTGAATACGGTATTGAATCTGATGGAAGGTAATTAATTAAATCGCTCAGTGTAACCCCTAATATGAGAAGTTTTCCCTTTGTAAAAAGAACTTGTTTAATTAAGTAAATTGTCCATTTTGAAGAGCGCCAGTAGCTTAGGTGCTCTTTTGTTGTGGAAAGGTATTCTTATCGGTAACTTACATATTTCCCACATCCAGTTCCCTTTATTATTTTTCCTTATATCAAATTAAAGCCATTGTATTTTAATGAAAATCTATTTCTTCACTAATAAAGACATATTCCAAGTATGTTCCCTTCTATTTTATATATGAATCAAAGTGTTAATGAAAACGCTATCTGTTTTTAACGTTTTGTCCAATGTGTTCTAAGTAAAATAGAGGTACGATGGTATGAAAATAAAATAATGAATAGGAGGCTGGGACATAACTAAAACGACCAAATCTAAAGACGAACAATTCATTATCTTAGCGGAGGAAATATACGTAGACTCCTGGTCGGCTAAAAGCGGTCACGTCCTGTGACCAACGCTCGACACTAGCACGTCCTGTGCGTCGCGGGAGGAAAGGCATCGGTGAGACCCTGCCCCGGCAAGGGGTATGCCGACGTTGGCCGCAAAGGCCGGTTTTAGTTGGCCTCCCTTTAATTTCGAAAGAGGAGGCTCACTAGCCGCCCGCGGAAAGCGAAGTATATTTCCAGAGCGGGTTATATGCAGCTATCATTGTTTGGATTTTTTTTGGTGAAAACACTTTTTTCCTAACCCCATCTAAAAGAGTGATTCAATAGGATAATTCAGGAGGGATAATATGAATAAAAGGATTTTATTTACTATTCTTACAATACTGGGATTAGTTATGTTGGAAAGTCCTATCATTTTGTGGGCAAATAAGATTGATCCTATGGTATTGGGATTACCATTTCTTCTTTTTTGGGTTTTATTTTGGTGGGCTTTTTGTACAATTTTATTCCTTATAGCTTACAAGTTTAATTGGGGAAAAAAATAATAAGGATGTGAAAAGGAATGACAATTGGAGTATTGATTATAGTAATTTTCATGATTGTACCGTTAATGGTAGGATTTTATGCTGCTGGAAAATCAAAAGGATCAAGTGATGATTATTTTATTCAAGGTAGAGGTATGGGATCTATAGCGGTATTCTTCACTGTTGCTGCGACATGGTGGAGTGCATTTGCTTTCTTAGGATCCAATGCCTCATTTTATAGTCAAGGACCAATCTATTTAACTGCGTTTGCTTGGAACATTTTATTTGGCTATTTATATTTTGTGATCGGAAAAAGAATATGGTATTTGGGAAAAAAGTTTCATTATGTTACCCCATCTGATTTATTAGGGGATTTTTATAATAGTGAAAAAGTAAGAATACTAGTAGGTCTAGTTGTCATTGTTTTTACTGTCCCCTATTTACAAATACAATTGACAGGTGGTGCATATTTAATAGAGGTTGCATCCGGGGGTGTTATACCATTTTGGTTAGCAGCATTAATATTTTATTTAGTTATTATCATTTATGTGTGGGTTGGTGGAATGCGAGCCGTTGCCTGGACTGATATTATTTACGGAGCTCTGTTATTTTTTGGATTGCTCTTTACAGGTTTGTATATTGTAAGGCTAGTTGGTGGTCCTATTGAAATGTTTGAGCAAATGAAAAACTTACATCCAGAACATTTAACATTGCCTGGGCCATTAGGTTCTTCTGGATATGCGTCTTGGATATCACTCTGTTTGATTACTGCAATTGGTGCTTTAATGGGCCCTCAACTCTGGTTAAGAATGTATGCTGTTAAAAATGGAAAGTTATTCAACTTGATGCCATTTTTAATATCGTTGGTTGCTATATCGTATATTGGCTCTGTTTTAGTTAGCTGGACGGGCGTACTCATTAAACCAGGTGTTGAAAATCCAGATCAAATATTACCAATAATTATTATGGAATACGCACCTTTTGTTATCGGTGCAATTGTATTGGCTGGTGGTGCATCGGCTGCCATGTCAACTGCGAATAGTCAAATACATGCAGTTTCAGCAGTGATGACAAAAGATTTCTATCAACGATATAAAAACCCGGATGCCTCACAAGACAGGCTAATTCAAGTAGGGAGATATTTCCTTCTTGTTTTTTCCATATTAGCATATTTTCTTGCACTATTTGCGCCGGGACTATTAGTAACTATAGGTTTGATAGCATTTGGTGGTACTGCACAACTTATTATACCAACAATTGGAGCCCTGTTTTGGAAAAGAGCAAATGAAGCTGGAGCAATCACAGGTTTGATTGGAGGTTTAACTTTTACGATACTCTTTACATTTATACCTACCTTAGTCAGTCCTTTAGGGTTAAATCCTGCTATGTGGGGTCTACTCATAAACGCGACCCTATTCATCATTATTAGTCTGAGCACAAAGCCTAGGGATCAGAATACGGTTAAGCGCTTTGAAAATGCCCTTTTACAGTTTAAATATAATGAAAATCATGTGAAAGAAAGGGACAAGGAGTATGCTGAAGTGAATTAAATGAAAAACTGAAACTAACTAGATGTTAAAATATATATGCATAAAAAAGAGGTGTCCAATGATAGACTCAACCGAAAAAGTTATTGCAGACATTGTATTTCTAAATGGTGAGGTTATAACGATAGATGATCATCAGACAATTACAGAGGCAATTGCAATTAAGGACAATAAAATTTGCTCCGTTGGCTCTTCTGTTAGGATAACAGATTTTATCGGTGAAAATACAAAGATTATTGATTTGAAAGGTAGATCTTTGCTACCGGGCTTTATAGATTCGCACATACATTTAAGTATTTATGGAACTAATCTTTTAGATATCAACTGTAACAGTCCGGAAGTTCAATCGCTCGAGGACTTATATACTGAGTTAAGGAAAGAGGTTCAACATGTGGAGAAGGGAAATTGGATTAGAGCATCGGGGTTTAATGAGAATAATATAGTTGAGAAGCGACTTCCAACAAAAAGAGAATTAGACGCAATTTCTACAGAACATCCAATATTAATTGTACGTGTTTGTAACCATCAATCCATTGTTAATAGTAGGGCATTAAAAATAGCGAACATAGATGAAAAGACGAAGAACCCTGAAGGTGGAATAATAGAAAAGGATGCTTCTGGACATTTAACGGGGAAACTTATAGAAAATGCTCATATGAAAATATCAGAAGTAGCAAGTCATCATGAGGAAGAATTGAAGAAATCAATGAAAATGGCGTCAGAGGTTTTTATTAAGCATGGAATCACTAGCATTCATGATGCAGGTGGTTATGGGGATGGTTCAAAACTATTAGAGATCATGCAAGAGGGAACGGAATCGGGGGATATAAAACTTCGTATTTACGCTATGATAGGATCCTTAATAGATTCTAAGAAGTTTATTAAGGAGATGAAAGAGAAAAATATTGTTACAGGTTTCGGAAATGAAAAGTTTAAAGTTGGGCCGGTAAAGTTATTTTCAGACGGTAGTAGTACTGGACCGACATTAGCGACAAGGAAGCCTTACACAAATGATCCAAATGATTTTGGAATCCTATATGATAATCAAAAAGGAATAAATCAGGTGTTAATTGATGCTCATAAAAGAGGTTATCAGATTACAGCCCATGCGCAGGGCGATAGGGCGATAGAAATGGTTTTAAATTGTATTGAGGCTGCTCTGAACGAGCGGCCTAAAGCTAATCATCGTCATAGAATAGAACATGCAGGGATTGCACCACCAGACTTACAAAAAAGGATGAAAGAGCTAAATGTGATTGTAATCCCTAATCCTGTTTTTATGTATGAAAATGGCGATCATTATATTCATTTCTATGGTGATAGAGTTAATTGGATGTATCCGGCAAATGACTATATTGAATCTACGATTACTGCAGCATTCGGGTCAGATGCACCAGTAGTTGGATGTGATCCATTATTAGGAATACATGCTGCCGTAAATAGAAAATCGAAACACAATATACAAGTCGGTGAAAGGCAAAAAATTGGGGTTTTGGATGCACTTAAAGCGTATACAATAATGGGTGCTTATGCGAGCTTTGAAGAAGAAATAAAAGGTAGTTTAGAAAAGGGAAAGTTAGCAGACTTGGTTGTGTTAGATAAAAGCATTCTAAACGTTGAAAAAGAGAAGATAAAAGAATTACAAGTGGAACTAACGATGATAAATGGGGAGATTGTTTATCGGTCTAATTAAAGCATGTAAAGAACAAAATTACATCGAATACAGCTTTTCGTTATGAATTTCATTAACGAAGAATGTGCTAGATCTTTTAAGTGGCCTCACTTATGATTTACAACATGTAAATGAAAGCGCTCTACAAATTTAACGCTTTGTCTAAGGTTAGGTCATTTTGTTTATTATACTATATACTCAGAACCTAATAGAAAAAGAGGTGATGATCGTGTTTAACCTACCTACAGAAACTTTTTGGCTCGTTGTACCTTGGCCTTTTATTTGGTTAACAGCGGGTATTGTTATGTATTTTGTAAACAAACGTCAAGATGATTTAGAAGATAAGTATTACGCAGAGTTGGATGAAAAGGAGTTGAAGTAAGTGGGTTCTGACGCAATTGTATTTATTGTTTATCTATTAATATTACTTTCAATTGGATTGTATTTTTCAAGAAAAGCATCTAAATCAGTGGATAGTTATTTACTTGGGGATCGAAGCCTAGGTCCTGCAGTAACTGCTCTCACGATGCAAAGTACATCGATGAGTGGGTTTATGTTTCTTGGTGGACCAGCAGAAGCCTTCCAAAGAGGTTGGTATGCAATTCTTTATGGGATCGGGGATGCAGGAGGTAGTATCGTTAACCTATCTGTTCTAGGGAAAAGAATGAGAAGAATGTCTGAACTATTGAAAGCATTATCACCTATTGAGTATTTAGAAAAACGATATGAGAGTACAGGAATTAGAATCGTAGGGGCGGTTATTTCGATTGTTTTTTTATTTGCTTACGTATTTGCTCAATTCATCGCATCGGGAAAAGCGCTTGAAGCATTAACAGGTTTACCGTATGAGTTAGCATTAATTATAGGGGTAAGTGTCATCGTTATTTATACAGTAACAGGTGGTTACTTAGCGGTTGTTTGGACTGACTTTTTCCAAGCGATTGTTATGGTGATTGGGATGGTTGGTATTTTAATCATGGGACTTATCCATGTGGGAGGATTATCGGGACTTAATGCTTCACTTGCACAAATTGACACTTCCTATTTAAGTATTTGGGGGAAAGATTTAGAGTTTTATGGGCAATGGGGAGTCATTATTGGAGCTATATTAATCTATTCCATTGGTTATATGGGGTTGCCCCATGTTGTTGTAAGGCATATGTCCATGCGGAGTACTAAAACAGTTAAGACAGCCACTTTATGGACTGCCATTTACAACCAGGCTATGGCCTTTTCACCGTATTTGATTGGATTAATAGGCATTATTTTGCTTCCAAATATTGCTGATCCGGAAATGGTTGTCTCAGAGTTAGCGTATACTTTTTTCCCAGGTTTATTTGCAGCTATTCTACTATCAGCAGTGATGGCGGCGATTATGTCCACTTCGGATTCCATTTTAATGCAAGCGGGAACCATTTTGTCTAGAGACGTCTATCAACGATTTATTCATAAAACGGCCAATCAAGATAGGATGGTTTTGGTATCACGTTTAAGCATTCTTCTTGCTGGAATAATTGGAGTGATTGTAGCAATCAAGCAACCACCATCCGTATTTGCCCTTGTCGTATTTGCGTTTGGAACGCTAGGTAATAGTTTCCTAGTACCTTATATTTGTTCGGTTTATTGGAGAAATTCAAATAAAGTTGGAATTCTAAGTGCAATGATCTCAGGAAGTGTTTCACATATTCTTTGGACCACTTTTGATTGGCAGGCGAGCACAGGCATTCATCCGTTTTTGGGAGGATTAATTGTTTCTATTCTTGGCATGGTCATAGGAAATAGATTCGGGACGCCTCCTTCAGAAGATGTGTTAGACCTATTTGAGAAAGCGAAGGGTCCGAGAATTTTACCAAATAATATCGAGAAAAATATCTCTTGTGAAATAAGTCCCGAAGCTAAAAGTATCTCTATATTCGTCTCGAGTCAATTGTCGGTAGAGAGTAAATTGTGATGAAAGAAGTAAGAACGGAAAGCATTTCTTTTGAAAAGGACTTATTAAAGGAATCATTTAAAAAGATGGAACCTAATGTTAAATATGAAATTCAATCATTGATTTATTATCCTTATTTATTTCACGAATATAAGGTTGAAAAAAGCGGTTTGATCAATAGAGTAGGGCAAAAAACGGGGTGTACGATTGATGGGATGAATAAAATAGGGGCTTTAGTTGATACAGCACCGACATTTATTTTTAAGAAAATTAAAGAAAAATACATCATGAAAAGGATCGTGAATAATAATGAAGCAATCGAGATAGCGGAGCAATTTTTATTTGAGTCTATCTACTCTCGAATGAAAATAGTAAAAATGCCTAGATTGGAACTACAGCGACAAGAAGAGTTCTATCGACCTTATTGGATTGTGAAAGGAAAAGGAAAGTTAACCTCTTTTTATTTAACAGTTGACGCTGTAACAGGCAAATATCATCCCCTATAGTGCGTGTTCAAAAAGGTCGATAAAAAGTACTGGAAAAGCAAGCCAACGTAAATTCGATGTGTCATTTTTGTTGGACTTTTTGAACATCCTCTTATAGTTAAAGAGAAAAGGATATAATTTTACATTATGTCTAATGGCTAAAATGTAAAATAATATATTATTATATGTAAGATAAAAAGGGAGGAGTGTTGTTAAGTGATCATCAACACAGACGATTTATCTAAAAAAGATGAACAATATGTATGGCATGGGGTAAAACCATTTAATCCAGAATCGACCATTATTGCTAAGGAAGCGCAGGGAGCATGGATTACAGATGTAAAAGGAAATAGATTTTTAGATGCAATGGCTGGTCTTTGGTGTGTAAACACTGGCTATGGTCGAGTGGAGCTAGCGGAAGTAGCTTTCGATCAAATGAAGAAAATGGCGTATTTTCCGCTGTCACAAAGTCATATTCCCGCAATTAAACTTGCCGAAAAATTAAATGAATGGCTAGAAGATGAATATGTTGTTTTTTATTCAAACAGTGGTTCTGAGGCGAATGAAACGGCATTTAAAATTGCCAGGCAATACCACCAGCAAAATGGTGAATCGGGTCGCCATAAGTTCATTTCTAGATATCGCGGATATCATGGTAATTCAATGGGAGCACTCTCGGCGACAGGGCAGGCACAAAGAAAATATCGGTATGAACCACTTACTCAAGGTTTTATCCATGTAACCCCACCTGACATTTATAGAAGTCCTTATCAAGGTACGTTGGAAGAACAGAGCTTAGCGGCAGCTGATGAAATTGATCGGGTGATGACTTGGGAGTTGAGTGAGACGGTTGCAGGTGTTATTATGGAGCCATTCATCACTGGTGGTGGGGTCATCATACCGCATGAAAGTTATTTGCCACGAGTTAGGGAAATTTGTGATAAGCATCAAGCATTATTAATTATCGATGAAGTCATTTGTGGGTTTGGCAGGACAGGAGCAAAGTTTGCGTTTCAACATTCAGGAATTAAGCCTGATATTGTTACGATGGCAAAAGGAATAACGAGCGGGTATTTACCATTAGCCGTAACAGCTGTTAGAAAAGAAATCTATGATTCATTTAAAAGTTCAGGTGAATATGATCATTTCCGTCATGTTAGTACATTTGGTGGGAACCCAGCTGCTTGTGCAGTTGCTTTAAAAAACATGGAAATCTATGAAGAGGAAAAATTGATTGAACGTTCAAAAGCAGTAGGAGCAGTATTGAAAGAAAAGTTGCAAGATTTAGATAGCCATCCATATGTTGGTCATATAAGGGGAATAGGGTTGTTGATAGGAATAGAGTTAGTGAAAGATAAGATGACAAAACAACCAGCTGATGCGGATGTTGTCAATAATATTATTAGCTACTGTAAGGGGAAAGGATTAATCATTGGTAAGAATGGTGATACGGTTGCTGGGTTTAATAATATCATCGCTTTAAGTCCACCATTAAATATTACGGATGATGATGTTGATTTTATCGTCACAGTATTAAAAGAAGCATTTGCTACTATTTAACTTTCGCAGAGTGAATTGGACAAAAATGCCTATGGAGAATGAAGTGGGATGAAGATGCAGTGCTCAAGTCAACTTTGGGTTAACTGTTCGCTCTAAGCAGTCTGTTTATATCTAAACTCGAATGTTTTTTCATTATGTTTGTTTCTATTATCACGTATTTGATCTAAACTGTGCAGTAACTTAGTTTAATTTTCATCTACAAACCTAATCACAGCAACGTTGATTTGTGCTTCGGACAGTCGCTTTCCGCGGGCACGGCTTCAGCCTCCTCGGAAGCAAAAACCGCTTCCTGCGGGGTCTTCAGACTCGCGCTATTCCCGCAGGAGTCGACTGTCCTACGCTCCAATCAACTATACGTTAGGAGAATGTAAATGATATTTATTTCAAACATAAATTACCGTAATGATTCAACCTCACCTTAACGAAGGAAATGCACGGAGACTCCTGTGGGTGTATAAGCCTGGATAAGACCCTGCCCCGGCAAGGGGTATGCCGACGTTGGCCTTCCTTTAATTACGAGTGAGGAGGCTTAGCGGCCGCCCACGGTAAAGGAGACACTGTGAAAGCAAGCGATAGCGCAGGTTGAATAGATGTCGCTCTTATGCCCTGTGGTGAAAGCGGAGTGCATTTCCGCAGCGATGGGACATCCCGCTATCTGAAGTTATTGCGCAATTTAATTCTTATTGTAAAAAACAACAAATCTATTTGGTAAAAGAAGTATTCGCAGATCCCTATCTTTTGGAAAACTGTTTTATTTTACCAAAGTTGTCAAGGATATAATTTGAAGCACTCCAAGCTTAACCAAGCGAACGGGTTGAACTCATTTTATTGGTGTGAAGGTTGAGCCACTATTTAACAAGGAGGAATTTTAATGACTACACAAGTTGCACAAAAAGTGAAGAATTTTATTGGTGGAGAATGGGTTGAAGCAAAAACGGATAAGACAGAACCAGTTTATAATCCAGCGACAGGTGAGATTATTGCACATGTACCAATTTCAACAACGGAAGAATTAGATAAAGCAGTGAAAATTGCAGCAGAAGCATTTGAAACGTGGAAAGATGAGCCGGTGCCAAAACGGGCGCGAATTCTTTTTAAATATCAACAACTACTCGTTGACCATTGGGATGAATTAGCTCGGCTAATTACAATAGAAAATGGTAAAAATTTCACAGAAGCCCATGGAGAAGTATTGCGTGGAATTGAATGTGTGGAATTTGCGGCGGGTGCACCGTCACTAATGATGGGAGAACAGCTTCCATCGATTGCAAAAGGATTAGACTCTGGGGTTTATCGTTACCCAATTGGTGTCATTGGTGGAATTACACCGTTTAATTTTCCTATGATGGTTCCTACATGGATGTTTCCACTGGCGATTGTAACTGGTAATACGTTTGTATTAAAGCCGTCTGAACGGACACCATTATTAGCAAATCGTTTAGCAGAGTTAATGGAAGAAGCGGGACTCCCTAAAGGGGTGCTAAATATTGTTCATGGAGCACATGATGTTGTAAATGGGATGCTTGATCATCAAGATATTGCAGCTATCTCCTTCGTTGGCTCTCAACCAGTCGCAGAGTACGTATATAAAAGAGGAACTGCAAATTTAAAACGTGTGCAAGCATTAGCAGGTGCTAAAAATCATTCGATTGTTTTGCGTGATGCTAATTTAGACAATGCATCTACACAAATTTTAAATGCTGCATTCGGTTCGGCTGGAGAGCGTTGCATGGCTTGCTCTGTTGTTGCAGTAGATGAAACGGTAGCAGATGAATTTATTGAACAATTAGTAAAAAAAGCAAATGAAGTAACGATTGGAAATGGGCTGGATGACGGGATATTTCTTGGTCCTGTTATTCGAAAAGAACATAAAGAACGGACATTACAATATATTGAATCAGGTGAAGATGAAGGGGCTACATTAATTAGAGACGGTCGTAATGATAAAAGTGCACAAGACGGAGGATATTTTGTTGGTCCAACTATTTTTGACCATGTGACGAGCGAAATGAAAATTTGGCAAGATGAAATTTTTGCTCCAGTATTATCCATTAGTCGTGTAAGTAATCTAGAAGAAGCGATAGAGTTATCAAACAAATCTCCTTTTGCAAATGGTTCGTGTATTTTTACGAATGATGGGGGAAGTGTTCAAACGTTTAGGGAAAATATCGATGCTGGAATGTTAGGAGTGAATATCGGTGTTCCTGCTCCAATGGCATTTTTCCCATTCTCAGGTTGGAAAAATTCATTTTATGGTGACTTGCATGCAAATGGAAAAGATGGTTTACAGTTTTATACGCGGAAAAAAGTAGTAACAGGACGCTGGGTCTAACATAAATAACGACAAAAAGTGCTGGGACATAACTAAAACGACAAATCTAAAGACAAACAATGCATTACCTTAGCGGAGGAAATATACGTAGACTCCTGCGGGTAAAGCAACAGCCGAAAATCCATTTCAAACGTTTTGAATAAAACATTTGAAATTAGTTGAGGCGTTGCCCGCGGAAAGCGAAGTATATTTCCGAAGCGGGTTATATGCAGCTACTATTGTTCGGTTTTTTCTTTGGTGAAAACACTTTGTCCCAGCCTGTTTTATAGCGAAGGTACGCTTTCATAGAATGCTTTGGACTTTGAGCATCTAGTAGATAGAATTATCGGCACGGTATAATAGAAAGACAGAAGCTATTTACTCCATTTCTCCTAAAAATAAGGCTTCCAATCTAAAAACGTAAATCAATTTTCTTTTAATTCATATTCTTTATTTATCCATTCCATGATTGCTGCATATTCTAATGAATCTGTATCATCTTCCAGATAATTAGCATTGACGGATCGCACGTTAAATCCGTTTTTTAGCTGAAAGGTGAGTACTGGATCATATATTTTTCCTTGCTGAACGAACTCTACATATTCGTGCGCTGAATGGTGGGTGGCGTATTTATGATAGTTTGGCATTCTCCCACCGATAATAATACTTTGTAAATTAAACTGTTTACATAGACGTCGTCTTTCTTCATATAGACGTTTACCTATGTGTCGTTTACGAAACGCTGGATGAACAACAACATCAAGCCCGTATAGATTCTTTCCACGGTAATTGTGATTATTAATAAATCCGTCCTTTGAAATGTCTTCAAATGTATGGTCATCACCGTATTCTTCATAGTTAATGATGATGCTCGAACTTGATCCGACTATTTTTCCATCGTAAAGCACACATACTTGACCTTCTGGGAAAGTGTTAATATGGTTTGCATAATGTTCCTCCTTATAAGCAATCTCAGAGTTGCCAAAGCCTAAGATGGCTATTTTTACGACTTCATCAATGTCTTCCTTTTGAATTTCACGGATAATCATTTGAGTCAATCCTTTTCATCTTATTATACACCTTTAATTATATTTCAATAAACTGTCCATCTGCTGGTTTTCCGATAGAAAGAAACGTTTTTCTTTTTGTTAAGTTCATAATAATTGAAAAAACGGTTTCCATTTGTCGATGTTCTTCTGCATGTGGATTACATAAATGATTAATGGAATTAGGTGCATTAAACGTATCTGAAAGCCACTTTTTATATACTTCGTGATCAATCTTTTCATTCTTTTTGATTGCAATGTTGATTAATTGTTGCGCTCGTTTATATCTTAGCATGGAGTCTTCAAAGCAGTATTCATTCATATCAAGTAAATGTTTCTTGATTACAGGTGACATAATATGATTTGTGTGGACTAAGAATCCTTTATCCCCTCCGACATAGTCGATGCCGAATGGAGAAACTTCTACATTTATTACCATACCAGAACCGTCTTCCTCACTTTTTCCAATGAGTAAACTTGCCGAAGCAGCGGTCTGTCCGTCCTTAATTTTGGAAATAGCCTCTGATAGTGTAAATGAATTTAATACACCGCGTAATGCAAGGTGGATTGGTACTTCGTTTGATTTTCTATCCGTTAATAATGCATTAAAGCATAGCCCTAATCCAGCAGAGTTATAACCAATTTTCCCAATGATACCCCCTTCAGTCATCATTGTAATAACAGGTTTATTTTTTCTGTGAACTTCAAGTAATAATAAGCTTTTCGTTTGTGCACCTTTCCAGTCCCAATTTTGCCCGATAATGGTGTCATGACTAATTGGTGACGTTGTTGCAATTGCGGTACAACCATCTGTAAACTGTCTGTTTCCGTAGCTCCCGAGGGCAATTTCTGTACGAGCATTTAATGCTAGTATATCTTCAATATCTACTCCGGCCCCTTTTGCAACACCTTCCATTTCTTCTAATAATTGATCGTCGTATTTCTCAATGGCTTTTACATAATGTAGTGCCATCTCACGGGCTTCATTCCAACTAATAAACTGATAGTCACGAAATAATTTTTCATATGTTTCTAGACTTTGTATTATTTGGTTTTTCCCGAGTCTTCCGTGTTGTTCGCCAATCTCTTTTGATGTGCCAGTTAATATCATTTTTTCAATCAATTATTTCAGATCCTTTCTAATGGTGTGGTCTTACTATTAGGAGATAAAGTCTTGAAACTGTTTATACAATTTCATTATTCCAACTCCTTTTGCATGCTGACTATGAAAAGCAATTGGTTTTAATTTTTTTATTTTAAGAGGATTATTTATATCTGTTTCAGTAAAGATAGCATCAGCAATTACTTTCCCAAGCATTGTAGCCATCGCAGCACCGTGGCCACCATAACCGAAAGCAAAGTAAGTTCCATCTTTTAACTGTCCTACATAGGGTAGGAATGTTTTCGTAAACCCCACTTTCCCGCCCCAGCGATATTCAATTTTAGCTTCATGTAGCTGTGGGAACACTTTTAGCATTCCTTTATGCAAATTTTGATAAATTCTTTTTAAATCACGTTTACTTGATGCCCTACCAGATCCACCAAAAGCGAGGCGATGATCAGCAGTTCTACGGAAGTAATATAATAGATGCTTTGAATCAAAAACTGCCCGGTCTTTTTTAATGATGTCCGTCATCATTTTTTCTGTTAACGGTTCTGTTGAAATCATAATGCTTTCAACGGGAACAATCGATTTTTTAATTCGTTTATGAATGTCGCCAGCATACGCATTTGTAGCCATGACGACTTTTTTTGCAATAACACGACCATTTGAAGTAGATACGATCACTTTGTTTGTTGATTTCCACTTTATTTTTAGCGCACTTGATTCTTCAAAGATGTTTCCTCGTAATTTTGTCACAGCTTCTGCAAGTCCTAATGTGTAGTTAAGTGGATGAAAATGAGCGCTTTTTTCATCGATGGCTCCACCGTGATAAAAAGGAGTATTTAATTCGGTTGGAAGATCTTTTTTCTCCACAATTTTGATAGGATGATAGTCGAAGTGGCGAGCCATAAATGCTTGATTCTTTTTCATCTCGTTTAAATGACTCTTTTTATATGCTGCATGAAAATGCCCAGAACGGGTAAAATCACAATGAATATTGTTTTTGGTGATAATATGTTCAATTAAGTCGATTGCATCAAGGGATAATTGCCACATTTCTTGTGCGACAGGAAGTCCCTTCGTTTCCACATAATCCTCCATATTGCCGAGATATCCTGTTAATACTTCTCCACCATTTCGTCCACTTGCACCACTTCCAACTCGGTCATGTTCGAGTACGATTGTGTTCATATGATGCTGTTGTAAGTGATAGGCAGTAGACAATCCTGTAAAACCAGCACCGATCACGACAATATCACAATGATGATCGCCCGTTAATCTTGGGTATGATGGCCGTTTATTAGCTGTTCTTTCCCACATTGAATGTAGTAGCATCTTTTCACCTTCTTATAATAATAAATTCCGATCTTTTGAAGACGTAAATTTTATAAACAAGTAGATAGATATTAATACAAGAATCGTTAATAGTAATGATAATGCAGAACCTAATTGCCAGTTCATTTCGACGACAAATGCATCTCGAATGATATTTCCGACCATCAATAATTTTCCACCAGTTAATAAATCAGTAATAACGAAGACACTTAAGGCGGGAACAAAGGTAATTAAGGAACCAGCAAAAATTCCTGGTGCTGATAAAGGTAATGTTATTTTTAAAAAGGCTCTAAAAGGTGTTGCACCTAAATCTTCTGCCGCTTCTAAATAGGAACGGTCCATCTGTTCAAGTGATGCGTAAATGGGCAAAATCATAAATGGCAAAAATCCATAGACGATACCAATAATGACTGCATAAGGGCTATATAACATCGTAAGTGGTTCAGCAATAATGCCGATTTTAATTAATAAAGAATTAATCAAACCTTGTGAATTAAGTAGGATGATCCAGGCATAAATGAGAATGAGAAAGTTAGTCCAAAAGGGAACCATGACAAGCAGTAGCAGCATGTTTTTCCACTTCCCTGCATTTGCAATAAAGTAAGCAAATGGATAAGCGATCACAATACAAAGAAACGTCCCAAGTGCAGCCCAAACGATTGATTGCCAAATGACTTTTGCATATAATGTGCTGAAGGCTAAACGGTAGGCATCTGTACTAAATTTATATAAAATTCCTCCAAATCCCAAATTTGTCGTAAAACTAATCACGGCAATGAATCCAACAGGTATGATTAAGAAGAATAGCAGCCAAATGAGGCTTGGTGACAACATCGTATATGCTGATCGAATAGTCCTAATCATTTAGACTCCCCCTATTATCTTTCGTTTTGTTGATAAATACACCCCAAATGATAATCGCAATAATCACGACTAAAATTAATATCGTAGAAAGTGCGTTTATTTCAGGTGAAACACCGAGACGAACCATGGAATAAACCAATACGGGAAGAGTGCTAGAGCCAGGCCCTGCTGTGAAGAAAGCTACTTCAAATTCATCCAACGAAAGGGTAAATGTAAGTAGTGCACCGGCTAATATACCAGGGAAGATAAGTGGAAAAGTGACACGCCAAAAGGTTTGCCATTCATTTGCCCCTAAGTCTTTAGCTGCTTCCTCAAGTGACCGATCTAAACCAGATAATCTAGCTAAAACGACTAACATGACAAATGATATCCCCCACACAACGTGGCCAGGGATAACCGTAAGTAGGCCTAAATTAATGTTTAATAATCCGTAGATTGCCAGTAAAGCAACTGCAATAACGATGTCTGGGATAATGACAGGAATTAAAAATAAAAAGTCAATGGATCTTTTACCGACAAATGTATAGCGATACAGTGCAAGGGCGGCAAGTGTTCCAAAAATGGTTGATAAAATGGTAGTAATCATAGCAACGAATAGACTATTTAATAATGCAGCATGAATGTGTGAATTAGAAAATAACTTTATATACCAATCAAATGTAAATCCAGTCCAAACAGTTCCGAGCTTTGAGTCGTTAAATGAAAAAACGATTAAGACGATAATTGGAATATACAAAAATGCAAAAACTACTAAACTATAAATAAACAATACTTTCCTCGTTTTCGCCCTCATATCACACCATCCTTTTCACTATATGAAAGAAGGAGAGCCTAAAAAAAGGCTCAGGTTACAGCAATGGAAAATTAGTGACCACCTTTCACTTTTGCCTCTTGGATGATCCGATTTACTGCTTGTGTTCTATCAGGATCCAGTACTTCGGACCATTCCGCATTTTCTATTTGATCAGCTGGTAAATTGAAGCCGGGGATTTTTCCAAACAGTTCTTCGTCTAATAGCTCAACTGCTTCTTTGTTTGGATTCCCATAAGGAAACTCTTCTGACAACAATTTACTTACATCTGGTCGCAATAAATAGTTCATAAATACTTCTGCTGTATATTTGTTCTTAGACGTCGTTGGAATGACCATATTATCCGTCCATCTAATTCCACCTTCTTTTGGTAGAACAAAATCGATCTGATCGTTTTCTAAATATGCGACTCCTGCTTCTCCCGAATAACCATAGACAAGCCAAGCTTCCCCACTTACTAATTGTGCTTCAGGGGTTTCTGTAAACATTAATACATTCGGCATTAATTCTATTAACTTTTCTCCACCTTCTTCAATTTGATCAATCGTTGGATTGTTCATTTCATTACCTAAATATTGTTGTAACATATCACTAATTTCATCTGAGGCATCCATCAAAATGACATGGCCTTTATAATCGGGATTCCATAAATCGGCCCAACTCGTCGGTGGCTCCTTCACTTTTTCTTTATTGTAAATAAGTCCATCAAAACCATACATATACGTAACGGAATATTTATTATCTGGATCGTAGTCTAAGTTTTTCCATTCATCTGCGATATTTTCAAAGTTCGGTATATTAGTAAAATCTATTTCTTCAAGTAAACCTTCCTCTTGCATTACTTGAACGTAAAAATCCGAGGGCACAGCAAGATCATAAGGAACAGTGCCACTTCTTACTTTAGCAAGCATTTCTTGATTCGATGAAAATGTAGTATACGTTACGTCTACGGCAAATTCTGATTCGAAGTTTTCGATAATTTCATCTGGCATATATTCGCTCCAATTAAAAATAATGAGTTCATCTGCTAGCTGTTTGTCCTTTTCATTACTTGTTGTGTCAGAACCCGAGCATGCTACTAAACTAAAAATCAAACTAGAAATGAATATGAAACGGATTATTTTACTTTCCATCTTCTCAACTCCCCAGTTATCATTAGAATGTAGGTTATTTATATATTTGGGTGACAAACTGAATTACTTAGTAAATAGAATATATGAACCGTCCAGGAGGAAAGTGAGTATATTCCATTAAATGATTTTAGAAATAAAAACACTTTCCACACCATTTTCTAATGATCCAATCTTCAAAAAGTTTCCTCTTTCTCGTTGGCTTTATAAACGACGGTTAATTCTTTTTTCCAAGTTAAAAAAGCAGCGGTATTTTTAGTCACTATGGCATCGTTTGTACTCTGGATTACTATTTTTTGTCCATCACTTAACTGTGTAACGACCTTTGTACTAGAACCGGTATAAATGCATTCAATAACTTTAACAGGAATTTTTATATCATGTGATTCTGTCTCTTTGATAAAATAGATATTTTCCGGACGGATAGATAAAAGGACATGATCATCTACTTCGATCGTAGGCTCCTTCTTCACGGTAATCATCTCAGCACCTAATTGTAGGGTTAGTTCATCATTGCTTTTCTTATGAACCATTCCTTTTAAAATATTCGTATCTCCAATAAAACTCGATACGAATAATGTTTTCGGCATTTCATAAATAACTCGAGGAACATCTACTTGTTCGATTTTTCCTTTGTTCATAACGACAATACGGTCTGACATTGTCAATGCTTCTTCTTGATCATGTGTAACGTAAATGAATGTGATACCGAGAGATTGTTGCAAATGTTTTAATTCTAATTGCATTTGTTTACGAAGCTTTAAGTCGAGTGCACCGAGAGGCTCATCTAGTAAAAGGACTTGGGGGTTGTTTATGATAGCTCTAGCAATGGCAATTCTTTGTTGTTGCCCTCCACTCAATTGATTTGGCTTTCTATTTTCATATTCTTTTAATTGAACAAGATCCAACACGTTGTATACTCTTTCCATCATTTCAGCTTTTTTCACTTTTTTCATTTTTAGACCAAAGGCAACATTGTTAAATACAGTCATATGGGGAAACAGTGAATAATGTTGAAATACTGTGTTGACTTCCCGATGATATGGTGCTATCTCATTAACTAACGCTTGATTAATCCAAATGTTTCCAGACGTTGGGTTTTCAAACCCAGCTATCATACGTAACGTCGTTGTTTTTCCACATCCAGAAGGACCTAATAATGTAAGGAATTCACCTTGCTTAATAGTTAAAGAAATGTTGTCTACAGCATGTAACTCTCCGAATTGCTTCGTGATATTTTCGAGCTTTACCATACTTTCTGCCATAATATGTACCCCCTTTTACTATAGATAAGTATCTCTGATAATTGAAAGCGCTCTCAATTAATGGTTTTTATTTTAAAAAAATAACATAATAGGAGGGAATCCAATGATAGTTTCTAGATATTCCCTAGTACTCATATTGTTAAATCTTACTTCAACAATTTAAATAATATGCAGAAAAATACGTTGGCTAGAAAGATTAATGGTTATTTTAGGAAGGAATGGCTTTACCACTTAAAATATTACCACCATTTATAAAGAATGCATTGCTCAAATGTGTACTCATATACAAATTCACTTTACATTTTGTCTAATGCAAGATTAAATTGTACATAATACGCTTGAAAATAAGAACATGTTTAGATATACGTCATACGACTCTAGGAGGAAACGTTGTATGGTTTGTGCTGTAGTTATCGTAAAAGAGCTATTGCAGATGAATGTACTACTGCGATTGTTTAAAAAGCAAACGAAGTTAAAATGGAAAAGGATTATATTAAGTCCGCCCCATCAGTCGTTTTCCCTGACTAACGGAGCGTCTATTAATAAAATGCCACTTTTCAATCTTGCACTTGATAATGTTCTAACACATATTTACGCAGTTCACGTTTTAAAAATTTCCCAACCGATGACTTCGGTATTTCTTCGACAAAAAGTACGTCATCTGGAATCCAAAATTTTGCAAATTGCGGTCGTAAAAAGTCTAGTAATTCTTCCTTGTCTACTTGATCGACAAACTTTTCATGAAGTACGACACAAGCAATCGGACGCTCTTGCCATTTTTCATCTGGTATAGCAACAACACATGCTTCAAAAACTGCCTCATGTGCCATTAGTACGTTCTCTAATTCAACGGAAGAAATCCATTCTCCACCACTTTTAATTAAATCACTCGTTCGGTCAACGATTTTTATTGTTCCTTCTTCATCGACGGTGACCACATCTCCTGTGTGGAACCAACCATCGATAAAAGCATCCTTTGATCTATCATCTTTATAATAAGCGTCTGCAATCCATGGACCTCTTAGTAGTAATTCACCCATTGACTCATTATTCCATGCGACTTCCCCGTCATCATCGATTATTTTCATTTCTAGTCCAGGTACGAGAATACCTTGTCTCGTTTTCTCGTTTATTTTTTCATCAATTGATAAATCTGACTGGTAGCTTTTAAGTCTTGAAAAGGTAGCAAGTGGTGTCGTTTCCGTTGCTCCATACGCATGATAAAAAGGAATATTATATTTTTGTTCAAATGCCCGAATCATGCCAATTGGTGCTGCTGAGCCTCCACATAAAACGCCGCGTAAACTAGAAAGATCATACTCTTTTTCTTCTAATACCTTTAGTAGACCTAGCCAAATAGTTGGGACGCCTGCTGTAAGTGTTACGTTATAGTCTTCAATAAATTGAGCAAGTCTTTCTGGGGTAAATCTTGGGCCAGGCATAACTTGTGTAGCACCAAACCATGTGCACGCAAATGGCATTCCCCATGCATTTACATGGAATTGTGGAACGACAGGCATCGCTATATCTGATTCAGAAAGTGCTGCTGTATCTGCAAGAGCCAAGGCAAAACTATGCAAAGCAATGCCACGATGAGAATAAATTACTCCTTTCGGTTTTCCAGTTGTGGCAGATGTGTAACACATTCCGGCTGGTTCGTTTTCATCCATTTCTTTTATAAAAGGATAATTTTCGTCTCCATTTTTGATTAAGTCTTCATAGGAATAAACATTAGGTAAACTAGTAGGGGGTAATTCTTCTTTATCCGTTAAAACGACATAAGCTTTCACCGTTTTTAAATGATCTTGAAGTTTGTCGACTAGTGGTAAAATATCTTCATCGACAAAGATTATTTTATCTTCCGCGTGATTAATAATGTAAATAATATGTTCTGGGGATAAGCGAATATTAATTGTGTGTAAAACTGCTCCCATACCTGGTGCTGCAAAGTAAATTTCTAAGTGGCGGTGTGTATTCCATGCAAGTGTTCCAACTCGTTCACCTTTTTTTACGCCAAGCTTGTCTAAGGCGCTCATTAAACAGCGAGTTCGTTTTCCAATTTCCTTATACGTCAGGCGGTGAATCTTGTCATGTGTTTGAGAGATCACTTCTTTTCCTGGAAAAAACTTTTCAGCATGTTCCATCATAGCTCCAACAGTTAACGCATGATTCATCAATAATACCAACCCCTTTAAAACAATATTTTTCTAATAATACCATAAAATGAATAATTTGAAAACAATGAAAAGTCTCAAAAATACGGATGATTACTTTTAGTACATGGAATAATGCATGGAAAATTATGATAAGATAAAGGTGAATGAACATAGGAGTAGATATTGGATGCAAAAACAATATAATTATAATTTTACGGAAGGGAATATCTTTAAACAATTACTATTATTTTCTGGCCCAATTATTCTAGCAAATTTGCTGCAAACATCTTACCAAGTTGTTGATAGTTTATGGATTGGAAATTTACTAGGTGCTGACGCTCTTGGAGCAGTAGCTATTTCTGGAGCAGTTATTTTTACGATGCTAGCATTTGTTATTGGATTAAATAACGCAGCATTAACTATTCTTTCACAGCTAAAAGGGAAAGAAAATGAGAAAGAATTAACGCATTATTTAAATGCCTTTGTCGTTATCCTTTCCATTTTAGCGTTGATTTTTAGTGTAGTTGGATTTCTTTTAGCGGAAAACGTATTAAAATTATTAGGAACCCCGGTAGAGTTATTACCTTTAGCAAAAGGCTACTTACAAATTAATTTTATTGGAATGCTATTTTTGTTTGGCTACAACTTCGTTAGCACGGTATTACGAGCCATTGGAGATAGTAAAAGCCCATTGAAGTTTGTTACGATTGCAGTAGTCTTAAATTTATTTTTAGATCCTCTATTTATTGCTGGATTTAACTTGGGTGTAAATGGAGCCGCTTACGCAACCATCCTTGCTCAAGGAGTTTCATTTATTTATGGGGTAACTTTTGTGCTTCGTAATCGACTTGCCCCTTTTCAACTACCAAAAAAGCCTAAATGGAAAGAAGTGAAATTAATTTTACATTTAGGGATTCCGTCAGGATTACAAATGTCAGTAATTTCCGCTGGTTCTGCTGCAATTATGAGCGTTGTTACTGTTTTTGGTGGAGCAGTTGTCGGTGGCTTCGGTGCTGCCCAGCGACTGGACAGTATTATTATGCTTCCCGCTCAGGCGTTGGGAACGGCGGTTAATAGTATGGCAGGTCAAAATATCGGTATTGGAAATTGGCGACGTGTTCATCAAATAACGAAGTATGGATTGGTTTATAATTTTGCTTTTATGTGTTTCATCGGAATTTTTATCGTTATCTTTGCTGAATTTGCTGTTTCATTATTTATTCAGGAAGAAGCAGCAGTTGAATTTGCGACGATTTATTTACGAATGATGGCATTTTGTTTTCCTTTTTTAGGTATTAACTTTGTATTAAATGGGGTTGTTCGGGCTTCCGGTGCGATGTATCAAGTTTTATTCTTAAATATTATTTCATTTTGGGTACTAAGATACCCGTTGACATTTTTGTTTTCTAGCATTTATGATGAAATAGGAATAGCAATTGGAATGGGAACAAGTTTTATTATTAGTAGTTTCCTAGCTTCCTTCTATTATCTTTTTGGTAGATGGCGTAAAAAAGAATTATTCAGACAAACATAAACTTACTTGGGGGCTGGGAAATGAAGGTTTCAATGCAAAAAGTGATGATCAAGGTTTTTGTCCTTGTTGTCATTCTCTCGATCTTATTAGTTAGTGTTTCCCTTTATACGTATAAAGAACATTTGAAAAGTGGTAATATTGTTCAACATGTATTTACAAAAAAGGTTGAACAATATCGACCGACGGTTAGTAAATATGCAAAAGAATACGATGTAGAAGAACATGTTGATGTGTTATTGGCAATGATGTTGCAAGAATCTGGAGGACGTGGGGATGATCCGATGCAGTCCTCGGAAAGTTTATGTGGAGAGATAGGCTGTATTGATGACCCAGAAGTGTCGATCAAACAAGGTGTTTCCTATTTTGCAGAAAATTTACAAGCCGCGAATGGGGATATTGAGTTAGCGGTTCAATCATACAATTTTGGCATTGGTTTTGCTCATTATGTGAAGAATAGTGACAAAGAATTTGATCAAGATATCGTCATTCAATTTTCGCAAGAGATGTATCAAAATGCAGAGGATCAATCCATCTACACTTGTTTACGCGAGGAAGCGAAACAATTTGATGCTTGTTATGGCGATATTTATTACGCTCGTGATGTGATGGAATATAAAAACAAGTTTGCTACCAAATAAGGAGGGGTTTGTTTGTCTAAGGATATTCCTTTATCGGGGGGCATATCACTTATCCTGTCTATTTGTTCCATTATTGGAGGGGTGTATTTTTTAATTAGCGAAATCATGTCGAATCATTTTGTGTTACTCCAGTCAAAAGGAATTCTTTTTTTAAGTTTAGGAATAGGTCTCTTTTTTACCTTTCGTTTTCAAGTATTAGATGCAAAAAAGTGAAGATAGTTAGAAGTTTAATGTTTTAAAGCAGGGGGAAAGTTGTTATTATTAAAATAAGAGAAAAATTAACGGAAAGGGAGTAATGTTCATGAAAGAAGTTTTTACAAATAAAGCGCCAGCAGCAATTGGTCCTTATTCACAAGCGGTCATCGCTGGAGACTATTTATATGCTTCAGGAGCGATTGGAATCAATCCCGAAACTGGGGAAGTTGTGGAAGGCATTGAAAAACAAACAATTCAAGTAATGGAAAACTTACGGACTGTTTTACTTGAAGCAGATGCAACTTTTTCACAAGTTGCTAAATTTACAATTTACTTACAAGATATGGATAATTTTGCAACAGTAAATGAAATATATGGACGCTATCTAAAAAAACCTTATCCTGCACGTGCCACAGTTGAGGTAAGCCGTCTGCCAAAAGATGTTTTAGTAGAAATAGATGCGGTAGTTTATTTAAAGGGGTAATCATTACTCCTTTATTTTTTTACTTATTCAACTTTCGTAGAGTGAAATGGACAAAAAGCCTTTGGAGAATGAAGTGGGATGAAAAGACAGTGCTCAAGTTGACATAAGATTAACTGTTTACTCTAGGCTATCTGTATACATCTAACTCCCATTGCTCTTTACGTTAAGTTTGTAGCTATTATCACGCATAAGAACGAAACTGCGAAGTAACTAAGTTAGCAGCACCGTTGATTGTCGCTACGGATAGTCGCTTTCCACGGGCAACGCCTCAACTAATTTCATCCGTTTTGTCAAAACATTAGAAAATAGATTTTCAGCTGTTGCTTTTCCCGTAGGAGTCAACTTTCCTCCGCTACAATCAACTACACGTAGACTCCTGGTCGGCTAAAAGCGGTCACGTCCTGGGACTGTGCTAAATGCTCGTCCCATCGAAAACATTGTGCGTCGCGGGGGAAGGCACAGTGAGCCCCTGCCCCGGCAAGGGGGATGCCGACGTTGGGCGCAAAGGCCGGTTTTAGTAGGCCCACCTTCATTACGAGTGAGGAGACTCACCAGCCACCCGCGGTAATGGAGACACTGTGAAAACAAGCGATAGCGCAGGTTGAACAGATATCGTTCTTATGCCCTGTGGGGAAAGCGGAGTGTATTTCCGTAGCGATGGGGTCTCCGTCACTAAATGTTACTGCGCAGTTCAGTTTTTATATGTTAGAACCCATTTTTGGAAATGGTTGATGTTACTGAAATTGTCAAGGATATAATTAGAATCATCCCAACCTTAACCAAGGAAACTGTTTGCACTTATTATATTAGTGCGAAAGTTGAGTTGTTTAGAAGGAAAAAGAGGTGAAGAAATGAACCCGTTTATGTACTATAATCCGACAAAGCTTTTATTTGGAAAAGGGCAGTTAGACAATTTAGCGAGGGAGATTTCTCGATTTGGAAATAGGGTATTACTCGTTTATGGTGGTGGAAGTATTAAAAGAAACGGATTATACGATAAAATAATCCATATGCTTAAGCATGCGAACATAGAATGGTTCGAGCTTGCTGGTGTGGAGCCAAACCCACGGGTAACAACTGTCCGAAAAGGGGCAGAAATATGTAAAAAGGAAAAGGTCGATTTCGTTTTAGCAGTCGGTGGCGGTAGTGTAATCGATTGTACGAAAGCAATTGTCGTGGCAGCGAAAACAGATGAAGATGTATGGAATATTATTAGTCGACAAACAAGAGCCACGGATGGTCTTCCTTATGGTTCCGTTGTTACGATCGCTGGTACTGGAGCTGAAATGAGCTTAAGTTCTGTTATTTCCGATTGGGAAAAGCAGGATAAACGTGCATGGGTTTCTTCTTTTTCGAGAGCAAAGTTTGCCATTGTCGCCCCTACTTATATGACTTCTGTCCCATATAAACAAACGGTAAATGGAATCGTTGATGCGATGTCCCATGTGTTAGAGCATTACTTTAACCTTGCGACAAATGTTCCCATTCAAGATCAATTTTGTGAAAGTGTATTGCGTACTATCATTGAGGTTGCCCCTAAATTATTAAACGATTTAGAGAATTACGAGTACAGGGAAACAATTGCTTATGCAAGTACGATTGCGTTAAGTGACCAATTAAATATGGGTTTTATTGGTGATTGGGGTACACATCATATCGATCATGCATTATCTGCTGTACACGATATCCCTCATGGTGGTGGGATGGCTATTTTATTTCCGCATTGGATGAGATATGTACTAGATGTTGAAAATGTCTTAAAGTTTAAGCAGCTAGCAATTAATGTGTTCCAAATTGATTCGAACGGGAAAACGGATATAGAAATTGCTAATGAAGGCATTGATACTTTGGCACAACATTGGGCTTCTTGGGGAGCACCTATCAAATTACGTGATTATCAGATCACGGATAAAACATTGCCACTTATTGCAGAAAAAACAATTGAAACCCAACCAAAATGTGGTAACTTCAAAAGGCTAACAAAAGAAGACGTGCTAGCTATTTTAAAAAGTAGTTTATAAATGATGGAAAGAAAAAAGAATTAGCGGCATTATGCGTATACTGCTAATTCTTTCTTAATTTCTTCGCGAATTCGCGCTAAACATTGTTCGGGGGTTTTTCCATGAATAAGCTTTCCGTTTACATGGGCATAAGGACTATTTGCACAGAGTCCACAGTAGGATAAACAACTATTCATAATAACGGCAACTTCTGGAAATTCTCCCTCAATAATTTTTTCTATATTTAATGTAGTAATTGCATTCGCACTACATATATCAACAATAACAATACCCATTATATTCACACTTTCTAAAGCTCTTTATTTTTTATTTGTACCATATAAAATATGGCAAAGCAATGGATTTGCTCTGCGCCTCAAACATTATATTCCACTTTTCTAATGATTTGTACTAATTATTTCAATTGTATTTTGCGCTGAATAAGCATAAACTATGTATAAGTTGAAAACAATACATAGTTTAAGATAATTTTTCTCTTTGTCTAAACTACTACCATGTTAGAAACAAACTTGTTGGTAGACGAAAAGGAGTTTTGAAAAATGAGATATTTTAGCAAACTGTTTTTAATAACAATGCTTGTATTTGGACTTGCCTTTGGTTCAACAGTGGTCATTCATGCTGCTGAAGGGGATAAGGCAATAAATGAATTATTAGGAGAACCAGTCGTTGTTTATGGTGGTAATTTAACAGACGGTCAGAAAGAAGAAGTCAGAAGATTACTTGAAGTAGATCAAAATGATGTCAATGAATTAACAGTAACTGGAGAAGATATTGCTAAATATATTGGTGGAAACCCGAATTCTCGGATGTTTTCATCAGTAAAAATAACGCACAAAGATAAAGGACATGGGATTGTCGTTAATATTGTTACAGCCGATAATATTACACAAGTAACAAGTGATATGTATAGTAATGCACTTTTAACAGCGGGGGTCGAAAATGCATTAATTGAGGTAGCTTCACCTGTTCAAGTAACAGGGCATTCAGCACTAACAGGTATTTATAAAGCGTATGATGCAAGTGGTGCAGAACTTGACCAAGATAGAATGGAAGTTGCAAATGAAGAGCTCAATGTAACGACCGATTTAGCTGAAAAAAGTGGTATTTCACAAGAAGAAGTAACAGAGCTTATGACGGAAATTAAAAAAGCGATCGCTGATCAAGATCCGGCTACAAGAGAAGATGTGGAGCGAATCGTCAAAGAGCAATTAGAAAAATTAGAAATCAATTTAAGTGAAGAAGATCGCCAGTTATTAATAGATCTTTTTGAAAAAATGCGTGACTTGGATATTGACTTTGACAAGGTGAGAGATCAATTAGAAGATATTACTTCAACCATTAAAGACCGGATTGGCGAATTAAATTTAGATGAAGGATTTTGGGATAAAGTGACCAACTTCTTTAAAGACTTAATCGATAAAATAGCTTCTATCTTTAAAGAATAGGGGGGTAAAACATAACAAAGAGTTCCATTCCAAAGACGAACGATTATAAAGTGCTTTGAATATTACTTTAACAGCGGGTTAAATTTTAATTTATGCAAAGTTGAAATAAACTGCGCAGTATTCCCATGAACTGTGTATTCTTGTATTGGACTCTGCATTATTCGATGGAACCGCGCGGTAACTTAGATTAGTGAATGCCCCATCGCTTCGGAAATATGGTTTTAATCGTACAAGACTTTTTGTTTCCACTATTCTGATGGTTGTTTTTTGCTACCGATCATTTAAATGTGTGAAAATGCCGAGTTAAACATGTACATTTTCAACAATGATGCGTCACCTCAGAGGGTATATGGTGGTTCTTTGCGGTTATGTGGCGATTCTCCACGATTATATGGCGCATCTCTGCGATTATGTGGCGATTCTCCACGATTATATGGCGCATCTTCGCAGTTATATGGCGATTCTTCGCAATTATATGGCGCATCTCGAATTATGTGCCGGAATCGCGAATTATGTTAGTCTTCCGCAGCGGTGGCCTAAACAGTTTTGTTCTAATAAGCAATCCGTTTTTTTAAGCTGACAAATAAAATATCCGAACTAATGAAATTTTTTATGGAAGAAATTTGTTTTTTAGTTTGGATCTTTTTATGACTAAATTATTTATGCCCATCTTCTTTCTATTAAACATTTTAATAAGAGCAGGTGATGTAGTGAAACAAAGACAAGTATCACAAAAATGGCCAGTTGCTTTATTTACAATTGGTGTTTTTATGGCTGGTCTTGATAATGGAATTATAAGTGCAGCCTTGACAACAATATACAATTCGTTCGGGGTATCTCCTACATGGGGAGCTTGGACGGTTACATTATACACATTAGGGATCGCTATATCTGTTCCAATTATAGGTAAGTTATCCGATAATTTTGGTAGAAAACGTCTTTTTCTCATTGAAATAGTGTTATTTGGTTTAGGATCACTCTTGGTTGCATTAAGCCCGAATTTTACCGTTTTACTTATTGCAAGATTTATTCAAGCAATCGGTGGTGGAGGGATTTTCATTATAGGAAGCTCTCATGTTTTAGCAACGCTTCCTAAGCGACACCAAGGAAAAGCGCTTGGTCTTTTAGGGGGCATGCACGGTCTTTCTGCTGTTGTTGGACCAAATGTTGGAGCGTTCATTTTACATATAACAGGAACATGGCAATGGATGTTTTTGATCAATATACCAATAGCGATTTTTTTAGTTATTATGGGATTCGTTAAAATAAAGGAAACAAAAGAACCTTCTTCTAAAGCAATTGATTTAAAAGGAACTATTTATTTATCCCTTACTATTATCGCATTTATGTTTGGTATTACAAATATCGATAGTACAGCCTTTTTACAAAGTATATTTGGAGTTGCCGTACTACCTTATTTAATAGCAGGAATCTTATTGTTATATTTTTTTCTTCATCATGAAAAAAGGTTGGAGATCCAAGGTGGAGATCCAATTATTGCTTATTCACTACTACAGAAGCAAACGTTCCTTCTAACATTATTATTAGGATTTTTATCGGGTGGGTTTTTGGCAACGATTATTTTTATCCCTTCCTACGTGCAACAAGTGTTACAGGTTCCACCTGAAAATGCAGGATTTTGGCTGACACCGCTAGCTTTAGCATCTGGTATTGGCGCAGGTCTGGGAGGGTTTTTAACAGATAAAATTGGTGCAATCCGAACTATTTTTATTGCAGGAGTCATTGGCTTTAGTGGCTTTCTTCTTTTCTATTCTTTCGTAGACGATCTAACGATGTTCGTACTAGCAAGTGTTTTGGCGGGGATTGGATTAGGTTTTTTACTCGGCGCCCCATTAAATGTTCTTGTAGGGGAAAGTGCCAGTAAAGAACAATACGGTACATCGCTTGGAACATTATCACTGACGAGGCAAATTGGTCTTACGTTATTTCCTACAGTGTTTGCTAGTTTTGTTACAACAGGTGTTATTAAAATTGAACCAACTTTTCAGAGCGTATTTGGTGACACAATGATCGATTTTGAGCATGTGAATAAAGGTGAGGGGTATGGTGAAATAATTGCTGAAATTGAAAAGGTTGATGATCCGTACTTACAAGAGCAACTCTTGTCCATCGTCGCAAGTGTGATGAAATCGGGTTTTGAACATATGTTTCAAGTAGCAATCATCGTCGCGATATTAGTAACCTTCATAAGTATTATTTTTCAAGTAATAAAAAAGTAATTACCTTCATAATATGCAGATAAGGCTACATATCTGTAAAAAGGAGGTATTTTTTATGAACTGGAAAAAGTGGTTTTTACTACTCACCTTCGTTTTTGTTTTCAGTATCTTTCTAACGGCATGTGGTAGCGGTGACGATGATGCAACAGAAAATACTGATGGTGAAAATGGAGCTGGAGAGGAACAGGATACTGACGAACAGGATGCTGACAAACAAGATGCTGACGAACAAGTATTAAGCATTAACATTAAATCAGAACCACCCTCATTACATCCTGGAACATCTACAGATACAACTTCAAGTGCTGTACTTGACCAAGTGTTTGAGGGACTGACGAGAGTTAATCAAGAAGGTAATCCTGAACCGGCTATGGCTGATGAAATCGATATATCTAATGATGGACTAATTTATACATTTAAAATTCGTGAAGATGCAAAATGGACAAACGGAGATCCAGTTACTGCTGGTGACTTTGAGTATGCTTGGAAATGGGTTTTAGATCCTGAAAACGCAGATACTGACTATGCTTATCAGTTGTACCCAATAAAAGGTGCAGAAGATGCGAAAGAAAATGAAGGCTCATTAGACGATGTTGGTATTACTGTTGAGGATGATCATACGCTAGTGGTAGAGCTTGAACAACCTACCGATTATTTCTTAGAATTGACTGCATTCCACACGTACTATCCAGTAAACGAAAGTGTGGTCGAGGGAAATGATAAGTGGGCATTAGATGTTAGTGAAGATTATGTATCTAACGGTCCTTTTAAACTAGTTTCATGGGATCATAAGGATAAGATTGTCATTGAAAAAAATGAAGATTATTGGGATGCCGACACAGTAAAATTAGAAACAATTAATATGCAAATGATTGATGATGAAGCAACAGCATTACAAATGTATGAAAACGGGGAACTTGATTGGGTAGGTGACCCTATTGATAAGATTCCTTTAGCCGCGATTCCAGCAATGAAAGACTCTGGTGAATTACACATTTCGGATCGTGCAGGTCTTTATTATTATACACTTAACCATGATGATGAATTATTTGCAAATAAAAATATCCGAAAAGCATTTGCTTTATCGATTAATCGTCAAGGAATCGTGGAGAACATTAGTAAAGGGGAACAGAAACCAGCAATGGCATTAGTTCCACCGTCCATGTTCCCGGAAAGTGAAACGGGATATTTCAAAGATAATGACGTAGAACTTGCAAAGGAACATTTAGCAAAGGGATTAGAAGAATTAGGTTTAGATAAACTTCCAAAAGTTAAACTTTCTTATAATACAGATGAAGAACATGCAGCGATTGCCCAAGCTATTCAAGATATGTGGAAGAAAAATTTAGAGGTTGATGTTGAGCTGAATAATGAAGAGTGGAACGTATACCTTGACTCTTTAAGCGAAGGTAATTACCAAATAGGGCGTATCGGATGGATAGCCGACTTTAACGATGCAATTAACTTTTTAGAACTCTTTGAAACAGTCGGTGGTAACAATTATACGAACTGGGAAAGTAAAGACTATCAAGAATTATTAAAAGCGTCACGTGGAGAACTAGATTCAGATAAACGTATGGAAATTTTAAAAGAAGCGGAAGAACTATATATGGAAGAATTACCGATTGCACCGGTTTACTTCTATACATTCGTTTATGCGTATAAGGACCATGTGAAGGGTATTGAAGTTTCTCCAGTTGGTAGTTTTCAGCTTAAATGGGGCTATATTGAAGTTGAATAAATATAAAGAACGGTGACGGGTGATTTATTTCACCCTTTTTCCCGTTTGAACTTCAATGAATGGTTTGGTAACTTTTTAAGAACTTCCTTGGGGGGTGTGTACGGTGGTGAAATATGTATTCAAGAGGATCGGTTATATAGTAATATCGTTATTTTTTATCGTTACGATCACTTTTTTCCTTATGCGGTTAGCACCAGGGGGACCTTTTGCATCTGAACGCAAGCTTCCTCCGAAAATAGAAGAGCAGATGAATGAAATATATGGATTAAATGATCCAATTCATGTTCAATACATTGACTACCTTACTAGGGTAGCAAAATGGGATTTTGGGCCTTCCTTTAAATATGTGGGACAAAGTGTAAACGATATCATAGGTCGTAGTTTTCCATATTCGCTAATTTTGGGACTGGAGGCTATTTTTCTGGCATTGGCAGTAGGAGTTTTATTAGGGGTTGTTGCTGCAATATACCATAATAAATTTGGGGACTATATGGCAATGGTTATCGCGGTATTAGGGATATCGGTACCAAGTTTTATTTTAGCAACCATTCTTCAATATGTTTTTGCATTAAAGCTACAACTATTTCCAATTGCAAAATTTGATTCTTTTGCACATTCTATTCTACCTGGAATAGCGTTAGCGGCAACTCCTCTTGCATTTATTGCAAGGTTAATGCGTTCGAGTATGCTGGACGTATTAAACTCTGACTATATAAAAACAGCAAAAGCAAAAGGGTTAACTAAACGGGTAACGATTTACCGACACGGAATAAGAAATGCCATTTTACCAGTCGTCTCTTACTTAGGTCCTTTAGTCGTCACCATTTTAACGGGTAGTTTTATTATTGAAAAAATATTTGCCATACCGGGATTAGGAAATGAATTTGTTGAAAGTGTCACAAATCGTGATTATACGGTAATTATGGGTACAACCGTCTTTTTTAGTGTGTTATTATTAGTCTCCATTTTAATCGTTGATATTATTTATAGTTTTATTGATCCTCGTATCAAATTAACAAGAAAAGAGGGGGATCAGTAATGTCACAATTACCGTTAAAGGAAACTGACTTTGAACCAATTGAAATGAAACAATTTGATGCGGAAAGAATTGTCGGAGAAAGTACATCTTATTGGAAGGATGCTTGGCGTCGATTTAAACAAAACAAATTAGCTGTTGCAGGGACTTTTATTATATTGCTCTTAGGAATAATGGCTTTTATTGGAGCCCCAATATCGGGACATAATTATTATGATAATGATTTAATTAATGCAAATCAATCACCGTCAGCCGAATACTGGTTTGGTACAGATAATTTAGGAAGAGACATCTTTGCAAGGACGTGGTATGGAGCAAAAATATCCTTATTTATCGGCTTAACAGCTGCTTTTATTGATATAGTTATTGGGATCATTTGGGGTTCTATTTCCGGATATTTAAGTGGTAGAGTGGATGAATATATGATGCGTATTGCAGATATATTAGCAGGTATTCCGTATTTATTAGTCGTCATTTTACTTATGGTGATTATGCGGCCAGGATTATGGACCTTAATCATCGCTATGACCATAACAGGCTGGATAAATATGGCGAGAATTGTTCGTGGAGAGGTGATGCGGTTAAAGTCAGAGGAATACGTCATAGCTGCTAGATCACTCGGTGCAGGTAGTTTGCGAATAATAGCAAAACATTTAATCCCAAACACTTTTGGTCCGATCCTAGTCACTTTGACATTAACGGTGCCAACTGCGATATTCACAGAGGCATTCTTAAGCTTTCTCGGACTTGGTGTACCGGCTCCACTTGCAAGTTGGGGAACGATGAGTTCAGATGCATTGCAGTCATTTAGATATTACCCATTTCAGTTATTTTTCCCAGCATTCTTTATTTGTTTAACAATGTTAGCATTTAATGTTGTTGGGGATGGAATGAGAGACGCACTAGATCCTAAAAGTCGACGTTAGTTTGGAGGGATAAAATTGAAAAGAGTGTTAGAAGTGAACGATCTTTCTGTTTCATTTAAATCAGATAGTGAAGAAGTGCAAGCAGTGCGCAATGTACATTTTAACTTATATGAAAGAGAAACACTTGCAATTGTAGGCGAATCTGGCTCCGGTAAAAGTGTAACCGTTCAGTCAATCTTACAACTAATCGCTATGCCTCCTGGTGAAATTATTTCTGGATCCATTTTATTAAATGGAGAAGATTTAGTGCAAAAGTCAGAAAAGCAAATGGAAGAAATACGAGGGAAAGAAATAGGTGTTATTTTCCAAGATCCAATGACATCACTTAACCCGACGATGAGAATTGGTAGGCAAATAACAGAAGGTTTAATAAAACACCAAAAAATGTCGAAAAAAATAGCCTATGAGAAAGGAATGGAGTTACTGAACCTTGTCGGAATACCTAATCCAATCACAAGGATTAATCAATATCCACATGAATTTTCTGGTGGAATGCGACAACGCGTGATGATTGCGATCGCTTTAGCTTCTAATCCAAAAATATTGTTAGCAGACGAGCCAACAACTGCATTAGATGTCACCATTCAAGCACAAATATTAGGCTTATTAAAAGAGATTCAACAAAATATGAAAACAGCTATCATTTTAATTACACATAATTTGGGAGTAGTAGCTAATACGGCAGACCGAGTAGCCGTAATGTATGGTGGGAAAATGGTTGAAACTGGTACTGTTGATGAAATTTTTTATAATCCGAAACATCCATATACTTGGGGATTACTTGCATCCATGCCAAAGTTAAATGATGCAAAGGAAGAGTTACAGTCTATCCCAGGTTCACCGCCGGATTTAAAAAGTCCCCCAAAGGGCTGTCCATTTGCTGCTCGTTGCCCTCACGTCATGAAAGTATGTGATACACATATGCCTGATTATATAAAAACATCAAGTACCCAAAAGACAGCATGTTGGCTACTAGATGAACGTGCGCCAAAAGTCAATTCGCCTATAAACGTTGGGGGAGGGCGAAATGATGAGTAATTCGAGAAAAAAATTAGTAGAAATAAGCAATTTAAAAAAGTATTTTAAATTAGATCGACACAATACAGTAAAAGCCGTAGATGGATTGAATTTTGATATTTATAAAGGGGAAACATTTGGCCTTGTTGGTGAATCGGGTTGTGGTAAATCTACTGCAGGTAGAACAATTTTACGCCTCTATCAGGCGACAGATGGAGAGGTACTTTTTAAAGGAGAAAAGGTTCACGAAAAGAAATCAAAACATGAGTTAAAGGTATTCAACCAAAGAATGCAGATGATTTTCCAAGATCCTTATGCATCTCTTAACCCACGAATGACAGTAATTGATATTATCGCAGAAGGTTTAGACATTCACGGCCTTTCCAATTCGAGGAAAGAACGAATTCAAAAGGTGAACGAGCTTTTGGAAACAGTAGGATTAAATAGAGAACATGGAAATAGATATCCATATGAATTCAGCGGTGGGCAAAGGCAACGGATTGGCATTGCGAGGGCATTAGCAGTAAATCCAGAATTTATCGTAGCTGATGAGCCAATTTCAGCTCTTGATGTATCGATTCAAGCACAAGTCGTCAATTTACTGAAGAAATTACAAAAAGAACAGGAATTAACCTACTTATTTATTGCCCATGATTTATCGATGGTTAGACATATTAGTGATCGTGTCGGCGTCATGTATTTAGGAAATATGGCGGAAGTTGCAACAAGTAGAGAATTATATAAAAATCCATTACACCCATATACGAAAGTTTTATTAAGTGCCGTACCAATCCCGGATCCAAAACTTGAAAGGACAAGGAAGCGGATCGAGGTAAAAGGAGAGATGCCAAGTCCTATTGATCCACCGAGTGGTTGTGTATTTCGAACGAGATGTCCACTTGCAAACGATGTTTGTGCAAAAGAAAAACCAATCTTCCAAGAGGTTAAACAAGATCATTGGGTCGCCTGCCATATGTATGATGACCGTTATCGTACTGAGTTTAATAAATAAACGATAAAAAGGAACAGGGCTTTCGCACCAAGAAAGTGATCATACATTCATAGCGCTGTAATACTTCTAGGTTTTTATTCATGTTTCGGGATACAACGGTGAGACGGCAAAAGGGGGCTGTTATGTACTCACCAACATCTGTATATAAAGAATGGCACATATAGACATGATGTAAAAAATTGGGCAAAACAAGTTAAACAGAGGGAGTATGGAAGAAAAAGATATCTACAATTAATGCTTGAGCTAACACACTAGTTGTGAACAAACAAATTTAGGAATGATAGATGAATCGTTTCAGGTTTACATCCATCAAAGTATAGAATAGTGGGTGCATGCTATTTTGGAAAATAAAAGTTCAGTAATAAGATTACGTTATATAAAGTTACTCAATTGTTAAACTAGAACGCTTTAGCAAATAACTAAGTACGATATTCAATAATATTAATAGGGGTATAAGTATATTTTAATATCGTCTTTTACTGTATAATCTAAATTCATAAGTAGTTTGAAGTGAAAAAGGGTGATGAAGTGATAGCTAGAACATTATTTAGTATCTATATTATTTTTTATATGTTTCTTTATTTGGGATATATTCTATACATCCACTTGTTACGCTCTACTTATAACGTAGTTAGTTTATCAGCTATACTTTTACCGTTCTTTCTTTTATTGGTCTTTCAATGGATGTTTTGGACAATCAACAAATCAACCCGAGAAAAGAAAGTCTCAACTAAATGTATCATCCTCTCCGTTTTTTGTTTGCTACTACCACTTTCCTGTGGAATCATGTTAGGTATAAATGAACAACGGGCAACATTCACTACAGAAAAATGGTTAGATAAACACGAGGAAAGAGTTTATATCGTTGATGACTTATTAAGTAAACATCATTTTATAGGAAAGACGAAAGAAGAAATATATGAGTTACTAGGAGAGCCTACTGAAACGGAGTATTTTAAAACGGAAAATAACATCGTTTACTATCTTGGAGATGAAAGAGGGTTAATTAAAATAGATAGTGAATGGTTGGTTATTTATTTTCATCATAATATAGTGACAAAATACAGTGTTAAAACAGATTAGTATAATTATTAATACAAGGATCTTATTAATTGTCTGGCTTTTTGAAGAAATACATCGTTAAATAGTCCAAATTCGATGAAATTGGTCTGGTCAGTGTTCCAACATATTTGAAGGATAAATAAGAACAAGGTGCGTTTCCTAAAGAAGGATTGCCCCCTAATTTTATCGACAAACCATTGTTGAACAATAGTTTCAGTCTGACATATACATGCCCGTATTCATCTATCCTTTTATGCAACAAATGACGTCATTTACTACAACAACCATGTTTTCTGTTGTCAACTAAAGCATCACTGTTAGTGAAGGAAGATTACTACTAATTTGATTGCTATACTCCACTTGAACCTAGTTTAAAGCCACAGGTTTTATAAAAGTTCGTATTGCTTTCCTCGTATGTTACCGTTACAATACTTAATCCAAAACGTTCAGACTCACGCAATAATTCTTTTACCAAATCAACCCCAATTCCCTGTCCTTGATTCTCTGGATGAACGATAATATCTTTCATATACCCATGTTCTAAGCCCATTCCACAAACATAACCAAAGGCAATTAGTTTATTATTTTCATTTCTAACCCCTGCCCAGAAATTACAACGTTCAAGCAATATCGGGTAATCTTCATCTCGTCTACCCCAGCCAACAAGTTCTCTTAATTCAGGTACTTCATTATTGGATATCGGAATGTTTATAATAACTTGATAGTTTATTTTTTCCCCCTCCTCGTTTACTCGCCATATGCTAATTTCTATATGATAATGCCTTAATCCTTCTTATAAACTATTCTGCCGGTTACTTGAACTAGAAAAAGTCTTGCCCTTATTAAAGTAAAGCCCCCGTAGCCATCCATAGAGCCTTGATTCACGACAGAAAATGAAAGGTTAATGCGTTCTTACAAGGGAAGTTCCCGACCGTAAAAATTATCACACTTCATTCAAAGATACTATTACCATATCCCTTTTTTGAATAAAGCAAACTTGGTGTTTTGTTATTGCTAGACTCTCCTTCAAGATTGGGAGAAGAATTATGTACAGAATCATATCAATAAAAGTCTTGTTTTATATTAATTTTTAATAATCGATACGAACCACTAAATCATCAAAATGCTTATTTAACAGTCCAATACCAAATTTATTTATTTCGTTTTGTTGTGGTAAAATTAGATGTTGTGTAGTAGGTAAATATAGGAAAAAAGGATAGGTAGAGCAAAACCTATTATGCTCAGCTATCCTTTGATTATTTCATTATTCCAATTTGATATGAATGTATTAATATTTGAGGGTAAAACAACTTTTAATAAAAATGAATTCTTTTAAACCATGTACATTTGCTCAATTTCTTTCTGTAAATCTTGATCACGTACATATTCATCATAACTTATTTGCTTGTCAACGATTCCTTTTGGTGTTACCTCAATTAAACGATTCGCAATACTATTCACAAATTGATGGTCGCTTGATGTAAACAAAATGGAGCCTTTAAACTTGATTAGCCCGTTATTTACTGCGGTTATAGATTCTAAATCTAAATGACTCGTTGGTTCATCAAAGATTAACACATTTGCCTTTGATAACATCATTTTAGATAACATACAACGTACCTTTTCGCCACCTGATAATACATTCGCTTTTTTCAATGCTTCTTCGCCAGAAAATAACATTCTTCCTAAAAAACTACGTAAAAATGTTTCCGTTTCATCTTCAGGTGAAAATTGTCTAAGCCAATCGACTAATGGTAATTCGTTGTTTTCAAAGAAAGCGGAGTTATCCTTGGGGAAGTATGCTTGTGATGTCGTAACACCCCAATGATATTCACCAGCATCTGGCTCCATTTCTCCTGTTAAAATCTCGAATAATGTCGTTTTGGCAAGATCATCTTTCCCTACAAAAGCAACTTTATCATCTTTATTTAAAATAAAACTGACATTATCTAACACTTTCTGACCATTTATTGTTTTTGTCAGTCCTTCCACACGTAATAAGTCATTACCGATTTCTCGTTCCGGAGAAAAGGCAACATATGGATATCTTCGTGATGAAGGCTTTAGATCATCTAATGTAATATTTTCTAAAAGCTTCCGGCGAGAAGTCGCTTGCTTCGATTTTGATGCGTTCGCACTGAAGCGAGCAATAAATGCTTGTAAGTCTTTTATTTTTTCTTCTTTTTTCTTGTTTTCTTCTTTTGCCATTTTGGCTGCAAGTTGGCTAGATTCATACCAAAAATCGTAATTTCCGACATAAATTTGGATCTTTCCAAAATCGACATCTGCAATATGGGTACAAACCTTATTTAAGAAATGTCGGTCATGAGAAACGACAATCACGGTATTTTCAAAACGAAGTAAAAAGTCCTCTAGCCAATGGATTGCTTGAATATCAAGTCCGTTCGTCGGCTCATCAAGCAGTAGTACATCGGGATTACCAAATAATGCTTGTGCCAACAACACTTTCACTTTTTGTTCATTTGTTAAATCTGACATCTTCTTTTCATGTAATGATTCCTTTATCCCGAGCCCAGTTAATAAAATAGCGGCATCAGAATGTGCTTCCCAACCATTTAATTCAGCGAACTCACCTTCAAGTTCCGCAGCTTTTATTCCATCCTCTTCCGTAAATTCAGTTTTTAAGTAAATGTCATCTTTTTCCTTCATTACTTTGTATAATCGTTCATGGCCCATAAGAACTGTTTCTAATACTTGCTCTTCTTCATATGCAAAATGATCTTGTTTTAATACGGCGAGCCTTTTATCACTCGCAAGGGAAACTTCCCCTTTTTGTGGTTCTACTTCCCCCGCCAATATTTTTAAGAATGTAGATTTTCCAGCACCATTTGCTCCAATTACGCCGTAACAATTTCCATTATTAAATTGAATATTTACATCTTCAAATAGTTTTTTGTCTCCAAAACGCAAACTAACGTTTGTCACATTGATCATAACACTTTCCTCCGTTTAAATAGCTTCCTAGTAAGCTTAAGTGATTATCTTGCATTCGTCAATAATTAGATTTTATGGAAATTACTAAAACTGTTATAATAAGAATAAATTTTCATTTTAAAAAAAGGGTGGTTAACATGAAACAAAAAAATAATTATCGCCTATTACAATTGAAAGAGTTGCTGTTTAATGAAACAGATGAGAAACATGAGCTCGATATTTATGAATTAAAAGAAAAGTTATTACAAGTTTTAGATATAAAAAATATTGATAACCGAACGATTAAAAATGATTTAGAATCGTTAGAATCGATGGATTTTGAAATTATGAAAAATCGGCGGAAATTCGGTAAAATTTATTACAGTCATCAAGCAAAGTTATTTGAAACATATCAAATTCGCTTATTAGTGGATGCAATTTTATCCGCACGTTTTATAACGATAAAAGAAAAGAGAGTACTAATTGATAAATTAAAAGATTTAACGAGTGTTCATATTAGAAAAACATTACCAGAACCGGTTTTGTTTAGTCAGACAATTAATTTGGATTATGAACAAATAAAGTTAAATATCGACAAAGTGCATCAGGCTATTGCAGAAGAAAAAGTGGTTAGATATAAATATGGAGAATATAATGTACATAAAAAATTTGATTACAGGCGGGAGGGAAATTGGTATTATGTTGAACCATATGCCCTAATTTGGCAAAACGACTTGTACTATTTAATAGGACACTTTCAAGAAACGAACGAAATCCGCCATTACCGTCTTGATCGGATTAGGGAAATAGAAATAACAGATACTTCCTTTGACAAAGACTGCACATTCGTATTACAACAGTATGTCGATAACACGTTTCATATGTACAGCGGCGATGAAGTTAAGATGAAAATTAGGTTTGATAATAGTTTAATCAATGCAATTTTTGACCACTTTGGACTTGATATTGACATCATGCCTGAAGGTTCTGACCATTTCATCTTAACAACAAAAGCCAAATTGTCGGATGGGCTCATCAGTTGGATCTTAAAGTGGGGAGGAAAGGCACAAGTGCTTTCCCCTGAAGTGTTAGTTCAACAAGTGAAGGATGAAGTAAAGAAAATGGTTGAAAATTATCAATAGATGTGAAGTCCATTGCCTCACATCTATTTTGCTTCTTCCTCTTTTAATACGTCAATTCCGAGTGTTTTATAAGGAACATTAATTTTAAAAGCTAGATTATTCGCCTCTAGATCAAACTGCTCAACAGCTACTTTGAAATTACTTTTAATCTCCATTTCTGTTACTTTAACATATATTTCTTCTTCGCGAGGATTAATCACAACCCATTCTGGTACAGGTAAATATTTCGCTACATATTGCATTATTTTTTTATTTGGTAACTGAAGCTGACCAACTGAAATAGACTTCTGTTTTAACACGATATCTCCATTTTCTTGCACAATTGGTTCAAGGTGAATAAGTAATGGAACCGTTGTAGAAAAAAAGGGTAATTCCCCGAACAATTGTACATCATCATCTAAGTTGATCGAATAGTGATGATCAGTACCAGCTAATAATTTATCGAGATAAGCGTTAACTAAATTATTTAAGTTTTGTTTTGTCGTTCTTACTACAAATTCAGAGCTGTTTTCGGATTTGTATTTATCACCAGCTAATTCTAATTCTGTCTTTGGAATCGGTGAATATAGGTAGAGTGCTAGAATAAGCAAAACAATTCCATTAATGACACTAAGGAGCAAAAATCGCTTTTTCCATGGATCGCTATTCATTTGTTGCATTACGTTCACCTTCATTCATAACGTAGTGTAAAACGCGTTCAGCAATCATTTTATAACCGAGATGATTCGGGTGGAAATTATCTTCTGAATAATAATTAACAGGTGGGTCATCAAACATGTCTTTAATAGGAATATAATGTACATTGTCATATCGCATTGTAACATCAGACCCAATTTGGTTCCAACTATCGACGATAAATTCTAATTCCTCAATATCAGCAAAATATTCTTTAAAAGGGTTATAAAAACCAATTAAATAAATATCTCCATGTTCGTTAATGTCTCGAAGTTCATTAAAAATCATTTCTAATCGTTGTTCATAACGAATTTGCTCTTGAGTAAATTTATCCAAAGTTAAATCGGTAAAATTTTCTTTAAATACTTGCATGATATCATTTGCTCCAATAGTGATGAGAATAATATCGGCATCTTCAAGGGCAACAGTTACTTCTTCGTCTTCTATACGATTCAATAATTGCCCACTTCGACTCCCTCTTTTGGCGAAGTTTTGAAACTGCACTATATGTTTTTCTGCATTAATTGTATCATTTAGAATTCCAACATATCCACCATTATTCGTTTCATCACCAATACCTTCCGTTAATGAATCACCCAGTGTCACCACTTTTATTTCTTGGGTAAAAAAGAAGCTAACGGCCTTTTTTAGCTTTTCTGATAAGAATTCTTTTACAGGGTCTTCACGAACAGCAACTACTTCTTTTTCTTGCTCACCCTCGTTTTCTAAATCTTTCTCCATGTTGACTTCCTCTTGTTTTAGAATTTCTTCCATTGGATTTGTCGGAATATCTGCCTTTTTGATGAAAAAGATTGTTAATATTAGTCCAGTAATTAAAATGAATGTAATAATTGTTAGCCTTTTAATATGAATCACACCTAAATCATGGTTGTTTATATATATTATGAAACATAACCGTTTTATGTATAAAGAAAATATGGTCATTCTATCGTTTTATCTGCTATTTCAACCAAAGTTGTACCGTTCTCTACTCACATATTAATAATGGTTACTTATCTAGTGTACCTTAAATAGACATTATCTAAACTTTAAAGGCAATGTGCGAAGAGGAGATAGTGTTTATTAGCGGTTGTTCATAATTTTTCGGTAAGAATAACGTCACATTTGTTGGTTTGCTTGTTTAACCACTCATGGAAAATTTATGCGCTATATTACTATTGGAGATACACCGCATCGGACTGTGGCGAGTAATCGCAATCGCAAAAGTTTTTGGTAAAGTGTGATTTATCGACACCTACGATCTTAGCCAATCGCGGATTCCTTTTCTCCTTTTTGATGAACACGCACTTTTAGTAAATCATCATAAAAAAAATCCGCCCTTGTGTCAAGGCGGAGAGAGATTAGTTTATTGCATTCATTCAATTATTTAACTAAAATTGATTCGGGTTTGTTGGATCGGACTCTTTTAGCTTCATTGATAAGATCTTTTTCACTAATGATCGTCGCATTTACAGGCTCTCCAGAAATCGTTCCCTCTGTCCAAATAATGTTAGCACGATCAAAGTCTTCGTTTACCGTATTTGAATCCGTATAAATGGCATCTACTACTTCATTTTCTACGTCTTCAAGCTTTATTATGTTATATCCATGGGATGCTAGACTATTGGCTTTATTTACTAACTTGTCAGATCCGCTCACTGCGATTGTTTTTTTCCTTAATCCTTCAGTACGATCAAACGGTGTTGAAAATAACCACTGAATAGCATCTTCTTTCGTTGCTTCTAATGTGGAAATTCCTGTTGCTTTTTCAATTGCTTCGTCTAATGTTTGGATAATATCATCAATCGATTCAATTCCAATGGATAGTCTTACTAACTCCTCTGTTACTCCACTTTTCTTTAAATCTTCTGCATTTAACTGCTGATGTGTTGTCGATGCAGGGTGAATGATGAGAGATTTCGCATCACCGACATTCGCAACATGTGACCATAACTCAATATGATCAATTAACTTCTTACCAGCTTCTAGCCCACCTTTTATACCAAAAGTAATGATCGATCCGTATCCTTCTGTAAAATATTTATGTGCTAGTTCATGGGATGGGTGATCTTTAATGCCTGGGAAGTTAACCCACTCTACGGCTGGATGACTTTGTAAATACTCTGCAACTTTTATTGCATTTTCGTTATGACGTTCAAGACGTACATGTAGTGTTTCAAGTCCTTGTAATAATAGAAATGCATTATGCGGACTTAATGAAGCACCAGTATCTCTTAATAGTTGAACCCGGAGGCGAATGGCAAATGCGATTGGTCCTAAGTCTGCATAGCGGACGCCGCCATAACTTTCATCTGCCTCCGTATATTCAGGAAACTTTTCACTATCCCAGTTAAAACGCCCTCCATCGACGACTACTCCACCGATTGATGTACCATGTCCTCCAATCCATTTAGTTGCCGAATGAACGACAATATCTGCTCCCCACTGAATTGGTTTTGCAAACTTAGGTGCAAACGTATTGTCGATTATTAACGGTATTCCGTGATCGTGTGCAATGTCTGCAACTGTTTCGATATCAAAGACATTTAAGCTTGGATTTGTTATTGTTTCTCCAAAAATAGCTTTTGTTTTATCTGTAATTGCTCCTTTAATTGCTTCTGGATCTGTTCCGTCGACAAGTTTTACATTAATCCCAAAACGAGGCAATGTATGAATGAATAAATTATACGTTCCACCATATAAATTACTATCAGCAACAATTTCATCGCCAGCACTTGCGACGTTTAAAATAGCATACGTAATAGCAGCCATTCCAGATGAAGTTGCCACCGCAGCGGAACCATCTTCTAGTAAAGCAACACGTTGTTCAAATGCGTCTGTCGTTGGGTTCATGATTCTTGTATATATATTTCCCGGTTCTGCAAGGGCAAATAAGTTTTTGGCATGTTCTGTATCTTTAAAAACATATGACGTTGTTTGGTGAATTGGTACAGCTCTAGAACCTGTTACTGGGTCTGGTTCTTGACCTCCGTGTAATAAGATTGTTTCTTCTTTCTGAAACTGAAACTTAGACATAAAATAATTCCTCCTTTGATTTTTTGGGGCTAGCCCCATTTCCATAATAGTAGTACTGTCTTTCATACAACACTTTCTGATAGAGAAGGAAAATAAAAATCCCTCTTCTATAAAAGATAGAAGAGGGTGAATTGTCGCTCGTTTCCTCCTCTTATCTTCCAGGCGAGCCTCGCCTGTAGGATTTGGCACCGTAAAAAGCATACGATTATACTTTAAGGTTGCTGGACTTCATCGGGCCTATTCCCTCCGTCGCTCTTGATAAGAGATATTCATATTTTGAAATTAGTACCAATTATACATTGTTTATCGGGATTGTCAACTATAAAGATAAAAGTATTAAGCAAGTTTTTGTTTCGTTTTTTTATCTTTTTTAAATTTTAATGATGTAGACATATATAGGATAAGAGATATCCAAATAAGTGTAAATGTAACGAAATGTGCATAAGTAAATACTTCTCCATAAAGAAAAACACCAATGAATAACATAATTGTTGGAGCAATATATTGTAAAATTCCCGCCATTGATAATGGCAAGTGTAAAACGGCATTACCGAATAATAATAGAGGAACAGCGGTTGCAATACCTGCAGTGATAAGTAAAATATCAGTACTTAAAGAAATATGATTGAAGCCGAAATGAACCCCAAATACGGAAAGTAGGTAAATAAGCGCAATTGGTGTCACTATAAATGTTTCAATCGTTAAACTAAATGCAGAGTCAATATTTACAATCTTTTTTAGTAATCCATACAGGGCAAAGGTGATCGCTAATAATAAAGAAATCCAAGGAAAAACGCCGAAAAAAAAGGTTAAATATATAACCCCGATAGCCGCTAATATACAAGATAAGGTTTGTGCTTTAGATAATTTTTCTTTCAAAAAGAGAACACCTAATAATACGCTCATTAATGGATTAATATAATAGCCGAGACTCACTTGAATGACAAGTTCTTGTTGTACTGCCCAAATAAAAATAAGCCAATTCAAACTTATGATGATAGAGGCCGTTGTTATAATGAGCAATGTTTTTTTATTTTGTACCAATCTTTTGCATTCTAAGATGAACGATTTTCCTTTTTTCGAGACAATAATAAAGGCAGTCATAAATACGAATGACCATATTATACGGTGGGCTAAAACGGCATCCGCTCGAGTTTCTTCAAGTAACTTCCAATACATTGGAAGCAGCCCCCAAATAAAATAAGCACTTACTCCAAAGGTAATTCCACGTTTGATATTTCTGCCTGTCATATAAAGCCCTCACTTCAGTTAACTTGTAAAACAAAAGTCCCTTATCTATTTAAATGTAAAAGTATTATAGAAAAAAAGCAATTGTTCTGTTTTAGGTAAAGTTATTCAGATAGAGAATCATGTCTTTTAAGCGGTTGCTGAATAGACTATAATAGAAGTAGCTTTTATATTTTTTATAGGAGGTACGAACATGGGGAAAAAAAGATTCGAAACGGCAGTAATCCATGAAGGCTATGACGCGAAACAAATGTTGGGTAGTCTTTCTACACCACTGTTTCAAACATCCACATATGAATTTCAATCCGCAGAACATGGCGAAAAATGTTTTCGTGGAGAGGATACAGGATATATTTATACGAGAATCGGAAACCCAACCGTTCACGTATTAGAAAAAAGAATTGCTGAGCTTGAGGGAGCGGAGAGTGGACTTGCATTTAGTTCAGGCATGGGTGCGATTTCTGCGGTACTCATTGCTCTTACGAAAGCGAATGATCATGTCCTTTGCTCCTCTGGTTTATATGGTTGTACATTCGGATTATTAATGATGATGAAAGAGAAATATAATATGACTGTTGATTTTTCTGATTTCACATCAAAAGAAGAGATCCGTAAACAAATTAAACCAGAAACAGCAGTTATTTACGTCGAGACACCAATAAATCCAACAATGAAGTTAATTGATTTACAATTAGTTGCTGAAGTAGCGAAGGAATTTAACATCCCAGTCGTTGTCGATAATACATTTTCATCCCCATATTTACAACGTCCAATCGAATTAGGCTGTGATGTTGTGGTTCATAGTGCGACTAAATATTTAAATGGACATGGAGATGTAATCGCAGGGCTTGCTGTTGGGAAGAAAGACTTTCTTGACGAAGTTGCTGCAACGACTCAAAAGGACATCGGTGCTGTTTTAGCCCCGTTTGATGCATGGCTTCTATTAAGAGGAATGAAAACATTGCCACTGCGGATGGATCGACATTGTGATAATGCTGAAAAAATTGTCGTAAAATTAGTAGACCATGAAAAAATAGCAGCAGTTTATTATCCGAAAAAAGATGAAGGAAATGTTTATTCCAAACAAATGAGCCGTGGTGGTGGTGTCATCGCTTTTGAAATAAAAGGGAGCAAAGAAGATGCCCAGAAAATGTTAAATAAACTGACCTTTGCTAAAGTAGCAGTCAGTTTAGGTGATGCAGAAACATTAATTGAACATCCGGCAACAATGACACATGCCGTTATTCCAGAAGAGGAGCGAATAAAAATGGGCATTAAAGATAACTTAATTCGCCTATCGGTTGGATTAGAAGCTTGGGAGGACATTTGGGAAGATTTAGAGCAGGCTCTTCATACCTTTTAATGTAAACAATTCATTTTGTGGTAATATATAGGGGGACATATACCAAATCATGAAGCTTCATTACTTTATTAGATATAGTAAATAAACGGCAATATTAAAAGGAGTCGATGCCTATGCAATTGATCTTATTGTTATTAGGCTCTATTATGATTGCGAATATTGGGTTAGCTTTTACAATCATTTTCTTGGAGCGGAAAAATGCTAGTTCTACGTGGGCTTGGTTAATGGTTCTGTTCTTCATTCCAATACTCGGATTCTTTCTTTATTTACTTTTAGGTAGAAAATTAAGTAATCAACGTATTTTTACATGGGATACAAAAAGTAGATTAGGCGTTGAAAAATCAGTACAATCACAACTGAAAATTATCGAATCTGATCGTCTTCCCTATAAACAAGATGTGTTAAAACAGTACAAAGAACTTTATTATTTACATTTAAAGCATAATGACGCCATTTACTCACAAAATAATAAGGTTGATTTATTTACAGATGGCACAGAGAAGTTTTCTGCACTTATTCACGATTTAGAACAAGCAACAGATCATATTCATCTATTGTATTATATTATTCGACACGATCAGCTCGGAACAAAAATAGCGGATGTATTAATTAAGAAGGCTAGAGAAGGGGTTGAAGTTCGGTTATTATACGATGATATGGGTTCTAGGCTTTTAAGTCGTAAATTTATAAAACGACTTGAACATGCAAACATCCAAGTTGGTGCTTTTTTTCCGCCGAAAATTCCGAAAATTAATTTTAAAATCAATTTTAGAAATCACCGAAAATTAGCGATCATCGACGGTCATATTGGCTATATTGGTGGATTTAACATTGGCGATGAGTATCTAGGAAAATCTGAAAAGTTCGGGTATTGGCGGGATACACATCTACGAATTCGCGGTGATGCTGTAAAGACGATGCAAACAAGATTTATTCTTGATTGGAACCAAGCTTCTAGACATCATATCGAATATAATGAGCGTTATTTTATAGGCGGAGAAGAGGGAGATGTCGGAATTCAAATTGTTTCAAGCGGACCTGACCAAGAATGGGAGCAAATTAAATATGGATACGTAAAAATGATTTTAGCGGCGAAAGAATATGTCTATATTCAAACTCCATATTTTATTCCAGATGAAAGCTTAATGGATGCACTACGCATTGCTGCTCTTTCTGGTGTTGAAATAAAAATTATGATCCCGAATAAACCGGACCATATGTTTGTCTACTGGGCGACTTTATCAAGTATTGGAGAATTGCTCAATGAGGGGGCAGAGGTTTACTTATATCAAAATGGGTTCTTACATGCTAAAACAATTGTTGTCGATGGGAAATTATCTTCCGTTGGTACAGCAAATATTGATGTAAGAAGTTTTAGACTAAATTTTGAAGTAAATGCGTTTTTATATGATATTGATATTGCGCAACGATTAGTGGACGCCTTTAAAAAAGATGTGATGTTATCAACACAAATGACGAAAAGCTTGTATGAAAAAAGATCAATTGGGATTCGATTTAAGGAGTCAATTTCAAGACTATTATCCCCGATTTTATAAGGAGAGGTTTAGATGGAAAAGAAACCTTGTTCAAACTCAAGGACAGTGAAAACAGCGCAAATATTACCACCAGATGCAAACGCATATGGCACTTTATTCGGTGGGAAGTTAATGGCGCATATTGATGATGTCGCTGCAATTTCTGCAGTAAGACATGCACGAAAATCTGTTGTAACAGCGTCGACTGATTCCGTTGATTTTCTTCAACCAGTAAAAGTCGGTGATTCTATTTGTGTAGAAGGTTTTGTTACGGCTGTACATAATACATCGATGGAAGTGTTTGTAAAAGTTGTCAAGGAAGGATTACTGACTGCTGAAAAAACAGTTTGTGCAACAGCGTTTTTAACTTTTGTTGCGCTTGGTGAAAATGGAAAACCAGATATTGTTCCACGGATCTATCCGGAAACAGAACAAGAGAAAGTTTTATTTGAAGGTGCATCACGGCGAAGGGAACGTCGGAATGAACGAAGAAAAGAATCGCAAAAAATGGCGAAAATGTTTGGATCGGAATAATGGAAAGGAGGCTTTTATCAAATGGTAAAACAAAGTGTATTAGAAACATATGCTGATTTAGTATTGCAAAAAGGTGTGAATATCCAAAAAAATCAACCAGTTTTTATTAACGCGCCGATCGAGGGTGCTTCTTTTGCCAGAATTATGGCAAAAAAAGCATATGAATTAGGGGCTAAAGATGTTCATATTAGCTGGGCTGACGATGAGATAACAAGACTTACCTATACATATGCATCAGAGGAAGTAATCAATCACTTTCCGGAGTGGAAAATAAAACTGCAAGAATCCTATGCAGAAGATAGTGCAGCTTTTATTTCGATTCATGCTACAGATCCTGACCTTTTAAAAGAAGTTGATGCAAGTAGAGTTGCTGCTGCAAGTAAAGCGGCGGGTGTAGCACTCAAAAAGTTTAGAGAATATATTATGAATGACAAAGTGACATGGACAGTTATTTCCATTCCAACCGAATCGTGGGCCAAAAAAATATTCCCTGACAGATCGACTACTGAAGCAGTAGAACTTTTATGGGACGAAATTATTAAAATGGTTCGGGTCGATCAAGAAGACCCGATTACTGCATGGGATAAACATAACGATATCCTTGAAAAAGCAAATGATTATTTAAATGAGAAACAATATGAAAAACTTGTCCTGAAGGCACCAGGGACAAATTTAGAAGTAGGATTACCTAAAGACCATATTTGGCAGGGAGGAACAGCAGAGTCGGAACAAGGTATTATTTTTAATCCTAATATGCCGACAGAGGAAGTTTTCACAGCCCCTCACAAATATAACGTAAATGGAACAGTTGCAAGTACAAAACCGTTAAATTATGGTGGTAATTTAATTGATGAATTTCATTTAACGTTTGAAGATGGAAAAGTGGTCCAATATGGAGCAAAACAAGGCGAGGAAGTGTTAAAACACCTACTTGAATCAGATGAAGGAGCAAAACGAATCGGTGAGATTGCTCTCGTTCCAGATGAGTCACCCGTTTCACAGTCTGGGTTCATTTTTTATAATACGTTATTTGACGAAAATGCATCTTGCCATATTGCACTCGGAAAAGCCTATCCGACAAATGTGAAAGGTGGCTCAGCTATGGATCAAGAGGAACTTGATAAAAATGGCATAAATGATAGCATGGTTCATGTTGATTTTATGATTGGTTCTGCTGAGATGGATATTGACGGTGTGAAGGAAGATGGGACGACAGAACCGATATTCCGAAAAGGTACTTGGGCGATAGACTTTTAAAGGTTATAAAAGAACATATAATAGGGGAACTTATAATCTTATTATATGTTCTTTTCTTGTCTAAGAGACTATATTTGATTTTTTATCCCCAACTTTCACTCCTTGAACGTTCACACGACAGAGTGCATGATTACGACGATGCATCCATTCTAGTTTTGAGGTAACGAAAAGGTCCCGCACTTTTAGCCTGTAAGCGTGCTAGCGATTTTGTTCTTGCCCAAAAAAGGAAGCAAAAATGTACGATACTTTTCCTTTACATTCCAACTAATGATCTTTACAATATTCCCTACATCCATTTTTAGCATCGAACGAAAAGGCAAAGTTGTGGGGTGGATAACAATGGAAACTTCTTTATTATTCGTTATCATGTTAATCGGTGTGTTAGGAATTGGCTCACAATGGTTAGCGTGGAAATACAATTTACCTGCTATTGTCATTATGTCTATTGCTGGCTTAATCGTAGGACCATTTCTAGGGATCATGAATCCTGAGGCAAGCTTCGGAAATTTATATAATCCAATCATTTCAGTTGCAGTAGCGATTATTTTATTTGAAGGCAGTCTGAACTTAAGCTTTAAAGAATTACGTGGTTTAGGTAGACCGATTTTTCGTATTGCTACAATCGGAGCGTTTATCGCCTGGATTTTGGGCTCGTTAACAGCCCATTATATGGCAGGACTTTCATGGGAAGTAGCCTTTGTCATTGGCGGACTTTTTATTGTGACAGGACCGACGGTTATTATGCCACTTTTACGTCAATCGAAATTAAAACCCCGTCCAGCCAAAATTTTAAAATGGGAAGGAATCATTGTTGATCCAATCGGTGTACTCCTCGCTGTTTTTGCATTTGAAATTATTACCTTTTTCACCTCTGATGCAAAAGACGGTTCAACTTTGTTGTTATTTTTTATAGCTGCAATATTTGCAGTGTTTCTCGGTTGGTTTTGTGGAAAAACGATCGGTTGGATGTTTGAAACAGGTTATATACCAGAGTTTTTAAAGTCGCCTGTTGTAGTAGCTGTTGTTATCTTCTGTTTCACTTTACCAGATGAAGTTGTTCATGGTACAGGATTGTTATCCGTCACAGCGATGGGAATGACGCTTGCGAATATAGGAATAAGCTCCTTAAATGATTTTCGTCATTTTAAAGAAAATGTGTCGATTTTACTTATTTCTGCTATTTTTATTATGCTAGCTTCATCGTTACAATTAGAAACGATTTTGCATATATTTAATCCACATATAATTGGATATGTACTTCTTATGATGTTTGCCGTCCGCCCGTTATCCATATTCTTATCGACGATTGGCTCAGGGTTAACGATCCAAGAAAAATCACTCGTCGGTTGGATTGCACCACGTGGGATTGTTGCACTTACCGTATCAAGTTATTTTGCGACAATATTAAAAGAAGCAGGCTATCAAGATGCGGATCTGTTAACTACTTTAACGTTTGGACTCGTCTTTTTTACCGTCGTTTCCCATGGGTTTTCGATCAGTCCACTAGCGAAAAAATTACACTTATCGATCGAAGGAAATCCCGGTGTGATAATTGTTGGTAGTAATCCGTTTACAGTTGAATTGGCAAAGTCATTCCGCAAAGGTGAACGACCGGTTTTAGTTGTTGATTCTTCATGGGAAAATTTACGCTATGCAAGGAATGAGGGAGTCCCTTTTTATCATGGCGAAATATTGTCAGAGCAAACGGAATATAATTTAGATACGATTCCATACGACTTTATAATTGCGGCGACGAATTATCATTCCTATAATTCACTAGTGTGTACAACATTTATGCCTGAATATGGGAGAATGAATGTCTTTAAAGTAGACCCGAATGAAGACGAAAATAACGGTGATATTGTGGCTCGTGTTGGTGGTAGATCTTTATGTGTAGAAGAGGTTTCATTAGATGAACTAAATGAAAAAATAGCAAATGGATATGTTTTCAAACAAACGACACTAACAGATCAATTTGGTTATGAGCAATATAAAGAAGAAAAAGATGACGAGGCTGTTTTTTTATATTTCATTAAACCGACGGGGCAAATATACTTTTATGCAGTCGATATGCGGAGCACACCTAGTTCGGGGGACGTCATTATTAGTTTAACTCCGCCGAGTAAAGAGATCCAAAGACAAATAAATAATAAAAAATAAAATAGGCAGGACAAAACAAAAGGTTCCACTCCAAAAACGAACGATTTTGGGATGGAGATGTAGAATGTTACTTTTACAGCGGTTCAATTTTAATTTACGCAAACTTGAAATAAACTGCGCCGTAACTGCTAAGTTGTTTTCCGCTGCGGGGTCTTCAGACACGTGGGACTGCGCTAAATGCTCGTCCCATCGAAGAACATTTGCTTTTCCCACAAACCTTTACGGTGGGACGAACGGAAGTGCAGTCCCAGGAGTCAATGATCCTTCGCTCCAAACAACCATCAGAATAGTGGAAGCAAATACATCGTACTGTTTTTAACACCATACTAGCGAAGGAAATACACGGAGACTCCTGCGGGAAAAGCAACAGCCGAAAATCCATTTCAAAAGTTTTGAATAAAACTTTTGAAATTAGTTGAGGTGTTGCCCGCGGAAAGCGGAGTGTATTTCCGTAGCGACGGGACATCCCGCTAATTGAAGTTAGTTTATGAATAATGTGCAATATGCTTTAATATTGCAAAATGAAAAATCCGAACGGTGATGCAGATTTTCCAATGAAAATTTGCATCACCATTCGGATCATCCCTTGGCGAAAACACTTTTTATCCTAGCCACAATCTTTATTTATCAAAATCAAGCTTTTCAAGTTGTTTATTTACTCCAGCAATTTCCTCTTCTAAACGAATAAGTTGTTCTTCAGCTGCAGACACTCTACCTCTTACAAATTCTAATTTATCCATATCACCTTGAATTCGTATATAGTCAGATTTTAACTCTAACAACTTTGCTTCCAATTCTTTTTTAGTCATGTTCATCACTCCTACTAATAGTTTAGTAGATTTGATACATGTATGACAAGTGAAAATCCTTGAGTAGAACAATTATCTATTTTGTGATATTATTTGACTAAATGTGTAGCTTGGGAGGAAATCCATTGGTTAACTGGGAAGATGCATTCCGAAAATGGGTAGATGCTAAAAATTTAGATCCAATATTAAAACAACAATTGATCGAAATGAAATCTAATAAAAATGAACTACAAGATGCTTTTTATGAGCAATTAACATTTGGCACGGGTGGGATGCGTGGTGTTTTAGGACCTGGGATCAATCGAATGAACATTTATACCATTCGAAAAGCTGTAAAAGGATTGGCATTTTATTTAGAGGAAAATCGGGTAAACTATAGGGACCGTGGAGTTGTCATTGCCTATGATTCACGGTATATGTCCAAAGAATTTGCTATTGAAGCAGCAAAAGTTCTTGGGGTACATGGTATAAAAGCTTATGTATTCGAAGAAATAAAACCGACTCCATTACTCTCTTTTGCAGTTCGTTATTTAGGTACCGTTGCAGGAATCATGATTACCGCAAGTCATAACCCTCCTGAGTATAACGGCTTTAAAGTATATAATGAAGAAGGAAGTCAAATTTCATTAGACGAAGCAAATGAAATTATTCACCATATTCAACAAGTAGAAGATGAGCTTCATATTGAAGTGCTGACTGAAAAACATTTAGTTGAAAACAATTTACTAGAGTGGATGAATGGCGAAGTAGATCACGCATATTTAGAACAATTAATAAAAATTTCCAAGATGGATGAACAGGCGTTACTAGCGGAAAAAGAACTTAAAATTGTCTTAACTCCGCTTCATGGAACTGGATTACCATTAGTCAGAAATGGATTAAAGCAATTACAGTTTAAACATATCCATGTCGTGGATGAGCAAGCTATACCAGATCCGGAATTTTCAACCGTGCAATCTCCTAACCCAGAAGAAAAACAAGCCTTTAAAGAAGCAATAAAATTAGGGGATGAGATAGACGCTGATATATTACTTGCGACTGACCCCGATGCCGACAGACTTGGAGTTGCAGTGAAAAATAATGAAAACAAGTATGTGATCTTAACAGGAAATCAACTTGGGTCATTAATGCTTGATTATCTTTTAATGCACACAAATAAACATGTGTTAAAAAATGCTCGAATGATTAAAACGATCGTAACGACGGAACTTGGTCGTTCCATTGCGAATGAATACGGAGTAAAAACGATCGATACGTTAACAGGATTCAAATATATTGGTGAAAAAATCAATGAATTTGATGCAACTGGTGAAACGTTTATTTTTGGGTATGAAGAAAGCTATGGTTATTTAATAAGTAGTTTTACTCGTGATAAAGATGCAGTCCAGGCCGCAGTGATGGCATGTGAAATGGCTGAGTTTTGGAAAAACAAAGGCATGACTTTAGTTGATGCATTAGAAAAGTTATATAAAAAGCATGGTTATTTTAAAGAAGGATTGGATGCATTAACATTGAACGGGCTAGAGGGACAAGAAAAAATTGCCTCGATCGTCAATGATTTTCGTCACAACGAGCAACAGGCATATGGTAATATGAAGACAATTTATGTGGAAGATTATTTACAAAGCACGAGAATATATAAAAATGGTCAAAATAAAATGGAAAAAGTTTATTTGCCTAAGGAAAATGTGGTAAAATATATATTAGAAGATCAATGTTGGATATGTTTACGTCCTTCAGGAACAGAACCGAAAGTTAAATGGTATTACGGTGCTTATGGTAAAACAGAGAAAGAAGTAGATGAGCGATTATCCACATTAGAAAAATCGTTACAAGAAATAATTGTACAACCGTTACATTTAACTTAAAAAAATAGGTAATTAAATAAAGGGGAGTAGCTGTACAGTTAATGTCGTCATTCCGAGAGAAATCTCCGGCTTAACTGGCAACTAAGTTGTTAGCAAGACCTTTACCATTATTTGTTTGTTAGCGAAATGATAATCATTTTGCTTTCAAGCATAATAAGGTAAAGGTTTTTTGATTTTCCAAATTTACATAAGGGAGACATGTCAGTGGACATACAATTATTAGTGGAATATTTATGGGTGTTAGTTATTTTAATTGGTTTGGAAGGGTTATTAGCTGCTGACAATGCACTCGTACTGGCAATTATGGTAAAACATTTACCAGAAAAACAAAGAAAGAGAGCGTTGTTTTATGGTTTAGCAGGTGCATTTATTCTTCGATTTGGTTCCTTATTTATTATTTCTTTTCTTGTCGATGTCTGGCAAGTGCAGGCAATTGGAGCGGCTTATTTACTATATATATCGATAAAACACTTGGCTGATAAAGCAATGAATAAAGATAATGTGAAAAAAACAAAGAAATCAGGGAGTGGTTTCTGGATGACTGTAGCAAAAGTAGAAGTTGCAGATCTTGCATTTGCAGTAGATTCGATTCTGGCTGCAGTTGCATTAGCTGTCGCTCTCCCACCATCGGGAATTTTCACTATTGGGAGTCTCGATGGCGGACAATTTCTCGTTATTTTTGCAGGTGGAATGATCGGTGTTATTATCATGCGCTTTGCTGCAAACATGTTTGTGGATTTATTAAATCGACGCCCAGGCCTTGAAGTAGCGGCATTTGTTATTGTTGGTTGGGTAGGAATAAAACTTGCCGTTCTCGTCTTAGGGCATGAGGAAGTTAATATTATTTCAGAACAATTTGTCCATTCAACCGGTTGGAAAATGACATTTTATCTCGGCTTACTTATTATCGCAATTGCCGGTTGGTTTTTATCTGATTTAGGGAATAAGAATAAAGGAGAGGAAAAATAATAAGAGGAGGATCGGAATGACCAAAATTAAGACAAGGCGAATATATGATAAAATGAAAGAAGATGGCGGAATAAGGATTTTAGTGGATCGATTATGGCCAAGGGGTGTATCAAAAGAAGAGGCACAGTTAGATTATTGGTTAAAAGAACTTGGTCCTTCAAATGAATTAAGAAAGTGGTTTAATCATGAGGGTAAAAAATTTGCACAATTTAAAGAGAAATATAAAGAAGAATTAAAACAAGGTGATCAACAAGAAGCTTTTATCAAGTTGAAAGAAATAATAAAGGAAACAGATAAAGATATTACATTATTATTTGGAGCAAAAGACGAAGAAAATAACAATGCAAAGGTTCTTGAAGAAGTGATTCAATAGATTACTGTCCCTACAACCTTAGACGAAAACGTCAAAGTTTTCTAAAATCGGATTGAAAACTAAATAAAAAGAATATATAATCGAGATGGATATAAGAAAAACTGCCCGCTTTAGATAATAAAATCAAATTGCGGTAGTCTATAAAATATAATGAGATGCTTATTATTAGCGCCAAATCAGGAGGAAATGATTGCAGATGGTAGTAAATCAAAATCGTGTTGAGGAAGATCTATTAGGACAAAAGGAGGTTCCTGCTTCCGCTTATTACGGGATTCAAACAGTGAGAGCACGTGAAAATTTTAATATTACAGGATACACCATTGAACCAGAGTTGATCGTGGCAATTTCTTTAGTGAAAAAAGCGGCAGCACTTGCGAATATGGAAGTTGGAAGCCTAGACCACACGATTGGAAATGCTATCGTTAGTGCGGCAGATGAAGTGATTTCCGGGAATTTGCATGATCAATTTATCGTCGACCCAATTCAAGGTGGTGCGGGAACGTCTGTTAATATGAACGCAAATGAAGTCATTGCCAATCGTGCACTTGAATTGATCGGAAGAGAAAAAGGCGAGTATGATGTGATCCATCCAAATATTCACGTAAATATGGCTCAATCAACGAATGATGCTTTTCCGACTGCTATCCATATTGCTACATTACAATTTATTGAGCGATTAGAAGAAACACTTAAACGACTTTCGGCTACTTTTTTTGATAAAGGAAAAGAATTTGACCATGTAATTAAAATGGGTCGCACGCATTTACAAGATGCCGTACCAATTCGCTTAGGACAAGAGTTCCAAGCTTATGGACGAGTCTTATCACGCGATTTAAAAAGAATTAGTAAACTCCATGAAGGACTTCTAGAAGTAAACTTGGGAGCAACTGCAGTTGGAACGGGACTTAATGCAGACCCAAGTTATATGAGAAGGTCTGTAGAAATTTTAAGAGAACTGACAGGAGTTCCTTTTAAAAATGCCGAAGATCTAGTTGATGCAACCCAGAATACAGATGCGTATACAGAAGTGTCTTCTGCATTAAAAATTTGTATGATCAATATGTCGAAAATCGCCAATGATTTACGATTGATGTCTTCCGGACCTAGAGCAGGATTTGCTGAAATTAATATTCCAGCCCGTCAGCCAGGTTCATCCATTATGCCAGGTAAAATAAATCCTGTCATATGTGAAGTTGTGAACCAAGTAGCTTTTCAAGTAGTGGGGAATGATCAAACAATTTCTATGGCATCTGAAGCTGGTCAGTTTGAACTAAATGTAATGGAGCCAGTCCTTATCTTTAATCTCCATCAGTCATTACGGATGATGAATCAGGTACTTGATGCATTTAGAAAGTATTGTATTGAAGGAATCGAAGCGAATATAGAAGTATGTAAAGCATATGTTGATCAAAGTATTGGTGTCATTACTGCATTAAATCCACATGTCGGCTATAAAATTGCAACCAAAGTAGCAAAAGAAGCGTTAGAAACAGGAGTATCCGTACGGGACATCGTATTAAGAGATAATATTTTATCAGAAGTGGCGATCGACCAAATACTAGATCCATTTGAAATGACTCGGCCAGGAATTGCAGGGGAACCAATACCAACAAATAAATAATATTAAAAGGTGGTAGAGGTATGGGGAATCAACGTTTTGAAAAAGATGTAACAATGCCATCTGTATGGCAAGCGAGAAAGCGCATAAGTAATATCGTTTCCGAGACACCACTTATTTCAAGTCCAAAGTTAGGAGAACTGTTAGGTGCCTCCGTTCATTTAAAGTTAGAAAATATGCATGAAATAGGTGCATTTAAAATAAGGGGAGCAGCAAACAAGCTGCTCTCTTTAACAATGGAAGAAAGAGCAAAAGGGGTGACGACCTTTTCGACTGGCAATCATGGTCTAGCAGTAGCTTATGTTGCAAACACATTAGGAGTGAAAGCGCTTATTTGTATTTCCAATCGTGTACCGCAAGCAAAAGTAGATAAATTACAACAATTAGGAGCGGAAGTGATCAAGGTTGGAGATAGTCAAGATGAGGCTGAACAGTATAGTTATAAGTTAGAAAAGGAACATGGATTGACTGTCATTAAACCTTTTGATGATCCATTCGTTATAGCTGGTCAAGGAACAATAGGATTAGAACTACTTCATCATCTTCCGCATATAGATACGGCGATCATTCCTGTATCTGGGGGAGGATTATTTGCGGGTATTGCTTTCGTGTTAAAAAAGAATAACCCGAAGATAAAACTGATCGGTGTTTCCATGGAAAGAAGTCCAGTTATGTTTGAAAGTGTTCGCGCAAACAAGCCTGTTTCGCTAAAAGAGCAAGATACGTTAGCAGATAGTTTACTTGGTGGAATAGGGTTAGATAATCAATACACATTTCCAATGGTACAACATTTAATCGATGAATTTGTGTTACTTTCTGAAGAAGAGATTGCTAAAGGGATGGCTTTTATGCTTCATGAACACCGCTTTATCGTAGAAGGGGCTGCTGCAACTGGTGTTGGGGCTATAGTAAGTGGTAAAATAAAAGAAGCTGGTAAAGAAGTTGCCACAATAATTACTGGAAATAATGTTGATCCATCCGTAATGAAAAAAATCATCTAGCTTTTGTTATCACATGAAATGGAGAGTGAAGAAATGCCTATAACTGTACAGGAAATTGTGAATCTCCCTATTTTCAATACGGCAAAAGTAAGAACTGGAATCGAAATATTAGATAAGCGTGATGTAGAATGGATGTCGGCAATCGAAGGTCCCGTAGAAAACTTTGTTAGAAAACAAGAATTTGTCCTTACGACTGGAATGGGTTGTGAAAATGAACCTGAATTATTGTTTCAATTTGTTAAAGATGTTTATGAGTCTGGGGCCTCGGCTCTAGGAATCGCCATTGGACGTTATATATTTGATATTCCAGATACCATTATTGATTTTGCAGAGGAAAAAAGATTCGTCCTCATCGAATTACCTTGGGAATTAAGATTTGCAGATATTCAAAGAGAAACGATGAAAGAAATAAATAGAAGGCAAGAAAGCTTTTCAGAAAAGGCTCGACAAACACAGAAGATGCTCATAGATTTCGTTATTCACGGAAAAGACCTATCGGAAATTATTAAATTTGTCGAACGTGAATTAGATTGTGCCATTGTATTTGCTGATAGCAAAGGGCGGGCAAAATCATCAGGAGCAGATCCGGAAAAAATGATTGACCTCTGGTATAGTTTTGAGACAGATGATGAGATCAATATGGATGAATCATCTTTCAGACATATTCAAAAGGTTGCCTATGAAGATGGGTATTTACTTAAAAAAGAAATTACATCTGGATCTAGAAATTTAGCACAAGGGTATTTTATTATTTTAATGAAAAATAAAAATTTGCTAACAAATAATGCCCTTCAAGTAATGGAAAGCTTGTCCGCTGCAACAGCTTTATGGATTTCTCGTGAGGATGCAATTGTAAAAACGGAGATTCGCCTTCGAAATGAATTTATTTGGGGATTAGCAAAAACGCCACAAATGATTTTTGATGATAACATTCAGTCACGAGCGAAACTTTTCGGCTATAATCTGAACGTACCGTATATATGTATGGTTGGGTATTCAGAAAATTTCGATAGTTTTTCAGAAGGGCAATACGGTGGGCAAGACTTTGGCTTTAAAAATATTATTTACTATATTGAAGAAGAAGTACGATATGCAGCTTCGGTAGTAAATAAAACAGTTGCATTTACATTTGATGATGATCGACTCATTATTTATTTAGAATCCAAAAATGAGGAACATAGTACCGTTCATCACTTTTTAGATTTGGTAGATAAACGATTAAACGCGCTCATACCAGGAGTACTTTTTTCGTGGGGAATCGGTATGCATTTGGACGGAATCATGCAATTTCATGAAAGCTATAAAAAGGCTAGTTCAGCACTTGATATGGGTAGAAAACAAAAAGGACCTGGACAACGAATTAGTTTTGAAGACACCCAATTAAATCGCTTGCTTCTCCATCTAGCGAACAATCATGAAGTTCGTGATATAACCTTAGCGACCATTGCTCCACTCATTGAATACGAACAAAAACGAGAAATGGATTTAATCGACACATTTATCGCTTACGATAATCAAAACGGCAATGTTAGTCAGGCAGCACGAATTTTAAATTTACACCGCCAATCATTATTATATCGTTTAAGGAAAATAGAAAGTTTAACCAATTTATCACTTGATAACCCAGACGATGTTTTCTTATTAAATATTAGTATTAAAGTATGGTTAACAGGTGCTTTAAAAACAACAGAAAATTTTCATTATCACATGGACTCTTAGCGAAAAAATTGCTAGGGGTTTTTTCATTCTACGAACAGTTAAACAGAGAAATAGACGGACTAAAAATACAAAATGAACAATTTCATACAATTTGTATATAAACTGTCATGAAAAGTTCATACATTGTAGCAATTGTTTCCAATAAGGAATGAATCTTATAATAGAGGTACGATATTTTCAAGCTGAAATTGTTTTATAAGTGGTTAAGGGGGCATGTCGATGTTAATTTTCACAGAAGAGGAAATTAGGAAATATGTACAAATAAACGATGAAGTCATTCAAGAGGTTGAAGGGGCTTTCACCGATTTACAGTCTAAAAATGTTCAAATGCCACCAATTATGCGTGTGGATATTCCAGAAAATAATGGAGAAGTCGATGTGAAGACTGCGTATATTCCTGGACATGAGATGTTCGCTTTAAAAGTTTCATCAGGGTTTTTTAATAATTACAAACTTGGTTTGCCAAGTACAGGCGGATTAATGTTTTTAATCAATGCTTTAAACGGACAGCCAGAAGCACTCTTATACGACAATGGTTATTTAACTGATATACGTACTGCTGCAGCAGGCGCTGTTGCAGCTAAATATATGGCAAAAGAAAAAGTTCATACAGTTGGTGTAATCGGGGCAGGAGCCCAAGCTCGTTATCAATTAATGGCTTTAAGGGAAGTTCGTCATTTTAAGGAAATTAATGTTTGTGGCCGAACTAAAAAACGACTTCTTGAATTTAAACATGAAATGGAAGAAAAACTACAAGTAAAAGTAACGATAAAAGAAAATGCAGAAAGTGTAGTTAAAAATAGTGATATCGTCATTACAACTACTCCTGCAACCGAACCGGTCATACAAAGTGAATGGGTTCAACCTGGAACACATATTACAGCAATGGGTTCAGATGCAGAACATAAGCAAGAACTGGACCCGGAAATTTTACGAAAGGCTAACCTGTACGTATGTGATGTTATTTCTCAATGTGAAGTACTCGGGGAATTGCGTTCGGCTTTAGAACAAAACATAGTTGAAAAAACGGACGGCATTGTGGAGTTAGGTGAGATCACCTCGCAAAAAGAAATGGCGAGAAAAAAAGTTGATGATATTACAGTAGCTGATCTAACCGGCACAGGTGCACAAGATACTAGAATTGCACTTTATGCCTATAAAAAATTAACAGAAGAAAAGTGAGTTGATGTGATGTGAAAATAGTAAAAGGAGCTGAATCCTTATTTGACCAATTAAAGTTTTGGCGTCGTTATTTACATGAACATCCCGAGCTTAGTTTTGAGGAAGTTGAAACAGCAAAATTTGTCGTAAACGAACTTAAAAAGATCGACAATATTAAAATTGAAACGAATGTTGGTGGGCATGGTGTAGTTGCAACACTTACTTCTGGTCATGGGCCTACAATAGCTGTCCGAGCGGATATGGACGCATTACCAATCAAAGAAGAAAATGATCACTCTTTCGTTTCAAAGCATGAAGGGGTTATGCACGCTTGCGGTCACGATGCACATACCGCAATGTTACTTGGTGCTGTCCATTTACTATCGGAACAATTTAATAAAGGGCAATTAACAGGGACTGTGAAGTTTATTTTCCAACCTGCAGAAGAAAGTACAGATGAACATGGACTTTCTGGTGCTCCGTATATGATCCGCGATGGAGTATTACAAGATGTTGAATCGGTTATCGCTTTACATGTTTGTCCTTGGCATCCAGTCGGGGTTGTGCAAATGAATACTGGTTTTAGTATGGCGAATGTAGATGTATTTGAGGCAACGATTAAAGGAACAGGTGGTCACGGTGGATATCCCCATTTAGCGACGGATCCATTATGGATGTTAGGGGCAGTTTTACAAACATTTTACGGAACTGTCGGACGAAGAATATCCCCATTAGACATCGTTGCCGCCAGTATTGGAAAAATAGAAGCAGGTGCTGTTAGTAATGTGATTCCAGCTGAAGTGAAAGTAGAGGGAACATTACGCTCCTACTCCCCAGAAGCTCGAGAAAAGTTGGCAGAAGAAGTAGAGCAAGTTTTTAAACTGGTGGAAACGTTCGGAGGTTCCTATGAGTTTGAACTAGAAAAAGGTGAACCTGCATTAAATAATCATATGGAAGTGAATATGGTTATTGAACAAGCGATAAGTGAAATTTATCCAGATATGCATATTCATTGGGAGCCGTTTGGAATGGGTGGTGAAGATTTCGGGTATATGACTGAAGAGATTCCGGGATCCATGTTTTTCCTAGGCTGTTCACTTGAAGATGGATTAGACCGTGATCTTCACACACCAATTTTTGACATTGATGAAAATTGTTTGCCGATTGGAACAGCAATATTCGTAGCAGCGGTGAATCGTTTTTTAAAACGTGAAGAATCACATCATCCTTTAAAAAGGAATTCTATTCAGAGAGGTGCGTGAAAGTATGATGACTAAGATCAAGGGAAAAAGGATGTTAATTGGTGGTAGGTGGATCGAGAAAGAAGAGACGATTAATGTCTATGACCCTCAAGATAATACAATTTTTTCAACAGTACCAAAAGCGACAAAAGAGGATATGTTACATGCTATAGAGGCAGCTGAAGAGGGTGCAAAAATTGCCGCACAAATGCCTGTACATGAACGACTTTCTATTTTGAATAAAGCAGCAGACTATGTACTTGAACATAGTGAACTATATGCTGAAACAATTGCAAGTGAAGGAAGTAAAACAATTACAGAAGCAAGGGCAGAAGTGTCAAGATGTGTGGATACACTACGTATTTCCGCAGAAGAGGCAAGACGAATCAACGGGGAGACTATCCCTTTTGATCAAATGCCAGGACATGAAAATCGTGTTGGATATTATTATAAATTTCCAATTGGGATCATTGCTGCTATTACACCGTTTAATGACCCATTAAATTTAGTGGCTCATAAAATTGGCCCAGCAGTTGCATCAGGTAATGCGATCATCGTTAAACCAGCAACACTTACGCCAATAAGTGCGATCCTTTTAGCGGAGGCATTTGATGCTGCGGGATTACCTGAAAAAGTATTATCCGTCATTACCGGTAGTGGAAGTGAAATAGGCGACATATTAATTTCACACCCTTCCATTCGTATGGTTTCGTTTACAGGTGGACTTGAAACAGGAGAACAAATTGCTAAAAAAGCAGGCCTGAAAAAGTTAAGCATGGAATTAGGCTCTAATTCACCGGTAATCGTTTTAGACGATGCTAATATAGAGGATACAGTTAGCAGTTGTGTATCAGGTGCATTTTGGGCAGTTGGGCAAAATTGTTTAGGTGTACAACGAATTTTTGTTACAGAGTCTAACTTTGATGAATTTGTCCAAAAATTTATCACCAAAACAAATACGTATAAAGTAGGGGATAAAAAGGATGAAGCGACCAATATGGGGCCACTTATTAGTGAGAAGGAAGCAATCCGTGTAGAAGAGTGGGTAAATGAAGCACTAGATGAAGGGGCAACTTTATTAACTGGCGGAAAAAGAGATGGGGCTTTTTATTCCCCTACGGTTTTAACAAATGTTTCGACTGATGCAAAAATTGCGAAAGAAGAAATATTTGGACCTGTCGTGTTATTGTTCCAAGTGAAGGATCTTGACGAAGCAATTGAAAAAGCTAATGACGTAAACTATGGCTTACAGGCCGGAATTTTCACAAAAGATATTAAACTAGCCTTTGAAGCAATCAAGCGATTAGAAGTAGGTGGTTTAATGATCAATGATAGTAGTGATTATCGAATTGATGGAATGCCTTTCGGTGGTGTAAAAGGATCTGGACTTGGGCGTGAAGGAGTAAAATATACGATTCAAGAAATGACCGAACCAAAAGTAATTCAATTTAAATTATAAATTGCTCAAAAGTGGGATGTTCAAAAACCCCAACAAAAATGACGCATCGAATTTCTGCGTTGGCTTGCTTTTTTAGGTACTCACGTATGGAAAAGCTTCAGAGGATCTTCCGTTACATTCGCCCACGTCCTGTGGGCAACACGGAAGTCATCACATCCTGTGAAAATCCGTTCCTCAAAGCGACGCCGCCTTGAACTTTTCGATCCTTTTTACCGGTATTTTTGAACACCTCTAATCGGCATGACGAGTGAAATAGCGAGGGAATTTACAAAAAAACAATATTTATATCATTTGAAATCTAAAATTATACCATGTACAATAACCAAGTATAAATGCGAGTAGGGTAAAAATGGTTCATTTTCTTACAGAATTCCTTCGTTCATTGTACAAATAAGTGGGTAATTTTGATCAAATGACACTTAGGAGGAAATAATATGGCTTCAGTAGTTACAAATGAAAAATTAAAAAATGAATTAGTGGAATTGGATAAAAAGCATTTTATCCATCCGACGTCAAACATGAAACAACTACAAGAAGAAGGTCCTGCTTTTATTTTTACAGAAGGGGACGGAATCTATCTAAAAGATGTAGAAGGTAGAACATTAATTGATAGTTTATCTTCATTATGGAATGTTAACATTGGGCATGGAAGAGAAGAACTTGGTGAAGTAGCAAAAGAGCAAATGGGTAAATTAGCCTTTACTTCAGCATTTAGTAATTGGAGCCATGAACCAATCATTAGACTTGCAGCTGAAGTTGCTAAATGGACGCCAGGTGATTTGAATGTAACATTCTTTACATCAGGTGGATCGGAAGCGAATGATACGGCATTTAAAACAGTGCGTCATTATTGGAAAATAAATGGGAAGCCTGAAAAGAAAAAAATCATTTCTCGTAAAAAATCGTATCATGGGGTAGCAATGGGAGCCACGAGTGCAACGGGTATTCCTGAATTCCATACATTCACAACATCAATTGCACCAGACTTTTACTATGTTGATAGTACGATAGAATCATTGAAAGAAATGATTGAAAAAGAAGGTGCAGATACAATTGCAGCCTTTATTTCAGAACCAGTTCAAGGTTCAGGTGGAGTGAATTTACCTGAAGACAGTTATTTTAAAGAAATACGAAAAATTTGTGATGAAAATGATATTTTAATCATATCAGATGAAGTAATTTGTGGATTTGGTCGTACTGGAACAAACTTCGGTATGGAGAATTTCGGAATCGTACCAGATATTATTACGATGGCAAAAGGTGTCACAAGTGGTTATGCGCCACTTGGAGGTATGGTTATTTCTGAAAAATTGCATAAAGAAATTTATGAAAAAACAGAAGGTAACTTTTGGCACGGATACACATATAGTGGCCATCCGACTGCAGCAGCAGTAGCACTTAAAAACCTAGAAATTATTGAGAATGAAAATCTAATTGAAAATGTTCGTACAATGGGCAAACATATGTTAGAAGGTTTTGAGTGGATTAAAGAACAGAATAAACAAGTAATTGATGTTAGAGGTATTGGCCTTTTAGGTGCAATTAGTCTGGAAAGAGAATCAGCAGATGTTGAGCCCGTAACACCAAAAATTGTTGCTGAAGCTTTAAAAAGAGGATTAATCTGCCGTGCAGTCGTATATGATGGTCAAGACACTTTAGCATTCGCTCCGCCGTTCATCATTAATAAAGAACAGATGGATGAAATGATTACTATTGTGAATGAGTCTATTCAGGCAGTATTATAATGAATAAAATACAGGTGGAGTAACACACTACTCCCCTGTTTTTTTTACACATAATAGAGGTTGTTTAAAAAGTCTCGTAAAAATGACACTTCGCCTTTCTATGCAAATAAGAAAGTATAAACTTTTTTACAGCATAAGTGCTACAAAAGCATTCATAATAAAAGCTATTAAACAAATTGTCTGATATAGAGATAATATATTCTTACAAATTAAACATTGATTTACAATAATACGATTTCTATAATTAAAGTTATTCAATAGTGAAATGTAATCATTCCCTACTTCCAAAGTAAAAAACGTACATGCATTAAAAAACAAAACATCAAGAGGAAAGGAGAGGGTATGATTGGGGGATTTACCATACGGTTGGAGAGCAAAAATTGGTTTAATTTATATCGCTTCAGCTTACTCCATGGAAGTTGAATTCTACCATATGGCACCAAAAGGAGTAACGACTCATACTACAAGAATTGCGTTGTCAGATCAACCAGAGCATTTTTCTATCGATGATCTGTCTAGTTTAGAAGAAGATGCCATTCGAGCAACAAGATTACTAGCTCAGGCACCTTTAAACGTCATTGCTTTCGGTTGTACAAGTGGTAGTTTTGTAAATGGCGTAAAATATGATCGTCAAATGATTAATCGAATGGAGAATATTGCTAATATTCCGTGTACTACAACGACGACAGCGGTTATGGAGGCGACCAAAGCTTTACAAGTTAAACATATCGCCATTGCAACTCCATATTCCGAGGAAGTAAATAAGTTAGCACATCGTTATTTTACAGAAAGTGGTCTAACCGTTACGAATATAACTGGACTAGGGATCATGAATGACTATGAAATTTCTAATCTAGATAGTAATACGATCTATCGCATGGCCATTAATGCAAACACAGATGATGCAGACGCATTGTTTATTTCTTGTACAGGATTACAAGCTGTCCATATGATTCAAGAACTAGAAGAGGATTTACAAAAACCCGTGATTACCTCAAATCAGGCTACTTTTTGGCATTCATTAAGATTAAGTGGTGTGGGAACACAAATAAAAGGTTTCGGTGAATTATTTTATAGATAAAGAATTAGACATTGTTACGTATTTCTTATCAATAAGTGAAATGTCGTTTCAATGAATTATGTTGATTTGAAAGCGTTTAACAGGATTTGACGCAATTTTAAGGGGGGTGTCTGAGATGAAAATTTTGCAGAAAATTGACTTACTGTGGGAAAAGGTAGAGAAAGGCATACTAAGCATAACGACTATTTTAATGAGTTTAATGTTAGTTGGAAATGCGATCAGTCGTTATTTTTTTAATAAAAGTTGGCCCTTTACAGAGGAAATTGGAAAGGTTGGTATTATTGTTTTAACCTTTATGGGGCTTGGATATGCAGCTAGGAAAAAGATGCATATTGAAATGTCTGGCTTTTACGATATGATGTCATTAAAAATGCAACGTGTCTTATCCATTTTTATCAACTTACTTTCCGCTCTTGTCTTAGCATTTTGTACGTATTTAGCAATCGAATACGTTATCCATTTGTATATATTGAATCAAGTATCAACCATTTTACGTATACCATTATATTTAACCATGATGGTTATTCCAATCGGTTTCTTTTTAGCGACTGTTCGATATATCGTCGATTTCTTTGATCGGTTACTAACTAAAGTCGAGGAAAAATAACGTATTAATTTTAAAGAGTGGAGGGGATATATAGACATGTTATGGTTAATTATTGCTTTGTTGTTCGTAATGTTATTTCTTAACTTCCCAATCATGATCGTATTACTAGTTTCAGCACTTTTAATGATGATCGTTTTTGCACCGGATGTTAGCTTTGTTATATTTGTCCAACAATTATCGAGTAGTGTTGAATCTTATGTCTTATTAGCAATTCCAATGTTCATTTTTGCTGCTGATATTATCGTAGAGGGACGAACAGCAAATAGGTTACTAGATTTTGTCAAAGATTTATTTGGACATATTCGTGGAGGAACAGGTATTGTTGCCGCCGCAACAAGTACGATGTTTGGATCAGTTTCAGGATCAGCGCAAGCAACCATTGCTGCGATTGGACGCCCGATGAGAAACAGGGCATTAGAATATGGATATAAAGATTCTCATATTATTGGACTAATTATTAACTCTGCTGGTATTGCAATTTTGATACCTCCAAGTATTGTGATGATTTATTACGGTATGTTGACAGGAACGTCAGTAGGGGATTTATTTATTGCTGGAATTATTCCCGGGTTAATGGTTTTTGTAGGATTTGCTTTATGGGAATTCTTTATTGCAATAAAGAAAGATATTCCAGTTGAGCCAAAGGCAACTTGGGGACAGCGTTGGTATTCATTTAGAAAAGCTCTCTTGACTTTTGGATTCCCAGTCCTAATTCTTGGTGGTATTTATACAGGAATGTTCAGTCCAACTGAGGCTGCGGCATTTTCGGTATTGTATGCAATGTTGTTAGAATTAGTTATTTACAGATCGATAAAAATTAAAGATATTTATCGAATTGCAGTATCAACAGGGGTAGTAACGAGTATTGTGTTTATTTTACTGGCAGCAGGTGGAGCATTTTCTTGGATTATCTCTTATTTGCGGATTCCACAAATGCTAACAGAGACTTTTTTAGGGAATGACCCTACTCAACTTCAAATTTTGTTGATTATGTCTTTATTCTTTTTAATATCCTGTATGTTTGTAGACTCATTAGTTGCAATAGCTATTTTAACACCAATTTTCTTCCCTATTGCAATGGCAGCGGATATACATCCTGTTGCTATTGGGATTTTAATAACGATGCAAGCAACACTTGGAACTGTAACACCACCATTCGGTGTTAATATTTTTACCGCGTGTGCGATATTTAAAAAGCCTTATTTAGAAGTGGTAAGGGGAATTGCCCCATATATAATCATTTTTTTAGCAATTAATTTACTGTTAATTATTTATCCAGAAATAATTATGGTATATCAAGATATTTTTGGTTCTTCTAAAGGTGGTTAATAATGATAGCTTCGTTAAACCTTTTATAGGGGGTGTTTAATTTCCTTTAAAATTGGGGGTCTTACGTAAACTTTAGAAAAATATAAGGAGGAAATGTATTGTTTAACAAAAAAGGACTATATGTATTCATGTTAATGTTTGTATTATCAATCGCTTTAATCGCTTGTGGTGGTGATAGTGATGATGCTGGCAATGGTGCTGATACAGATGCAGAAACCGATAGTGGAAATGATGATGCAGCAGCAAGTGGTGAACAAATTAATTTAAAGTTTGCACATGAAGAAGGTCAGGGAGATGTACAAGATTTATATGCAAATAAATTTAAAGAATTAATTGAAGAAAAATCTGATGGAAACATAACAGTAGATGTTTATACTGCTGGGCAACTTGGAAGTAATATGGACGTTCTACAGTCACTTCAAACTGGGGCAATTGAAATTGCCATTACATCACCAGGGTTTTCGGGAGATGTGATCCCAGAATCACAAATTATGGCTATTCCATTTTTATTCTCTGATAACTTAGAAGTGAATAAAAAAGTGCTCAACGAAAGTGAAGCATTATATGGACCATTAGCTGAAAAGTATGAAGAAAAAGGAATTACACCATTTAAATTCTGGTTAGAAGGATTTATGTGGTGGACAGCGAATAAAGAAATTACAACACCTGATGATATGAAAGGTGTAAAAATGAGAACGATGCCGACAAGTTTAATTATTAAGTCATATGAACTTATGGGAGCTAACCCGACTCCAACAGATTCTGGAGAAATTTACACGATGCTACAAACAAAAGGAATTGACGGGCAAGAAAACCCACTGTTTTATGTGTATAGCAGTAATTTCCATGAAGTTCAAGACTACTTAATGGATTCCAAACATCATATTTATACGACTGTAACTGCGGCAAACCAAGACTTCTTTGAAGGATTGTCACAAGAAAATCAAGACCTCATTCGAGAAGTAGTTCAAGAAGTAAATGACTGGTCATTTGACATGCAGGATGAAGAAGCCGAAAAAGCGTTAGAAGGTATTAAAACGGAAGACATTGAGATTGTTGAACTAACGTCTGAACAAAGACAAGCATTTAAAGAATTATCATTGGATGCACGTGAAGAGTACAAGAAAGAAAGCGATGCAGCAAAAGAAATTATAGAAACGCTTGAAAAAGAAATTGAAGAGGCAGAAGCAGAATTAGGTGAATAAAAGCACGCTCAAAAAATAAATAGAGACGGATTTAATTTTACACTACTCATGGGGAGTCTAACTTCATATTGTTCAATCTTTTTTGAAATGGACTCCTTTTTTTCATGGGTTAAATAATGGATATGTGATCATTTTTAGCAGAGTAGAAAAGCTTATTACTCATTGGTTAAAAGCACGATATCCCGGGATTGGTAATAAGTATCGCCCTACCGAAAAAGCCTTTAGGATTGCGATTACTCGTCGCTATAAACATTGTGCGTCCTAAATACGACTTTAGTTCTCGCTGTTAGCTACTTGGTAAATAAGGTAACCACTTAGTTACATAAGCGCAATATCGCCTCTGTCATTACTACAATGGATTGCCAATTGGCGTGTTTTATTTCGTCATAAACTAGCTATCCGCTAGTTTACTTACATAAGAGCAACATCACCTTTGTCATCGCCTGTCAGCTCGCCAATCGGTGTGTTTTCTTTAGCGAAAGCTAAGTTTTCTAAAAGAAAGGGAGGAAAATTATGTTAATTTTTTCTGTATCCGAATACAAAAATAGACTTACGAAAACGAAAGAAAGTATGGAAAAACAAGGAATTGATGTTTTATTAGTAACAGATCCAGCGAACATGAATTACTTAACAGGCTTTGATGCATGGTCATTTTATGTTCACCAATTATTAATTGTCATCGCTGATGAAGAAGAGCCAATATGGGTTGGTCGTGGAATTGATGCAAGTGCCGCTGAAATAACGACATGGTTAAAACAAGAGAGTATTATTCCATACCCAGATAATTATGTCCAATCAACAGAAAGACACCCGATGGACTTTGTAGCGAATATAATAGAAGAAAAAGGGCAAGCAAATAAAACGATAGCTGCTGAATATGACGCATATTACTTTACGGCAAAAAACTACATTCAATTAACGAAAAAGTTACCTAATGCGAAATTTGTCGATGGAACAAGTCTAGTTAATTGGATTCGAATTGTGAAGTCAGATGGTGAAATTGACCTAATTAAAAAGGCAGCAACTATCGTGACACAAACAATGTATAAAGGAATTGAAAAAATAAATGCAGGAGTCCGTGAATGTGATGTAGTGGCTGATATATTTCATAAACAAATCTCAGGAACAGATGAATTTGGTGGCGATTATACTTCCATTGTTCCATTACTACCTTCCGGAGAAAAAACATCTGCTTGTCATTTAACGTGGACAGATGAAAAGTACAAAGAAGGAGATCCTGTTATTTTAGAATTGGCTGGTTGTCATAAACGTTACCATTCACCATTAGCACGAACATTGGTTATTGGACAGCCGACACCTGAAATGGAAGAATTAGCAGATGCAGCAATTGAAGGAATTGAAGCAGCACTAGATGTTATTAAGCCTGGTACAACTTGTGAACAGGTAGAACTTGCATGGCGAAAATCGATTGAAAAAAGAGGATTTGAAAAAGAATCACGTATCGGCTACTCAACAGGGTTAAACTACCCACCTGATTGGGGTGAGCATACTGCAAGCTTAAGGCCTGGGGATACGACAATCTTACAACCGAATATGGTTTTCCATATGATTCCAGGAATATGGATGGATACTTACGGAATTGAAATTAGTGAAACATTCCGTGTCACTGAAAACGGTTGTGAAGTACTTGCTGATGTAGAGAGAAAATTGTTTATTAAGTAGTCGTTACAGTAAAAAAATAATCATACTGCCTAAGCGGTTGATGAATATAGCAATAGAACAATACTGATTAAAATAGTATTGTTCTTCCATATTATTTTATCTCACCAAACTACCATTACGGTTATATTTTTAGAAGAGCTTGTACATCATCAATAAGATATGTTGGATTTTCACTTTGAAGCTTTTCTTTGGAGTGGCTTCCCCAAGTAACTGCACATGTTAAGCAGTTAGCATTCTTCCTCATCTGAATATCGAAAATTGTGAGAATTAAATGCGACAATGAGTTGTTTTCCATCTAGGAGAGATTTATAGTTTTTTACTTTTCCTTTCACAAGTAAAAAATGTTTTTTAATTGCTCTCCCTCCATGCATAAAATTTTTTTTGATTTGAACGCATATAGCGACATATCCAGGTTTGAAATTGGAAATATGGAAGCAAGGTTATATTGATCTATATATGAGGTACGTAATTCGTCATCTAAAAAGTTTTATCATGCATTTACATCTCCCTACGTAGTTATCTCATTATAAGACAATAGCTATTCAGAGATAAAGGACATGTGTCTCAAAAATGAAAAAAACGTTCTTCTTTTATGAAGGTGCCCCATTTAGAGCACATTTTTTTATCATCTATCCAGAAAACATATTGATAAATTAGATAGTCAATTGTATAATAAATGAAAATTGGTGTTTTGTGGAAAGGGGTCTGTCGTGTGGTCGGATGGATAGAAATGTATGAAATGACAAAGAAGAAACTCGACAGGGAACTGAAACAACAAGAAATTGATTTTTTGAAGTGGGTTTATGAGAAGCATAAGAAGGAAGAAGAGTTAAAAATGGAAACCAAATAAATAGAGGTAGATCACCAGTCTTATCTTATAAAGATAAGACTTATTCGTCGTTGGAAAGTATATAATGCAAATGTAAAAGCGATAATGCTATACTGATAAGTGGAGGTTTAAACTATGACAATATCAAAAGATACAGTGATCAATAAAATGATGGAAGAACTACAAGCAGCCAAAAATTCCATGCATAATAACTTAGAAGTGATCAATCATATATCGAAGGTAAAACTTTTAAGCGAGTTAATTTTAGATGAATATGAAGGGGAACATCAACCGAAAATAAATGAAGTTACTACTCTAAACAATGAACAGAAAAGTGCGGAGGGACAGACCGCCACGAAACACATTCCAGATGACCAATCGTCTATTTTCGATTTCTAAGAAGGGTATAACTGTTTTTACAAAAAATTTGAGAAGAAAGGATAGAATAGAATGAAGGCATTTTTAGTAATTGGTGCAGTAAATGGCTTTTTGGCTGTCGCTCTAGGAGCATTTGGAGCACATGGCTTAGAAGGAAAAATTTCTGATCAAGCATTGAAAACATGGGAAAAAGCGGTACATTATCAAATGTTTCATACTGTTAGTTTACTTATTACAGGGGTTGCCCTATTTAAACTACAGTCTAGTGCACTATTATGGGCTGGGTGGTTGTTTATATTAGGAATTATTTTATTTTCCGGCAGCTTATATTTATACTCTACAACAGGGGTTCGCTCTTTGGCGATGATTACTCCTTTTGGTGGGATCGTGTTTTTGATTGGATGGATTTTATTTGGCTATGCCATGATGAAACTGTTATGAGCCTCTGACAAATTTGATGAATAAATACGATATTAAAATAAATAAGATTAGACCACGGATAAGTTGTTTGATACTTTCTGTCTTTCGGAGTGACATATTTAATAGTAGTGCTTCCGTCACAATACTTAATGTAAGTAGGTAAAGAGAAAATAAAATAATTAGCTGATATGACTTGATCATTGCAAAGAGTCCAATAAGGAATGCAAGAAGAAGCGAAACGATACTAATTTGATTGTATTTGTCACGTTGATGGTGCATAGTTATCAACCCTCTTCTTCTAGTGTTGATGTAAATATATGTGAGCATTATCCATTATATGAATCATATGGTAAGTTTAAAGCACATTAAAAAAGGGCGGGCTATAACAAAAGATTCTACTCTAAAAGAAGAACGGTTACAGGGTGGCTAGTTTTAAAGTGGTTGGGTTTTAAGTATAGACGTAGTTGAACTAAACTGTGCAATAACTGCTTGGTCCACCGTTGCGGAAGACCAACATAATTCACGATTCCAGCACATAATTGAATTTTGTGGCACATAACATAATTCGAGATGCGCCATATAACTGCGAAGAATCGCCACATAATTGCGAAGACGCGCCATATAATTGCGAGGATGCGCCATATAATTGCGAAGATGCGCCATATAATCGCAAAGAACCGCCATATATCCTCTACGATGACACATCATTGTTGAAAATGTGCATGTTTTTCCGACATTTTCACGCATTTAAAATGATCGATAGCAAAAAACAACCATCGGAAAATGGAAACAAAAATGTCTTGTACGATTAAAACCATATTTTCGAAGCGATGGGACATTCACTAATCGAAGTTACTACACAGTTCATGGAAATAATGCAGAGTTCCATACAGGAATGCACAGTTCATGGGAATATTGCGCAATTCATGGACAATTGGCAACACGTATTTAACAGCAGCAAATAAAAAGTCCGAACGAATGCAAATTTTTATTGAAGATTTGCATCATCGTTCGGATTTTTCTAGGACTGAAACACTTATGTCCTACTCTCTATTTAATTAATCTATACTGCTAAATAGTTAGCTAGTTCTTCTTTGTTCATAATTGTACCGACAAAAAATTCACCAAATTCACCGTAACGTGAACTTACTTCATCAAAGCGCATTTCATAGACAATTTTCTTTAACTGGATGACATCGTGTGCAAACAATGTAACGCCCCACTCCCAGTCGTCAAATCCAATTGAACCAGTGATTACTTGTTGTATTTTCCCTGCATATTTTCTACCTGTTTTACTATGTTCATATAACAATTTTCCCCGTACATCTTTTTCAAGCGTATACCAATTATCATTTCCTTCACGTCTTCGATCCATTGGGTAAAACGACATATAGTCCCATTTTGGAAGGGTAGGATATAGACGCCCTTGAATATAAGGAGTATTTTCTAAATCTTCTCCTGGCTTTTCTGGTTGATATCTAGAGATTTCTACAACGGAAACATATGAATGTGCAGGTATTAGAAACTCTGCAAATTTTGATTTATTTAATTCAGTTTCAAGTTCATTCAATTCTTCCATCGTTGGTCTAAGAAACATAAAAATAAAGTCTGCTTTTTGGCCGACAACTTTGTAAAAAGCATGACTACCTTGCTTGTTTTCTTCCACTGCTTCCCATTTTGAAAGTAGCTCGGTAAATTCAGCTATTGCATTTTGGCGTTCCTCTTCTTTTGCATACTTCCAGGCAGTCCAATCAATGGAGCGTAAATCATGTAAACTATACCATCCGTCAAAAGTTTCAACTGCTTCAACCATCATTATTTTCCTCCATTCACAAGATTGTAGACAACCATACTATACCACAATTCAAGCAGGAAATTCGACATTTGAAAATAATGTCACAAAGAATTCTTGAATTATCGTGTATCGTTGTTATAATGAGATTTATCTAATTATTCAGGTAATGCATTATTATTCTTAGCAAGTCTTTATTATTTATTATTGGGGGAATTACGGATGAGTGATTTATTTACAGGATTAAAGCAAAGTTTACGGGAAAAAACACGCAAAAAAATTGTATTTCCAGAAGCGACAGATGAAAGAATTTTAACTGCTGCTAGTAGATTAGCAAAAGAGGAATTAGTTGCACCAGTGTTAATAGGAAAAGTAAATGAAGTGAATGAATTAGCGAAAAGGCTAAACGTTGATATTGATAGTTGTGACATCACTGATCCGAACACCTATGAACATTTTGATGAATTGGTAGATGCATTTATAGAAAGAAGAAATGGAAGAGTGTCAAAAGAAGACGCCCAACATGTGTTAAGAGATGAAAATTATTTTGGTACGATGTTGGTCCACTTAAATAAGGCGGATGGGTTAGTAAGTGGTGCTGCACATTCAACTTCCGATACAGTTCGTCCTGCTCTACAAATTATTAAAACGAAAGAAGGAGTCAGTAAAACTTCTGGTGTCTTCATCATGGTACGTGACGAAGAAAAGTATGTGTTTGCAGATTGTGCGATTAATATTGCGCCAACGAGTGATGACTTAGCTGAAATAGCAATTGAAAGCGCCCGAACAGCAACATTATTTGATGTTGACCCACGGATTGCTATGTTAAGTTTTTCAACAAAAGGATCTGCAAAGTCTGCAGAAACAGAACGTGTCATAGAAGCGGTAAAAATCGCCAAGGAAAAGGATGCATCTCTCTTAATCGATGGAGAATTCCAATTTGATACAGCATTCGTACCAAGTGTGGCGGCAAAAAAAGCGCCAAATTCTGATATTAAAGGCGATGCGACTGTTTTTGTTTTCCCAAGTCTTGAAGCAGGAAATATCGGCTATAAAATTACGGAGCGTTTAGGTGGCTTTGAAGCAGTTGGTCCAATTTTACAAGGGTTAAACAAACCAGTAAATGACCTATCTCGTGGTTGTAGTGAAGAAGATGTGTATAAATTGGCATTAATTACAGCGGCACAAGTCGAGTAAAACGAAAAGGTTGTCTACTTAACGGGCAACCTTTTTTACGTATAAAAAAAGTTGTATGTTAAGTAGACTAGCATAATAATAGTATGTAAATAAATAGGTGTAAAATGAAAAAACGACCATTTTCATAGGAATACGCTTTTTTGTTTTGATAAGTATTGTACTACCTTCCCTTTATTATAAATTCACTACTTTGAACATGTAAACGATCGAATAAAAATGGAAAGCATAGAAAATTTCTTCTTCCTGGAAAAATAATTAACACTAGTATTTACAATGCGACATAGGTGACGGAGAGAACGTTCGCTCGTTATTCATATGGAACATTTAAACTTATTCATGATATTCCGGTCAAATACGGTCATTTACTTGATGTAATGATTAAAAAGGTATAGGATTCGCATGAAGGACATTCTTCATTTGAGTGTCTATTGTAATGGAAAAACAACAAGGTCAGGAATGGAAATTCTTGACCTTTTCTCTTCATGGATTAAAAGCGGCTATTTTTTCATTTCTTTTCCACATTTGCTCTAAACGCTTGTTGAAAATTTCTTGTTCATGCTGCAATAATCGATTAGGAGCAAGCTCATTTCCTTTATCAATAAACAATTGCTCTATCCTGCTAGTTATCTGTTCCACCGTATAATTTTTGTGAAACAATTCATTGATTGATCCCATTACAGATGGATTAATCTCAGGGTAATGATGTTTTGTTACTTCATCCTGTTTACTAATGCGATAAAAATCTTTAACGATCGAAGCACGCGCAAAACTACTACCTGCAATATCGATATATATTTGAACGGCGATTCCCTGTCGAACTCGGCGCTGTGAGATGCCAGCAAATTTCGTCCCATTAATACTAAGGTCATAATCACCTGGACAATAGGATCCTTTTATTTCATATGCTTTAATCTCATTTGTGTCCTCTTTAAATAGTTCTTGAATGAAATAATACATCAAATGATACCCATCATGTATAGAAAGATGATGATCACCCGGGAGAATAAGCGACATATTAAGTACGTTTTTATCTAAAAGAACAGCAAGCCCTCCAGAGTTTCGAATCACTGCATGATAGCCCTTATCGTTTATATATTGTAATCCTCTTTCAAGATATGGAAGTCTAGAATCCGGAATACCAAGGACGATTGTTTGATCATGAACCCAAATTCTCACTGTAACAGGTGCAACTTTTTCTCCAACCGTTGTAGCAATGGCATCATCGATTGCAAAAGAAGCTAAAGCGTTATTGGGAACATTAAAAATAAGTTTGTCATTTGAATGATCAATAAAACGGATAGTTGATTTACTAATTAGTTGATTATTATTTTTCACGAATAAACTCCTTATCATTACGCTGTTTAAACTATTCTGAAACTATTATATAATATAAGAGGATGTTCAGAAAGTCCAACAAAAATGACACATCGAATTTCTACGTTGGCTTGCTTTTCTGGTACTCGCGTATGTAAAAACATACGCTCTGTTCCCGGGAGCTACGCCGCCTTGAACTTCTCGGTCTTTTTATCGACCTTTTTGAACACGCACTCTAAGTGAAAAGTATGAAAAGAAACGGGTTGATAATATTGGCATATAAAGATGAACAATTACATGAAGTAAAAGTGTTTAAAGACCCTGTTCACCGGTATGTTCGTGTGGAAGACCAAGTCATTTGGGATTTAATTGCCACGCCTGAGTTTCAACGTCTTAGAAGAATTAAACAATTAGGAACAACGTATTTAACGTTTCATGGGGCTGAGCATAGTAGGTTCAATCATTCTTTAGGTGTGTATGAAATTGTCCGACGAATAATAAAAAAGATTGAACATAGAGAAGACTGGAATAAAGACGAACGACTCGTTTGTTTATGTGCCGCTTTATTACATGATTTAGGACATGGCCCTTTCTCCCATTCATTTGAGAAAGTATTCTCATTGGATCATGAGCAATTTACACAAAGAATCATTTTAGAACATACGAATGTACACACCATTCTACGCCAAGTAGAGGATGGTTTTCCCGAAAAGGTTGCTAAAGTAATAGATAAAACATATGAAGATAAACTCGTCGTAAGCATTATTTCAAGCCAAATTGATGCCGATCGAATGGATTATTTATTACGCGATGCTTACTATACTGGAGTAAGCTATGGTCAGTTTGATATGGAAAGAATATTACGCGTCATGCGTCCAACAAAAGATGAAATTGTCATTAAATCAACTGGAATGCACGCTGTGGAAGATTATATTATGTCACGCTATCAAATGTATTGGCAAGTTTATTTTCATCCTGTAACAAGAAGTGCAGAAGTTATTTTAACAAAAATATTCCATCGAGCAAAATATTTATATGAAAATGGATACAAATTTCAAATGGAGCCTACTTTACTCTTGTCTCTATTTCAAAATGATGTGGAATTACAAGATTATTTACAATTAGATGATCCTGCCGTTTACTTTTACTTTCAAAGATGGAAAGAAGAAACAGACCCGATTTTAAACGATTTATGTAGCCGATTTATTGATCGAAAGTTGTTTAAATATGTCGAATTTAATCATGAAATAGAACGGGATACATATGACCGATTATGCGAACTTTTTGAAATGGTACAGATTGATCCAAATTATTATTTAGTCATTGATTCTTCATCCGACCTCCCATATGATGTTTATCGCTCTGGAGAAGGGCGAATACCAATTTATCTTCAAATGCCTTCTGGAGAAGAAAAGGAATTATCTACACATTCTGTCATTGTTGATGCGATTACAGGGAAAACCCGTGAAGATCATAAACTATATTTTCCTATTGAAAAGATAAGGTCAATTGAGGATCATGCGATCAAGGAGCAAATATTTAAGTTGTTAAACTTTCGTGACCATTAGAATATGATACAATAGCTTATAGAATAATATGTGAGAGGAGGAGCCTTGACTGAATGGAAAAAAATAAAAAGCAAAAACAACAGTTCACGATTATTAAAGATGATTCAACAGATGGGCATGGTGGTTATGGGATGGGCTCTATTTCATTGGAAAATATGTCATCTGTTATTGTCGACCCAAATGAAAACAAAGCATACGTTGATATGGATGCCATGCATGCTCGTAGTAATATTGAACGGAGAGTTCGTTATTACTCTGATCGAAATGAAGTACCAGATGGGTTATTGTACTGGATCGTTTGGGTGACAGTTGAACGTGGAGAAAATGGGCCATATTATGCAGGAGTAGCTGCTAGCGAGTTACGGGTCGATCGTCCGAATAAACGTGCCTATAAATCAATGCCTGAACATGTGACACATATGGAGAAATCATTAAAAGGAAAAGTAGTCGTCGAGCATATGGATGAAAAATCGAAAAAACTACTTGAACATTTTTTGCAAGATTTTAATGAAGATATGTGGGAAAACACCTCAGACGAATTAAAAGATCAATTGAGTAATTAGTGAACAGTTTGTGACAAATAACCAACATAATAGTTAAGTCTTGTACTTTACGGTTAGACTTTGTAATATAGATATACATGGGCTACATCATGTATTGCTAGGACACTAAAGAAACCGACTCTTATTTGAGTCGGTTTCTTTACGTATTCAGAAAGAATTCAATTTTCCTGATGCCAATATTCGGTGCTTGATCTTCATCTTTTCTCAGATAAGTAGATGCATGATTTATTTTAAAGATATAACTCATATAAAAACATATTGTAAGATCAGCATGGATAAGATTCCTACTAAAACGGTTCCTATTAAGCTACGAGTAATGATGGCGGTAATAAATGTTGGGACAATCGCCAACAATTTTAAATTCTGAAAAGAAAAACTAAGTTCATTATCATATATCAGCACTTCCTGAGCTAGTAATGCAGCCATTACAGCGACAGGAACGTATTCAAGCCATTTTAAGACCCACTCCGGGAGGTCTAATCGACTTAAAATAATGAAGGGAAGAACCCTTGGAATAAAAGTAACGACTGCAGTTCCAATAATGATCCATAAAATATATGTGTTTATTTCCATTTTTGAATCAACATCCCAACTGTAGTGGCTATGATCGTTGCCAAAATTACAACCCAGCTACCAGGAATAATTAAATGAATAAATGCGACCAAGATAACGGAAATAACAATCACGATGAAATCCACTCTTAATTTGCCACGACTAATCAATTGTAAAATAAGAAGCCCAGCAAACATTGCGGGTAAGGCAAATTCTATACCAAGAGCTTTCGGGTTTGAAATTAGTTCTCCAAATAATCCACCTAAGATATTAGCAAAAACCCAATTTATATATGCAGCTAAATTTAAACCAAGCATCCAATAATAGCGGTTTACATTTTTATTATTTATTTCAGTTGTTGCGACTCCAAAAGTTTCATCTGTTATTTGAGAGCCAATTAGGATGTTCTGTTTTACCGTTAGATTTTTAAAATATGGTACCATCGAAGCACTCATTAATAGATGCCTGAGATTAATAAAGAAAATCATCATGACAATAGCCGTGAGAGAATAAGAGGCGGCAATCATACTTGCGGCAATAAATTGACCAGAGCCTGCATACATTAATAAAGAAATTAATGCGATTTCCAAAATACTTAACCCAGCCGTTTTCTCAACTACTCCTGCTGCAAATCCAATACTTAAATATCCTAAAATTGTTGGAAGACAAGCATGAACACCAGCGACAAAAGAATCTTTTTTATTCATTTCTTGTAGAGATTGCACATTCTCTTCTACCATTTTCTACTCTCCATTCCCTCTATAACTCCATTACTGTTATGTGTTATAATTGTTTTATCATATTTTACAATAATAATAGCTATAACAGTCAAGGTGTATGCATAACACTTGGGGGTGGAATAATGAAAATTGTATTAAATAGAAAATCTGATATTTCCCTTAGTCAACAAATTCATGATCATATTGCTGATCGTATTCGCTCCAATCTTCTTAAGGAAAATAGTCCCTTACCTTCCATTAGAAATTTGGCTAAAAAATGTAACGTTAGTATGATGACTGCCAATAAAGCATATGAAACGTTAGAAAAAGAAGGATTAATTACAAGGATCCAGGGAAAGGGAACGTTTGTCCAAAAAAAGACAAATAAAGCACTTTCAGGATTAGAAGAACAGTCACCATCATTTAACTGGCAATTAACAATTTCAGACTATTTACCAAGGGCACAGTCTATTCGATTCAATAATAGACACGAAAGAATTCAACTTTCTCAATCAACAGTTTATCCCGGACTACTTCCGAATCGTCATCTTGAACAAGAAATAAAAAAGGTTCTTTCCGACGATCCACAGATTTTATCAACTTACGGAGATATTAAAGGAGATTTTCAATTTCGAAAAGAGCTAACCAATTATTTAAAGCAATTTAAATTGAAACTCGCTCCATCAGAAGTTTTGATTACAAATGGTGTTCAACAAGGAATTGATCTAGTTGCTCGCAGTTTTATCGGCCCAGGAGATATCGTAATTACGGAAGGACCTACCTATGCAGTAGCAATTGATGTATTTCGTGGACGGGGTGCAACAATTATACCGATTCCTGTTGATGAAGAAGGAATGAAAGTAGAACTTCTTTCTAAAATAGACAAAAAACCAAAATTGATTTATACAATTCCTTCTTTTCAAAATCCAACAGGAACTGTACTTAGCAATAAAAGAAGATCTAAGTTACTTACGTATGCCCAGATGCACGGCGCTATCATTGTTGAGGATGATTCATTGAGTGAGCTATATTTTGACAGCAAACCTCCACTGCCCCTTAAAAGTATGGACGAGGAAGGGCATGTAATCTATTTAAAAGGTTTTAGTAAAACTTTATCACCTGGATGCCGTATCGGTGTAGTGGCTGCGTCTGGCACGATCTATAATCGATTACTTTCAGCTAAAACGATGGCTGATCTGGGAAGTCCTTTAGTAACTCAAAAAGCTATCTTATCTTTTATTAAATCAAACAAAATGAAAAGTCATTTGCAGAAGCTTAGAATTACTTTGAAGATTAGAAGGGACCATGTAGTTTCATTGCTTAATCAATATGCTCCAGACGGGGTTCATTGGAATACTTGTCAAGGAGGACTCAATATTTGGCTAACGCTTCCTCCTTTTTATCATACAGATGAAATCTTTATCGAAGCAAATAAATTAGGGCTATCTTTTTTACCTAGTTCAGCTTGTTACCCAGGAGAACCTGAAACGAATCATATGCGTATATGTTTTTCCTCAGTAGAAGATCAATTACTAGAAGAAGGAATAATACTTTTGTGCCAGTTACTTAGCCAATATCTTGCTACAACAGCTAATCAATCAAACATACCGACTGTATAATAATGATTAACTCAACTTTCGCAGAGTGACATTGATAAAAAGCCATCATAGAATTAAGTGGGATGAAGATACAGTGCTCAAGTTGACTTCGGATCTAAGCAGTTTGTATACATCTAGACTCCACTAGCTCTTTTCTTACGTTTGTCGCTATTAACACACAATTGAAATAAACTGCGCATTAACATTTTAGCCAACCGCTACGGAAATGCACTACGCTTTCACTACAGTCAATAGCGCGACATCTTTTCAAGCTCCCTTTGGTCACTTTCACAGTGTCTTTTTTTCCGTGGGCGGCTGCTAAGCCTCTAACGCACAATGTTTATTGCGACGAGTAATCGCAGTCCTAGAACGTGCTAGTTCGGGTGTTGCGAAAGGACGTTGCGACCTTAACCCGCCTCACTCGTTTCGGGGTCTCCGTCCTCGCTTTCACCCTTCGCTAAGGAAAGTCAGAAGCAAAATGCAGAGTTCAGTACAATAATGCACATTTCCAACGAAAAATGTAGAGTTCAGTACAATAATGCGCATTTCCAGCAAAAAATGCAGGGTTCAAAATAGGAATGCACAGTTCCAGCAAAAAATGCGGGGTTCAAAATAGGAATGCACAGCTCCAGCAAAAAATGCAGGGTTCAAAATAGGAATGCATAGTTCCAGCAAAAAATGCAGGGTTCAAAATAGGAATGCACAGCTCCAGCGAAAAAATGCAGGGTTCAAAATAGGAATGCACATTTCCAGCGAAAAAATGCGGGGTTCAAAATAGGAATGCACAGCTCCAGCGAAAAAATGCAGGGTTCAAAATAGGAATGCATAGTTCCAGCGAAAAAATGCAGAGTTCAAAACAGGAATGCACATTCCAGCCAAAAATGTAGAGTCCAAAACAAAAATGCACAGTTTATGGATTATGTGTAACAAGCAACAGGTCTATTTAGTAGGAGAAGTATTCGCATCCCTCATCCTTTGAAAACAGTTTATGATACCAAGGTTATCAAGGATATAATTGGAAGCATTCCAGCTTGATCAAGCGGACTGTTTGATCTCATTTTATTGGTGCGAAAGTTAAGAAATTAATTATATCTTAATTAAACGAAGGAGATTTTGCCTTCACTCCCTATAAGTGAAATTCTCCTTTGTTTCATCTAAACAACTCAAATAATTTTTTTAAAAAGTCGTCGCTTTCCTCTTCCGATGTCCCATCCTCGTTCTCTGGTAAATGATCAGTACAATATTGTGTTGGCTCTGTTCCTTTTTCAAAGTACATTGCTACACTAATATCGCAATCTGTCGTCGCTAGTAAACCTGTCTCCGGATCAATTGTTTTTTTTACAACTCCTTTAGGAACATGAAACTTTATCGTGTCATCATTAGGGTCATGCGCGGCTTCGATCGCATCAGCCCATACATTTTTAGCAATTGCTTTTTCATCCATCTTCTGGATTGGTTCATTGTTGTCATATCCAGTCCAAACCCCTGTAACAATGGAGGGGCTAAAGCCAATCATCCAATTATCTGTATCTGTTGTACCAGATTTTCCTGCATAGGAGTGGCTAAGTTTATCGATGATGGATGAACCTGTTACCTCCATATATCCATTTAATCTTCTATCAAACATTCCAGTCATTAAATGAGTAAGTATAAATGTTTTATTCGGATCTAAAACTTGTTTTTCTTCTGTTTCATTCCTTTCATAGATGACTTTACCTTGTTGATTGATCATTTTTTCAATGGTATAATGTTCTACTTCATTGCCACCGTTTGCTAACACTCCGTATGCATTGACCATTTCAACTAATGAAATAGAGGCACTCCCTAGTGCTAAAGAAGGAACATTCGGCAAATCACTCGTGATCCCGAACTTCCTTGTTGTTGCAATTACTTCCTTTGGATGGAGAAATAAATTAGTTTTTACCGCATATATATTGTCAGATAAGGCAATCGCCTGTGCTAAAGAAATAGGCTTATACGCATAGTACCCATTATAATTACTTGGATTATAAACATGTTCATCTTCAAGAACAAACGAAGTCGGTTCACTTAATAACATCGTTGTAGGAGTGTATCCGTTTTCTAAAGCGGCATAATATAAAAAAGGTTTAAAAGAAGAGCCGACCATTCTTTTGGCATCGATTGCCCGATTAAATGTACTCGTTTTATATTCACGTCCACCTACTAAACTAAGAATTGCGCCGCTCTCTGGTTCCATGCTAATGACGCCAATTTCAATATTGCTTGAATCATCTACTTGTTTCTTAATACTATTTTCGGTTTCTCTTTGTAAATCACTATCTAATGTTGTGTATATTTTATACCCACCTGTAAGGATGGACTCCTCTTCTCCATGTAAAATTTGTTGTGCTTCTTTTAAAACAACATCCTCGAAATAAGCTGCAAAAGTATTGGCAACAATATGTGGTTCAGAAAATTCAAGTTTTTCTTGTTTGGCAGTATAATAGTCAGCCTCTGTAATTATTTGTTCGTCTACTAACAATGTTAAAATAAATTGTTGCCGATTGAATGCATTTTCTTCGTTATTGAATGGCGAATAATATGTTGGTCCTTTCGGAATGCCTGCAAGCATGGCAGCTTCCGCAATTGTTAAATCAGACACAGACTTGTCGAAATAGACATGACTAGCTGATTCAATACCGTAAGCACCGTGACCGTAGTAAATCGAGTTTAAATACCCTGTTAATATTTCATCTTTTGAATAAAACATTTCTAGTCGAATCGTGTAAAAGGCTTCTTTTAGTTTACGAATCCACGTTTTTTCGTGTGTTAAATACAAGTTTCGTGCATATTGCTGTGTAATGGTACTTGCCCCTTCTTTTAACCGTGAAGATTGGATGTTTTTAATTACAGCCCGTAGTATTCCGCGGAAGTCAAACCCGTGGTGTTCATAAAAATGCTTATCTTCAGCAAGAATGGTCGCATCAATTAAATATGGTGATATTTGATCAAGTTCGACATATTTATTTTCATTATTTTCATTTTCAATTTTTTCGCCGTTTCCATCATATAAGACGGTCATAAAATCAGTAGAAATATCGGGTGGTCCTAGTAAATAACTTGTTAATAGAACAATTCCAAGACAAAAAAGACCAAATATTATTGAACTTATGAACAGTTTTATTAAAAACAATACTTTTCTCATCATATTAGTCCTCATTTTTGTAAGATACTATTGTCCATTATGGTAAATTTTTGATGAAAATAAACTAAAAGTCGAAAAAGAGAATCGGTACATACTCTTTCGTAATGGTAAAACCTCATAAATATCGTTATAATATGGATATGATATTTATAATTGAGGGAAATAAATGAAGCTCGTGAAGAAAAACATTCAAGTAGAATTACGGACTGTTATTGATGATCAAGGAGACAAGGAACTATCCATCATTAAACAAATAGGCAAATATATGAAAAAGGATCATATCGAAGTAGTTACGTTTATAGATAAAACTGATTTTGGCGAAGTGAATAATTTAATTACTATTCAACCTAATAAAGTGAATATGAAGCGATCAGGACATATAACGATGAATCAGCAGTTTATTGAAGGAAAAGTGACGGAATGTTATTATAGACATCCTTATGGTGCATTCCACTTAGAAGTCGACACGTTATCGATTCAACATCAAATATTACAAGAAGATCGTGAAGGAAAAGTTGTCATTGAATATGAAACCAAATTAAATGGGCAAGAGAAACGTTATCACCATTTAACACTCATTTATGGAGGAGAAAAAGAATGAATGTGTTAGTTGAAATTGAAAAAACATTACAAGAGGAAATAGCAAATGCAATTACTAATGCTAATTTAGCAACTAAAGAGGAAATTCCGGCTATTGTATTAGAAAAGCCGAAAGAGAAACAGCATGGTGACTTTGCGACGAATATCGCCATGCAATTAGCAAGAATTGCAAAGAAGCCTCCACGACAAATCGCTGAACAATTAGTAGAGTATCTTAACAAAGAAAAGGCGAATATAAATAAAGTTGATATTGCAGGACCTGGTTTCATTAACTTTTTTATGAAACAAGATTTTTTGAGTAGTATTATTACAACTATTTTAGAGCAAAAAGAAAACTACGGAAACTCCTCCATCGGCAATAACAAACGTGTTCAAGTAGAGTTCGTATCTGTTAATCCGACAGGAGATCTCCATTTAGGGCATGCACGTGGAGCAGCTTTTGGGGATACGTTATGCAATATTTTTGAGACAGCTGGGTATGAAGTAGAAAGAGAGTATTATATTAATGATGCAGGGAATCAAATTGATCAACTAGCCGTTTCGATTGAAACACGTTATTTAGAAGCACTTGGAAAAGAAGCGGCAATGCCGGAAGATGGGTATTACGGACAAGATATTGTTGAAATTGGCAAGGAACTCGCAGAAGAATATGGCGAATCTTGGAACGAAAAGGAGCGCAAAACCCGTCTTGCCTTTTTTCGGGAATACGGATTAACATATGAATTAAATAAAATTAAACATGATTTAGATGAATTTGGTGTTCGGTTTGATCATTGGTTTTCCGAGATGTCGTTATATGAAAATAATAAAATTACAGAGGCATTACACACTTTACAAGAAAAAGGGTATATATATGAAAAAGATGGGGCGACATGGTTTAAATCAACCGCGTTTGGCGATGATAAAGACCGTGTGCTCATTAAAAAAGATGGCAGTTATACGTACTTAACACCAGATATTGCTTATCATAAAGATAAATTAGATCGTGGCTTTGATAAAATTATTAATGTTTGGGGAGCAGATCATCACGGGTATGTAGCTAGAATGGGAGCGGCAATTCAAGCACTAGGTTACCCGGCTGAGAAATTTAGTGTGAGTATCATCCAGATGGTAAACGTTCTTGAAGACGGAGAAATTGTTCGTATGAGTAAACGAACTGGTAAGGCAGTCGCTCTAAGAGATTTGATGGAAGACGTTGGAGTAGATGCAGTCCGTTATTTCTTTACGATGCGCTCTAATGACTCTAAACTTGATTTTGATCTGGATTTAGCCCGTTCAGAATCAAATGAAAATCCAGTATTCTATGTTCAATATGCACATGCTCGGATTTGTACGATGTTAGAACAGGCTGCGACAAAAGGAATAAAGATCGATAATGATTTTGATGTAACGTTACTGACGACGGAAAAAGAAGTGGACTTATTTAAACAGTTAGCAATATTTCCTAAAGTTATTGCTGATGCTGCAGAAAGAGAAGCACCATATCGTGTGACACAATATGTTCATGAACTTGCTTCTTTACTTCATAGCTTTTATAACGCTGAAAAAGTGATTAATGAAGATGATCTATCTTTAACAAAAGCACGAATTGCTTTAATGAAGGCTGTTCAAATTACGATTGCAAATGCTCTTAACATAATAGGGGTTAACGCTCCAGAAAAAATGTAAAAAGACTGAAAATAGGACGGTCGCTTTCCAATGATTTAAATTGTAAAGCGACTTCTTTTAACAAAAGTGTAACCAATTAAGTTGACTGAATGATCATTCATGTTTTAAGATAGACTAAAGTAACTTATTATGAATCTTTGGAGACTGTCATTATTAGATAAAGAAAATGTGAAAACGTTATCAGTCTATCAATATTTAAGGAGGAGAGCAGGTGGATACTTTTCTACTTATTAACCTTATTGCATTTATTGCTGTTACTGCGTATGGTCTATTTTTATTTTTTAAAGCAGTTATGACACGTATCGCGTATATGAAATTAGGTAAAGAGACAGATTTTGATCTTGCTTTAAAAGAGCGAATGCGAGATATTGGTGTCATCGTCTTTGGGCAATCAAAGTTAATGAAAGATAAAAAGTCTGGAATTATTCATGTCATGATGTTTTATGGATTCATATTAGTGCAGTTCGGCGCTATTGATATGTTTATTAAAGGACTGGCACCTGGAAACCATTTACCTTTTGGAATGTTTTACCCGGGGTTTACATTTTTTCAAGAAATTGTGACATTCATTATTTTAGTAGCGGTCGTTTGGGCGTTTTATCGTCGCTATATTGAAAAATTGGTTCGACTAAAAAGAGGTTTTTACGCTGGACTCGTTTTAATTTTTATTGGAACATTAATGTTATCTGTTTTATTCGGAAATGGTATGCTCCAAATTTGGGAAGGTACGGCTGCCACGTGGACTGAACCCGTTGCAAGCTCCATCGCTATCTTATTTGGTTGGCTTTCACCATCAGCTGCAATGGTATTGTTTTTCATTTCTTGGTGGATTCATACGGTTACCATTTTAGCGTTTTTAGTCTATATTCCACAATCTAAACATGCACATTTAATTGCTGCACCAGTAAATGTATTTTTAAGTAAGCGTGTTCCAGGTAAATTAAAAACGTTAAATTTTGATTTTGATGAAGAGGCAGATGAAGAAGAAATTTCGTTTGGAGTCGGGAAAGTGGAGGATTTTGACCGACAACAAATGTTAGATTTCTATGCTTGTGTAGAATGTGGCCGTTGTACAAGTGTTTGTCCTGCTGCGACGACTGGAAAAATGTTATCACCGATGGACATTATGATCAAATTACGTGATCATTTAAATGATAAAGGGGCTGCAATTACTGGTAAGTCGCCTTGGGTTCCAACATACGCATTTGCAAAGAAAGGACCGAATAAATTTGCGCATATGGGGCGTGAAGAGGCAGCAGCTACGATGGAGCAAATAAGTATGATTGGTGATGTGATTACAGAAGAGGAACTTGCAGGTTGTACTACATGTCGAAATTGTGAGGATGCTTGTCCAGTAATGAATGAACATGTCGGGCAAATTATCGATATGCGTCGTTATTTGGTCATGACAGAAGGAAAGATGGATCCAGAAGCACAACGAGCAGTGATGAATATCGAACGACAAGGAAACCCTTGGGGTCTTTCGAAAAAAGACCGTATTAAATGGCGAGAATTAGATGAAGAAGCATATATTCCAACAGTAAGAGAACTTAAAAAAGAAAAGCAAGAATTCGAATATTTATATTGGGTAAGCTCAATGGGGGCTTACGATAGTCGCAGCCAAAAAATCGCCATCGCTTTTGCAAAGTTAATGAATAAAGCGGGAATTAGTTTTGCAATTTTAGGCAATAAAGAAGCAAATTCTGGCGATACCGCACGCCGAATTGGCAATGAATTTTTATTCCAAGAAATTGCGGAGAAAAATATAAAAGAATTTGAGAAAAATGGCGTGACAAAAATTGTAACGATTGATCCTCATGCATATAATATTTTTAAAAATGAATACCCTGATCTTGGATTTAAAGCAGAAGTCATTCACCATACACAAATGTTATACGATTTAGTAATGGATGGAAAACTCAAACCGACAGGTCGAATCGAACATCGATTGACATACCATGATTCTTGTTATTTGGGAAGATATAATGGTGTATACGATCCACCACGTGAAATTTTAAGAGCAATTCCAGGGCTCGAATTAGTAGAAATGGTACGAACTCGGGATAATGGAATGTGTTGTGGAGCAGGTGGGGGATTAATGTGGACAGAAGAGACGACAGGGAATCGAATTAATGTTGCACGAACAGAGCAAGCCTTAGAAGTGAAACCGACGATGATTAGTAGCGCCTGTCCGTTTTGTTTAACAATGCTTAGTGATGGAACGAAAGCGAAAGACGTGGATCAAGAAATTGGAACAATGGATGTAGCAGAAATTTTAGCTCTATCCGTTTTTGCAGAAGAGGCAGTAAAAACAGCATAGATCATTTGAAAAGGGGTCTTTATGACCTCTTTTTTGATGAAATTTTTATGATAAAAGACACTAGGTGTGCCACCAAAACACGAGGGATCTCCATCCCTACCGAGAATCACCATATAATCACGAAGATGCTCCATAAAAGACGCATACGAGATTACTTTTGCATAAGATAATTTTGATTGAGCGTTCGCTCGACAAAAGAAAGCGGTATCATATATAATAGTAAATAACAATATTTGTCATCAGTGTAAAATATAAAAAGGAGATGTTCTTATGCTAAAAACAGTCATTGTTTCAGGGGCACGAACACCATTTGGGAGGTTTGGGGGAAGTTTAAAATCACTGACAGCTTCACAACTCGGCGGGAAAGCAATTCGTGCGGCAATTGATAGAGCGGAAATAAATGAAGATGTAATTGATGAAGTAATTATCGGAAATGTCCTCCAAGGTGGGCAAGGCCAAATCCCTTCAAGACAAGCGGCGAGAGAAGCAGGTATTCCGTGGAATGTGAAAACAGAAACGATTAATAAAGTTTGCGCATCAGGACTTAGAAGTTTAACCTTGGCTGATCAACTGATCCGCTTAGGAGACGAAGAAGTAATCGTTGCTGGTGGAATGGAAAGTATGAGTAATGCTCCATATATTTTGCCAGATGCACGTTGGGGTTATCGAATGGGTGATCGAAATGTTGTCGATATGATGGTTCATGATGGGCTAACATGTTCATTTAAAGGAGTCCATATGGGCACATATGGAAATAGTACGGCGGAAAAATTTGAACTTAATCGAGAACAGCAAGATGAATGGTCTTACCGTAGTCATGAACGAGCAACAAAGGCAATGGAGGAAGGCAAATTTGCTGATGAGATTGTTCCCGTAGAAGTACTGCAACGAAAAGGGGATGCTATTTTAGTAGAGAAGGATGAAGCACCGAGAAAAGATACATCTATTGAGCGATTAGCTAAATTACGGCCAGTATTTGGCTCAGATGGTACCATTACTGCAGGTAATGCACCTGGAATAAATGATGGGGCTTGTGCGTTTGTCGTTATGTCTGATACAAAAGCAGAAGAACTCGGGAAGACACCACTTGCAACGATTATTGCTCATACTGCTGTCGCTGTGGAGGCAGAAAATTTTCCTCAAACGCCAGGGGTCGTGATTAATAAGTTACTCGATAAGGCTGGAAAAACGAAAGATGAAATAGATTTATTTGAAATTAATGAAGCATTTGCAGCAGTATCCTTAGCGAGTGTGAAAATTGCTAATTTAGATCCTGAAAAAGTAAATGTAAATGGTGGTGCCGTTGCCTTAGGTCATCCAATTGGAGCAAGTGGAGCACGAATTGTTTTAACATTAATTCATGAGTTAAAACGTCGTGGTGGTGGATTAGGAGTTGCTGCTATTTGTAGTGGTGGTGGGCAAGGAGATGCTATTTTAATAGAGGTACCAAAACAGTAAACGAAGGAGCGTTAGTATATGGATATCCAAAATGTTTTCGTTATCGGTGCTGGACAAATGGGTTCAGGCATCGCTCAAGTATTTGCCCAATCAGGTTTCAGGGTGATTTTACATGATATGAATGAGTCGGCAGTTGACCGTGGAATCAATTCGATTCAAAAGCTTTTACTGCGAGCGGTAGAAAAAGAAAGAATAACAGAAGAAAATAAAGAGGCAATTTTGAGCCGTATCACTCTTTCAACGGACTTGCAAGATGCTAGAAATACCGATCTCGTCGTTGAAGCGGTTATTGAAAATATCGATGTGAAAAAGGAGATTTTTACGGAGTTAGACAAGATCGCACCAGCCGATGCGATACTTGCTACGAACACGTCTTCCCTGCCGATTACTGATATCGCATCTGTTACAAATCGTCCGGAAAAAGTAATTGGGATGCATTTCATGAACCCAGTCCCTGTGATGAAATTAGTCGAAATCATTCGAGCTATCCAGACAGATGAAGAAACATATGAAACCATTGCAGAAGTGACCAAAAAATTATACAAAACATCTGTCCAGGTCAATGATTTTCCGGGTTTTGTTGCAAACCGTATTTTAATGCCAATGATAAACGAAGCAATTTATACCGTTTATGAAGGAGTTGCAACCATTGAAGATGTCGATACAGTAATGAAACTAGGTATGAATCATCCAATGGGACCACTTACGTTAGCTGATTTTATTGGATTAGATACATGTTTGTATATTATGGAGGTGTTGCATGACGGATTTGGAGACAGTAAATATCGACCTTGTCCATTATTACGCCAATATGTGCAAGCGGGTTGGTACGGGAAAAAGACAGGGCGAGGATTTTATACGTATGACTAAAAAATGAATACTCATGGAAGAAAGTGAGGACGCTTGTTATGAATATCCATTTAACTGATGAACAAAAAATGATGCAAACGATGGTTCGAGAATTTGCCCAACAAGAAATAAAAAAACAAGTAATACAAATGGATAAGCAACATCATTTCCCAACTGAAATAATAAAAAAAATGGGTGAGCTAGGCTTAATGGGCATTCCTATTCCAGAGACATACGGTGGAAGTGGAATGGATTACACATCATATATTATTGCTATACAAGAAATATCAAAGATTAGTGCAACAATTGGAGTTATTTTATCTGTGCATACTTCGGTTGGAACGAATCCAATTTTATATTTTGGTAATGACGAACAAAAGAAGCGTTACGTACCAAAATTAGCAAGAGGACAATATTTAGGTGCATTCGCTCTCACCGAACCACATGCTGGTTCAGATGCAGCGAATCTAAAAATGAAGGCAACAAAACAAGGTGATTATTATCTTTTAAATGGCTCAAAAATATTCATTACAAATGGAAAAGAAGCCGATACCTTTATTACCTTTGCTAGAACGAGTGATTTAGGTCGATCGAAAGGGATTAGCGCATTTATTATTGAAAAAGACACCCCTGGATTTACAATCGGAAAAAGTGAGAGAAAAATGGGATTACATGGCTCAAGTACAGTATCGTTAAGTTTTGATCAGTGTAAAGTTCATCAAGACCAATTGCTTGGAAAAGAAGGAGAAGGATTTGCGATTGCAATGGCCAATTTAAATATTGGTAGAATAGGAATCGCCGCCCAAGCTTTAGGTATTGCGGAAGGAGCTTTAGAACATGCAAGTGTCTATGCGAAAGAAAGAGAGCAATTTGGCAGACCGATCTCACAGCATCAAGGGATTACTTTTAAACTAGCCGATATGGCAACAGAAGTGGAAGCTGCAAAATTACTCGTTTATCGTGCTGCTTCACTAATTGAAAGAGATAAATCTTGTACAAAAGAAGTATCGATGGCAAAGCTATTTGCTGCCCAAACAGCTAGGAAAGTTTCCATTGAAGCTGTACAAATTTTAGGTGGTTATGGGTACACCGAAGATTATCCAGTAGAAAGATATTTCAGAGATGCAAAAGTAACGGAAATATATGAAGGGACAAATGAAATCCAGCGAATGGTCATTTCAAAAAACCTACTAAAATAATCGGTAAATTAAAGGAGGATCATATACATGCATTTCCAATTAACAGATGAACAGAAAATGTTACAAAAAATGGTAAGGGATTTTTCATTAAATGAAGTTGAACCGACAGCAGCAGAACGAGATGAAGAAGAGCGATTTGATCGAGAAATTTTTGATCAAATGGCTGAACTGGGTTTAACAGGGATTCCGTGGGCAGAAGAATATGGCGGTATTGGAGCAGATTATCTAAGTTATGTCATTGCTGTAGAAGAATTATCACGGGTTTGTGCATCAACTGGAGTAACTTTATCAGCTCATGTATCCCTTGCAAGTTGGCCAATTTATAAATATGGGAATGAAATGCAGAAGACGACTTTCTTAAAACGATTAGCAGAAGGCTCGGCACTTGGAGCTTATGCTTTATCGGAGCCTGGAGCAGGTAGTGATGTAGCATCGATGAAAATGACGGCTACAAAAGAGGAAGATCATTATATTTTAAATGGTAACAAAGTATGGATTACAAACGGTGAAGTAGCTGATATTTATGTCGTTTTTGCCAAAACCGATGCTGACGCAAAACACCGGGGGATTTCAGCATTTATCGTAGAAAAAGGGACAGAAGGTTTTTCATTCGGTAAGAAAGAGAAAAAGCTAGGAATTCGTTCATCTCCTACAACAGAATTAATTTTTGAAAACTGCCGTATACCGCAAGAAAACCTACTCGGTCAAGAAGGTGAAGGCTTTAAAATTGCCATGACAACACTTGATGGTGGGAGAAGTGGAATTGCTGCACAAGCAGTAGGAATCGCTCAAGGAGCACTAGATGCATCTGTAAAATATGCAAAAGAACGAGAACAATTTGGTAAGCCGATTGCACACAATCAAGGTATTTCATTCAAATTAGCCGATATGGCAACAGAAATTGAAGCGGCTAGACTATTAACATATCAAGCTGCTTGGCTTGAAAGTGAAGGGTTAGAGTATGGGAAAGCATCAGCCATGGCTAAATTATATGCAGGGGATGCGGCAATGCGTCATACGGTTGAAGCGGTGCAAATTTTTGGAGGTTACGGATATACGAAAGATTATCCAGTTGAAAGATATATGCGAGATGCTAAGATCACCCAAATTTATGAAGGAACAAATGAGATTCAACGACTTGTTATCGGTCGGTTAATCACGAAATAAACGGAGAATTTGATGGGAAAGGGGATAGGTAACATGTGCGCAGATCCGATACTCTCCTCAGTAAAAGATACGACATTAATCGAAAAACGAAGAAGCCAAATTATTAAAAGTGCTATCACTCTATTTAAACAAAAAGGTTTTCATCGTACAACAACAAGGGAAATAGCGAAAGAATCTGGATTTAGTATTGGCACGTTGTATGAGTATATTCGTACAAAAGAAGATGTCCTATTCCTAGTATATGAAGCGATAAATAATCATGTCTATAAGCATCTTCGAACAGTAATCGATTTAAAAAAACCCTCTGTTCATAACTTAACGACAATTATTGAATCGTATTATCGGTTAATGGACGAAATGCAAGAGGAAGTAATTATTTTATATCAGGAAGTTAAATCATTAGAAACAAAAGTAAAGGATGTCGTTTTACAAAAAGAAAGAGAAATGGTGCTTATGTTAAAGCAAGCCATTATGACTTGTGTTCCCAATATACTGGTGGAAGAAGAAGCGGAATTACTAGCAAATAATATTTTTGTGCAAGGTCATATGTGGGGATTTAGACGGTGGATGTTGCATAAACAATTTACGATAGATAAGTATATTGATATGCAAATCAAACTTTTGTTACAAACGTTAAATAAAGAAAATAAGCATTCTGCAGAGTGATGTTTCATAGGGAAGGTTACTTAAATCAAAGGGGGGGTACATGATGGAGCAAACTGAAATATACCGTCCACATAATCATATCCGCTTTGTTACAGCTTCAAGTTTGTTCGATGGTCATGACGCATCGATTAATATTATGCGCCGCATTTTACAAGCAAGCGGCGCAGAAGTAATTCATTTAGGTCATAATCGTAGTGCAAAAGAAGTCGTTTATGCAGCAATTCAAGAGGATGCCCAAGCAATTGCCATTTCATCATACCAAGGTGGCCATATCGAATATTTTAAATATATTATTGATTTATTAAAGGAAAATAAAGCAGATCATATTAAAGTATTTGGTGGGGGCGGGGGAACGATTATTCCTCGTGAAGTAACTGAGTTACACGATTATGGTGTTGCTTGGATTTTCACACCTGAAGATGGACGTAAACTAGGGTTACAAGGCATGATTAATCACATGCTTGAGTTAAGTGATTTTCAGCAACCGATCCAACTTGAAGAAGAGACAGATCGTTTATGTAAAGGAGAAAAGCAAGCAATTGCACGGATGATTTCGTTTATTGAAACAGAATCGAAAAGGGAAGAAAAAAAAGCACTTTTACAAACGTTAAGAGAAAAAGGAAACAAAAACATCCCTATATTGGGGATTACAGGAACTGGTGGTGCAGGGAAAAGTTCCTTAACAGATGAACTAATTCGGCGCTTTTTACACGAATTAGACCATAAAAGAATCGCTATCATTTCCATAGATCCAACGAAAAGAAAGACTGGTGGAGCCCTTTTAGGAGATCGAATCCGGATGAATGCAATATTTTCTGATCGAGTTTATATGCGTTCATTAGCCACAAGGGAATCTCGAACAGAACTTTCAAAAGCAACAAAAGATATTATTGATGTATTACGTGCATCAAATTATGATTTAATCATTGTTGAAACGAGTGGGATCGGGCAAGGGGATGCTGAAATTACCGACATTACCGATATGTCGATGTATGTCATGACGGCAGAATTCGGTGCACCGACACAACTAGAAAAAATTGATATGATCGATTTTGCCGATTTTATCGTTATTAATAAATTTGAACAAAGAGGCTCAGATGATGCGTTAACACAAGTTAGAAAACAATATGAACGAAGTCGTATGCTATTTCATGAAGACGCAGAAAAGTTTCCCGTTTTTGGAACGATTGCGAGCCAATTTAATGATCCCGGGACAAATGCGTTATTCGCATCCATTATTGACAAATTGAATGAGCAATATGACTGGGATGAAAAAGTACCGTTTGATCGTCACGTTTTATCTTCTGAACGTAAAACGATCATTCCGAATGATAAAATCCATTATTTACGAGACATTAGTTCTGCTGTTCGTAACTATCATAAAAATGTGAATGAAAAAAGTAGCATTGCTAGAAAACTATATCAATTAGATGGAACAAAAGAACTTATCGAGGATGAGCAAGCTCGAAAGTTGATTGATCAAACGTTTGATCAACATGAAGAAAAGTTGAATCACAGCGAAAAGAAACTGCTTTACTCGTGGGATGATATAAAAGAAAAGTATGACAGTGATACATTTTCCTTTATGATCCGAGACCGAGAAATAGAGCTTGACATTACAACTACTTCCTTATCCGGATTAAAAATTCCGAAAGTAAAATTTCCTGAGTTTACTGATTGGGGCGATCGGTTAACATGGCTAATGAAAGAAAATGTTCCAGGATCATTTCCATATACAGCAGGAGTATTTCCATTTAAACGGCAGGGGGAAGATCCGACAAGACAATTTGCAGGAGAAGGGACACCTGAACGTACGAATCGTCGTTTTCATTATTTATCCGAAGGGGAAGGAGCAAAAAGACTTTCTACCGCATTTGATTCTGTTACATTGTACGGGGAAGACCCAGCATATGAACCGGACATTTACGGTAAGGTTGGTGAAAGTGGTGTCAGTATTTGTACGCTAGATGATATGAAGAAGCTATATAAAGGTTTTGATTTAATTGATCCACAGACATCGGTCTCGATGACGATAAATGGACCGGCGCCAATTATTTTGGCGATGTATTTTAATACAGCGATCGCACAACAAATCGAAAAATTTATGGATTCAGAAGGTAGAGAGCCAACAGAAGCGGAACAGGAAACAATTAAGCAAAAAACATTACATGTTGTACGTGGGACAGTGCAAGCCGATATTTTGAAAGAAGATCAAGGACAAAATACATGTATTTTTTCAACTGAATTTGCCTTAAGGATGATGGGGGATATTCAAGCATATTTTATAAATAACGAAGTTCGTAATTATTATTCTGTGTCTATCTCTGGGTATCATATTGCGGAAGCTGGTGCAAATCCAATTACTCAACTTGCATTTACGCTAGCAAATGGCTTTACGTATGTAGAATATTATTTAAGTCGTGGCATGGATATAAATGCTTTTGCACCTAATTTATCGTTTTTCTTCTCCAATGGCCTTGACCCGGAGTATACGGTTATTGGTCGTGTAGCGAGAAGAATATGGGCGATTACGATGCGTGAAAAATATGGAGCAGACGAACGAAGTCAAAAGTTAAAATATCATATTCAAACATCGGGTAGATCACTCCACGCCCAAGAAATTGATTTCAATGATATTCGAACAACATTGCAAGCGCTGATCGCCATTCAAGACAACTGTAATTCACTTCATACGAATTCATATGATGAAGCAATTACGACTCCAACGGAAGAGTCTGTTCGACGGGCACTGGCAATTCAAATGATCATCAATAAAGAATTTGGATTAACTAAAAATGAAAATTCTTTACAAGGATCTTTTATCATTGATGAACTAACCGACCTTGTTGAAGAAGCAGTTTTAGCTGAATTCGAACGGATAAATGACCGCGGTGGAGTACTAGGAGCGATGGAAAGACAATATCAGCGTGGAAAAATTCAGGAAGAGTCACTTTACTATGAAAGTAAAAAACATTCAGGTGAATTACCAATAATCGGAGTCAATACGTATTTAAATCCGAATCCACCCTCTGAAGAAACAATCGATGCCATGGAATTAGCGAGAGCAACGAAAGAAGAAAAAGAGCATCAAATTAATCAATTGAAGGTTTTTCAATCAAAACACAAGGATGTTGTAAAAGATGCGCTTACCCGTTTAAAAAAGGTAGCTAGGGAAAACGGAAATATATTTGCTGAATTAATGGAAACTGTAAAAGTTGCCAGTCTTGGGCAAATTACGGAAACATTATATGAAGTAGGCGGTCAGTATCGTAGAAATATGTAAATGAAAGCTAAATGTGAGAAGCGACTTTTTCTCCAGTCGTTTCTCTTTTTATGTGTCTAATTAGACAAAATAAGAAAAAAATGTAGCATAATTTCATGTCACTTGATTATAATCTAGGGAATGGTTTATACTACAAAATTATTAGTGTTAATAATTATACATATAGAAGATGTTAAAAAGTCCAACAAAAATGACGCATCGAATTTCTGCGTTGGCTGCTAAGAAAGGATAAATCCTTTCTTGACTCGCATAAGTGCAACTAGGGCATTCGCAGTAAAGGCGTTGCGAATGCAAAGTTTTCTAAGCTTGCTTTTTAGGGGATCTTCCGTTAAATTCGCCCAGGTTCTGGGATTGGGACTGCGCTTACTCGTCCCATCGAAGAGCATTTGCGCCTTCGCTCGTCCCATCGAAAAGAGTTGTGGGCAATACGGAAGTCTTCACATCCTGTGAAAGTCTGTTCCCGAAATCTACGCGGCCTTCGACGAACATGATGTTCTAGTACTGGCGTTGCCACAAGGCATTTCGATGGGGCGAGCATTTAGCGGAGTCCCAAGGCATTTTGATGGGGCGAGTAATCGAAAGAAGCAGGATGTGGCGTTTTTAGCTAGTAGAAATTCTTGGTCCTTTTTATCGGCCTTTTTGCACCCGCATATAAGGATGTTCTTAATCATTATTGCGAAACTTTGAAACTAATTGGTCTTTTTACTAAATCGTAAGTAAGCGTGACTAAAGTTCAGATGGAATCTAAACTTCGCTACTGAACCAAGTCTTCTTTATATCATTTTTAATATTATTGGAAAAGGAAGTGCATTGTGATGGCATTAAAAAAATACAGTGATGAACAAATTCAAAAAATGTCGATGATTGAGCTAGCAAATATCGTTTTGGCAGATGAAAAAAAGGAAATGAACTTTATAGACCTATTTCATAAAGTAGCAGATTTGAAAGATTTTACTCAAGCACAAAGAGATGATTTATTATCCCGTTTCTATACGGATCTGAATGTAGACGGGCGTTTTACCACTTTAGGTTCAAACGTATGGGGATTAAAAAGATGGTACCCAGTTGATCAAACGAGTGAAAAAGCATTAGCTGAATCACGTAAAAGAGATTTAGAGGAAGAAGAATATTTAGACGAGGAACTTGAGGATGAAGCTTTAGAAGAGGAAGAAGATGAAGATGCACTATATGAAGATTATGATGATTTAGATTATAGTGTAGAGGATGAATAAAAGGTAAAAATGTGTCAATAACACAACGAATTAAAAAGAACCTCTCAGCTACCACCCTGAGAGGTTAAAGTTTGAATTACCTGAATCACCAAATCAATTCCTCATTGCATCATTATACAGTTCATTTACTTTATCCCAATTTACTGTTTTCCACCAATTCGTTACGAATTCAGGTCTGCGATTTTGATATTTTAAATAATACGCATGTTCCCAAACGTCGATAACGAGTAGCGGTTTTTTCCCAACTTCAAATGGCATATCCTGATTAGCCGTACTTATAATGGACAAATCTTCGTTATCATCGATAACGAGCCAACCGTAGCCACTACCAAATCTTGAAATTGCCGCCTTCGATAACTGATCTTGAAAGTTATCGAACGTTTTAAAATATTTATCAATTGCTTTTGCAATATCAGCTGTAGGTTCACCACCACCGTTAGGAGTCATTACTTCCCAAAACAGACTATGCCCAAAATGTCCCCCGCCATTATTTCTTACTGCAGTTTGAATTTTTTCTGGTAAAGTATCCAAATTACTTAATAAGTATTCCAATGATTTATCTTGTAATTGGTCATAACCTTCTAAAGCATCGTTCAAATTTTTGACATATGTAGCATGATGACCACCATGGTGGACCTCTAAAGTACGGGCATCGATGAAAGGTTCTAAAGCTTCAAGATCATATGGTAGGTCCGGAAGTGTGAAAAAGGACATATATTATCACCACCTTTTGCTATTATTAAAAATGTTGCACAAATACAACATAACCTATTTCTTTCCTTAAGTCAACTTTTTTTATGAAAGAAACATATTGTTTTTGGGGAAAATAATCCAAACAAAATACAATGATGAAATCTTGACATTTTTATATATAATGAGTAAAATTTTTAGTGGGCTATACAAGATTATTTTTAACAAGCAGATGCGTTTCCCCTAAAAGTTGGGAAACGCATTTATTATTTGTGGGAAAGAAAGTATACTACTTCCTTCCTACAAAAGTGCAATCGAAGGCTTTCGCGATTATAGGATTAGAGGACTGGTACTTAACTAGAATGATCACATCTAAAGACGAACGAAAAACTGCTTTAGCGGAGGGGAGATACACGACTCCTAGTCGGCTAGAAACGGGTACGTCCATGTGACTTACGCCAACACTAGCATGTCTTAGGACTACGTTAAATGCTCATCCCATCGAAAAGCTTTGCGACTGCGATTACTCGTCGTAATAAACATTGTGCATCGGAGACTCACCAGCGGCCTTAGGTAGGATGTGCGAAGTGTATTTCCGAAGTGGGTGGTTAGATACAACCATCATTGTTCGGATTTCTCTTTGTAAAAATACGTGTTCCAGTCTGATAAGCTCAGGCATCGCCTTAGTCATCTCTGCAACGGCTTGCCAGTCGGCGTGTTTTCCTTAGCGAACGCCAAGTTTTCCTAATATACTGCATGAAAATGATAGAAGAAAGAGGGTACAACATTGACAAAATATATTTTTGTAACTGGTGGGGTAGTTTCATCACTAGGAAAGGGCATTACTGCTGCATCATTAGGACGTTTACTTAAAAACCGCGGATTAAAGGTTACATTGCAAAAATTTGATCCATATATTAACGTTGATCCAGGTACGATGAGTCCTTATCAACATGGGGAAGTATTCGTTACAGAAGATGGTGCTGAAACAGATTTAGACGTAGGTCATTATGAACGGTTTATCGATATTAATTTAAATAAATATAGTAACATTACGACTGGAAAAGTATATTCTAGTGTGATAAAAAAGGAACGTAAAGGTGAGTATAAAGGAGCAACTGTACAAGTAATCCCTCATATTACAAATGAAATAAAAGAACAAGTTTACAAAGCGGGCAAAGCGACAAAAGCAGACGTTGTTATTACTGAAATTGGTGGAACAGTCGGCGATATTGAGTCACTTCCATATTTAGAAGCAATTAGACAAATAAAGAGTGATATTGGTCGAGATCATGTCATGTATATCCATTGTACACTTGTTCCGTATATTAAAGCGGCAGGTGAAATAAAAACAAAGCCAACACAGCATAGTGTGAAGGAATTAAGATCCCTTGGAATACAGCCAGATGCGATTGTTCTTCGCTCAGAGTTCGCTATAAGTGAAGAAAACAAAGAAAAAATTGCTCTCTTCTGTGATACGGATAAAAATGCGGTCATTGAAATGCTTGATGCTGATACACTATATCATGTACCTATCGCTTTACAGGAACAACAATTTGATGATTTAGTTTGTAACCATTTAGGACTAGAACATAAAAAAGCGGATATGGCAGAATGGCAAGAGCTTGTAAGTAAAGTTCGGAATTTATCACGTACAATAGAAATTGGTTTAGTAGGAAAGTATGTTGAATTACCTGATGCATATTTATCACTTGTAGAATCGTTAAAACATGCCGGATTTTCTTATGATACGGATATTTCCATCCATTGGATTAACTCCGAAATATTAGACAAAGAAACGATCCATGATGAATTATCCCATGTTGATGGAATTGTCGTTCCTGGAGGTTTTGGCACAAGAGGAATTGATGGTAAAATAGAAGCTATACAGTATGCAAGAGAGAATAACATTCCATTTTTAGGTGTTTGTTTAGGCATGCAACTTGCAGCAGTTGAATTTATCCGTAATGTCGTTGGATTAAAGAACGCACATTCCGTAGAAATCGATGAACATACTCCTTACCCGATCGTCACATTAATTAAAGAGCTTGATCAAAATGATGATATCGGTGGAACGCTTCGATTAGGGTCTTATCCGATCAAGCTAAAAGATGGTACAAAAATACAGAAAGCATATAATGGAGTTAAAAGGGTGGAAGAGCGACACCGTCACCGTTTCGAACTAAACAATGAGTATAAAGATCAATTAGAACAAAATGGACTTATTATCTCGGCTTTAGGCGAGGATGAAAAATCAATTAAAGCGATCGAATTAATATCACACCCATGGTTTGTCGCTTGCCAATATCATCCAGAATTTAAATCAAGACCAACAAAAGCACATCCAATAATTGAAGGATTTGTTGGTGCAATTGTAAAAGAAAAATATACCAGGTAAAGTGGATTAATCTTTTTTTAGAACACAACATATCTTGTAAATAAGGAATATATTACTTATTCTTTGACTAAGCAATTTGGTGAATTTCAGCAGATAAGAAAGGATCAATACTTTCTTACTGCTTAGTAACTAAGAGTGCTATGTCCTGAAACTTTCACGTTCGTTCGTCGCATCAAAACATTTGTCGCGGGAGCCAGTACTAGCACGTCCTATGTTGTAAACGTAACTAAGGCATTCGCGGAAAAAGCTTATGCAATTAAGTGAAACACTTATTTACATAAGCTCAAGCATCACCTAGTCACCGCCTTGACGGCTCGACAATCGGTGTGTTCTCTTTACCAAATGCCAAGTGTTCTAATCATTCAACAAGTTACAACTATATATTGTATAATGGACTTTGATATGCTAATTAAACATGATAATTTTAGAAGGAGATGTTTTTGATGCCATTAGTATCGATGAGGGAAATGCTTCAGATCGCAAAAGAGGAACAATATGCAGTAGGTCAATTCAATGTAAATAACTTAGAGTATGCACAAGCTATTTTAGAGGCGGCCGAGGAAGAAAACTCGCCAGTTATTCTTGGTGTTTCAGAAGGTGCAGCAAGATATATGGGTGGATTTAAAGTCGTCGTTGCAATGGTAGAAGCACTTATGGAAGAGAGCGGAACAACTGTACCTGTTGCGATTCATTTAGACCATGGGTCAAGTTTTGAGAAATGTGCTGAAGCCATTCATGCAGGTTTTACATCTGTGATGATTGATGGGTCTCACTTGCCGCTAGAGGAGAATATTGCTCTTACTAAAAAAGTGGTAGAGTTAGCACATATTCACGGTATTTCCGTTGAGGCAGAACTTGGTCGAATTGGTGGGCAAGAAGATGATCTAATCGTGGATGATGCAGAAGCGATGTATGCTATTCCAACTGAATGTGACGAGTTAGTAAGAGAGACGAATGTTGATTGTTTTGCACCTGCACTTGGCTCTGTTCACGGTCCATACAAAGGAGAGCCAAATTTAGGATTTGATCGGATGGAAGAAGTAATGAAATTAACAGGTGTACCACTCGTATTGCATGGAGGAACAGGAATTCCGCTAAAAGATATCCAACGTGCGATTTCACTTGGAACGGCAAAAATTAACGTGAATACAGAAAATCAAATAATGCAAACGAAAAAAATCCGTGAAATATTAGCAGATGATACGGAAGTATATGACCCTCGTAAATATATGGGACCTGGAAAAGAAGCAATTAAAGAAACAGTTATCGGTAAAATGCGTGAATTTGGTTCATCGCAAAAGGCATAAAATAAATGAATTGGTATAGCGAACTTTCTAAAAGTAATAAATCAGGAAGATAAATAATGAGGGGAGCAAATAAACGTGAAATTTTTTATTGATACTGCAAATATTGACGAAATACGTGCAGCAAACGAATTAGGTGTTTTAGCTGGTGTGACAACCAATCCTACTCTGGTTGCAAAAGAAGGTGTATCTTTTCATGAACGCTTACGCGAAATTACACAAGAAGTATCGACATCTGTTAGTGCAGAAGTAATCTCAGAAGACGCAGAAGGCATGATTAAAGAAGGAAAAGAATTGGCGGCGATTGCTCCTAATATAACGGTCAAAATTCCAATGACATTGGAAGGTCTAAAAGCTGTCAAAGTATTAAGTGACCTGAATATTGAAACAAATGTTACATTAATCTTTAATCCAAACCAAGCACTATTAGCTGCGAGAGCTGGAGCGACATATGTTTCTCCATTCTTAGGTCGTCTAGATGATATTGGTCATAATGGTATGGAATTGATCGCTACTATTTCACAAATTTTTGACCAATTTGATATCAAATCACAAATTATTGCTGCTTCGATCAGGCATCCACTACATGTGACAGATGCTGCTTTAAATGGTGCACATATTGCAACAATCCCTTATAAAGTATTAGCACAATTAGTGAAACATCCACTAACAGATAAAGGAATTGAACAATTTTTATCTGACTGGAACAAAGTGAAGGATCTATAATTAGTGCATAACTATTTGTTTCTGAACGAATTGGTCTTTTCTTGCACATGAAAAGTTGCTTTAAAGCCAATGAACCAATGTTGTGGATTAGGTAATAAGTCGATCATAGGTTGTTTTATGTAAAGAGAGGGTTATAAATGGAGAAAATAATAGTTGAAGGTGGACATCTCTTACAAGGCACTGTTCGAGTAAATGGTGCGAAAAATAGTGCAGTCGCATTGCTTCCAGCAGCTATTTTAGCTGATTCAACTGTGACGATTGATGGTCTTCCTAACATATCAGATGTTAATACATTAAATTCAATTTTAGAAGACATCGGTGCAAAAATAGTTAGAGATTCAAATCAAAAAGTACATATTGATCCATCATCAATCGTCTCTATACCGATTCCCAATGGAAAGGTAAAGAAATTACGCGCATCTTATTACTTTATGGGGGCGATGTTAGGGAAATTTAAACGGGCTGCAATTGGCTTACCTGGCGGCTGTTATTTAGGTCCGCGCCCGATTGACCAACACATTAAAGGCTTTGAAGCGTTAGGTGCAAAGGTGACAAATGAAAAAGGTGCTATTTATTTACATGCTGAAGAGTTAAAAGGTGCACGAATTTATTTAGATGTCGTGAGTGTCGGTGCTACGATTAATATTATGTTGGCTGCTGTCCTTGCAGAAGGAAAAACAACGATTGAGAACGCAGCTAAAGAACCCGAGATTATTGATGTCGCTACTCTTCTTACAAATATGGGTGCAAAGATTAAAGGGGTAGGCACAGATATTATTCGGATTGAAGGAGTAAAAAACCTTAACGGTTGTCGACATACGATTATCCCAGATCGAATTGAAGCAGGAACATACGTCATTGCCGCGGCTGCTCAAGGAAAAGAAGTAATTATCGACAATGTTATCCCAGAACATTTAGAATCCCTACTTGCAAAATTGCGAGAAATGGGTGTGTCAATTGAACAAAGTGATGAACAATTGTTAATTACAACGAAAAAAAATTTACAAAGCGTCGACATAAAAACATTAGTATATCCGGGATTCCCAACCGACCTACAACAACCTTTCACTTCGTTATTAACAAAAGCGGAAGGGACTAGTGTTGTAACAGATACAATTTATGCTGCTCGCCTTAAACATATCGACGAATTAAGGAGAATGAATGCTAAAATAAAGGTAGAAGGTGGTTCCGCAATTATTTCAGGACCTATTCAACTAGAAGGTGCGTTAGTTAAAGCCTCTGATCTAAGGGCTGGTGCTTCGCTTGTTATTGCAGGACTAATGGCAAATGGTATGACTGAAATAACGGGAGTTGAGCACATAGAGCGCGGATATGAAAATATGACGGAAAAGCTAGTGAACTTAGGTGCGCGCATTCGCCGAGAGACAATGAGTGATGAAGAGGTAAAGCAACTAGATACAAAGATATGAACTTGTAAACTTGAAAAAGCCAATCTTAAGAGGAGATGTCATGAATGGAAAGAAGTTTAACAATGGAATTAGTTCGTGTGACAGAGGCGGCAGCACTATCATCAGCAAGATGGATGGGAAGAGGATTGAAGAACGAAGCAGATGACGCAGCAACAACTGCGATGCGTACGGTTTTTGATACGATTCCGATGCGAGGAACAGTTGTAATTGGTGAAGGTGAGATGGATGAGGCACCAATGCTTTATATTGGAGAAAAACTTGGAACCGGTTCAGGCCCCTTAGTTGATGTTGCGGTTGACCCATTAGAAGGGACTAATATCGTCGCTCGTGGTTCTTGGAATGCATTATCTGTTATTGCTATTGCAGATGGTGGTAACTTATTACATGCTCCAGATATGTATATGCAGAAAATTGCAGTTGGGCCAGAATCGGTTGGGAAAATTGATATTAATGCATCAACTGCTGATAATTTAATTGCAGTAGCTAAAGCGAAGAATAAAGATGTGGAAGATGTTGTTGCAGTTGTGTTAAATCGTCCTAGACATGAAGCGCTCATTCATGAGATACGTGAAGCAGGAGCAAGAATTAAACTAATTCAGGACGGGGATGTTGCTGGAGCGATGAACACCGCTTTTGATGAAACAGGAGTTGATATTTTATTTGGTATCGGTGGTGCACCGGAAGGGGTAATATCTGCAGTTGCCTTAAAATGTCTAGGTGGAGAAATACAAGGAAAACTAATCCCTTCAAATGAAAAAGAGATCGTTCGGTGTAAAAAAATGGGGATTGAAAATATGAACAAAGTTTTTTATATGGATGATTTTTGTGCTGGAAATGATGCTATTTTCGCAGCGACAGGTGTAACAGATGGTGAACTGTTAAAAGGAGTTCAATTTAAAGGCCAAAGAGCTAAAACGCAAACAGTCGTTATGCGTGCAAAAAGTGGAACCATTCGCTTTATTGATGGACAACATAGCTTAAAGAAAAAGCCAAATCTTGTGATGGAATCATAAAAAAATGTTTTTGGATTTTCTTGGCAGATAAGAATGTATAAAACTATCTTTCTGCTCATTGGCTAAAAGCGCTACTTCCTGAGAATATGCTTACACTTGTCCCATCGAAAAGCGTTTGGAACGTCATTGACACTAGTGCGTCCCGGGACTACGCATTCGTTCGTCCCAATAAACATTGTACGTTATCATTACTATGAAGGCTTTTGCCATTAAAGGCTTGGTGACAAGCTAAGTTTTCTAATTTTATGACAAAAGTAGGGTTGAATATAAGACGATAAACATGTATGATTAATCTACTAAATATTTTTAATGTAAGTAGTTATGAATAATAACTAGTCACTTTGACAATATTGAAGAGAAAAGAGCACATAATAAATCTCCCATTCGACTCCTCTTTTTTGCCAGGCAAGTAAGTTTTATATCTTCTTACTGCTCACTAGTTAAAAGCACAACTTCCTGGGACTATGATTACTCGTCCCACCAAAAGCTTTTGGGACCGCACATTTGCTCGTCCCATCGAAACCCTTTGCGATTGTGATTAATTGTCTGATTAAACATTGTGCATCGTAAGTGCAACTCATGGTGGTAGGGCAAATTTTCGAATAAACCAATGAGTAGGAACTTGGCCAAATTCATAAGTTACTAAGACCATGCAATTTTTGGCTTTGGATTTGAAGCTTTTTAACGTGAGCATTACATCAGTCTAATAGTTTTATGAATATCTCTCTAGATTCAATCAAATGAACCTATCAAATTATGTAAAAGACTATGAAAAAAATGACATGTTGTTTCTTAAAGAAAATCACATTAACGATATTGATTGATAAAATGAAAAGAATAGGTGTGGTGATGAAGTGTCCGAAATTACAATTTCTCATTTAGAGGATTTAACGCTAAAGGAAATTTATGCTTTAGCAAGAGAATATAAAGTATCTTATTATGCGAAACTAACGAAAAAAGAATTAATTTTTGCCATTTTAAAAGCGCAAGCGGAAAAAGATGGATATTTATTTATGGATGGAATATTAGAAGTTATACCTTCAGAAGGGTTTGGTTTTTTACGACCTATCAATTACTCCCCGAGTGCAGAAGACATATATATTTCAGCCTCCCAAATTCGCCGGTTTGACTTAAGAAATGGTGATAAAGTTTCTGGTAAAGTTCGCCCCCCGAAAGAAAATGAGCGTTATTATGGTCTTCTCCATGTTGATGCTGTTAATGGGGATGATCCTGAAACGGCAAAAGAAAGGGTTCACTTCCCTGCATTAACAGCCTTATATCCTGACCGATGTATGAAACTCGAGAAAGATTCACATAATTTATCAACAAGAATTATTGATTTAATGACACCGGTTGGCTTTGGACAACGTGGTCTAATAGTCGCCCCGCCAAAAGCTGGGAAAACAATGTTGTTAAAAGAAATCGCTAACAGCATTTCTGCTAATCATCCAGAATCAAAACTCATTATCTTACTTGTAGATGAAAGACCTGAAGAAGTTACAGATATTGAGCGCTCGGTACATCCTGATGTTGATGTCGTTAGCTCTACTTTTGATGAAGTTCCTGAGAGCCATATCAAAGTGTCAGAACTCGTGTTAGAAAGAGCGATGCGTTTAGTGGAACATAAACGTGATGTGATCGTTTTAATGGATAGTATTACACGTCTTGCTCGTGCATACAATTTAGTCATTCCGCCAAGTGGACGAACACTATCTGGAGGGATTGACCCTGCGGCATTCCATCGTCCAAAACGCTTTTTTGGAGCAGCTAGGAACATTGAAGAAGGTGGAAGCTTAACCATTTTAGCTACTGCATTAGTTGATACAGGTTCGAGAATGGATGATGTTATTTATGAAGAGTTTAAAGGTACAGGGAATATGGAGTTACATCTAGATCGTAGTTTAGCTGAGCGACGCATCTTCCCTTCAATCGACATTTTACGTTCGGGAACGAGAAAAGAAGAATTACTCGTTTCTAAAGATCATTTAGAGAAAATGTGGCTCATTCGAAAAACGATGCAAGATTCGCATGACTTTACAGAACGTTTCTTAAGAAGACTGAAGTCGACTAAAAACAACGAGGAATTTTTCCAATCGGTCGATGAGGAGTTAAAGAACAAACGAGTCCAACGTTAATCGGTTCGTAAATGTCATATTAATTGTTGCATTTATGACTTTGAACTGTTATAATATCAAGATGTGAGGTTAGATAAGGTTAAACTTATAATCGTAATTTTATTAATATTTGGGTAAAAGAGGTGGAAGACATGAAAAAAGAAATTCATCCTACTTATCAAAAGGTAATTTTCCTTGATACAGGGTCAAACTATAAATTTTTAAGTGGTTCAACTAGGACATCTGAAGAAACAATGGAATGGGAAGATGGAAACACGTATCCAGTCATTCGTGTTGAAATTAGTTCAGATACACATCCATTTTATACTGGAAAACAGAAAGCAGACCGAGTTGGTGGACGCGTAGACCGCTTCAAGAAGAAATACAATATGAAGTAATAAGGAAGTACGTTAGTCACTGGGAGTTCGGCTAGACAAAGAAAAGCGAGAATGACCGTTTTAAAAATGGATATTTTTTTAATGAAATCAGGCAGAGATCATGCCTGTTTTTTATTGTCTAGGGAATTATATTTAAATATAATTGTGGATCAGTTTATTTGCACCATTAGTCGCGTCTAGCTTAAGCGCAAAAGCTGTAGCAAATTTCAAGCTTCCTCCTATGATAAGTCAACATCGGTTCAAGTTTTAAGGGAGGCCGACTAAAATCGGGCTTTGGCGCATGAGTTGGCATACCCCTATGAAGGGGCATGTTTCCTTTATCTCGTCAGAAGCTCTCCAATTTGTACGTCGCTAAACGAGCGCTTGCGCTTTTGTTCTTTGTCATAGGAAATTGATTCGCTTGATGAAATTAATAACTCAACATTTGCCATAAAACGAGTTCAAACAGATCGTTTGATTAAGTTATGATCCTTTTGATATTCTTGACAACCCTGGGATAATAAACCGTATTCCAAAAGATTGGAACTGCGAATTCTTCTCCCGCCAAATAATCTTATTTCATATAATCCATAAACTATGCAGTAACTGTTAGGTTATTTTCCGCTACGGATCACTGCTTTCCTCGGGCACGGCATCAGCCTCCGACGCACAGGACGTGCTAGTGCAGGTGTTGCGACAGGACGTCGCGTACTTAATCTGCCTCGCGGAAAGACCACCGCTGTGGGGTCTTCAGACACGCGCTTTTGAGACGGCTGAAAAAGTCCCCAAGGTTTGTGTACATGTGTTCCATCCGAATCGACTTCGCTTTCCGCGGGCAACGCCTCAACTAATTTCAAACGTTTTATTCAAAACATTTGAAATGGATTTTCGGCTGTTGCTTTTCCCGCTGGAGTCTTCGTGAATTCGGATTCCACACAAACATGGAATGTTGACTTTTTTCATCCTATTGAATTAGTGATACAACTGGCATGGAAAACATGCCTTTTGGTCATTAAACAACCTGGCTTTTTTGTATAATTTCCGATAGTTTTTCAGTGGCTTCGTGCTTTCCTGTAGGAGTCAATGATTCTCCGCTCCAAACAGCCACCGAAATAGTAGAAGCACGTGTATCGTACTGTTTATTAGCACACTACTAGCGAAGGAAATGCACGGAGACTCCTGTGGGAAGATAGGCCTAGATGAGACCCCACAACGAGCAAAGCGAGTGAGGAGGCTCATCAGCCGCCCACGGTAAAGGAGACACTGTGAAAGCAAGCGATAGCGCAGGTTGAATAGATGTCGCTCTTATGCCCTGTGGTGAAAGTGTAGTGCATTTCCGTAGCGATAGGACATTCACCATTCAAAGTTACTGCACAGAATATTTCAAATGCGTGCTAATAACAATAAACTTAACGAAAAGGGCAGGTAGAGTCTAGATGTACACTGACTGCTTAGAGCAAACAGTTAATCCGAAATCAACTCGAGCGTTGTATCTTCATCCCACTTCATTCTATGAAGGCTTTTTTGTCAATTTCAATCTGCGAAAGTTGAGTTAATAACTAATCATGTTGGAGAGAATGATATAAGAATAAACCGGCCAAGTAAAATGATTTTTTGCTTAGATCATACATAGGAATGTAAAAAAATAGTGTATACTGTTATTATATATTTATACTTTGATGTACAAAGAGGTGTCCAATTATGCTAGAGAGGTTACAGTCATTAGAAGATCGATATAATAAACTAAATGAATTATTAAGTGACCCTGAAGTAATTAGCGATCCAAATAAATTACGTGACTACTCAAAAGAACAGTCAGACTTAGAAGATGCGGTCGTTGCGTATCGAGAATATAAAAATAATCAAACAGAATTAACCGATGCAAAAGAAATGTTAGCCGATGACTTAGATGCAGATATGATGGAAATGGTAAAGGCAGAAATCGATGAATTAACCAAGCGTAATGAGCAATTGGAAGAAACAATGAAAGTTCTTTTACTCCCTAAAGATCCAAATGATGAGAAAAACGTTATTATGGAAATTAGGGCTGCAGCTGGGGGAGATGAAGCGGCACTTTTTGCTGGAGATTTATATCGAATGTACTCTCGGTTTGCGGAAGCAAATCGTTGGAAAACGGAAGTGATTGAGGCGCATACAACGGGTGTTGGTGGATTTAAAGAGATTATTTTTATGATCAATGGAAAAGGTGCATTTTCAAGACTAAAGTTTGAGAATGGAGCGCACCGTGTTCAGCGTGTACCAGAAACAGAAGCAAGTGGACGGGTACATACATCGACAGCAACTGTTGCAGTTCTTCCAGAAGCAGAAGATGTTGAAATAGAACTAAATGAAGCAGATATTCGAGTCGATCGCTTTGCATCTAGTGGTCCAGGTGGGCAAAGTGTCAATACGACGATGTCTGCTGTTAGACTTACTCATGAACCGACTGGAATAGTTGTGTCTTGTCAAGATGAAAAGTCACAAATAAAAAACAAAGAAAAAGCGATGAAAGTACTAAGAGCAAGACTTTACGATAAGTATCAACAAGAAGCTCAAGCGGAATATGATGAATCGAGAAAATCAGCGGTAGGAACGGGAGATCGTTCAGAAAGAATCAGGACATATAACTTCCCACAAAATAGAGTAACAGACCACCGTATTGGACTAACAATTCAAAAACTAGACCAAATTTTGGCAGGGAAATTAGATGAATTTATTGATGCTTTATTAATGGATGATCAAACGAAACAACTCGAACATATAGGTGATTAATATGGCCATAGAAAAACAATATGAAGTCCTCTCATGGGCTTTTTCTTTTTTAAAAAAGTATAATCGTGAAGAAAAAGTGGCAGAAATTTTATTACAACATCATTTACAAGTGGCAAGGTCTCATTTTTATACGATGATGCAGGAAGAAGTACCTTTAGTTGTACAGGAAAAATTTAAGGCAGATGTGAAAGAGCATGCCTTTACTGGAGTACCTGTACAACATTTAACTGGATATGAATATTTTTATGGGCGAAGATTTCAAGTGAATCAACATGTGTTGATTCCTCGTCCAGAAACAGAAGAACTTGTGGAACATGTTATTCAGCAAGTACGAAAAAAATGTTTTCCATCACCCATTACAATTGTTGACATTGGTACGGGAAGTGGTGTGATTGCCATTACATTAGCATTAGAACTTTCGAACGCGATCATTTATGCTACCGATATATCAACAACAGCCTTACAAATGGCAAAAAAGAACGCGGAAATCCATCAAGCTTCTGTTCACTTTTCACAAGGAGATTTTCTTAGACCAATATGCGAACAGAGGATCAATCCTCATATCATCGTATCCAATCCTCCTTATATTAAGGAAGCTGATAAAGAAGGACTATTAGATACAGTGAAAAATTATGATCCAGCCATTGCATTGTTTGCCAACAGGAATGGGTTAGAAGCCTATGAAAAAATAATCTCACAAACAAAAAAGCTAGAGGAATTCGGGGAACGGCTACTCTGCTTTGAAATCGGGTATGATCAAGCAACTGCTGTTACATCACTGATAAACCAACAATTTCCTTATAGTGAAATAAAGACAATAAAAGATATAAACAATCGAGATAGAATTATTTCCGCCCAATTATAAAAATTTGTTTGTTTATTTCATCTTCATCCTGTCCATACTGGTTGTAAATGATTGTGGGGGATAAGACAATGAAAAAGGGAATTATTTTTATTATATTACTAGTTTTTGTTGTTTTTATTTTACAAGTTCAAGAAGTTCAATCGGAAGAAACATTTCAAGCAATTCCAGATGATGCAATTCGCCTAAGAATTTTAGCGAATAGTGATGCTGAAGAAGATCAACAAATAAAACGAATTGTCCGTGACGATGTGAATGCTTATATTTCTGAATTAGTTCAATATATCGATGACATTGAAGAAGGTAGACGTGTAATTGATGCTAGTGTTCCAGAAATAGAAAAAATCGTTGCGCAAACATTACAACGAGAAGGTGTAGATCAGGCATTTACAGTTGAATATCGCTCAAATGTAACGTTTCCGACCAAAATATACGATGATTATTTATATCCGGCAGGAGAATATGAAGCTGTACTTATTTCGTTAGGTGAAGGGAAAGGGGCGAATTGGTGGTGTGTTCTTTTTCCCCCATTATGCTTTTTAGACTTTTCTAATGGAACCACGGTTGAAACAGAAGGAGAAACAGACGAAAAAACAGAGGAAGAAACGGAAGAACTAAAAGAAGAACACGAGGGAAGTATTGTTATAGAAACCGAAGAAACAGAGGAGTCTATTGAGGATGAAGAGGAAGAGGTTGAAGTGAAATTTTTTCTATTTGAGTGGCTCGGATTGTCATAATCTAATGTAAATAAACATATGGTATAAGAAGAAAATGAATAATTGAGGTGGAATGAATGAAACTTATTCAAGCTTCTCACGTATCAGAAGAGCGACTTGAACAATTTTTAGAAAACAATCACCAAATTGATATCAAATCCCTTTTAGAAACAGGATATGTTGTTGAGTATGACGAAAAAATTATCGGCTGTTTTGAATTAGCATCAATAGACAATGGTGCTTATTGGTTAAAGCAGTTATATATTATCAGAACGGAAGCTGTCAAGTTACCAGTATTGCTAGAGTTTATTTTAGTGTTTGCGAAACAAAGGGAAGCGAAAGTGATTTATGCTCATAGTGAACAACCTGTAACAGACCTCTTACTTGAATCTCTTAGCTTTTCTTTACGACCGGAAAAAAGTCTACAATTTACAGATGTAACGAATCGTAAAGGACATTGGTGGTCTTACGAAGTGTGTTAAGTTTCCCCCTCAACAAAAGCACATAACAATTTTTAAAAGCTTGCACTATTTTTTATAGTACAAGCTTTTTTCGTATTTGAATCAATTTCATCATTCAAATTAGACTGCATTCCCGGAGGAGTTGTCGTCTTTCGCTATAAGCAACTTTTTAGCGCTTTTATCGAACAGTCAGGCGATTGTTCGCATACTATTATACGCCAGTTCAAGCTTTTCTGATGGAGTATCATATCATTTTTTTGTACATGAAGATTATATCGTCTAAAATAAAGGTAGAAGAAACGAGGTAATGGATATGAAGACGAAACGACTTGTCATTGAAAGCAAAATAGATGAAGAATTAATTAAAGAAGCAGCCCAATTATTAAAAAAAGGAGAAGTTGTCGCCTTTCCAACTGAAACAGTTTACGGACTAGGTGCGGATGCAACAAATGAACTTGCTATCCAAAAAATATTTACAGCAAAAGGACGACCTAGTGACAATCCGTTAATCGTTCATATAGCAACAAAAACACAATTATTTGCTCTAGTGAAAGACTATCCACCCTATGTAGAAAAATTAATTGATACGTTTTCACCAGGCCCAATTACATATGTATTGAAAAGTAATGGCCAAGTCGCCCCAAATGTAACAGCTAATTTATCGACCGTAGGAGTTCGAATCCCGAATAACAAAGTTGCGTATAGACTGTTAAAGGAATGCAACATTCCGATTGCAGCCCCGAGTGCAAATACTTCTGGAAAACCTAGTCCGACGACTGCGGATCATGTACTTGATGATTTAGATGGAAAAATTGCGGCTGTTTTAGATGGTGGTAATGCAGAAGTTGGAGTCGAATCGACTGTTGTTGATTGTACAAAAGAGACCCCGCTCATATTACGACTTGGTAAAATTACAAAAGATGATATTGAAAAAGTTGTTGGAAAAGCAAATATTATTTCTGGATTAAAGGCAGATAAACCAAAATCCCCCGGCCTAAAGTATAAACATTATGCTCCTGATGTTCCATTAATTTTACTGTCAGAAGATAAAAATATGCAACAAGTAATCGAACAGGAAAAGGCTAAAGGACATCGTGTCGGTGTTTTAGTAAGCAAGAGAACCGCAAATCGCATCCAAGCGGATAAAATAATTACGCTTGGTATAGATGATCAAGAAATTGCAGCGAATTTATATCACTCATTACGATCTCTAGACAAAAGGGATATTGATGTTGTCATATGTGAATCCTTGCCGATAAATGGGATTGGTAGTGCGGTAATGGATCGAATTAAACGAGCTGCAACGAGCATTTTGTAAACTATTATGTACTTCCTTTCGTTTCATAATTCCTTGTCCCCTTGCATAAATTGTACAAGCAAGGACAAGGAGGCAAGTGCATGTTTATTGAATGGTTAGGAGGAATTGGCTCATTACTATTAATGTCTTTTGCATTAAGTGTGGATGGTTTTTCGGTAAGTCTCGGAATTGGACTGCAAAGCATCCGTTTAAAAAGAATTGCGATTATTGGACTCGTTATTGGTTTATTTCATATTTTTGTGCCTCTTATGGGGATTTTGATCGGTCAATTTATTTCATTAAAATTAGAATATATCGCATCGGTTATTAGTGGATTTATTTTAGTTTTTATTGGTTCTTATATGATTTTTTCAGCATTTCATCCCAAAACATACTTTAAAATAAATCCCAAAGGAATTAAGTTACTTTCAGTCGCTTTTTTGGTAAGCGTAGACAGTTTTCCAGTTGGCGTAAGCATCGGAATGACTGGCATAAAAACGATTTTAATCATTTTCTTTTTTGGCTGTTCAGCTACGATTCTCGCTTGGATTGGTATGTTAATTGGTAGGAAAGCTCACTCGTTTGTTGGAGTATATAGTGAAGTACTTGGTGGAATTATTTTGTTTCTTTTTGGATTAAACAGTATTTTTTATTAAGATAGTCATTTACACCTAAATATAATTTTAAAATATAGCCTATTTAGACTATTTAAGTAACAAAAGTATGTAATGTATGTTATATTAAAACAGAGAAATATTACGGAGGAAAAAATGAAGATATTATTTGTTTGTACAGGAAACACTTGTCGAAGTCCAATGGCAGAAGCTTTATTAAAGAGTAAAATGCCAGAAGTAGAGGTGAAGTCTGCCGGGATTTATGCGCAAGAAAACGAATCAGCTAATAAAAATACGATTGAAGTATTAAAAGAAAAAGACATTGACATAGTCCATTATGCTCAATCGGTCACAACGAAACTGTTGAACTGGGCAGATACCATTTTAACAATGACGAATGCACACAAACAAATATTAATACAAGAGTATCCTCAATTTGAAAAAAAGTTATTTACATTGAGAGAATATGTAGCGGATGTGGATAAGCAGGAAGAAGCGACATGTATAAATACAGATATTGGAGACCCTTTTGGAGGTAATCTAGATATTTATCGGAATACTCTGTTAGAACTGGAGCAATACATTTATTATTTAATGAAAAAAATAGAGAAGTAATAGCGAGGGGAAGTCAAATGAGGAGAAAGTACAGATTTAATTTACAAAGGAAGTTAGTCTTTTTTACGACGACATTAGCTATGATAACCTATTCATGTAGTGCATTTTTTATTTATGTTGTATATGATTATGTGAGCCCTTTTTGGAATATTTCAGAAGAGTGGTTTTTAATCATCACATTATTATTAGGTATCATTTGGTCTGGAATTCTAGCATTTTTTGCAGCACGTTTATTAACTAAACCACTCCAGCGATTGGAAGAGGCTGCATCTAGTGCTGCAGAAGGTAATTTAAATCAAGCAATTATTGTTCCGCGATCTGATGATGAAATTCGCGCATTAAGTATTGCTGTAGACAAGATGTTTAAAAATATTAAAAATATGGTACATAATATTGACAATAACTTTAATAATACGAACAAAGCGGTATCCAATATGAAAGAAGTAGCTGAACTTGCCTCAAAACATTCTGGTGCTATTAGTGGAGCGACGGACGATATTTCAAAAGGTGCAATAAGCGCTGCAGAAGCAATTCAACAAACAGTTGAAGCGGTGGAAGAGGCAACAAACTTAGCAGAAGAAGTGCAAACGAAGGCTGAACAATCAACAAATAAGTCGGAAGCAATGTTAGAAACATTATTAGAAAGTAAACGAATTGTTAATCAATTAGTGACAGGCATTCAAGTACTAGCAAATGAACAAGAAGTTTCTCTAAAGGATGTAGAAAAATTAAAAGATAATGCACTTCAAGTGGAAACGATCATCACAATGGTTGGAGAAATAGCAGAACAAACGAATTTATTGGCATTAAATGCTTCGATTGAAGCTGCACGGGCTGGTGAGCATGGGCAAGGTTTTGCAGTTGTTGCTGATGAAATTCGGAAACTTGCCGATGAGAGTGCTTCAGCTGTTCAGCAAATTTCATCCTTAATTACTGCAATTCAAAATGATGTTACGCTCGTCGTGAAAAAAATAAATGAACATGTAACGAATGCAAAGCAAGAAGCAAAAAGTGGGGAGTTGACGAATCAATCCATTGAGGATATGGCAAGTTCTGTCACAGAAGTTGCAGCTGAAGTCGCTACGATCCGTGACTTAGTCAATCGTCAATTACACTGTATTCAATCAACTGTCCAGCAATCACAAGAAGTTGCTGCAATTGCTGAGGAAACGTCCGCAGCAACCCAAGAAGTAAGTGCTGCAATTGTCGAACAAGATAATACGATTCATAATGTTGAAAAGTTAGCTCAAGAATTGGAAGTACAATCCGAAGAGTTAAACAAACAAATTCATCAATTTAGTGTATAATATATGTTGAATTAGATGTTAAGGGAGTGTTTCATTGTGAAAGTAATTATCACAGGTGACCATGCAGGCATGACATTAAGAAATGAAGTGAAAAGCGTATTAGATGAATTAGGATATGAATATGAAGACACTGGAGCGGATTGTACAACGTCAGTAGATTATCCTGATTATGCACTTCCTGCAGCAAAACGCGTAGCGAGTGGTGAATTCGATCGTGGAATTTTCATTTGTGGAACAGGGATCGGAATTTCTATTTCCGCCAACAAGGTAAAAGGCATTCGTTGTGCGTTAACACATGATGTATTTTCGGCGAAAGCAACAAGGCAACATAATGATTCGAATGTATTAGCAATGGGAGAACGCGTTATTGGACCAGGACTTGCCCGCGAAATTGTAAAAACATGGCTTACAACAGAGTTTGAAGGTGGTCGGCATTTAAATAGAATTGATAAAATTTCGGCATATGAGAATGAATGAAACTCCATCCGTCCCTAAAAAGGCGGATGTTTTTGTCATATTTGCGAAAAAGTGAGGGTGAAAAAATGGAAGAATTATTAAAACAAGTAAAAGTAGATATTGATCATATCGTTGCCGAGTGGTTAGAGTCAAACGATGTAAATGAAAATGATCTATTTGTTATAGGATGTTCCACTAGTGAAGTGGCCGGAAAACATATAGGAACTTCGGGTAGTGAAGAAATAGCAGCAATTATTTTTGAAGCACTCCAACGACTAAGCAATGAAAGAAACATTCATTTAGTCTTTCAATGTTGTGAACACCTAAATCGTGCGCTAGTATTAGAAAATTCAGTGCGAGAACAACTTAAGCTAGATGCTGTATCTGTGATACCAATTCCAACTGCAGGTGGATCAATGGCATCTTATGCATATAGACACTTTAATCAACCTACAGTTGTAGAAGAAATAGCTGCACATGCTGGAATTGATATTGGCGATACAATGATAGGGATGCATTTAAAAAAAGTTGCAGTTCCTATAAGGATGAAACAAAAAAAGGTTGGTAATGCACATGTAACAGCAGCACGAACAAGACCGAAACTAATTGGTGGCGTCCGTGCACAATATGAATAACGAACATATGGTCAGGGGCTGTTGTTTTTCTAGAAAATGCCGTATACACGAACGTTAACGAAAATATTACGATTATCGTTCAGGTTTTTCGGTAAAATAACAGCTATTTATGTAAAAGTACTTTGATTTTTGTTATGATATAGAAAATACATTCAATCATTTTTTTAGGAGGAACGAAAACTAAATGGACCATTTAAAAGAGGCAGACCGTGAAATATACGATGCAATTGAAGCGGAAAAAAAACGCCAACAAAATAATATTGAATTAATTGCATCTGAAAACTTTGTGTCAGAAGCAGTGATGGAAGCTACAGGATCCGTTTTAACGAATAAATATGCGGAAGGATATCCTGGACGACGTTATTATGGTGGTTGTGAACATGTAGATGTAGCGGAAAATTTAGCAAGGGATCGTGCAAAAGAAATTTTTGGTGCAGAACATGCGAATGTGCAGCCGCATTCGGGTGCTCAAGCAAATATGGCAGTCTATTTTTCTATTTTAGAACAAGGTGACACTGTATTAGGAATGAACCTAAGCCATGGTGGACATTTAACACATGGTAGTCCCGTTAATTTTAGTGGTATTTTATACAATTTCGTTGAATACGGTGTGGATAAAGAGACAGAGCAACTTGATTATGATGCTATTTTAGAAAAGGCTAAAGAAGTAAAGCCGAAGCTAATTGTTGCAGGAGCTAGCGCATACTCTAGAACGATTGACTTTAAAAGGTTCCGCGATATTGCTGATGAAGTAGGAGCATATTTGTTTGTAGATATGGCGCATATTGCAGGACTTGTTGCAGCAGGGCTTCATCCAAATCCAGTTCCATATTGTGACTTTGTTACGACAACAACACATAAAACATTACGTGGTCCACGTGGCGGGCTTATTTTATGTAAAGAAAAGTATGCCAAACAAATTGATAAGCAAGTTTTCCCAGGTGTGCAAGGTGGTCCATTGATGCATATTATCGCGGCAAAGGCAACTTCTTTTAAAGAAGTATTGTCAGCTGATTTTAAACAGTATGCAAAGCAAATTATTGTGAATGCTAAAACGTTAGGAGAAGCATTAACAGAAGAAGGAATTCGCATCGTATCAGGTGGTACGGATAATCACTTATTACTCCTTGACGTCTCAAAATTAGGTTTAACCGGAAAAGTTGCTGAAGAAGCGCTAGATAAAGTTGGGGTAACGACCAACAAAAATGCTATTCCTTTTGATACAGAAAGTCCATTTATTACAAGTGGAATAAGAGTAGGTACAGCTGCAGTAACGACAAGAGGATTTCAAGAAGACGACATGAAAGAAATTGCCCAAATTATTGCTACAACATTAAAAAATATAGAGAATGAAGGCATATTACAGGAAGTATCCGAACGTGTGACGACACTTACGAAAAAATATCCGTTATATGCTTAGATTGGGGAAGGCACTCTTTGAGAGTGTCTTTTTTAATAAGTGTGAAAATACGAATATTTGGAACTACATGTAAAGACATACTTCCTTGTAGACAATTAAGGTAGAAAAATGTAATATAGTAACGAAAATGGTCTGAAAGGTGGAGGTAGTGTGGGCAAGCTGATTATATTAGATCATCCATTAATCCAACATAAATTAACATATATTCGGGATGAAAATACCGGTACAAAGCAATTCAGGGAATTGGTTAATGAAGTTTCCATGTTAATGGGGTTTGAAATTACACGTAATTTGCCTTTGAAGGAAATAGAAGTTAATACACCAGTAACAAATTGTCGTGCACAAGTACTTACAGGTAAGAAAATAGGGTTAATTCCTATTTTAAGAGCTGGTCTTGGTATGGTAGATGGTATGCTTCAATTACTTCCAGCTGCAAGAGTTGGACATATTGGATTGTATCGTGATCCTGAAACCTTTATGCCAGTAGAATATTATATAAAACTTCCGTCTGATATTTCGGAACGACTTTTAATTGTACTTGATCCTATGCTTGCAACCGGTGGTTCGGCGAATGATGCAATTGAATCCTTAAAAAAACGTGGGGCTAAGTCGATTAAACTAATGTGTCTTGTTGCTGCTCCTGAAGGGGTAAAAGTAATCCAAGAAAATCATCCTGATGTCGATATTTATATTTGTTCACTTGATGAATCCTTAAATGAAAAAGGATATATTGTTCCGGGTCTTGGTGATGCTGGTGATCGGTTATTCGGTACTAAATAATTTTATACAATGCAGAAAATCCAGCCAAAAGGGAAAAATGGCTGGATTTTTACTTTTTTAAATCCCTCTACTTATAAACTCACCTTTCGCACCAATAAAAGGCGTTCAAACAGTTCGCTTGGTTAAGCTTTGGTGCTTTTAATATATCCTTGACAACCTTAGGATAATAAACCGTTTTCCAAGAGATTGGGACTGCGAATCCTTCTCCTACCAAATAGATTTGTTGTTTTTTACATATAAGCGTATAAAAGATAAACTGTGTAGTAACTTCAAATAGCGTGATGACCTACCGCTGCGGAAATACACTCCGCTTTCCGCGGGCGGCTGATAAGCCTCCTTGTGCTACGCACTGCGTAGTCTCATCTATGCCTTTCCTCCCGCAGGAGTCTCCGTGTATTTTCTTCGCTCAGGTGGGTGTTGTCACTCATATGGTTATTTGTTTATGGGTGTAATCACATTATTATCATTCACCTTAAGTATAGTTGATTGGAGCGTAGGACAGTCGACTCCTGCGGGAAAAGCACGTGTCTGAAGCCCCCGCAGGAAGCGGTTTTTGCTTCCGAGGAGGCTGAAGTCGTGCCCGCGGAAAGCGACTGTCCGTAGCGGAAATCAACGTTGCTGTGACTAGGTTTTGTAGACGAAAATATTATATTAAGTTACTGAGCAGTTTATTTCAAATGCGTAGCAACAAACGTAACGAAAAGAGCAAGTCGAGTCTAGGTGTAAACAGACTGCTCCTGAGCAAACAGTTCATCCAATGTCTACTTGAGCACTGTAACTTCATCCCACTTTATTCTACGAAGGTTTTTTGTTTATTTCACTCTGCGAAAGAAGAAAAGTTATAAATCTTAAACAATAGAATTCTATTCATCACGGATAACTAACATATTCGATTCGTCAAATTCCCAGTCTTCTCCATAAGCGACTTCCCAATAATAACCATCGAGATCGGTAAAATAACCACCATATCCGCCCCAATCGGTTTTTGTAGGTTCTTTTTGAATGGTAGCCCCAGCAAGTTTTGCTTTTACGATTAACTCATCGACTTCTTGTATCGATTTTGCATTATAGGCAAGAGTGATTCCAGGAAATCCGTTCGAAATGGGCGGTGGAGTTTCATTGTTTATATCTTTTGCAAGCAATTCCAATGGGTATAAAGCTATCTTCGTCCCTTCGTTTTTAAAGAAAATGATAGCTGGATCTGTTTCCGTTCCTCTAATGGAAGTTTCAAATCCAAGTTTTTTATAAAACGAATGGGCTTTCACGATATCTTTTGTTCCAAGTGTAATAATATTTAATCGGTTCATTCAATACCCCTCCTTTATGATAATGGATGTACGATGAAGCTTTTGATAGTGATGACTTTATTCTAAAAATAGCCCCCTCCTATTGTTCAAACCTGATATTTCCTGTTTCTTGTATATTGTGCCCTAACGATTGCAATGCTTTTTGAAAATCTTTATTTTGGACAACTTGCATTATTGTTTGAATAAGTTCATTGTTTTCTTTTGATTTCAAAATAACCAAATCATAGTATTCTTCAACCATTGGAACAAAATCAATATCCGCCATTTTAGCTGCGTGCCAAGTTCCGACACCAACATCCGCTTGTCCGCTTGCTACAGTGCTTGCCACATCGATATGACTCGTTACCTCGTTAGAATATCCATTTATGTTCGTTTTATCTATGGCATGTAGGCGTAATTGTTCATCAAGTAATACGCGGGCACCCGCGCCTGGTTCCCGATTTACCATCGTTATTGTTCCGTCATTAAATTGATCCCATGAGGTAATGTTGTTGGGATTTCCTTTTGCTACAAAAAAACCAGCCTTTCTTTTCAGCAAATGGATAACGATAAACGATTTACTAACGAGCAATTTTCGGATGTATGGAATATTATATGTTTTTGTATCCCCGTCAAATAGGTGGGTACTAACAATATCACCTTTTCCTTGATACATGGCGACCAACCCGTCAAGACTACCTGTATAAGACCGTAATGGACGAAAATGATGATTGCCCTCTATTTGTTTTGCTAAAATATCAAGACAGTTATCTTGCCCGCTGATGATAATTGGACGCATATTTCCGCTTTCAGCTATATCTGCTATTTGATGTCTTTCGATAGAACGATTACCACGGTTTGTATACTCTTCTAATGCGGTTCTATTGACACGAATTTGCCTTCCAACTCGATAGGATGGCAAATCCCCTTTTTTAATAAGATCATACACGGTTAATTTTGAAACTTTTAATGCTTGTGCTACTTCTTCTGTTGTTAATGAATCATTTTGTAGCAAAATAATCTCCTCCAAAATAATCAACTATTATTAGTTTATCATTTATTATTCTAAATAAGTATATCGGGAGCGACGATTATAGAAAAATTTAGAAAATTTATTTACTTATGAAATGATACTAGTTATAATTAGTTATAATTAAACATAATTAGTTATAAGTAGTTATAAAAGGGGGATATAAATTGAAGCATATTAAAATGTTGTTGTTTGCTTTGTTTGTCATTGTATTCGTTGTGGCTTGTAGTAATGATGGCGGTGAAGAAGAAACGACAACAAATGAATCAGAAGAATCGGCAACAAACGAGTCAGATGAAGGGACAAAGAGCGAAGGGGAACCGGCTGAACTATTTATTTCCGCTGCTGCTAGTTTAACAGATGCAATGGATGAGATTAAACCGCTTTATGAAGAAGAACATAATGTAGAGCTAACGTTTAATTTTGCTGGTTCCGGTAAATTAGCACAACAAATTCAACAAGGTGCCCCAGTTGATGTGTTTATTTCGGCGAATGAAAATTGGATGGACACGTTGGTGGAAGAAAATTTAATTAAAGAAGATACTCGTGTAGACGTAACAGGAAATAAATTAGTGTTAATCGTTAGGAAAGATTCAACGATCGATTATAGCTCCTTTGAAGATATTGAACTTGATGATGTGGAACAAATTGCGATCGGAAACCCTGAAAGCGTACCGGCAGGGGAGTATACCGAAGCGGTACTAAAAGCGATTGATAAATGGGATGAACTTGAAAGCAAATTTGTTTTTGCACAAGATGTTAGACAAGTACTTACATACGTAGAAACAGGAAATGCGGAAATTGGTTTCGTTTATGAAAGTGATGCAATAAGTTCTGATCAAGTAAAAATTTTAACGGAATCTGATCCGTCTATGCATGATGCCATTATTTATCCTGGAGCAGTTACAGCAGACTCAGAACAAGAAGAGAAAGCAAATCAGTTTATTGAGTTCTTATTGTCAGATGAAGGCCAGGAAATCTTAGGGAAATATGGATTTAATAAATAAATGCTAGGGGTTAAAGATGGAGCACATTAACTTTTTTCCTTTATGGTTATCATTAAAGACGGCAGGAATATCGACGGTAGTTGTTTTTTTGTCAGGTGTTTTTTTAGCGTATATCATTGCACGTAAAGTATTTGTTGGAAAAAGTGTCGTAGAAGCAATTTTTTTACTACCACTTGTTTTACCCCCGACAGTAGTCGGTTTCGGCTTGTTGTATTTATTCGGGAAAAATGGAATTATTGGGAAGTTGCTAATGGACCTTTTTGATTTTCAAATTGTCTTTACATGGTATGGCGCAGTTATTGCATCGATTGTTGTTTCTTTCCCGTTAATGTATCAAAGTGCATCTGCAGCATTTCAGCAATACGATAAAAATATAGAAAACGCTGCATTAACGATGGGAAAATCACGCTGGAAAGTATTTTGGACGATTTCATTTCCGCTCGCCTGGCCAGGACTATTAGCAGGTTTAGTGTTAGCATTTGCAAGGGGTTTAGGTGAATTTGGGGCGACTTTAATGCTTGCTGGTTATATTCCCAATGCAACAGATACAATTCCACTAGCCATTTACTTTGCAGTTGAATCTGGAAAGATGGATGTTGCTAAGTTTTGGGTAATGATTATTGTTGCGCTCGGTTTTTTCGCCATTTTATGGTTGAATTGGTGGAGTGCTCGTAATATGATGAAGCATAGTCGATAGGAGAGATTAGCGTGCTTACAGTACATATGGAGAAACAATTATCGCATTTTACATTAGATGTAAAGTTTAATGTGGGAAGAGAAATCGCCGTTTTATTTGGACCTTCAGGTTCAGGTAAAACGACGATCCTTAACGGCATTGCTGGGTTAACCAAAATCAATGACGGAGAAATTCGTTTGAATGAGAGGGTTTTATTTCGGGAAGGCAAGTCACTCGTCCCTGTACAAGAAAGAAAAGTTGGTTACTTATTTCAAGATTATGCATTATTTCCCCATAAGACAGTTTGGGAAAATATTGAATACGGAATGAAGCAAGAAAGTTTTGCTAAAAAATTAATTGATAAATTACAAGTTGGACATTTATTAACCCAATATCCCCATGAAATTTCAGGTGGAGAAAAACAAAGAACAGCATTAATTAGGGCGATTGCGACTGAGCCTGAATTACTTTTACTCGATGAACCTTTTTCAGCACTAGATGAAAAAACGAAAAATAATAGTTACGAACAATTATTGGCTGTTCATCAAGAATGGCATATTCCGATTATTTTAGTGACACATAATAAAAGTGAAGTGGAATTATTAGCAGATAAAGTATTATATATGAAGAATGGTAAAATAATGGAAGAGAAACTGCAGGAAAAAGAAAAGATTAGCTTAAAAATGTAGCAAACGTATTGACTGATAAGTTAAAAAGTTGTATCATTATCGTCACATTAGTAAATTAATTCATGGTAGTTTTTTACTAGATTATAATGAGGAACTGACTAGTACGTAACATCTAGGGTGCATAAATGTATGCAAGAAGAACTGTTATGTGACAGATTATTCATTCGCTGGAACTGGTCGAATCAACACTATGTATTAGCATCTACACTATTTTAGTAAATAAGAAAGTATAAATTCTTTCTCTCTGCTCATTGGCTAAAAGCGCAAGCGTCCTGTGAGTAAGTGTAACTAGCGGTCTCGCTTTTAAAAAAGCCAAGTTTTCTAAGATGCTATAAACAGAGTGGCATTATAAAATACACTAGTAACTCCTATACATCGAAATAACGTAAGAAAGAAGTGCTGAAGTTGAGTGATCAGTTAATTTACGTCAATGGTCAGTTTGTTGAAAAGAAAAAAGCTGTCATATCCATCTACGACCATGGATTTTTGTATGGGGATGGAGTGTTTGAAGGAATACGCGTCTATGAGGGAAATGTGTACAAATTAAAAGAGCATATTAATCGTTTATATGAATCTGCTCATTCCATTATGTTAAACATTCCACATAGTAAAGAAGAACTTCAACAAATTATTGTAGAAACAGTTTGTAAAAATGAATTAAATAGTGCGTATATTCGTGTTGTTGTCTCGCGAGGAACAGGAGATTTAGGGTTAGACCCAAGAAATTGCCCAGAGCCAACGGTCATTGTTATTGCTGAAGCTTTGTCGATTTATTCAGATAACCTTTATAAAAAAGGGTTAAAACTTGCTTCCGTTGTTAATCGAAGAAGTAGTCCAGACGTGTTAAATCCACAAATAAAATCATTAAACTATTTAAACAATATTTTAGTAAAACTTGCCTCTGTTCAAGCGGATGCGGATGAAGCTCTCATCTTGAATAACCAAGGGTATGTGACGGAAGGATCGGCTGATAACATATTCATCGTTAAAAATGGCAAGATCAAAACGCCACCAGTTTATCTTGGAGCGTTAGAAGGAATTACACGAAATGCACTTATTGATATTGCAAAGGAACAAGGTTTTTCAGTGGAAGAAACACCTTTTACATTACATGATGTCTATATTGCAGATGAAGTGTTTTTGACAGGTACAGCGGCTGAAGTAATTCCCGTTGTTACAGTAGATAATCGACAAATTGGAGATGGCCATCCAGGAGAAATCACGAGACGTTTATTACATGAATTTAGAAAACAGACGTTAATTGATGGCGTGCCATGCTATATGAAAACAAATTAATTTTTTAAAAATTTTAACGATTCAAAAGATTACATTTTTGTGAAATTTATATATATTACTGTATTTTTATAAAAAATAGCGTATAATAAAAGAATAATTGCAATCATAAAATAGAAAAAATGAACATATTTTTATAGATAACTCGATGACGGGAAAAAAGGAATAGGAATTCATGTATTTACAGAGATCTAGGGTTGCTGGAAGCCTAGAAATACATCTTATTCTGACATCATCCTTGAGTGCTGTGCTGAACGAGATTCTATTAGGCATAGTCAGGTGTCCTACATACACCTGTTACCAAAAAGGACTTTTATTGGAAGATAAGAAAGGATAAAATTTTCTTGTCACGTAAGGCTTTCGATATTCAATGCTTGGAGATAAGCCGAACCTTCTAATAAAGTCTGTAAAGATAGCCTTCGTGAGAATGCTATGAATTACCTGGGTGGTACCGTGAAAAGTAACTCTTTTCTCCCCATAAATCTATTGATAGGTTTGGGAGAAAAGGGTTTTTTTAGTTTTGGTACCTACTGTAGTAAAGTTTATGGCTTTCTATATGTATAGGAAAGCCGAAGTATATTAGTCATTGGAGGATGAGATCTTTTCACAAAAATAAGGCATATTTTTTAAAAACCTATTTCATTTGTAGCTTTGACATCGATTGATTAAATATAAAAAGAACTTGTAAGGAGGAAATGACATTGAAAGCAGAGGCAAAACCAAGCCCTCAGATGACGAGTAAACCGAAGACGGGTGCAGATTTGTTAATTGAGTTGTTGGTTGAGGTAGGAGTAGATACAATATTCGGGTATCCGGGTGGAGCTGTTTTACCGATTTACGATGCTTTATATCGTAGTAATGCGCCTTTCAAACATGTTTTATCAAGGCATGAACAAGGCTCGATTTTTGCAGCTGAAGGTTATGCTCGTGTTACTGGTAAGCCTGGAGTTGTACTAGCTACATCAGGACCAGGAGCTACGAATTTAATAACAGGGATAACGGATGCGAAGATGGATTCATTGCCGCTAGTAATTTTTACAGGGCAAGTTGCAAACCATGTTATTGGTACAGACGCATTCCAAGAATCAGATGTGTTAGGTATTACGACTCCAATCACTAAATATAATTATCAAGTGAAGAAAATATCAGATTTGCCAAGAGTTGTTAACGAGGCGTTTCATATAGCGACAACAGGAAGACCTGGACCGGTCGTCATTGATATTCCAAAAAACATTTCAGAAACATTATCAAACAGTTCATTTGAGACAGATTTCTATTTGCCAGGATATCAGCCGACAACTAAACCAAATCCATTACAGATTGTAAAATTGTCTGAGGCATTAGGAAAAGCAAAAAAACCTGTTGTATTGGCTGGTGCAGGAATTTTATTCTCTAAGGCGACTGACGAATTAAAAGAATTTGTCGAAAAATATGAATTACCAGTTGTCAATACATTATTAGGACTTGGAAGTTTTCCTGGATCGAACCCACTTTCATTAGGAATGGGTGGAATGCATGGATCTTATACGGCAAATATGGCTTTATATGAATGTGATTTATTAATTAATATTGGGGCTCGATTTGATGACCGTTTAACAGGAAACTTAAAACATTTTGCTCCAAATGCTAAAGTAGCACATATTGATATTGATCCAGCAGAGATTGGGAAAAATGTACCAACTGAAATTCCAGTCGTTGCGGATGCTAAAAAAGCGTTGCAAGCATTACTGAAAAGTAAGATTAGTATGCCAAAACACCAAGAATGGAAAGAACATTTACAACAAAATAAAGAAAAGTATCCATTATGGAACGAAAGATCTGATGAAGCAATTTCACCACAATGGCTACTAAAAAAGATCCATGAAATAACGAATGGTGATGCTATTGTAACGACAGACGTAGGACAGCATCAAATGTGGACAGCACAATATTATACACTTGATAAACCACACAACTGGGCATCTTCTGGTGGGCTAGGGTCGATGGGATTCGGTTTTCCAGCGGCGATAGGTGCACAATTTGGAAGACCAGGAGAATTGGTTGTTTCTATTTCAGGTGATGGTGGATTTCAAATGAATATGCAAGAATTAATGTTACTTAAACAATGGAATTTACCGATTAAAGTAATTATTATGAATAACTCTGCCCTTGGAATGGTAAGACAGTGGCAAGAAAGCTTTTATGATGAAAGATATTCTGAATCTTTACTCGACATGAATCCAGACTTTGTTAAATTGGCAGAAAGTTATGGCATTCGGGGAATGAAAATTGAACAGGAATCTGAAGTGGAAGCAGCTTTAGAGGAAATATTCGCTTACGACGGACCTGTCGTTGCTGATTTTCGGATCATTAAATTCGAAAAAGTATATCCGATGATTGCTCCTGGAAAAGGAATTCATGAAATGATAGGGGTGACGAAATGAAGCGTATTATAACAGCAACTGTTCAAAACCGTAGTGGGGTTTTAAACCGAGTGACAGGAATGTTGCAACAAAGACAGTTTAATATTGAAAGTATTTCAGTAGGAGAAACAGAAACTCCTGGCATATCGAAAATGACGTTAGTTGTGGAAGTAAGTGATCATCAAAAAATTGAACAATTAACGAAGCAGCTGAACAAACAAATCGATGTCATTAAAGTATCTGATATTACAGATAAAGCAATTGTAGCTAGAGAATTAGCTTTAATAAAAGTTGCAAGCACCCCACAATTAAGTAATGAAATTCAAGGGCTAATTACACCATTTCGGGCATCAGTGATCGATATAAGTAAAGATAGCATTACCATCCAAGTTACAGGAAAACCAGAAAAAACGGATGCACTTATTTCTTTACTCCGCCCTTATGGTATTAAAGAATTAGCTAAAACAGGTGTCACTGCCTTTTTACGTGGACATCAACCACAAGCACAAGTTACAGAGATAAATCATTTCACTGTCTAAAAATAGGGTATCTGATTAGCTTGTGGAGGGCATTTTAATGTTTTAGCAAATGGAATATCCGAGACTCCTGATCGGCTAAAGGCGATCACGTCTTGAGATTGGGACTACGGTTACTCGTCGCAATAAACATTGCCCGTCGCGGGAAGTATAGTTTAAGTGAGACCCCGCAACGAGCAAAGCGAGTATGTTCCATTTGCAGGATTAGGAAGCAGAACCTTTTGTTTCCCGATTATCCTAAGTTTATGGATCTACTATTTTCATTTTTATAAAATAAAAAAATATAAAGCATATATGCAAAAGGAGAATTATTTATGTCAAAAGTACTTTACGAGAAAGATATTAACAAAGAGGTTTTACAAGGAAAGAAAATTGCTGTAATCGGGTATGGTTCTCAGGGACATGCACATGCACTTAACTTACGCGATAGTGGGTTTGACGTTGTTATAGGTATTCGTCCAGGTAACTCACAGAAGAAAGCGGAAGAAGATGGTTTTACAGCTCTTGCTGTTGACGAAGCTGTTAAGCAGTCTGATGTTGTAATGGTTTTACTTCCAGATGAGCTTCAAGCACGAGTTTATACAGAGAGCATTAAAGATAACTTAAAAGAAGGAAGCGCGCTAGCGTTTGCTCACGGATTTAACGTTCATTACCACCAAATCGTTCCACCAGCGAATGTTGACGTATTTTTAGTAGCACCAAAAGGACCTGGTCATTTAGTTCGTCGTACGTTTGAAGAAGGTGCAGGAGTACCAGCACTTTACGGAATTTATCAAGACTATACAGGAAACGCCAAAGACGTAGCATTAGCTTACTCAGTAGGTGTTGGTGGGGCGCGTGCAGGTGTGATCGAAACAACATTCCAAGAAGAGACAGAAACAGACTTATTCGGTGAGCAAGCAGTTCTATGTGGAGGAGCTACAGCACTTATAAAAGCTGGTTTTGAAACATTAACAGAAGCTGGATATCAGCCGGAAGTTGCTTATTTCGAATGTTTACACGAGTTAAAATTAATCGTAGACCTTCTTTATGAGGGTGGACTTGAGAACATGCGTTATTCAATCTCTGACACAGCACAGTGGGGAGACTTCGTTTCAGGACCACGTGTAATCAACGATGAAACGAAAGCACGTATGAAAGAGATTCTTGAAGAAGTACAAAATGGTGAGTTCGCTAAAGGTTGGATCTTAGAAAACCAAGCAAACCGTCCGAAGTTCAACGCAATTAATGCTCGTGAAAACCAACATCCAATTGAAAAAGTTGGTAGAGAATTACGTGATTTAATGCCTTTTGTCAAAAACCCATTGAAATAATATAAACATAATGGCATTCGGATTATCGTGTGAAAAATAAGGATGTTAATTCACCTAGCAAATGGAATATACGAGACTCCTGTGGGAGGAGAGGCATCGATGAGACCCCGCAGAGCGTAAGCTCGAGGAGGCTCAACAGCCGCCCACGGAAAGCGAGTATATTCCATTTGCGGGGATATCACACTATTTTCCGATTACCCAACAAAAGGACGTGAATATTTTGTCGAAAATCCAAATTTTTGATACGACCTTAAGAGATGGTGAACAATCACCTGGTGTAAATTTAAATAAATTAGAAAAATTAGAGATTGCTAAACAACTAGAACGCTTTGGAGTAGATAGAATGGAGGCGGGGTTTCCCGCTTCCTCCAAAGGCGATTTTGAAGCAGTGAAAATGATTGCCGATACGATTAAAGGTACATCTGTAACAGGGCTTGCGCGTTCCGTGAAATCGGATATTGATGCAGCTTGGGAAGCATTAAAAGGTGCCGACGAACCTTGCTTACACGTATTTCTCGCAACATCACCTATCCATATGACTTATAAACTAAAAAAGTCGCCAGATGAAGTAATCGATCTTGCAGTTAACATGGTTCGTTATGCAAGTGAAAAGTTTTCACAAGTTCAATGGTCAGCAGAAGATGCTTCACGATCTGATTTAGCCTTTCTGGCACAAATTATTGAAAGAGTTATTGATGCTGGTGCAACAGTGATTAATTTACCGGATACAGTTGGTTATGCTACACCAGATGAATACGGAAAAATGTTTAAGTACATGAAAGAAAATGTACCAAATATTGATCGTGCGATTCTTTCCTGTCATTGTCATAATGATTTAGGCCTTGCAGTTGCAAACTCCATTTCGGCTGTTGAAAATGGTGTGAAACAAATTGAAGGCACGATAAATGGAATTGGGGAAAGAGCTGGGAATGCTTCTTTGGAAGAACTAGCAGTAGCCTTCCAAATACGTTCAGATCGCTATCCGTATGAAACAAATCTGAAGTTAAGTGAAATTAAACGTACAAGTGATTTAGTTTCCAAGTTAACAGGTATGCAAATTCAAGCGAATAAAGCTATCGTTGGTAAAAATGCTTTTGCTCATGAATCTGGGATCCACCAAGATGGTGTCTTAAAACATGCGGAAACATATGAAATTATTACACCGGAATTAATCGGTTTATCTTCAAATGTACTGTTTTTAGGAAAGCATTCCGGGCGCCATGCTTTTAATGATAAAGTAAAAGAAATGGGATATGAACTAACAGATGAAAAACTGAAAGAAGCATTTGAACAGTTTAAGCTTTTAACAGATCGTAAAAAAGAAGTGACAGATGATGATTTATTTACGATTTTAACAGAGATTCAAACGGACTCTTCGTCTGTAGATAAATATGAGCTCGAAATGTTTCAAGTTCAATATGGTTCCAATAATATACCAACAGCAACAGTTGTATTAAAAACACCTGAACATACTATTATACAGGAAGCATGTACAGGTAGTGGCAGTGTAGAAGCATTATATGCAACACTTGACAAACTCATCTCAGAAGAATTAGAAGTAGTAGATTATCAGATTAGCTCCGTTGGCGGAGGTAAAGATGCATTAGCACAGTCTAATGTTCAACTCCTTGTAAATGGAGAGCAAATGAATGGTAGAGGGTCTGCGCAAGACGTAATTGAAGCATCAGCAAACGCCTTTTTGAATGCAGTAAATCGCTACGTCATTCAAAAACAAACGAATATTAATAATAATAGTGCGATTACAAAAAGGAGGATAAAAAGGACCGAGTAGTTCGAGGCGGCGTAGCATTGAGCGACGGAGCGTATTCATTTTAATACGTGAGTAGCGGAAAGGCAAGCCAATTAGAAAACTTGGCATTAGCCACTGCAAATGCCTTAGTTACGCTTATGCAGTAAGAAAGGATTAATACTTTCTTAACCGCCAAAGAAATACGAATTGTCATTTTTTACCGGACCTTTTAATAACCTCTAAATAAAATAATACAATCATAAATGTAGGAGGGAGTGGACAATATGGAAAAAAATATCGTCGTACTTCCAGGAGACGGAATTGGTCAAGAAATCATGGATGCAAGTATCCAAGTTTTAACGAAAGTAGCCGAAAAATTTAATCATAAGTTCAACTTTGAACAATATGAAATTGGTGGTACATCTTATGAGAAAGATGGTGAACCATTAACAGACGAAACAGTAAATGCATGTTTAAAAGCAGATGCCATATTATTAGGGGCAATTGGTGGACCAAAATGGGATTCCTTGCCACCACATCTTCGTCCAGAACAAGGGCTATTAAAAATTCGTAAAGCATTGAACTTATATGCAAATATTAGACCAATTAAAGGGTTTGAGCCACTATTACATGCCTCGCCACTGAAAGAATCGGTGATTAAAGGAAGCGATATTTACATTGTTCGTGAGCTTACTGGAGGTCTATATTTCGGAACACCTCGAGAAAGACGTGAAGATGGCAATGTGGCAGTTGATACTTTGTTATATCATCGTAACGAAATAGAACGAATTGTTGAAAAAGGATTTGAAAGTGCAAGAATTAGAAATAAACATTTAACATCTGTCGATAAAGCAAATGTATTAGAGTCTAGTCGTTTATGGAGAGAAATTGTTGAGGAAAAAAGGAAAGATTATCCTGATGTCAAAGTGGATCATATGTTAGTTGATTCAGCAGCAATGAAGTTAATCACTGATCCAACAAGTTTTGATGTTATCGTAACAGAAAACTTATTCGGTGATATTTTAAGTGACGAAGGTTCTGTTCTAACTGGATCGATCGGAATGCTTCCTTCTGCAAGTTTATCTGAAACAATCGGATTATATGAACCTGTACATGGCTCTGCACCTGATATTGCAGGGAAAGGAATTGCAAACCCGCTTGGAATGATTCTCTCATCTGCTATGATGCTCCGTTATTCATTTGATTTAAATGAAGAAGCAACAGCCATTGAAAAAGCAGTAGAGGAAAGTTTAGAGCAAGGCATTCATACTGCTGACTTAAAAATACATCATGGAAAAGAAGTTGGTACAAAGGAAATGACGGAAACGGTCATTAGTAATTTATAATGCCATAAAAGCGGAGGTGTTCATATGGCAAAGCCTAAAACGATTATTGAGAAAGTTTGGGAAAAGAAGGTCGTACACGAAGAGGCAGGAAAGCCTGATTTAATCTATATAGATTTACATTTAATTCATGAAGTAACATCACCACAGGCATTTGAAGGGTTAAGATTGGCAAATAGAAAGGTTCGCAGACCAGATTTAACTTTTGCCACGATGGACCATAATGTGCCAACACTAAATCGGGATGAAATTAAAGATCCCATTGCCAAATTACAAGTAGACACATTAACGAAAAACTGTGAAGAATTTGGCATTACACTCGCAGATATGCATCATCCTGACCAAGGTATTGTCCATGTAATTGGACCACAGCTTGGATTAACGCAACCAGGGAAAACAATCGTTTGTGGGGATAGTCATACTTCGACACATGGAGCATTTGGAGCAATTGCATTTGGAATAGGAACAAGTGAGGTTGAGCATGTTTTTGCTACCCAAACCTTATGGCAAGAAAAGCCAAAAACATTAAATGTACGTGTGGAAGGTGACTTAGGACCTGGCGTCACCGCAAAGGACTTAATTTTAGCAATTATTGCAAAATTCGGCGTCCGTATGGGAACTGGTTATATTATTGAATATACTGGTGAAGCAATTCGAAAACTTTCCATGGAAGAGCGTATGACGATTTGTAACATGTCTATTGAAGCAGGTGCACGTGCGGGTCTCATTAGTCCTGATCAAACAACGGTAGAATTTTTACGTGGTAAAAGGCATGTGCCAAAAGGAGAAACATTTGATCAGTTGGCAAAAGAATGGTTAGCACTTGCGACAGACGAAGGTGCAACTTACGATAAAGTATTAACGATTCATGCAGATGAGGTAGAACCACAAGTGACATGGGGGACCAACCCTGGAATGGGTGTTCCTATAAATGGTCATACACCAACACTAGCTAATGTTTCGAATCAAGAGGAAGTAAAGTTAGCACTTGAATATATGGGATTAGAAGAAAATCAAGCAATTACATCCATTGAGGTCGACCACGTGTTTATCGGATCTTGTACAAATTCGCGTATGAATGATTTAAGAAAAGCGGCAAAAATTGTACAAGGAAAAAAAGTGAAAGACACTGTGCGTGCCATTGTTGTACCTGGTTCTTTCTTAGTAAAAATGCAAGCTGAAGAAGAAGGAATCGATCAGATCTTTAAAGATGCGGGTTTTGAATGGCGGGATGCAGGTTGCAGTATGTGTTTAGGAATGAACGATGATATCGTTCCTCCTGGCGGTAGATGTGCTTCCACATCAAATCGTAATTTTGAAGGTCGTCAAGGAAATGGAGCGAGAACACATTTAGTCAGCCCAGAAATGGCAGCAGCAGCAGCTATTGAAGGACATTTTGTCGATGTCCGCACATATAAGGAAGCGGTAAATTAGAAAGGGTGGCATCATGGAAGCAATCAAGAATCATACAGGTCTTGTTTATCCATTAAATCGAACGAATGTAGATACAGACCAAATCATTCCGAAACAATTCTTAAAACGAATTGAAAGAACGGGGTTTGGACAGTTTTTATTTTACCATTGGCGATTTGATGATGAAGGTAATAAAAGAGAGAGCTTTAGTTTAAATGACCCTAAATATGAACATGCATCGATCTTAATTGCAGGCGATAATTTTGGCTGTGGATCATCAAGAGAGCATGCTCCTTGGTCATTGATGGACTTTGGTTTTCGTGTTATTATCGCACCAAGTTTTGCCGATATTTTTTATAATAACTCCTTTAAAAATGGACTTGTTCCGATCAAAGTGGATGAGGAGCAAGTGAATAAATGGTTAGAACAAGCGGCACAATCTGAATTAACATTAACGGTTGATTTAGAAGAAAAAACAATTACAGATAATAACAATCTGCAAATTGCTTTTGATATCCCAGAATACAATCGTCAAAATTTATTAAATGGTTGGGATGAAATAGCATTAACATTGCAATTAGAAGATAAAATTAGTAAATATGAACAAACTACATTATAGTATTAGTAAGTGGATCTAGCTAGGGAGTGTGGACTAATTGGGGATTTATTAACGGGTGAAAAAATTTATAAGGCGTTAGAACGTTTAAAGCCGATCGTTCACCGAACACCATTAATTACATCGGAAACGACAAATCGAATCGTCAACAAAAAGGTATACTTCAAAATGGAGAACCAACAAAAAACAGGAGCATTTAAATTTAGAGGTGCCACATTTAAATTAATGCAACTGACAAATGAGCAACTCGAAAAAGGTGTTATTACAGCTTCCGCTGGTAATCATGCACAAGGAGTCGCATATGCATCAAGAAAGCTTGGGGTGAAAGCAACGATTTATATGCCCGAAAAAACCCCGCATAGTAAAATTGAAGCAACCCAAAATTACGGTGCAGAAGTTGTATTAGTTGGTAGCTCTTTTCAAGAAGCATATGAAGCATCAATGGAAAGGCAAAAGGAAACAGGTGCAACATATGTACATCCATTTGATGATTACGATGTGATGGCTGGTCAAGGAACGATTGCAATGGAAGTATTAAGGCAGGAAGACCGCATTGACACATTTCTAGTGCCAATAGGTGGAGGTGGACTTATAAGTGGGATTGCAGTAGCTGCGAAGCATGTAAATAAGAATATCCGAATTATTGGTGTGCAAGCAGAGCGAATTTCAGCTTCCTATAACAGTTTCCATCATATAAAACCGACTAAACCTCTACGTGCTGATACAATAGCAGAAGGAATTGCCGTAAAAAACCCAGGTGAGCTCACTTTGCCACTTATTAAACAATATGTGGATGATATTGTAACAGTTACAGAAGAAGAAATAGCAAGCGCCATTCTGTATATGCTAGAACGTAATAAAACATTAATGGAAGGTGCTGGAGCAGCAGCACTTGCCGCATTATTTGCACATAATGATTATATAAAATCAAGGCATTGTGGAGTGATTGTTAGCGGAGGGAATTTTGACATTGATAAAATCCCACTAATTCAACAATTGGCTAACAAACATTCAGCATAGATGAAAATAAGGCTAGGGGAACTCCCAGCCTTATTTTTTCGTTTTATAGGAAATTATATTTAATTATACGATGGATAAAAATTCAATTGCGAAATTAGATACATCTTGCTCCAACTTTCACACGAGAGAGTGCATGACCACGATGATGCATCCATTTCCTAGTTTTGAGGTAACGAAAAGGGAACGCGGTGTCCCCGCCGCGCTCCCTCCACAGTCGAAAATCGCGTTCAATGTCACGTGGTGTGTCGCGCATTTAGCTTGTAAGAGTACTTGCGCCTTTGTTCTTTGTTAACATTAATTATGATTGAGGTGCTAAAACCTTATATACCCCATTAGCAATATCTTCTTGAACGAGTTGACCGAACCCTAAAAACACCCTAATTAATTTAAACAAAGAATGTTTTTTAGTAGTAGCAACGATAATGCCTAATTGTTTTTCTTTTTTTATGCCAATATACGTATTAAATCCAACTGATCCGCCAGTATGCCAATGAATTATTTCGCCTGTCTCTTTATCCTGAGAAATTATCCATCCAAGTCCCATATGAGTATTTTTATTAATTTTATGTTGTTTTTTATGAGTTAGATTAAAATCTTGAAGTAAAGGAGTGTTGAGCAGTCCTAAATTAGCTTCTAAAAATAGAAACATATCATGCATGGTACTTCTTAATGCTCCTGCCCCTGCCAAGGATGGAATGGAAAGCGGAGGAATTTCCTTCTTTTTCTGATACGATTTAATTAACTTATCTTCATGTTCGTCATTGATATGAATGAATGTATTATTCATATGAAGAGGTTTACAAATCCGATCCCGAATGGTATCTTCAAAGTTCTTACCAATCAATTCTGTTAGTAAATTACCTAAAAATCCATAACCAACATTCGAATATTTCCATTTTTGTTTAGTCCTTCTTAACTTATGGTTTAATAAAAAATGTTCCAAATCTTTACTCTCGTATGAAGCATAAGGGTTCATTCGGTCTTTCACTTTAAGATTGGAAGCTTCTCTAGGTAAATTTGATGTATGAGTCACTAAGTTTCTTAACGTCATATCTTTACCAAATGCTCGTTGATACTCAGGGTTATAATGTACAATAGGCTCATCCAACTGAATAATATTATCTCTTACCATTGTTTGTAATAAAACAGCTGTAAACACTTTTGAAATAGAACCTATTTCAAAAATTTTGTCCTCCATTGCTACATTGGAATGTTTATCAAGACCTACAGAGTACAATTCACGCCCATTTTGATTAATAATCCCTAGTAAAATTTTTTCGTTTTCTCTATGAAGCTTAGACTCTAAAAGGCTTTCAATCCTGTTTTTCATCATTACTCCTTTACATTCCTGTTTAATCCAATATTAACATATACATACACAAAATGGTATGAAAAGAGAATTCATCACTTATGCAGATTATGAAAGAAAATAATTACAATAGGCGTGTGATTTCCAAGTACATACTTGGTGATGAGTTTTATTTTAAACTGTTCACTATGTTTAACCGAATCAATTTCATCATTCAATATAGTGCTTCAAAAATCGAACTATATTGCTTGAGAAAAAGGCTTTCACTCCAGGTGGTCGCTTTCCGCTGGCGGCTGATAAGCCTCCTGCCCTGGCAAGGGGTATGCAGACGTTGCCCGCAAAGGGCGGTTTTAGTCTGTAATCTTTCGATATTGCGGGGTCTTATCTAGGAGTCGACCACCTGCCGTTCCAGACAAAATTTTATAAGATGTAAAAACGAACGATAACATTATACGTTTGTTTGTTGTTCTAGGTAGTCTATTATGAATTGACTCAACCATAAAAACACCCCCTAAAGGGTGGTTACCCCCAAAAGTTAGAGTTTTTATTATGAAGCTGATTGGCTGGATTGAGTTCGGTATTCGACTGGACTCAATCCAGCCAATTTTTCTTTTGATCGTTCATGGTTGTACCAGTAGATATATTCTTCAATCCGTCTTCTTAATTCTCCATAGCTTACTAATTCTTCTCCGTAATACATTTCTTGCTTTAAAATGCCAAAGAAATTCTCCATCGAAGCATTGTCTGCGCAGGTTGCTTTACGTGACATACTTTGAAACACTTTATTTTCTTTTAATGTCTTGACCCATTGGTTGTGTTGATAATGCCAGCCCTGGTCTGAATGAATGGTGGTGCGATAAGTTGCACGATTCTTTATTATCCCGATCGTTTCTTTCAAAGGGTCCATGACAAGATCTAAAGTTGGACGTTTCTTCATTTCATAGGCAATAATTTCACCATTATAAAGATCAAGAATTGGATTTAAATATA
>NZ_QJJQ01000004.1:264683-316629 GCF_003201975.1 Pseudogracilibacillus auburnensis | reverse complement strand
TGTAGCTCTGTTTTGGTAGTTTGATTTTTTAATATTATTACCAAATTAATCTACGTTGTTACGAAGATGGGGCTAGTTTCGTTCATGATAACTCCAGTGGGAAAAGCACGAGTCTGAAGACCCCACAGCGGTGGTCTTCCGCGAGGAGGCTGAAGCCGTGCCCACGGAAAGCGAAGTATTCTACCGAAGCGATTTTTCAGTACTAAATTTAAAAAGAATGAGAAGGTAATCTCTTATTAATCTTATTGACCAGTCTATATCTTATATGTAAAAAACAATAAATGCTATTTGGTAGAAGAATTCGCAGTCCCAATCTTTTGGAAAACTGTTTATCTACCAAGGTTGTCAAGATATCATTCGAAGCATCCTAAAGCTTAACCAAGCGAACTGTTTGAACGCCTTTTATTGGTCCGAAAATTGAGTTATTTACTTAAAAAACTGATGCTATACTCACTTCATTCTAATAAGAAAATGAAGTCACTTTTTAAACCTTTAATCTTTTAGGCTCTCGACATCAATTTGTTCCTTGGCAAGTTTTACAGGAGGCTTGCCATCAGCTAATAAATTACTTTTTATTTCCTCCATCAATCTCATTCGTTTTTCGGTAGTGACATCTTCTCGTTCGTTTTCTTTCAACTCAAATGGATGGGTGGATAATGTTGCCAACTCACTCAATTTTGTTCTCTTTTTATTAACATTAAAATCATTTTGTTGTAGAGTGAATGAACCAATTGCTGCTTTTCCAACCTTTTCATTATTCCTCACAAAATAAGCAGGTGGAACTACTGATAATAGACCCCATCCCACTGTTTCGAGCCATTCATTAACATGTAATTTTTCTCCTGTGAAAGGATTTTTTCCACCGCAAGCATGATAGAGTTCATTCAAACCGGTTATATTTACATTTGTAGCAGTGGTGTCCATCGTTGCTTTTTTTACTTTTGTTGTACGATTAAAAGGTTGAATCTCCCGAATAGCCCGATTACGTTCAGGAATATTTTGTTCACGTATAAACTGTTGAATATTAAAAATCGCTTCTTCATAAGGATGAACTGGTTTTGTTCGTAACAAAACATCATGTACATGTGGCATTTTTTTATGAAGAAATTCATTTCCCTTTACTTCTACTTCTTTAAGCTCAAACTGTAATGCGGTAAGGTCTTCTAAAGCAAGAAGGTCATGGATGTCATCAATGAAGGATAAATGTTCCGTAATCGTTTCCTCTTGATTTTCATAATGTTTATATACTTTTTTTAAATAACTTTCAACCTCATCCGTATGAACTGTAATTTTCAAAAACTTGCCACCCTTTCCAGACTTGTAAATTACATCCCATATTCCTTCTATTTTTGCTTCTTTTCTAAAAAATGATCACTTGTTAATTCCGTACATTGATGCCAGTGATTGATCAGTCGTAGAAAATTCTTGTGCAATTTTCATTGCATTTTCTTGCAGTGTAACCATATTACTAGATAGTATTTCCATTACACTTATTAAAGAATCTAAAAAAAGATATACTTGTTCCAAACTGCTAGATTCAAATTGTTGCTCCCTGATTGTTTCTTTAAACTGGGTAAGCACATTCATCATTTCTTCGACACTATTTTGCTCTTTTGACATAACCTTATATAACTCTTCTATTGTATTAAAGTCGATTTTTATATCACTCACTACGATCACTCCTAACAGCAGGACCTTCTGTCACTAATTATTCGTAAACATCTTTTCACTCTTTCTATCCGCTTCAATAATTTCTGTATCGACAAGGTGGATCAATTGAATAAATGTTTTTATAGATGTTTCAGCTAATTTGGCACTTTGGAAATAGTCACGTACTACTTTTTCATACTGTTGGATCGTTTCACCAGATAATTCACTAAATACATGTTGAAACTGGGAAGTTAAATGTTCCGTTGAATAGATAAAATCTTGGAGTTGTTTCTCTACTTGGGCGATACCTTCTAGCGTTCTTTGTGAATCATACTTAATCATTATTCCAGTACCCACTCTGCTATCATTCATATACTATTCACCTCACGTTAACATCTTTCTAACACTTGGGTCAATATTTGCATCCTTTAAATAATTCAGTCGTTCCTCTTCTGATAAACCAAATAACTCTCTACTGTAGTAATGATACAACTCCATTTTCAACTTTTCTAATTGTTGTTTACGCTGTTGTAATGTGTGTAAAAGTTCATCATATGCCGATTGATATCTTACTAATAATTGATCCATTTCAGCAAAAAATGCTTCAGACGCAACTTTCGCCTTACTATTTTCCCAAAATACATTTTCCAATGATTGCGGAGAATTTTTAGCAATAGAACTAGCATTAGTCATCCATTGAATGGCTGTTTCTAAACGACTAATGCGTGCATCATAATCCATATATATCCCTCTTTTCCCTCTTAACAATTATTCAATCAAAAACTTTTGATTAATTTGTCCTTTTGGAATCGGGGTTCGTTTCTCCCATTCTGTAATGAAACTAAGTAGTTCGGCATCTTCTTTATACCCTTTGAAACAGATCGTCTCAATATCTTCCTCATTAAAGAAAAACATTTCCTCATTTACCATGCCTACCGGATATAAACAAGCCATATAATCCATATAAACATTTTCATTCTGATGATTTTTTACGATCGGTTTCCTCCCTGTTATCATTAATTTCTCGTCCCCATCTTTTAACAAAACAACACTTCCAATTGGTAACACAAAAACTCACCTCATATTTTCTTCTCTCTATTTATAAATATGTCTAAGCTTGTATTGTATAACTTTATTCGATTCCATTAGAAAACTTGGCATTCACTAGTTCTTTACTCGAATGCCTTAGTAGACGCTTACGACGCACAATGATTATGCCGACAAGTAATCGCATTCGCAAAAGCTTCTCAATAAAACGAGCGAAGACACAATCCCAGGATGTCGCGCTTAGCAGAAAATATGGATTAATATTTTCTTCTCTGCTAAAAATTTGTGATTACTTTTTATCCATTTCCTTAGCCCTATTGAAGTTATTGGTAGTCACACTAATGTAACGCTACTTTAATCAAACTTTTTTAAATTGTAAAGTCATTTTAATACTATTTTTTATAAATGATTATAATTACCCATCTTCAGATTGCCTCACCAACCTTTATACCTGAATATTTTATTGAATAAATCATTATTTATAAGTTATTTTTACGATGACTAAAGACCTTATGAAACAGTCTCTTTGAACTTGGAAATCATCGTATAAGTGTGATTTACATCACTGATTTTCTAATTAAAGATAATTACATTAAAGATAATGAAGAATGAAGTGAGCCGATTGAACAAAAACTTATTTATTGAACTGGATGTTCGGGACGATTTGCGACTTAAAAAGGAACCTTTTGATTAAATTATGAGCACTGTTAAACAGTTAAAAAAAGGACAGGCATTAATTTTACATGCTCCTTTTAATCCCATCCCCCTTCATAAAGTAATGAAAAGAAAAGGTTTCACATATGAAGCGGTAAAATTGAAACGAAGACATTGGAAAGTCATTTACGAAAAGGGGGATGAATAATGAAAGTGTTAGAATTTGAGAATCAGAATCACCAATGATGCGAACATTAAAAGTCACTTGGTTGTACTTTTCGTTCATATAATCGGATTAGATGATCCATGTTTTGGAGTTGGCTCATCTTCCTTTATATTAGTTTTAGGATACTTATATAAAATTGTCCCATTTCTTCGGTGGACATATCAATATTCTGGTCGAATTGGGAACATCTTACCAAATTAAAGGCTTTGCACTACATTATTTCATGCAAAGCCTTCCAATATTATTTTTGATTATACGCCCCATGCATTACTGGACCGACGTATTCATTTAATTTCCATCCATATTGAATAGCTGCAGTAACAAAGTCTTTAGCCGCAGTAACAGCTTGTTCCACTGTTTTTCCTAAAACAATATTTGCCGTTATTGCTGCCGCAAAAGTACAACCGGCACCATGATTATATGTGGTTGAAATTTTATTTGCTTCTAGCAAGGTAAAGTTTTCGCCATCATAAAAAAGATCAACTGCTTTTTCATGTTCCAGCGCTTTTCCACCTTTAATAACGATGTTTTTAGCACCTAGCTCATTAATTTTGACTGCCGCTTCCTTCATATCATCAATTGTTTTAAGAGATCCCATTTTTGCTAGTTGTCCCGCTTCAAATAAGTTCGGTGTGGTAATTGTAGCCCGTGGGATCAGTAAATCACGTAAGGCATCTGTATTTTCAGGTTGTAATACTTCATCTTCCCCTTTACATACCATCACAGGATCAATCACCACTGTTTTTAGATTAAATTCATCGATCTTTTTAGCCCCAAGTTCAATGATATCTACGGAACCGAGCATGCCTGTTTTCATCCCATCAATACCAACAGATAAAATAGTATCTAACTGCTTTTCCACGATATCTACATCTATAGGAAATACGCCATGGCTCCACTGATTATTTGGATCCATTGTAACGATCGATGTTAATGATGTCATTCCATAAACATCATGTTCCTGAAAAGTTTTTAAATCTGCCTGAATTCCAGCTCCTCCACTTGAATCAGAGCCAGCAAGTGTTAATGCTTTTTTCATTATTACCCAACCTTCTTTGTCGTATTTGTTCACATTACAAGAATAATAAATTTTACAGTAAATGAAAAGTATAATAGCTTGAACCTCTCATGACTAAAGTCATGAGAATCTTGGGAACAGAGCATACTTGAGGGAGGCGGTATACACTACCCACAGTGGTTTCTCTTTTACCCCAAGCTATCTCCGTAGTTCCTACGGTTCTTGATTATTTTTCTTTTTACGTTAGGGATGGGTTTCCTGCTTTTGGCGAATGTTACATGCCCAATTTTAGAAAATTTCAGGAGGTTACCATCAATAGAGATATTTTGATTAACGTATTTTGTTGTGTAGGACTGAAGGGCAATGCCATCAACTTCTTTTAACCACTCCATTTCTTCTACCCTTTTCATTTTAGGAACCATGGCCAAACATTGATTGTACGATAATCCCTTTCCAATCTCAGAGTATGCCATATGCCATAGACAAAGGAGATGATGATACACAAATCTTGCACAACCCATTGTGTAGTCATTTGCTTTTAGTGGGATAGACCGAAATTTATAGGCCTTGTGTTGCATTAATGATCGACCTCGTTTTTATTTCTTATTATATACTACAGTGTTTGTAAGTGGATTTATGATTAGATTACAGCTACAGACGTCGATTCATCCCACGATTGAAATCGCGAGTGTTCCAGACTATTTTTATAAAAAAGGAAAAGAGTTATTCAAATATTAATAGATCGTTCAATAACGATCCTTCGTTTTAAAGCTTCTTGACTTCTAGATGAAGGTGAATTATACTGTCTCTAATACGTCTTGTGGATTGTCGACATCCGAATGTATACCAAAATAAGGAAGGGATTATATAAGAATTTTTTTATTTACTCGCATTCATATTTTTATAAAAATAATGTAAACGGCTGAAATTATGGCCTTTTTTAATTGTCTACAATCGCAAACGCTTACAAATTTGTCATTTTATGAAACGGAGGAAATTGAATGTTAGAAACGATTGTGAAAATTTCAGATTGGATTTGGGGCCCACCAATGATTATTTTATTATTTTTAAGTGGGATCTTTTTAACCTTTCGCTTAGGATTTTTTCATATAAAACATGCAGGATATATTTTTAAACAGACTGTTGGTGGTATTTTCAAAAAACAAGATCCACTAGCGAAAGCAGAGGGTACAATCTCCCCATTCCAGGCTTTAACTTCGGCACTAGCTTGTACGATAGGTGCTGGTAATATCGTTGGGGTGCCTGTTGCCATTATGCTCGGTGGTCCTGGTGCAATTTTTTGGATGTGGGTAATTGCTTTACTCGCTGGCTGTATTAAGTTTTCAGAAGTTGTTCTTGCCGTTAAATATCGTGAGAAAAACGCAAAAGGAGAATATGTTGGTGGTCCAATGTATTACATAACAAAAGGCCTGAACATGAAATGGCTCGGTGTTTGGTTTGCAGCTGCTCTTATGTTTGAAGTTGCTGCCAGTAATATGGTACAAGCTAACTCGCTTGCATTATCGGTTAAAGAAACGTTTAATATAAATCCTGCTATTACTGGAATTATTGCAATGATTTTAGTCGGAGCGGTAATTATTGGTGGAATTAAGCGGATTGGTAGTTTCACAGAAAAGTTTGTTCCTATTATGGTGTTTATCTATTTAGCTGGTGCATTCATTATTGTTATTTCGAATATTAATATGATTGGAGAAGTCTTTGGATTAATTTTCACGTACGCATTTAAACCAATGGCGGCAGTTGGTGGATTTGGAGGTGCAGTCATTGCTCAGGCGATTAGACACGGATTTGCTCGTGGAGTCTATTCGAACGAAGCAGGGGTTGGTACCGCACCAATCGCTCATGCAACAGCAACAACAGATCACCCAGTTCGTCAGGGTTTATGGGGACTTGCAGAGGTAGTGATTGATACATTAGTAGTTTGTACTGCAACGGCATTTGTTATTTTATCTACTGGAGTATGGAAAGCAGAAGGTGCGGGTAATGATCCGTCAGCACTTACTTCCGTTGCTTTTGCTGAGGGCTTAGGTACTGTTGGCGGCTATATTGTAACCGTTTCTCTTTTGTTTTTTGTCGTTTCGACTGTTATCGTATTATCTTTTTACGGAGAAAAACAAGCAGAATTTCTCTTTGGTCACAAAGCAGTTTGGGTTGTCAAGGTCATCTACGTTCTTTCCATCTTTGTTGGTGCAATTGGTGGAGCAAGAGTCATGTGGAGTTTACTAGATATTAGTTTAGCAGCAATGGCAATTCCAAATATTATTGCATTACTATTATTAAGTAAAGAAGTGGTCCGGTTGAAGAACGAATACTTCTCTTCACCTGAATTTTATTTGAAAGATATCGGGAAAGGAAAATAATTGCTTTCTTTTACTAAAGTTAGTATAACTTGAATCGTAATGCAGTCGCTGACAAAGTTTTTGTCAGCGACTTTTTATGGGTAATGATAGGATAGAATTGTAAAGAACAGTCACTCGACTTATTGCAAAAATCGGTTGATCATTGAGATATGTTTTAAAAATTGCTCATTCTGATATCCCATTATTTATCACACCAATTAAACTTGTATGATAATGTGTTGGTAACATTGGTGTTCGGTATTGTACATACTGGCAATACCCTGATAAGTAATGTTCTACATCATCAATTCTTACACGAAACGAATGATGGCGAATGAAAAATCCATTTTCAATTAATCCCGGCTCCTTCATATACATGGCAAGCTCTGGATAAAAAAAGCCTACACGCTGGTATTCTGCTCGATGATCGATTGTCGCCTTCAAAAACTCCTCATCAATGTAATCTAATAAATAGTCTTTTTGCAATTCTTTTATTTTATTGGTCATTTTATAAGTTGCCATTGTCAACTCGAGGAATGTAGGGAATGTTGTATCCCGGTGATAAATAAACTCTAACTTCTCTTGGCAATTTTTTAAGCCAAAAATAAAATATTTATCTTCAGGTTCATAAATGGTTAGTTCATTCGTTGCATAGCTTAACCAATGATCATGATGCTTCCAATAATCGTTCTCGATAAAATAGTCAAATGATTTCTTTACTTCATCTAACCATCTATCTTGTTGATCCATCGCATACAATCGTAATAAACTAAAAATCGCTTCTCCCTCATAATAAATGATGCGATGCAAATCTTTTATTTCATATGTTGGATAGGTTAGCACATGCATAAACCCGCCACTTGGTGTCTTCATTTGCAATATTCCTCTTGCAAGTGCTTGGGCAAGTTGGAGATACTTGTTACTTCTCGTTACTTCCATATATTTTGTCAATGCTAAAATAGCTGTTGCATTGGAGCCTAACTTTATTTCCTTTTCATTGGCATGATCAACAACAAAGGCTATTTCCTCTTCTGGACCTTCTTTAAAGACAATTGCTTCTCGTATCAAATATTCAATTCCTTTTTCAACTGCTTTTATTATTTTTTCATCTTGAATCAATTCATACCCTTCCGCCATCGAATAAAGGGAACTTGAATGTCGCAATATGTTATACGTTCCGATACGTTTGGCAAAAGCAGAGAAATAACCATAAATAAATTTTCCATCGTCCTGTACTTGATTCATTAAAAAATAAGTAGCTTTTTTAATCAAGTGCCGCGATTCCGTTTCAATATTATCTATCTTTCGTATTCCATTGGACAAATCTCCATGATAAAGATCTACTATTTCCTGATTTTCACGATCTGAAAAAGAACTGACTGTTTTGAATAAAAATACTTGCTTATTTCTATAACGGTTTTTAACAAAAGGAAAACGAAAATTACTCACATTATATTTTAAGTAATGATTAATATTTTTTTCATTTAGTTGAATTGGACTTTTATTCAGACTACGTAACATTGCGTTTCCATTCAGTTCTTGTTCTAAAAAAGCTAGTCTAAACTCTGGATCAAAAGAAATTCCGTAACGAAAGTAGTTTCTTCTCGTTTTAGCAATTAAGTTTTCAAGTTGGTCAAAAGAAATCTTTTCTGCTTCCGAAACGACATCTATTTTAATCCATTTAGGATCAAGGTGATGTTTCCGAAAGAGTTCAATTGCTTTTCGGTGGAGATTTTGTAAAGCTTGTAGAAAGTTTGGGGAGGTTTCTTTGAATACACGTGCTCGGATAGTTGGATTACCAATCGATAGAAATACGATATACGTTAATTCATTTTCAATTTCAACTTTTTTAAGTTCTTTTCTTTCTATTTTTCCTTGAAAGTGATTGGCAAAGTCATTAAATACATTATTTATATAGCTCAATGATGTCATTTATATACCTCTCCTTTACTTTTTAATCAATCAAGCCTATATTCCCGAAGAAATATAGGCTGATTATTATGTTCATTTAAATGATATGTTTACTACTAATTGTTTTACTTAGACTCGTTTTCTTTTCTACGGGTAAAGAAACCAACGAGTCCAGCAATGAATGCCATAAAGCCACCCATTATCCAGTTAAATGTTGATGTCGCAGTTTTCGGTAGCACATCTCCGGAACCAGCACCTTTTTTAGTACCATCTCCACTTCCACCATCTGTAACAACTACTTTTACATCATCTGGGTCTTCTTCGTCATTATCATTATCAGCATCAGCGTCAGCATCAGCATCAGCGTCGGCATCAGCGTCAGCATCAGCGTCAGCGTCGGCATCAGCATCAGCGTCAGCATCGGCGTCAGCATCGGCATCAGCATCAGCGTCAGCATCGGCATCGGCATCAGCATCGGCATCAGCATCGGCATCAGCATCGGCATCGGCATCAGCATCAGCATCGGCATCAGCATCAGCGTCAGCATCGGCATCAGCATCGGCGTCGGCATCGGCGTCAGCGTCGGCGTCAGCATCGGCATCGGCATCAGCGTCGGCATCAGCGTCAGCATCAGCGTCGGCATCGGCGTCGGCATCGGCGTCGGCGTCAGCATCGGCATCAGCGTCGGCATCGGCATCAGCGTCGGCATCGGCATCAGCATCGGCATCAGCGTCAGCATCAGCGTCGGCATCGGCGTCAGTATCATCTTCTTCGTCAAAAACAATGGAAGTTTCATCTGCTAAACTTGACAGTAATTGAACATCAATTACTGAAGTACTTACACCCGCCGCATAAATAGGAACTTCTCCCGTTACTCCTGCAGGTTTTTCAACCGTTACATTTGCTGTGACCGATGTTTGACCTATTACTTGTACACCTGCCAAATCATTTGCCAGATCAATCGATCCATCAGCAAGCTCATTAAGAATTGGATTAGCCGTATTAACAACTGCAGATTTTAATGGATTCACAATAGGGTTAATAATTAAATTATTTAATAACCCACTTAAAAGCCCTGTTGGATCTCCTCCGAGTAACGTAATTTCCAACCCATCAATTGCGTCTAACAGATCAGTTATCGTAGCTGTCACTACATCTTTAACTGCTGTTTCTAAATGGTTTCCTATTCCATCCGAAAAATTAACAACAACAGAGCCATCAGGATTTACGACAACATCGACTTGGTCTTCATATACTAAAAGATCTGCAAGTGCTTGATCTATATTGTTCAAATTATCAATGGCTGTATTTAATTCATCAAGACCTTCCACTTTAACTAATCCTGCTAGTGGCGTATTGTTAATGGCATCATCAATACCAGATGTTAATCCAGCCAACAGATCAGTTGTGGCTCCGGTCAAATTACCTATTAAACCATTTATTACTGGTAAATCATCCATCGTGATCGGCAAAATTTCCACACGTACATTTGCTGGATCATTAGCTTGCATCTTTCCAGCTAAGTCGGGTATGTAAAATACCGCCACCCGCTCAGGTGTTAGTAGTTCCGCATCAGCTAATCCTGTTCCTGTCATATTTAGGGCGAGATCGTAGTAATCAGTCTGATCAATTAAGTCTGCTCCGACTGTGATATCCGTTAATAATTGAACTTCTGTAAGACTACTAGCAGAAACGTAAGGAGTGCTCAATACATTTCTAAAACTACTTTCTGTATGCTGATTAGCGCCTACTGGAATTGTACTAAATACGAGAGCAGAAGCAATTGCAGAAGTAGCGATTATTTTTTTCGTTTGATTCATTCTTCTTACTTGATTATGTTTAACCTTCTTCTTAAAATCGTAGTTTTTCAAAAGTATCCTCCTAACCTAATGATTTTGCAAATTTACTTTGAAGCTGAAACTGCTTACAAACCGATCTATGAACTCCTCCCTTTTGATTAGTTGTATAGAATTGGTATGCCAAGAAAAGCGTATTGTCTACTATCGCCAACATTTGCAGAAGATACTGATTATTATAAATGCAAAATAATCCAAATCTTCCCTTAAGTCTTTCTTTTCCGACATTTTCAATTCCTAATCTAAATGATAGGGAAGTTTTCATCCCAAAACAACCGCGTAAATTCCTATTTTTCCCACCGTAAAAACGACGATTTTATGTTTTTTTACCATTTACTTACTATTTCATATACCTAGGTATGAAACAAATGGTTAAAAGTTTTTCTTAATGACTTTTCAAATATTCCAATGCTAAAGAATTTACAAATTAACTTGGTAAACAAGAATAATAACTACTAAGTCAATTTCATCACTCGATTAAGCAAGGATGAATCCGAACAATAAAAAATCATCAAAAAACTGTTGCTTTTCTTCTACAAGGAGAATGCTTTCCTAAGGTGTGCTTGAGCCTCCGACGTACAATGTTTTTGAAACGGGTAATCGCAGTCCCATACGCGTTCCCACAAATGGTTTTGGATCGGATGAGCGAAAGGGCGGTCCCTGTACATGGCGTACTTAGTCTGCATTTCCCCTCTTGCTTTTCCCGTAGGAGTCGTCGTCTTTCACTCCAAACCACTGATTTAGCGTATTTACGGACACTCAAATATAAAGTGAGTGTTATCGTTCGGATAAATCACCCATTATGCTTTTTATGAAATTGAGTCCACTAGTAATACGATGAAAAGGGGGGCACTAAATAGCAAAGGGGAATTCGAACTGAATTCCCCTTTAAGCATTAGATAAAATTATCATTAATCTGTGGTAGATTTTTGTTTTCAAGTTGTACCCAACCATTGCGAAATGCTAGTACGACTGCATTTGTCCGATCATTTACATGCATTTTTCCTAATATGTTTCGTACATGATTTTTAACAGTTGACTCCGTAATACATAACTCATTTGCAATATCCTGGTTACTCTTTCCTTTTACTAACAACTCTAAAACTTCACATTCTCTCAACGTAAATAAATGTAAAGGTCTTTGAAACTCATTCTCTCGTTTAACCGTTTTTTCCTGAATAAATGTAATTAGTCTATGATAATCTTTAGCTAAATAATGACTTACATTTGGATGTAACCAAACCATACCACTGTAGATAGATTTGATGGCGCTAATAAATAAATCTACATTCATTTCTTTAAATAAATATCCTTGTACTCCTCTTTTTAAAGCAAGCGTTACACGTTGATGATTTAATTCTTGTTCAGATAAAATGACTATCCTAGTGTTAGGAGAATGTTTTGATAGTGTTTTTATTTCCAACATACTATTTGATTCAATTGCATTAATATCCAATAAGATCATATCTGGTCTATATTTTTTTACAAGCTTTAAAGCATCATGTCTAGTTTCTCCCTCTGCTACTACAAAAAATAAAGGATTATCTTCAAATATTCGTCTCATTCCTTCACGAAACAATTGATAATTATCAATTAAAACTATTTTAATTGGATTATTATTCATCATATCACCCTCTATTTTGTCATCATCAGGGGAAATTCATGTTAGTTTCCTTTACTTGGATGATGTACATTTTGTTTATTAGCTTACTCATGTTTCGCACTTAAACGTTCCATAAAGTAAAAAAAGAGGATTTACATACTAATATAAAATGACCATTTTATTTTATTGTAAAACGCACCATCTAAACAAAATTTCTGAATGAATAACTGGGAAGTCCCTCACTTTTAATATATGATTAATAAGATAATATTCTCTTTGTTGATTCATCTTCCCTATACTTAACACCTATATATAAATATATTATTTGATTACAAAGCTTCTAAAAATACTCAAAATATTTACCCCACTCTACCTCCTTTTATTACCTTCATATAGCATTTTCTATCGTTTGGAATTCTCCTAGCTCCCCGTTTGTCCTTCTGTTTAGATTCCAACTTCACATATTAGCTTCTCTTTTGTAACTTCATCTCGACTGTAAGAGTAATGGAACAATCGTGCAATATGTTCTTACACAATCATTAAATTTTTTTGTTTCTTGTTATGAATCTATCTTAGTAAAATTAAATGGTCAAAGCTAAAAACTTTATAAGTGAGGATAGACAATTTTAGCAATAACTAAAAATGACTATTATGTAAAATGACTATAATTATTAATTAAGTATATACTTAATTTATGTGATTGAAATCACCCCTATTAACTATTGATTACAAAATAATTACTATTCGACAAAATATGCAAGTTATTCCAGTAACATTCTTGTAAAAGAAAACGTATTGGACCAATAATGTGTGTGATTATTCACAAACTAAGTTTGCCGTAATATTTTTGTAAAAATAATTACTTTGGTTATTTAAATTTTCAATTTATTTGCAATAAAATAAACATATTGACCTGATTATTTAGTCTAGTATAAGGAGAATCCTTTATGCAAAACAGTCTATAAGAACTAAACAATTGATTACACTCTTAAATGACACGTTTGATATTTCCTTTTAAAATGGGAACATATTCTCTTAAGAAAGTTCTAATCATTTGGAAAGTTTCCGCTAATAAAATACTTACTCTAATAGTTCATCTGGTACAATAATCTGATGTACCGTTCCACGAACCACAAAAGCTAGTGTAAGGAGTGCTCCATCAGGAATAACCATTTTATAGACACATGATACAATTGCTACTTAATTACTGTCGAAAAAATTGGCATTAATGTGTTAAAAAACGGACTTTCCTTATTAATCTTCTCTATCCAAGACCTAAAAAATTAGTCGTTTATCCCGTTTTTTTTTTTGCCCTATCGTTTTCTGGTAGCATCCTAAACATTAGTAAGTAGATAATTGCACTTATTAAAGCACATAACATAATGAAGCTAAAAATTAACATTGGCGGCAGTGATACGGAAAGAATAACTGTTAGTGGTGCTATAAACCTCCCTAAGGAATACTGTAAATCAGATGCTCCCATATATTGACCTCTAGCATTCTTTGGTGCATATTTGCTCACAAAGTTTTGTACTACAGGGCCATGGATGATCTCACCTATTGTAAGAATTACGATAATTCCAAATAATAACCAAGCACTTTTTGTCAATCCAACTAAGAACATGCCAAATCCGGATAGAAAAGCGGCAAGTATTAACGAATTTCTGTCGCTCCAACCCTCAAACATTTTGGTTACTGGAATTACACATAATACAAACAATAGTCCATTTAAGCCAATCATCCACCCAAATACTTCCTCACTACTGAGCGAAATTGACCATTCCCCTATTGAGAACAGCTCCTGGGCTGGGACAAAATTTCGTACATATACAGCTAAATAAAGATCCAATTGCATAATAGAAATTGTGATGAAGATACCCCCAAGAATATATAGGAAGAACACTCTATCTTTTAATATAACAAAATAGTTGATACATTGCTTTTTTATAACCAATAATAGTGTCTTACTTTGGTCATCCTCTTGATCTTTTACCGGCATTGTTTCTCGAATAATAAATAATATTGCTACAGAATAAAATAATGTAACTGTTGCACAAGCCCACAGCAATTCACTACGGTATTGAAAAAATAATACTGCACCTATAACTGGACCGAATATAGCTCCTAAATTATTTGCGGATGCAAAAGTGGCAAAAACACTACGTCTTTCTTCATCGGGAACAAGGTCAGCCACCATGGCAGAACTAGCAGGTCTATAAAATGATTTACCAAGACTAACTCCAATAAATGCTAGATAATCCAACCAAGGAGAAAAGGAAAGTGCAAACAAAGCAAAAAAAATAGCTTGCATAAACGAACCGATAAGCATTATCTTACGTCTTCCAAGTTGATCAGTTACATAGCCTCCAATCATTCCACCAAAAATACTAATAATTGAAGGTGCAGTCATCATGATACCTGCTTCAACCATTCCTATTACATCACTAAAATAAATTGTAAGAAACGGAAAGTACATCCAAAACAACATGTTAAACAGTGTTTCACCTATAAGCCTTATTTTCAAATTAATATCCCATGAAAGCCACTTCAATATCATTAACTCCCCTCGGCTGGTATTTTTAGCTGGGTACTCTTTACAAAAAAATAAATTACAAAGGAAACATTTAGAAACGTTCAATTATAAATGTATAATAAGAAACAGTTCTATTGAATTGTCTTATAATTGGTATATTGGTACTAGTAACTGAATTTAGGAAAGACCTCTTTTTGAGATGGGTATTCAGTACAAAATAAATAAAAAAACACTTATAATTGTTGTCATGTCAACATTTATAAGTGTTTACCTGTATTTTAATCTATGTCAAATTAAATATATCTCGATATACCAGTGGTCGGTCTCGAACCGACACTCCTGTGAAGGAACGGGATTTTGAGTCCCGCGCGTCTGCCAATTCCGCCACACTGGCAATAAATCTATTGATTGGAGGCGGCAACCGGATTTGAACCGGTGATAAAGGTTTTGCAGACCTCTGCCTTACCACTTGGCTATGCCGCCAAAACATAAGCGGAAGACGGGATTCGAACCCGCGACCCTCACCTTGGCAAGGTGATATTCTACCACTGAACTACTTCCGCACAAACAAGCTGGGCTACTAGGATTCGAACCTAGGAATGACGGGACCAAAACCCGTTGCCTTACCGCTTGGCTATAGCCCAATGAGATAATAAATGGGGCGACCGGAGGGATTTGAACCCTCGAGTGCCGGAGCCACAATCCGGTGCGTTAACCACTTCGCCACGACCGCCATAATCATTAGGTCAAACAAATTAAATTTTATTGGCAGGGGTAGTAGGAATCGAACCCACATCAAAGGTTTTGGAGACCTTCGTTTTACCATTAAACTATACCCCTAAAACGTTAATGGTGGAGGGGGGCAGATTCGAACTGCCGAACCCGATGGGAGCGGATTTACAGTCCGCCGCGTTTAGCCACTTCGCTACCCCTCCATTATATCAATAATAGATCTAATATTTCATTAAATGTGGCTCGAGACGGAATCGAACCGCCGACACAAGGATTTTCAGTCCTTTGCTCTACCGACTGAGCTATCGAGCCGTTATCAAATTATAGTGGCGATCCGGACGGGACTCGAACCCGCGACCTCCAGCGTGACAGGCTGGCATTCTAACCAACTGAACTACCGGACCATCCTGAAATCAAAGCTTTCCAATAATAAAATACCATTTATAGTTGGTATTCGTCAAATTTAAAAAATATACTTTATCCCAAACCAAAGTTAGCTCATTCGTGTCAACACATTTCATTATTGCATAAGGACAAGTGTTGGTTACGCTAAAATACACCTGATTAAATATTTTTGGTTGCGGGGGCAAGATTTGAACTTGCGACCTTTGGGTTATGAGCCCAACGAGCTGCCAGACTGCTCCACCCCGCGATATGAATTAATGATCAATTATTTATGCATGCTCTTCTTTTGATATTAATAATAAGGACGGCCTCGTCGTGTTTCCACTCCTCGCATGTAAAACATGCTCCACCCCGCGATATGAATTAATAATCAATATTTAAATTACATGGTGGAGGATGCAGGGCTCGAACCTGCGACCCCTTGCTTGTAAGGCAAGTGCTCTCCCAGCTGAGCTAATCCTCCATCTTACTACTAGTATATCATGGTCTTAAATTTTATAAATGGTGACCCGTACGGGATTCGAACCCGTGTTACCGCCGTGAAAGGGCGGTGTCTTAACCACTTGACCAACGGGCCAGTTTTTTATGCTGGCGGAGAGCAAGGGATTTGAACCCTTGAGACCGCGTTAACGGTCTACACGATTTCCAATCGTGCTCCTTCGACCAACTCGGACAGCTCTCCGATTGGCTCCACAGGTAGGATTCGAACCTACGACCGATCGGTTAACAGCCGATTGCTCTACCACTGAGCTACTGTGGAATAAAAAAAAATTAGTTAAATATTTTAAAAAGAGGTTTGAAACTTTAAAGCTCGTCATGCATTCGCATTCCTCGCAGACCTTTTCATGTTAACTGAAATAATAATCTCATTTTGTGCCGGTCTGCTCTACCACTGAGCTACTGTGGAATAAAATTAAATTAGTTATAATATTTTAAAAAGACGTTTGTAACTTTAAAGCTCGTCATGCATTCGCATTCCTCGCAGACCTTTTCAAGTTATATGTTTTTTTAAAAAAACTATGTACTTGCTACTTTAACTAAAAAGTTATCAGTGCTTTTTAGAACCACCAAATTTTAGCGACAATTTATATTATATCTGTTTCTAGAAATAATGCAAGCATATTTAATAAAAACTTTTAAAAAAGATTAAAAATCATATTTGCTCTTCAAAATTGCATCCCCCAATTAGGGAGATGCTTATCAATTATAATATTAAAGAATCAATTTTTTCAACTAAAGTAACTATTTCTGGTTTACTCACTTGTGCACTAGCGCCAACTGTTTCTCCTTTGTGGAACAAATCTTTTGTAATTAAAGATGAAAAAACAATGACAGGAATGTTTTTTAAACGAGAGGCCTTTTTAACCCGATCGGTTAAATGGTGCCCATCCATTTGTGGCATCTCAATGTCAGTAATAATTAAGTTCACTTCTTCTTGCGGTTCCAGGGATTGATCATTAGATAAATCTTCTAAATAATTCCATGCTTCTTTTCCATTTTCAAAAAACTGCAAATTTTCATAGCCTGCCTCTGTTAAAGTGTCTTTCAATAGATGGCGTAAAATAGCCGAGTCTTCTGCTACAATTATTTTTTTCGTCGTTCGAGTACGTGGACCTAATGTTTGTAAGCTTTCAACATTGACTCCCGCTCTTGGATCGATTTCAACAACTACTTTTTCAAAATCTAGTAAAATAGACATTTGATCCGCTAATTTAATAATACCAATCGCATGAGCTTGTTCACCGGCAGATAATTCAGAAGGTTTTTCAATTTGCTCCCATGAAATCCGATGAATTCGTGAAACATGATGCACACGAAACGCAATTTTTAACTGGTTTAGTTCAGCTATAATAAATTTATCTCGCTCAGGATTTGTTGATTCAGGTACTTCTAATACTTTTGCCAAATTTACAACTGGTAAAACCTCTTCACGTAAACGAATAATCCCCTCAACATTCGGGTGTGAGTTAGGAATAGTCGTGACTTCTACCGCATTTATGATCTCCCTTACCTTCAATACATTAATACCAAAAACACCTGAACCAATTTCAAACATAACTACTTCCAATTCGTTCGTACCACTTTCCAATAATATATCTGTTTGTGATGAGCTCATTATCTTATGCCCCCATTTGTCATCTTTATAATTAATATTAATCACTATACATTCATACTAAAGTACTAGCACTATTATATCAGAAATAGAAAGGAAGACCAATATAAAATATAAGGATTGATTTCGGTTAAGACATACCTTTTCACTAACAGGTTTCTTATCTTCGCTCCATTAGAACTTATTTCTTCATATGAAGTCTAACTCTCCTCATACTAAAGCATAATTTTACTATTCTCATGGAAAAATAAGCATCATATTATTTGTTAATCCTTAGTGTTAGTTTATCATTACTTGCTTCTTAATCAGGAGGTGTATGAATGCCAAGGAAAGGACGAAATAGTCATAGGAAAACGACTCCTCATTCGGATGGACTAAAAGAAGGGGTGCTTAATGATCCTACTGGAATACAGTATGGTATTGAAGTGGGCCATGATAAGGTGATTAATCCTGCAGACATTTCAAAAATGGTAAACGAGAAATCAGTACGAAATCAGAAAAAATAGCATTTAAAAAAGATGTCTTCTCAATAGAAGAAACATCTTTTTTAAATTTACCAAAAGTTAGATGTAGCCAATCAAGCTACACATTCCTTATTACACGATATTTATGCGGCTAGCTCCATTTATCTTCACCTTTTGGTTTCTAGCTAATCCAATAACATTTAATTTTATCTCCTTATATAAAGGATCATATTCCCCTTGCTCATTTACTACCGTTACTTCTACTCCATGTTCTGAACAAGTAACCTCTAATTCCAATTTTAAATAAGCTCCATTTTCATACGCAAAAGTTTCCCCATCATCATCATAAAAAATAAAACGATAAGATTCATTAAGCGCTCCTGCGAAGACATGCATACTCATATTTTCAGGTGACTTTTTCACATTGGACATCCACTCTGTTTGCATGATTGCAGTTCCTCTTTTCACAAAAATCGGCAACACATCAAGCTCAGCATGAATTAAATGCGTTTGTTCACCTGCATAGGTTTTGCCTGTTTCAATCTCTACCCATTCTCCTTTAGGCATGTAAACTGCACGGTCTGTAACAGAAGGCGCTAAAATTGGTGCAATCATTACATTGTCCCCGATCATAAATTGATCATTTAAATTGTATGTCTTCTTATCGTTGGGAAACTCAAGTAATAGTGGACGCATGACAGGTAATCCTTTTGTACTTGCCTCATGAAATAGTGAATATATTTGCGGCATCCAAATATAACGCATTTGAATATATTTTCTCATTATTTCTTCATGTTTCCCACCGAATTGCCATGGTTCTTGATATACAGTACCAATTGCAGAGTGATTACGAAAATATGGTGTAAATGCACCAACTTGTGTCCATCTCACAATTAGCTCTCCGTTCGTATCATGCGCAAAACCACCTACATCTGGGCCAGTAAATGGAATACCTGATAATCCGAGGTTCATCACCATCGGTAAAGACATTTGCAAATGTTCCCAAAAGCTGCGATTATCTCCAGTCCAAACAGCCGCATATCTTTGTACACCTGCAAAGCCAGCCCTCGTTAGTAAAAAAGGTCGCTTTCCATTAAGTTGCTCTTTTAATCCTTCATATGTCGCCTTCCCCATTAAAAATCCGTACACATTATGAAGCTCGCGATGAGTTGTCTGCTCTCCATCATTTCGATGCATGACAGTAACATCCATCGTTTTCGTCTCATTAAATACAGCTGGTTCATTCATATCATTCCAAATTCCTTCTATACCTATATCTGTGTAAAATGTATGTTGTTCTCCCCACCATTTACGCACTTTCTGATCAGTGAAATCAGGAAATGCACTCGTTCCAGGCCATACGTCGCCATAAAAAATTTCACCTTCAATATATTTACAGAACAGATCTTTCAAAACACCCTCTCGATATGTTTTGTATTCCACATCTTTCTTTACGCCAGGATCAACAATAGGCACAACGCGGATACCCATATCATGCAGCTCTTTTATTAATTGTTCTGGATTTGGAAATTTATCATGATCAAATGTAAACACACGATATCCGTCCATATAATGAATGTCTAAATGAATAACATCAAGAGGAATATCTTTTTCAATAAATGTAGTTGCCAGTTGACGAACTTCCTTCTCCGTTTCATAACTATAACGGGATTGATGATATCCGATTGCCCATTTCGGTGGAAGAGGCATTTTCCCTGTCAGATATGTATATTGTTCAATAACCGCTTTCGGCTCAGGTCCCGCCAAAATATAATAATCAAGCTGCCCACCTTCAGCTGAAAAAGTATAGTAGCTGTCTGATTTTTTTAAATCAAAAACTGTTCTAAATGTATTATCAAAAAAGACCCCGTGTGCCTTCCCTTGACGTAAAGTCATAAAATAAGGAATTGATTCATATAATGGATCTGTTTCTGGGTTGTGCGGTGCATACACATCCGTATTCCACATTTCATATCGCTCACCACGTTTATTTAAATGCCCTGTTTTTTCTCCAAACCCGTAAAAATGGTCATCTTTATCCATCTCTTTCCACACAGCAACTTCTCCATTTTCACGGAAAGCCATTCCGCGCGCTCCTTCAACTAAGAGGTTTCGTCCCCTCCTATCTGTTACCTTTAGACGGAACGGCGCTTTTTGTACATGAAGTTTTATTCTGTTCGTTTTTAACATGATCGTATCATTTATTATTTGTTCTTTAATCAATAGTTGTTCAGGATTTGCCACGACCACTTTTGACTTATCAAGTTGTGGTTCCCCCTTTGGGTTCATCACAATTCTAACTATTGAATTTGTATAAAAAAGAATGGCTACTTGAGCATTTTCACATATAAAAAGAAAACCATTGCCGGTCCTCTTATATTGTTTGACTTTTCCAACATCTTGATAGATTAGTGCCTTTTGGTTCTGCTTTTCTTTTCCTGGATGAATTGCAAAACTAGTATCTTGAAGCATTCTAAAACCTCCTGTATTTGACAAGAAAACGTTTGCACAACTTATTGAAGTTCATTATACCGTTTTTAAATACAATTACAATGGGTTTTAAATTTTTTTTGAATACCATTTAACAATATTTCTTTAAAAAGCAAAATCAATAGTGCAAACGATTGTACTAGTGAGATAGTATAAGGGTATCGGTGATTTCGTTCGATTATAATTATTGTTGCTCGGCGAATGAATTTATTCGACAAGCATTTGAATATTTGGCTCAGATTGTACACGACCTTGACGTTGCCATTAAACAAAGTGAGGTAGATGAAACAGTTCGGACCGCTTTTATGAACGAAGACAATTGTCTAACACGGGAAGAGTTATCAAAGATGAATAGGAAAGAAAACGGTGTAATATAGAAGAAGCGGGAAAAACAAAATGGCTTTTTCGATTAGATACTAAAAATAATGTTTTGCACACTCTTTCACCCTTTGTAGCGACGTACAATTGGTGTCTTTTATTTTTTCACAGATAATTGGAAAAAGAAACGATCTTATGAATGTTATATACCTTTAAGAGCAGTTCTTATGATCGATTACAACCTTTTTTACAAAATAGATAGGAAAAATTGTCGAATCATTACCCGGGAAATGACATAAAAATGAAAGGGTCCATTCATGATGCTGTTGTTTGGAAGTTGTCGAGAGAAAAGGTATATGGGATGACAAAGCAATAGACGATCATTTTTGTAGGAAATTAGAAAAGTTTTATGGATGTCTTATATTTTTAGAAAGAGAAGAGATTATTTCAAAAATAGGTAAGTAAGTTTTAAAGCAGGTTTTTTATACTTACAATATGCAATTAAGACGAGTTCTCATATATGATATTTCGCTTTCCATTTGGTGCAAAAACTGCAAATTGTCGGAGATCATCATCAAACATTATAATTGGGAAGATATCAAGTAAAAAAGTAACCATCCTTTCAACCCAAAACAAGGATGATTACCTTATTAGAATATGGGATTAAAAGTATAAGAAAAGGATAAAGAGGAATATTTTTTATTTATCTCTTCGTTTATTTATTTGCATATTATTTACATGCGTTTGATAAAATAATTTTTGGAGAACAGATTCATGGGTATCAGTTCGATCCTCAACATGCTTAAAGTAACTTCTACTTTCGGTTGCAAGGTTATCAATTTTTAATTCGAGTGTATCGAATCGCTCGTTAACACGTTGCTCAAAACTTCTAATACGTTGATCTACTGCATCAGAGCGTGTATCTACTCGATCAAAACGTTCATCTACTGACTCAAAACGTGTATCTACTTGATCAAAACGCTCATCTATCGACTCAAAACGAGTATCTACTTGGTCAAAACGTTCATCTACTGACTCAAAGCGTTGATTCATTTCGGTTGATAGACCATCTACTCTAGAAGTTAGAGTGTCTACTGTCGTGGATAAATTACTTACCTCATTTGTCAAAATTTTTATCATTTCAAACATAGCGTCTATTTTTTCTTCTACCATTATTTCACCTCCTTAAGTTACTATTCTACCATATACCAGAAGACAAAAGCACTAGATTCATTCCATTATCAATCTGTCAACTTCTATGTTGGATCGAATAATTCTTTTCTGTAATTCCTTTCCATCTTTAGTAGTTTAAAAAAGTCATCAAACCCTAAAATTACTTTCTTTGGTTCCCTTTTATGTATCTTTTTCGCTTCTTCCGTGTAGGGAATGATCACACCAAATTCTTTATCTGTAATATTTCCAACATCATCAATAACGATGATTTGTATCGTTGGTCAATTCAATTACATTGAAACTCGTTTTCCACTTCTACAGTTAGTAGATTATCCTGTAAATTTCTAACCTTAATCATCCTTCAATTGTTCCAAAAGAAGCCCATAGTTCTTCCGCATTCAATTTATTTTCACCCTCCTATTTTTATTTAGTGTACTATGAATATAATGACTAAGAAAGGTAAAAAAGTTCGTATTTTAAGAGGAGCAATATCACTAAAAAGGAGGAGTTTTCTTATGAAAGCTGTTATTATTTATTCACGTGGAGAGGCATGGCTAGAAGGGAAGCCTCATTGGGAACAACAATTAGTCCCACATCGCCAATATTTAGTCGATACATTACAAGATAAACTTGTTTCTGCTGGACCATTTATGGATCATACAGGTGGTTTAGTCATTATTGATGTTGAAAATATCGAAGAAGCGGTCAAAGTGGCAAAAAATGATCCAGCAGTAGTTGATAAGAAATTTGATTTTGCAGTGCATCCTTGGGAACCATTGGAAGGTCTTTTTGTAAAGAAAAAATAGGTTGTATAGATTCCGAATTGCCGATCAAACTAAAGTCGATAGCGATCACCATCAATAATCGACGGCAAGTATGTAAACATGTACTTTGATGTCCAACAAGACTATTGGTAATGTACAAATTTAACATTCCTTATGCTAACTCATAAAGAAAGCAGCATAATCACGAAGATCTATGCCGCTTTATTATTTACTTTTTTAATTGATGTTCTTGAATGAAATCATGTAAAATTTCTGTTAAGTTCGGACTGCCAACCTCATCTAAATCATAATGTACCCGAGTGCACGGTTTATTAATGTCGATAATTCTTGATAAATCAATAGGAGTTCCGATGATAACTGCATCACATTCCGTTTTATTGATTGTTTCTTCTAAATCTTTTAATTGTTGTTTTCCATAGCCCATCGCTGGAAGGACATTTTCGATATGAGTATATTTTTCAAATGTGTCTGTCAATGTTCCGACTGCAAATGGACGTGGATCAACAATTTCTGCCGCTCCAAAACGATCAGCCGCAACTGTTCCAGCCCCCATTTTCATTTCGCCGTGCGTTAATGTAGGACCATCTTCAACGATCAATACTTTTTTACCTTTAATAATTTCAGGATTGTCAATCGTAATAGTTGATTCAGCTTTAATGATTGTACTATCTGGACTTACATTTTTAATATTGTTTTCAACAGTTTGCACCGCATCTGTTGATGCACTATCCACTTTATTAATAATATTTACGTCTGATGATCTTAAGTTCACTTCACCAGGATAATATTTCAATTCATGTCCGGGGCGATGTGGATCTAAAACTGTTACTGCAAGATCTGGTTTATAGAATGGAAAATCATTATTTCCACCATCCCAAAGAATTACATCACAACCATCAGGATCATTTTCCGCAGCGCGAATAATATCCTCATAGTCTACACCTGCATAAACAATATTTCCTCTTTCGACATGTGGTTCATATTCTTCCATTTCTTCAATTGTACACTGATGTTTCTTTAAATCTTCCACAGTCGCAAAACGTTGAACCCGCTGTGCAGCTAAATCCCCGTATGGCATTGGATGTCTAATCGCAATTACTTTCAAGTCTTGTTCTAGTAACACTTCAATAATTTTACGTGATGTTTGGCTTTTTCCAGTTCCAGTACGAACCGCACAAACAGAAATGACTGGCTTATTACTTTTAAGCATCGTTTGTTTTGGTCCTAGGAGTGTGAAATTAGCACCAGCGGCATTCACGATCGCACTAACCCCCATTACTTCTTCATAGTGAACATCACTATAAGCAAAGACACATTCATCTACATGAAGTTCTTTAATAAGAGTTGATAATTCATCTTGTGCATATATTGGAATCCCTTCAGGATATAATTCACCAGCAAGTTCATTTGGGTATTTTCGTCCATCTATATCAGGTATTTGAGCGGCTGTAAAAGCTACAACATTATACTCCTCTTTGTTACGGTAATACGTATTAAAATTATGAAAATCTCTTCCTGCAGCACCAATAATGATTATCTTTTTTCTTTCCACAGCAATCTCTCCTACCTTTTTTCAATTCGATAGTATTTATTATACATAATAATGTATAAAAATACAATGAGAAAATGTCCATTACTAAAATATTTTATGCACAACTAATGTATTGGAATGAAACGCTAGCATATTACAAGTTAATTTTTGTGTATAATTGGATTTTTATCCTGTATCAGTCCGCCCCTCCTATAATGGAATCGAAGGACTATACTTTCACTGTATTTTATCAAAAAAAACTATATAATTATATGGTGATGATATGCAATTTGTTGAGATTGAACTTGATCCACAAGAAACCGTTATTGCAGAAGCAGGTAGTCTTATGATGATGGACGAAGAAATCCGGATGGAAACGATTTTTGGCGATGGTTCTTCCAAACAAAATGGACTCATGGACAAGCTTCTCGGTGCTGGTAAACGAGTACTTACAGGTGAAAGTTTATTCATGACAACATTTACAAACGAAGGTATTGGAAAAAAACATGTATCGTTTGCCTCACCGTATCCTGGAAAAATCATTCCTGTCGATTTGAGCAAGATGGACGGAAAACTTATTTGTCAAAAAGACGCGTTTCTTGCTGCAGCAAAAGGTGTATCTGTCGGTATCGAATTCCAACGAAAGATTGGGACAGGATTTTTTGGGGGTGAAGGATTTATTATGCAAAAGCTCCAAGGCGATGGCATGACCTTTATCCATGCGGGTGGAACAATTCATAAAAAAGAACTTGCTGCTGGTGATGCATTACGTGTTGATACAGGTTGTCTAGTTGCCATGACAGGTAGTGTTGACTATGATATTCAGTTTGTCGGCGGTATTAAAACAGCACTATTTGGTGGAGAAGGACTATTTTTCGCCACATTGCGTGGTCCCGGAACCGTATGGATTCAATCACTTCCTTTTAGCAGACTTGCAAGCCGAGTATTTGCGGCGGCTCCTCAAAAAGGTGGATCAAAAGACGAAGGAAGTATCGCTAAAGGATTGTTTGATCTATTAGGTGGGGATCGGAAGTAAGGATAAAAAGATTATTTATTGTTTAAACAATAGAGCTTTCGAAATAAACTGTTCAAGTACCATGTATCGACTCCTTCTGAAGAAAGAGTCGTTTTTTCGCTTTCTTCAACATCTATCCTATCGAAAACGAACCACATGGTAAATGACTTGAATTCGCTACTTGTTCACCTCTGTAAACGATCTAAAACATATCTCTTCTTCCCGAAGTAGAAAGTGAAACTTAATCATCCGAAACCTCCAAAGAGTTTCAATAATTTATACAACCTATGAATCAGAATACCACTTTGGAACTATCCGCTCAAAATGGTCATGATCCCGTACAACATCCATGGAGTAGGTCAGCATTTTTTCATATATTCCCATCCTCTTCCCCCATACAAGCGCAGAAACTATGTGAATGGCACTATATAACAGATACAATTCCCAAAAAGAATCCCCCAAGCTTGAATCAGAATGATAGCCATCGACGATGCCTCTTGTAAAAGGAACACTAATCCGGCTGGAGAAAAAACCCAATTTATGTAAATCATGAATTGGATCTCCCCAATCCATACGCTGGAAATCGATAATCCCGGCAAATTTTTGACGATGAATCAATAGATTAGCCGGATGAAAATCATCATGTTGGAACGTATTCGGTCGACCTTTCATTAGCATTTCATTTTCTCTAATGCATGATGTAAGCATCTTTTTAAGACTTTTTTCGACATTTATAAGTTCTAATTCCTCTAAATACTTTTCCGTTTTTTGCTTCTTATGTTCATACCATGGAGGAGTATCCTCTGGCGCGATAAGTTCATGTAATTTTTTCAATTCATTCCCCGCCGTAAAACCGGCTTTATATTGCGCTCCTTCGGTCAACTCCTTTAGCGAAGTTTCCCCATCCTCCCCAGGAAAATAAGTGAGTATCATGTAAGATTGTTCCATATTGGATAATGTACCAAAATCAATTGCTTCAGGCACATAGTCGGAAAACCTGTTCAATTTTTGGATGATATGGAATTCTTCTTGCCGACATGATTTATTTTCACTTGAGAAAACTCTGATCAAATATTTGTCGTCGATAACATATTTTTGATCATTTGAAAATCCCTTGTTAATCTTGGTAATACTTGAAACACTTTTAAGCATTGGTATGTTTTCTTTTAAATAATTCATACTATCCCCCTAACAAATGACGTATTGGCGGGCTTACCTGGACACCATGGACATTAATAACCGTTATTCCAGAGATGGTTCGGAATTGAGCGCGAGATCCGTTTCCACGCATACATGCTACTTTGAAATGAACCTAGTTTCCCGCCCCTTGAACCTCCTTCTCATTCATTTCATTTTTCCTAAATTTGTCTAGGAAAGCTGGTCCTTCTAATAGATTTTTTAACACATCATTATCACCCAGTTTATAAGTCTCTATACTATTTCCGTTCATATATAGTTGTACCTCTATCAATAATTGTATGGTTAATAGAGTATTAAAAATCATGAATGTTCATCGCTAGTCTCCACATTTTCCTTTACATTATTTTACCACACAGCAAGAGACTGTATTACTTATAACTGACCGTAACTTAACCACTTTTGAGACAAAAACATCCCTAACGACTGTCAGGGATAAACTTTCAGTTAATATTTTTACTCTGCGAAAGCTGAATGATAATTCCAGCGACTACGTTCAAGATTTTCCTCGTTCCCTTAAGATTATCCTTAAATAATTTTGTGACACTTTCCTAAAGTTCTTAGGGGATTAGTACCCTACTTTTATGAATAGCGACTAAATTTTCACCTTATTAGCATCCAAAAAACGTTCTACCTTTTTAATATCTTCAGGTCGATCTACCGCAATTGAATCGTATTTTGTTTCAGTCATTTTAACTTTATAACCGAGATCAATTATTCTAAGGATTTCTATATCTTCAAACTGTTCATTTCTAGTTTTTTTACTGTTACTATAAATATCTAAAGCCTCTTTCGAAAAACCATATACACAAACTTGTTTATTGAAAGTAACATGGCCCTCCGATTTATTAAATGGAACTGGTAATCTTGACATATAAACTAATTCATTCTGTTCGTTTGTTATTGTTTTAATAATTGTATCAGAATCAATTTCTTCGCCACTATTTATTTCTTTAAATAAATTATAAGCTATATATTTCTTACCGTGGGTATTAATTTCGTTAATAATTAAATCAATATTTTCGGGAGATATAATAGGTTCATCTCCTTGTATGTTAATATAATAATCATAATCGTAAAGTTTTGACACCTCGGCAATTCTATCTGTTCCCGTTAAACAACTAGTAGAGGTCATGACAACCGGTATATTTTTACTTTCACAAAATGATTTGATTCGTTTGTCATCTGTTGCAACCACTAAGCTGTCAAGTGCTTTCGATTTTTTAGCCTGTAAATAAGTCCGTTCAATCATTGGTATTCCATCGATTAATGCGAGCGGCTTTCCTTCAAAACGAGTTGATTTATATCTTGCGGGAATTACACCCATATACTTTTTAGGTGAACTTGATTCAAAAAGAGAGGGTGTAAGAAATCGGATTGATATTTTTTTAACAAAACTATTAAATTGTTCGAGTAATTTATCATTTTGTTCTTTTAATTCCTCAATATCAAACACCCGGTTATATTCCTCATAACTGTAGTTATTTACCTTATTAATATCATAACCATCTATACCTGCTAAGGTTACACTTTTAACCCCAGATGCTATTAGAAAATTTATAAAATGTACAGCAACATTATCAACAATTGCTTTTTGGGATACTAAATTTAGGTCTACCACTTTTATTGAATCTAAATTGGTTTCAATATTAGATGTAATAATTATTTTTTCTTTGTCAGTTATTTTGTGAGAGTACTCGTTAAACCTTTTTTGATTAGAAAAGAAATAATAATTAGGATTAACGGTATTAGGTAAAAAATTAAGTGCTACTACTAATGGATTATGTTCTTTCATAAAGTTATTTATTTCTTCAGAATACATATTGATCGTATTTCCAGACGCCAAGGCTAAAACTTTTTGCCTTTTGAATAAAGTTCCATCAAAGTTATTCGGCTGTTTTCTTTTGGATAAATAAGAAAAGTATTTTTCTTCAATGATCGCTTTATTATATAATATTTTTTCGCCATCATTTAATGATGTTAATATTTTATTTATTGCTTTGATTGTCAATGTTTTCTTATTCATTAAATAAGATGAATAGTTTGGGTGACATCTATGCACTGCTGACAAATAGTGGCTAGCGGAAAAACCCCAATGCATTTCTTTACTAATTGCCTCAATAAAATTATCCATTACTTCTAATAATGGAATTATCTTATAAGACTTTCCTTTATATTTGTTTAAATACTCCGAGATTATCTCTGTATTTAAATTTCCCGCTCCTCTTCCCATTCCCGATATAGAAGAGTCTATCATCACTTTTCTAGATTGATTCTGTTTTAAAAATTCAATTGAATTAGCAAAAGCAAGTTGCATATTGTTATGGGTATGTAATCCAATTCTTATTCGAGGATTTAAATTATTTTCAACTAGATAAAATAGTCTCTTTACCTCATGTTGATCCATGGACCCAAAGCTATCTACAATGTAAAATGAATATATTTCTAATTTGTTAGCAAGCTGTAATAAATGTATCAATTCTTTATCGGAATACGATGATGTATTCATTGGTTGTAAACATATTTTATATCCTTGATTAATTAACTCTTGAGCAAAGGGTAGAACACTTACATAATCATTTTTATGAAAAGCAATTCGAATACCATCCAACAGATTACCTTCCATTGAAAAAACCGGTAGATTTAACTCTATATTAGGATGATAGTCAATCATCAAGAAAAGGTTTGTATTTCTAGTAGTGTTAAATTCCTTTGCTAATTTATTAAAATCGCTAACATTCCTAAAACGTGTACTGTTCTTCGAATACTTATTGTTTGGATCAAGATAACCACATTCAATGTTTTCAATGTTTGCTTTTACTAATGAATTAACGATAGAAATAATATGCAAATCATCAAAATTCCAATTATTAACGTATCCGCCATCTCTTAAGGTACAATCTAATAATTTTATCTCTTTTTGTATCATTTTTAATCATTCCTTATCATGGTGATGAATTAAATAGCACTTAAAACTTCCTCTAATTCCTTGGTACCTTGTTTACAATGTTCTATAAAATTTGTAAACACTTTCTCCATTTCTTTCCCTCTAACAAAAACATCTGTTTCTTTATTTAACATCTTTAATTCATTTTCTAATAGATTAGCATTCACTCTAATAAAGAAAGCTAAAAAGTTCATATAATATTGATTCTTTATAAGTTTATTGTAATCGTAGTCAAAGTTATTTAATTCGGTAATTAGTTGTAATTTTCTCCTTGTTTTTGTATAAATAGAAATAGAATTTATCGAATTAGTCAACTTAGAAATAATTTTTTCGTATTCTTTTCTACTCTCTAGTAAAGTGGTTTTTAGAGGTTGAATATGTTTTTCATCATAACTATTATCTTTTTTCCACCAATCCAATTTCTGAATTGGTTTAATGAATTGATTGTTAATGACTTCCTCAATTGTTTGAAAAGGAACTCCTTTGATTTCTGCCCCACCTTTAGTAGTATTGATAAAAGTTTTCCTTTCGTAAAGTGGAACAAAGCTTTCAAGGTTTTCTCGCATGTTATTAAATGTTTGATTCGTCTTAATTTCATTTCCATAAACATCTTTTGTCGTAAGGGCTTTTTCTAACTTTTTCTCATTAATAGCTGACTGGGCAATATCATACTCAATTCCTTTAGAATAATGACGGCCATGTAAATAGCCCAAGTTCTGACCAGCAAAAACAATCGGATCTGCGCCTAATTTGTTTAAAATTTGAAACGTCATGACTGCAATAGAGGGTGAATCTAAAATTAAATCATGTTCCAAATTCAGTTGCTCTTTTAGAAAATAAAGAGACGTTCTATCTTGAGATGTAATGAAATGCACTTTAGGTCCTTGATAATTTTCAATTGTTTCATATCCAACACTTGAGCCGAATACCATTGGAATATGGTCAATATTTTGCGAAATCATCTTGTCAAAAACGATTTTATTCTTAACCCTCGGATCATATGTGAACACTGCATCTGGTAATACATCATATTCAATTAAACTATTAATCGCTGAACCAACTGAAAAAATATATGCGAGATTATTATTTTTAATATAACGAATATGTTCGATATCTTCAGCAAGTGATGGCCCAGCAGAAACAATTAGTGCAGGTTTACCTTCAAACTGTGATCGGTCAATATCTTTTAACATATTTGGTGTGTTCAACACTGTTTCAAAGTTAATCAGACTATTCATTACCCATAACTTTTGAAAACTTGCATCTGTATGTAAATTAGTCTGACGATTTATTATAGTATCTTTAATATTTTGATGAAATTGTTCGTACTTTTCTTTGATGATGTTTTTATAACTTGGTAATACAATCAAGTGAATATTTCGATTACTAGTAGTAAATTCATCTAAATAATCAAACATTTCTACGTTGTGCCTATCGACATACACATTTTGTGTATTTTTATTGATGATGTTTCCTAACTCTCGATTCTTACTCATTTCAAGAAACATTTCAGGAATAGGCTCATAAAGTGAATAGGATTGATTTGGAAACATTTCAATGAACTTTTCGACATGATATCCGAATCCAACACCATAAAAAAAGACATGTGTTTTCTCCGTTATTTTTTCTGCATGTGAAGCGATTATCCTTTCTGCTTCACGAACCGGATCATACATACTATGAACCATTAATGGCTTCTCATTATTCGGCTCATAACGAATTGTTTCCGAACCTGCTCTCGATTCTAATGTTTTAAATTGCTCTAATGTTAAATCACCTTCATGCTCGGAAAAATAAGTTCGTAACGCTGGATATCGTTCCCGTAATAGAAGGATATTATCAACTAACATGGCTTAAAAACTCCTTGTCTTGAAGCATCTTTTCAATATTTACCATAATGGTTTCATAAGCAGGCATAATTTCATAAGCCAGTATATCCAATATAAGGACTGTATCTTGGGCCTCGATTGCTTCTAAAAGCTGTGCAAATTGTTTTTCACCTGCTTCGAAGCTCTTCTCGAATTCATCCCAATTCGCTGGTTTTTCAGGAGCAGCTTTCGTAAATGTTTTAAACTGAAGCATCCACTCCATACCTTCAGACAACTGCCCTATTCCTTTCCATGTTTCCTCAGCAAAATTCTCGTAACTTCCTTCAACCAACTCAGTTAAAGCAGGAATAGCACGCTCTAAATATTCACGGATTGATTCCATCGTTTCCCATATCATTTCATTCGTCGAACGTGTAACAATCTCAATTCGCATGATGGTGTTTATTTTTTCATTTATATATGCTTCATGATTTTCGTAGACATCTTCATCATCAATAATTAAATGGCTAAAAACAGTATCTTTTTGTTCAATCAATTCAGTTACTTTTTCAAAAATTGCCGTTAGTGCAGATTTATTTCGCACTAGTTCAATTTGTTCATCTTTATATATTAATTGCATAATAACCTCCAAGTACGACTTTAATATTAGTTCTTCTATCTATATTATCGGTTGGGTTATCTGTTTTTTCAAGGCGTGGTATGATTATATACAAGCCATACAAAAAAGAACCAGAATTTATTTATCTGATTCTTTAATAAGCTAAGATTAACGTTTTTTCATTATTATTCTACCAAGAAAAGGATCTTCCTCTTTATAAATAGAAAATCCTGTACCTTTTGTAAAATGGAGCTTCTCAAAAGAATATGTATACTGAAGTTTTTCAATTAATTCTTCTGCTACAATATATCTTCTATAATGATTATTATAAATTTTCGAACGATTTTTATCTTCAATTGTTCTAAATTCTGCAGCAATGTAACTTTTTTCTTTCAGACTATTAGACAAGATTGATAACAACTTTTCTTCTGTAGTTTCGTCAATAGAATGTAATAAAAATCTAAGATAAATAATAAGAGGTATGCTTTCTTTTTCGGCTCTTTCTTGTAAAGGATTAATAATGTTTGCCAAATCAATCTCTTGTTTTAAATCAACTTGATAAAAATGAACATTTTGATTTAATCTACTGTTTTCCTTATTTTTATTTATTGCCTCGATTGATCTATCGATTCCAAATACTTCATGTCCTTGGCTTGCAAAATAAAATGAATCTCTTCCAGATCCGCATCCTACATCTAATATTAAAGATTTTTTATCTATCCACTTATTAACAAACTGCGAAAAAGTTGACTCACCTAATTTGGGAAATTGAGTTTGATAAAATTGATTCCAATAAGCTTCACTGTCCGTTTTTTGATTGACTTTTAACAAAAACAACAACTCCTACTATCCTTAAATAATCATATTTGTACTTTACTCTTCCCATCTCAACATGTTTTTCATATGATTAAAAACATACTGATCATATTGATGTTTCTTGCTAACCCATTTATCTGTTATATCTTTCTCTGTAAAATGATCAACAATTTTAGAAGTGAACCCTTTCATATTAACCGTTAAGTCGGGGAATACATTATGTTTCGTTTCTAAGTAATAACTAATTCCCTTCTCCTTTATACGTACCTTATACGTTTGATTAGGGTGAATTATTTGAGAAAATGTAAATTCCCTTTCCTCTTTTCCACCAAATGATACAGGCAATCTTCCATTAATATCATTTGGAATATCTAGTTTACTTTGATGTAATATTGTTGGAAATATATCGATCGTTTCCATTAATTCATCTGTAATATCAGGCTTTATATCTTTTCCCCTTACCATAAAAGGTACTCTGACTCTTTGATCGCCTAGTAAATTAAACGTATCACTTAAAAAAGATTGTCCATGATCAGAATGTAAGATTATAACTATATCATCCATCTTATAGTTATTTAATAAAAAATTATATAAAACTTCTAATAGGTTATCGATCCTTTTTATTTCCTGTAAATATTTGCTCACTTTATTTTTATCAAATTTCGTTTGAACGGAAGTAGTTCCCCGTTTCTTTTCGTTAATTTTTTCTGTCATATCTGTATGAACCTGACTATACAAATGGTTTTCAATTTCATCAGCTACGTTATGCAAATCAAGTAATGATAGAGTGAGAAAGTTATTAGTATGTGAAAAGGACGATAGATGTTCAATAGCCTCCATTAATATTTCTTTTGCCCCAAATGCACCCATAAAATTTTGATAAATCATGCGATCATATCCCCGATAATATCCAAAAGATGGCGTAGTTCTCCAATTACCTGATATATTTGCACAATAATAACCTTCATTCTTAAAATACTCAGCAAGCATCTTATGGGATTCAGATAGAGTATATGGATATTCAGGTTGTAACATCTTATGATAGTTTGAATATTTCCCCGTATTGATTCCAGCTTTACTAGGGTAAGTCCATTCATTGGTCGTTTGACAATTTGTAGTGATCATTCCTTCTTTAAAAAAATGATACGTATTTGGCATAGCTTCTTCCAAACCTACGTCCTCAAGAAATTGATAGGATAACCCATCCACAAATATTTTCAATACTAGTTTAACAGGTTTTTCTTTAGGCTCTAATTCAATAGGATGACCAACAAAAATTTCCTCATCAGCTGAAATGATGATTCGACCTTCGTCTGAAATTCGAATATAATTATATTGATTTATTGGCAAATGATCTTTCGTTAAGGTATATTTCTTTTCATTTACCTTAATATGAACATCCTTTGAATCGTTGGTTTTAGATATTGGAATCACTACCGGTCCCTTTGTCGACCATTCCCGTTCACCTTTTAATGTATTCCCTTTCACTAGTTCACTTTTAAATAACATTCGAGTTTTTAAATCAACATCTTCAATGCCATAGGTTTTGTACATATTAACCATATATTCATTCGGGGTGCCTTGATGCTGCGGTTTTCTAATCATACTTACCCCATTAATATTTACTGGATATACCCTTTCATCATGTTGATTTAATATCTTCTCTAGCTCTTTCATTCTTTTTTGTATGAAAGAAGTTGTGTATACCTTCTCTTCCATAGCAAGCTTAGATACTTCTTGAAAACCTTTTAGCGCATTTTCTCTTTCTTCATTCGTTACACTATACTTTATCGCATAGATGTAATTTTCAAATGATTCCTCAAACTTTTGCGTTACACCATAAATAAACGCTAAATTAAAATGCAAGCTAAAATTAAATGGATGTTCTTTAACCCCATTTTCAAGTACATTAATTGCTTCCTCAGGATTTCCTTCTTGAAAATGAATAATGGCTTGAAATGAATAGGTTTTACTATTTTGAATTTCCGCCGCATACTCTTTTAATAATGTCTTCGCTTTATCTATATTATTTTCATTAATACTGTGTTCAATTTCTACTGATAAAGATGTATATTTGTCAATTTGTTCTTGCACTGTCTCTACTGTTTGCATTGTTTTCATCCTTTATTTGATTCTAAAGACCTACCATATATATCGGAAAGATGAGAGGATTTTTCAAATGTAATTTGGTGGAAAAGAAAATAGTTTCAAGACATGATCATTTGCGTGGGTTGGAACCTATATGTTAAGGAAATTTAGTTGCAATAGATTGGATATAGTATGACCATCTGAAGATTAATGTAAATAAACTTACATTTCCTTTTTACAGCTTCTAGTAGTCAAACGTAAGATTTAGTGGATCTTTTATGCGTAATAATGCAAACGTTTCTGTTTCAACATTTGAACCGGATTTATCAAAGCTGGCCTTCTTGAAAAAAATACGGGACTACCATTAATCTAATTAACTTATATATGTTCTTGCTAAAGATACAATGTAAGTTGAAGTTTCTGTATTTTATTAGATTACTTAACTCCATTTATCAGGTGTATAGAACCGTAATTTCTCATATACATGGACTTTGACTTGAATTGGAGTCTCATCCGCCTATAAAGCCTTTGTATCAGATTTCTGTTCGTCGGACCAAGATTTTGGTACACGCTTCCTTCAGCTTTTGTCTCACGACAAACACCTTGCGTTTCCCTAGTGGTTGGATGATGTGTTCCCCCACAGTGGACTTTCACCACCTAGATAAATGCCATGCCTGGCACACAACGTAAAAGGACTCTAGCATTGCTAGAGTCCTTTCCAAGTAATTCATATTAACGTAATAACTGTAATACTCCCTGTGGAGTTTGGTTAGCTTGAGCTAACATTGCTTGTGCCGCTTGAGTTAAGATGTTGTTCTTAGTGAAATCCATCATCTCTTTCGCCATATCAACGTCACGGATACGTGATTCTGCAGCTGTTAAGTTTTCAGCTGATGCTCCAAGGTTATTGATTGTGTGCTCTAAACGATTTTGTACTGCTCCAAGAGCTGAACGTTGTGTTGAAACTTGTTTAGTAGCAGCATCAATTGCAGCTAATTGAGCATCATATCCACCAGAAGCATCCGCTGCAATATCTGCAAAATCAGTTACATCAATATTTGTCATCTTGATATCTTCAGAGCCTAGTGCAGTTGCACTCATATCTTCAATATGGACGCTAAGTTGCTGTCCACCATTAGCCCCAATTTGGAACGTTAATGACTTTGCAACTGTACCGGATGCTGCTCCTGAAGCTACCGTAGCTGAAAATGTACCATTTAATAAGTTTTTCCCGTTAAACTCTGTACGATCAGTGATACCCTTACTAGTTCCACTTCCCGTAACGCCACCAAGTTCTTCTACCAAAGCATTAATTTCATCTTGAATTGCCTGTAGGTCATCTGTGTCTTGTGTACCAGTGTTTCCAGCTTGAACAACTAATTCACGCATTCTTTGTAAAATTGCATGAGTCTCGTTAAGTGCTCCTTCTGCCGTTTGGATTAATGAAATCCCATCTTGCGCATTTTTAGAAGCCATTTCAAGGCCACGAATTTGTCCACGCATTTTTTCAGAGATCGCTAGACCAGCTGCGTCATCTCCTGCACGGTTGATTTTTAATCCAGAAGAAAGTTTTTCTAATGAACTAGATACCGCATTGTTGTTCGCATTTAACTGACGATGTGTGTTAAGTGCTGAAATATTGTGATTGATGATCATAATCAATCTACCTCCATGTATATTTATTTTAGGTCACATCCTTGTGTCCCTATTACTTATATCGGAGGCTTAAGAAAAAGCTTAAGCTTTTTTAAGGGAAAAATTTAGAAAAATTATTTTCTATGTCGTTTTATGAAAGAAATGTGACAACAGATACATTTGTTTACCATTAAATATGAGGAAAGAAGCCGCCACCTTCCCGGCACTGGCTCCTCTAAAACAACTCCAACTGCTTCATTTCCTTTGGCTCATGATCCTCGAAATAAGCATAGTGCAAGGATTTCGTTTTCGTCATCACTTGTTTCGACTCATCCCTCGATGCGCGTAGTTTTAAACTATACATAATCGGGAAGTAGTCTTACAAAAATTTCCCGTTACATGAGCTGTAAAAGCGATCATTTGAAAGTCGAGTTGTCCGGCGATGAAAAATACTGGATGTCACACGTGATCGCTCGATGCTTTTATGTTTAGATTAGTTTATTATACTAATTCCTCCAATTCATAAAAGCTCAAAATTTTGTCTTTTACATCTTTTACCAACCAGCGTACTTCCTTACTTCATCCATATTGATTTTTCCATCCTTTAAATCCGTGAATGCTTGATCTAACATAGCGATGGCTTGATTGATTTCTTCTTTCGTTATAATTAATGGCGGAGTTATTTCGATCACGTTTCCATGTATACCGACATAAAAGACTAATAACCCAAGCTCATACGCACGGTAACAAATCGCCGCAGTTTGCTCGGCAGCCGGTTCCTTTGTTACTTGGTCTTCAACAAGTTCAACCCCTAAGACAAGACCTTTCCCTCGTACATCTCCGATCATATCATGTTTTTTCTTTAATTCTTCTAGTTGCTCTTTAAAATAGTTCCCTTTCTCGGTAACATCCTCCATACGAATATCATGTTCAATAATTTCTATGTTTGTTAAAGCAGCACGGGAGCTAATCGGATTACCGCTTGCTGTGAATAGATGTAGCGCATGGCCACAGTCTAAAATTTCCTTTCTCGCTACGACAGCGCTAATCGGTACTCCTCCCCCTAAAGGCTTTGCGATGGAAACGGCGTCTGCTTCAATATTAGCATGTTCATATGCAAACCATTTACCAGTTCTCCCCATACCAACATTTACTTCATCAAGAATTAAATAAATTCCAAAACGATCACACAACTTTCTAAGTTCTGGCAAAAGTCATCTGGAGGTATAATGACCCCTCCATCACTTTGAATGGCTTCGACAATAATGCCAGCAGTATCATCGGGTGGGCAAATTGTTGTAAATACTTCGTGTTCAATAAAATCGATTATTTGTTTTGTTACATTTTCACCTGATCCAAAGAGTGGTCTGTATGGGTTAGAAAAAGGCACTTTCACGACATTTGCCCCACTAATAAAACGTGCTTGTGCCGTATGACCTGAAAGTGATAAAGAGCCCATTGTCTGTCCATGATATGCTCCCATGAAGGAGAGCATTCTTGGACGTTTTTTACTGTACGGTACTAATTTAGCTATGCAGTCATTTGCATCAGAGCCTGACATCCCATACCACACTTTTTTCTCAAAGGAGCCGGGGACGATTTCGGTTAATTTCTTTGATAGAGTAATCATTTGTTCATCCGGTATCGTAATATTTGATGAAAAAGAAAGTTTTTCATACTGTTCTTTTAACCTTTTAGCCATTTTCTCATTTCCATAGCCAATGTTTGCAACCGCCCATCCAGCAGAAATATCGAGGAATTCTCGACCGTCAAAATCGACTACTTTTGACCCTTTACCTTCTTGAATGGCAACTGGGTAAAACCTAATTTTTAACGAATCAGCCACATATTGATCATCTTTTTGTAACCATTTATCGTTTTGCATCCTTACCCTCCTTATTAAGATCCGTTTCTGATGAATGACGTGAAACTTTCTTAAAACACATTTCCTAAAAGCGTGTGCTTAGCATTCTTCTTTCCCATTCCGTTACAATTCGGGAGTATTTTTTAGCTTCTGATCGTTTTACGTTAATAAACTCTCTCCAAATTGGACCTAACACTTCAGCCATTAATTCATCCGCTTCTAATACATCCATCGCCTCTTCAAGGGAGCTAGGCACAAGTTCAATATTTTTTTCTTTCATTTGCTCCTCACTTATTGTTCCGACATCAAAGTCGACTGGCTCACCCGGTTTGATTTTATTTTTCACCCCATCAATTCCGGCTGCTACTAATGCAGTTGCCAACATATATGGATTACATGTACCATCTGCACCACGGAATTCAAAGCGACTACCTCTTCTTTTCTCTGTAACTCGAATTAATACAGAGCGGTTGCCAATTCCATAACTCACATGGGACGGTGCATAAGAACCAGGATATAACCGTTTATACGAATTGATGCTAGGCGCACCGATCGAAACTAATGACCTTGCACGTTTCATCATTCCACCAATAAAATAATACGCTTGTTCTGTTAAACCTAACGGGTCTTCTGCCTTTTCAAACACATTATTCCCTTGTTCATCAGTCATACTAATGTGGACATGTAACCCACTTCCAGATAAATGATCAAAAGGCTTCGGTATTAACGTTCCGATCAGATGATTTTTTAAAGCAATTTGCTTAAATAACTGCATAAATATAAGTTGTTCATCAGCAGCCCTGAGCGCAGGTTTATGCCGTAAATTGATTTCGTATTGACCAGGGCCATACTCGCTTGATATTTTCTCAATATCAACCCCGCTCATCTCCATCGCCTCTACAAATTCGTGCAAGAAGTTCTCTTGCATTTGTAAACCTTCTATGGAAAAGCAGTGGGTATCATCCGCTGTTACAAGCTCTCCATCCACTTCTCTCATTAAGTAAGCTTCCTGTTCAAATGCCATATGCATTTTTCCACCTAAAATATCTTCTGCTTCTTTTAAGACCTTTTTTAATACTTGTCTTGGACATCCATCCCAAGGATTTCCGTGTTCATCAATTAAATCACAGTACATCCTCGCCGTATTTTTCCGGTGAGGTAAAATAGCAAAAGTAGATGGGTCCGGAATCGCAAAGAAGTCACCTGCTTCAATTCCATACATAGGATTTTCAATTTTTTCATCAAAACCATTAAAACTCATCATTCCACCGTAAAAATTTAATCCGCTTGTAAATAGACTCTCTAACTGGTCAACACGAACTGTACGTACTCTTGATAATGAAGCATAGTCCATATACCCCACGTCAATATATTCAATATGATGTTTCTCGATTAATTCGAACACTTTCTCTTTTGTTAACATGAATGTCCCTCCGAATTTTCTGTTGCTTTTACCGCAATATATGCAAATGTCGCAGCTCCTATGGATAGTAACGTATCATCAAAGCTGAACTTAGGATGATGCAAGCTATAAACTGCTTCATCCTCTTTTTTAATACCTAAACGAAAATAAGTGCTCGGCACCTCAAGCGAAAATTCACCAAAATCATCTGCACCTAATGAAGGTTGGGGTAATTCTACTACCCTATCTTCACCCCATAGTTCTGTTGCCGCCTCTCCAACAAGGGATGTCACATCGACATCATTGATGACGGGTGCGTTCCCTTCTGTATAATGTATTTCCGCTGTCGCGTTAAATGTTTCTGCTACTTCTTTTGAGATCCGTTCGATTTCTTCCTTTATTTTTGTTCTGCTATCTAATGTTAAAGCACGTGATGTCCCTTCCAAAATGACTTTTTCTGCGATAATATTTCTAGCAGAACCACCCGTTATTTTCCCTATATGGACGACAATCGGATCAAGAGGATTATTCATTTTTATTACAAGATGTTCAATTGCTTGCATAATGCGCATGGACACATCGATTGCATCGACACCCTCATGAGGTCTAGCGCTATGTCCGGATTTCCCGTTAATTGTAATGGTAAAGTCATCACAAGAAGCCGTCATACTGCCACTTCGAATTCCAATTGAACCAAAAGGAATATATGGCCACAAATGCAAAGCGATCATCCAATCTACTTTTGGATTTTCTAAAACGCCAAGACGAATCATTTCTTTAGCAGCTCCATCTGCTTCCTCACCAGGTTGAAAGACACAGACCACTTTCCCGCTAAAATTTTTTCTGTTTTTATATAATAGATGTGCAGCCCCTAATAGAATCGCTGTGTGCCCGTCATGCCCACACGCATGCATAACTCCTTTATTGTTGGAGGAAAAATCAAACCCTGTTTCCTCTTGTATAGGTAATGCGTCTATATCTGCACGAAGCGCAACTACAAAGTCACTTGATGAACCTTCTTTTTCACCTACTATCCAAGCTTTTATTCCTGTCGCCCCTACCTTTTCATAAGGAAGTCCAATTTCTCTTAATTTCTCTTCAATATATTTACTTGTTTTATATTCTTGAAAAGAGAGCTCAGGATACTGATGCAAATGCCTCCTTATTGTCATCAATTCTTCTTCCATCTCTTTAGATTCTTTTGCAAAAATTCCACTAAGCTGTCGTAGATACATAGGATTACTCCTTTATTATTTCAAGTTTTTTTATTAGTTCGCCTTCTTTATTTTTTCCTCTACTACCCTTTTTTCACTATAGAGCTTATAGAAAATAAATAATGCGACCATCCATACTAGCCCTCTAATTAGGGTCATCGGAGTATTTAGAAATGTACCGTAGAAAATAATTACCATACCGATTAATCCTAATATAGGAAATAAAGGATAGAACCACTGTTTCCACGGCAATGCCATTACTTCTTCTTTCGCATGTTTTCTATATAACATGGCTGCAATAACTGCTAGCGTCCAAGATACAACCCACGCTAATGTCAACTGTAAAGAGAATTCAACGTAAATTAAATTTGGACTGAATGCACCTATGATAATAAAAATGACTGAACATGCCCAAATGAATATGATCCCATAGACTGGTGTACGTGTTTTGGGATGTAAATAACCGAAAAACTTAGGCAAATAACCTCTTCTTGCTTGTGCATAAAAGATTCGGGAAGCAGTATAAAATGTACCCATTAAAATACATGTAGCAGCAGCGATCCACGCAACAAAGTTAATAATAAAAGCACCCGCATAGCCAAAAACTACATTTGCAGCTTCTGTAAATGGAGAGCTGTCCATCGTTACTTCATTCCACGGAATAATTCCTTGTAAAACTACTTGAGCTGCTGAGTAGATTAAAATAAAAGTGACACTAGACCAGATTAAAGCTTTCGGTAGATCTTTCCTATTTACTGTTTCTGCTCCAGCTGTAACGATTGAAATCGCACCTAGATAAGCGTAAGTACCCATCGGAATCGCACTGAAGAACCCTGAAGCTCCATGTGGAAACCATTCACTGAAGTTAGCCGGATGAACATCTTTCACACCAATTATTGCAAATAATGACATACCAACCGTTAGAATCAATACTAAATAAAGCTGTGTTCTCGCAGCTATGGCAGTTCCTAAAATATTCAATAACGCGAAAGCGGTTACAAAGATAATAGCAAAAAGAGTTGTCCATATACCACTAGTTAGTTGTGGAAAATACCAAGAAGTGATGGTACCTAATGCCATACTAATACCTCCGCCTCCTATTACCCAACCGGCTGCAAAAGCAAATCCTGAAAGAAATCCCCACCATTTACCCATAAACCGTTCAACCCATACAGCCATTCCGCCAGCACTCGGCATTCCTATCGCAAGTTCTGCCAGAGCCATCATTAAGAAAAACTGAAACAAACCTGCAATGATATATGCAATGATCGCACTCGGACCTGCAACAGCAATACCTTCACCAATTAATAAGAAAATACCATCTCCAATAACAGCCCCTACACCAAGTGCCCATAAGTGACGAAACTTTAAATTTCGTATTGGTTCAATTTCAAGTAATTGGGTTCTCGACATTTGTTCATACTCCCCTTTATTGATCCTAAACGGATGTTTTTATTTTACTTTCAAAATTATCCAACAACTTAAATAAAAAATTTTTCGCACCTTTCACATTGCTATCCATTCCTAAAAATTCGTTTGGTAATTGTATATAGTCCCCTGATTCGATTTCATCTCCGTGTTGCAGTACGATTTCTTTTAATTTCTTGTCACTGAATTCTGGATGAAATTGTAACCCTACAACGTTTTCTTTATAGATGAAAGCTTGATTTCTTGTTGCTTCACTTTCTGCCAGCCGAGTCGCACTTTCGGGTAAGTCAAATGTATCCCCGTGATATTGGAAAAAAGGTAGCTTCTGCGGTAACCCCTCAAATAGTTTATAATCCTTTGCTTTATCTAAAAAGTGAACCGACCACCAACCAATTTCTTGATGAGAATGTGGATAAACCGTCCCACCAAGTACTTCGGCAATTAGCTGAGCGCCGAGACAAATACCTAATATTGCTTTGTTATTTTTTATTGCTTCGGAAATAAATTTTTTTTCCAATCGTAACCATGGATTTTCTTCCTCTTCATAAGCCCCCATAACACCTCCAAGAACGATTAATAAATCAAAATCATCCATTCCAGGTAATTCACTAGTTTCATAGACAGCAGTTGTAGTAACGGTGTGACCTCTATTTACTGTCCATTCATTAATCATACCTAGATCAGCAATGGAGTAATTAATGAACGCATGAATCCTCAAATTTTTCACCACCATCTCATTTTTATGAAAATACATTACTTTAGAATGTCATCACCTCCCTAAAAGATCATTATTAACATTAGTTAATACATATCTGAATAAAGCTTTAACTCATTATCTGTCACATACTGACAAAATTTGTTCCATTCATTTCGCTTAACCTTAATAAACTCCGTCCAAATTTCACGGCCAATAGTATCTGCCAAAATCGTGTCTTCAGCCAAACTATCAAGAGCATCACTCAATGTCCGAGGAACCCATTCGATTCCTTTTTCCTTCCGTTCAAATTCATCCATTTGACTAACGTCTTCTAAAATAGGATCACCCGGATCAATTTTATTTTGAATTCCATCCAATCCCGCCGCAATCAGACAAGTACTTAATAAATAGGGATTACAAGTTCCATCAGCTCCTCTAAATTCGAACCTTCTTTCCCTTCTTTTTTCTAGAATTCTCACCAACACAGATCTATTTGCTGTACCGTAACAAATATGGGCGGGAGCCCATGATCCGGGGAGCATTCTTTTATAGGAATTATAGCTAGGTGCTCCTATTGCAATTAAAGACTTGCCATGTTTCAACAGACCACCTATGAAGTAGTACGCCTCTTCCGACATATCCAAACCTTTTTGATCAGTTATTTCCTTAAACAAGTTCTCACCATGTTCATTAAACAAACTGATATGAGTGTGTAATCCGCTTCCAGCCAAATGACTAAAAGGCTTAGGCATTAATGTACCGATCATGTCGTGATCTCGAGCAATTTGCTTAAATGTATGAGCAAATGTCACTTGATCATCTGTTGCCTTTAGCGCATTTGTATATTTCAAATTAATTTCCAGCTGACCCGGGCCATATTCACTGGATATCTGTTCTGTCGTCACTCCCATTTCTTCTAAAGTAAAAACGAAATCTTGAACAAACCTTTCTTGAATATCGACACCTACGCTTGAAAAACAATGACTGTTGTCAGCTGTCACTCTATTGCCATCAACTTCTTTTAACAAATATGCCTCCTGCTCATACGCCATATGTAATGTACCACCAAGAACTTGTTCTACTTTATTTAATAATCTTTTTAATGCACCCCTTGGACAACCTTTCCAAAGGTTCCCATTCTCATCTACTAAATCACAAAGCATTCGTGCGGTGTTTTTCCGGTGAGGCAAAATGGCAAATGTCTGTGGATCTGGCAATGCAAAAAAGTCACCGTCTTCCGCCCCGTACATTGGATCTGGGATATAAGTATCGAAAACATCAAAACTCATAATAGCTGTACTGAAATTAACACCTTTTTCCATCGCCTCTCTTAAATTGCTTTTCCGGATTGTTCTTCCTCTTGTCACATTCGAATAATCCAAGAATTCTACTCGGATAAACTCAATATTATTTTCTTCTACTAATTTTAGAATGTTCTCTATCTCTAGGCACCTTGTTGTATCCATAAGCATCTCCCTTTACAAGCTATCTTTATATAGTTCTTCAAAATTTTTATATAAGACTAACTCAGCAATCGTTTTTGCTCTCTTTCTACTCATATAATCTTTTTCTACCCAAGATTGTAAAACTTCCTCGAAACACTCTTTAAATAATTTCACACCTAACCAGTTCATTTCCGGAATTGTAAATGCATCAGATCCATACATGACCTTGTTAAATGGAGCAAATTCAAAGACTTGTGAAATAATCCGTTTCACCCCGTGTCCTGCAAAAGGATTTTGTAAAGAAAGATCCATATATACATTCGGAAACACACTACACATAAATGCTGCTTCTTCCATCCACGGATAACCTCCGTGAACTAAATGAACAATTGTATTTGCATATTTCTTTTCTCTTAGCATCGTTACTAACAGATTCGGGCTCGCTTTGTGTAGTAGCACCTCACCATCACCGACCCCAGTATGAATATGCATTGCTTTTTTAGCCCTTGTACACTCTTCCATCGCAATATGTAAACAATAATCTCGTAATTCCTTGACCGTTTCTCTCTTATTCTCTTTATAAAAATCAAATTGACTAGTTGCCTTCTTTTCATCCATGGACACAATCTCTAAACCACTACGGTAAGCAATAATAGACTTAAGCCCCAAAACTCCTTTTCTTCCTAAAGCGCTTCTTAGATCGGCACGATACCCCTCAATAAACGTTGAAAAACTGTCATGTTCTTCCCTAAGCCGATCCATCACCGGCTCAATACGATATACTTCCCAAGTCCGAAATCCGACAACCTTTTCAAATTGTTGATTCGGAATAGCCGGTGTCGGATACCCGTAGTCTACTAATAATCCCTCTAATTGGACGTCTTCAAATAAATTCTTCGTATATTCAGAAAAATTTCTTGCGCTTACATTTCTTTTTTCTACAACTGCTTCAATTGTAGGCTCACATGAAAAATATTTTGCCAGGCGTTGAATCGTAATTTGCATATACATATTTAAACCTGAATACATGGAATCTGTTTTGGTTTTTATCTTTGTAGCAAACATACCTGGCCTAACAGATAAAGATAACTCCTCCAAAAATTCACTTTCCATGTAAGGCCTTTCATTTTGTAAAAACGGATGACAGTGAACATCAATTATTTTTACTCCCTCTAAATCTATCACCATTCTAAATCCTCCCAGTCGTAAAATTTCTAGAAAAAAATATGATTTTAAAAGTACTTTTGTGTTCACTAAATTAATAGTGCAAGAAGCATACCAACTTATCATTTGAGAAAAACATGCCAATAATAAGACATTTTCTTAATTGGTCGATGAGAAAACTTGCATTCCCCAAGCATTTTCTGCAAATGTCTTAGCCCACGCTTATGTAGCAAAGGATTAATCCTTTCTTATCTGTTAAAAAAGAAAAAAATTTTTCTATGAAAAATATTTTTCGAAAAATTTATTTCCTTTCCCTATTTATGTTATACTGAAAAAAATAAATTGTAGTAAGGGGGAAAAGGGAGTTGGATAGCGTATTGTTAACCCAAGTATGGGATGTTTTTTTTGAAAGCATGATATTAACGAACAAAGAGGGAGACATTATTAAGGTAAATAATGCCGCAAAACGATTGTTTGCTTTAAATACCTCACGATACAAAAACACGTCTGTTTTTGAGTTATTCCCTAACAAGTTAAATAAATATTTTGCCCTTCCTGATAAATCTACGGGAATCTCACTTTCTTATGGAACGAATGAACTCTTACTAACGATCACACCAATCCATGACCTGTATCTGCTAATCTTTAAAAACATGACGAATAAACAAAAAATTAAATACGAATTGGAAGATTTAAAAGAACAGGTTACATTATACGATGCAATTTTAGATTATTTAGACGAGGGTGTTTGTCTTGTAAATGAAGATAAAAAGATTCTTTTTTATAATAAAAAAATCGGCGAGATCAATGCGCGCGAACCTGACACAATTAAAAACAAATCAATCTTCGAAGCATTTCCTCATCTCGAAGAAGAAAATAGTAAACTATTAAAAACACTGCGGTTAGGAAAATCGCTTAATCATAGGGAAACGCATTTTACAGAAACCGGAAAAGAAAAAACAATATTGTCTGAAACTTACCCTTTATTTATAGGCAACAGGAAAATGGGAGCAGTAGAAATTTTAAAAGATATTACAAAGCAAAAACAACTTGAGGAAACAATCCGATCTATCCAAAATGATCATGACTTACCTATCCCTACTAGACAGAGTTCAAATAATACCCGCTATACATTCAATAACGTTATCTTTAAAAGCAGAGAGATGGGGAGAATTGTTGAACAAGCCAAAAAAATATCCCGCTTTTCATCCAATGTTCTGATCATTGGTGAAACAGGAACTGGAAAAGAAATATTCGCTCAAAGCATTCATAATGAGAGTCCTAGAAAAAAAGAAAAGTTTGTTGCTCAAAATTGTGCTGCAATACCTGAAAACCTTTTGGAAGGATTACTTTTCGGCACAACAACAGGTAGCTTTACAGGCGCTGTAAACCGAGCAGGAATTTTTGAACAAGCCCATAAAGGTACCCTATTATTGGATGAAATTAATTCCATCAGCTTAAACCTACAAGCAAAATTATTAAGAGTGCTCCAGGAAATGAAAGTCAGAAGATTAGGTTCGGATAAAGAAATTGACTTTGATGTACGGGTAATTTCAACAATGAATGAAGATCCCATAGAAGCTATTAGGAATGGAAGGCTACGGGAAGATTTATATTATCGCTTAAGTGTAGTTAATTTACATATCAAACCATTACGAAAAAGAAAAATTGATATTGCTGCACTTGTGGATCACTTTATTGATAAACACTCCACAGCCTTAGGAATCGATGCAGAAAGTGTAGAAGATAATGTAATGGATTTCTTTTTAAATTACACATGGCCAGGCAACGCCAGACAACTTGAGCATACAATTGAAGGCGCCTTAAATTTAATGTATGAAGAAAAAAAGATAACATTTGACCATTTATCCGATACATTTCAACAGCATATGATGGAAGAATACAAAAATAAACGGATAACACCTCCTATATCTCAGCAAACAAAATCACATTTCTCATTAAATGAACGATTGGAACGATTGGAGATTCAATACATTAAAGAAGCGATGGATTCAGCTAATGGAAAAGTTACGGAGGCGAGTAAGATACTCGGGATATCCAGGCAAAACTTAAACTACAAATTAAAAAAGTATGCGATCTCTTCTGAACCATTCAAGAACGAACTTATCGATTAATTTTATTCTATATTTAACCCTTTCTATGTCTAAAAATATACTTGTTGAGCAAAAAAGCCTCGCCGGTACCTGTAGATAGTACCAGCAAGGCTTCATTTCTTTATTAACATCAAACTTCCTTACATTTAAAATGGGAACTCTTACGTTTCCTCTATCACCGTTTTCCTGGAGCAATCAACATCCTCCACCCCATTTTATTCCTTCAACTGCTATCCTCGAAAATGCGCTTCCTTCCCACAACACCATGCCCTACCACCATATACACAACCGGTAGAACACTGGCAATCATTATGATCCCAAACCAGCCCATGCGCTCCCAAATCGGTGCAAAAACGGTACTTCCCATCGACACGCCAACATAATAGGAAGCTAAGTAAAGACTTGATGCACTACCTTTATGATGTGTTGCAATCATATTAACAGATGTTGCGGTTAATGAATGAGCAGTAAAAAAAGCCTAAACAAGCGAGACACAGTCCAATAATAACAAAAAAAATCGACTTACCGACTGTTAGTACTATCCCAATAGACATGATGCCGTAAACGAACAGCACTTCCAAAGCACTTAACCAGTCGATTAGTCATTCCAAGCCCTTCTGGATCAAAATCACCCGCATAATACAAAACAGATCCAGCTTTCACCAATAATTCTATAACATCAATGTACCCAGTGGGAATAGCCGATGAAATAAATTGCCGTCGAATAAATATCAATGGTCTAGACAAAGGATGGATACGTGGAAAATCTCTTTGGAAATGCATGTAAAAAAAGGGAGAGCTTTTCAAACAAAATAGGGAATGAAAGACGGGTCACCCTGCCTTTTTCTTTGGTAGATAAGAAAGGATCAATCCTTTCTTGGAACATAAACGTAACTAAGGCATTCGCAGTAAATGTGGCGAATGCCGAGTCTTCAATCTATTTTTACTAATTAATATCTTGAGCTATATGACACATACGACCTCACCATTAGTCATTTCTACTAATTCATCAGGAGTCAATGGAAATACGGCTTTTGGATGTCCAGCTGCTGCCCATATCTTTCCGTATTGAAATAAATCTTCATCAATCAAGGTTATTATTTGCTCTTTATGTCCTAGAGGGGGAACACCGCCAATCACATATCCGGTCTGTTCGCGTACAAAATCAGCATCCGCTTTTCCTAATGTATCATTTAAATGGGCTTCGATTTGTTTTTCATTAATTCTATTTGCTCCACATGCTACGACTAGTAAAGGTTTGTCCACTCGTTTCAATCGAAAAATAATTGATTTCGCAATATGATTAACTTCACATCCTATCGCTTCGGCTGCTTCCTTAGCTGTCCTTGTACTGTTAGGTAATTCAATGACCTTATTTGAGTAACCGAGCTCTATTAATTTATGTTGAAATTGCTGGGCACTTTCTTTAAGTTTTGTCAAAACCCTCACTCCTTATTTTTTACTTCAGATTATATCACTTATCACCTTATTGTCCGAATAAATAGACAATAAGAGAATGAGTAGAGCGATGTATGTTTTTCAATAAATTTCGCAAAAGCCTTTTAATAGGTGGGTAGATATGTAAACCCCTAACAAAAATTACACACTCTTTTTCTAAAGTCGCTCCACAATACCTCAAGTTCTCTTATAGGTTAAAAGATCCTAGGGCTCTGCTTTCACTCATCACATTGAAAAGCATTGTCACAGTTATAGTACATTGTACTAGCACGTCCCACATTTCGAAGCTAGACTTGACTAATTTCACAATTTTACGTCCAAGAATACTCAAATATAGTTGTAGCGATGATCAAAAAGGAGAATAGAAAACGTTTGCTTCGATTCCTTTGAAATTACACGACAATTATAATAGTATAAATAGACTAGTACTTTTTAAGAAAGGAAAGGTGAAATGACGATTATTCCCCATAATAAACCTATGCCCCCTAAGGAACTTCAAATTCTTACTAGTTTGCACCCTAGAATGAAATTATCCACTACTGAAAAACAAAACTATGAAAATTTGCATAAAGGATTTCTTGGTGAACTGAAATTTTACGATTTATTATGTAATCACCCTTCTACCAATCAGATCACACTATTTGATTTATTGTTAGAAAGTAACAACACAGAGTTTCAAATTGATAGTTTGATTATTAATCAAAACACGATTTTTTCCTTGGAAATTAAAAACTTTGAAGGTGATTTTTATTTAGAAGGGGATAAATGGTATGTCGTTGGTTCAGGTAAAGAAATTCGAAGTCCCTTATTACAACTGCAGCGAACCGAATATTTATTTAAACAAATCTTGCAAAAGTTACATGTAAACATGACAATAAAACCATACATAATCTTCATCAATGATGACTTTACATTGTATCAAGCTCCAATTGCCCTACCAGCAATTTTTCCAACACAAGTAAAACGTTTTATCAATAAATTAAATGCCAATTCTCGAAAATTAACAGCCCATCATACAAAATTAGCTAAAAAATTAATTTCGATGCACCTCGAAGAATCTGCGCATAGTCGCTTGCCAAGCTATGAGTATCATCAATTACAAAAAGGAATTACGTGTAGAACTTGCTCCGAATTTTTATCTCCAATCAACAAAATCAAATTAAAGTGTCAGGGATGCGGTTACGAAGAAGCAGTAGATTATGGAGTAATGCGAAGTGTAGCTGAATTTAATTTACTATTTCCTAATAAAAAAATAACGACAAGCCAAATACACGAATGGTGTGTAGTCATTAGCTCCAAAAGAAGAATAAGAGAAATATTATTAAGACATATGACGCTTATCCGCAACGGAAGATATTCATACTATGTTTTCAAGAAAATTTAAATTGCAACATAAGCCATTTAATATGTATTTCCGATATTTCATTCCTAGGGGGCGATGTGACTGGGTACTTCTTATCTGTTTCCGAAAAATCATGCACGAGGGAAGATGCCGCGGGGCACTTCTCACACGTTTTCGGAAAGTTCATGCACGAGGGAAGTTGCCACGGGGCACTTCTCACAAGTTTTCGGAAAGTTCATGCACGAAGGAAGATGCTGCGGGGCACTTCTCATCCGTTTTCGGAAAGTTCATGCACGAGGGAAGGTGCTGCGGGGCACTTCTCATCCGTTTTCGGAAAGTTCATGTACGAGGGAAGATGCCACGGGGCACTTCTCATCCGTTTTCGGAAAGTTCATGCACGAGGGAAGATGCTGCGGGGCACTTCTCATCCGTTTTCGGAAAGTTCATGCACGAGGGAAGATGCTGCGGGGCACTTCTCACACGTTTTAGGAAAGTTCATGCACGAGGGAAGACGCCGCGGGGCACTTCTCACAAGTTTTCGGAAAGTTCATGCACGAGGGAAGATGCCGCGGGGCACTTCTCATCCGTTTTCGGAAAGTTCATGCACGAAGGAAGATGCAGCGGGGCACTTCTCATCCGTTTTCGGAAAGTTCATGCACGAGGGAAGGTGCTGCGGGGCACTTCTCATCCGTTTTCGGAAAGTTCATGTACGAGGGAAGATGCCACGGGGCACTTCTCATCCGTTTTCGGAAAGTTCATGCACGAGGGAAGATGCTGCGGGGCACTTCTCATCCGTTTTCGGAAAGTTCATGCACGAGGGAAGA
>NZ_QJJQ01000004.1:243780-264586 GCF_003201975.1 Pseudogracilibacillus auburnensis | reverse complement strand
GGGGCACTTCTCATCCGTTTTCGGAAAGTTCATGCACGAGGGAAGATGCTGCGGGGCACTTCTCATCCGTTTTCGGAAAGTTCATGCACGAGGGAAAGTGCTGCGGGGCACTTCTCACACGTTTTCGGAAAGTTCATGCACGAGGGAAGATGCTGCGGGGCACTTCTCATCCGTTTTCGGAAAGTTCATGCACGAGGGAAGATGCCACGGGGCACTTCTCATCCGTTTTCGGAAAGTTCATGCACGAGGGAAGGTGCTGCGGGGCACTTCTCACACGTTTTCGGAAAGTTCATGCACGAGGGAAGACGCCGCGGGCACTTCTCATCCATTTTCGGAAGGTTCATGCACGAGGGAAGATGCAGCGGGGCACTTCTCACACGTTTTCGGAAAGTTCATGCACGAGGGAAGATGCCGCGGGGCACTTCTCATCCGTTTTCGGAAAGTTCATGCACGAAGGAAGATGCCGCGGGGCACTTCTCATCCGTTTTCGGAAAGTTCATGCACGAGGGAAGATGCTGCGGGATACTTCTCATCCATTTTCGGAAGGTTCATGCACGAGAGAAGATGCCAAGAGCTACGACCAAAGGATCCACACCACTATTTGCTATTATCCCATAGACAAAACTTACACTAACGTCATCCACGCTCGGTCACGACGCCAGTCAACTTCGATATTTTTCCCATACAATCTAGATAAATTATCACTCGTTAACACTTCGTTACGCAGCCCTTTTGCAAAAACAGTTCCTTCTTTCAATAGGAGTGTATGGGTGAAAATTGGCAACACTTCTTCAATATGATGGGAAACGAAAATAATAGTTGGTGCATTTTTTTGTGTAGCAATTCGGTCAATCGTTGCAAGTAGTTCTTCACGGGCAATAAAATCGAGTCCATTTGTTGGCTCATCTAATATGAGTAGTTTCGGATTTGCCATTAGCCCTCTAGCAATAAGAATTTTCTGTTTTTCCCCATGTGAACATTTTTCGTATGGTCTACCATATGTATACTCTACTCCTAATAATTTCATCCATTCTCTAGCTTGTTCAAAATCCGCTTCAATCGGATCTGCAAAAACGAGTCCAACCGCGGCAAACTTTCCACTGACAACGATATCTTCCGCTACATGTCGTCCATTCACTTTTTCCCCAAAAGATGAACTGACCCAACCGATGGAACGACGTAATTGATGGATATCTGTTTTACCAAATTTATTTCCCAGTACTGATACCTCTCCTGTTGTTGGCCAAATATATCCATTCACCATATTTAAAAGGGTTGTCTTTCCTGCTCCATTCAACCCGAGTACCGCCCAATGTTCATTCTTATTTACTTGCCAATTCATATGATGCAAAATTTCTTTTCCTTGTCTTTTCCATGTAACATTTGTCATTTCAATAATCTTTGTCATTTGGTTCACCTCTGTTTTAATTGTAAGTATTTTCTGTCTTGATGTCCATAGGGGCGTTCTATCCCACATGATTCAATCTTTTAAATCCCTCGCAGTGATTTTTTTATCCCCCACCTCCCATCTGTTAGGTCTAATAACCTATGTATAAAGAACTAAATAAAAGCATATTTAGTCTATTTATGATATTCTTAACATAGGTAAAAAGAACAGTATGGAGGTCCTAGACATGATTGCACGATTAATGAAAAAAAATAAACAAATTAATATTCCAACCTTTACAGCCAGTGACCTAAATAATGGTTTATCTGAACATATTCAAGAGATCATTAAACTTGTTCAGTTGTCTAAAAAAGATCTAGATCACTTACATCTCATAGATGACATCATGGAAGAGCATGCACAAGAAATAGCTGAACGCCATTATGAAATGATAATGGATGTACCCGAACTCAAACAACTTTTTGATCAATTTACTACATACGACCGTTATGTACCTGCAATTGTTCATTATTATAAACAGTTAACAAAACCACAATTAAACGATCAATATATTGAAAGTCGGAAAAAAATTGGTAAGATCCATAGCCACATCCGGTTGACAGAAGAGTGGTTTATTGGTTCCTATACTCGTATATATGAATATTTAATTCCTTACATAACAGTACGATTTAAGTCCAATCCCGTGATGCTCGCGAATATCATTACAGCGTTAAATCGCATGATTACTTTTGATACAATTATTGTGCTACAAGCATATAAAGAAGCGAACGAATATCAACTTATCTCTAATATAAGTGATGCAGTAGATGAGATGTCAAAAATTGATGAAGTTGGCAGTTTATTAACTGTCGTTGAACAAACATCGTTAGAAGCAGATGAAGTAAATGATGCCACTCATCAACTAAACTCGGCAGTTGACGAAATTGCCTCTACAGCAAATGAAGCATCAGAGCGAACAAAAATGATGGTAGATCAGGCTAGTGAAAGTAAAAATGTCGTCGAATCATCATTAACCGGATTTTTAACGATGATTGAAGACTTTCAAAAGTCGAAAGATAATTTTCAAGCGTTAACAGATAAAGTCAATAACATCTCTGAAGTAATCGATTTTATTAAAAACATTGCAGACGAAACGAATTTACTCGCTTTAAACGCATCGATTGAAGCCGCAAGGGCTGGTGAACATGGACGTGGATTTGCCGTTGTTGCCGATGAAGTGAGAAAGCTTGCTGAGCAAACCCGCGTTTCTGTAGAAAATATCACTGAAGAAATGGAAGATGTCCTAAGGGATTCTAATACAGTAACAGCTGAAATTGATTCCTTTTCAGAAAATTTAAGCAAACATATTGAAGAAACGAATGTATCTATGAACGCAATTGATCAAATTATGGGACATATCGATGAAGTAAATCGAGCGATTAGTACGATTGCTTCGATTACAGAACGAGAAGCGGAAGCAACAGAGGAGATAACCTCCAAAATGAATACGTTAAATGAGCATTTTGACAGAACGAAAAACTTAACCTTATTAACAGGGAAATCCGTGTACACCGCTGGAAAAGGTGTTGATGAGATACGAAAAAACTCCTTAAAGGAAGTGAAGTCTCCGACAACAGAGCAGTTGGAAAGAATCCAGCAAACGGAAAAGAGAGTAGCCGACTGGTTAACATATAATGAACAATATGGATTTGATATAAATGAAGTTTCAGTAAAAGCTGCCATAAAATCTTAAAACATTGCCGTTACTTTGCAAAATGTATGATATCTCGTTTAAGTTTGAATTTACAAAACGTAGATACCCCAGAAAAAGGTCCAAACTAAACTATGTAAACAGGAAAGCGGAAGATTCCTATTTACTAGTTTAGTTTTTTTATGATGTGGCTGAATGAGATTGGTTGTGCCGAGATGTAAGCTAGTACCATTCATCATCTATTTCTACTCTCCTGTTTTTTTCTTATTAATCCGATCCCTAATACGATGAGACCTAGCGCTAATAAAGCCGCTCCTACATAGGCTAAATTAATAAACCCGTTCGGTTCATTTGCTGTCGGGGAAAGTACTGAAAAGAAAAACGCTGCTGGGAGGAAAATTGCGGATAGTGGTATGCTTGATCGAACAAACCATTTTAATGAATCAGATAAATTCGCCTGATCGACATAAAATAATGTCATAAAAGATAGAATCAATAAAACTCCAGCATGTGCATGTCCAGCGCGAAATAAATCTTGCCTTAGTGGATTGTCTGTATAACCCGATTGAGTATCCATTAAAAAAACTAGTAGACTTACACCACCGTAAATGACAGTAGGTAAAATAATCATTAACCACCCTGCAAATCGCCGTGACTCTTCACTCATTCTTTATCACTCCAATTTTATTGGTATGTCTATCTTTATTTTATAGGCTACCGTGTTTCACCCATACTATCTCAGGTCATTACATCTACGTTTAATGAGTGACTTAAGTCATTTTTTAGCGATGAATATAAAAACAGAACGCCCAAATGTGAACGCTCTGTTTCCTTTTTAAAGTAGGTTATTTCCGAAACCGACAATGGATATGAAACCATCCTTAAGTATCGATCAGGTTCTTTTACTTATTCTTCAACTTCGCTAATGCTTCGGCGAGTGCATTGTTTTTAAAATCATCTTGTTTCTTCATATATTTATTAATATCCTTTTTTGAAACCCGTTTATTTTGGTCTTTCTTACGACGCTCTTGGAAAGTCGCAAGCTTCTCGCGATGTCCACAAACACAAGTAAACGTTTGTCCTTCTCCCTCTCCATACAGTTTCAATCTTTTTTTACAATTGGGACAACGGGCATTCGTATTTTTGTACACGTTTTTCTTATAATTACAAGACCGGTCTTTACATCGAAGCATTTTCCCTTGCCTATTTTCTACTTCTAGCATCAGGCTATCACAACGTGGACATTTTGATCCTGTGAGATTATCATGTTTAAATGTTGCTTCTGCACCTTTAATTTCATGAACTATTTCTTCCGTATATTTTTTAATATCATTGATGAACTGACTTTTATTTAGTTTCCCTCGCTCAATTTGTGTCAATTTCTCTTCCCATTGGGCAGTCAATGCTGGTGAACGTAAATCTTCCGGAGCTAGGTCAAGTAATTGTTTCCCTGTTTGTGTAAGATATAAATATTTTCCGCGCAGTTCCATATATTGTCCGTTTATTAACTTATCGATAATATCTGCACGTGTTGCAACAGTTCCAATCCCGCCTGCTTGATGAAGCGTTTTTGCCAAATGTTTTTCGTCTGCTTCCATATATTTTGCTGGGTTTTCCATTGCTTTAAGAAGCGTTCCTTCCGTCAAACGTTCAGGTGGTTTCGTTTCGCCTTCTGTTAATTGCAAGTTGGAATTGGCAATCCCCGCTCCTTTTGTAAGGTTTGCTAATTGATTCGCTTTTTCACTAGTCGATTCGTATACTTCTTTCCAACCGAGTTTTTGGACTGTATTACTTTTTGTAACAAAACGTTCTCCTTCAATTTCTGCAGTCATTTTTGCTTCTTCATATTCATATGGATCGGAAAGTACTGCTAAAAATCGCTTCACAACAAGATCATAAATTTTTCGTTCGTTGCTACCGAGTGCCGATATATCAACAGGTTCTTCTGTCGGAATAATCGCATGGTGGTCGGTTACTTGCGCATTGTTGACGACCGATTTTGGTAAGTTAAACTTTTTCTGCAAAAGCTTTCGGGCGACATTTGCGTATTCATCGACGCCACATGCTTCCAGCCGTTCTTTTAAAGTTGGTACAATATCGGTCGTAATGACACGTGAATCTGTTCTTGGATATGTGAGCACTTTATGACGTTCATATAAATGTTGCATCGCCTGAAGTGTTTGTTTTCCAGAAAAATGAAACATCCGGTTTGCATCCCGTTGCAGTTCTGTTAAATCATATAGTTGTGGTGGATATTGCTTTTTCTGCGTTTTTTCGATGGTTGTAATGATCGCCTTTTTTCCAGTTAATTTTCCACGTAATGATTCTGCCCTTTCTTTATCAAAAATCCGACTATTATTTTTCTCATCTTGCCAAGTAAAAGCTGTTCCAGTCCGTGTTTTTAATTCGAGTCCATAAAATTTTTGTGGGCGGAAATGACGAATTTCTTCTTCTCTCGTTGCGATGATGCCAAGTGTTGGTGTTTGTACACGGCCACTTGATAATTGTGCATTATATTTTGTCGTCAGTGCCCTTGTTGCATTAAGGCCAACATACCAATCCGCTTCTGCTCGTGCTACTGCCGAGTCATATAAGTTTTCATATTGTTTACCCGGTTTTAATTGTTTAAAGCCATCACGGATCGCTTTATCAGTAACAGATGAAATCCAGAGTCGTTTCACAGGCTTTTTCACCCGTGCTTTTTCTATAATCCAACGAGCGACAAGTTCTCCTTCTCTCCCCGCGTCTGTTGCAATGACAATATCTGTTACGTCTTTTCGAGTTAGCTGACTTTTCACTGCGTTAAATTGTTTCCCTGTTTTTTGGATAACGATCGTTTTTAGGCGGTTCGGAACCATTGGCAAATCTTCTATTCGCCATGTTTTATATTTATGATCATACATATCAGGTGTTGCTAGTGTCACTAAATGTCCAAGTGCCCATGTGATGATATATTTTGATCCTTCTAAATAGCCGTTTCCTTTTTTGTGACAACTAAGCACTCGTGCAATATCACGGGCAACAGATGGCTTTTCGGCTAGTACAACTGTTTTACTCATGAAAAAATTCCTCTCTATGTTTGCTCTCTTAAGTGTAACATAGTCTAGCTCAGCTTTATGAACAAATATATAGGGCATGATTGATATCTTTTCGATTAACTCTCCCATTCTGTTTAGAAAAGTGCTTGGTACAGGTGGTAAGCGAGTGTGTTCTAAAACAGATGGAGAAAACTCTGTAAGTTTTTAGTTAATCTTTGTGAATAGGGAAAGACGTTATAATTGTAATTTATCCCATCATTTTCAGTACGGAATTTCATACAATTTTAAGTCCCTGGTTTGAACCCCTTTACAATCATTCTTTTGGTGGTTGTGTCCGTTTTATGAATAATGCCAGAACAAAGGCGATGCAAGCCAGGGCAAAACCGTACATAAAAGCATTATTTATACCTGCAACCAGCCCTTCGGATATTTCGGCAGGGGAAGACGGGTCTGATGACTGTTCCAGAAAGCGATGCTGTCCCGCTGTCATAACACCGATGAAAAAGGCAACCCCTATCGCACCAGCTATCTGAGATAGCGTGTTTAAAATTGCAATGCCATGCGGGTAGTAACGTGGTGGTAGCTGATTAAGACCGTTCGTCTGAGCTGGCATCATGATCATCGATAGCGCAAACATTAAGCAGATGTGCAACACAAGAAATGTTATTTTCGATGTGTTCATAGACACCTGCATAAAGAACCACATAATAATTACTACCATCCCTGTTGCAGGAATAACTAACACCCTAGGACCAAATCGATCGAATAGCTTTCCTGCGACTGGAGACATAAGTCCATTTACAAAACTTCCTGGCAATAGGAGAAGACCAGATGCAAACACGGTTAATCCAAGAGCTCCCTGGAACAGGAACGGTAATAGCGACAAGGTTGAGAATAGTGTCATCATAACGACAATTAAAAGCACTGTAGTTACAGCGAACATTGGATATTTAAAAGCTCGAAGGTCCAGCAGCGGTTCCTTCAATCGTATTTGCCGAAAAACGAATAGAATCAGAGCGATGATACTGACAACAATAATTCCCGTAAATCCACCTTCTGAACCACTAAATCCGTATACAAAGCCACCAAAACCAATAGTAGAAAGCAACACCGAGATAATATCAATTTTCGGTTTTGTAGGCTCCGACACGTTTTTTAAATATATAAACCAAATACAATGGAAAAAACGGCAAAAGGCAACACTAGGAAAAACAACCACCGCCAATGCAGAGATTCTAGAATTAGTCCGGACAGCGTCGGTCCTATCGCTGGAGCAAACATCATGACAAGTCCGAGGGTCCCCATTGCAGTTCCACGTTTTTCTAACGGATACAGAACAAGAATCGTGTTCATCAGGACTGGCATCAATAACCCAGTTCCGGCCGCCTGTATCATCCGACCGATTAACAATATTGCAAAATGAGGCGCTATCCCAGATATTAACGTTCCCACTGTGAATAAAGTCATGGCACCTAAAAACATTTGCCTTGTTGTAAACCATTGCATGACTAAAGCAGAGGCCGGAACCAACACACCGACAATAAGCATATAGCTGGTTGCCAACCATTGAAGTGTAGAAGCAGTTACATTTAATTCAACCATTAGTTTTGGAAAAGCAATATTCAACAATGTTTCATTAAGTATCGAGAAGAAGGCTCCGATGATAAGCGAAATCATAATCGGTAGCCTCTTTACATTTTCAAGCTCGCTCGAAGCGAATGAAGTAGGCGTTGTGCTACTCATTGTTATCCTTCCTCCCTTTTAATATTGTTTGCCAATATGGACTTATTGGTCGTTGCAAATTGTACGTGGTATAGCCAGAATATACTAATGATCCCCAAGCACATGACAACAAAAATGTTACTGTACACGTAGGCATTTTCATTCGTCACAAATGGATTGAGGTGGAGAGCAGTTTGTCTAGTGTCAAGCATCTTTCCAATGACACTCATAGAAATCGCACCTGAAATGAAATTTAACATGGAAAACAACCCCATCCCTACCCCGACCTGCTCTTTAGCCAAAGTTCGAGAGATTGTATTGGACATTGCAACTTGCATGAAAGTTTGACCGACGTTACCTGCAATTAAAATAACAGCAATGACATATGGTGAAACTCCAACAAAGCTTGATAGCAATGCAAAGCATAAAAACATCATGAACGATGCAACGGTAAAAAGAATGTTATTGCCACTTTCGTCGGCCAATTTCCCGCCTTTACGACCTAACATTGCGGCAATGATAGCCGCTGGAAATAAAACAAATCCGATACTTCCTGGGGACAGATTATTCAACGTCGCCAAATATTGTGGGGTCATAAACGTAATGCCGAAATTCATTGAAGTTGTCATAAATGCAATGAACAATCCAATGGAAAAGCTTTTATTTGAAAAAAGGCCTGGTTCAATAAAAGGATTGGGAGCAGCCTTGATTCTAATAATGAATAAAGCCAACACGATTGCCCCAGCGACAAATAGCAGCCAATAGCTTTGCGTTATCGCTAACAGAAATAATGCCACAGTCGCTGCCAGTAAGCTACCTCCTAAAATGTCAATATTACTGGCTTCCCTTTTATCATCGACTAAATATTTACGAAAAAAAGGGAGCGTAATCAACGATATGAGAGAAAATAAGAACAGCATTCTCCAACTTCCTAAGCTTGAGATCAGCCCTGCAACAACTGGACCCAATGCGCTTCCTAAAGCCAAACCGACCGCTGACGTTCCAAGCGCTCTTCCTCTTTTCTCGGGTGGGAAGTAACGAATCGGAATAATCATTGCTGTAGCCGGAAGAACTGCCGCTCCAGCAGCTTGAAGTATACGTCCGAGAACAACCATCCAATAATCAGCAGCTAGCATACCGATGATTGAACCGATGGAAAATAGAAGAAGTCCAAACGTCAACAAGTCTTTAAGCTGGTATTTGTCCGCAAGCTTCCCATAGACAACCGAACCGATAGCATAAATAACCATATAACTAGTCATTACCCAACTGACCTGTGAAGGGATAAGATTGAATTCTTCACCGATGATTGGTAGAGCAACATTAAACATCGTACCGTTCATGACGGAAAATATTAAAGCAAAGACAAGAACACCTAACAGCTTATCAGAACTTTTTATAGAGTTATCCATCCAACATAAATCCCCCATCTTTTTTTATTTCATTGCTGAAGATATACATTTTTGCAGTTCCATGTTCAGGTTAAGGGTATTTAGTGACTGTACTAAACTAATCACGTTATAATGAATAATGAATTGGAACAGTTGTGTTGATTGAAAAAATAGAAGGAGCCAGCTAAGTATATTTATCTATCCAAAGATATTCTAGGAATAGATTGATTCCTTCCTTAAAGTAGCGAAGTTCAGTTTTATTACGATTGTTTGTTGCTTAGCGTATATTTCCGTTAAAATGTAGGTGGGTCTCAAGCTTCTGCCATTTAGATTCACATAAATTTATATTTGTTAAAGAAAGCAATCCCTTCTGTAATGAAGTTGTTTATGCAACTAATTTAACATCGTATTAACAACTATTAACTTATTTTAAAATTGTGTTAGTTGTCTATGCAACAAATATTATCTTATACTAATTTATGATGCAAGTGAATTGTTTTGATAACGGAAATAAGGATTGAAATAAAGAATAAACTGTCATTTTGTAAAATGTTGGTGCAAAAGAAAGGAGAATTATAATGAGCATAGATAATAAAGAGTCAATTGGCCGTTGGATTTCATTGCTACATAGATATGGAAATGTTTATATTAATGAACAATTAAAAGAATATAATCTAGGAGCTGGTCAATATCAATTCCTTGCTGTTTTATATCAAAATGAAGGTTTATCGCAAGATGAAATAGCTTGTTTATTAAAAATGGATAAAGGTACAACCGCTAGGGCAATTACAAAATTAGAGAAAGAAGGGTATGTAGAAAGAAAAGTTTTTAGCGTTGATAAAAGAATAAAAAAGTTGTATCTGACGGAGAAAGCACATGCGTTTGAATCTAAGCTAACTTCTATTTTGGTAGGTTGGAAAAATATTATCACTAAAGATTTATCTGTGGATGAACAGGAGTATGCCTTAAAACTACTAAGAAAAATATCTTTAAATGCGGAAGGTTTCCTCGAAAAAACGAAGAATAATTAGTTAATATAACGGACTTTGTGTAATATGACAATGCCATTAAAAGGTAGGTTGTGTTTGGCCCGGACTTTTTTATGGAAGTATTACCATCTTTTAAATTAGATTTTTATGCTAAAATAATCACCACATACATTAATCTCTAGATCTTTTTAACAGTTGATAGATGCTTCCCCACCCAATCATGGAGATTTAGACTTCGAAATAGATGAAACCAAAAGAAATTCATTATACATTGCTGGAAATTTGTAGATGAATATTTTATGGGCAAGTTGATTTAATAAATAATGAAAGTGTATTTCGTTTCATTTTTAATACTATTTTTTCGGATTATCCTTATCATAATAAAAAGTTATTAATGTGTTTACGTGTGAAAGCTACGTAGTTAATCAATGCTTAAACCCAAGATTTAAAACTTGTTTTTTTATCACTTGACTGATAAAGTGAAGTAGTAAGGAGGATTGATAACAAGTGCGAAAAAATACGCGTGGTTCACTCATTTGGCTTCGAATTATGCGATTTACACATCAAAGTAACTTGCTTTCAAATGAATTTCTAAAACAATATGATTTAACAACTGCTCAATTTGATGTTTTAGTTCAAATTTCAACATATGAGCCATTGACTCAAAGTGAACTTGCAGAAAAAGTTACCGTAACACAAGGTGGAATTTCACGGATGCTTGCTCGTCTAGAAAAGGATCAATTAATTGATCGTAAACAAGAATGGAAAACAAAAACGATTTCTTTAACAGATAAAGGACGAGAAAGATTAGAAAATGCATTTGAGGCTCAGCTTACCTTCCAATCTTCTTTCTTTGAAGATTGTTTATCAATAGAGGAACAAAAAACGTTATTGTCACTTATGACACGTATACAAAAATATAGTGAAAAAAAATTGTCGATGAAAAGATAATTTTTTTATCCGCTATTACTTGATTAATCAAATGATAAAAGGAGGAAAAAAGATGCATATTATTCCAGGACATCACCATATTTCAATGATTACAAAAAATGCAAAACAAAATAACCACTTTTACAAGACTATTTTAGGATTGCGCCGCGTTAAAGTCACCGTAAACCAGGATGATCCGTCAATGTATCACTTGTTTTATGGAGATCGAACAGGTAGCCCAGGAACAGAACTAACCTTCTTTGAAATGCCATCGGCCGGACGGACATACCGTGGGACAAATGCGATTACCCAAATTGGTTTACTCGTTCCATCCAAAGAAAGCTTATCGTACTGGAAAAAGCGATTTGAACAATTTGAAGTCAAACATGGGGAAATTACAACATACACCAATCGCCCAGCAGTTCACTTTGAAGATGAAGATGGGTTACGCATGGTACTCATTGTTTCTGATGGTAAAAAGATTGCCAACTGGGAAGCTTGGGAAAAATCAACTATTCCGATAGAGTATCAAATTCAAGGGATGGGCTCTGTCGAAATAACAGTACGCCGTTTGAATAAACTTTCACGCATGTTAACAGAAATATTTGGTTATACAGAAGTGTCACGATCACAGAAGGAAGCAATTTTTCAATCGGTTAATGGAGAAGTGTTTGGTGAAATTGTCGTGAAATTCTTAGATGGTCCTACTGAAAAACCTGGTCGTGGGAGTATCCATCATCTGGCGATCCGGGTGAAAGATGAAGTGGAATTGGCATATTGGGATGAACAAGTACGAAAACAGGGTTTTTACTCATCCGGTATTGTTGATCGCTTCTATTTCAAAAGTTTATATTTCCGTGAATCCAATGGCATAGTATTTGAAATCGCGACAGATGGCCCAGGATTTACAATCGATAGGGGCGTCGAAACACTTGGAGAACAATTGGATTTACCACCATTTTTAGAAGAACGACGTGATGATATTGAAGCAAAATTAACACCGATAGAGGAGATTTAGTCATGGAAAAATACCGGATTAATCAATCAGAAGGAATGGAATTTGGCCTGTATTCTTTAGGGGATCATATTATGAATCCATTAACAGGAAGTCGAATTTCAGCCCAAGAGAGAATTAAAGAACTTATTGAGATGAGTAAGCTTGCTGAACAAGCAGGTATTGATGTGTTTAGTGTTGGTGAAAGTCACCAAACATACTTTATATCACAAGCTCACACGGTTATTCTATCAGCAATTGCACAAGCAACAACGAAAATAAAAATAGCAAGTTCAGCGACAGTGTTAAGTGTTTTAGATCCTGTTCGTTTATTCGAGGATTTTGCAACAATTGATTTAATTTCAAATGGGCGTGCGGAAATCGTAGCTGGTCGTGGTTCACGTGTCGGGGCGCACCAATTATTAGGTGTTGACTTACAAGACTATGAAGAGATTTATGAAGAGAAATTAGAATTACTTAAACAGATAAATGAAAACGAACGGGTTACGTGGCAAGGGAAGTTTCGTACACCGTTAGAAAACGCAGAGATTTTACCACGCCCATTACATGGATCACTTCCAATTTGGCGCGCTGTTGGTGGTCCACCTGCAAGTGCAATCAAAGCAGGTTATATGGGGATTCCAATGATGCTTACGACGTTAGGTGGTCCCGCGATGAACTTTAAACCTTCTGTACTGGCGTATCGTAGGACAGCGGAGCAAAGTGGATTTAATCCAGATACTTTACCAATTGCAACGACAAGCTTGTTTTACGTAGCGGATACAACAAAAGAAGCATTACAAGGTATGTATCCACACCTCAATGTTGGATTTCAAGCCATACGTGGGACGGGATATCCAAAACAACAGTTTGCTCAAGCACCGGATTATCGTGATGCACTTATGGTTGGCAGTACAGAACAAGTTATTGAGAAATTACTATATCAATATGAACTTTTTGGGATGCAGCGATTTGTCGCACAAATTGATTTTGGTGGTGTACCATTTGATAAAATGATGAAAAACATTGAGATTATTGGAAATGATATTATCCCAGCAATCAAAAAACATACGAGAAAATAAAAGGATTCGATGATGAAAATCGTAGTACTAACCAACTTCATCGTGGTCTCTACAGGACGAAACGTTTTACAACATATGCAAGAAAACCTTACTTCCAATCAAATATCATTTCAAACAGGGAATCGTCGCTTACAAAAATTAGTAGATTCCATGAATGAATAGTTTTTCAAACAAAATATGAAAATATTTTTTCAAAACATCAAATTGTGATTAGAACTCAATGGAATTGGGACATGGGACTTAAAAATTGAAAATGGTGTTCCCACCGGAAATAATGTTTATCATGATATTTGAAGAAAGTTCATTAGGATATCAAGATGAAAGGGATTTTCCAAATGTTTTTGAAAACTAGTATAACATGATCGTACCAGATGAAGTTGAAACCATAACAAACGCTTATACACGGCATTTTTCTGGTGAAACAAGTAAACCATATGAGATAGAATTGCGGGATGTCTGGGAAATTATTAACATTGATTCAACAATAAATGAATAGAAAATAAATTGGTGATATAGCTAGTAGCCTAAGGAGAGTATAAGATGAAAATTGTAGCACTATCAGGATCGATCGTCGGTTCAAAGACAAAAACGGCCATGGAAAAGGTCATGGAAATGGTTGAACAAAAGTATCCAACACATGACGTGCATCTCTTAGATTTAGCTCAATATAGCCTGGAATTTAGTGATGGACGTAATTATTTTGAATATAAAGGTGACACCAAGTACTTAACTGAAACGATTATGACAGCAGACGCACTAATCATTGGTACTCCTATATTTCAAGCATCAATACCAGGGACACTAAAAAATATATTTGATTTACTCCCAGTGGATGCATTACGTGATAAAGTTGCTAGTATCGTTGTCACTGCTGGAACATCAAGGCATTATTTAATGGTAGAGCAACAACTAAAACCGATTTTAGCGTACATGAAAGCACATGTCGTCCCTTCGTATGTATTTATAGAAGAACAGGATTTTTTACGGCAGGAAATCATCAATGATGATATTGTCTTCCGTATGGAACGCCTTGTGGAAGATACTGTCCTGACCGTTGAAGCATTTGAAGAAATTCGTGCCAAAAAAGACGCTGAATATGATTTTTAATTAAAGAAATAAAAAAAAGGATTTTATAAGTTAATAAAGGCATATCACGTCATTCTGACATATTTTTTTCAAACACAACCATTCAAAGGAAGATGTATCTCATTGATTGTCTATCTTAGGAAGCAAATATAGAATCTATCTTTTCAACATTTATCAGCATCTCATTCGAGATGTTTTTTTTCATGAAATAGGCGAATGAATAAGAACGCTACATCTATTATATTTAGGGGCTTAATTATAAATATGAAAGAGCTTATCCATCCTCACTTATAAAATAGATCCTATAAAAAACATTGTTATTTCAACTAGCAGCTACGTAGTAGTTGTCTCTATTCTATAAAAATGTATTGTTCTTTATCAAAACTGGTAAAAAAGTGTTTTTCAGTAGTAAATTTACTATCACTTAGTGGTGAAAATAATGTCATTACTTCTTTCTCTATACCCTTCGTCCACAATTAACCAAGTGAGCCAAGGGCAGAAATATTGGCAACTATGAAGGATTTGTTAAATCTAAATAATAATGGTAAACATCTTTATCTTTTTCATAACCGATTGATTCGTATAAGCGCTGTGCAGGGATATTGTCCATCACTGTCTCAAGAATGATCGATTTTGCTTCGGATTGACGTGCGAAATGTGCTGCTTGTTTCAATAATTGTTTTGCTACCCCACATTTTCTTGCTTTTTCATCAACATATAGATCGTTTAGGATCCATAACTTTTGCATAGAGACAGAGCTGAAAGATGGATATAATTGAGTGAATCCTAATTCAATCGACGGATTATCCCGTTCTTTTGCAAGAAAAATAACGGATTCATTATTACGCAATCTGTTTTCAATAAAAAATGTTGCTTGTTCAAGATTAGATTGCTGTTTATAAAATAAACGATACTTATCAAATAAAAGTGCAATGCTGTCTATATCATCCATCGTCGCTCTTTTAATAACAAATGTGTGATTCATATAAAAATACCTCCAACAACTTAATTTTGTATTCATAAAATTTTTTATCTTGTTATAATGATCATAGACAGTATCTAACCTGTTGAAAAGTGACAGTTTCAATTTATTGAATAGGGGCAGAAAGGAAGGTTATATGATAGAAATTACACCTTTACTAAATTTAGAAAGTAAACATCCAATCTATATCCAGTTATATGAATATATTAAAAATGAGGTAGAAGCAGGAAGGTTACCTTCGAAATCAAAATTGCCATCAATCCGGAGACTGGCCGCTAATTTACATATCAGTCAAAATACGGTGGAATCTGCCTATCAACAATTATTCGCAGAAGGATATATAGATAGTAAACCAAGAAGTGGAATGTACGTTATGCCTCTTGAAGAGAAGCTAGACACAATCAAACAACCAGTAGAGACTTTCTCAACGGTTGAATCCTATGATGAAGAAACAAGTTATACGCTTGATTTTTATCAAGGGGCAATTGACCTGACTCATTTTCCTTTAAACGAATGGAAAAAGTGTTCCAATGAAGTACTTCATCATAAAGATATTCTACAATACGGAGATCATCGGCAAGGGGAAAGAAAGTTAAGGGAACAATTGGTTACCTATTTATATTTCTCTAGAGGAGTTAATAGTAGTCCTGATCAAATTGTTATTGGTGCTGGCCTTCAGCATTTGTTAGGGATGCTTTCTTTACTTTTTAGGAAAAAACAATATACCATCGCCATTGAAGATCCAGGATATAAAGGCGCGAAAGATGTATTTAAAAATAATGGGCTTACTGTACATCCGATTCCAGTAGATCGGGATGGTATTCACATGGATGAGTTGGTTAAAAGTGAAAGCGATGTTCTTTATATTACTCCTTCCCACCAATATCCAACTGGTGTCATTACGCCAATTAATAAGCGACGACAGTTGTTAAAGTGGGTAAATGAAGCGGAGCGATATATTATTGAAGATGACTATGATAGTGAGTTTCGCTACGTTGGAAAACCTATCCCTTCTCTTCAAGGACTTGACTCGAATCATAAGATTATTTATATCGGAACATTTTCTAAATCGTTTCTTCCATCCATTAGAATTAGCTATATGGTGTTACCACCTTCTTTATTAAAAATGTATAAGCAACTTTTTGCTTCCTATGTTCAAACAGTTTCGAGAATTCACCAAGAAGCACTGGCATTATTTATAGAAAAAGGATATCTTGAAAGACATATACGTAGGATGAGAAAACAAAACCGTCATAAAAGGGATACACTTCTCAAAGCAATTGCACAATATATGGGAGATCATGTCTCTGTCATTGGGGAAAAATCGGGCGTTTTTATCCTCATCAAAATAAACGAATTAATATCAGAATCTACTTTAATTGAGCGGGCAAAAAAAGTGAAGGTAAAGGTTTATCCAACATCCCGTTACTGGTCAAAACGCTCTACAGAATATCCAATGATACAACTCGGATTCGGTGGATTGACGGAAAAAGAGATTGAAGAAGGTATATCTCTTTTGAGCAAGGCGTGGTTTAAGGAAAGTTGATTTGTTCATGATCATAGATGACCTGCCCCTAGTTTTTAATTTATTTTCAAAACCGAGAAAAGGGATGATGGTAAAAAATAACTTTTTTCATCATGCTTGATTTTCAATACTTTCCTTCCTATGCTATGATAAAGAAGGCTTGGTTCAGATGGAGTTTCGACGTACAGGACGTGCTAGGGAAAACGTTCCGACAATGCTTTTCAGTGGACGAGTATTTAGCGGAGTCCCAGGACACCCTAATTCTTAGTTTGCTTCATTTCTCCATCTGAACCCTTGTCGTACTTATTTCGGAGCTTGGCAAATAAATGATAATTTATTTATTTGCATAAGCGCAACATCACTTCTGACCTCGCTCCTAGCTTGTCAGTCAGTGTGTTTGCTTGATTCGGCACTTATCTCCCGCCTATAGAGATGGGAGATAAGTGCCAACGCGGAGATAAAATCACCAGTAGAATCTGGTTTTTGATTAATCCTACAAGGAATGATTCCATTGATTTACATAGGTGTAACAGGGTGGGGAGACCATCATTCACTTTACCCTTCTCAAGTAAATGCTAGCAATAAATTATCCGTATATAGTAGTCATTTTCCTGTCGTGGAAGTTGATGCATCCTTTTATGCGATACAACCAGTTAAAAATGCAGTAAAATGGATCAGCCAAACACCAAACAATTTTCGTTTTGTCGTGAAAGCTTATCAAGGCATGACTGGGCATCAAAGGGGCGATATTCCATTTGAAACAAAAACAGAGATGTTTGAAGCGTTTAAGAAATCTTTAGTACCATATCAGGATGCAAATAAATTAGCGATGGTTCTCTTTCAATTTCCACCATGGTTCGATTGCCAGAAAAAGAATGTGGATTATCTACGTTATTGCAAAAAAATGATGGGAGATATTCCAGTTGCACTTGAATTTCGTCATCAATCCTGGTTTAGTGAAGAGTTCCGAACCAATACGCTTACCTTTATGAAAAAAGAAGGCTGGATTCATTCGATTGTCGATGAACCACAGGCAGGGAGCGGCTCTACTCCTACCGTACCTGTAGTCACCAATTCAGGCCTAACACTCATACGGATGCACGGACGAAATGTTCATGGCTGGAATAGACAAAAAGGCTCTCATTCCAATTGGCGAGAAGTTCGCTATTTATATAAATATAATCAAAAAGAGCTCTTAGAGTGGAAAAAGATCATTCAGGATTTACATAAAAACACGAAAGATTTGATCATTATATTTAATAATAACTCTGGTGGAGATGCAGCAGGGAACGCAAAGGACCTGCAAGCTTTAATGAACATTGACTATGAAGGCCTGTCCCCAAGACAATTAAGTTTGTTTTAATCTTGGGGAAAATAGTGTCTCTAAATTTTTTACGATCTCCTATGAATACTGACTGAAACATTGTAAATCCTTTGTAAAAAATTGCAAATTCAGTTGTTAAAAGTACCATTTAGAGATACTATCTATATATAAACTAATTTAAGGAGGATAAATTTATTGATTAAAGCGTTAGTATTTGATTTAGATGGAACTATTATTGATACAGAGGAAATTACATTTGAATCTTACAAACAAGCATTTCAGTATTATGATTTTGAACTAACATTAGATGTATGGGAAAAATGGGTGGGAGCTGTAGGTACTCCGCAAAAGGTTTGTAAATATGTAGCAGAACAAACAGGAAAAGAGATTGACTTTCAGAAAATACAACAATTGCAGGACGAGGTTTTTTCACAATTAATTACAGACAAAGAACCATTACCTGGTGTAATCGATATGCTAGAAGCGGGGAAAAAAGCGGATCTTAAAATAGGGCTTGCAACGAATTCAGGTTCAAAGTGGGCAAATCATTTCTTAACTATGTTAAAAATCAAAGATTATTTTGATAATGTATACACATTCGATCACATAAAACAACCTAAGCCTGATCCCGAAATTTATGTAAAGTCTATCCAACATTTTAATGTGGCTCCACGAGAAGCAATCGCATTTGAAGACTCGGTTGTTGGTTCTATTGCTGCAAAGCGTGCTGAATTACACACTATTGTTGTTCCGAGCAAGCTAACTAAAAAAGCAACCTTCGATCATGCCGATCTAAAAATAGATTCAATGGCCAAACTAGATTTACCGACATTAATTAATGAATTGAGTTCCAAAGTTGTCTATGAAAGTATTAGTTAAAAAAGCATACGGTTCGGATGTTAAAAGCTACCTATCCGGTATAGGCGACCCCTTCAAAAAATTTTTAAGCGGTGCCTTAAATTGTATCCTCGTATTTACCTCTTTTTTATTTTTCGATTCCATTTGTATGCGCTTGCGTCAACTTTTTTAATCAAATTCCCCAACATTACCAAGTTTTTTCCAAAATTCAAATCCACATGACCATCTCTTTCCGTCTAAACATCATTGTTCTTTTTGTATCTTATATCTATTTCCCTTGAATTATTTAGAATTTCGGCACAGGATAAAAGTACTAACTTTTTTTAGAAAGGAAAGAAGACATGACATCAATCCCCCACATTATACCTATGCCATCTAAAGAACTACAAATCCTTCGATGTTTGTCCCGCAGAATGAATTTATCTACGAACGATAAACAAAATATAGAAAGTCTACATAAAGGATACATTGGCGAACGTAAATTTTACAATTTATTATGTAATTTTTCTTCGACCAATCAGATTGAGCTATTCGATTTATTACTAGAGAGTAATAATACAGAATTCCAAATTGATAGTCTAATTATAAGTGAAAATACCATTTTCTGTTTGAAGGTAAAACATTTTGAAGGTGATTTCTATCTTGAACGAGACAAATGGTATGCCGTTGCTTCTGGTAAAGAAATTAGAAACCCGCTTTTGCAACTTCAACGAACAGATTATTTATTTAAGCAACTACTGCAAAATCTAAATGTTCATACGACCGTAAAATCGTACATCATTTTTATCAACGAGGAATTTACTCTGTATCAATCCCCATTAAACGAACCCATTATTTTTCCGATCCAACTTAAACGATTCATAAAAAAATTAATTTTGGACCCCAAACAACCACCAACTATGCAACAGAGGAATGTAGGAAAAAAATTAATTTCTATGCATATTGAAGAGTCAATGCATAGTCGCTTACCAAGCTATGAGTATCATCAATTACAAAAAGGAATTACGTATAGAACTTGCTCTGAATTTTTATCTTCAATTAACAAAATGAAATTAAAGTGTCAGGGATGTGGTACGAAGAATCAGAGAAATATTATTAAAAACAGATGACGCTTATCCGCAACGGAAGATATTCATACTATGTTTTCAAGAAAATTTAAATTGCAACATAAGCCATTTAAAATGTATTTACGATAATTTCATCCCTAGGGGGTGATGGACTGGGTATTTCTTATGTGTTTCCGAAAAATCAGGCACGAAAGATGTGGCTACGGGACACTTCTCATTCGTTTTCGGAAAGTTCAAGCTCGAGGGAGGGCGACGCGGGGCACTTCTCACACGTTTTCGGAAAGTTCATGCACGAGGGAAGATGCCACGGGGCACTTCTCACACGTTTTCGGAAAGTTCATGCACGAGGGAAGATGCCACGGGACACTTCTCATTCGTTTTCGGAAAGTTCATGCTCGAGGGAGGGCGACGCGGGGTACTTCTCACACGTTTTCGGAAAGTTCATGCTCGAGGGAAGATGCCACGGGGCACTTCTCATTCGTTTTCGGAAAGTTCATGCTCGAGGGAGGGCGACGCGGGGCACTTCTCACACGTTTTCGGAAAGTTCATGCACGAGGGAAGATGCCACGGGGCACTTCTCATTCGTTTTCGGAAAGTTCAAGCTCGAGGGAAGATGCCACGGGGCACTTCTCATTCGTTTTCGGAAAGTTCAAGCTCGAGGGAGGGCGACGCGGGGCACTTCTCACACGTTTTCGGAAAGTTCAAGCACGAGGGAAGATG
>NZ_QJJQ01000004.1:192779-243774 GCF_003201975.1 Pseudogracilibacillus auburnensis | reverse complement strand
GAGCACTTCTCATTCGTTTTCGGAAAGTTCAAGCTCGAGGGAGGGCGACGCGGGGCACTTCTCACACGTTTTCGGAAAGTTCATGCACGAGGGAAGATGCCACGGGGCACTTCTCATTCGTTTTCGGAAAGTTCAAGCTCGAGGGAGGGCGACGCGGGGCACTTCTCACACGTTTTCGGAAAGTTCATGCACGAGGGAATGTCAAGTCCATTATTCTGTGTAAATTGGTAATTCCAATGTTTTTTAACCCTTATCCCCCCGCTAAAACAGCCACAGCGATTGCTGCTAGCCATTGACATAAGTGCTCGAAACTTATCATTCAGTGGAGAGGGGTTCGGGCCCCGGCCACTGAATGATTAGTTTCGACTTGTCTGTGTTACCATAAACAGCGGGTGAGCCTTAAGGCTTTATTTCACCCGAACCCGCAATGCCTACACAACACAGACAAAAACGTCGTCAATGGTGGCGATGTTTAGTGCTTCTAACTTTTTATTTTTAGATCTTGCCTTTAAAATTGGATGTACACTTTACTGCTAAATACTTCTTCATAATCCATTAAAACGGAGCCTACTAATCTAAAGGCAGACTGTTGATTAGGAAAAATAAGAATAACTCTTTCATGTCTTCTTACCTTTGAAGAAGTAACGATTGATCACAACGCTGATACTTTTAAATATATCAGTGGAAAACTCTTCACTTCGTGTACGTGAAACTTTTAAATTAAATGTTCCTATATTTAAGATAAGTACTCCTTCAGAATAACCGTCTCTATAATCATGCCTATTGCGAGTTCAATCATATTTTTCATATAATGATCGCGTTCTTTTTCCATGTATTCGTTAAGAACATTAATGATCCCAGACTTAATCACCGTATTTAAACTAGATTCCATCATTTCCTTTTTTAAATTCTTGAAATTTAAGGTAAAATTAATTTGAGTTATTCACCAATTTCTCCTAACAATTGTTTCGGTTAAAAACATAGTTCCAAGGATTGGGGAGACTCATTCTTTTTTTACACAATTATATGGACATGATCATAATTAGCATCTATTCGTGACTGATTTCCCGCTTTTTCTGCTTCCCATGGCACGATTAGGAGCTGTTTGGGATATATAAATCATTTCTTACGTTTGATAGAAACGAATATAACCTAATTTGTCGTCATCCATCGAATCCCCATTAAAAAGTAAAAGGAGAAAAACCGTAGGATAGTAGCTTTTTCGTTTCGCTAAAACGATCTTCATCTGTTTCAGCATTGATGACAACGGAGATAAGACGCCGATCCCCTTTCATTGCAGTTCCTACAAAACAATATCCCGCTGCATCTGTATAACCAGTTTTTAACCCATCGACCTCTTTAACATAAGCTTCATCCTCGTGTTTGTTCAGCATTCTATTTGTTGTATATAAATCAATTCCAAAAGATTCGATGTAGTAATGTTCTAAGCGAACTGCTTCTAAAACTTCTGGATGATCTGTTAATAGATTGTGCGCAAGAGTCGCGACATCTCTAGCAGACATTTGATTCTCTACTTCTGCATCTGGTAAACCTGTAGCATTAACAAAATTTGCCCCCTCTGATAATCCAAGTTCACGAGCTTTTTCGTTCATTAATAATGTAAACTCTTCCTCTGTTCCTGAAATATTTTTAGCGAGAGCAATGGTTGCATTGTTAGCAGATGAAATTGCCATGGCATAATATAGATCCTGTACAGTCAAAATCGTGCCACTTTCAACAGGGATTTTTGCAGCGGAATCGATAAGATCATTAGCGTTCTCACTTACTGTAACATGATCACTCCAATCAATTACTTCATCTTCAAGCAAATCTAAAACAATATACATTGTCATCAATTTGGACATACTTGCCACCGGGTATGAAATTCCTGCATCCTTCTCATATAAAATTTCACCATTGGAGGCATCCATTAAAACAGCAGCAGTACTATGTATAGCCGGTTTCCGTAAATCACTATATTTATTAATTGCTAGTAAGCTGATTGAGATGATTAAAAAAATGAAGATAAATCTATTTTTCTTTAACAAAATTCTTCCTCCTTGTTCCCTTCCTATACGTACTAATATAACGGTTGGATGTATAGTACAAAGAAAGAAAAGGTAAAGAAATAGTAAAGATTGTTAGAACGCTAATCTATCTCCCCCGCATATTTAGGAAGTTTCACAATAAAAGATGTCCTATCCAGATTACTTTCGACATCGATTGTTCCATTATGACGTAAAACGATACTTCTAGAAATGGCAAGTCCTAATCCTGAGCCACCAGTATGTTTGGCTCTTGATTTTTCGATTCGATAAAAGCGTTCAAATAGATGTGGCAAATCAATACTCGAAATGGGATTCCCATAGTTTGTCACTGTAACAGCAATCTCACTACCAAAATCTTCTGTTAAAATATCAACATATTTTCCCTCTTTGCCATAATGAATGGCGTTTAATATTAAATTGTTAAAAACACGCGCTAACCTTTCCCCATCACCTAGAACCGTTAGCGTAACATTTGCAAATTCTTCCCGACAGATCATCTCATTTTCAATAAAATACACCTGATTTTGAACGATCACTTGCCCCAATATTTCAGCGATATTGATCGGTTGCATATTTAATTGAAGTTGCTTGTCTTGTATTCTTGTATACTCAAATAATTCATTAATTAATTGTTCTAAGCTTAGTGCTTTGTCATAGGCAATTCCTGTATAATGACGTAAAGCAACCTCATCTTTATAGTTATCCTGTTCAATCAATCTAAGATACCCAACAATTGACGTAAGAGGTGTACGTAAATCATGTGAAACATTTGTAATCAGTTCATTTTTCGTATGCTCAATATGGCGCTCCTCCTCTATTGCTTCTTTCAAACGATCAACAATATTATGAATGTTTTTAACAAGACCGTCCAAGTTATTATCATATACTGTTAATTGATGTTCAAAATTCCCCTCCGCAATAAAGGATGTCTCTTTTAAAATGTTATTTAAATTCGCCAAATATTGTTTCTTTTTCTCATATCGATAAAATAAGTAAATATAAATCATGAAAATGAAGAAAAAAATCCCCTTAGAATACATATCAAAATAATGAAGATATGTATAATATTTTCCAGGTCCGATAATGTCTGCAAGTGCCGAATCAAGGGACGTAAGAGTTACAGAACTTAAAAATAGGTATTGGAAAAATCCTTGAAATACAAATTTCGTAAAATAAGCAAAAATAACAGATAGAAAAAGATAAACGGCCATTCTCCTTTTAGGCATTGAGGTAAAGACTTTCTTAAATTTACGCATCGATTTTATACCCTACTCCCCAAACAGTTTGAATAATTTTTTCCCCGTTTGTTGCATCTTCAAGTTTTTTACGAAGATTGCTAATATGAATCATGACTGTTTTACTTATCCCATACGCTTCTTCATTCCAAACATGTTCAAAAATTTCCTCTGAACTAAACACTCTGCTTGGACGACTTGCTAATAAATATAAAATATCAAATTCAATTGGAGTAAGATTCACCTTTTTCCCTTCCACTTGTACGACGTGATTTTTCTTATTAATCACAAGTGAATGGATGAAAAGTTGATCAGTTGTTGATTCTGTTGATTTCATTTGCATATGGACACGTCTAAGTAAGGCTTTTACCCTTGCGACAACTTCAAGCGGATTAAAAGGCTTTCCCATATAATCATCTGCGCCAGTCATTAATCCCACTATTTTATCCATATCTTCCACTTTTGCACTTAGCATAAGGATTGGAATGGGATGTTTTTCTCGCACCTTTTTACATACTTCCAGTCCATCTATTTTTGGCATCATCACATCTAAGATTAATAGATCAATCGATTTTTCTGCAATGATGGTGAGTGCTTCTTCCCCATCATAGCCTTTTAACACGTTATAACCTTCATTTTCCAAATAAAATTGAATTAATTCGGCGATTTCTCTATCATCATCAACGATTAATATTGTCGTTTTCATCTGTCACCCTTCTATCTTTTGCAAGATTTCCTATGCTCATTATCTCCTAAAAGGATGAAAATTACAAAAACATTTGTTACAGATGTAGGATGCAAATAAAAAATCCCTTCAAAGATTGAAAGGGATTTTACTTTACCAACTTATCCGAATGCTACCATAGATACTATTACACCAACAATAACAATTACTATTATCATTAAGAAAAGAACCGCTCCCGGAATGATAAATGTTAACAATCCTTTCCACGACGAAAATCGGTGAACTTCCGCAATTCCTTTTACCATTAAGAACCATGACCAAGCAGTAAACATAAACGTAAAAAATGTTGAAAATAGTAGCCATATAATTTGAAAAGGGCTTAAATACACATCAACAAACAATGCATCTTTCAGAATGACAACATCGAAAAAACAAAAAATAGTACTAACTGCAACTGGAATATAGGATAAACCTATCACAGTATACATTTCACGAAGCGTTCCTGTACCTTTAAACAATTTTCCTACATAATAAACAATGGCAGACCAAATAAGCCATGAGATAATTCCACCAACCGCCCCTAATACTATCACTAAGACTAGCACCATTAAAGTGGACATCGATTCGCCCATACTTTTTCCAACTGCTCGATCAAAAGCATATAATACCCCTGACAACATAACAAGAAAAATAATTAATTTGGAGTCAGATCCATGGTTAATAAATGAACGAAATGTTGCGCGTGGCTTATACCAAATCGTTAGCCATGGATTTAGCCTATCCCCCTCATTTTCTACTTGTACATCTTCTTCAACACTTTTCTCCATCTCTATATCCCTTCCTACCTTAAAATTTCCTTCTATAACCTTAACATATATTTACAAAACGATCGCCCTCATTTTTACCTAGTGACTTTTGTTGGAGAATGTTCATCCTACTTGCAATCATGTATAATAAAGCTATTAATATGGAGGAGTTAAAATGATGAAAGTGAAAATGAATATTCAAACAATGTATCGTGGAGAACTGCTCCGCGCTGGGAAAATTTATACAGTGAGTGAAGAGACTGCAGAACGTTGGATAATAAGTAAAATTGCTGAGAAAGTAAATGACAAGGAAGCATAAACAAATCATCTTTATCAAAATGCGCCTAAACAAAAGGTCTATTATTGTTGATTAGGGGCATTTTTATTTGGATGAATCCCTTTCAATCCTTCTCGTTCGTCAAGTACTAAAACGGGGGCATTTTCTTCAATATAATCTAACGCCTGAGCTAAAACCCTCCTACTTCCTACTCTTAACCTGTGCCTTGCCTCCCGCGATGCACAATGTTTATTGCACCAAGTAATCGGCAGGTGCAAATATTTTCGATGGGATGAGCATTTAGCGCAATCCCAAATGTTTTCGATGGGACGAGCATTTAGCGCAATCCCAAATGTTTTCGATGGGACGAGCATTTAGCGAAGTTCCAGAACGTGACTGCTTTTAGCCGCAAGAGTCGCCCCCTAGAGTAGAAACCTTAGGTGTTAGTTAAAATACCCGAATATTAATTTTTCGATGTGTCCTATTCGGATTTATCCTTGAAATTAGCATTGATGAAATGAACTCTAAGATAAAACAAAAAAACCCAATTACAATTATACTCATTGTAATTGGATTTTTATGAGATTGTTATTAACGGTTAGCGAAAAATTCTTCCGCTTTTTCTAGGTAAACTTCATTTTCTGGGGTTAAGTCATACTCTTCAACTATTGCGTCGACTGGGCAAACTGCAACACAAGCCCCACAGTCAATACAAATATCTGGATCTATATAAAATTGGTCTGGCCCCTCTTCTATACAATCAACAGGACAGACACTTACACATTCCGCAGCTTTTTCAGCACCACACGGCTCTAAAATTACAAAAGCCATTTTCCGTAACCTCCCTCGCATCGTTAAAACCTTTTCTCTACCATCATACACGATAAAGCCTTAAACCGTAAACTATTTTGAATAATGTTTGAAAAATTTTCATCATTATTCCTGTTTAAAAACATCTACTAACTTAAAGTAAATTTATGAACCGTCCGATTTAAATTATTCGCTTGATTTGTTAATGTTTCCGCATCTACTGCTAAATGATGAATACCTTCTATTTGATCATCCATATGTGAAACTGTTTTTATTACTTGTTCGGTAAAACTTTCCGCTATCCGATTTATTTCTTCAATAATTTTTTCTAATTGTTCGCCATCTTTCGTTAACTCATCTGCATAACGGCTATTATGTACGATCGCTTCTTTTGACTGTATGGAAGCATCGTTTAATTGTTCAATCGATGAACCAGCAATTTGGACGATTTCTACCCCTTCACGAATGGCATATGTATTTGCCTCAACATGTTCAACCGCTTCCTGCATTTCTTCACGAGTTTTTTCCAGTTGGGTAAAAATATCACTCGCAAATTCATTCGTATCTTCTGCAAGCTTTCTCACTTCGGTTGCAACAACTGAAAATCCACTTCCCGCATCACCAGCTCGTGCCGCTTCAATTGATGCGTTCAACGCAAGTAGGTTCGTTTGTTCGGCAATTTGAGTAATGGAAGAAACCTTTTGAATGACATTATTTACATCTTCTGCCACTTGAGCAATTTTTCGGGCTGAATTGTTTACTGCTTCTTCCAACTGGTGCATCTTCTGTTCTGAATTTATAATGGCTTTACTACCTTCCTTAGCAGCAATGGACGCTTCTTCAGAGATTGAAAGAGTACCTTCAATTTGATCATCCATTTCACGAACTCCACGAATCATCGTTTGCACCATTGCACTTGCCGACTGTAAAGAGGCTAACTGATTTTCAGCTCCAGCTTGAAAAGATTGCATCGTGTTCCCGAACTGTGTAAATGTGTTTGATAATCTAGCTGATTCTTCTGCCTGATCATAACTTACTTTGTTAATAACTTGAGAAGAACCACCTAATTCTGCAATTATCTTTTTCATTCCAATCGCCATTTTATTTATTTCAAATCCAATTTGATGAAATTCGGATCGAGAGCGATTCTTCACTTCTACTGTTAAATCACCAGCAGAAATTTTCCTGGTCACACGATGCCATGAATTGATTCCGTTCATTAAATACTTGTATAAAATAATAGTAAAAATTGCTGTAACGACGAAGGAAATGCCCGCAACAATAAGCCCTGTTTCAATTGAAATTGGTAGTAAGAATGTACTTAAAAAAACGCTTATAGCTGGGACTATTGTGACCGCACTTAGAAAAGGAATGATAAATTTTTGATGAATGATTCTTCCAATGCGCAAGTTGTATTGTTTTCCATTTACTTCCACTATCGGACATGAACCATCTACAAGTATTTCACCAGTCAATCTCTCATATACTTGGAGTAATGGTTCTTTCGTATTGGCTGCTTGTAACCCCACTTGATCATCGAATTTTGTCCCTTCTAATAACCGATTCGTATGAATATAGCTTGTCCCTTCTGTATCAACTATAACTAAATATTCATCCCGCTTCAATGCTTCGTCTAATATGGTGTGAAAATTCCCATAACTCGTATCAAATGATGCATCATTTTGGATAAGGGGTTTAATTTGTTCTGCAATTTTTTCTACTTTTATTAATGCTTGTTTTGCGGCTTTTTTTCTCAGTAATTTATTCACTGTCAAAACTCCTTCCCGTTCCCTTTCTTGCATACTTTTAGACTATATAACGCTTTCATTAACTATACCATATTACCTAGATACCCTTCATCTTTTTCACATATTTGTATAAAAATTGTTTTAAAATGTCTTATTTAGGTAGTTAGTAGTAGTCGAACAAGGTTTAGTCCTTTTTTTTGGAAGAATATCCTTTTCTTTTTTCCACATAATAAGAATAGTAATATTAAAAAAAGGAGCGGAATAAATGATCAAGCTGGAATCTGAATTACAAGGGAAAAGAACCTATTTTGGGGAAATGACCGATCATTCTAAGTCATTTGGCTTTACGTTGGGAGGAGCTTGGGAATATCATGCGGGCTATTTTGATACAGTATTATGGAGAGAAAGTGGGGAAACAATATACGTTCGACTTCCTTTTAACGTTGTGAAAGGAATGCTTGACCATCGTAATGCTTTAATTGAATTTGAGCAACCATATATTATTAAGCATGTTGTCCATATAGGTCTTGACCGTGATGCTGATTCATTACTTGCCGCCACTGGGTTTGCGCAGTTTCAAGAGCCGGTTGATCGGGACGGATATATTGAAGATAAAAGTAAATGGGAGCTGGCTGGTAAAGAAATGATCGATTGCGTACTTAATGCAGTTCCTTTTCATCGCACCTAACGAGTTTAGGTGAGGAGAAGAATCTGTATTCCCTGCGCTTATGGAGCGATTTTGGGCGATTGACTTACGACACATTTTGATCCATTTCCACATACGATAAAGCAGACTTGGCGAAGTAAACCTCATCTGCCTAAGTCATGTTTGTTTCACATTTAGTGACACTTATCTCCCGTTATCTAAAGCGGGAGTTTTAGTATCTCCACGGAGATATCCAACATCGTACAATTAAGGGAATGGATGAAACATGATCTTTTATATGAATCTCATTTCAATTGTCATCGCAGTAAGTTTAGATGGATTTGGTGTCGGGATTACGTATGGTATGCGTAATATTCGCATCTCTTTCCTAGCATTATTAACTATTATGCTCTGCTCAGGAGTCATCGTTTTATGTTCAATGTTAGTAGGGAATATTTTACGAATGTTTATTTCACCAGCAATTACTAGTGTTTTAGGTAGCATCATTTTAATTATGCTTGGCCTATTTGTTCTTTACTCCAATATACATTCGAAAAAAAATCAACAAATAAGTCATGATGTAACCAATAAAGATGAAAATAAGTTCAGTCATTTTAAATCTGTCATGTCAGATCCACACCAAGCTGATAAGGATCGATCAGGATCAATATCGGTTGGAGAAGCGTTCGTACTTGGTATCGCTCTCGCATTAGATGCTTTTGGAGCAGGATTTGGTGCGGCAATGCTCGGTTATTCACCAATGCTAACTTCTTTTCTTGTCGCAACGATGAGTGGTTTATTTGTTTATTCTGGAATTAAGATCGGTTTATTATTATCGAAAAACAAACTATTAGCGAAACTTACCTTCCTTCCACCAATTCTATTAATCTGTATTGGCGTATATAATTTAGTCTAAATTTAAGAGAGACTGGGATAATAGTGTTTTTGCCTATGAAAAATCCGAACCATAGTAGCTGCATATAACTTGCTCCGGAAGGATACTTTGCACATCCTAAGGCGTATGGTGAGCCTCCGACGTACAATGTTTATTGCGACGAGTAAGGCAGTCGCAGGACGTACTAGTATCAATGACGTCACAAACGCTTTTTGATGGAACGAAAGTGCAAAGGCTCTTCGATGGGACGAGTAAGCGCAGTCCAAGGACGTGACGATTGTCATCGCGCTCACGCTAGCGCGTCTTTAAGGGTCTCACCGGTGCCTTTCCCCCGCAGCGCACAATGTTTATTGAAGCGAGTAAGCGCAGCAGCAAAGGTCTTTGATGGGGTGAGCAAGCACGCGGTCCCGGGACGGACTAGTGTCGCGCATGGACGTGACCGATTCTAGCCGTCCAGGAATCTACGTATATTTCCTCCGCTAAGGTAGTTCATTGTTCTTCTTTCGACTTGATCGTTTTCGTTATGTCCCAGCCTCTTCATTTTTTATATTGCTTTTACCGACGCTCCGTCAACAATTAAAGCTTGTCCGGTAATATACGTATTGGCAAATGAAGCTAAAAATACGACTGCTTTGGCAAACTCCTCAGGTTTTCCGTAACGACCTAGTGGGATATCTGAAATAGATGCTTTTTCAATTTCCTCCATAGATTTTCCTTGTTGGGATGCCGTTATTGCATTCAACTGCATCAATCTTTCTGTTGCAATTTTCCCGGGTCCTACCGTATTCACTAAAATATTATGAGCGGCAAATTCTTGAGATAAGCTTTTTGTTAGCCCTAAAACACCTGGACGCATTGTATTTGAAAGAATAAGATTGTCGATACTTTGTTTAATCGAAGAAGAGGTAATATTGACAATCCGACCTGCTTCTTGTCTTTTCATATATGGAATTACATGCCTTGTTGCACGTACGACACTAAGTAGGTTTTGTTCAAAAGCGTGATACCAGTCATCATCAGTCATTTTCATGAATTCACCAGCTGGTGGCCCGCCAGCATTATTGATTAAAACATGCACTGTACCATTTTTATCGACTACTTTTTGAATGAGTGTTTTCATTTGGTCAACTTCCTTCATATCACAAACGACATAGTTGACATCGTTATTTCCTGTTTCCTCCCGGATTTCTTTTACCGTCTTCTGCAACTTTTCCTCACTACGACTACTGATAAACACAGCTGCCTCTTCCCTTGCAAATTCCGTTGCAATCGCCTTTCCGAGCCCTTGACTAGCCCCAGTTACGATCACTGACTTTCCTTTTAATAATAAATCCATTTGCACACCCGCTTTATCATTTTTGTTTCTATTAGTGTATCATAATTCATTTTTAAAAATCTTTATCCTTGCACAAATGTCTATATTGTATATAATGTATATACACAATTATTTTGGAGGTGAGCTATTTTGTGAATATTCTCATTGCTACAAATAGTAAAGTTCCACTTTTTGAACAAATAAAAGACCAAATTAAACAGCATATATTTACAGGTAAGTTGCAAGAAGGAGATTCCCTTCCCTCTATGCGCGTTTTGGCAAAAGAGTTAAAAGTAAGTGTGATTACGACGAAACGTGCCTATGAAGAACTGGAACGTGAAGGATATGTAATTTCGACGATTGGGAAAGGAACGTTCGTTGCTGGTCAACAACCACATGTGTTAAAAGAATGGCAAATGCGTGAAATTGAAAATGAGCTCGAAAGGGTTGTCCAATCTGGTAAACAAATCGGGCTAACAAAACAAGATTTTATCGAGCTTTTAGACGTTTATTATGAGGAGGATGTGTAGCATGAATGTTGTGGAATTTCATAACGTGTCAAAAAAACGAAAAGATTTCAACATTGGAAAGTTAAATTTCATGATTCCTCAAGGATTTATTACAGGTTTTATTGGACCAAATGGTAGTGGAAAAACGACGACGATTCAAATGATGATGGATTTATTGAAAATCGACGAAGGGGAGATTTATTTATTTGGTCACCCCCATAAAGACTACCACTCTAAACAAAAGGTTGGATTTGTCTATGATGATTTATATATGTATGATGATTTCACCATAAAAAAAATGAGAGCCTTTATTGCCCCATTGTATCAAAATTGGAATGAAGAACTTTTCGAGAAATACTTACAGAAATTCAATTTACCATATAAGAAAAAGCTCAAACAGTTTTCTAAAGGGATGAAAGTAAAATGTTCGCTCCTTTTTGCACTCACACATCAGCCAGAATTTATCGTTATGGATGAACCGACAGCTGGACTTGATCCAATTTTTCGTCGGGAGCTTTTGGAATTGCTCCAAGAGTTAATGGTAAATGAACGACAAACGATCTTTTTATCGACACATATTACGACTGATTTAGATAAAATTGCCGATCATATTATTTTTATCCATGAAGGGGAAATTCTTTTTCAAAAAACGATGGAAGATATTCGTGAACAATATTTTATTATAAAAGGAAAAGCAGACTTTATAGATGCAGATATTAGGTCTTTATTTGTCGGGTTGCAAGAAACAGAGATTGGCTTTACAGCTCTTTTTGAAGGAGATCCTTCCCTTTTTGCCGAATTTAGGGATGATGTTGTCATTGAAAAGGCGACACTAGAAGATATTATGTATTTTTTTGTGAAGAAGGAGGAATAATTGATGTGGCAAATGGTGAAACGTGATTGGATGTTGAACCATCAACTTATTGTGGTGGTATCATTGCTACTATTAATCGTTCATATCTTTCCGCTTCCAAATATACCTTTAATTACTTATTTTAATTTTTTTATTATCTTATGTGCTTATGTATTTTATTTTGATCGTAAAAACAAAGTGAACCGAACGATCATCAGTTTACCACTAAGCAAAAATATCATTGTTTTAGCTAGATATGTCTTTCTCTTTCTCGTTTTTACCTTGTTTTTTTTATATGTATGGTTGTTGAATCAACAACTTCCTGGATCTATCGTGCTAATTATTTTCACTGCCATATGTTTGGCAATTGCAATATCTCTACCAATTTATTATCTTGTTAACTCCTTTTTACTTGCTGCCATTATCCAATTTTTATTACTTAGCGTTAGCTCACTCGTTTTTTTATTTGGAGCAACATATGAACTGTTCGATCCAATCTATCTTTTTTTCTTTGGTCTGATCGATATTCAACCTGTTGCCACATTATTATTGTTATCTTTTATTAGTTTATGTATCTCGTATGTAATTTCTTGTTTTATTTTTGCTAAAAAGGATATCGTATAAGGAGGATTTCATGTTAGCACTCTTAAAAAAAGATTTGCTTCTGAATAGTTGGTTGTCGTATAGTAGTTTTTGTTTATTTATTCTAGGCGCTTATATTACCATCCTTTCACCATATATTACTTTTTTTATTAGTTTTTTTGCCTTTTGTTATTCTGTCTTTTATTCTGATGATCGATATCGTGTAAACCAATTTATCATTAGTTTGCCGATTAAACGAAAAACAATGATTCAAAGCCGGTATTTGTATTGTATGCTGATTGTTGTTCTTATCATTGTTTTGCAAAAAGTATATATGCTTTTACTATTGCCGGTATTACCTGAACATTATTATATATACGGCTGGAGAGATATGGTTTTACTCCTTTGTATTGGGTTTCTTGCCATTGCAATTGCCATCCCAATTTTACATATGGTTCAGGCAATCTATGCATTCGTTATCTTCATGGTATTAAATAGTATATTTACCTTTTTCTTATTAGATGAACTTGTAAAAGTATTACATCTAAAAGATGAAATTATTTTTAATAAACTAGATGCTGGATTTGTCTTACTATTGGAGAAGTATATACCATATTACCCTTATATCGTGCTTACAATTGTAACAGGCATCATACTTTATTTTTCAATGCTACTTACGGTGAAAATTTTTAATACAAAAAATTGTTAGAGAGGATGAGATTCATGTTTCAAAACAAAAATAAGCAAGTTCGAGCTGGATGGCTTATATTTATCGCCCTTCTTTTCGTTTTTATTGGTCAAACTATTTTTATGTTACCTGGCATGACATTACTATCGATCTTCGAAATTTCCTCTGGGGAAATATCGATGGAATTCGATTTAGGTGCGATGAGTCCATGGATGGTCTTACTAACACAAGGAGCCGGCTCAATCGGTGGAATAGCGGCAACATTAGTCGTTTTTCGGGCTATAAATAAAAAGAACCCAAATCAATTAGGTATCCAAGGACCTAGGGGGGATTTTATTTTCGGACTTTTTTTAGGGGCAGCATCAATTGCAGCAATATTTTTTATTTTACTTGCAACTGGAGATGTCACCCTTTTATCAAGTCTACTAAATCCTGAAATCACTTGGTATACACTATCTTTTCTCATTCTCTTTATTCTTGTCGGTTTCTTTGAAGAAATGTTCTTTAGAGGTTACGTGATGAAAACAATGGAGGAAAGAGGAAATAAGAAATGGGTCATTTATGTCGTGTCGGCGCTTGTTTTTAGTCTCGTTCATGGGACAAATCCGAATGTTAGTATTTTGGGTTTAGTAAATATTGCGCTCGTAGGTATTTTATTTGCTTATATGTTTGATATGACAAAAAGCCTCTTACTTCCGATCGGCTATCATATTACGTGGAACTTTTTCCAAGGGAATGTATTTGGATTTGCGGTTAGTGGCACTTCGCCTTATGGAATGTATGCGATAGAAGTGTCGGAAACGAACGACTTATTAACAGGTGGTGCTTTCGGACTTGAAGGTGGAGCACTAGCAACATTATTAATTATAGCCGGATTTTTTGCCACTTATTTATATACTAAGAACCGTAATATTAAAGCAGTAAATTAACTTTTTTAATAAATGGACATATTATTTGACTTTTAAGGCAATGTGTGAGATCATACCTGAGTTGAATGATAAAGTAATACTTTTAGTGAACTGGCATTCTACAAGTTGTTTTTGCAGATGCTTATTCACACTGGCGCGATTTTAGGGTCGCAAGGACGTAAGAGTAGGTTGGGCTTACGTTGCTTAAGTTAGAAAACACCAGTGGAATTAGAGACCGCGGTAAAGTGAAATCTTTGGCATCTCATGATTTAAAATGAACGTATTTATTTAATAGAGATTTCCCACCCGATTAAATGATCGTCGGGGATAAAAAATAATTAAATGTGTTACTTTATACAATAAAGGGGTACTCTTTTGATAGGGTATCCCTTTTCCAATAGGATGGAAGGAAGGTTTTTCGATGTCAAAATTACCAGTTGGTACGATACATACGATGCGTGTAACAGAACGAACGAATGAAGGATTTTTATTAACGAAAGGAACAATGAAAGTATTAGTTCCATTGGATGAAAAGGTACAAAATAGTGAAATTGGTGCCTTTATCGATGTATTTCTTTATACAGATAAAAAGAAACAACTACTTGCAACGACTACCCTACCAAAAGTTGTTGTTGGTCTGTACGATTGGGCAGAAGTTGTTGATGTCATCCCCCATTTAGGTGCTTTTATTGATATCGGAATTGGGGAGGATATACTAATTTTCAGTGAAGATTTACCCTTGTTCAAGTCTGTTTGGCCAAAACAAGGAGATAAAATATATGTTACTTTAAAAGCTGATAGTAACAATCGCTTACTAGCAGTTCCAGCAACTGAAAGAATCTTTGCTGATTTATTTGGATTTGCTGAAGAAATTGAATTAAACGAATCAGTCAGTGGCCATGTTATTCGTGTTGATCGAGAAGGAACTGTCATGTTAACAGGCGAAAATTATCGAGGATTTATTCACCATACTGAGCGAACAAAAGAACCGCGTTTCGGTGAATATATTACTGGACGTGTTATAGAAGTAAAGGAAGACGGCACATTAAATGTCTCCCTTCTCCCACTAAAACATGAGCGAATGGCTGATGATGCGGAAAAAATTTTAGCGGTTTTACAAGAGGCAGACGGGGAAATTGCTTTTAATGACAAAAGTGACCCTGCCGAAATCCGTCATACTTTCCAAATGAGTAAATCTGCTTTTAAACGTGCGCTCGGACGATTAATGAAAGAAAGAAAAATCGAACAACGTGATGGGAAAACATTTTTGCTTTAACAGGTTATCGAGTATTTTTTTAGAATAATTGTATGAGGCAGAGGGCTCTGAATTTTGCATTTTTTATATTATGCCAGATGTCAGCAATTCGACTTTAAACATTCATTGTAGTAAACCCCTTCTTGAGATTTCTGACTTAGGGTGGGCAAGGTAGAGGAAGCCCGCGTGCCCGTGATTTCTTTTCTTGACTGCAATGGTCACGGGGAAAGATGCCGCGTGACGTTAATGGCATTTCTTAACTAGAATGGGCACAGGTTCGACTTATGCCCAAGCCATTTTTAGTCTGTCTGCCATCGAACGATTACCGATGTTGACTTGAATAAGGGTGACTAAGTCCTTGTCCAAAAAACAATCGCAAGTCCTAAAAAAAGCCCGAAGTTGCTGTAAATTAAGCTTGTCACCAAAGTGTCACTTCCTGGAACTGCACTTCGCGTAAAGATTTGTGCCATTGGCTACACTACTACGCCCCCTGTACGCCGAAGCTAGATGTAGTAATTTTGCAACTAATTTTTATCAACAAGTATCTTCAAATATAATTATGCTAAACAATAAAAAAGCTTGTAACCGGTTTTTGGCCGTTTACAAGCTTCCATTTTTTATTATACTGTTTGTCTATATGTATCAAATACAGCTGATACCATTAAACTTACTGCTGCTGCAAAAAGACACGCAATTCCAATTCCACCAAGACCCGCACCCATGATCCAGATTCTATCGAGAATTGTTGCGAATAATAATAAGATAAGTCCTGCTGCAAAGAAAATAAATCCTGGGAAATAGGCAGTATAGCTTTGCTTTGGTGTTACTTTTACGAGAATAATACTTATAATAAGTAATGCCACAGTCAAAACAGCACCGATCGTTAATGTTGCTTGTATCATTTCGTCACCTCATATAATCCGTATAGATAATTTTACACAACTATAGTTTACTGATGAATGATCATAAAGTCAATTAAACTGGTGTGAGTCATCACTAATTCGTTTAAAATGTGTTCAAATGATGATCATATTTTAAAAAACAAAATCAACTGAGTGCCCAAAATCATCAGTCACAAAGATGATCTAATCGTAAAACAACGACTTACCTAATTTACGCACTATCCTATTATTTTTTCGCGATCACACTAGATTTTTCCGCAGTTTCAGAAATATTTACGCACTTTGGTATAAAATTTCCGCAACAAGACCTATTTTACGCACTTTCCTATAATTTTTCCGCAATAGACTGCAAATTTCCGCACTTACAAAATAATATACCGTAATCAAATTGGCTGTTTTTACACATTTGATAAGTTTGGTCTGACCAACTTAGTTTGAAAAGTTCAATACCCTTTTTCAATCATTGCTACATAAACAAAGAAACAGTACATTCGCCTTCCTTAACTACAAATAGTATTTACGCACACATGAAGTTCTTCCTTAAAGTATCATTTACTCTAACAACAATATTATTCGTTTCTTGTCTTAATAACTGATCAAGTTCTTCTTCAAACGCTTCTTTATTCTCGTCGAGGGGCTCCAATGATTTTAATTTTCGTATGTTTGTTTATTTACCGTCCTCTTTCAAACGGAGGTTCAACATCAACTGTTGGAATCTTGCTTAAATCAACTTCTGTTTCCTTCCCTACTGTGTCTTTTCAGATAGAAATTTTCTTCCACTAGTTACTATGGTATCTTCTACTGTTAAAGATGCTTCTTCCATTTCTTTGCTTCATTATTTTTAATGATTCACAATCGGAAATAAATAATCATTAACAACTGTCGGTTCATCATTTGGTCACGTCATTATTGATTTAGACATGATGTTTCGTGCCTATTTTTCTTCATTACTTCTTACTTGTTTCCTTATGTTCTCATGACCATTCAGAAAAAAACCAAATTCCCTTTAGTTCTAACCTACTATTTAAAATTAAGCACTTTAACCTTATAATATGAATTATCATTACATCAAATGGAAACTAACGCTACATCGGTCATAGTAATTATTGCTTTGCACGGATGTGTCGATTGGGGTATGAATTTTGTTAAGGAGGGATCATATGGAAAACGAAGTGAAGACAAATAGTAATGCAATTCTTTCACTAGTACTTGGGGCTTTAGCCTTAACTATACCATTTGTCGGTTTTATTACTGGAATTATTGGAATCATTATTTCTCTAAAGGCTACAAAACAAATTAAGGCAACGAATGAAAATGGCCAGGGAGTAGCAACTGCTGGTTTAGTATGTAGTATTGTAGGTTTAGTTCTTCAACTTTTTGCTATCATTGCATTCTTACTTTTTATGTTACTCATTTTCGTTGATACGATGACTTATTATTAACCATTCGGAAGGATCTTTTTTCTAATTATTATTAAAAGGTTCATTGTATTTATGTAAAAAAGTTGACTTTTTTGTACAGCTATACTATGTTTCATTTATGCAAAAAAATTAACTCCTGTAAACTTGCTGAAATGATTTTAGTTTACATAAGGGAATTCAAACATGAAAAACCTCCCAGGGTATCCTGAGAGGTGATTTTTTTGCTTTGCTTAGAAAACATCTTCTACAAATGTGTTCGTCAATGCTCCTAACCTTTCCACTTCAACTGTCATTTTATCTCCCGGCTGTAAATAGACTCGTTCTTCCATTGGTCTACCTAAAATAACACCCTCTGGAGTACCTGTCATAATAAGATCACCAGGCGTTAATGTCATATATTTAGAAATATAACTAATCAGTTCTTCGCAGTTGAAAATCATATCAGCCGTGTTTGAATTTTGTCTCACTTCTCCATTTACCGTTGTCGTTATTTGTAAGTCATTTGGATTTTCAATCTCATCTTTTGTGACAATGTACGGCCCTACAGGTGCGAACCCATCATTCGTTTTACCAGTCATCCATTGTGAAGCTCTTTTTTGAATATCGCGAGCCGATAAATCATTTGTTGTACAATAGCCAAACACATAATCGAGTGCTTCTTCTTCACTCACATGTTTTGCCGTTTTACCGATTACTATACCAAGTTCGACTTCATGATCTAGTCGTTCTGTTGTTCGAGGGACAACAATTTCACTTAAATGGCCAGTTAACGCATTTTCAAACTTATTAAACAGGATTGGAATTTTAGGATAAGGAGATTTCGTTTCATCGGCATGTTTTTTATAATTAAGTCCTACACAAATTATTTTTTTCGGTCGTGTTACAGCTGGCTCCCATTTGATCTCTTCCTCATTTAGTACATAATCTTCCCTTATCTCAAGCCCTTCAATAAAGTGGCGTAAACGTTCAATTGCTTCAGAACCGCCCTCTATTACATTCATAATATCTGTTTCTATCTGTTCATCTGGAGATGCTTCTAGAGCTGCGGCCACATCAATTACCCCTGCTTCGACTTTCACTCCCAGTGTTTGTGTTCCATTTTTATTAAAAGTAAGTAACTTCATATGTATACCTCCTCTAATTTCTACCTACTTCATAGTGTAACAGGATTACCTTCATTTGACACGTAAGCCATTTTGCATGAAGAAACTTGATTTCGTTCAAACTAATGTGAGATTTTACTAAGGGAAAATTAGTTGCAAGATGCTTTTGATGTTCTTTATGTAAACAACGTTGCTATAGACCCACACGAGGTTCACCTGTTACGATAAATATATCGAATAGAAAGGGTTGACATTCATGCGAAAAAATTCACAGCCCATTATTGTCGCAACATGGATTGGAATCATTGTAAATCTTCTATTAACTATTTTAAAAGCTGTCGGCGGGGTTATTTCTGGTAGTCGGGCACTATTGGCAGATGCACTTCATTCAGCGTCAGATATTGTCGGTTCGATTGTCGTACTCTTCGCAGTAAAAATAGCGAACAAGCCACCTGATGAGGAACATCCATATGGCCACGGTAAAGCTGAAAATATTGCATCCATTATCGTAGCTTTGCTTTTAATTATCGTTGGTGTCGAAATAAGTATCTCATCGATCAAAGTCTTTTTTGGCGAAGTTCCACAAGCACCCGGAGCTCTAGCGTTAGTTATTTTAGCTCTGTCCATTTTGATAAAAGAAGTTTTATTTTACTATAAGCTTTGGTTAGGAAAAAAATATAAAAGTTCTGCACTAATCGCCGAAGCGTGGCATCATCGTTCTGATTCACTTTCTTCTATCGCCGCACTTATTGGGGTTGGTTTGGCCATTATAGGTGAACATTTTCACATTCCTTTTCTCGTTTATGGGGATGCTATCGCGGGGATTATTGTTTCCCTCATTGTCATTAAAGTCGGATACCATCTGATCCGGACATCTGCAACTATTATTTTAGAAAAGGTGCTGTCGAAAGACGAAGTTGAAGTGTATAAAAAAACTGTCTTAGCGATTGAAGGAGTAAGACGCATTGACCAGTTACTAGCAAGAACACATGGAAGCTATATTATCATCGATATTAAAATTAGTGTTGATCCAAATTTATCTGTTAAAAAAGGGCATGATATTGCAAGTGAAACAAAACGCACACTGATTGAAAAATACCAAGAAGTAGAAGATGTCCTAGTGCATATTAATCCTTACTAAATAAGATAGCCTCCCCTATCTGATTAAATAGAGGAGGCTATCTTATTTAGGGTCTGTTAAACAACTAAAATGCGTTCCATCCTACCGTTTTTTTCGCAAAATATGACATGCTTTCCTACGGACACAGCTTCAGTCTTCGATTCATAGAACACAGGACGTGCTGAGGCAAATTTCTACGTTGGGACGGGTAATCGCAATCCAAGTTGTTGCGACAAACGGTTTTCCATAGGGCAAGCGTAAGCGCAGTCCAGAGCTCTTAGCCCATGTACTAACTATGCTATTCCCGCTGAAGTCAGCCACTTTCGCTCAGCTAGAGTAGTCCATCGCATATGCAAGACTTTGTCGATAAAACGGCCTTGCACATCTATAACGTTAAGCATTGGTAAGTTTCTTTTTGGAAATACATTAAAAACGATGTTCTCGTGATTTTATGCATGACGTTATCTTTGCTCGTTAGCGCTTTAAAACTCCTATTTTCCCCTTTTAACATACTATTTTTCAAATATATTGAAACAATTTCATTGTAGCCGTAAAGCAAACAATAGATGTTAAGACTGTATTCATCGATACTACACGGTTTTTAGTACATTCATTTTTCTTACCCATAAAATAAGCGAGAAATACACCAGAAACTGTACTACTAAATATGGATAGAAATAAAGCGACACTAATTGCGATACTTAGCCTAGTTCCATTTGTTAAACTATAAACAATTATTCCCGAAAATATACTACATGATATAGTCATTACTAATCCTTTTAAGACCTCATTTTTTACAACAATATGATTGAAAATTGTATTACAATTTGCCTTATTTCTAAAGAAATCAAAAACAACATAGACTGCCTGGGTACCATATGCCCCTGCAATTCCTGCACATAACAAGCTAAATAGTAACAAGAGTGTTGTATTTTTCATCGTGAAATTGGCGTATGCTAATATGAAAAGAAAGCTAATATTCAAACAGATTAACATCGTGGATGCGCAAAGTTTTTTAAGAAAAGAATGATTAATCAATTTTCTTCGTTTCACTTCATTATAACTTTGCTGTATTTCTTTTAATCGGGTCATATCATTAACGATTACAACTCCTAAAAGTTCTTTATTCTTAGAGACTACAGGAATATAGGGTAAACTATACTCGTATACTATTTTCTCAATCATTTTATTATGTGTATCGGCTCGCACAGAAATGACCTGTTCTTTCATTAGTAATTTCAATGTTTGCTCACTTGATGCAATCAGTAAACTACGTAAAGATATTACTCCTATTAATCTATTCCATTCGGAAACTACATATATATAATAAATTGTCTCGATTCTTTTCCCTTGTTTTTTTATATGGTTCAATACCTTCTCAACTGTTTCATTTGGACTAGCTGTAATAAAGTCCATGGTCATTATGGAACCAGCCATGTGCTCATCATATGAAAGCATTGATTTTATTTTACGAACTTTTGACTTTCTCATAAAAGCGATGTAATAATCGCTATCTTGTTGATCTAACTTTCTTAAAAAGCGGACGAGATCATGTAGTTGCAGATGGTTTAACATTCGGCCAACATATCTTTCGTCTAACTCCGTCATGATCTTTTTTTGCTTTTCGCTATTTACTTTAATAAAAAGATAAGAAAACTCTTCTGGCTCAATCATCATATAAAAAAGCTTGCGATCGTCTAATTTTAATTCATTGAAAAATGCTAGTCGATGAATTAAATGACATTGAAAAAATGTCGATCTAAACTTTGGATGATCGTCTCCTTGTAAATAAAGCATTAAATAAGCATGACATTCCTCCCATTTTCGATTCATTTCTTTCACCTACCTATTTTTCTTTTTAAAAGACACCCTTTTCTTCCATAAGGTATCTTTTAAAAGGTCTTTTATAAAATGATATCTGTTGGGGTAGGAAAATACCCCAACTACTACGCCCCGACTCGCCGGGGGCGATCCGCGCCACAAAAGTTAATTGTTGTTCTTTAAATACTTAGTATATTGATAGTTTTAATTGATTTTTAAAAATAAATAAATGAATTTATTTTCTCACCTTAAGTTGTGCCATTGTTTCATGAATTTTCAGCTCCAGTTGATGAATACGTTGATTCATGCGATAAACGATCGGAATAAAACCGATCAAGATAATCATAACGATCATAAACCATTCCATAAGTTTCATCCCCTTATAGGTTTAAAAACCAAGCAGCAATTCCAAAGTAGATTAATACCCCGACAATATCACAAAGAGATGTAATTAATGGAGCACTTGCCGTTGCTGGGTCTAATTTTAACTTTTTAAAGATAAATGGTAATGACATCCCAACAACACTTCCGACGACAACAATAAGCGCCATCGTTAATGCAACGACAATTGCAATGTCTACCCCGCCTCTTACAACTCCTACAACGGATACGGCTAACGCCATGGTGAAACCCATAGCGGCTGCGACAGTTATTTCCTTTGTAAACATCTTAAACCAGTCTCTTATTTTAACATCACCAATCGCCATTGCACGAATGACGAGTGTAGCGGACTGAGAACCAGCATTTCCACCACTATCAACTAATAGAGGTAGGAAAAATACAAGCGCGATGTTTGCTTCAATTATATCTTCAAAATGTGCAATCCCAGCACCAGAAAAAACGTTCATAAAAACGAGTATCACTAACCAAACAATTCTTTTTCGATATAGTAAACCGACAGTGGCATCCATTAATCCACCTTCTAAAGCCGGCGGTGCGGTTGTAACTGATGCCATTTTATGAATATCTTCTGTAGCTTCTTGTTGCATGACATCTAAAATATCTTCTACATGAACAACACCAAGAATTACATTTTGGCGATTTACGACTGGAATCGAAACAAGATCTGTATCTTGGAAAATTCTTGCTACCTTTTCTTGATCTTTGTCTGCCGTAAATGTACTTAATTTTTTTACCATTACTTCTGTGACAGGCTTTGAACCATTTGCACTTAATAATTCACGAATCGATAGTGCACCAACTAATCCATCAAACTCATTAATAATATATAAATAATGAATATTTTTCATCTCTCCTACTGTTTCGCGTAGATGCATAATCGCCTCATCAACCGTAGATGTAGTTTGGATGGTAATAAACTCTTTTTTCATTAACGATCCGGCTGTTTCTGCTTCAATTACTCCATTGCCATTATAACGCATATGCGTGGACCTCCTTTTAGTCGTCCACTCCCGATCCGATGAAGGGAAGTGGTTGTTTCATCAAATTTTTATACAATTGCCAAGATACATTTCTTATTTTCGCCCTGGGGGAACTGTCCATATTCCCATCACCTCCAGCTATTATGTTTGAGCTTGGAAAAGATCGTTGCGCAACATCTTATGCTCATTTTTGCTAAAAACAAAAAACACCCCTCAACGAAGAAGGGTGTATATCTTATAATAGACATCACTAAATGATCCTCCTTCGTTGAGTTTTAGCACTATATGGCATGGATACGAGAATATTTCTCTCACCGGCTACATTAGAAACGACCTTATGTCGATCGTTCCTGCTGACCCATTGGTGTCTCTCGACGTTTCTGGGCAGTAGCTTACCTCCATATAGGAGCCTCACCTAACGAGGAAAAATATGTTTTTTTTTAGCATAATTACTAATATACCAGTAAAATGATCATTCTGTCAAATGTTTAAAGAGAAAAATGAAATATGCTAAAAATCAATAAGTAACTTTCAGTTAAATTGAACTGTTATCACAACATATTCATATAAATGTGCACTAGCGTTGCATTAATTAGTTCTGTCAATTCAAAATAATAAGAACGCTAATAAGGTTTTTATGCAAAAAAATCCTTTACAATGGAAGTACGGGTGATTCCCTGTCCAAATATAGTAAAGAATACCGCATATGGACTAATGTTACTTGCTCAACGGTTTGATCGAATGACAGACGATGGTTATTTCTTTGTATTAAGACTGAATAAAAATGCCGTCATTCGTGAAGAAGAAACTTTTTCTTTACCGAAAGATTCTACTGTTTTAGATAGCCTAGAAGCTTCTCTTATTGCATTTGCTTGCCTGACGGTAGACACCCCGTGACTGTTTAGTTCAATCGTTCATCCTGCACAACAGGACTTATGCCTTTTGTGCCATCAAAAGCAAGATGTTGATCTAATAAGTAAACGTACTGTCCCGTCTCCCTGTCCTGATAATAATTTCGTTTTAGTTCAACCGATCCAAAGACAGATTCAAATTGCAATGGTCTTTGTCTTTTAAATAAATCCTTTTTATCCCTTCCCAAAGCAATTGCCTCATCTAGTTCTAACAACGTTTTAGCCATTACTTGGGAGACCTCTTTCTTGTAGTAGTTGTAGTAAACTTAACTATACAAAAGAAGATCCTTTTATCATGCAAAACAAATTATGCTTCCTACCGCGCTTTGCTTGGTTGCCTCATTTTTTGGTTTCAAGTCTTTCGACTTAAACTCCAAAAATGAGGTATATGTTCTTCCATAAACATTTTAATCTAACTGAAATTAAGATCGATTTTTTAAAATAACTCACTTAACATTGAACTAATTTATCCTCATATGTATATAGATAAAATAGAAAATATTTTACATTTCTAAACAAATATATTACGATAAATACAGCTAATCTTGCATGAGGTAAAAAATTTAGTTCTAAGTGAAGTATTATATTTATATAAACATTTGTGAGAAGGTGAAATATTGAATGATACGATTGATATTCTTAACTGCACACGTTGTATAAATGGAATGTCTCAGTTCACAAGGATATGATTCAAACAATGAAACACTAATGCATAATTATATTTAATATAAAATGCAAAAATGATTTACAAACTGTCAAAAATATAATAATATGTATATATAAATGTTGCACTAGGTAAAAATTTTAACGTATTACAAATATATATATAAATAAAAACATTTGTGAGAAGGTGAAATAATTGAAAGGTACAATTGATGTAAAGAATTTAAGTGTTTCTTACTACGGTAATGAGGTTGTAAGGGACGTATCGTTTTCTTTCAAAACAGGTAATTTGATCGGGATTGTTGGACCAAATGGTGCTGGTAAATCAACGATGATGAAGGCGGCGTTAGGCTTAATCCCTAAAGATAGCGGTACTGTTGTAATTTGCGATCAACCAATTCATAACCTCCGTAAAAAAATTGCCTACGTACCGCAAAGAAGCAACATCGATTGGGATTTCCCGATCATTGTGAAAGACACCGTTTTACTTGGGACATTTCCGAATCTAGGTTTATTTAAACGACCTAAGAAAGAAGAGAAAGAGTTGGCTGCTCAATGTCTAGAAAAAGTCGGTATGCAAGAATTCAGTAATAGACAAATAGCTGAATTGTCAGGAGGACAGCAACAACGTGTTTTTTTAGCACGAGCTTTAGCACAAAAAGCTGATTTCTTTTTCTTAGACGAACCCTTTGTAGGGATCGACGTTGCAAGTGAAGAAATCATTATAAATATTTTAAAAGATTTACGTAATGCGGGAAAAACTATTTTTGTCGTACACCATGATTTATCTAAAGTAGAAAACTATTTTGATGATCTGATTCTTATCAATAAAGAATTATATGGAGCTGGACCTGTCCAACAAGTATTCCAGACAGAAAATATGGAACGTTGCTTTAAAATGAAGCTTGCATTGTCTCAAGGTCTGGGGGTAGGGGTATAGTGGATTTTTTTCAAGATTTAATAACGTATGAATTTCTACAAAAAGCTTTTATTACTTCCATTATGGTAGGAATTATATGTGGTGTTATTGGTAGTTTTATCGTATTACGTGGTATGGCCTTAATGGGAGATGCCATTTCCCATGCGGTTCTGCCAGGTGTCGCCATTTCCTATATGCTCGGAATCAATTTCTTCTATGGAGCAGTTGTGACAGGTGTTTTAACTGCGCTAGGTATTGGAGTGATAAGTCAAAATAGTCGTATCAAAAATGATTCTTCGATTGGCTTAGTTTTTTCTGCCATGTTTGCTCTCGGGATCGTATTAATTACGGCAGCACAAAGTGCAACAGATTTAACTCAAATATTATTTGGTAACGTCTTATCCGTGCGTACATCTGATATGGTCATTACGTTAATTGTTGGTGCGATTGTCTTGTTAGCTGTATTAATTTTTTATAAGGAATTACTTGTTTCAAGTTTTGATGAAACAATGGCAGCTGCTTACGGCTTAAAGGTCAGATTCATTCATTATGGAATTATGGTTTTATTAACGTTAGTAACGGTTGCATCTTTACAAACAGTCGGCGTTGTTCTAGTTGTGTCCATGTTAATAACTCCGGCATCCACCGCCTATTTATTAACGAACCGATTATCAACGATGATCTTTTTAGCTGCTTTTTTCGGAGCAGCCTCGTCGATCATTGGGCTTTATTTTAGTTTTCTTTATAACTTGCCTTCTGGGCCAATCATTGTATTAGCAACAACAGCAATATTCATTCTTGTATTTCTCTTTTCACCGAAACAAGGCGTGTTTTGGAGAATAATTCAAAAAAACAAACGCAAAATTGCGATCGAAAAATAATAGCTTTTGTATGTGAAAAGTTGAAAAATATATTAATTATATCAAAGGAGAGTAAGGGAATAATGAGAAATATTTTTAGGTTTATTTTTGTAGCAAGTTTTGCATTACTTATACTTGCAGCTTGTGGAGGGAACAATGACGCTTCAAATAAGGAGCAAGATATATCAGAAAATAATGACGTATCGACTGAGTCAACAGAAACAGAAAATAATGGTGATAAATTACAAGTTGTTTCTTCTTTTACCATTATTACAGATATGGTAAAAGAAGTCGGTGGAGATAAAGTTGAAGTTCATAACCTAGTACCAACAGGAACAGACCCTCATGAATATGAACCTTTACCAGAAGATATCAAAAAAGCAACGGATGCAGATATTTTATTCTATAACGGAATGAACTTAGAAGGTGGAAAAGAAGGATGGTTTTTCAAACTGATTGATTCTGTTGGTCAAGATGAGTCAAAAGTCTTCAGTTTAACAGAACAGGTGGAGCCGATGTACCTTCAAGATGAGGCTACAAGGGAAGAAGAGATAAACCCTCATTCATTCATCGATCCAGTTGTCGGAATTCGTATGGTAGAAGATATGCGTGATGCTTTTGTTGAGGTAGACCCTGACAACAAAGAGTATTATGAAGAACAAGCTGAAGCATACTTAGAAAGATTACATGCAATTGATCAGGATTATGAACAAAAATTAGGGGAACTACCTGAAGAAAACAAAATTTTAGTAACGAGTGAATGTGCGTTCCAATATATGCTTGATCGATATGGATTGGAAGAGGAATGTATTTGGAGGGTAGACACGGAAGAAAATGGTTCACCTGAACAAATTAAATCATTGGTTGAATACATTCAAGTAAACAATGTACCTATTTTATTCATTGAATCAAACGTAGATGAACGTCCGATGGAAACAGTTTCTAAAGAGTCTGGAGTTGATATTTATGAAAAACCTATTTACTCAGATGAAATTGGAAATCCTGGTGAAGAAGTCGATACGTATGTAAAATATTTAAACTACAATATCGATATTATCACTGATGGACTCAGCAATTAAAAAAATAGTTTAGAGATTTTCCGGTAACTTTGACATCTCTCTCTTTTATTTGCCGGGAAATTTCTAATAATAATGGGGTCAAGACTATAACTTGACTCCCATTTCTTTTTTTATTACTGAAAGTTTATTAACTTGTTGTTGGTCATACTTTATCTTTTAAAATTAAATTGAATTCCCCTTGAAATTCTTGCTAATTTTCAAGAAAGAAATCCAAATACTTGTATTGTTCAAATAAACCTAAGAATTGATTCAGTCAACTTTTCAGGACATTCTTCCATTAACACATGACCAAAACCCTCATATTTTTCGACTGAAATATTCGGTAGTTCCTTTTCGTAAGCTCTAAATACATGTTGTGGAACTAGCTTATCATTCGTCCCATAAATTAATAATACGCGTAAAGATAATTGGCAAACCTTACTTGAAATGACGCCTGTATCATCATCTGCCAATGTTTTCGTAATGATATAAGGCATATTAGGATCAGAATAAGGTTTTGTCCAACCAGCTAATAAATCCGGTGTAAGTGTTTCAATTGGGAGACCAAGCATTCGCGACATCATCTTTGGCTTCGGTGGTCGTCTTAACATGCCTTTAAACATGCCATTTAGCAAACCTCGTTTTGCAATATATTTAGTAAATGAATGAACCCCTTTGCGAAAACCATCAGGGGCAATGAGTGTCAAGTCTTCTACCAGTTCTGGTGCTTTTAATGCAACATGAACAGAGACCTCTCCACCCATTGAATGTCCTATTAAATGGACAGATGAAAGATTTAATTTCCGTAGAACTTCTATCACTCTTTGGGCATGCGCCTCTTTACTATAACAAGCATTAACTGGCTTATCACTTTCACCATAACCGAGTAAATCCAATGCATATACTGAATAATTTTCAGACAATGTAGCAACTATATTTCTCCAACAAAAGTGATAAGATGCAGTTCCATGAATGAGAACAATAGGAGGTCCTTCCCCTTTTATGGATACATATATATTATTTTCTCCTACAGTAACATATTGCTCCATTATATCGCTCCTTTACCTGTGAAAATTTTTGCTTTTATTAATTAATTCCATCTTTCTATTGTCATGATTATCTCATACTTGCAATCTATTTAATGGAGTTTTTAATAAAGAAATTGACTCTTTTGTGACAAAGAAAGCCATTTATTTTGCTAAAAACGACAACTTTTTCATTTAAAGATTTATATATTTGTTGATCTTATTCCATAAATCTTTTAATATGTTAGTTATCTAACTCATTAAAAGGGTGGTTTTTTTGGATCTTTATAAGCATGTAAAACAAATAAACGAGGCAGATTATTTAATGAATCGGTTAATTTATAAACATTACAGAAAATATCTAGCTAGTTCGATCACTACACAACAGGCAGTTTTGTTAGATATAGTCTATTTTGCTAAAAAAGTAACCGTTGGTGAAATAGCTAGAGAAATGCATATTAGTTCTAGTGCGGTGAGCCAACTTATCGCAAAAATGGAAAAAAAGCATTTTATCCAGCGTTCGATCAATTCTTTAAATCGTCGTGAAGTGTATATTACACTGGATAAAAAAGGGCTGGAATATTTCGAAAAACAAGAACATGTCGAACGAGCCGTAGCAAATCGATTATTTTCTAAATTAACATCTTCCGAATTAAAAGAGTTGGAGAGAATTACAAAAAAGCTAGAGAGAATTGCAATAAAGGAATTTAAGTAATCCTCTCACGACAAATATGTTAGTTATCTAATATGATAAGGAGCATAAAATATGATAAATAATATAAAAGCTACATTAAAAAGACAATCATTTCATGGTGCAATTTATGTGGAAAATAGCAATCATTTTATTGCGGATTTACAATTCGGGTATCAAGACATTAACCATTCTATACCTATTACAGAGAAGACGTTATTTAATATTGCATCGTTAAGTAAGATGTATACAGCTGTTCTCCTTTTACAGCTTGTGGAAAAAAAACAGGTTGGTCTTAATGATACATTAAACACTTGGTTTAGGTCGAATACGTTTAAAGATGTAACTATTGAACAATTGCTTTCACATACATCAGGTATTCCTGAATATACAGGTAACAAGCAAATTAAAAATATAGAAGATATTTTACAGATAGCCGAACCTGATTTTCTTGCGGGTGAAGGATGGTTTTATTCGAATACAAACTATGTATTGCTAGCTAAAATAATTGAAAAGGAAACAGGGCTTTCTTATGAGGAATGTTTACAAAAAATGATTGCATTACCTCTCGACCTTCACTATACAACAACTAATCCTAATTATGAGTATATTGCTGTTGGTAAATTATTCGATTATCGATTCAATAAATTTATTCCATTAAAAGATGACCCTATTTTTAAACAGATTGATATGCATGATTTTTATGGAGATGGGGAAATTTACTCTACCGCAAAAGAAATCGCTCAATTTTTAAAAGGTTTTATTCAGGGTAAGTTGATACCCCATAAACTGTTAAAACTTGCTTTAACCCCATCCATGTTTAATAAAAATTATGGTTATGGATTTGTTATCGGAGAAGATTCATTTGGTCATACCGGTAGTTGGCCAGGTTATTCAGCATATTGCCATTACTCTTTTAATGAGGAAAAATTGATCGTCCTTTTAACAAATGAAGAAATAAACCCTGAATATGAACAACAAATAGTAACCTATTTACATCAGCCTAGCAATAGTGATGAGATTTTTGCACCAAAACATCCTAAGATCATCCACTTAAACGATCATAAAAAGATGGAAGGTACTTATGAGCTAGTTGATGAATATAAAACACGTTTTACGATTAGACGCGCAATGGACTATTTTATTATTTCTTTTGAGAATCAGCATGATACGAATCTATTTAAAATCACCCCTACTCTCTATTGGATACGAAATACGATGAGCTATATCAATATAGAGGAAAATATGTTTATAGATGAGGGGATAAAGGTACCTTTTATTAAAAAATCGTGAATTTTCACTTATAACATTTCATGATAATCTGTGACAAAATGCGGCGGACATGATGTAAGGAGATTACGGAGCGAACGTCAAAGGCGAAGTGTTTCGCGGAATTGTGGAGAATGGGACATGTGGCGAACTCCATTGAGCATAAGTTTCATGAAATTGTGGATAAAGTGGTACGTCACACTCTCCCGTATGCAAGGAATTTCTAGAAATACATTAAAAAAACTATCTCAAAAAATCGAGATAGTTTTTTCTACATTATCTTTCGTCAAAACGATCCGTGACCGCTCCAATGGATGCACAAGATACGTTATGTGCGTATTTTCCTAAGACACCTTTCGCATATAAAGGTGGTGCTTCCCAGTTCTCACGGCGTTTTGCAAGCTCTTCATCTGAAACCGCTACGGAAATTTCTTGTGCTTCAGAATCGATCGTTACAACATCGCCTTCCTCTAAAAGTGCGATCGGTCCACCAACTTGCGCTTCCGGAGTAATATGTCCAACGACTAGGCCGTGTGTCCCTCCAGAGAAACGTCCGTCCGTTAAAAGGGCAACCTTTTCCCCGAGTCCTTTTCCAACTAAAATGGCAGAAATAGATAACATCTCAGGCATTCCAGGTCCACCTTTTGGTCCGACATAACGAATGACAAGTACGTCTCCTTCGTTGATTTCATCATTCATCACCGCTTCAGTCGCTTCACGCTCTGTATTAAATACACGTGCAGGTCCTTCGTGATGTTTTACTTTTACACCCGAAACCTTTGCAACTGCACCACTTGGGGATAAATTCCCTTTTAACACGATAAGTGGGCCATCTTTACGTTTCGGCTGATCAAGCGGTGTAATTACTTTTTGCCCTTCTTTTAATGATGGTGCATCTTTTAAGTTTTCGGCTAATGTTTTACCTGTAACAGTTAAACAATCTCCGTGTAAGTAACCATTTTCATGGAGTAATTTCATGACGGCTTGCACACCACCGACTTTATATAAATCTTCCATTACATATTTACCGCTCGGCTTTAAATCGGCAATATGTGGAACTCTTTTTTGAATGTCATTGAAATCGTCAATGGTTAAATCAACGTCAATTGCATGTGCCATGGAAAGTAAATGTAGAATCGCATTTGTTGAACCACCAAGAGCCATAACGACAGTAATTGCATTTTCAAATGCCTCTTTTGTCATAATGTCTTTTGGATAAATGCCTTTTTCAAGTAAATTGTACACTGCTTTACCTGCTTCTTCACATTCTTCAGACTTTTCTTCCGATGTTGCTGGTTTTGCAGCGTTACCTGGTAAGCTCATTCCCATCGCTTCAATTGCTGACGCCATTGTATTTGCTGTGTACATTCCACCACATGAGCCTGCTCCAGGACATGCATGGCACTCGATACGTCTTAATTGATCATCATCAATATCACCTTTGTTGTTTTGTCCTACCCCTTCAAAAACAGATACTAAATCAATATCTTCACCATCTAGTTTTCCAGGACGGATCGTTCCACCATAAACAAAAACGGATGGAACTTCTGCATTTGCAATCGCAATCATGCAACCAGGCATGTTTTTATCACAACCACCGATTGTTACGAGCGCATCCAAGCTTTCAGCACCTACAACTGTTTCAATTGAATCTGCAATCACGTCACGGCTTGGTAATGAGTAGCGCATACCCTCCGTTCCCATTGAAATACCATCAGATACAGTAATCGTATTAAAAATCATCGGTGCTCCACCAGCTTCACGGGCGCCTTTTTTTGCTCTTTCTGCTAAATCTTTAATATGTATGTTACACGGAGTAACCTCACTCCATGTGCTAGCAATGCCTACCATTGGTTTTTTGAAATCTTCATCTGTAAATCCAACAGCACGAAGCATTGCACGGTTTGGCGATTTCATTGTTCCATCAAATACTTTACTATTTATTCGTAAATCTTTCGTCATTTCATTGCCACCTTTCTACGTTTTAATGTTATATGAAACAAAAATAATGAATATTTTATATTACGGAAGAACAAGTTAATGTGAACATCAGTATATAAGCGTTTCATGTTCTAACCAACAAAAGTCGATCATTCATCCTAAATTTTTACATGATGAGCTTTTACTGAACTTACAACAACTATAACATATCCACTTGAATATTTGTAAAAATACATTTCTAGTGCAAAGTTTTCTTGGACAAGGGTGAAATCATAGTGTTAAAAACCGATGGGGATATAATTTACGCTTTAGCTAATATATTTGTCTTTTTGGAAGATGCACGTACAGAGAATGACCTGTATTAAACGAGTTGTATCCAACTTGGAATTATAGTACCTTAAAAGTATACACAAAACATACCATTAGGAGGGAAAGAAATGGACAACCATTCCATAAAAAAAGCACAACAATTCAAGGAAGATCGGTTTACCAAAATAGACATTATTAAGCATAAACATAGCACTGTCTTTTTACTCAATTTTCTCCCTAATCAAGAGATGAGACCTCATAATCATCCAGGACGTGAACTATATTTACTTGTCATCGAAGGAAACGGGACATTCTCAATTGACGGGAAGGATCTTGAAGTTAATGAAGGGGATATCATCTATTGTAATCCTGAAGATCAGCTCGGTTTCACCAATACGGGAGGAAAGCCTGTATCGATCTATGCTACAATGACAAAAATCAATAAATAATAAGCTTGCAGTTTCTCAAAAATTAATCATTCACCTCTAAAAATCAGACGCCATGATGAAAGCCTATTAAATCGTACATGCTTTGTAGAATTGACCCAGATCTATTTCGGAAAACACATGTTTTACAAAAATGACGCATAACGAGTTTTAACGACACATATTTAACGAATCTAGTACATAACGTAATGAGTTCATACAGCACTTGTTTTACAAAATTGGCGCATAACGATTTTGAACTGCACATATGTAACAGGAAATGATGCATAAGGAATGTAGGGGTTATCATAGCGACTATCAAAACAATTCATAATTAAATTAGTTAGAGCATTTCATGAATAGGTCAATTGGTTCAAACAAGTATTGCTAATGGGGTATATAAGGTTTTAGCAACATAACAATAGTTAATATAACGAAAGTATAGCGAAAACGCTCTTATAGGCTAAAATTGTGACATAGTGAGTGACATTGAACGCGATTTTCGGCTGTGGACGGAACGTGGCGGAGCGCCGCGTGACATTAAGCGCGATTCATACGTATCCAGCTTTCCAAAAGTGAATCACCCCTTTCTGATCCGATTTCAGAAAGGGGTCTGTTGTTAGTAATCTGCTAAACTAGCTAAATTATATACTCATGATGCCACCTTTTGAGGCATTTGTGACAAGTTTAGAATATCTTCCTAACCATCCTGTTTTAATTTTTGGTTCGAACGGTTTTAAATTTTTACGTCGTTCTGCTAATTCTTCGTCTGAAACTTTTACATTAATCGTTCGGCTTGGTAAGTCGATTTCGATTGTATCACCATTTTCAACCAAAGCAATAGGACCACCTTCTGCAGCTTCTGGTGAAATGTGACCGATGGAAATACCACGAGAAGCTCCACTAAAGCGTCCATCAGTTATCAATGCTACTTTCGTTCCAAGTCCACGACCCATTATCGCAGATGTTGGCGCAAGCATTTCTGGCATACCCGGACCACCTTTTGGACCTTCATAGCGGATGACGACAACATGACCTGCTTGTACTGTTCCATCATCGATCGCTTCTTGTGCTTCATCTTGTGAGTCAAAAACAACTGCTTCACCTGTAAATGTTTTAATCGATGGATCGACTGCACCTACTTTAATAACAGATCCTTCTGGCGCAATGTTTCCATATAGTACGGATAGACCACCAACTGGACTATACGGATTGTCTTTTGTACGAATTACTTCTGGATTCGTAATATGATGGTCTTTGACAAGTTCCCCCATCGTTTTACCAGTCACTGTTATCCGTTCTGGATGAATCGCCCCTGGAATCTTTGTTAACTCATTAATAATCGCTTCTACTCCACCCGCTTTATTGATATCGTCCATTGAAATATCAGATGCTGGCATAATTTTTGCTAAGTATGGAACTCTTTCTGCAACCTTATTAATCTCAGCCAAGTCGTATTCAATTCCAGCTTCATTCGCAATCGCTAATGTGTGGAGTACCGTATTTGTCGATCCCCCCATTGCCATATCAAGTGCAAATGCATCATCGATTGCTTCCTTTGTGATGATATCACGTGGTTTAATATCTTCTTTAATCATTCGAACTAATTGTTTTGCTGCTTCCTTAACTAACTCTTTACGTTTTTCACTTGTTGCCACGATTGTACCGTTGCCTGGAAGTGCAACTCCTAACATTTCCATCAAACAGTTCATTGAGTTTGCCGTAAACATACCGGAACATGAACCACATGTTGGACAAGCATTCATTTCAATATCTAATAATTCTTCATCAGACATTTGACCAGATTTGTGGGCACCAACACCTTCAAAGACAGAGGTTAAAGAAATTTGTTTTCCTGTTGAACTTACACCTGCTTCCATTGGGCCACCTGATACAAAAACAGAAGGAACATTTGTACGAGCAGCTGCCATTAACATTCCTGGTGTAATTTTGTCACAGTTTGGAATATAAAATACACCATCAAACCAGTGCGCATTAATCACCGTTTCGGCAGAATCTGCAATGAGTTCACGACTTGGTAAGGAGTAACGCATTCCAATATGTCCCATTGCAATCCCATCGTCTACACCGATTGTATTAAATTCGAACGGGATTCCACCCGCTTCCACAATCGCTTCCTTCACGACGTCTGCAAACTCTCGCAAATGAACATGACCCGGAATAATATCGATATATGAGTTACAAACACCGATAAACGGTTTCTCTAAATCTCTCGGCTTTACTTTTCCAGTTGCATATAAAAGACTACGGTGAGGAGCACGGTCGACTCCAATTTTAATCATATTACTTCTCAATCTGAACACACCTTTAATTTTAAAATATTAAATCTATTTTAAATCCTGCGTTGTCTGCTGTCAACATAGTTGTAGGACAAATAGAAAGATAATGATGTAACAAAATACTTTTACTCAATCCCTAAATCTTTCATCGCATGTAAAATATGAATTTTCATTGCACTTCTCGCTCCCTCAGGGTTGCGCACTTTCATAAATTCCATGATCATTTTATGGTCATTTAATGTATCTTTTACGACTCGTTCATTTTTTTGTGATAATATGACACCTTTATCAATCGCCTGAAAAATAACTGGCATCAACTTGTCCATGAATTCATTATGGGTAGCCTTGGCAATCGCTTTGTGGAATTTTTGTTCGACATCTGTTCGATCTTCACCACGGTTAATTTTTTGTTCAATCTGTTTTCCATATTCTAAAACTCGGTTGAGCTCAGCCTCACTTGCTCGTATCGTCGCATAATAGGCAGCTTCTGGCTCAAAAATCAGGCGCATTTCATACAAGTCTTTTGCATTGATTCTTGCATTTGAAAGATCATTTAATGATTCCATTGAATGATGTAAATCCACATCTTTTTTTACAAATGTTCCTCTGCCTCGTTTAATTTCTAATATGCCATTGGTAACTAATATTCTAATCGCTTCACGCAATGTCGTTCTACTAATATTAAGTTCTTCTGATAACTCAATTTCGTTCGGAAGTTTATCACCTGAAAGAAATCTTTTTTCAATCGTAATCATCGCCAGAATATCTTCTGCTATACTATCAGAAAGCCGCTTTACTCGATTCATCTAACTTATCAATCCTTATTTTCTTTTTAGTATAGCATATATCGTATTTTTCCAGCTTGTAAAAAAACTTTTTCTTTTTATCACAGCTCCTTACTTGGCCTTACAATGAAATCAATGAAAAAAAGAACCAGAAAATGTATTCTGATCCTTTTTCCATTGTTTAAAAATAATTTACCTTATAGCTTCTGACGAGATGCAGCGGGCATAATTTTCACTCCGTTACATGATAAGTAACCCGTAGCGAGATTAAGTTGGAATGAATTCCGTGGAAATACACACTAAATAGTTAAAGGAAAAAGGTTATCTAAACAATCCTAGCTTCCCAATTCTTTCGGCCGCTTCTCTTAATCTCTCCTCTGAATCTAGTAATCCGAGACGAACATACCCTTCCCCTAAGGTCCCAAAGCCATCTCCAGATGCAACAACGACATGGGCTTCTTCTAATAATAGTTTGGCAAATTCTGCAGATGTGTATCCATTGGGAACTGGGAACCAAGCGAAGAATGTACCTTTTGGGGCTTCCACTTCCCAACCTATTTTGCGTAAACTATCGACTAGTACGTTTCGGCGCTTTTCATAAATGTCAACAAGTTCTCGCACATAGGTTAAATCTCCTGAAATTGCCTCTGTCGCTGCCTCTTGAATCGCACCAAACAGGCTTGTAAACAAATGATCTTGTAATAAATTAATCGTTTTAATGACAGATGGGTTTCCAACCGCAAAAGCGACACGCCATCCCGCCATATTATACGTCTTAGACAATGTATACATTTCAATTCCGACGTCTTTTGCTCCTTCTGAAGCTAGAAAACTTGGCTGTTTTACACCATCAAAGCCAATCGCACCATAGGCAAAATCATGGACAACACAAATGTCATGCTTTTTTGCTAATGCGACTGTGTCATCAAAAAATGCTTTTGTCGCAACACCCGAAGTTGGATTGTTCGGATAATTCAAAAACATCAATTTTGCTTTTTGCAAAACGTCTTCTGATATTTTACTATAGTCAGGTAAAAAGCCGTTCTCCTCAAGAAGTGGCATAAATTCATGTGTTACATTCGCCAATGCGACACCAGATAAATAGTCTGGATAACCTGGATTTGGGAGTAGCGCAGTATCCCCAGGGTTAAGGAGACATTGACTCACCTCAAATAAACCGATTTTTGATCCAAACATAAGGGCAACTTCCTCATCTGGATTTAAATCGACATCGTACTCTCGTTTATAAAAATCAGCAACTGCCTGTTTAAAATACGGAAATCCTTGAAACGGAGAATATTTATGATTGATCGGTTTTTCAGCTGCTTCTTGTAACGCTTTTACGATATGATCAGCAGTAGGTAAATCTGGGTTCCCTTGCCCTAAGTTAATAACATCATGCCCCTCTTGAATAAGTTCTCGAACCCTTTTTCCTAACTTGGCAAAAAACTGCTCAGGAAGACGCTTTATCGCATCAGATTGTTCAAATATTTGCACGACACCACTCCTCATAAAAATTGATTGACATGAAGGGAAACTTTACTTGCTTGTTTTCCCCATGGAATTCAATGGTAATAAATAAAGCACGGACTTCTTCTTATAGTGCGTGTTCAAAAAGGAGGATAAAAAGGATCGAGAGTTCCCGGACTTTTTGAACAACATCTTATATTTAAATTACCTTAATATCCAATAATGTCAAGTCAATTTTTCAATTGAATTTGCCGCAAGTGCCATAATTGTCATATCGTCCATCGGTGGGTTATGAAGTCCTGCACGTACATCACGATAATAACGTTGTAATGGACATTTTGCTGATAAACTTCTTGCACCAACAATTCGCATAGCAAGGTCAACTGTTTCTAGAGCATTGTTTACGATAGATAGTTTGACTGCACCGAGTTCAGGCTTCATTGATTGCCTAGTTTCCTCATCATTCTCATCCCACTTCTTCGCAACTGTATACAAAAATGCACTGCTTTCTAAAATACGCAACTCCATTTCACCAATTTTTTGGCGTACTGCTGGAAAACCGGAAATCGTCCCTTTTATACTACTTGGCGAATAAGTTGTTGCAAAATCTACTGCATATGTTTGTGCTGCCTTTGCGATTCCTAAATAACAAGCTGGAATATGAAGTAACCATCCTTGGGCAGCCTTATCCCCTGGTGTAATGTATTGAACAAGGTCTTCTTTTTTGAGTTTCACATTTTCTAAGACGAGATCATGGCTTCCTGTTGCCTTCATTGCGATCGAATCCCATGTTTCAGCGACTGAGACGCCATCTAATCCACGACGCACAAGAAAGTTACCGACCTTTTCCGTTCCATCAATTGAAGCACTAACGACGAAGTAATCTAAAATGGGTGATAATGTTGTAAATGATTTACGACCATTAATGATCCACCCATCCGTTGTTGCCTTAGCAAATGTTTCGGGCTTTCCACCGCGAGTCGGACTACCTGTAGCGGGTTCTGTTGCAGCATTATTGAGTAATGCACCCGTTTCGACAACATCTTTTGCAAATGCTTCATATGTTGCTTCTTCCCAAGCTCCCGCTTCTCCTAAATGTTTTGTAATTCCCATATGCCAACCAATCGAAAGCGCCGTCGATCCATCATATTTTGCAATCGTTTCTTGCATTTTTAACATCTCTACTAATGAGATAGCGAGTCCCCCGTATTTTTTGGGGACGGTTAATGCAGGATAATGAATTGCTTTTAATTCAACAAAATTTGCAAATGGAAAAGCCCCTTTTTCATCATATTCTTGTGCACGGTCAGCAAATTTTTCAGCTGTTTTTTCTAAAAGGTTTAATCGTTCTTCTGTTGTTTGTAAGTCTGTCAGTTTCAATTTAGTCCCTCCCAAAGGCTAGTGTAACATATTCGTTTCTTATTAAGCATCGGGCATTAATAAGTTCGGTAAAAACAGAAACAAATCTGGAAAAAATACCCCGATTAAAATAATCCCGAGTGTAATCGTTAAAATCGGTACAATACTAATAAATGCGCGTACAGTGGAAATTTTTCCGATTTGCGTGGCAATTAATAAGCAAATTCCATAAGGTGGCGTAACCATTCCACACGCAAGTACAAGACATGTAATGATCCCTAGATGGACTGGATCAAGGGCGGCAATTTCACCTAATTTCGTTAGAATAGGTAGAAAGATAATAATTGCTTCAAGTGGGCTCAAAAACGTTCCAATAATAAGTAAAAATAAGACGATTAATAAAAAGATTCCTGTCGATGAAGTTGTAATACTTGTAATAAAATTTGCTACTAATTCGGGTGCATGTAAATAACCAATTAACCAACCCATGATTCCGGCACATGCAACAGCAAACATTGGTAATGAATACTGGACCATCGTATTTTTAAGTAGTTTCGGTAAATCTTTCACTTTTAATGTACGATAAAAAAACATCAATACTAACGCATAAAACACGGCAATTGCCGCTGCTTCTGTCGCTGTGAACATTCCAGCTGAAATTCCACCAATAATGATGATCGGCAGCAATAAAGTGGGAATTGCTTTTCCAAAAGAAATAGTTGCTTCCTTTACCGTAGCTTTTGGATAGGATGGGTAATCATATTTTCGTGCCATATAATATGTATAACCCATTTGTCCAAATGCGATTAAAATTCCAGGCACAATTCCAGCCAAAAATAATTTCCCAATCGAGACTTGCGCCATTGCTCCATATACGACCATCATAATACTTGGCGGAATAATTACACCTAATGTAGAAGAACAAGCTGTAATTGCCACACTAAATCCAGCATCGTATTTTTCCTTTTTCATCGCTGGAATAAGTACGGGACCAATAGCAGCTGTATCAGCAGCGGCTGAACCTGAAAGTCCTGCCATAATCATACTGACAAATACATTAATATGTGCGAGTCCTCCGCGAATATGCCCAACGATTACTCTTGAAAACTGTAAAAGCCGTTCGGTAATCCCTCCATCATTCATTAATCCCCCTAATAATAAGAAGAAAGGAACAGCTAAGAGAGTGAAATTATCAATCCCGGTATAAATTTGATTAATCACACTTGTGAAAGGTAAATCAAGATAAATGATCGTCACGATCGATGAAATTCCTAAAGCAAACGCGATAGGTACTCGAATAAATACTAACACAAAGAAAACTATTAATAACAAAACGAGTGGGTTCACTTTTCAAACACTTCCTTTTTTGTTAGTGATCGTAACTTTTTGATATCTTTTACAAACTGTTCTACTGTGAAAAAAAGCATAAATAAACCACTAACAGGTATTGCTGCAAATGTGTATGCGAGTGGAATCGTTAAAGCCGTCGAAAATCGTGAAAAGCCCATTAACATAAAAGAATAGCCATGAACGATCATGACGTAAATTAGAGTTAGAACAATAAGATGGGCTAGAATATCAAAGCTTAAATTAACTTTTATTTTGTTTGGTGCTAAATCTACTGTGTAATGCATTTTATGACGAACCGCAACTGCTGCACCTAGAAATACTGTCCAAATAAAACAAATAACAGCTACTTCATCAGCCCACATCATTGGAATATGTAAGTAATTTCGAACAACAACTTTTGCTAATACAACAACAATAAACAAGCTTAATAAGAGAAACCCAACTGTTAAACACACTTTTTCAACGAGATTATTTATCTTTTCCAGCAATGAAAAACCTCCTTTGTCTTTAGCCGTAATATAGACGAGCTAATACATGTTTAGTGATACGAATAATCATGAGTCTCAGGACGCCACTTTTAGCTAGGTGAGCGTATATGGCATCTAATGAATGCAAATAACTTTTATCGATAAAGAAGACTTGGTTCAGTATGGAGTTTTAAACTCCACCTGAACCTTAGTCGCACTTATTTCGGAGCTTTAACGCCGTGGAGATAAATCGGCTAGCTAATCAATAAAAGGACCGATTGCTACTATTTTGCAATCGGCATTTTATTATATTGTTGTTCACTTCAAACAGTCATTTTTATCGTCTACGTTATTTTAAAGTACGAATCAGTTCTAATAGTTCTTTTGCATCAAGGTCTTCTGCTAAATCGTCATGTAATGGGGCTAAAATGTCAACAAATTCTTCACGATCGATTTCCGTAATTGTCACATTATGCTCAGGTAATTCCGCTAACATTTCCTCATCAAACTCTTTTCCTTTTTCCGTTCCAATTTCTGCTGCCTCAATTGCTACTTCATCAATAATTTCTTGGTATTCAGTTGGTAACTTATTATACGTTAATTCACTTACAGAAAAATGTGTTGCCATATATAAATGTTCCGTTAAGCTGACATAAGGTGCCACTTCATATAATTTACTTCCTGTATAACCGCTTAATGTACTTTCAAACCCATCAACAACACCCGTTTGGATACCTGAATATACTTCATTCCATGAAAGCGATGAAGGTAATGCGCCTAATTCAGACCATATATCGCTTTCGATTGGAGAACCTGGTAATCGTAATTTGATTCCTTTTAAATCATCAGGTGTGGCAATTTCATGTTTGTTATTGGATAAGTATCTCGTTCCCCCACCCGATAATGCTAAAAGCTTTATATCCAAGTTTTTTTCCGTAAATTCATTTTCAAAATAGGAGAAAATCTCACTTTCATGATGAATCGCTTTTTCAAAATGATTCATATCATCAAATAAATAGGCTAATCCAAATACTTGTAATCTCGGTATAAATGATGCAGCATTTTGCGTTCCACCGATGACAAAGTCGACAGTTCCTAACCGCATTTCATCAATCGTTGTTTCATCATCGCCTAATGAACCACTATGATGGATACTCACTTTTACATTGCCATCCGTTCTCTTTTCAACTTCTTCCGCAAAATATTCTGCCATATCAATCCATGGATGTGGTGGCGAAACAACGGTCGCAAGCCTTAAATCAAATTGTTCATTTGTTGAAGTATTGGTAGCCTCCCCTTCACCTGACTCTTTTTCTTGTCCATTTGAACAAGCAGAAATGATCATTAACACAACAAGCAAAATAAGATAATGACTAATTCGTTTCAACTTATTTTCCCCCTAAGACGGTTTGTATATATTCGCATCAATTTACTGTGTTTTAATATACCATTATTCCGACTTGCATTCAAGGGTTTAAGTTTAATATTTTTTTTTGCTTTACTGAAAATTTATTGCTCTAAGCAAATGGAGTAAAACACTACTTTTGTAACCATATATTATTTTATGAACTAAAATTAGAAAGTTGTGTATTTTATCTTGCACACATCGAAAACACACTTCTCGCTGAAGGAAAAGTGTGTAATTTTATTTTATGGTCGGTATGATGAAATAACTACTATTATTTCTTTAGACTATCCAACAAGGTATACCCAAACACGACACCAGCTATCGTGTGAATGGTTGGATTTCCTAAAAATATAGCCTGTGGCATTAATAGCAATATACTTTCTGGCAGATAAAATAATGATACATATATTAATAAAATACAAAGGGACGGTAATCCAATTGCAATGAATTTAATCCAATCAAACGTCCATTGTTTGTTTTGTTTAATTTCATTTAGAAGTTTTGGCAACCTTAGAAGCATTCCAATAGCAAAGGGAAATATTGTTGAAAGTAATACAACGGGGACTATTTCAAAGGTTACTGAAGCTTCTTGCTGTAACCGCAACTGGTATTTAGCCCTAAAATAAATAATAATCCCGATAACAATTGTCCATCCAAAATAATATAAAAATCTTTTCATGGAATTCCCCCTGTAAGGTTAACATATTGTCAAAAATTAATTCCTATAAACTTAATTCAATTCAAATAATCTAGTCAATTGTTTAAATTACCCTATAACATTTTATTGCTTCTAATTTATGGCACTATCAATGTGCTTATTCTCAATTTTCCCATTATAGCATTCATTTAAAAAGTAAGGATATTCACTTCTTCATCCATTTCTCTAAATGAGTTTATTAAGAGAAAAAAAGATTGTAAGAATTCACCATGCCCGACTTGATACTAATAATACCCATACATCCCCCAATCAATTTATTCTACATACTTTCCTATAGGGTCTTCTTCTTTACTTAGAACCAAAAAGACCACTCCTGTCAAAAAAGGTGACTGGGTGATCTTTCTTAAAAAACTCTCTATTAAATATTGGAATGTTATTAATCTGTAAAATTGACTAGTACGAACGTAATTCAATCAGTTTTAAGTCAATTATTTAATTCGCACTTGTGCTGAAAGCTTATGTCCTTCTAAGCCTTCTAGATTTGATTGTTCGGTTGCATGTTTAGCTAAGAATTGGGTACCTTCGCCTGTAATTTCTTGGTGTGTAACAACTTTTAAGTAACTGCCAACCCATAAGCCACCTGTATATCTAGCTGCTTTGTTCGTAGGTAGTGTATGATTTGTTCCAGAAACTTTATCAGAAAATACAACAGAGCTGTCTTCGCCAATAAATAATGAGCCATAATTATGCAATTGGTCGACATAGCTTCTACTGTCCGTTAAGTGTAGATGTAAGTGCTCATTCGCATTTTCATTACAATAGTCGATTCCTTCAGCAATCGAATCAACTAAGATGACCTCGCCCATGTTTTCCCAAGATTGATGTGCTGGAGAATCTTCTGCGAATGTACCTAGTAACCTTTCCACTTCTTTCATTGATTCGTTCGCAATGTCTTCAGATGTTGTAACAAGTACAGCTTTAGCGAATGGATCATGTTCTGACTGTGCTAATAAGTCGGCTGCGATATAGCCTGGTTTAGCTGATTCATCTGTAAATACTAATACTTCACTAGGACCTGCGATTAAATCAATTCCTACCTTACCGAATACTTGCTTTTTCGCTTCGGCTACAAACATATTTCCAGGGCCAGCAATCATATCAACAGGTGGAACTGATTCTGTACCATTTGCCATTGCTGCGATTGCTTGTGCACCACCGATTGCAAAGATATCTGTAGCTCCTGCTTTGATCAAACCATATAATACTGCCGGATGAATACCGCCTTTATAATTTGCTGGGCTACATGCAACGATTCTTTTTGCACCCGCTACTTTTGCAGGAGCGACAACCATTGGACCTGATGAGAGTAACGGGAATCTTCCTCCTGGAATATAAGCTCCAACTGTTTCAATCGGAACAATGCGTTGACCCATTGTGATTCCATCACCGAATTGTGTTTCAAATGGTGTTAAATGCTTATACTGTGTTTCAGCGAAAGCACTAATACGCTCAACAACTGTATCAATTAACGCTTTCTGTTCAGGATCGATCGTATTTAAACAGTTTTCTATTTCCTCTTCTGACACTCGGAAAGCGCGATCTGATTTTCCAAATTTAACTTCATATTTTTTTAAGGCTTCATCACCGTTTGTTTTAATATCTTCAATAATACCTTTTACAATGGACTCAACTTCTGTAGCTTGATTATTTTGTTCTGTTTGTGCTGTTTTTATATATTTCAACTTTTATTCCTCCAAATCATTGCTCTGTTTTAAACATTTGCATTACGATTTACAAGTAATTTAATTTCTTCTCCAAATCTAATTAACACTTCAAGTAAAACGAAAAAATATCCTAACGGGACGAAAAAATAGACTGGCCAAATGGCAACAAACTTTGTCGCGATAGGTATTTCCATCCCTTGCTGAAACCCATTTAAAAAATAAAGAAACGTATAATACGTTAATAAACCGAAGACGACAATATCCATGATTAGTAGTAATAATTTATTATACTTTTGGAACCAATTTGGCGTCCTTTCAACAAATTCACTTAATCTCGGTAATACATTTTTCATATATACATAGCCTAGTGCTGGGAAAATAGCAATCGGCATTAAAAAGTTCTCAATGATCACATAAGACCCTGGAATAGGAGTTTTAAACACATTTCGCAAAAATACATCTATTACAATAACGAACATCATTGAAAGTATCGCAATACCGCTTATTCTCCCACCAAATTCCTGTAATAAATGATTCACTCTCTTTAAATTTCTCATATGCACACCTCCAATAATTCAAAACTACTTCGACATTATACTTGGCAGCCATGTGATTAATTCAGGGAAAATAATAAGCAACCCAACAACGACAATTGTTGTTATGATGGAGAAAACAAACGTAATTTTAAAGATACCTTCAATAGAAATACCAGTTGTACTTCCAACGATAAATACGTTTGTCCCAACAGGCGGCGTAATTAAACCAATCGTACACGATACTAATACCATGACACCGAACCATAAAGGATCTACATCTAATGTTTCCGTAATTGGCATGACAATCGGAACAGTCATCAGTAAGACTGCAATATTGTCGATAAACATAAACAAGATAAAATAGAAAATTAAAAGGATAATAATAATTAAATAAGGTGTACTTTGTAAAGGTTCTAAAAGATTAATGATCTTCCTTGGAATGAGTGACAATGAAATAAAACGCCCGAATAACGAAGCACCAATGACGATAAAAATGGTCATTACAGTAATTTTCGTCGTTTCAGAGAGTGCCGTCTTGATATATTCAAAATTAACCTTCTTCATAATTAAAGCCATGATGAAAGCTAAAAATGCGCCTACTGCTCCAGCTTCTGTAGGTGTAAATATACCAGCAAATATTCCACCAAAGATGGAAATTGCCATTAATGCACCCATAAAAATCGCGATGATATATCTCGAAGTCGGTGTGTTATCTTCTGGAATATCCACTTCATGTACCTTGCCTTCTCCCGTGAATTTTAAATACAATAAAAGAATAATCGAAAACACGATAATCATTAAAATTCCCGGAACTAATGAACCGATAAACAGTTCCCCAATTGATATACGCGCTGCCACACCGTAAATGATTATCATAACACTTGGCGGAATAATCGATGAAAGAGAGCCGGCAACAGCAACAATCGCACCTGAAAAAGTATCACTAAATCCTCTTTTACGCAGCTCAGGTAATGTGATTTTCGCCATAGAAGCAGACGTTGCGGAACTGGAACCAGAGACTGAACCTAATAAACCTCCAATAACAATTGTAATCACACCTAGAGGTCCTTTACGTCCTTTTGAAATCCTAAAAGCAAGACCATAGAGATCTTCCACTATTTTCGTACCCATAATTAGCTCTGCCATTAATATATATAGCGGTATGGTAGTTAATGAGAAGCTAGCAACTTGTGCGAATGAATCGCTCTGTAGAAATCCGTTTAGTTGCTGCATACCTCCTAGCATAAATATCCCTATTAAACCGACAGATAAAAAAATCGAACTAATATATTGTCCTACAAGTAACAAATAAATTAATAAAAGAAAACAGAGGACAACAATTATATCTACTGACATCTAACTCCCCCGTTCTATTTTTTACATATTGAGCAACTACAGAGTGATGTTTTTCAATAAGTGTTTGTAGAAAATGAATAACATGATAGGAAACCGATTATAAGCCAAGCATGTATGCCTGCTACAATCGGTTCAACTATTTAAAACTAAAGAACTTTAATCATTCAGAAATTTATTATTCCATATCTAAAATTTCTTGAGGCACTTCTCCACCTGACTCAACAATTAAGTCTCTCCAAAGTAGAGCTACTTCTTTTCCTGCAAAACCTCTATCTTCCAAGTCTTTAATCCAACTATTCCATGTGTTTAAAATAGCTGTATTAATTTTATCTTGTACCTCTTTATCTAAAGAATCAAATTCAATTAGTTCTCCATTATAATTAGGTAATATTTCCTCTATTTGTTGTTTATATGTTTCAGGTCCAGATTGAATCAACTCATTTGCTTCTTCTTTAAAGATATTTTGTACGTCGTCAGAAAAAGAGTCCCAAGTATCTTGGTTCATCGCAAAAAATACAGGGAAATGTCCTAAACTTACTCCACTTAACGTATAGTTCGTTAATTCATCTACTCCGTACGGTGGCCAATCAGGAATATTGAGCATGACACCATCGATTGCATTTCTACTGAGACTATCGTAAATATCTGGTGCCGGTAATGCGACAGGTGTTAATCCTAACTCATTAATAAATGTTTCATGTACATTTGAACTTGCTCTAATTCTGATCGATTTATTAAATTTATCTACAGAATCTAACTTTTCATCAACAGTTGAAATTAAATATGTCTCTGTTGGATGAATTGGCAGAACAAATAAGTCTTTATCTGCAAACTCTAATTCGTAATATGTTTTCCCATCAGCAATTTCAACATCACTTTCAACCATTTTTTGAATTGCTTTAGCAGCTACACTAGCATCGGATTTTAATAAAGGGAGTCCGACAACACTTGAATATGGAAATCGTTTCTGATCTAAAGTAGGTGATAAAACCATTTCAATATCAATCGATGTAGAATTTAATGCATCAAGTGACTCATCCGCACTAAAAAGCTCTCCACCAGTAAAAATATTGAACTCAACTTCGTCTGTTTTTTCCATTACCTTTTCTAGTAAAGGTACTGAGAACGTTTCAACAGAACCGTCTGTATGAGGATATCCACTTGATGCAATTAGTGCTTTTGCACTGCTATTACTTTCCGTATTTTCTTTTTCTTCAGAACTACTACAACCCGCAACTACAAAAACAATAAGTATAATGCTTAACAGCATATATATATTTTTCATTACGTTCCCTCCAAATAGTTTTAAACACTTTCCTTTTATTGAAAAAATATGATCTTTTAACGTTCCACCTCCTTATAGTGATTTTTTATATTTATTACGCATGTGAAAAATACTTCATCCGCCTATACCACGGATTACTATATAATCCCTATTAAATATACATATAAAACAAATTATTCCTTAGCGCTTACATTTAATATCTGATTAGGCTGTACGTAATAATAGTCAAAAGATCCTATTTATTTTTACAATATACCATACATCTGATATCATTTTAAGTACCAAAACCGAAAAAATATGGTACCAAATAAGGAGGGAAGAGCGTTGATTCAAATCCAATTAAATAAAAATCATAACGAAACTTTCTTATACAAAGCGTTATACGTTGAAATAAAAGATCTAATCTTATCTCGAAAAATCCAAAAACATGAAAAATTACCATCAAAAAGACAATTGGCAACTCAATTAAAAACGAGTGTAAACACCGTGACGGCTACTTATGAACAATTAATTGCTGAAGGATACATTTATGCCATTGAAAGAAGTGGCTATTACGTGGAAGATATTCCGAAGTTGTTAAGAGAAGCAAAAATCAATCCCGAATGGAGTGAAATATTAGCCGAACCAAAAAGGCATGTACAATTTAAATATTCGCTATCGCATATGGATACGAATATAGCATTATTTCCATATAGTGAATGGAGAAAAAGTGAACAATATGCCTTCAAAAATCATAAGTGGGAATTATCGAGAATAATGGAAAGACAAGGCCTACTTACAGTTAGAAAGACGATTGCAAAATTAATAAAAAAATATCGCGATGTCATATGTGAACCAGAGCAAATCGTTTTAGGTGTTGGTACTCAGCCTTTAATTGAACAGTTATTAAATATTTTAAAAGATATCGATCCAATCTCATTAGGTGTTGAAGACCCAGGTTATACTCGACTTTACAATCAACTAGAACATTTAGGTATTGATTTAAATCCGATTAAATTGGATGAAAAAGGGATATCTATTGAAGAATTAAAAAAGACAGACTCCAACATTGTGTTCGTCACACCATCACATCAATTTCCAACTGGCATTATTATGCCCGTATCCCGCAGAACGGAATTACTAAACTGGGCCGCAAAAGGATTTAATCGATATATAATTGAAGACGATTATGATAGTGAATTTAAATATAAAACAGACCATATTCCTTCCCTACATAATCTAGATAGAAATGAAAGTGTCGTTTATATCGGCAGTTTTTCAAAATCTTTGTTACCAAGTTTACGAATAAGTTATATGGTATTACCTAAAAACTTAGTCATCCCTTACAGAAAAAAGTTTGGACATTTAATACCAGAAAATAATACATTATCGTTGCTCACACTGAAATATTTTATTGAATCAGGTAGTTATGATCGCCATATGAAAAGAATGACAAATTATTATGATGATATACGTAGCGAGCTTATTTCAGAGATAAAAAAAGCATTTCAATCGAAGGTTCATATTTACGATACGTTAGCAGGATTACATTTTATTGCACGATTTACTACGAAAAAATCGTACGAAGATATAGAAAAAGATGCAGAAAAAAACGAAATTGAATTGTACACGATCCGAAGATTTATGATTAATCCATTAAAAAAAGAAAACAATATTACGATTATCGTTGGCTTTGGGACGGTAAAAAAAGAGAATATTAAGAAAATCGTTCAGTTATTGTATCAAACGACCATGACCTTGCATAAAGAGACATAACCAATTTAATTTAATATGCGATGCGAGATGCTTTTTGATAAATATTGATTGCATAAAATGAAGTGGAGCGAATCGATGTATTTTAATTTAACTTTGTGCTGTTATTACAATGAAACTCTCTTTGTAATATAGGATCAAAATAAGACAAATCGTGTAATACACTCTTAATTCACCTGTTACTGAAAGATCTTTTCTTGTATGCTACGATAGTCTCTGTTAGTAATTAAGGAGGGACTTACATTTGAAAAAATTAGTAGTAGCTTTTACAACATTCAGTGTTATCTTTACAGTGTCAGCTGCAATTAATGTTTCAGCAGAAGAGCATAAAGTGCAAGAAAAAGAAAGTCTTTGGAGTATTGCGCAAAAGTATGATACTTCGGTCCAAAGTTTAATTGAAATCAACGAATTGGATTCTACCATAATCCATCCAGGTCAACATATAACCATTACACAAGAAGAATCGTCAAAAAAATCATATACAGTTAAAAAAGGCGATACATTAAGTGAGATTGGTGAAGAATATAATGTAAGTGTTAATAAACTAATGGATTGGAACAATCTTTCTAACACTACTATTAGAATCGGACAAGAATTGAAAATAAATCATCCATCAAAAGAGAATAACAACGCTAAAGTAGAAAAAAAGCAGAACAATAAAGTAAAAGCAGCAAAGGAATCAAACGAAGGCAAGCAAGATCCAGCAGCTAAAACAATTACGGTAACGGCAACTGCTTATACTGCGAAATGTGAGGGTTGTTCTGGGGTAACAGCAACAGGAATTGATTTGACTAATAATCCTGATAAGAAAGTAATCGCGGTAGATCCAAGCGTCATTCCTTTAGGTACTGAAGTATATGTCGAAGGATACGGTAAAGCGATTGCTGGTGACACTGGTGGAGCAATCAAAGGAAAGAAAATTGATGTTCATGTACCAACAGAAGCCAAAGCAATGAATTGGGGCGTAAAAACTGTTGAAGTAACCATTCTTGATTAACACTGTTCTCAAAAAATGGTAAATTATGATACTCTAAGGAAAGTAAACTATTAAAGTTGCTTTCCTTTTTTTGTGGTGAAATATGAAGTTATTAGATAATTAAAACCATAAATCGACCATAGTTCACTGTTGATCTTTAATCGATTCATATTCAAAAGCATGGGTATTTAAGGCAGCAAGTTGATAATCTTCGAGTGAAAACTCCTGATCTGGATTCATTTCCTTTACTTGTTGATACTCAAGCTTTATTTGATTGGCATAAAAATTATCGCCAGCAAAAAGATCATTTAACGTGATTTCATCTTTTGGCAGTTCGACACTCCCACCTGGCGCATGGTGTGTGTTGATGATTGTTGTTGCATCAATCCGATTTTCTGTCGTGTATTCTTCTATTCGTAAATTGCGCATCGCTTCAACAAAGGCGTCCATATCTTCGTAAAAGCGTTGGTCAATCACATCATCGACAAT
>NZ_QJJQ01000004.1:0-192683 GCF_003201975.1 Pseudogracilibacillus auburnensis | reverse complement strand
ATTTTCTGTCGTGTATTCTTCTATTCGTAAATTGCGCATCGCTTCAACAAAGGCGTCCATATCTTCGTAAAAGCGTTGGTCAATCACATCATCGACAATTCCGCCAACTTGCTTCGTAAAGCGATGAAGTTCTTGATAATCGTTAAATAATTGTTGGTACTTTTTCTCTTGGCTTGTATGGTGAAAAGAAATATACCCGTCACTATCATATTTTCGGATGAGTGACTCCACATCTTCCAAATTGTTGGTAAGCTTTCTTAAGCCATCAAACATGCCTCTTCCCCAACCATTGCCAATTAATGACCCGACCGACTGCTCCATTGTTCAATCAAAATGGTTTATTTTCAACTTCTGACTTTAAATTCAATAAAATGCGCTTTATAAGTTGTGATTCAATTATTCATTAAAAATAAATACCTTGAAAGGGTTAGCTAAAATGCCCTTATCAAGGTATAGATTCTCAGAATGTTCTATTACTGTTCATTATATAATTTTATTAACTCTCTTATAAAATCATCATACATTAAAAATGCTTCTAATATGTCTTATAGTTCTCACTATAACTTCGAAAAAATGATTTTAAGTTTTTAACATCCTTTATCACCTTAGTTAAATCCAATCACTGTCCACTCATCTACAATATCCCAAAAATTTAGGTTGTACCTAGGTAATGAACCATTTGACCATAATACCGCCTGGTCATCCCTACTATTATCAACATCTATCACAACAAACTTCCCTACACCGTTACTAAAGAACCCATATGATGTTTCAATATTAATCATTATTTCTTTATCTAAATCTTCAATAACGCTCCATTCGAATTCGTCTAAATAGGTAATATTTTCGATTGCATCTAATCCCATGCTTCTACTTGGGAAATAGTAAAATCCATCGTGAATTTCTTCATAAAATTGCCTTAGTTTTTTCGGGATCTTTTTCCAGTCCTTTTTTAGTTCGGTTTGTTCATCAAAATTTTTCTCTAAAGGGTTTCCGCCACAGTAAAATAAAACTGTATCAGTAGACGAACTCTGTAATGAATATAGTATAAAATGCTTGTTTGCAATCTTCATTAATTCAACATCTATTAAATATTCTTTAAAATATGATATCGTATTTCGCATTTCGAAGCCTAGAATTTCCTCCCAGTGATTGATTATCATTTGAATTCTTTCCTCATTACTATTCTCTGAAAAAAGTTTAATCCAATAGTCAGGAATAAATATTTCATTAATATTTTCTAATTCAACTAATTCAATCTGGATATTTTTATCTAGAGTATATTTATTTAAAAATTCTAGTTTTTCTTCATTCATCATATTTACTTCCTACCTTTCAATATATCATCAATCATTTGTTGCAACTGCACCTCTAAATTCTTCTCTATCTTTATCATCTTTTCTCTAAAGTTTGGATTAATTGGAATTCCTTCTTTTTTATATATAGTCCATTCCTCAAATGATTTTGGCCCTTTTGATGCATTTGCAGTCCTACTTAACCCTATAAAGTTTTCTTCGTAGTTAAGTATATACAATTGTTCCTCCCTTGTTAGCTTTTCAAATCCTTCCATTTTTGCTATTTTGTCCATTGAAACAATATGATCTGCTTCCAATCTTTTGGTAACTTCTTTACCAGGTATAGCGGGATCAGCCATAGGTAACTCAATTCCCTCATTTACCTTATTGCGCAATTCAGGAGTAGGTGTGTCTTTTCGTAATTCATCATATAAATCATCAGGAATTCTTCTATTACCATACCTTGCACCAGAAGGATTTTTAATATTAGAAACTTCTTCTATATTGCTACCAGCAGTACCACCATTTCCCGAAAACTTTACTATATTTTCACTTTTCCCCAGATGCACATGTCCACCACCAGCACCTTGCATGGCGACATTATCTTGTCGAAAGAGTAAACTCCCTGCCCATTCAGCAAATTCATTTGCCTTATCGTTTGCAGTCTTTATAACGAGTTTTACATCATCTATTTGAAGCTTTGCTTGGGTCTTCACAAATTCCTTCGCCTGATTCAGTCGCTTCAATCCTTCTGTTCTCGCTATGTCCACCGTATTTCCAATAGTGTTTTTAATCGAAGTGCCAAACTTCTTCGTTTGGATGCCGATGTCTGTTAGAGTATGAAGACGATTCACACGACCTGCTGTAACTAACTTCTTCGCACCGCCGACTCCCGGAATAATGTCAAGTGGCGCTAACAATCCGCGAGACCATCGTTCACCTGTTCCTAACTCTCTTCCGGAAACCCAATCTTTCCCAGAAACCGCAGATGTTATTTCTAATGTACCATAAATGACGCCGAGTGCAATACCCGCAGGCGGAAAAATGAGAGTTGCACCGACGATCACGACTAACGCGGCAAGCCCCGCCCAAAATTCTTTATTATACTGTTGATCTTTAATCGATTCATATTCAAAAGCATGGGTATTTAAGGCGGCTAGCTGGTAATCTTCCAAAGAAAACTCCTGATCTGGATTCATTTCCTTTACTTGTTTATACTCGAGCTTTATTTGATTCGCATAAAAATTATCGCCATCAAAGAGATCATTTAACGTGATTTCATCCTTTGGTAGTTCAACACTTCCACCTGGCGCATGATGCGTATGAATAATTGTCGTTGCATCAATACGGTTTTCTGTCGTGTATTCTTCTATTCGTAAATTGCGCATCGCTTCAACAAAGGCGTCCATATCTTCGTAAAAGCGTTGGTCAATCACATCATCGACAATACCGCCAACTTGCTTCGTAAAGCGATGAAGTTCTTGATAATCATTAAATAATTGTTGGTACTTTTTCTCTTGGCTTGTATGGTGAAAAGAAATATACCCATCACTATCATATTTTCGGATGAGTGACTCCACATCTTCCAAATTGTTGGTAAGCTTTCTTAAGTCATCAAACATGCCTCTTCCCCAACCATTGCCAATTAATGACCCGACCGACTGCTTCGCTTTTTCCCAATCCGACGTGATATAGTTAACATCCATTATATCATATCCAATCCTTCAAATATTTGCATTGCGATCGCTTCGTCCATTTCAATCATCTTATTTAATGTTTCAATTACTAAGGTGGATGCCCTACTATAATGAGTGTAAACTTCCATCGTTTTTTCATTTGCCTCTTGAAACACATCCATCGCTTTTTGTGCCTTCCCAGATGTGTAAAAGTGACAGCCCTTTAATTGCTCTACATTAGGCACAATCGTCGTTTCAAATTCATTTAAAATCGACTCTATCTGCTTGAAAATAAGGGTAATATCATCAACACTTATTTCAATTTTTGCCGCCCCTCCGCCACCATCAGCAATCATATGTGCTCTAGTCATTTACGCTTGCCTCCTTATATGGGAAATCCATTTGCTCGAATAATATTTTTAAAAACCAATATTGGCTTGCTCGGTAATAGCTATTTTCCATCGGATCGACCATAAATAATTGATCTCCTTTTGGAAAGACAAACCATTGCTCGTAGGCAATATTTAGTTGATAGAAGGGCTCTTCTGCTTCGATCCCGGAACTCTCTTGCGCTACACTTTTTTCACTAGTAGGAGTTGTTTTATCTTCGCCCCGGAAATTGAATCCTTGGCTTTCTCTCACTCTTTGTTCTTCCTGCAAGTGGAAGAATTCTAGATTCATAAAGTCATCACCAGGTTCAAACTGTACTAACTTTTCTTTCATTGCCGAGGAAACCTCTTTTTGTAAAAACTCTTTTTCATCTTCCTGCGGTTCCCTTAAAATGAATGGAAAACGGTCACTTAACAATGTTAGTACAAGTGCTTTTGAAATCATGTACAATCTGTAATAAGTACCATCTTCCATTTCCATTAACATAATAAGCTCGTCTTCGTCTTTTTCTTGAAAACCGAACATCATATTTTGGATGCGTACATATTTTTTACTGTTATAATATAGTTCCAATGCACGAACAGCGTAGAATCCACCTTTTGTCATCTTTCCTTCTGGGGTTAAAATTCCTTTTTTTATTAATTGATCATTTGCCTCTTTGAATATTTCATCTCCCATTAATTGATACGCTTTTTTATCGGGTAAGCCAAAAATCATTTCCCCGTCAAAGGCAGCTGCAAGTAAAAATAGTTCTGTTACATGGAAAGTTTCTTCAGTTTTCATCATAGGTTTCGTATCCTACTAACACGATTATCTTTGGAAAACTCATTTATATAACGTTCGAGATTATTTAAAGCTTGCGTTTGTAGTTGAACGGCGGAAGTTAAATCTTTATGATACCCTTCAATAATTTCGATATAAGAGAGAAAAGCGTCCCGACTTTTTCCCTTCCATGAAGATGATGCAACAGTAGATACTAATGTCCCACAATACATTTCCGTTCTTTTAATACTTGTTTCTATGTTGGAGGCAATTTGTTTTGCTTCTGCCAACTTTTTGCTATCAATGATTACGTCCACGTTCATACACTCCTTCGCTTCTTAATTTTTATTCCTTCTTCTTTCTCTTTCTCGCTCTTTTTCTTTTTCGTAATTTTGTGCTTCGGTAATGGCCAAATTTCGGTAATACTCATATCTTCCATAAGCACGATCGATTGCAATCTTTACATCTAATCTTTTTTCTTTGTCCGTATCAAAAACGTTGTTCAATTTTTCATTTATTTCGATCCGTTTTTCACTAAATTCACTTGATGGCACTTTTAAGGAGGATAGAAATGGCATGGAATAACGATAACTATCATATGTGCTTGCCGCGTCCTTTACTTTTCTGTCATGGTCTTCCAACACCTTTACTAGTTTCTGATGTAATGTATGATACTCATCTCTTTTCCTTTCTGCTTCGGTCTTTTTACCGAATATAAACTCTAATATATTCAATGTTTCACATCCTTTTACGATTGAAATAGTCATATATTTACAGACTAGTGCCTCTTAGTCTTCCAAAACCAGAAAACATATTTATGCATTTTCATCTAATTCAGCTCACAAATACTCATTTAATCCAAAATATAATATCTAGACAATCACATTTTTTATTAGCCTTTTCCAGTAATATGCTTAATCTGTTAAGTTTAAATTACAATACCATTTTTTTCATGTACTTTCATGAGGAATAGGGTTTGGTAAAGATGTATTAAAAAGGACGATAATGGAAAAATACCCCATAGTAAAATAGAATTAAACTTCACCTGAAATAGGACATCACCTAGTAAGATAAGGTCAGCACAAATATGTATTTCATGCCTTAATACTCACTCATCACTTAGATTTTTGCTGAAATAGAAAAGGGATGGCTATTAACATGTTGATAGCGGAACTATGTAAGAAAGCTATGTGTTTCAATATTTTTTTCTTTACCCTCTACCTTTAAGGAGAATAATGATCCAAAAATACGTTTGTTTTCATTTACTTTTACACACAAATGAGGCTATATCAGTTATAATAGAGAAAGAAAATGTTCATATTATGACTGAAGGAGATAGGACAATGAAGGTACAGACAATTAAAGTGGAACTCGCTGAAACCTTAAAAGCGAAGCCAAACGGAGCGCATTTAGACTTTGGAACAATTTTTACTGATCATATGTTTTTGATGGACTATAAGGAAGGTGAAGGTTGGTACGATCCACGCATTGTTCCATACCAATCGTTGACTCTTGATCCTGCTGCCATCATTTTTCATTACGGGCAAACTGTATTTGAAGGGCTTAAAGCATACATTACAGAAGGTGGAGAAGTACAATTATTTCGTCCAGAGAAAAACTTTGAGCGTCTAAATCATTCAAATGACCGACTTTGCATCCCACATATTGATGAACAATTTGCTCTAGAAGCATTGAAACAACTAGTGGAAATCGAAAAAGATTGGATTCCAACAGAGGAAGGGACATCTTTATATATCCGACCTTTCATTATTGCAACAGAACCATATCTTGGCGTCGCCCCATCCAAACAATATAAACTTATGATTATTTTATCGCCGGTCGGCGCTTATTATAAAGAAGGAATTAACCCAGTTAAAATTGCCGTTGAAAATCAATATGTTCGTGCTGTTTTAGGTGGTACAGGTGAGGCAAAAACTGCTGGAAACTATGCAGCGAGTTTAATGGCGCAAGAAGTCGTTAGTAAAGATGGTTTTGCGCAAGTTCTGTGGCTAGATGGTGTAGAGAAAAAGTATATTGAAGAAGTTGGAAGTATGAACGTCTTTTTCAAAATAAACGGGGAAATTATTACACCAGCATTGAACGGAAGTATTTTACAAGGTGTTACTCGGGATTCTGTCATCCAATTACTTAAACATTGGGGCTTACCGGTTGTTGAACGGAGAATTGCTATGGCAGAAATTGCAGAAGCATATGAAAGTGGAACATTAGAAGAAGCATTCGGTACAGGAACAGCAGCCGTCATTTCTCCAATCGGACAATTAACTTGGGAAGAAAAAGATTTAATCATAAATGATGGAAAAACTGGTGAGATTTCTAAAAAATTATATGATACATTAACAGGAATACAGTATGGAAAAGTGGAAGATCCATTTGGCTGGACCGTTAAAGTTGGAAGTAATTAAGTAAACTGCCACTATCGGCAGTTTTTTCATTTTCAAAAATAATTGAGCCAGTTGGTCGGAAAGTTTGAACGAAGTGCGGAAAGTTTGAACGAAGTGCGGAAAGTTTGAACGAAGTGCGGAAAGTTTGAACGAAGTGCGGAAAGTTTGAACGAAGTGCGGAAAAAGCCACTATCCTTTCAGATAGTGGCTATTTACTATTAGACAATGGAAGCTAGGACTGCTTTCTGAGCATGGAGTCGATTTTCTGCCTGATCGAAAACGACAGAATTGGCACCATCAATGACTTCTGCGGCAACTTCTTCTCCACGGATGGCAGGGAGACAATGCATAAATAAATAATCATCTTTTGCTCCTGCAACGAGTGCTTCGTTGACTTGATAGTCAGCAAAGAGTTTAAGGCGTTCTTCTTTATCGCCTTCCCAGCCCATACTTGCCCAAACGTCTGTATAAATAATATCGACACCTTTTACCGCTTCATGTGGATCGTACGTTTGCACAACAGATGAACCAGATAATTTCGCTTTTTCCTGCGCTTGTTTTAACACACTCTGTTTTACTTCATTTCCTTCAGGTACTGCAATATAACAGTCGATGCCCATGATCGCACAACCCATTAATAATGACTGGGACATATTGTTTCCATCTCCGACAAAGGCAAATTTCAATCCGTCAAACGACCCTTTTTTCTCATATATCGTCATTAAATCTGCAAGCACTTGACACGGGTGGGCGTCGTCTGTTAATCCGTTAATAACTGGAACAGTCGCATTTTCTGCCATTTCTACAACAATATCATGGCCAAATGTCCGAATCATGATCGCATCCACATAACGGGATAATACTTTTGCTGTATCGGCAATTGTTTCTCCATTTCCTAATTGCATATCACTTGAACTAAGGAACTGTGCCGCACCACCAAGCTGGAACATGCCTGTTTCAAAAGAGACACGTGTCCGCGTAGAAGATTTTTCAAAAATCATCGCCAACGTTTTCCCTTCTAAATAACGGTGTGGCTCCCCTAGTTTTTGCATGTTTTTTAATTTGATTGCAAATTCAATTAAATCCATTAATTCTTCTTTCGTAAAATCACCTATACGTAAAAAGTCTTTTCCTTGTAGTTTATTTTTCATCTGTTGTACCACTGTGGGGTGATTCATTGTAACACCACTTCCTTCTCGTATGCTAGTTCTAACTGTTGAATGGCGATAACTTCTAATGGTTCTTTTGTCATCATTGAAAATGCGCGTACCGTCTCTTCAGCAGTCATAACGATTAAATTAAATTCCAATGCTCTTTCACGTTCATCACTAGTTGCCTCAGCACTATAGATAGCAAATGCATGATCCGATTTCATCCACTCTTCCAGTCGTTCAAACGCTACATTCTTACCGAAATCGTCCACATATTTCGTCTTAATCCCAAGCTGTGCTAAACGTTCTTGCACTTGGAGAAAGTTCGTATTATTTGTAGCGATATAGATTTCTTTCTCCTTTTTTTCATAAGCATTTTTCAACTGTTCATTCCATAAGAATGCTTTTTTGAAACTACCCGACAATGTTTTGGACATAGCGATTAATTCACCAGTTGATTTCATTTCAGGCACTAAGATTGGGTCGACACCAGGTAATTTTGCTGTTGAGAATACCGGCGCTTTTACTGTATAAAAATCATTTTCAGGTAACAGTTTTACATTTCCACATAACGAACTCAATGATTTACCAAGCAATGTTCCTGTAGCAAGTTCAATCATATTTACACCAGCAACTTTACTAATAACTGGCACGGTTCTTGATGCACGTGGATTTACTTCAAGCACATACAACGTATCATTGTAAATAACGAACTGAATATTAAATATCCCTTTAAAGTCAATTCCTTTTGCAACACGTTCTGCATAGTCGACAATTTGTTTTTTCACCGCTTTATCCAATGAAATTGGTGGTGTAACTGCCATACTGTCGCCTGAGTGAACACCAGCTTTTTCAATATGTTCAAAAATAGCTGGTATGAAAATATTTTTTCCATCTGTAACGACATCAACTTCCACTTCTTTTCCTGGGTAATAAGCATCGATTAAAATTGGATAAGATGATGTGGCATTTAAATTATTTGCTATATATTTTTCTAAACGTTTTTCCGATTCAATAATTTCCATTCCTTTTCCGCCGATGACATAGGAAGGTCTAATTAATAAAGGAAAACCAATTTTTTCTGATTTCGCTTTTAAATCAGCTTCAGATGTTGCAATTAAACCTGGAATATGAGGAACAGCAATTTTTTGTAAATATTGATAAAAACGATCACGATCTTCTAATGTGTCAATTGTATCCATATTTGATCCAAGTAACTTCACTCCAGCTACTTCGAGTTCTTTCACTAAGTTAATCGCTGTCTGCCCACCAAACTGAACAATTGCTTGATCGATTTGCTCATATTTCATTACATGTAAAACATCCTCAGCAGTAATTGGTTCAAAATACAATTTATCTGCAAGTTCATAATCCGTACTTACTGTTGCAGGATTATTATTAATTAAAATGGTTTCATAGCCATATTTTTGTAATGATTTAATTCCTTGTACAGAACAATAATCAAATTCAACTCCTTGACCAATCCGAATTGGTCCAGAGCCAATCATTAATACTTTTTCCTTCTTCTCTTTCATTGTTACGGATTGTTTGTGCGCATTCCAAGTTGCATAATAATATCCAGCTTGGTCTTCGTTTGATTCTGAAAATGCATCAATCATTTCATATATCGGAAAAACATTGAATTCATGCTGTTTTTCTTGTACATCCTGTATGGAGCAATTCCACGTTTTGGCAAGCCAACTATCCGTAAAACCTGCTTGCTTTAAAGCAACCATTTGTTTAATCGTCACACAATCAATTGTGCTTTGTTTCGCTTCTAATTCTAATTTTACGAGTGATGCCATCTCTGATAAGAAAAACGTGTCAATTTTCGTAGCCTTTTGAAGTGTTTCAAGATCAACACCACGTCGCATCAATTCAAGTAATGCAAAGAAACGACGATCATCCGTGTGATCAACTAATTTTTTCAGTTGGGTAGTATCCATCGTCTGTAAATAAATCAGCGACAGCCCATCCACTTCTAGTTCAAGTGAACGTACTGCTTTTTGTAGTCCTGCTGCAACTGTTTTTTCAATCGCCATTACTTCCCCTGTTGCTTTCATTTGAGTGCCAAGACTACGGTCGGCGGTCGTTAACTTTTCAAATGGCCAGCAAGGGAATTTAACAACGACATAATCTAATGTCGGTTCAAAGGTTGCTAATGTTTCATTTGCTTTGTCATAATTTATTTCTGACAATGTGTAGCCAAGGCTTAATTTTGTTGCTATTTTAGCAATTGGATACCCTGTTGCCTTTGATGCTAATGCACTTGAGCGACTTACTCGCGGATTTACTTCAATGATAATATATTCCTTCGTTTGTGGTTCAAATGCTAGTTGAACATTACAAGCACCGATAATGCCTAGCTCTTTTACTATTTTCAAAGAGGCTTTACGAAGCATCTCAAGTTCATTTGGTGATAATGTTTGTACTGGTGCAACGACAATCGAATCTCCTGTATGAACTCCAACCGGATCGATATTTTCCATATGGCAAACAACAACAGCCGTATTAGCCTTATCACGAATCACTTCAAACTCAATTTCTTTCCAACCAGCGATGCTTTTTTCAATTAAACATTGACTAATTGGACTTGCCCGAAGTCCACGAGTAACAAACTTGATAAAATCATTTTCATCCGTTGCAATCCCACCGCCTGAACCACCTAACGTGTAGGCAGGTCTTACGATAATTGGAAATCCTACTTCTTTACTAAAGATAAGGGCATCTTCTAGTTTGTCAACAATAGCACTTTCAGGGATTGGTTCCTCAATTTTTTTCATTAGATTTCTAAATTTATTTCGGTCTTCCCCTTGCATAATTGAATCGATTGGAGTACCTAACACGGTTAAGTTATATTTTTCTATTATTTGTTGCTCTTGTAAGTCAAAAGCCAAATTCAAACCTGTTTGGCCACTTACTGTTGCCAATATTCCATCTGGCTGTTCTTTTTTGATTATTTTCTCGATGTTTTGAACAGTTAATGGTTCAAAATATACTTTATCTGCTACATTCTCATCAGTCATAATCGTAGCAGGATTATTGTTAATTAAAATAACTGCACAGCCTTCTTCTTTTAAGGTCAAACATGCTTGCGTTCCTGCATAGTCAAACTCAGCTGCTTGCCCAATGACAATTGGACCTGATCCAATTACTAACACCTTTTTTATTTGCTTATCCTTGGGCATCCAAGTTGCCTCCTCAATTATTAAAACTCATTTATTTCAGGCGAAAGATTATTTCACCTCTTCTAATGTTTCCTTTATCAGTGAAATAACTTGATCCATTTCTTCTGTCGTCGTCGTTAGTGGTGGTAAAAGTCGGATAACATTTTGCCCAGCATTAAGTACGAGTACACCTTTTTCCATTAATAGTGGAACGTATGATCCTGCATTTTCCTGACATTCGATTCCAACCATCAATCCTTTTTGACGGATTTCTTTGACGGTCGGGAGAGGTTTTATTTCACTTTCTAATTTCGATCGTAAATAATCTGCCTTTATAGCAATTTCTTGTAAAAATGAATCATTAAAAACGACTCTTAAAACTGCTTTTGCTGCTGCCATTGCAAGTGGATTTCCTCCAAACGTTGAACCATGCGTTCCTGGGCCGAAATCAGCTGCATATTCTTTTTTAGCAACCATGGCTCCAACAGGAAGGCCGTTCCCTAAACCTTTGGCAAGCGTAAAAATATCTGGTTCCAATCCATAATGTTCAAACCCGAATTTTTTCCCCGTTCGCCCGATTCCTGTTTGAATTTCATCAACGATTAATAAAATATTTTGGTCTTTACATAACTGTTGGACATCCACAATGAAATCTTCATTCGCCGGAATAACTCCGCCTTCTCCTTGCACTACTTCTAACATGATGGCAGCTGTTTTTCCATCGATTGCTTTTTTAACGGATTCAATATCGTTAAATGTCGCATACGTAAAAGACTCTAACATTGGCCCAAAGCCAGTTTTCACTTTTTCTTGACCAGTTGCAGCCATCGTTGCAAAAGTACGACCGTGAAATGATTGATTAAATGTAATAATCTTATCTTTCCCAGTTACTTTTCGAGCAAGTTTAATTGCTGCCTCATTCGCTTCGGCCCCACTATTACAAAAAAACACATTGTCACAAGCGCTATTTTCCGTAATGACCTTAGCAACATCTTCTTGAATTGGATTCTTATATAAATTAGACACATGCCAATATTTATTCAGTTGTTCTTCTATTGCTTTTTGCACTTCGGGATGGCGGTGGCCTAAATTACACACACCGATTCCGGTTCCAAAATCAATATATTTCTTACCACTTACATCTTCCACAATCGTTCCAGATGCAGTCTTTACAGATAAATCAAAACGATTGTATGTTGGAAATAATGCCATGTCTAAACATCTCCTGTTTTTATTTTTAAGAAGATCTTTTTACGCCTTGATCTTCATTTTCTTTGTAATCGTTGTTCCAGCAAGTGTTGTCGTATTTTTAAGTTCGGATTGTTTTCCATTCACAATCATCACTTTTTCAATATTACTCGTTAAACCTTTCATCGCCGCTTTCACTTTAGGGATCATCCCTCCAAAGATCGTACCATCAGCTATGAATGCTTCTATTTCCTCTGTCGTTACTTCCTCCAGCAATGTACCGTCTTGCAAAATTCCTGGAACATCTGTCACAAATAATAATTGTTTTGCACCTAAAGCAGAGGCAACAGCACCTGCCGCCGTATCTGCATTAACATTGTATCTGTTTAAATCTGTTCCGATAGCAACTGGTGATATAACTGGAACAATATTACGTGCTAGCAACTCATAGATGAAATCGACATTGATATTACTTACTTCACCGACAAGACCATACCGTTCATAATCAATTGGGGTTGCTTGTAATAAATTCATATCGGAGCCTGAAATACCAATTGCTTTTATTCCCGCTTCATTCACACGTCGTGACAATGCTGGATTCACATTCCCTGATAAAACCATTTCTACGATATCCATCATTTGTTCGGTCGTTCTCCGCAGTCCATCAACAAACTCAAATTCGATCGCTAATGTTTCTAGCATTTCTTTAATCGCTGGTCCTCCACCATGGACAATGACAGGCTTCATACCAGCCTTTTGTAATGCTTTTAAATTATCGAAAAAATCATCCGATAAATCATTGACAGAACTTCCACCACACTTTAAAACGATAATTTCTTCCACGAATATACTCCTTTCACGAGCGGTAACTTGCATTAATTCTTACGTAATCATACGTAAGATCACAACCCCAAGCTTTCCCTATTCCTTCGTCCATATTTAAATGAACGTTTATCTCAATCGTCTCATTTTGTAAATAGTTCGTTGCTTCCTCTTCTGAAAATCCTGTTGGCTGACTGTTTTTTAATAAAGTCATAGGTCCGATAGCCATATCAATCGTTTCAGGATTAACATCAGCTCCGCTATAACCGATCGCCGCTATAATTCTGCCCCAATTAGCATCTGTTCCAAAGACGGCCGTTTTTACCAATGAAGAGCCTACGATGGATTTTGCTACCTTTTGGGCATCTTCATTTGAAGCAGCTCCTTTTACTTCTACTTCAATTAACTTCGTTGCTCCTTCTCCGTCTCTAGCAATTTGTTTCGCTAAATCTTCACATGTTTTTGTTAAAAGTTCGATAAATGCTGCCCAATCTTGATGATTAGGGGTTAATGGTTCATTTCCCGCTAGGTCACTTGCTAACACAATGACCATATCGTTCGTTGAAGTATCCCCGTCAACTGTTATGCAATTAAAGGTTTGGTCAACTACTTCCTTTAAAGCTGTCTGTAAAACGTCTGATTCAATATTGACGTCTGTCGTAATAAAACCGAGCATCGTCCCCATATTTGGCTCTATCATTCCAGACCCTTTTGCCACACCTGCCATACTTACTTTTTTTCCATCAATTTCTGCTTCAAAGCAAGTTGCTTTCGAAAAAGTATCAGTCGTTAAAATCGATTCCCCAAACTGTGCAGCATGTGTATCCGATACTCCTACTTCTAATTTCTCAATGTGGGGAACGATTTTATCCATCGGCATTTCAAGACCGATAATTCCAGTAGAGGCGACTGCAATATAATGTTCAGGGACTTGGAACTTTTCAGCTGTTACATTTCGCATCGTATACGCATCTTTTCGTCCTTGTTCCCCTGTACAAGCGTTCGCATTTCCACTGTTGATGATGACTGCTTGAATTTTATTTTCCTGTTCGATACTTTCTTTCGTTACATGAATTGGAGCAGCTTGAATTTTGTTTAATGTATATACTGCCGCTACATTTGCAGGTTTCTCACAATATAAAACACCTAAATCATTTCGTTTTCTTTTTACTCCTGAATGGAGTCCTGCTACTTGAAACCCTTTAGGAGTGACGATTGACCCTTGATCAATCTGTTTTACGTTTATTTTTTCAATCATGATGATTCCCCTTTATGGAAATACCGGCATAAAGTCAATTCCTGTCTTCTCATCAATGCCGAGCATTTTATTCATATTTTGTACCGCTTGACCTGAAGCCCCTTTTACAAGATTGTCGATAACCGAGACGACTGTAATTCGATTTGTGCGCTCATCATAAGCTAGTGAAATATCACAAAAGTTCGATCCGTACACTTCTTTTGTACTTGGAAATTCTCCCTCTTTTCGAATTCGTACAAAATACTTATCGTGATAACTTTCTTTAAATAGATCTAACAGTTCTTTCGTCGATGTTTTTTCGGTCGCTGTTGCATACATCGTTGCCATAATCCCCCTCGTCATTGGGGCCAAATGTGTCGTAAATGTGATGGCACCTGTTTGACTATTCCAAACCTGTAACATTTGCTCGATTTCTGGTGTATGTTGGTGCTGATTCACTTTATATATTTTAAAATTATCATTTGTTTCAGCAAAGTGTGTAGCTGCAGAGAAACCTTTTCCTGCGCCACTTACTCCTGTTTTAGCGTCAACTATAATTGTATTTTCGTCTACTTTTTGATTCATTACGAGCGGTGCTAACCCTAAAAGTACTGATGTAGGATAACATCCGGGGTTTGCTATTAGATTGGCTTCGGATAAATCCACATCGATCCATTCGGTTAGTCCATACACCGCGTTATTAAGTAATTTTTCATCAGCCGCATCGATTCCGTACCATTTTTTATATATTTCACGATCGTTCATGCGAAAATCTCCTGATAAATCAATTACCTTTACACCTTCAGCTAACAATGCGGGAGCAAGCTCTTTTGCCACCCCTGATGGTGTTGCAGTGAAAACAAGATCAACTTCCGCAGCGATTTTTTGAAGATCGACAGATTGTAATTGATCATGTACGATCGTTTGCATATGCGGAAAACTGTTTGACAATGGTTCTCCTTGCGAACTGGATGCATGAACAGAGTGAATGGATACACGCGGATGTCGGTGCAAAATTCGTACTAATTCTGCTCCTCCATAACCAGTTGCTCCTATAATTGCTACTTTCATTATTCATCCACTCCTGTTTAGTAATAAATTCTATTATAAACTGTATAAAAATAAAATCAATAGTATATTTATAAATTTTTAAAAAAGTTTTAAACAATTAACTCATGATGAATTAAGACTATTCATTCATACATGATGATTATTTTATACATATAATATGCATAGACATGAATAAAGTTATGGTTTTATTTCTTTATTATTATGAAATGAATTATGGTACATTTAATAAAGGAGTAAAATATTGTATAAAGGGTGAATACAATTGAAACGTACTCAATTTTATTTCTATTCAGAAGACGATGTGAAAATAAATGCCTATTGTTGGGAACCGGAAGAAAAGATGGAATTACGAGGTGTGATTCAAATTGCACATGGAATGGCCGAGCATATATTGCGGTATGAAGATTTTTGTGCCTTTATGGTGGACAATGGTTTTATCGTGTATGGAAATGATCATCGTGGGCACGGTAATTCAATTACAGCCCCCGATGATAAAGGTTTTTTTGCGGAAAGTAATGGCTTTGAACGAGTTGTTTCAGATATGAACCAGTTATCGGCTATGATTAAAAAGGATTATCGTCATCTGCCATTGATTATTTTAGGTCATAGTATGGGATCGTTTTTAACGAGAAGATATGTTCAAGTGTATCCCAATGATGTAAATGGCATTATTTTATCCGGTACAGGTGGAGATAAAGGAATGCTTGGCAAAATTGGCCTTCGCCTTGCAAAATGGGATCGCAGAAGAAAAGGTCCACGAACACCGAGCCCACTAATGGATAAATTAACGTTTGGCAATTATAATAAAAAGTTTGCACCGGCTAGAACGAAATTTGATTTTTTAAGTCGAGATCACGCTGTTGTAGATGAGTATATAGCAGACGATAAATGTGGATTTGTCTGTACGACGGGTCTATTTATTGATTTAATAAGCGGTATGGAAACGATCCACCGGGATTCAGAAGTTAAAAAAACACCCAGTGATTTACCCATTTTTCTTATTGCTGGTGATATGGATCCAGTTGGGGATGATGGAAAAGGCGTACAAGAAGTATATGACCAATATATTCAACATGGAATTGACAATATTTCTTTCAAACTTTATGAAAATGCCCGCCACGAAGTTTTAAACGAAGTCAATAAAGAGGAAGTGTATCAAGACATTTTACGTTGGATAAAAGCAATAGAGAAAGGAGATAAATAAATGGCAAATCCGACAATTTATAAAATCATCAGTGGCTCTCGAGATAAAATGAGTAAATCACAACATAAAATTGCAGATTATATTTTGGAAAACCCTCATTCCATCCCATTTATTACCGGTGCGAAATTAGCGAAAATGACTGGAGTGAGTGAAGCAACTGTCGTCCGTTTTGCAACATTTTTAGGCTATTCGGGTTATAACGATTTACAAAAACAATTAGCATCTTCCATTGAAAAGCAATTGAACACCGTCGAGCGACTCAACATGTCTCATTCTTTTTACAGTGAAACAGAAAAAGCTATTTATGATAATTTCAATGAAGATATTAAAAACATCCAAACGACGATGCAACATTTAAATGTAGAAGATTTTGAACGAGCAGCCAATTATATTTTAGATGCGGAAAGAATATATATTATTGCCAATCGAAGCGCGCTTTCTTTAGGGACATTTTTACAATATTATTTTAATATTATTTTTGGAAAAAGTGAATTAGTGCACACGACAGAAGCAGCATTCGATCAAATTCATCATGTAAATGAGAATGATGTCGTGATCGGTATTAGTTATGCACGTTACACAAAAAGTACACTTGATGTCGTTTCTTATGCAGCTGAGAAAAAGGCAACAATTATTGCACTAACCGACCATTTCTCCTCCCCAATAACCGCTTATGCTAATATTGCACTTTTTGCATCAAGTAATATGAAATCATTTTTAGACTCTTTCGTCGCACCTCTTAGTGTCATCAATACGTTAATTGCATATATAGGAAATGTAGAGCGAATCAATATGAAAGAAAGATTGGAGAATTTTGAACAATTATGGGATCGATATGACGTATTTTATAAAAACAATGAGGAAAACTAAGATTTTATGAAATCAATAATTCATTTTAAAAACAATTATGAAATAAATGTTGCATTAATATTTTTCCTCGCATATACTAATGATAAGAACTAAGATAGTTTATCTTTTGCAAGTGAGTGAAGAATCACTTGTAAATAAAAAATGCGAGGAGATACAAAATGGTTAGTGTGTCAGATGAAGTTTCTACCTACAGTAAAGAGGCATCTTCAAAAATGTTCCAAGATGCTGAAGTAGTCATTCCAGGAGGGGTAACTGCTAATATTAAACATTTTGCGCCTTTCCCTATTTTTATGAAAGAGGGTAGGGGCAGTAAACTCATCGATGTTGATAACATGGAATACATTGATTACTCCTTATGCTATGGTGCATTAATTACAGGGCATGGACATCCACAGATCATGCAAGCGGCCATGAAGCAAATGAATGATACAGGAACAATTATCTTCGGAACACCGCATGAGCTTGAAATAAAGATGGCTAAAAAGTTAATTGAGTTATATCCAAGTATGGAACAAATTAGATATACAAATTCTGGGACAGAAGCAATACTACTTGCTATACGTCTAGCGGTTGCATATACAAAAAAGTCCAAAATAGCAAAGTTCGAAGGTCATTACCACGGCGGAATTAATCAAGTACTCGTCAGCGTCAATCCAAGTCCGGACAGTGCTGGTCATGCAAAACAACCTACTCCTGTGACAGAATCGAGTGGAATTCCTTCTGATGAAACAGACAATACGATCGTTTTACCTTTTAATGATTTAGAGGCAACAGAAACAATTCTACGTGAACATAAAGACGAATTAGCTGCAGTTATTTTAGAACCTGTGCAAGGAGGATTTATTCCAGCTAAAAAAGAATTCATTCACGGCTTAAAAAAGCTAACAGATGAATTGGGAATTGTACTAATTTTTGATGAAGTAAAAACAGGTTTTAGAGTCGCCTTAGGTGGAGCCCAAAGCGTATATGGTGTCGAACCAGATATTACGGCACTTGGAAAAGTATTAGGTGGCGGCTTCCCAGTCGGAGCAGTCGGTGGTAAAAAAGAATTGATGATGCAAAGTGCAGCCAACGCAAAAGGGGATGTATTCGCGGTTGGAGGCGACAGTGACAAAACGCGTGATGTTGTCTTTCATAGCGGAACATACAACGGACACCCGATCGTTTTAGCTGCTGGTTTAGAAACGATTCGCCTTTTAGAAGAAGGGAATTTATTAAACGTATTATTTTCTCATACGAAACATTTGCGGTCACGTTTGGAAAAACTTTATGCCTCTTATCATATTGAAATGAAAACAATTGGAATGGGAAGCATTTTTAATATTATTTTTACAACTGAGCCGATTAAAAACTATCGTGATATGTGGCAGGCTAATACTGCTTTTCGTGAAGCAATTGATCAAGAACTATTACATTTAGGTGTTTATTTAAAACCGCTAAATCGCTACTCCATGTCCATCGCCCATACATTAGAAGATATTGATAGAACAGTTGATGCTCACGAAGTAGCTTTAAATAATGTATTAAAAAATAACTATCGAACAGCGAAATAAAAATACGCATTGAGGCTGGGGCAAAACTCTTTTATGAATAAAACGCATGAAATCTGATTTGGAAATCTTGATTTCACGCGTTTTTATTTTCATTTTTTAACTGAAAACAGTTTTTATAGGTTAGTCTTATTTAATTCTTTCGAGAAAAATCAAGTGCGGAAATGAAGATATCACCTAGCTTTTTTGGCTTTTAAGCAAAACTTTCCTTATACTTTAATCATGATCATCTTATTCGGAGGAGAACGATGAAAAAAATAAAAGTTATTGAGATGGGTGGAACTATTTCCGCACATGGAAAAAATCGCTTAGATTTAAAAGATTATCAATCCGGAGAGTATACGGGAAGTGATTTTTTAAAAGCAATCCCTGAAATAGAAAATGTTGCTAACGTTTCTTTTGAATCATTTTTACAAGTTAGCAGCACGGAAGTAAATGCAGACCATTGGATTCAGTTACGGAATAAGGTAACAAAATGTTTACTAGAAGAAAATTTTGACGGTGTTGTCATTACACATGGTACAAATACACTGGAAGAAACAGCTTACTTTTTACATCTTACAGTTCCATCTGATAAACCAATTGTTTTTGTCGGAGCACAACGCCCTTTTACTGCATTAAGCTCAGATGCCCATTTAAATTTACTCCAAGCGATTCGTGTCGCTGCAAGTGATGAAGCTATCAACCGAGGGGTGCTCGTCGTTTTGAATGATGAAATCAGCAGTGCACGCGAAGTGACAAAAACAAATACATATCGGTTAGAAGCATTTCAATCAGGGCAGGTCGGTTACCTTGGATTCATCGATCCAGATCAAAAGGTACATTTTTATAGACAGCCAACAAAAAAACATACGATTCACTCTGAGTTTGCAACTTTACAATTTGATAAGTTCGATAACGTAGAAATCATTTACTCCTATGCAGGTGCAACTGGACAGTTAATTGAACATCTTATCGAAGGCGGATATTATCGGGGAATTGTTACCGCGGGTACAGGAGCAGGTCTCGTTTCTCCAAGTGAAATGAATGCTTTACAAAAAGCGACAGAATCGGGGATTTTTGTTGTAAGAAGTAGCCGAGTTGGAAATGGTCGTGTCATGCCAATTGATCCATATGAAAAATATCATTTTATTAGTGGAGATAATTTATTACCGCAAAAAGCACGAATCTTACTCATGTTATGTATGTTAAAATATAATAAAATGGACGATATACAAGCAATATTTAATGAATATTAAAAGTAGTAATTAATCGTTACTTATTAATAAACAAAAAGCTACTCAACCATTTAAAGCAGAATTAATTTTGGAAATTGATTTAGGTTCTTTTTGGTTGTCCAAAGCAACTGGAAATTCTCCTAAACTCTAAGCCCTAAACATACTATACAAGGAGGGTTTGCATGATTTTTCAAAAGAAATTTTGGAACAAGGAGATATTTTAAAAAACTTAAATACACTCGATTATTACTGTAAAGAAGAAAATGTTTCAGCAGATCTAGTTATGTTAGATGGATCAGCATTATTAACTTTAATCGAGTTGAATGGTGGAATTTTCAGACCTACAATGGATGTTGATATCAACATAATTAATGTGTCCGATAGGAAAGTTTTTACTGAACAATTAAAGAAAGTAAATATTGAAATTGTGGGTGGGATAATGGAAGTTCCACCATTAGAAGATTTAGATGATCAGAATTCTCATTTTGAAATTGAGGTAGGATTTGAAGCTATACGTGTTTTCCTTCCTAATCTTGAATTGCTTGCCTGTAGCAAAATTTTTTCAACACGTGGAAAAGATTTGAGTGATTTAGAAAACACCTCAATACTTGAGTATTGTAACAAAGATAGGTTAATGTCAATGGTGGAAGAATATAAGCAATACCTTTTAAATCCATCAAACCTTAATTTGAATGTACATCATTTAAATCGCATTTTTGAATAAAAAGGAATAATTAAAAAAAGGGTTAAAACTGAACATAAAGGAGTTGTTCAGAATGAATAAGGTGCTTAACGAAAATTTATCATTTGAAGATTTCGTGAATAAATTAAGGCAGGAATATGAGTACCATAAAAATGGCGGAACAGAATATCGTCAAGAAACAGCAAGGTTATCTTTAGATGTGGCTATGGAAGTTAAGGAAGTAAAACCTTTTTTAAATCCATTAAGCTCGAAAAAATTAGTTTTAAAGCATTTGCCCCTCTTGGATAACCACAGAAAAGATGATGTTGCTAAAATGTTACGAGTACTGGCGAAGAGTATGTACTTGGAAAACAATACTACAAACGAAGTAAAAGAATATGTTGACAGGAAAATGAAAAATAAAATGAAGTTATTTATAAGATGATAGGAATTTTAAACGCATTTACTTTAGCTTATTGCCACGTGAGTGTGTTTTTATTTTTTAACATTTAAAAGAGGAATAACCAAAAAAGGAAAGTGGAGAAATGAGAAAAAACAGTCTGCTATAAGTGGTTAGAAAAAAAGCGGACACCAAAAATAATTTGATGTCCGCCTCATTTCAAAAGATTAAACAATCATTATTTTGTTACTTTTTCTCCCAGCAGCATTGTACCGTTTTCTTTCAAGTTTGTATGCCATGAGAAAGCTTTGTCTAACATATGTGGTGTATGGCCACCGACTTTTGCTTTTGCTTCTTCTAAATAATCTCTTAATTGTTGCTTATACTGAGGGTGTGCACAGTTTTCGATAATTTTCTCTGCTCTTTGAATTGGAGCAAGTCCACGAATATCTGCATAACCTTGTTCTGTTACGATGACATCTACATCATGTTCTGTATGGTCAACGTGGGAAACAAATGGAACGATTGTAGAAATGGCTCCTCCTTTTGCAAGTGATGAAGTTACAAATGTTGTAATTCTTGCATTACGTGCAAAGTCACCAGATCCACCAATTCCGTTCATCACACGTGTTCCACTCACATGAGTTGAGTTTACATTCCCGTAAATATCCACTTCGATCGGCGTGTTAAACGAAATGACACCTAAACGTCGAATTAGCTCCGGGTGATTCGAAATTTCTTGTGGTCTGAAAACAATTTTATCTTTATATTTTGCTAAATCTTCTCCTAGTGATTCGACACGCTTCTTTGAAAGAGAAAATGCAGTTGCAGACGCAAATTTAACTACTCCTGCATCAATCAAATCAAAAATACCATCTTGTAATACTTCTGAGTAAACTTCGATATCTTTAAACTGTGAGTCTTTCATTCCATTTAGAACAGCGTTTGCTACTGATCCAACTCCAGACTGAAGTGGCGCTAAAGACTCTGATAAACGACCTGCTTCTACTTCGCCAGCAAAAAAGTCTAATAAGTTATTAGCAATTTGTTGTGTCTCTTCATTTGGTTCAAATAAAGGAGAAGGAATATCAGGCTGCTCAGATAAAACAATTCCTTTCACTTTAGCAGGATCTACTTTAATTCCAACTTCTCCAATTCTTTCTCCAACAGAATACATTGGAATCTCACGGCGCTTCCCTTGCTCTTCTAAGACAACAATATCATGTAATCCTTCATATTCTTTCGGTGCAGTCGTGTTCAACTCAATAATGACATTTTCCGCTTCTTGCACGAAAATTGGTGAATTACCCACTGAACCAGTTGGAATAATAAGCCCATCTTCTGTAATTGCAGCTGCCTCGATGATAGCGTAATCAATTTTTCCTAAAGTTCCTTTACGCACTTCTTCAGCCACATGTGATAAATGTTGATCAATATAAAACATTTCACCATTATTGATCTTACCACGCATAACTGGGTTTCCTTGATATGGAACACGTAGATTAATGATTCCAGCTTCCGCCATCGATTGATCGGCAGTTGGACCTAATGATGCTCCAGTGTACAAATTAACTTTAAAATCCTCTTTTTTTCCACGTTCAGAAAGTGCAAGTGGAAACTCCTTTGGCTCTCCGAATAATGTAAATCCACTCATCCCTAAATTCATTCCATCTTTAATCCAAGAAGCAGCTTCCTCAGCTGAAACCACTTTGTCTAAAAATGCTTTATTTCTTATGAATTGGCTTAAATCAATACCCAATAAAATCACCTCTTAAAATATTATACATTTTGTTTCTATTCTATCAATAATTCAACGATTATTCATGTCCTTATGCATGAAAGGGCTTTAAATTCTACTGAACTACAATTTTTCATACATTAAATACATTTACCTTTTTGAAAAAACCCCCTACTAAAAACCCAAAATATTCCTTAATTGTTTTGAATAACTTTGACTAACTGGAACTCGAGATTGGTCAGACATAATTAAAATAAAGGTCGAATGAGAGTCAGGATGCACCTCTCTTATTTGATGTAAATTAATTATATATGATCTGTGGCACCGGATAAAGATGTTATTTGGTAAAATTATTTCCAGCTCTGTTAAGTTATATCGATGTGTTCCGTTTCGGTTTTCAGAAGTAACGTTCGTCTTTCTATTTTGTGCCTCCATAAAAATAATATTTTCAAAATGGATCGGAACCCAGCGGTCTGATGTCCTTACTGTTAAATAAGGGATAGATAAGCCTCTAGGTTCCCGAGGAAAGATGGCTGTCATTGCACCGACTATCTTTTTTTGCATCATGATTGGTTGAGATATTGCGTAATAAGAAACACCAAAAATAGTATCTCCTTTATATTCCTTCACTCGTTTTTTTGTTGTTATCGCTTTATATGTGACTGTTTCTGAATGAATTGTATCACCCGGTTTAATTTTCAAATCGATATCTAAACTCGGTTTATAATAAATAAATTTATCCAAATCTGCTATAGCAATGGAACTTGTATTAGGAAATAATTGATATAAGTTATTAAATAAATGTTGTACAATGGATGAATCCATCTTCCTCACCTCCCTTTAAGCCTTTTGATAAATAGATGTTTCGATATTTATTTATAGTGAATCGTTAAATAATCTTTTTTCCAGTTTGAGTGGCTCGATATAGTCACCATTCTCATCATATACACGCATATTACCACCTGAAATTTCGTCTATCAATATCATTTCATTTGTCGCTTTATCACGGCCAAACTCAAGTTTTATATCGTATAATTGTAGGTTTTTTTGGGCTAACTCTATTTTTACTATTTCAGAAATTTGTTTCGTTAATTGTTTTAATTGTACATATTCTTCTTTCGTAACAATATTTAATGCAGCAAGTGCATCTTTTGAAATGGGTGGATCCCCACGCTCGTCATCTTTAATCGTTACCTCGACAAATCCATCTAAAGCTTGTCCCTCTTCACAATAAGCTCCATAGCGACGATAAAAGCTTCCAACTGCTCGAAAGCGACAAATAACTTCCAGTCCATTGCCGAACATTTGCGCATCTTTCACTGTCATTGTCACATCTTCTAGATTTGATTCAATATAATGGGTAGGGATATTTTTTTGTTGTAATTTTTCAAAAAAATAGGTAGTCATTCGGAGACCCGATTTTCCTGCACCCTCTACTGTTAAGCCGACCGTGTTTGCCCCTGGATCAAACACACCATCTTCACCAGTGACATCATCTTTAAATTTTAATTGTATAGTACCATCGTCTAACCGATAGACATCTTTTGTTTTACCTTCATAAATAAGCTCCATATGGCTGATTCCCTTCTCATACGTTAGTTAATTTTAGTATAAAGCAGTTAAGAAAAAATAAAAAGGAATTGCAGGACCTTGAAATAATTTATCTGTTTTTTTCTCCCATATTATTCATTTTATCGATAAAAAAAGACCCAATAGTTGGGCCTCAAACTCTTATTGAAATATCGGTAAAGTGATAATAATCATCATACCAAACACGATAGTAAGATACGTTAATGAATAGTAAAACATTGAATTTGCATATTTTATATCATCTTTTTTAAATAAGCCTCGAATGGCAATAACTAACCATACTATATTTAATATGGAAGTAATCATAACAAAAGGTGTACCGAGCGATGTAAGGAATAATGGTAACGGAAGTAAACAGGCGACATAAACCGCTGATTGTCTTTTAGTCATGTCGAAACCGTATACGACTGGTAACATCGGTACGTTTGCTGCTTTATATTCTTCATATCTTCTCATTGCGATTGCAAAAGTATGTGGGATTTGCCAGATAAACATAATAATGAACAAAATAATTGGTACAATATGATAGGCTGATGTAACGGTCGCCCAACCAATAAGTGGCGTAAATGCACCAGAGATACTACCAATTACTGTGTTTAACGTATACCTTCTTTTTGACCAAAAGGTATATAATACGACATACGTAAACCAACCTAAAAACCCATAAACAAACGCTTCAAGAGTCGTGAACAATAACATTCCCAGACCTAATAATGAACTAATAATTCCCATTGTTAATACTGTTTTTAACGAAAAGTTTCCTGTTACAGTTGGGCGTTGTTGCGTCCGTTTCATTTCCCGGTCAAGGTCGACTTCATACCAGTTATTTAAGATAAGTGCTCCAGCCATTAGAAGGGTTCCACCAATCGTCATATACAAAAACTTGTCCCAATAATCTAAGAATGAAGCATTTGTAAAAAATAATGCCAACCAATATCCACTCAATATAGGTAAGACATTTGCAATTAATACAATTCCTTTTACGAGAGATTTAATATCAGTTAATATCGTTCGCATACTTTGTTTCTCCATTTTACAGTCAGTAGAAATATTCAATGAACTGCACCTCTTTAGACGTGAATATATCAATTATACACAATCATTATAACATGGTGAACTATTTCAATCTATGCAAACATATTACATATTAAGTACAATTCATGACCGATCGATTAAGAAGTAAGTTACATAAATAACTTTCAAAAATCATAAGCAAATAAAACAAAACATAAGACTTAAGGTATTCGGATTATCGTGTGGAATTTTCCTGTTTGGACTCATTTCAAACTTTACCTTGCATTACAAGACTAACAAAGTTATACTGATAAATAACTTGTAATACAAGATATTTTATATTCATATACCTTGTATTGCAAGTTAGTTAGAAAGGGGTGAAAGACTTGTCATCAACACAAATGCTAAAGGGTATAATTGATGGCTGTTTGCTTGCCATTATAAAAAATAAAGAAGTGTATGGATATGAATTGGCAGAAAAATTGGGCAATTATGGTTTTAAGTCCTTTAGTGAAGGGACAATTTATCCTTTATTAATGCGGATGCAAAGGGAAGAATTAGTTACATCAACATTAAAAAAATCAACGGCTGGACCAAAAAGAAAATATTACTCACTGACAACTAAGGGTGAGATGGAATTAAACGAATTTATGGAACGTTGGACTACACTACAGAACAATGTCAACAGAGTGTTACATTATGAGTCAAATACAAAGTTTACAAAAGGAGATGAGATGATTGAAGAATGAATTACAACTTTCTAAAAATAGCCAAGATTTCTTAGAAAACTTAACAATATACTTATTTTCAAGTGGAAAAAATTCGGATGAAATTGAAGATATTGTCCAAGAGTTAGAAATACATTTATCAGAAGCAGAAAAAAACGGAAAATCGATTGAAAAAATTATTGGTAAATCACCGAAAGAATATATGAAGATGGTTTCTAATGAAATGATCATTGACTATCGAACATGGTTCAAATACATTTGCCTAATTGTTTTTGGTTCATTTTCATTTACGATTATCCTAGATTTATTAGAAGGAAACCTTTCCTATTCTTTCTTGGAAATTTTCGGGCATATTGTCATTAGTGCAATATTTATCACTTCTGTTTTCATAGGGTTTACCTATATTTCTACACATAGTCATTCCATCAAAAAACAGGGATTGATATTAGTTGGTATAGCGATATTACCAATGACTCTTTTTGTTGGTTTAATCTACTTAAATAGAGTCATTGACACTCCTGTCATTCATCTTGGCAATACCGGGAGCTTGATCATCGGCGTGATCACAGCAATATTTATCATAGGTGTTTCCATTTGGGCAAAATCTTGGACGCTAATGATTATAGTAGCATTGTTAACATTGCCTAATTATTTACTTCATCTGATGTCACTAAAATATGAAACAAAACTTATCCTAAGTATAATGATAACCTACGGCGGAATTGCTATTTACCTTTGGATATTGTCCAAACTTGAAAAAAGGAAAAAAGATAGATAGCCACAACGATAGACTCGTGGAAACTCTTATTTTAAGTAAGTTTCCACGAGCTGTTTCAAGAGCTATATTAAAAACCAAAGGAAAAAATAGATGTTAACCAATATGATTCATTTACTAAACTTGAGGATTTAAGATAAAAAAAGTGACTCTGATTACAGTAGAGTCTATTGCTCCCCCCGTTAACATTTCATGGCACTAATTTTTCTACACTAACTAAGGCAATGGATAACAATACTTTCTCACCCTTTTTTCACACTATTTTCCATCATTCAAAATATCAAAATGAAGCTAGAACAAAGGTTTTATCAAATAGGATTCGCAAAATAACAGTTGCATATAACCCGCAGAAATATATGTCGCACTTCCTAAGGCGACTGATACCCCTTCGCCAAACAGGACGTGCTAGTGTCAGCGTAGATCACATGAACGTGACATTTCTAGCCAACCAGGAGCCTTCATCTATTCACCATTCGATTTGATCGTTTTAGTTATATTCCGGCCTCGTTTATTTTCAAGTCACACTAGTTACTCGGAAACACTTTACACAATATCATGGAAATATTTCACAGTCACCATTTCATCTCCTACTTTCCTCTCCCCCCAAGTAACATGTACATACACTTTTGCTAGCTTCAAATAGTCATCCCCATACGTTTCTGCCCATTCTAAGACGACGATACTTTCATATAAATGTGCCATTCGTTCTGCCATCCACTTCGCCTCAATTGTTTGCTCCTCACCATGTAACCTCGAAAACAGTGTTAAATCTTCTTTCAATTTAGCCCATTCCATTCGTATAATAACTGTTAAATCACCATCTTGTAACTGATCGAGTCGTGCTTTCATTTCGTCTATAAATAATAGATGAGCATCATATTTATTAACGAGACGTGTTAGTTCCAATCCTAGAATATTTGCTGTTCCTTCCCAAACGGTTAAAACTTGCGCATCCCTTAGCAGACGTGGGGTAACAAAGTCTTCAATATACCCATTTCCCCCATGCATTTCAATCGCTTCATGACAAAAGTGAATTGCCTGTTCAGCGGTTTCTTTTTTCATGATCGCAATAAATAAACGATTAAGGATTGTTTCCCTTTCTGAAGCTTTCCCATTTGAAACTTTTTCAAATAAAGAAATTAAATCAAAAACAGTGACGAGTTCAGCATGCCATTTCGCCTTTAACTTTCCTAATGTATGCTGAACCATTGGATATTCAGTCAGTCGTTTGCCAAACGCATTTCTTCGCGATGCATAATGAACAGCCTCTATATAGGCACGTCGCATAATTCCAACAGACGCAACCGCATTCGAAACGCGCGATAAGTTAAGTGCTTCCATCATATAATAAAAACCTTTTGTAGGATCGCCAACTACATAAGCAATAGCCCCATTAAATTCAACTTCACCAGATGGAACAGCACGAACACCTAATTTATCTTTTAGGCGACGAATCCGGACATTATTTAATGTTCCATCATCCTTTTTCCACGGTACAGCAAATAAAGTTAATCCTCTCGTACCATTTGGAGCACCCTCCATTCGTGCGAGCACCATGGCAACGCCGCACATTCCTGCGTTCGAGGCAAAATATTTTTCACCATATAACTGGTAATGTTCTCCTTCTTTTACAGCTTGCACTACATTTGCTCCGACATCTGATCCACCTTGACGTTCTGTTAAAAAGGTGGCCCCTTCATACAAAGGTACCTCCCCAGTTGAACAAACATGGTGTAAAAAACGCTCCTTCACTTCGTCGTTCCCGTAATGATCGAGCAAATATGCCGTTGCCAATGTTAAAGTCACCGGACAATAAAACCCTGCTTCTGCCTGTGATAATACGTATCCTTGGGCAAAGCTATACACATAATTTCCTTTTTGATTCAAGTCTGGAATTTCTTTATGCACATACCCGACAATTCCTCGCCCATACGTTTCGTTCACTGTCTGTTTATATCCTTCATTTACCCAAACATGGGAAACTTCCTCCCCATATCGGTCATATGATATAAGCCGCGGCTCTCCTTCTCTGTCTGTATGAACTGCCCGTTCATCTATTTCGTTTGCACATAAATCACCAAAAGATGTAAGTTCATTCTGAGCGAAATGTAAAAATTCCCCACCCAATTTAGTTTCTAAAATTTTGTGCAATGTATCGTCTTCTGTAAAAAAATTTCGGCGTCCCACTTTTTCCTTTGCTTCTAATACTTGGGGACGTACTTTGCTTTTCATCACTAAATCACCTCATTGCTGTAATTTTCTCTTAACTGATGTTTCAGCACTTTTCCAGCAGCATTTCGCGGAAGTGCTTCTATTTGTTGAAAAATTCGGGGAATTTTATTTTTAGCTAGACTTTGCTGTAAAAACGTACGCAATTCATCTTCATCCACTTCTTCGGTTGCCGAAAAAATAGCTTTTACTGTTTCTCCCCATTCTTCGTGTGGTACCCCAATAACGGCAACTTCTTGGAGCGATGAAAACTGAAGCATCATTTCTTCAATTTCTTTCGGATAAATATTAACACCACCGGAAATAATTAAATCGTCCTTTCGATCAACGACCCAAATATAACCATCCTCATCCTGGCGAGCTAAATCACCAGTCTTTAGCCAATCATCAATAAAAGCTTCTTCGGTTGCCGTTTCATTTTTATAATAACCAAGCATATTTCCTTCTCCCCGAAGGATAATTTCCCCCACTTCGTCTATAGCCACGTCCGTTCCCGTATCATCCACAATTCTTATTTCTGTATGAAGAGGTGCTCGTTTACCAATACTTCCACGTTTACTATCATGTTCTCCTTTTAATAATAGAGAGCCACTTGGTCCAGCCTCTGTTAACCCGTACACACAAACAAAATCGTTTGAGTGAAATGCTTGTTGAATCATGTGAACTTCCGGCGCACTTAATGCAGCACCTCCGTATATCCACCATTTCATGGAGGAAAGATCTGCCTCTTGAAGTCTCGGTTGTTTTGCAGTTAGTAAATAAGCAACTGGGGCACCAAAAAAATGAGTCGTCTTTTCTTTTTCAACGGTATCGATGAATAAATCAGGTGTAAATGTCGGTGTTAACACAAGTGTTGCTCCAACGACCATTCCACCCATTAAAAATAAATGTAACGGTGCGGAGTGACTAAGTGGCATCATTAGCAAAACGCGACTGTCTGGTTTCATTTCCATTTCCACGCAAATCATTTGTGCGACTGTTAAAATGTTTCGGTAACTAAATAAAACACCTTTAGGTTTTCCAGTTGTTCCAGACGTATAGAGGATGCTTGATTCGTCGTCTTCGGTTAAATCACAATGAATGGCTCGATCTGAACCCATATCAAGTAAATTTTCAAAAGAAAGCCATCCACTCAGCTCATTACCTGTTTTAATTTTAAGGTTGGGTTTTTGTAACTCTTTTACCGTGTCAAAGAGCAGGTCATGCGCAATGATAGCGCTTGCATTTGAGTGGTCAACAATGTACTTTACTTCTTCCAGAGTAAGTTTCGCACTGATTGGTACGACAATAGCACTAATACGCTGGACAGCAAAATAACTAATGATAAATTCCAATACATTTGGTAAAAATAAAATGACCCTATCTCTTGCTCCTACTCCATTTGCTCTTAAACTCGAAGCCAATCTATTTACCGATTGATCCAACTCTTCATATGAAACTCTTCTTCCCATACAGATGACCGCTTCCGCTTCTGGATACTTCCTTGCATTTCGAGTTAATAATAGTGAACTATTCATCGTAAGACTCCCCCTCTAAATTATTTAACTTTTCAGTGAATTCTTTCATTAAACCTTTTATTTCACGCTTAATTTGTAGTAATTCCGCAACTCGCTCGTCAATATCATTGAGCCGCTTTTCCCCATACTGGATCGTCCGTTCAAGCTGTTTTTTTCCAGTTCTGTCTTTGTCAAATAAAAGAACCATTTCCTTTATTTCTGTTAACGTAAATCCATATCGTTTTCCGCGTGCAATTAATTTTAATTTCGCTATTTCACTTTTAGGATATAAACGCTGTTTTGCCGAAGATCGACTTGGCTTCAATAACCCAATTTCTTCATAATAACGAATCGTACGTGTCGTCACCCCAAACATTGTAGCCACTTCTGAAATCCGTTTCATCACCACCACCTCTTCATTCTTATTATACAATATATCATTTACGTTAACGTCAACTACAAGGGGGACTTTTAACATTTTAATTAGAAAACTTAGATGATCGCTAAGTCTTTTAAGCGGAAAGTCTATGTCCACGAAACCATTGATTTGGGGCTTTGTTTTAATTATGTGCACAAAAAGGTGGATGAAAGGGTCGAGGACGGCTAAGATCCCTAGCATCCTATACCTACGATTAATCGGCATATTACACTCTGTCTGCAAAACTCGCACTAGACGTCCTGATTGTCACGGTTCGAGACGGCGCTGGAGCATATGCTTTTTAATACGTAAGTAGCGGAAATCAAGCCAATATGAAATAGTTAATAATAAACTAACTAGCTAAGGAAAGTGAACCTCCCTAATTACCAAAATGACCATTACTAGGTGCTAATCGTTTTCGAAATGCAGGAATCTTTGAGAAAGTGCGGAAATTCTTGAGAAAGTGCGGGATTCTTGAAGATAGTGCGCAAATTCTTAAAAAAGTGCGGGATTTTGAAGAAAATGCGTAACACTTAATTAAAAATGATTTATGATATAGTTAGTGATATCTCTTTTAAGAATGTACTGCATATATTGTTATTATCGTTATTGAGAAAGGAAATGAAAAGATGGGTAAAATGAATATCGGAATTATTTTTGGAGGGAAATCTGCTGAACACGAAGTATCCTTACAATCTGCTAAAAATATTATTGATGCCATTGATAAAGAAAAATTTACTGTCACATTAATTGGAATTGATAAGCAAGGAAATTGGCATTTAAATGATCACTCTTCTTATTTATTACATGCTGACAATCCAAAGCTCATTCAACTAAACAAATCGAATGAAACTGTAGCAATTGTTCCAGGCTCTAATGAACATCAATTTATCCAAGCAAATTCTACAGCGATATTAGAACAATTGGATGTTGTTTTCCCCATTGTTCACGGCACTTTAGGGGAAGACGGAAGTTTACAAGGAATGCTCCGTTTAGCCAACTTACCATATGTTGGGCCAAATGTTTTAGGATCTTCCTTATGTATGGATAAAGATATTGCCAAACGATTGTTACAAAGTAGTGGAATAAAGGTTGCGGATTGGCTTGTTTACACTAGTGCGGAAAAAGATGACATCGATTTTCAAAAGGTGCAAGAAAAATTAGGTCTTCCCCTATTCATTAAACCAGCAAATCAAGGGTCATCTGTTGGTGTTAGCAAAGTAATGACAGAGGATGAATTTTCTCAGGCGGTTCAATTAGCATTTGAATATGATCGCAAAATAATCATTGAAGAAGCGATTCAAGGCAGGGAAATTGAATGTTCTGTCCTTGGCAATGATCATCCTATTGCATCACTTCCGGGAGAAATTTTACCCAAGACTTCTTTTTATTCGTATGAATCTAAATATATTGATGAAAAAGGAGCTGAACTTGCTGCACCCGCCGATTTAACAGATAAAGAGATGGAGAAGGTACAGGAAGTGTCCATTCAAGCGTTTAAAGTATTACAATGTGAAGGTCTAGGCCGGGTTGATTTCTTCCTAACAGATCCTGGTGATTTATATGTAAATGAAATTAATACATTGCCTGGTTTTACAAAAATCAGTATGTACCCACGATTATGGGAAGTAAGTGGTCTTTCCTATTCCTCATTGATTACAAGATTAATAGAACTTGCAATCGAAAGACATGAAAAAGAGAGTAAGTTGAAAAGTACTATTTAAAAATAAAATGATGAGATCAAGCCTGTTTTCAACTGATAGAAAAAACAGGCTTGACGATTAGTCAATACTCCTGCTATTGACTAAAAATGAAAAATAGTATAAAATGACTGACAGTCAGTCACTCTGTGGGAGGTAATTTAAAATGGATGATAAAAAACGAAAGATTACATTATCGGCATTGAACGTTTTTAAGGAAAAAGGGATTGAAAAAGCGACTGTTTCTGAAATTGTAAAAGGGGCTGGCATTGCGCAGGGCACTTTCTATTTATATTTTCCTTCCAAATTGTCTGTTATACCAGCTATTGCAGAAGTAATGATTGAAAAAGCGATTAGCCTATTTCATGAGCAAATGGACAATCAAGTTCCTTTCACCGAACAATTACAAATTCTTATTGAAATTGTTTTTGAGTATACGGAGAATTATCGAGAAATTTATGCATTACTTTATGTCGGATTAGGTTCCAATCAACAATTAAATGAGTGGGAAGCAATATATGAGCCTTACTACGAATTAATTAGTAGCCTATTAAGAAATGCTCAACAAAATGGGGAAGTCTGTGATAATTTGCATGCAAAACGAACAGCTACTTTATTAATAGGCCTATTAGAAACTGCTGCAGAGCAATCTTATTTATATGACGAACAAAATGAAGAAACGATCCAGTTAAAAAAACGAGATGTATACGAGTTTGCGATGAATGCATTGAAAACAAACTAATCGGTTAGTGCTGATTGGGAGCATTATGTAATGCGAATTTTGGTTGTGCGCCGATTTGGAGGATGATGCACGCTGCGAATTTCGATTATGCGACGATTCCAGAAAATTATTTGTCGGACTAAGGAAATCCAAACGATCATGTAGCATTTACACAGTAGGATTGTCTAATAAAACCTTAATAATGACTGAATGTCAGTCATTATTGTTTTTTTCTTTTCTCACAAACAATCTTTCTTCAACAATCTTGAAATTTACATTAAGAAGGAGCATCTTAAATGAACAAAGCATGGATTTATGTTGCGTTAACGAGTCTGTTTGAATTGGTTTGGATATATAGCTTTAATACTGCAACCACATGGTGGCAGTGGATCATTACAATTGTTTTTATCTTTTTAGATTTACACTTTTTAACAAAGGCTTGTGAAAGTTTACCAACAGGGACAGTATATGCAATATTTGCAGCCGCAGGAACGGTTGGGACAGCATTGATGGACATTTATATTTTTCATGATTCGATTACAATGGGAAAACTTATTTTCATGGGACTTATTTTAATAGGAGTAATTGGACTTAAAATTGCCGATGATCTACCTAACAAAAAACAACAGGAGGTTTCATCATAATGGGTTGGCTATACGTCGGACTTGCAGCAATAACAGAGTTAGTGGGAGTCTATGGATTAAGTAAATTTAGTAAAGAGCGTACCTTTACTAATTGGTTGCTTTATTATGGTGGGCTTGCAGGATCTTTCGTTTTTTTATATGTATCTTTTCAATATTTATTAGTAAGTGTTTCATATACTGTCTTTATCGGCATTGGAACGGCTGGTGCTGTTATTTTAAATATGGTTGTCTTCGGAGAATCAAAAAATATTTTTCGAATCATAAGTTTATGTATTATTATTGTCGGTGTGACAGGATTAAAAGCTTTATCCTAATAAGTAAATTTAATAGTTCATTTTATACAAGTTTGCTATAGTAGGAGAGATTGATAAATTCGCTTGCAAAAGTTTTCAATATAAAAAGGGGGAATGCTACTTGAGATTACTTAGAGCTGGAGTACACTTTTATCTCGTCGGACTTATCATATTAACGTTGGGAATCGCCTTATCGGTTCAATCCATGCTCGGAACATCTCCCTTTGATGCACTACTTGTTGGACTATACCGAACATTTGGGTTATCAATTGGTAGCTGGGAAATTGTCGTCGGTTTCGCTATGGTGCTAGGAAATGCGCTAGCCGAAAAAAAACGCCCAGAATATTTTGCCCTTATTACATCATTCGTTACTGGAATTGGGATTGATAGTTGGTTATTTATTTTGCGACACTGGATCGTTCCTGAAATGTGGATCGGCCAGTGGATGTGTCTTTCTTTTGCCATCATTTTTACGGGACTTGGAATCGCCATCTATTTACAGTCGAACGTTGCACCGAACCCGATGGATCGGTCGATGCTTATCGTTTCCAAATTAACAGGTTGGAATGTTACTTATTCAAGGGCTGCCATAAATGTTTTACTCGTTATTACCGCTTTTTTCTTTCATGGCGCAATTGGGATCGGTACATTACTAAATGCTATTTTGACGGGTATGTTTATTTCGCTGTTCCTTCCATATGTCCAAAAATTCAGAAAAGCTAGTTTAGAAAAGTTATATGTACAAGAAACAAAATTAGGAATAAAGTAAAATTTATAATGTCAACCGTGCAGAATACTGAATCACAGAAAAGCACGAAGACAAGAATGAAATAAGAGGCTGGGACATAAACAAAAGTAGCAACAGAAAGGCCGAACAATATGTGAGTTAAGCGTAGGAAATATACGTAGACTCCTACGGGAACAGCAAATGGTCTTCGATGGGACGAACGAAAGTGCAGTCCCACGAGTCCGAAGATCCCTGTAGCGACTCGAAACGAGGAGCTATAGAAGCTGAGGCCGTGCCCGTGGAAAGCGAATTATATTTCCAAAGCTGTCATAAAACTGTCATAGTTCGTCTTTTCTTCGATAAAAATACTTTTATCCCAACCTCTTTCATTTTAATATGAATAAAACCCTAAACAACCGGGACAGATATTCATTGGCTGCACATAATACCCACCATAAGGTGAAATTGCCTGATTGTCAAAATCCAAAAATGGCTGCATTTGCCAATCATTTTGTCCTTCTCCAGCTACTCCCCCACCCCGTTGATCGATACTATTTCCCATTGGGGGCATTTCATTTCGTTCATGCATCCAATTTAGCCTGACATCTCCCGCTTCCTTTCTTTTTTCCATACTTCTGACACTCTGCATATTTTGTGTGTGATTCATTTTTGGCATCTCATTTTCTCTTTCTTCCATATGTCCCTTTTCATGATGGCTTTTATTCATACGTTCTATAGATTCTACCTTTTGCATTTCTGCCTCCATCACCTCCATCTCACAATCTGCTGGAGGTCCAATGACAACTGTTTCATGGATTGGGCTTAAAGCTTCTTCTACTTTCTCTTCATTCAAACAATACAATTTTGCCAATACTTCATCAGGTGTAAGCCGGAATAAATCCGAACCAAATATCGTTTCTAATTGATTTGTATCATGAATGGCAAGTAAATGAGTATAATCTTTTTTGGCACAAACATAATGCCACCAACCTTGTGGAATGGTTACAACCTCTCCTCGTTCAATGGTGAATGACTGCCATTCTTTATTATCCATATTTATAAAACTTAACTCCGCTTCCCCACTAATACAATAAATTAATTCCGTAGCATTCGGATGATAATGTAATTCTACACAATTACCTTTACTTAAAAAGACATCTAATAAATATACATTGCCTATTCTCGCTAGCTGGTCGATACCGAGTGCATTAATGTAATTGGCATTATCTTTTTTATAAAGTTCATTATTACTAAGTTTATACGTAAATTCTCCTTGCATTTTTTTGTTACTAGTCATCTTCACACCTCATTTTTTCTTAATCGATTTCAACATAGTTTATGCGCCCAAATGGAAACCGTGATTCAGAAAATTTTAATATAGTGTCATACAATTACGATGACAATAATCTGACAACTCGTTACAATGAGAGTAACTTATAAATTCCGCTCGTGTAAAGGAGTATGTATGAACAAGTACATATATGGTCTTTTAGTCATTGTAACAACTTCATTAATGGGCTCTGCTTTTGCAATTGGAAAAATAGGATTAATCTACTCATCTCCCATTCTATTAGTCGCATTAAGATTTTCCATTGCAGGCATCATCATGGCTGTAATTGTTATGCTCTTAAGAAGAAAACATCCAAGCTCACTTAACGAATGGGTAAAAATATGTATCATCGGCTTTTTTCAAACTGCGGGTGTTATGGGATGTATTTTTGTCAGTTTAAAGACAATCACAGCTGGTGAATCTTCTATTCTCACTTTTATCAATCCATTACTCGTGATTATTTTCGGAACTGTTTTTTTAAAATTTACGTATCGCAAATTACAGTGGTTTGGAGTTTTACTAGGTTTTATTGGAGTGTTCATTACTTTCGGAGCTCATGTCTCCATTAAAATAGGAACACTTTTAGGTTTTATGTCAGCAGTTTCATGGGCGATTGGAACATTACTTATTAAAACATGGGGAGAAAAGATGGACGTGTGGGTTTTAACAGCATATCAAATGCTCATTGGGGGCATTATATTATTTTTTAGTAGCTTCGTCCTTGAAGAGCCTTTTTTTGAAATAACGACCATATCGATCGTCATTTTATTGTGGCTTGCAATTATGGCTTCTATCATCCAATTTGCCATTTGGTTTTATTTACTACAGATTGGTGACCCCGGAAAAACGAGTGCATTTTTATTTCTAGCACCCTTTTTCGGCGTATTATCTGGATGGATCTTGTTGAATGAACCTATTCATTGGTACGTTATGCTTGGTGGCGCGTTTATTTTTATTGGCATCTTTTTCGCAAATTGGACAGTAAAAACTGTAGATAAAAAATTGTAAATTACCCTCTTTTAAGTTGATGATTTCTTCATCTTTTCACATAATGCTAAAGAACCAGTTATTTGTGGTATAATGTTAAAAAATAAGCAAGATTACCTAACGATGTAAGCGTTTCCTTTTTTTTAAAAAAAATCAGCTGTATAAACCCTATAAAAATCCAAGGAGAGAAGTTAAATGAAGAATTTATTAAATCGTTTTCTATATTCGGTTCAAGCGAAGATTACTCTTCTTTTATTAGCAATCTCCATTATTCCGTTATCTGTCGCCTCTATTCTAATCGTAAACCAAACGACGAAGGCGACTGAAAAACAAGTACAAGATACACAAACAAAGATTACTGAAATAAATACTTACTATATTGATAATTGGTTTTTACAAAAAATAAATTCTATCGAAAGTTTAATTGATACATATCCAGAATTACAATCGGAAGATACAGATCAAATCATCCCACTTCTACAAATTTTAAGTGTGGTTGATAAAGATGTTAAATGGTATTCCTATTTAGATGCTGATGGCTATGCGATAGATACATTAGGGAGGGAGACAAATATTTCAACTCAAGATCATTTTCATTTTACAAAAGACACAAAAGAAGTCTATATTTCGGATATAGTTAAAGATATTAAAACAAATGAAAATATTTTAATCATAGATGTGCCAATCATAGGAAAAAACAATCAATTTATTGGCATCATTCAAGCTATTTTAGATCCCCATGAAATCGTACAATTAATTAATACAATCGATTTGGGTGACTCTGGCTATGGATATTTAGTATCAAAAACCGGCACTATTTTAGCACATCCAAATAAAGAGCTTATTGGTACACTTGTATCAGATTCTATTAGTAAAATGGATCAATTTAAAAAGACCATATTAGAAAAAACTAGTGGCTATACATCATTTGAGCAAAATATGATTGCGTTTGAACAAATTGGTATAACGGGATGGCAATTACATATTTCTGCACCAGAAAAGGCGATATTTGCTACTATAAATAAATCAAAAGTTGTCACGGCGAGTATCCTCCTAATCTCTATGTTAGCCGTAAGTGTTGTCGCTTATTTATTGACAAACTATATGGTTAAACAAATGAAAGATATTATGAATATAATGGAAAATGTCTCAGCCGGGGATCTAACAAAACGATTAGTAAGTAAAGGAAAAAATGAAATTACATATCTTCGTAAAAATATCAATGATATGCTTGATTCATTTTCAACTTTGACGAAGAAAATAAGTATAGCAGCAGAAGAGGTCGTTACTTCGGCAAATAAATTGCAATTTGAATCTGACCAATCAAATGAAGTTTCACATAAAATTACGAATTCGACTAATGTCATTGTAGAAGGAGCAAAAGGACAATTAGAGGCATCAAAGCAAACATCTTTATCGACAGAAGAAATGGCTTCGGGTGTTCAACGAATAGCCGATACATCAATTCAAATTTCCACGCTAGCATCCAATGTAATAAATGAGGTGCATCGTGGAAGTGATGAAGTTGCTCAAGCTATCAATCAAATTCATTTTGTGAGTGATTCTGTGAAAAACTCCGTTACAACCGTCCGTGAACTAGAAGAAAAATCAACTTCAGTTCATGGAATAGTTGATCTCATTTCACATATTGCTGATGAAATAAATCTTTTAGCACTGAATGCAACAATTGAAGCGGCTCGTGCAGGGGAACACGGAAAAGGATTTTCGGTTGTCGCAAATGAAGTGAAAAAATTAGCAAATCAAACAGGTGAAGCTACAACAAATATTCAAGCTATTTTGGAGGACATTACTACTTCAACGAAAACATCCGCCAATGCAATGGAGAATAGTTTACAAGAAGTGAACAGTGGAGTAGCACAAGTACAAAACATCGAACATTTATTTCAGTCTATTTTACGCTCGTTTGAAGAAGTATCGAATGAAATTCAAGAAATTTCTACTGTATCTGAAAAGATTGCTGCCGGAACAGAGGAAGTTGCCGCCAGTGTTCAAGATGCTGTTCAAACAAATGAAAATTCTTTAAACGAATTAAATGAAATTTCATTGTATATTTCAAACCAAGTTCAATCAAGTTCATCTATTGTTAGTGCATCAAAAGCGTTGAATGATATGGCAACTGATCTACAACAACTTATCCTCAATTTAAAATATGAAAAAGGCTGAGGCAAAAGTGTTTTAGTCCTGGAGTAAGCCGAACGATGATTGAAATTTCTTCCAGTAAAATGCATTAGTTCAGAATTTTATTTTGCAATATAAAGAAAGAAAAGGGAGTGGGTACTCTTGACATTAGGGTTAAGGAAAAATGAAGTTAGGTTAGTTGATCACGCTCTTTGGTGGCATGATGAGTTTAACAAGATAAAAAAAGCAATAATCGATTCGACGAATATTGAGGAAAGATTTATTGAGCATATTGGTAGTACAGCAATAAACGGTATGTTAGCAAAACCGATTATTGATATTTTAGTAGCAGTGGATGATCTAAAAAATGTAGATGATCATACTGTCAACGGATTAAAAGAAATTGGATTTCTAAGGTTGAAAGTACATAGACAAGAAGAAATTGTTTTTGCTAAATTTCGTGATGACCTATTGGAAGAAAAAACACATTTTATTCATATGGTTGAATATCAAAAAGAGGTCTGGAATAATTTGTTGTTTTTTAGGGACTATTTAAATAACAATGAGTATGCTAGAAAAAAGTACGAAACGATAAAACTAGAATATGTTAGAAAATCGTCTACCGGTATGAAAGAATATACAAATCATAAAGAAAATTTGTACTAGACATTTGTAATAAACGACAAAGTTTTGAAGACAGATAGTTATTTTTTGCTTGGATCCTTTCCAAGCTTTTTTATTTTAACCAAAATAAACATTACAAATAGATGAAAATAAGCAACCCAAAACATGTTTTTATATTTTAGTCCAAATTCTGGTTCCCTTGACGCTTCATCATCTCCTTTTCATTTTCTAAATCTCTCACCCGTATTTGCATAGACGACAATAAATATGGCAATCCCTACAAACAAGATAATTCCTACATAAAGTAGCCAATCCATACTTAACAAAGTACTTAATAACCAAAATATCATACTGAAAATGAGTGCAAACATCATTTTCCCCATAAACTTTGCCAATGCATCTTCATCATATTTCTCTTTCTCTGCCTCTGACATAGAGTTATAACCTGAAATCAAAGAAGCACCCTTTCCATTAATAAAAATCAAACCGATAACTCCAAATAAGAGCATGATAAACATCAATATAAAAATAAACAACCACTTCCTCTCCTACTTCTATAGTTTTTTCATATTTCACCAAATACTTAGCACTAGATTATTATAAAATTTTAATAAAGTAAACTCTAAAAAGAAATAATCCATGTATAATCAGTTTTAGCGCAAAAAATTCATTGTAAAGGATGTTTTTATTGACTAATTTCATTAAAAAACTCATAAAACCTTGTATATTTTTAACTGTTGGGCTCCTATTCACAATAGTTATTACTTATTTTATATGCACTATCATAGGTTTTGATCCTGAAAAACTGTTTAGCGATTCGAATGTGAATACCTTAAGTGATAAGGAGCTAACTTCGTTTGAACATACGAAAGGATTATTTATGAATAATATTATAGTGCCTTTACAAATATTAGTGTTAGCAATCATTCCAGTACCCTTTTTGCACTTGATTGTATTACTTAAAAATGGCGCTATGATTGGTATCATTTTTTACATATATAATGCCATTCATTTATCAACCAGAAATGGAGATTCTTTATTCTTTATGATCGTAAAGGGGTTCCTGCCACACGCTGTACTTGAGTTACTCGCTTTTGTTATTGTAACAGCTTTAGCATTAAAAATAAATAAATGGATCGTTAGAAAAATTCTTCATTTATTTGGGAAAAGATACGAAGGAATGTATTCTTTTAAACAATTACTAGCCTATTCATCTTTTGTTTTCTTTGTAATAATTGTACCAATGATATTACTAGCGGCAATAATAGAAGGGTATATTACCCCGCTTTTATTATAGAAGATTCGTTGCGATGTCTCCCAACGTTTATAAAACTATACCGTGATTACTGGACAATGATAAAAAAATTAGTCAAGACAATTTTACAAAAGCCTATTCTATTGGATCAGCATTTTACATTGGTATTTACTGTGAATACCAATGTAGAAATGTTTTTTTCTCTATGACGTTTAATATGCATTGCTCATTTAATCGTGATGATAGCTTTTGATATTCTGTTGGAAATTCCTTTTCGACATTTGCTTTTACATATGGAAGTTTTGCTTGTGCTCTTTGTGATCGCATATTAGACTTCTTCGCTCCCGCAAATACAAATTCCAAATCTAACTTCGTAAATGCGTCATAAAGAATATCTTTCTTGGCTAGCTGATTATATCCTTTACCCCAATAAGGAAATCCTATCCAGGTGCCAATATGAGAAGTTTTATTTGTTAAATCAATGTCTTTAAGCGTTATTACGCCAATCAACTTTTTTTCCTCGTTCAAAATGACTCGAGAATATTGTTTTTTAAACTTTTCCTGTTCCCGAATAAATTCAATAAAATGGACCGTTCCTTCGTATGATGTCTGTTCAGCATTAAGCCCTAAGGCATCTTTTACTTGTGGAGCAGAGGATAAATTCAACATTCTTTTCGCATATTTTACATGGTGTTGCACTAGAAAAATTTGAACCATTAGTGCTTCCTCTAAATATCCAATTAATGAAGACAATAATGAAAACAACAGATATTGCTGGTACTACAATAAAAATCCCTATTAAATTTTTTATATCCCATAGCAGAAAAGGTTTTTTACTAACATTATTAAGACCATTTATTCTTTGTTCATCTCATGTAATTCTTATTATTCTCTTTCACCCTTTAACACCTACAACTTAACGTATGGCAAAAACCTGATTTTTTTATAGCCCTAATACTTCATCTATTCATTCCTTCTCTTCCGGCTCAACCTTTTTATAACAAAAAATACAATTAAACAAACAATACCCAGCAAAACAAACAGAGGCAAACCACCAATAAAGAAAATAATGATTCCTGAAAAAGCCGTAAGTAACCAATTAATGCTTTTTAAAAACTGCTGTTTCGTTTTATCCCAAGTATTCAGGTCATCCTGATCCATTCCAGATAACTTTACATTACTTTCCACAATATGGATTGTTACTGTTGCCAAATCTACCTTATTTTCTAAATACTTCATTCTTCCTAAAAGCTCCTCAATTTCACCCTGAACGTCCGCTAAGTCGTTTGATATTTTCAACAAGTCCTCTGTTTTTTGCGCTTGCTCCATAAAATCCAGTAGTCGTTCTTCTACTACCCGTTTCGACTTCAAACGCGATTCCAAATCTACATACTCTTCTGTTACGTCTTGTCCGGAAATCGAGCTTTCTACTACTTTACTGCTTCCTTCTTCAACTAGTTGAATGAATGTTCGAAAATGCTCTTGAGGAATGCGTACAGTAATGGTTCCGCTTTTAACCTCTCCACCTGTTGCACCATACAAATTGGATTCTACAATGTACCCACCCTTTTCTGTTACTTCCGACTCCATATCTTGAACCGCTTTTTGCAAATTTTTCACTTCAATTTGCAAATTGGCTGTATAGATTATTTTCCGGTCAATTGAATCGACTTCAACTTTTTCCATCACATCTTCAGACTCCTGAGCTTCATCCGCTTCTTGATTCATCAAAGCATTATCAGAAAAAAGGATGGAACCTTCTTCGTTAGCCGTATCATATTCTTCTGTACTCATTTCAATCATCTCGCTCTTATTTTCCGCCTGATCATCACTATTTCCGCAAGCTGTTACAAGTAAGCAAACAATAAGTGAAATTAACATAAGCAAACATTTTCTCATTCGACCATCCACCTCCATCATCTTACATTCTAAAATCAATCACTTTCATCTATAGTAACATACTATCTTTTCCATTTTTCCAGCTAAATACATTATCAGAAATTTTTATAGCATTTCAATTTCTTTATGTGAACAATATCTTCCCTTAAAGCGAACAAAATCAATATACCTATTAGAATTTTCTTGTTTAGTATCTATACTGATTGATAACCCGACCCACAACAATTTGGTGTTGGTTATACTTAACCACTATTTGCTTTATGATGGCTGCAGTATGAACCATTATTTTGAACTTGGATTCAGTTATATGGCGAATCTCTATGGTTATGTGGCGCATCTTCCCGATTATATGGCGATCCTCTATGATTATGTGGCGTATCTTCCCGCTTATTTGGCGAGTCTCTATGGTTATGTGGCGCATCTTCCCGATTATGGCATTAGTCCAACTGGTTCTAAATTAGAAACTTCCAATCGAATTGAAACAAGAGGAGAGGTTATAAAAACAACAACTAGAAGACTGGGGGATAAATAAAAGGAAAGTTGCACAAAAAGAATTAGGCCTTGACACAGTCAATGCAAAAGATCATTATTGTAGCCATGATGTGAGTTGTCTTATACAGTTGTTTACTTCCGGGCAATTTTTACTGGACCACTCATGTATCTTGCAGCAAAGTCTAAAGAAAATCTCTAACCTTTGATTCTCATACAAACCTAAAAATCATCCTCCTCCACTTAACATGAAGAAAGGATGATCTTTCAATTTACAGCACCATTGCCGCAATCAAACCAAAAATAAACAACGGGATATTGTAATGTAAAAATGTCGGTACACATGTATCCCAAATATGATGATGTTTTCCGTCTGCATTTAATCCTGAAGTTGGTCCAAGCGTCGAGTCTGAAGCTGGTGAACCTGCATCTCCTAGAGCTGCAGCTGTTCCAATTAATGCCGCACATGCAAGTGGAGACATACCAACAGCAATCATAACCGGAACATAAAGTGCTGCCAAAATTGGAATTGTTCCAAATGACGTTCCAATCCCCATCGTAATTAAAAGACCGACTGTTAATAAGAAAAAGGCGATAACAAAATGGGAATCACCAGTAAAAGCTAATGTTTTCTCAACAAGTTCATCAACTGCCCCTGTTTCTTTTAAAACATTCGCATACCCTGAAGCAACGAGCATAACGAAAGCGATCATCCCCATCATGCCAATTCCTTCATTGACGACTTTATCTCCTTCATACATTTTAACTACACGGAAAGTGAACATAATAATAATACCGGATAAAGCACCAATCACGAGAGATTCAGTTACAATTTGTAAAACAAGTGCAACGATAATTGCGATCACTGTAAAACCATGTGATACCTTCCAACGAACATCTTTTTGCTCCGTGATACTATCAGCAATATCAATATCTTGCACTTTAACTTCTTCTACTTTCTTTGCCACACGATCTTTCCGATATGAAATGAATAAAGCAATAAATAAACCGACAATCATTGCTGCCCCAGGAAATAGCATTGCAGTAGTTACTTCCTTTAATGAAATTGCAATGCCGTTTTCAGTCATTTCGTCGCGAATAATCCCTTGGAATATAAATCCGAAACCAACTGGTAACGTAATATATGGAAACTTCAAACCGAACGTAAGAGCAGAAGCAACTGCACGTCTATCTAGTTTTAATCTATCAAATAAAATTAATAATGGCGGAATTAAAATTGGAATAAAAGCGATATGCACTGGAATCGCGTTTTGTGATAAACATGCAATTCCCGCAAGAGTAAAAACTAAAATCAACTTCTTACCCGAAAAGACTTTTAACATGGCATTTACTAGAGCCGAGGTAATTCCCGACATCCCTATCATAACTGCAAAAATCCCTAATAGAATATAACTAAGAGCTGTTTGCGATTGCCCACCCATTCCTGCAATCATGATTCCAACTGAATCTGTCATATTCATTCCGGACATTAGACCTGCTGTTAACGCAGCGATAATAAGAGCAAACAGTACATTAACCCGTAGCAAACTTAATATGACCATTACTAAAACACTAATAACAACGGCATTTAACACGTAATTCCCTCCAAATAACTTATCATTTACCACCCTATCACTTTATCATATTAAATAGATAATAATCAAAAGTAAACATCATTGTGATATATTCCTATCCTATAACTACATTTATTAGAAAATGCATAACTTAATGACAAATCTCGAAGTCTATTAGATAGGACTTTTTACTTAAACACTCCAATTATATGCCTAAAAAGGATATTTCAATCATAGATATAAAAATAATAAGTAAATACTATGTTAAAAAGGGATGATCCTTCCATGCCTAAACAAAAACAAACACTCCTAGACATTAAAAATTTGTATACTGGTTTTTTTATCAATAATGAGTTACATCATGCCATTACTAATATAAATTTAACAATTGACTCAGGTGAAATTATTTGTATTGTCGGTGAATCGGGTTGCGGAAAAAGTGTTTTGGCATTATCGGTCATGCAACTATTGCCAAGTGTAAATGCTAAAGTATCCCAAGGTGAAATTATATTTCAAGGAGATAATTTATTAGATAAATCCATAAAAGAGATGAACCAAATACGCGGCAAATCCATTTCAATGATTTTCCAAGAGCCTATGACCGCACTTAATCCTGTTTTCACCATCGGTTTCCATCTAATCGAAGTATTGAAAAATCATACCGACCTATCTAAAAAAGATGCTATGTCCAAAGCAATTGATCTATTACAGCAAGTTGGCATTCCTCGCCCAGACAAAATAATGCATGAATATCCTCATCAATTATCTGGTGGTATGAGACAACGTATTATGATAGCGATTGCCATTGCCTTACATCCAAAGCTTTTAATAGCGGATGAACCTACTACAGCTTTAGATGTTACCGTTCAAGCTCAAATTCTTGAGTTACTAAAAGATATTCACAGTAAAGAAAATACGTCCATCATGCTCGTCACCCATGATTTGGGTGTAGTAGCAGAGATGGCTGATCGTGTCGTTGTCATGTATGCAGGTGAAATCGTTGAAAGCTCTACCATACATTACTTATTTGCACACCCAAGGCATCCTTACACGTTGGCATTGCTTGGAAGCATCCCAGATTTGAACCATGATAAGGAAAAATTACAAACAGTAAAAGGTGTTGTTCCCTCCATTCAGAACATGCCACAGCAAGGGTGTCGATTTGCCTCAAGATGTACGAAAGCATTTAAAGATTGTACGAATATCACTCCCGAATTATCGGAGGTTTCTGATAACCATTTCGCACGTTGTCTCCTTTATGATGCCTGTTATCCTGAGGATTCAAGTACTAAGAAAGGAGAGAACAAATAAATGACAATGACAGAGGAACAAACACCTTCTGATGGCCAAATAAAGAAAGAAGTTTTACTTCAATTAAAAAACGCCAAAAAATATTATCCTGTAACGGCTGGTTTTTTCAAAAGAAAAGTTGGTGATATAAAAGCAGTCGATGATATTAATCTAGAGCTATTTAAGGGGGAAACTTTTGGACTCGTTGGTGAATCTGGATGTGGAAAGTCCACTTTGGGCAAGCTGATTCTTCGACTAATAAATCCCACTTCAGGAAACATCATTTTTAATGGGAATGATATTACAACTTTCACTGGCTCAAAGTTAAGAGCGGTAAGGCGTGATTTACAAATGGTTTTTCAAGATCCGATCGCCTCTTTAAATAGCAAAATGATGGTCGGACATATTGTTGATGAACCAATCCGGAATTTTGCAAAAGAAAATCATAAAAACCTGAAAGATGAAACTCAGTCCCTTTTAGTTCGAGTAGGTTTACGCAAAGAAGATTACTATAAATACCCACATGAATTTTCGGGTGGGCAAAGACAACGAATTGGTATTGCTCGTGCATTAGCACTCCACCCAAAACTCATTATCGCTGATGAACCGGTTAGTGCCCTTGATGTATCTATTCAAGCACAAGTACTAAATTTATTAAAAGAATTACAACAAGATTTTAACTTAACTTACCTATTTATCGCTCATGATTTAAGTGTTGTTAAACATATGAGCGACCGAATTGGTGTCATGTACTTAGGTCACATCGTTGAAATTGCTCAAAAAACAGATATATATAAAGAACCTCTGCATCCATATACCAAATCATTAATATCAGCCATTCCAAATCCTGATCCATTTGAAAAAAAAGAAAGAATTATCTTACAAGGTGATGTCCCAAATCCACAAAACCCACCTTCTGGCTGTGTGTTCCATACAAGATGTCCTGTTGCAATGCCTATCTGCCAAGAAGTGAAACCAATTTTTAAGGAGGTGAAGCCTTATCGACGAGTTGCCTGTCATTTGTACGAATAAGCAAATGAAACAAAGGAGTTAAATAGGGGGAAAGCAAATTGAAAAAAAAGCTATTATTATTTTTAAGTATCCTTTTTGCCTTATCACTAGTACTTGGTGCTTGTGGTGGAAGTAATGATGATACTTCAACAGATGGAGAGGACTCAAATAGTGAAGATGTTGAAGAGGAAACTACCGATGAAAAGGGAGAACAAGAAGGTGGTACATTAACATTTGCCATCGATCAAGAGCCAGAAGGTTTATTTATGGATGGATTTTCAAAAAGTGCAATTGATGCGCAAGTCAATGAGTTCATTCATGAAAGTTTATGGACTACTAATGAGGAACTAGAGTATATTCCCGCAATTGCTGAATGGGAAACCGAGGACAATAAAGTCTTTCACTTCACCTTTCAAGAAGGTGTGAAGTGGCATAACGGAGAAGAGTTAACTGTTGAAGACTGGCAGTTTGCTTTAGAAGTCCTTGCACATCCTGACTATGAAGGAGACCGTTATACTTATGTGCAAGACATAGAAGGTGTCGATGAATATAATAGTGGTGAAGCAGATTCGATTTCCGGCTTTGAAATAGTTGATGATTACAATGCCACAATTACGTTTAAAGAAAAGAAAATTAACAACTTGGAAAATTTATGGTCTGGAGCCATGCCTAAGAAGGAATTAGAAGATATTCCGGTCGGCGAAATGGATGCAGCTCCAGAAATTCGCGAAACTCCTGTCGGTCTTGGACCATTTAAAATAAAGGAAATCCAAGCTGGGGAGTATGTCAGTATGGAGCGTTTTGATGATTATTGGAAAGGCACACCTAAATTGGATGAAATCCTATTAAAAGTGATTGATCCATCACTTACATTAGGTGCTTTACAAAATGGTGAAGTAGATTTCATGGAAATTCGTCCTGATGATATCGATGAATTAGAACAATTTGATCACATCAATATTGTAGAGCAGAAAGGGTTAGGATACTCATATGTGGGTTTCCGCTTTGGTCACTGGGACAAAGAAAACAAAACTTCCGTAGCGGATTATGACAAATTTAATGACAAGCGTCTTCGTCAAGCAATGTTCTATGCTTTAGATAGGGAATCAATTGTTAATAATTATTTAAACGGGAAAGCAACGATTGTTAATACACCTATTCCATCTGTTCATTGGATTGCAGCAGATGAATCAGAATTAACACAATATGATTATGATCCAGATAAAGCAGAAGAATTACTTGATGAAGCTGGTTACAAAAAAGGGGACGATGGTTTCCGTACAGATCCAGATGGCAATGAATTTGTTGTAAAATTTGCTCATTATGCAGGACCAGCTGCTTTTGAAGGACGTTCACAAGCCATTATGCAAAACTGGGAAGATGTTGGGATTAAAACAGAATTAGCAACAGGCCAGTTGATTGAATTTAATACGTACAACGATATGAAAGACAATGATGATGAAGTTCTTGAAACATTCTTCGGTTCATGGTCTGTTGGTACCGATCCAGATCCGACTGGTTTATGGGGTAGTAAGGAAGAATACAACTTTGGTCGCTGGGTAAATGAAGAGTCTGATGCATTACTTGCAGATGGTTTGAGTGAGGCTTCATTTGATGATGATCATCGTAAAAATGTATATATTGAGTGGCAAAAATTGTTTAACGAAGAATTGCCAGCAATTCCTTTATGGGAAAACTTAGACCTTTACGGCATCAATGAGCGTGTTCAAGGATATACAATTGATGCTACTGGTTTACGTGACTACCATGAATGGTATGTTACTGACTGATTTTCATCATGAAATAGAAGATGGAGGCTGGGACTAAAGTTTTTTTGCTAAAGAAGCATCCGAACAATGATAGGTGCATATAATCTGCTCCGGAAATATACTTCGCGCATCCTAAAATGGCCGGGGAACCTACGACGCACAATGTTTATTGCACCGAGTAATCACAGGTGCAAAGGTCTTAGACGGGATGAGATTTATCGCAGTCGCAGGACGCGCTAGTGTTGGCGTAGGTCACATGAACGTGACCGTTTCTAGCCGACCAGAAGCCTTACGTATATTGCCACCGCCAAGGTAACGCTTTGTTCGTTTTAAGATTTGATTGTTTTAGTTATATCCCAGCCTCATCTTCCACTATAAGGATTACAAGGAGAATTATGATTATTTAATATAAAAGATAAGGAGTACTTTACATGATAACTTATTCTCTTCGACGCATTGTTTCAATGCTTCCAATTTTAATCCTTGTCTCGGTAGTTGTCTTTTTTCTCGCCAAAATGATGCCTGGGGATCCATTTACTGGTGAAATCGATCCTAATAATACTAAACCCGAATATATTGAAGAAATGAGAGAAAAACTCGGATATAATGACCCAATACCAACACAATATGCTAGATGGATAGGGAATTTTGTCCAAGGAGATTTTGGTAAATCAACAAAATATAAAAAGCCAGCTATAGAAGTAATCAAAGATAAACTGCCAAATACAATATTCTTGGCAGTATGTGCACTCATTATTACGTACCTATTAGCCTTTTCTCTCGGAATGTATGCAGGCAGAAAACCACATACAATAGGCGACCATGCAATAGGCATATTCAACTATGGGGGGTTGGCGATTCCGCAATATATCGTTGCCATTGTTGCCATTTACTTTTTTGCTTTTAAATTAGGTTGGTTGCCATCAAGTGGCTCCATTAAGCCTGGTCTGGAACATGGTACATGGGAGTTTTGGAGTAGCCGCTTTTATCATGTTATATTACCTGCCTTTACTTTAGGCCTTTTATCAACTGCCTCTTATACGCAATTTTTACGAAATGATATTATTCAAAATAGTCGGATGGATTATGTAAGAAGTGCAAGAGCAAGGGGAACAAGTGAATCAAGCATTTATAACAAACATATACTCAGAAATTCTATTATTCCACTTATCACATTTTTCGGATTCGATCTGGCCACTTTAATTAGCGGCGCAATAATTACTGAAACAATTTTCACCTATCCAGGTATCGGCATGTTATTTATCGATTCTATTACAAGTCGAGATTATCCAATCATTATGAGTTTAACGATGATATTTTCTTTGTTGACGCTACTTGGTAACTTAGTTGCTGATATATTATATGGGATTGTAGATCCGAGAATTCGTTATTAGGGGGGAATAAGATGGAACCAGCAACAGAATTTGAAGAAGAGAAAATAGTTGACATGGAAAAATTTGATTCCACTTGGACAATTGCTCGAAAAAAATTTATAAAAAATAAAATTGCCATGATTAGTTTATGTCTTTTATTGTTTATCATTGCATTTTCGTTTCTTGGTCCTTTTATTTTGACAGACGATATTACAAGAATTCATACGGACAAATCTAATTTAGAGCCTTCTTCAGAACATTGGTTTGGCACAGATCGTAATGGTCGTGATATGTTTTTACGCACCATTCATGGTGGTAAAGTATCTTTAACAATTGGAATTGTATCTATGTTTGCTGTGACAATAATCGGTTCTACGATTGGAGCGATAGCAGGTTATTTTGGGGGAATGATGGATAACTTAATTATGAGGTTTACAGACTTTGTCTTAACGATACCTTTTACAGTGTTTATTATTGTATTAAATACCATATTATTAGGTTATGAGCGTGTGACTGGAATGTGGAGTTTGATCATCGTCTTTAGTTTATTAGGTTGGGGAAGTGTAGCTAGAATTGTTCGTAGCAAAATTCTATCAGAAAAAGAGAATGAATATGTACTTGCTGCAAAATCCATTGGCACAAAATCATCAAAAATAATCTCTAGACATTTAATTCCAAATGTGATGACGATCATTATTGTACAAGCAACCTTACTTCTTGCTTTATATATTGTTGCTGAAGCAGGTTTAAGTTTTATCGGTGTTGGAGTACCTCCTGATACTCCAAGTTGGGGTAATATGTTAATGGAAGCTCGGCAAACGGATGTATTAAAAAACAAGCCATGGATTTGGGTTCCGCCCGCTGTTTGTATCACACTCACCATTTTATCGATTAATTTTGTAGGGGAAGGACTAAAAGATGCCTTTGACCCAAAAACAACGAAATAAATCCCGAGATAGACTATCTATCTTCGGGATTTTTTATTTTGCTTTTAACTGCAATCACCTCCCCGGTTTTAGTTTTCGCATCTAAATAATAGGATTTAATAAAAAATTTAAAAATTATTTTTTTGTCATAAAACTCTTATTTTCTAGGCTTTTTTTTCGGTTAACACTTTACTGCTTTATTGTGCTAGTCTTGACAAACGAATTGTTTATTGTAATATATCTGTAATATGGGAATTGGTGGTTTTATTGGGAAACTAATCCCTTTTACCCAAATTACATATTACCAGTTTACTATATTAGGAGGAAATAATTAGAACTTAACAATCCAAAGCGAATACACACTATTTTTGACATCATATAGAACCATTCCAAATTTACTACATTATGAAATACTAGTTATCACCACGAAAGCATTTAAATTTAATTAGTTTATTGCCTTTATTACATATCTTATTCTACAAAACTAAAAGAAATTCAAAACATTTATACTCACCCAGAACGGAGATGATTTTTTGACGAATCAGCCAGTTTTACAAGTTGATAATTTAAAGACGTATTTTTATCTTGAAGACGATCGCGTTGCCAGAGCAGTAGACGATGTTTCGTTCACTATTTATCCGGGGGAAACAGTCGCCTTAGTTGGAGAGTCCGGGAGCGGTAAAAGTATGACAGGCCTTTCTGTCATGCGACTCATTGCACAACCTGGAAAAATTGTAGACGGTTCCATTACAATGAATAATTTAGATCTATTATCGCTACGGGATCGTGAAATCATATCCATCCGCGGTAACGATATTGCAATGATTTTCCAGGAACCAATGACAGCATTAAATCCAGTTTTTACAATTGGAAACCAAATTACAGAAGTGGTAAGAAAACATAAAAAATTGTCCAAGCAGGCTGCTCGTCAGAAAGCAATCGATTTATTAAAAATGGTTGGAATACCGCGTGCAGAAGAAATAATGAATGAATACCCTCACCAACTTTCAGGTGGAATGCGCCAAAGGGTTATGATTGCAATTGCCATTTCCTGTGAGCCAAAATTACTAATTGCGGATGAGCCAACAACTGCACTCGATGTAACCATTCAAGCACAAATTCTTGAGTTATTGGAAGAATTAAAACGTGAATTAAAAATGGGATTATTGCTTATTACCCATGATTTAGGTGTTGTTTATGAATATGCTGACCGAGTAATGGTTATGTATGGTGGACAAATTGTTGAACATGCACCTACTAAAGAGTTATTAAAATTAACAAAACACCCGTATACAGAAGGGCTACTAGCAAGTATTCCAAATTTAGATGAGGAAGTTGATCGATTAGGTACGATTAAGGGGGTTGTTCCTCCAGCATATCAATTTCCTCAAGGGTGCAGATTTTCAGATCGTTGTCCACATGTGATGGATAAATGTAAAGAATCAAATCCAGAGTTAACCAAAATTACTCAAGATCATGATGTACGTTGTTACTTATACGAAAAAGGGGGAAATGATAAATGACATCTAAAGAAAAAGAAGCAGTACAAATTCAACACTCCCCTAAAACAGAGAACGAGATTCTCGTCCACGCTAAAAATATAAAAAAATACTTTCCCATTAAAGGCGGTATTTTAAAAAGGACAATTGGCCATTTAAAAGCCGTTGATGATATATCATTTCAAATTTATAAAGGAGAAACACTCGGAATTGTTGGTGAATCAGGTTCGGGTAAATCGACGCTTGGTCGTGTTCTACTTCGTTTACTTGACCCAACGGACGGAAAAATCGTATTCAATGGTATTGATATCTCAAACATGGGTAATAGGGGTATAAGACCCCATCGAAAAGATATGCAAATTATTTTTCAAGATCCATTCGCTTCTTTAAACTCAAAAATGAGTGTAGAAGAATTAATTGAAGAGCCTTTACTTATTCAACAAAACTTACCAAAAGAAGAAAGAAAGCGAAAAGTAACTGATATGTTGGAAAAGGTCGGGTTACGTGCAAGTGATAGATTGAAATATCCACATGAGTTTTCCGGTGGGCAACGCCAACGAATTAGTATTGCACGTGCTCTTATTATGGAGCCGAAATTTGTTATTTGTGATGAACCTGTTTCAGCACTTGATGTTTCGATTCAATCACAAGTCCTGAATTTAATGAAAGACCTTCAAGACGATTTTGATTTAACTTATTTATTTATTGCTCATGATTTAAGTGTTATTAAACATATTAGTGATCGAGTAGCTGTCATGTATTTAGGGAGATTTGCTGAACTTGCGTCTAAAGAGACAATTTACAAAAAACCTTTGCACCCCTATACACAAGCGTTACTTTCGGCCATTCCAATTATCGATGTCGATGACACAAAAAAAGAAAGAGAAAAAATTATTTTAAAAGGAGATTTACCAAACCCTGCTGATCCTCCATCAGGATGTGCCTTTCGGACGAGATGCCCGCACGCTCACGATAGGTGCGCCATAGACCGACCAGTTTTACAGGAGGTAGAGAAAGACCATTTTGTAGCATGTCATTTATATACATAACCTATCTACTCAAGGTGTTTATCTACCTACTTTAAGGGGGTGATGGGAAGGGATACGAGTTGAAAGCAAATCTTACTTAAAAAATATAAATGAAAAGGGGAGGATTTAAAATGTTCAAACGTAAATATTTAGTTGCCTTACTCGCTTTATTATTTACCTTATTTATGTTAGCCGCTTGCGGTGGGGGCGCAGATGACACGTCAAAAGACGATGGAGATGCTGATACAACGGAAGATTCGGGTGACTCAGAAGCAGCAGGTGAACCTCAAAAAGGTGGAACCCTTACAGGTGCAATGCATACAGCACCTACGGGACAATTTAACCCACTTTTTTATGAAGAGGCGTATGAAGCTAATATTTTAGACTTTACTCATGAAGCATTATTTGCACAAAATAATGATCTAGAATTTGAACCAAGCATAGCGAAAGAATGGGAAGTAAATGATGATCATACAGAATTAGTTGTTAAAATGGAAGAAGGAATTAAGTGGCATGATGGTGAAGATTTAACTGCACATGATGTCGTCTTTACGTATCAGTCCATTGCTGATCCAGACTATGTTAATGCTGGTGGTATTCGTACTTATTATGCCGACCAATTAGTAAGCTATGAAGCATATAACTCAGGTGAAACAGATGAATTTGAAGGTGTTGTTGCTGAAGATGATTATACAGTCGTTTTCAAATTTGCAGAACCAAATGTAACACCTGAATATTTAGCAAGCTTTAACATTATTCCTAAACATATCTTTGAAGATATCCCTGTCAAAGATATGCCAGAAGCAGAAGAATCTTTACAAGCTGGAAAAGTAATTGGATCAGGTCCTTTTAAATTTACCGAAATGGTTGAACGAGAGCAATATGTGTTAGAGAAATTTGAAGATTATTGGCAAGGGGAACCGAACTTGGACAAAATTGTCTGGAAAGTCGTAGATCAATCTGTTATGGTTAGCTTACTTGAAACAGGAGAAGTTAACTTTATCGCCGAGCCAAGTAGTATTGCCCCAGCTGACTATGAAACTCTTGCGGGATATGAGCATTTAGAAATCATGGAAATTCCTGATTTCGGTTACCAATTATTGGGTTTTAAACAAAATCATCGAACAGCCGAGGATGTAGAGGCCGGAGAAATTAACCCTGATAATTGGGTTCCGAATGAAAATATTCCTAAAGAAGTCCGCCAAGCAATTGCTTACGCGGTTGATCGACAAGCATTAATCGGTACTGGACCAGGAGAAGGATTGCTACATGGACATGGTTCGATTATTAATTCTCCTATTGCACTGCAATTCTGGGCATATGATGAAGATGCTGCAATTCCTTATGAGCATGACCCTGATAAAGCTGCTGAAATTTTAGATGAAGCAGGTTATAAAATGGGGGATGATGGATTCCGTACCGATCCCGACGGTAATGAGTGGGTCGTTAACTTGAACTACCCTCTTGGAAACGAGCTACGCGAAAGAGCTGCTCCAATTATTCAAGAGTTTTTAGAGAATGTTGGAATTAAAGTTGACTTACGTCAGCCGAAAGAGATGTCTGTTTATATTGAAGATTTAACAGATGATAATTCAGATTGGGATATGTATATGCTTGGTTGGAGCTTAGGAAGTGGTGACCCTGATCCATTAGGGTTATGGGGAACGAAAGACGCTTATAATTATGGACGTTGGAATAATGAGGAATCCGAAAAGTTATTAAGAGAAGCGATACAAGCTCCTGAAGCATTTGAACAAGACTATCGTGCAGAAAAATATTCAGAGTGGACACATCTATTCTCAGATGATTTACCTGCTTTAATTCTTTTTGCCCAAAATAAAATTTGGGTATATGATAAGAATTTGCACGGTCTTGATACAAGACCTTACAAGTTCAATAATAACGCACACCTATGGTGGCTAGAACAAGAATAATGAATAAAGGAAATATGAGAGTATGAGTATGCTTTTAGGTGGCATACTCTTCTCCTTCAATCAAGGGGGAATAACACATGTATCAATATATTATTAGACGAATCCTCATATTTATTCCGATGTTACTCGCTTTATCAATCATTGTTTTTGCTCTAGCAAAAGCCGCACCAGGTGATCCATTTACAGGAAAAATACTAGATCCTAACGTCAATCCAGAAGTATTTGAGCAACAACGTGAAGCATTAGGGTTAAATAAATCTGTCCCTGAACAATATGTTAATTGGGCTAGTAGGTTTGCTAAAGGGGAATTTGGAGAATCGATTACATACAAAGGACGTTCTGTACAAAGTTTAATTTCGGAACGACTAGGAAATACAGTAAGGCTCGGTGTGTTTGCACTTTTTCTGACTCTTATTGTTTCGATTCCGATCGGTATATACTCTGCTCGAAAGCCATATTCACCACTTGATTATGCAGCAACTACATTCGGATTTATGGGGCTTGCGATACCAAACTTTTTCTTTGGACTAGTTGCGATTTATTTTTTCTCTATTAAACTAGGATGGTTTCCTTCCCAAGGCTCTATCGGCGGACCTGGAATGGAAGGTTTTAGTGAATTTATGAGTAGACTCCATCATTTGGTTTTACCAGGTATCACGTTAGGACTTGCGGGTACTGCTACATATATGCGTTATATGCGATCTGAAATGCTCGACGTACTTGATAGTGACTATGTACGTACTGCAAGAGCAAAAGGAATGTCGGAACGAAATGTACTTTATAAACATACTTTACGTAATGCACTTATCCCAATTATAACATTAATGGGTTTCGAGTTTGGAACGCTTCTTGGTGGAGCAATCATTACAGAACAAGTATTTAATTATCCTGGTCTCGGTACATTATTTATTAGCTCTGTTATCAACAAAGATTACCCAGTTGTTATGGCTATTTCCCTCTTTTTAGGAGTAGCAATTTTAATTGGGAATTTACTAGCTGATATATTTTATAGTATTGTTGACCCGAGGATTCGTTATGATTGAGGCGGTGATGTATAATGCAGACAAATGAACAACAACCAATAGAAGCAGATTCGTATACTGTCGTGAAAGGTGAGCGACATCGAAGTCCTTTGCAAATATCGTTCCGTCGATTTTTTAAAAATAAACTTGCTGTATTAGGGTTAATCATCTTGCTTTTTGTTGCATTGGTTGCTATTTTTGCTCCTTTTTTCGCGGAGCATAGTCCAACCAAAACAGATATGTTAAAAATTGAGCAGTCACCAAGTAAAGAACATATTCTTGGTACAGATTCTTCTGGACGAGATAACTTTTCCAGACTTGTTTATGGATCAAGAATCTCCTTAACGATTGGACTAGCTGCCATGTTATTTACTGTGGTTATCGGGGTTGTCCTAGGCTCTTTAAGCGGGTTTTATGGTGGAATTGTAGACGGAATCATTATGCGAGCAACTGATATTATGTTAGCATTACCTTTTATCGTACTTGCTCTAACCGTTATGTCGATTGTTGAAAATATAACGATTAGTATTTTTGTAACGATTATCGCTCTCACAACGTGGCCCACATTAACGAGGATTATTCGAGGCTCCTTTTTAACCCTTAGAGAACAAGAATTTATTCAAGGAGCCCGAGCAGTTGGAGCAAGTGATTTTCGTATTATTAGGAAGCATTTTCTTCCAAATGCGGTCGGACCGATTATCGTGAATGCGACTCTCTTAATGGCAACAATGATCATAATAGAATCGGCGTTAAGTTTTATTGGGATGGGAATACCACAACCAACGCCAACTTGGGGTAATATGATTACAGAGGCACAGAACATTCGAATCTTACGAAGCCATCCAGAAGCATGGATTCCACCAGGTCTAAGTATCTTAATTACAGTGTTAGCAATAAACTTTATCGGTGATGGATTGCGAGATGCCTTTGATCCTAAAAAATAATGAAAGTCACTATTTTATAAGACATTATGGATGATTGATGAAGGGACACTACATATTTTATATAACAAATTTGTAGTGTCTTTTCTTTATTCAACTAAAGTACCCTTTAGTGTAAGTGCACTCCTTCACACACTCTATTTGTCTAATAATACCTCGAAATCTTGTACATACACTGCATTACCTGTAATTGCAACATCAAAAGATTCATTATTTTTGGAAACCTGTACCATCACCCGGCCATCTTTTTCCATTTCATAGCCTTGTTCAACTATTAGGTGTAAAGGTCCTTCATGATTAGTGTGTATGTATATAGCATAATAGGCACCCATTACCCCTGAAGCAGTGCCCGTTACTGCGTCCTCAATCGTTCCCGAATACGGTGAAGAGAAGTGGCGAGCATGCATATCGGCATCAGGATCATAGGTTTCCATACAAAATGGATGAACAGATGTTTTTGGCATTTCTTTTAAAATGGTAGGGAAATAATTATTATTTGGTTTCATTCTTTTAAACGCTTCTAATTGTTTTATTGGGATTAATAATGTCCAAGTACCCGTACTTCCATATAGAATCGGTAAGTTATCATCTATATCCGAAGCTTCTAACCCTATTGATTTAGCTAAAGCTTCTTTTGATCCTTTGAATTCCTTAAATATTGGTGGTGCTTGTTTCATCGTAATGTACATATTACTTTCACTAGTTGATTGAATCGATACAGGTAAAACCCCCGCCTTTGTTTCGATTGTAATATGTGTTTTATCACCTAATAAGCCTTTCGTTTTTAAGGCATAAACCGTTGCCATTGTAGCGTGTCCACATAAATTCATTTCATGACCTGGCGTAAAAAAACGGATTTTTATGTCTGCTACTTCTGATTTAATTGGAAAGGAAGTTTCATTAAATCCGACCTTGCAAGCAATCTCTTGCATTTCTTCCTCTGTCAATTCATCCCCATTTAAAACGACTCCAGCAGGATTTCCCTTATTACGGACTTTACTAAATGCATCATAATGATAAACCCTTATCGGCTTCACCAACCATCCCTCCAGTTTTTTTGAAAGATTCATACTATTCACCATTTCCTACTATATATATTACATTATTTTTACTATAGAAAAAAAGAGGATATTTGCTCATCTGAGCATAATATCCTCTTACCCTTAAGTAGATATAGTTTTTGTCTTTTGTACATTCAGTTTAACTTCCAACTTGTGTTTGTTCTTCTTTCACTTGCTTACGATTACCGATAAATTGGATAATAATCATAAATGCAAAAATTGAAAATCCGATAATATCCGTATATAACCCCGGATAGATTAATAGTAACCCACTAATTAGTGAAACGATTCTACCGATCCAATTTAGCTTATTATACCAATATCCGATCATACCTGCACCAATTGCAATCATACCAGCAATTGCAGATACTAAAACTAAAAGCACCTCGAAGAAAGTTGTATCAATCATTAATAACTGAGGTTGTAAAACGAACATATACGGAATAATAAACGCTGCTATCGCAAGTTTTGATGCATTTACACCTGTCTTTATCGGACTTCCACCAGATATCCCTGTCGCTGCGAAGGCGGCAAGTGCAACTGGTGGTGTAATATCGGCGACAATCCCAAAGTAAAACACAAACATATGCGCAGCCAATATTGGAATAGCTATTGGTAATGCATCATTTAAGGCTAAGATTGCCGGTAAAGCAATGGTAGAAGTAATGATATAGTTTGCTGTTGTCGGTGAACCCATCCCTAAAATTAAGGAAGTAATCATCGTAAAAATTAACGTCAACATCAACTGCATTTGCACATTTGTCGATATGTTTCCAGCAATACTTACTAAACTATTCCCCATTTTTAAGCCTAGTCCAGTTTTTGTTACGACCCCGACAATAATTCCTGCACAAGCTGTAGCTGCTGCTACGCCTAATGCTGTACGAGCACCAGATGTTAATGCATCGATAAGTTTTCTAATATTCATTCTTGTTTCTTTCAAAAATGAACTAACTACGATTGTAGATAAAATTCCTAATAACGCGGTTCTTTCAATACTAAATCCTTTAAAAAGTAAAATTACGATAAATAGGATTGGGAATAATAAATGAATTTTCTTCAAAACAACACTTGCTTTTGGGATTTGATCAGCTGGTAAGCCGTGTAACCCCATTTTCTTCGCTTCCAGGTGGGTCATAATCCAAATCCCAGCAAAATAAAGAATCGCCGGAATTAAAGCTGCTTTGGCGATGTTCCAATAACTGACACCAGCAAATTCAATCATTAAAAATGCAGCCGCCCCCATAATTGGTGGCATAATTTGTCCCCCTGTTGAAGCCGCAGCCTCAACAGCACCCGCAAAGTTCCGGTGATATCCTAAACGTTTCATCATTGGGATTGTGTAGGAACCAGTAGTTACCGTATTTGCAACCGAGCTTCCGGAAATAGTTCCTTGAAGTGCACTAGAGAAGATAGCGACCTTTGCTGGTCCTCCAGTTCTTTTTCCTGCTATTGTAATGGCAAGGTCATTGAAATAGTTTCCAACACCTGTTTGCACAAGAAATGCACCAAATAGTAAAAATAAGAATATATAGGTGGAAGAAACTTGAAGTGGTGTCCCGAGTATTCCTTCCGTCGTAAAAAACATCGAATCAACTAATTGGTGTAAAGTGAGCCCACGGTGTGCAAACATTCCAGGCATATACGGGCCAAAATAAGCATAAAGTAAAAAACAACTTGCAATAATTGTAATTGGTAAACCAACAGCACGTCTAGCAGCTTCTAACACTAATAAAATAGCAATTCCACCAATGATTAGCTGTACAGTTGAAATAGTCCCAATTTGCTGTACTAATGTTTCATAGAATACTGGCCAATAACCACATACGATAATGGCTAATAAGATTAAAATCATATCATACCAAGGCACACTATTCTTAACTGTCTTTTTTCTAGCGGGAAATAGTAGAAAGATTAATGTTAAGGCAAAACCTAAGTGTACCGTTCGTTGAATATAAGCTGTATATTGCCCAAATGCTCCCGTATACAATTGGAATAATGAAAACGCTAAAAGCAATGCAAACACAATACCAGCAGCAATTCCTGTTAACTTACGCGTATTCGCTTCCGCATCAAACTTTTTCAATAGTTCTTCTTGTTCTTTCTCCGATAATTCTTCCACTTGGTCCTCTTTACCCTTATTTTTTTCATTTCTGTCTTTAGATTCAGTCACGAATCATCACCTCTTTCCAACTTTGTAATAATGATATTTTGTCCGTTTTAACCGTAAACCAGGCACCTGGTTCAAAATAATCATTGAAATAAACCATATGTTCCTTACCTGTTTCATCGTTCCAAAGTAGACGATGTTTTGAAACTGTTTTTCCATTTCGTATCTTCATAGAGGGAAAAAGATTATTTAGATTTTTAATATGATATTTCCCATCCTCATAGACAAACTCTTCACCAGCTTCTACGGTTGAGGGCATACCAATACCAAATTCCTCAAATACGATTTCATATTGCTTTATTTGATTTTCCTCTGTAACTTGATACTTTTCAACAACATCAGTTAAGTGAATAGAATGGACAAAAATAATTTGAAATGATTGCTCTTTTTGAATAGGTAAATAAGCAGCAATATTATTTGTATGTTCCTCATAGAAGACTAAGGCTGTTTTTGTAGGAATAATACTATATATAAATAAGAAAATGAAAACGACTACAATAAATAGTAAGAATTTCATTCGACTTTGTACTTTCATATGTGACAGCACCTATATAAAATATTAAAAACCGGTGATTATAGTGACCACCGGTCTAATTTGTAGATTAAATTATACCATATTACTGTACATCAAGTCCTGCTTCTTCAAAGTACTTTTTTGCACCTGGGTGTAGATCAAATCCAATACCTTCAAGAGCAGATTCTAACGTAACATACTGACCTTTATCATGAGCGATGTCTCCTGAATTTTCATAGATTGCTTTCGTAATATCATATACAACATCTTCCGAAAGTTCATCTGTTACTACGATCATGGCAAGTACAGCAACCGTATTAATATCTTCTTCTAACCCATATGTCCCTTCAGCGATTGTGTCAGCAGCATAGTAAGGGTATTTTTCGATTAATTCATCTGCTTTATCTTGTTCAATTGGTAGTACATAAACATCTGCAGTAGCTTGTAGCTCTTCTACTGCTCCAGTAGGTGTACCAGCAGTAATAAATGCAGCGTCGATGTTACCATCTTTAATTCCACCAGCAGACTCTCCAAAGTCTAGATTTTGAGCATCAATATCATCCATTGTCATACCGTGTACTTCAAGAATTTGTTCAGCATTAATATATGTTCCTGAACCAGGAGCCCCTACGGAAACTTTTTTACCTTTTAGATCCTCAACAGATTTAATACCAGATTTTTCGGTTGTGACGATCTGAATTGTTTCTGGATATAGTGAACCTAGTGCAAGTACATTTTCAACTGGTGCGTCAAACGCGTTAATTCCTTCAACCGCATATGCAGCCACGTCCGTTTGAGAGAAAGCAAGCTCTGCTTCTCCATCTTGTAAAGCAATAATGTTATCAGCTGACGCGTTAGAAGAAAGTGCATCTGTCTGAATACCTGTTTCATCCGAAATGATTTTCGCAATTGCTCCACCTAATGGATAATATGTACCACTTGTTCCACCTGTTAAAAAGCTAATGAAATCTGGTGCATCCCCATCACTTGCATCCGTTCCTTCGTCTGTAGATTCTGCATCATCTCCAGCATCTCCTTGTGCATCTTCATTATCTCCACCGCCACAAGCTACTAGAAATAATGATAGAACAAACATCATTATTAGTGATAACCATAATTTCTTCTTCAAGTTAAAATCCCCCTTTTTTAAACATTATATTAATAAAATAACAATAAAAGTGTGGAAAATCAACTAAATTTGTAAATATGTTTGGCTATTTAATAGAAGGTGTTATATTAATTGGTTTTTCAATAGATTTAGTGTGTTATATTTAAGTGCACTTTTTATTTAACCATAATGATGTTAATTTAACATTATTATGGAGACTTCTATTTTCTATTAAAATATATTTTCTTACTTTTAATAGGCTAAAGAGGGCATCTAATGATTACAGTTTCATTAACGGGATGGTTAATCGTGTTAGGGAATGATGAACCTAAATAAGCATCTTTATACCCAAAACAACTAACATTTCTCCTACATGCATTATCAATATTATTGGAATAATTGAACCAAATTCACTTGCTGATGAAGGAAATTTGAATTAATATCTGATACTTCAACGTTTATTGATCTAGCATTATTAGAAGGGACACAGTGGAAAATGAATGAAGCTATTTAATCAATTTCCACTCTGATGATTTGGGGCTCGGCCTTACATATTTGAAACCAGGTTATTTCTAGTTATCTTTGAGCGGCTTTATTCGCTTTTATTTGTTTCAAGCCTTCACTCTTGGCTAAATTTGACAATTCTTGACATTGAATAAAATGTAGTACAGCTTGAGGATTTATTTTTGAATATTCCCTTAAAGACCAGCCAATTGCTTTTTGGATAAAAAATTCATCTATATGCTTCGTTTGTTGGATGATGAAAAATAGTAACCCCTCATCTGTTTTCTCTTTATACTTTAATTGAAAAATAATCATCGTTCGCTTAAGCCAAATATTATCTGAACGAAGCCATTCCTCCCCCCTTTCTTTGATTAAATTAGGGTAGAGTTGGTATAATGTACCAACTAAGTGGGAAGCAATAGCATCAACTGTATCCCACCAAGATTTTGTCGTAATCAAATATTCTGTCAGTTCCATCTGTTCTTTTTGCATATGTTTTTTATTTCTTACAAGATAATCGACCGCAACATATTGGTATTCTCGTTCCGGCCTCTCCCATAACGCTTTAATAATTGGTTCGATGTTCTGATCAAACTTTAACTCTCGAATAAATTCTTTAGAAAGCTCTTTTCTCTTTTGTGCCTTCAATCCAAGAAAGAAGAATTGGTTCCTCATATACTTTTCCATCTGAATGGCATTTTCTTCATTTCGGTTATTTTCAAAGATTGTTTGAAGTGATAAAAGATGTTGTTTTTTCATCTCGGACTCCTTTATTGACTTGTAGGTGTTATTTAATCCTCTCTATACAGTAGGATTAAATACATTAAGTTACAACTCTCATTTCTATACTGCTGCACACTAAATATCCATATTCTCTATGACTCGGATATTAGAAAGGTTTTTTGCGTAGTGTTTTTTCAACTGGTTTCCAGCTTGTTTTTATTAGAGTATCATTTATAGATCTTCGGTAATAAGTAATATGTCTATGTCTCCACGTAAAACTTCCTTCGTTAATTTTTGAACAATGCCCATTTACACAAAATAATTATATCCCTTAAATTCGGTGATGATTATTTATGACTACATTTTATCTGGTGCTTTTAAACCAAGAAGTCTTAAACCTTCTTTCAAAACAAGTGTAACTGATTTTACCAACGCTAATCTACACTGCTGTTGTCCATCAGGTATTAGGATTTTAACGTGACTGTAGTATTTGTTAAAATCTTGGCTTAAATTAATTAAATACTTTGCAATTTGAGAAGGTTCTAGTTGTTTAAAACTTTTTTCGACGACATTTGGAAACTCCATCAGTGATTTTATAACCGTCCAACTATGTGGGTCATCTAATCCCATTAGATTGGAGGTGTTAGCTTTATCATTCCCTTTTCTAAGAATCGAACATGCTCTTGCATGTGTATATTGCACATATGGTCCTGTCGCTCCCTCAAACGTTAACATTTCTTTTAGTGAAAATTCAACATTGTTCTGTCTTTCGTTTTTTAAGTCGTGGAAAATTATCGCTCCTACTCCCACGATCTTAGCAATACCTTTTTTATTTTCAAGGTTAGGATTTTTAATTTCAATATTCTTTTGTGCTAGGTCAATCGCTTCTTTTATCACTTCTTCTAATAAGACAACTTTCCCTTTTCTTGTGGACATCTTTTTACCATCTTTTAAAATAAAGCCAAAAGGTACATGTACTAATCCTTTTGCCCAGTCGTATCCCATCTTTTCAAGGACTAAAAACACCTGTTTGAAATGTAAGCTCTGTTCATGCCCAACTATATATAAAGCTTTTTCAAATTGATATTGTTTTTGTCTGTATATTGCAGCAGTTAAATCTCTTGTTGCATATAATGTCGCTCCGTCCGATTTTTTTATTAAACATGGTGGTAAATCAAACTCCTTTAAATCAACCACTTCAGCACCTTCGGAATGAGAGAGTAGTCCAATACCATTTAATGTATCAATTGTCTCCTTCATTTTATCATTATAAAATGCTTCGCCTTGATAAGAATCGAAGAACACATCTAACAATTCGTATATTTTAGAAAATTCTTTAAGGGATTCATCTCTAAACCATTTCCAAAGTTTGTAAGCCTCTTCATCACCATCTTCTAGCTTTTTAAACCATAATCTTGCGTCATTCTCTAAACTTGGATTGTGTTCAGCTTCTTCATGGAATTTCACATAAAGATTTAGTAATTCCTTAATAGTATTTTGTTTAACGCTTTTCTCATTCCCCCATCGTTTGTAAGCTACGATTAGCTTTCCAAATTGAGTCCCCCAATCACCAAGATGATTGATTCTAATTGGAATATATCCACATTTTTCGACGATATTAGAAAGTGAATTCCCTATGACAGTTGACCTTAAGTGCCCCATAGAAAATGGTTTGGCGATGTTTGGTGAAGAAAAGTCAATGACAACATTTTTCCCATTTCCTATTTCAAGGGAGCCATAATTCTCCCCAGCCTTTAAGATAGATTTTATCATTTCCTTACCAACGATTTTTCTGTTAAGAAAACAATTTAAATATGGTCCTTCAGCTACAACCTTTCCAAATAGAGGATTTGTAATTTTTTTCGATAAATCTTTAGCAATCTCGTTTGGTGATTTCTTTAAGATTTTAGCGAGTAAAAAACATGGGAAAGCCAAGTCACCTTGTTCCTCATATTTAGGTTTTTCAATTAATTGTTTAAGTTCATTCAAATCTAAATTTCCATCAATATTTAAAGCTATTTCTTCAGCATACGCCTTAATTAGTTCCATTTTCATCGACCTTCCTTTATTATAAAAACAAAAATCCCGCCTCTAATTAAGAGACGAGATTTCCCGCGGTACCACTCTAATTGTTCATTATTGAACCTTCTGACAAATTGATAACGGGTATTACCCGACTATGGCCTACTTTTTTCAGGCAACTCCTCAGAAGTGCGCTTCATTATGAAGTATCTGTCAGGCTTCCACCATCCCTAACTCGCTAAAATCAATCATCATAATTACTCTCTTCTTCACAGTATTTGATATTTATTATGGATTTTAAACGATCTATCTTGAAAAAGCAATACTTTACACTGTCTAAGTTTCACTTTTTATCTCTTCAAACCGTTCCTATACTTATAAAAAATATTTACCTTCCCACATTCTGATTAATCGTCATATATTTTCAAAATATAATCAGATAGAGGTCGATGTCCCCCTCCTTTAGGGATTATCTTTATCCTAATAACTAACATCTCTTTCATTATAGAACCATTACAATTAATTGGATATTTTATAATGTAGGCTTAATTAATAACAAAGGTGATCCATCGGGAAAACTCCTCACCTCCCTTACCTCTTTCATTGCATCTCCTGTTTACCCGTTGTATGCTTAAATAAATTAGATAGAATTGGTGATATAATGAAACTAGCAATTTTTGATTTTGATGGAACACTATATAAAAATGAAACTTTTCCATTATTGATGAAACATTTAAAAGAGCATACAACATATGGGCCACGCTATAAAGGATTTTATCGATCTGTTTTAGTTCCTTACATTAGTTATAAATTAAAAATGTATCCCGAAAGAAAAATGAAGATGCAAATGATGCAAAAATATTTGCGTGCTTTTTCCGGTCTAACAGAAACAGAATTAGATGAATATTTTGCTGAAATTGCGAACAAAATGCGGGATGATTTTAATCAAGACGTTTTTTCTCGCCTACATAAACATAACAAAGATAACTTCCATACGATGATTGTTTCTGGTGCATTTACGCCGCTTCTTAAGTCCGTTGCAAAGGATGTCCCTGTCGACACAATCATCGGAACGGATGTGCCAGTAATGGAAGGGTTTTATGATCCTAAGATGCCGATTGATCATGTTCAGGCTGAACGCAAAACAGAATTAGTTCATGATAAAATGAATAATGAATCAATTGACTGGGAAAATAGTTTTGCATATGGGGATAGCTATTCGGATCTCTTTGTATTAAAACTCGTAGGAAATCCTGTTGCAGTCAGTCCAGATGAGAAATTACGGGAAGTTGCGATTCAAAATAAGTGGGAAATAATAGAGTAAAAGTTTTGCATCTAAGCATGCTGGCAAAGATTTTTCCAGATCATGCTACCGCTTAAATTAGCTCTACATTTTTATTTTTGTACTACAATACTTTATTAGGAGGAGTTTAAATGGTAGAGAATTTTAAGGCATTAGTCGTCAATCAAGATGAAAGCGAATTCACCGTGAATATTGATACATTAGATTTAGATGATCTTTCAAAAGGCGATGTTGTCATTCGTGTAGCTTATTCCAGTGTTAATTACAAAGATGGACTTGCTGCAATCCCAAATGGAAACATCGTGCGACAATATCCGCATGTCCCTGGAATTGATCTTGCTGGTACGGTTGTTAGCTCTTCGAATAAACAATTTAAAGAAGGCGATGAAGTTATTGCAACTAGTTACGAAATTGGTGTCTCTCATTACGGTGGTTTTAGCGAATATGCACGGATCCCAGCAGATTGGATTGTTCCTTTACCAAAAGGGCTGACATTAAAAGAAGCAATGACGTATGGCACAGCTGGTTTTACAGCCGCCTTATCGATTTTACGTTTGGAACAGAACGGCCTGCGACCAGAAAATGGACCTGTCCTTGTAACTGGTGCAACTGGCGGAGTAGGTAGTACTGCAGTGGCTATGCTTGCAAAACTTGGTTATGATGTTGTGGCAAGTACAGGAAAATCCTCCGAACACGACTATTTATATTCACTAGGAGCAAAGGAAATTATTTCTCGTGAGGAATTGCAACCTGACAAAATTAGACCGCTGGATAAACAACACTGGGCTGGTGCTGTTGATCCTGTTGGTGGGGATATTCTTGCATATGTATTAAGTGCGACAAAATATGGCGGTTCTGTCGCAGTAACAGGACTGACTGGTGGTCTAAAACTTCCAACGACCGTCTTCCCGTTTATTTTACGGGGGGTAAATTTATTAGGAATTGATTCTGTCTATTGTCCAATGGAAGTTCGAAAACACTTGTGGGATCGCATGGCTACTGATTTAAAACCAGATCTTTTATCTGAATTAACGAATGAAATTACACTCGATGGATTATCGACTACGTTGAAAAATATATTAGCCGGGAAACTTAAAGGAAGAACAGTTGTTAAATTATAACTGGTCGGTAGCCCCGCAGTGATTGTTTGTAGGTTTGAATTAGCTTATACAAGATTTGTTCAACGTAAAGAAAGGTAATCCAGTATGTACGTGAAATATTCAGCACGAAATAGAGTTATTCGGCGCGGACGTGAAATATTCAGCGTAAACTAGAGTTATTCGGCGCGGACGTGAAATATTCAGCGCGAACTAGAATAATTCAGCGCGGACGTGAAATATTCAGCGCGAACTAGAATAATTCAGCGCGGACGTGAAATATTCAGCGCGAACTAGAGTTATTCGGCGCGGACGTGAAATATTCAGCGCGAACTAGAGTTATTCGGCGCGGACGTGTTTTAATACGAGTCAAGTCCTTAATGTTGTGTAAATTCTAAAATAATTTTCAACCACGTATATTAGTGTTTATTTAGATTGATTGTTATTTTGTAGGAAGGGGTACCCCTTCCTACAAAATAATTTTCGTTAAAGAATAATGCCTACTCTTTTTTAAAGAGGGGTCTTCTCTTTTTTTGATTTTCGTCATAGTCCATTAGCACAGCTCCAATCAGACGAAACGCAGATTGTGTATTCGGGAAGATACGGATCACTCTTTCTCGGCGTCGTACCTCCTGGTTTAAACGTTCTAATGAATTAGTGCTATGGATAAATCTGTGATATTTTTGATCTTCATTTAAAAATTGAATGGCATCATCAAAACCTTCTTCCAATTTTTCGATGAATTTATCCAACTTTGGGTTCTCCTCATAACGTATCACGAATTCATCTTTAAATTTTCTTGCGTCCTCTACTTTTACCGCATCAAAAATTCTTTTGAGATCGAATTTGACTTCTGCCACGCCTTTCTTAGGCATTTTATCGATAAGATTTCGTTTGAAATGTACGGTACACCTCTGCCAGGAAGTACCGATAAACTCTGTTGAGATTGCTTTTTTAAGCCCGCTATGTGCATCAGAAATAATCAGTTTTGGGGATTGTAGACCTCGCGCTATCAAATCCTTAAAAAAGCTTTGCCAGGCTTCATAGCTTTCCGTATGATCAACTTTTAGGCCAAGTACTTCTCGTTTATTCTCCTCATTTATTCCTGTGGCGATGTAGACTGCTTTTGACACAACCTTATGGTGTTCTCGCACTTTAATATACATGGCATCCACAAAGATATATGGATAATATTGAGTGTTTAAAGGACGATTCGCCCACTTTTTGACTATTGGATCTAACTTTTCCGTCAAAGAAGAAACAAATGACTTGGAAACACTCTCTCCGCATAACTCTTCTACAATTTTTTTCACTTTCCGCGTCGATACCCCATTGACTACCATTTCAACCATAGAGAGGACAAATGCTTTATCACAACGAGCATACTTTTCGAATACAGTAGGTGCAAATTCACCACTGCGCGTTCGAGGAACACGCAACCTTATCTTTCCAATACTCATCATGAAATCACGTTCATAGTAACCATTTCGATAGTCCTGACGATACGACGACCGTTCATATGCATGCACTTTCAGATGTTCATCGCGTTCTTTTTCCATATACTCGTTTAAAACTAAAACGATGGTAGATTTGACAACCGCATCAATGTTAGAGTTCATAACTGAGTCTTTTAAAAGATCCATATTTAGGTTAAACTGTAGTTGGGTCATTATTAATTCCTCCTACTTTGATTTCGTGGTTGAAAACATTGTATCATAAGGAATTAATATGACCTTTTTTATTTTTGCTTTTTACACAATTATATGGACTCTATCTTAATACGGCAACCTTGTTTTATATCTTTTTTATTAAAAAAAGCAGGTGCGGGGTACTCAATCCCCAACCTGCTTTTTTCACAGAAATAGTTTTTTCGCTTAGCAAACAACTTTATTCATATCTTAACGACTCTATCGGATCGAGTCTTGACGCTTTGTTTGCTGGTAATAGTCCGAAGATAATTCCGATAAACATCGAGAATAGTATACCTCCGATAATAACCGGTATGGAAACGAGTGGCGGCCAACCTGCATAATGAGATACGATAAGAGCTGCGCCAGTTCCTAATGCCATTCCAATTAAACCACCAATTAAGGTTAATGTCACAGCTTCAATTAAAAATTGAAATAAGATTTGACCGCGTGTTGCACCTAATGACATGCGCACACCAATTTCCCTCGTTCGTTCCGTAACAGAGACGAGCATGATGTTCATGACGCCAATTCCGCCAACTAACAGTGAAACTCCCGCAATACTACTAATAATAATCGTCATGATACGTGTAATTTTCCCGATACCTTCTGCCATTTCCTCCATGTTTAAAATTTGGTACGAATCTTCTTTATCATGCGCAGTATTCAAAAGATCTGCTGCCCTTTCTCCAGCAACTTTTAATTCATCAGGGCCTTCTGCTTTAATGGAAACTTCTGTAATGGATGTTTTTGCAAAAACAGATTGCCAAGTTTTCATAGGAACATACACAGTATTAGAACCAAAGCTAAAGAAGCCTTCCTCTGATTCGATTACTCCAACAATTTCAACAGGTTGTGCTCCTATATAAACTACTTTTCCTAACAATTCCTCATCGTCATCTTCAAACAAATCTTCTTTAAACCCGTCACCTACAATAGCAACTCTTGCACCACTTAAAAAATCAGCTGCTAGTAAATTTCGTCCTTCAGCAATTTCTAAACCTTGGACGTCTAAATATGCTTGGTTGATTCCCATTATTGTGCCATCTGTACTTTCTTGATGATAACGAACAGGAGAAGATTCTGTACTTGTGGCAACAACTTTTTCTACTTCTGGAATCGTTTCGATTAATTTTATATCTTCCTGTGTAAAAGCATCTTCATAAATGGAACTTGCATTTGACTCGAGTTCTTCATCAGAAGGCATATAATATAGGGAGATTGTATTTGATTCACCAGTAAATTGTGATTTTAATACTGCCTCCCCACCTTGACCAATCGCAACGACTGCAATAACGGAACCAACACCAATAATGATACCGAGCATTGTTAAAATGGAGCGCATTTTATGTGCACGGAGGGAGGAAAATGCCATTTTTATATTTTCTAAAACACTCACATCTTACCCTCCTCCGCTTTTTGGTGATCAACCAATGATGGTTCTATCTTCATTTCGTTGCCTCTTGATTCATCCAAATGCACAGATTCTTCGTTCTCAGTAATACTTCGTTCTTCCTGTTCCTGCTCTTCCTCTGCACCTGATGCAACTAATTTCTCATACGATTCTTGATCGACAACAGCCCCAGCTGATGTTAATTTTCCATCACGTACAAATATCGTTCGGTTGGCATAACTGGCTATTTCTGCTTCATGTGTTACTAAAATAACCGTCGTACCTTCTTTGTTTAACAATGTAAACATATCCATTATTTGTACACCCGTTTTGGAGTCAAGGGCACCAGTTGGTTCGTCGGCAAGGATAATATTCGGTTCATTGACGATTGCCCGGGCAATGGCGACTCGTTGTTTTTGCCCTCCTGATAGTGCATTTGGTAAATGATCCATCCGGTCGCCTAGTCCAACTTTTTCTAATGCCTCTTGTGCACGATCGATCCGTTCCTTTTTCCCAACACCTGCATAGATCATTGGCAATTCAACATTTTGTAATGCATTTAGCCGGGGCAAAAGCTGAAACTGCTGAAAGACAAATCCAACTGATTGGTTTCGTACTCCAGCCAGCTCTTTTTCATCATAGGCAGAAACCTGCTTCCCATTTAATAAATACTCTCCACTAGTTGGTTTATCTAAGCAACCGATAATATTCATTAATGTCGATTTTCCTGAGCCAGATGGTCCCATGATAGCGACAAATTCTCCATTTTTGATCTGGAGGTCAATGTCTTGTAAAACGACTAAATCTTCTCCAGCAACAGGATAGCTTTTTACAACTTTCTTTAAGCGAATCATTTAACTGTCACTTCCATCCCATTCTGAATATCATCGGAAGGATCGATAATGACTTTGTCCTCTTTATTAATACCATCTTTAATTGCCATTTTTTCCGAATCAACGGAACCTATTTTTACTTCGACACGTTTTGCTTTCCCATCTTCAACGATAAATACGTAATTCTCATCGTCCTCTTGTTTAACCGCATTAATCGGTAATGTATTAACTGTCTCTTCACTTGTAACTATTTCAATTAACATTTTAAAACCTGGCTTTAATTTTATATCATCTTCCACTGTGACACGGATTGGATAGACAACGCTAGAGTCATTGTTTTCAAGTCCCATACCACTTGATTCTTCTGGGAGGTCCCCAATAAAGCTCACTTTACCTTCCCATTTTTCCTCCGGAACTGCATCAGACGTTAGAACGACTTGCTGTCCAACAGATATATTTAGAGTGTCATATTCTGAAATAGACCCTTCTACAATGACATCGTTTAAAGAACCAATTCGGATAATGGATTGTTCATTCATTTGTGTTTCAGAAGCCGCTTCTTCGTTTACTGTTAAAATGGTTCCATCTACTTCTGATTTCACTTCAAGGTCTTCGATGCTAGAGGTGATCGATTCTTTTTGTAAATTTTCTCGTTCTAACTCGATATTGTTTAGTTGTCGCTGCAATTGAATTTGATCCCATTCTTCTTTAAGCATTTCATTGTCTTTATCTTTTTCCAATTCTTTATTTACTTTCTGTTGTTTTTTATTCTCACTGTCGATCTGCAAGTACAATGACCTAATCTGTAAATCATTTTGTTCCTTTTCAAGATCTAATTGTTTATTTTCGTATCGAAGAAGTTTATCACCTTCTTCAACTTTATCTCCTTCTTCTACAAAAATTTCTGCTACTTCCCCTTTTTCAGGTTGAAAATAGATGTATTGCTCCTTATCTAATTTTAATGTTCCTGGTGTCATCACGGTTTCTTTCATTGTTTCTTCTGTTAATGTCGCTGTTTCTACCTTAAAAGTTGTCGTTGCTTTGCTTTTCCATACATTAATTCCAATTAGCCCTACTACTAAGATAGAAACAATGATAATAATCCACTTTTTTTTCATTATGTATTAAACACCCACCATTGAGGATAGTCCTGAAGTGACCATTGAGAATATAACCATAATCACGAATATCACAATTACAATCGACCATGATAACGTTTTTGAAAATCGAGCAACGATTTGTAAACCGAGAGCAGTAATAATTATTTTCCAAATGGTAAAGATCTCAATATAATTCAAGAATGCGCCAAAAGCTCCTTCAGCTCCAATAATGGAATTGATACTAGTAAAATAAATTTCGTTGTTTCCTCCGACGAATAGTGTTACAAGTCCATTTAATAGAAAACTAAGGGCACTTATCATATAAATATATGAATTCATTGAAAATAATTGTTTAAATGAAACAGTTGATTGTGTCATTTTAGCAACAATAATATGAATAACCGACAAAACTAACACGGTAATTACTGGTGATAATAATCCTGTTAAGATAAGCACTATTTGTGCGCCCATGGTAACGAACATCAATTCATCCTCACTCATCCCAGCTAAATTCGGATCAGTTGTAGGATCAAAACCTGTTACCATTAAAGTAGATCCAATGATAGATAGTGCAGTGACAATTAGTAATGCTACGAATATTTTTGGATTCTCTCTTATTCTATTAAATTGTTCACCCGGGCTCATAATCATCCCAAAAATAGATGGTTTTTCCTTTACTGTTTGTTCCATTTCATTCGTCATTCCTTTTCATCTCCCTAAAATCATTTATTTTATTTCTTTCATTTCTTCTGCTAGTTTTTGCACATCTTCTAACGTAAGGTCAGGATCGATTAGATCAATTGAATAGTTTACCCCTCCTTCTATCCAATTAACAGAGTGCAATTCATTAAAATTAATATATAATGCTTGGGTATCTCTTATCTTTATTTTTTCGGCATCCTCTCCATAGATGTCAAATTCATCATCAGTTATTTCATCATTTGCCTCATTATCACTAGTTTTAAAAATTGTTAATGTCATTAAAGGTGATCCATCACTACGTTTATAATCGATCGTTAAATCAGTATAGCCAAAATCTCCTTCAATTTCGGTGAAAGAAATAGTATCTAATTTATGTTCATCATTATCTGGAAAAAGGAATATATTTTTCTCCATTTTTTCTGGGATTTCTTCCATTGTGATTTCCTCAGAATATTCCTCAAAGTCATCAACTGTTTCAATATCCACATCTTCTGGTAAATCTAATTGAAATAGGGATTCATCTATTTTCGGATTAAAATCAATTTTTGTATATTCGACTGTGTTTTCGATATCTCCATTCGTCATTTTCGTTTTCAACACCACCCAATTCTCTTTATCTATCCATAGTTCTTGATCTCCATATAAACTCTTTTTATCTTTTTTCTTTTTTGCAACAAGATGGAATGCATCACGGTTGGCAACCTTTTCTTTGCCGACATTCTCAATTTCATGGGTATCTGTAATTTGGTTAAGTAATGATTCAACTAGTTCCTTTGGGCTCATATACATTTGATCCAAAAACATATTTCCAAATGCTACTTTGAAAGCCGTCTTGTCTTCTTCTTGATAAATTGTTGCATATTCTTCATCAACTACAACAACTACTGCTCCTTCATCCGTGTCAACTTCTATTCGTGATTTATTTTGATGACGCCATTCCTTCACTACTACATCTTTAAATTCCTCGATTTCTTCAAGATCAAACTTTAACTCACCATAATAAGATACTTCTTTTTCAGCTCCTAATGCATTGGAAATAACTTTTTCTGGTGTATATTGATTCATTTGCTTACAACCAAATAACGATATGATAAGGAAGCCGATCAATAAAAGCTTCAACTTATGATTACCTATCAATCTAGTTACCCCTCCTTTTTGGAATAGAACAGATAAAACATGCCCCTATATTTATTTTGGAAAACGCTTGTACGCTGCCATCATGTTTTTCAATAATTTGCTTTGTAATCGATAGCCCTAATCCTGTTCCATGAGCATCTTTTTTACTTCTTGCTTGATCCACTTGATATAATGGATCAAATAAAAAGTCCATTTTTTCTTCTGGAATTCCTTCTCCTTCATTTTGTACAATTAGATATGTGTACGATTCATAGTCGAAAGAATATGGTTTTACAAAGTCAAAAAGCCAATGTTCTAGTTCTTTTTCTTTTGATAAAGAAAGAACCCATATCTTCCCTGACTCTGGGGTGTGTCTGATCGCATTCATCATTAAGTTATCAGCGACTCGCATTAATTGCTTCGGGTTTACATCATAGTCTCCGATCACATTATTACATGTTTTTAATTCAATATTTTTCTTTTCGCATAATGCTTCATAGCCAGAGATTAGCATGTCAAAGAACTCTTCTCCATCGACAGTTACCAATTCGAGCTCATAGTTTTGAGACTGTAATAAAGTGTGTGTAATTAAGTCATCTAACATTTGTTTCATGAAATCAGCTTTTTCGATGATTACTTTCCGGTACACTTTTTCATCTTCATCCGTTAAATTACCAGGATGATTAAGTGATTCAGCGTATGCTTTAATCGAAGTTAATGGTGTTTTTAAATCATGTGAAATAGTTGCTACCATATATTCTTTCGCTTTTTGTTCAAGCTCGATGACTTCTTGTGCAGCATTAATCTGTTTTCGCATTGCATAAAAGTGTTGCTTTAATTCGCCGATTTCATCTTTTCCTGCTTCCGTCTCCACATAAGAATTTCCACTGGCGAATGCAGACATTTCATCCATAAGGCCTACCAATCTTTTGTTTAAACGATTATTAACGATGAGTGCAACAGTAAGATAAATAATAATGAATGAAATCAAAAAAATACTTGTTACAATCCATCCACGTTTCACAATCGTTGAAATTAACTCATCACGAGCTACTTTCACTTCAAAAAGACCGATAATGTTTCCATCTTCAAGTATCGGTTCTTTATATGTAAAAGCCCTTAATCCTTGTTGTAACTCAAACAAATTTTTGTAAACTTCATCACCTTTTAAGGGTGCTGGTGGATTTGAAGTATACAATACTCTTCCACGATTATCGAATAAGGTAATCGACAGTTGTTCGCTCACCATTTCTTCCAATTCATCTTTTGAAGCAGAAAATGTGTATAATTCTGGATCTCTTAATCTAGTATTCAATTGTTGAATCTCAGCATACACTTCATAATATTCTTCCACTTTTTTATCATTATGATAGGAAGTAATCCACGCAAATAAAATATATGCTGATATAAGCGGAAGAATCATGACAACTAAAAAAGAAGTTAATAACCATGTTTTTATTTTCACAGTAATTCACCAATAAACTGATATCCTTTTCCCCAGACTGTTTGAATGAAAAGTGGGGTTTTCACTGGATCATTTAATTTTCCGCGTAAAGATTTTATATGAACAGTAATCGTATGGAGCCCTTCTTGATCGACTTGCCGCCAGACATGTTCAAATAATTCTTCCTTTGAGAAAATCCGATCTGGATTTTGGGCAAGTACTTTTAACAAATCAAATTCTTTAATCGTAAGGGCAATTTCTTTTTCATCGATAGTCACTTTGTTTTGTTCCCAAAAAATCGTTAACCCACCAGAGAAAGTCGATTTATTTTCATGTTTAGGAATTCCTTGATATCTTTTCCAACGTCTTAGTTGTGAATCGACCCGCGCTTTTAATTCTGCTAAACTAAATGGTTTCGCCACATAATCATCTGCCCCAATGTCTAATCCTTCGACTTTATCCTCATCTTTTTTTCGTGCACTGATGATAATCAGTGGAACATCACTATTCCAACGTATATTTTTACAAAGTGTAAATCCGTCCATTTCGGGAAGCATTAGGTCAACTAATACAAGATCATACTGTCCTTCTTGGAAGTCTTCCCAACCTTCGAGTCCTGTCGTTGCCCAAGTAACTTTATAACCTTCATGAACGAACATATCGCGGACGACGCGAGCAATTTCTGGGTCATCTTCCACAAGTAGTAAGCGCGTTTGCATGATTCATTCCTCCTGTATTCCTACTATAACATAAGCAGGCCTGATCAAATTTAATTTTACAAATACTTTATTTTTAGAATTAGAGACTTTAATGAGGGTGACTAATACTTTCGTGGCAACGGTTTATGATTATGATAGTCCATAAGCTGTAAGTTCAGATCATAAGTAGAACACTCTATAAACAGATCATATGATATGAGTTCACAAGTATAGTATAATGTAGAAAATTGCACCATGTTAATCCCAAAAAATAGAAAACAAAAATATATATTTCAAATGAAAAAGGAGTTGTTTTCATGGAATCGATGACATTGTTTAAATATTCACGTACATCATCTCTAATTTTACTTTCTAAATTAGATGAAAGCTTATGGGATATTCAACCCGAACATTGGCCAAATAATATTCGTTGGCTTGCAGGTCACGTGTATGCCGAAGCGGAAGGATTTATGCATGATGCCGACCATGATTATGAGATAACTCGACCTGATTGGATGCCACTTTTTCTGGATGGATCCCGCCCGTCTGAATGGGAAGGGGATGTGCCTTCAAAAGAGGAAATACTTGAAGCATTACGAGAACAAGAAGGGAGAATTGAAACCTTCTTTTCTGAAAAACTTCATCATAAAGCTTCAAAGGTTCGCGATCTTAATGGGATGAAGCTTGAAACGGTAGACTCCGCTTTACAATTTATTACATGGCATGAAGGCATTCATTTAGGAGATATTAAATCGTTACGACTGGCAACGAAATGAAGAATCCCCCTTCTCTACTTTTAGGGGGATTTTGAGGTTTGAAAAATACTACATATCGAAATTTACTACATATCGATGGATTTCCGTGTTATAAAATGCTTCTGAATATTCAACAAGCTTTTCATTTAAATCAAAAGAAAATCTAAAACGTTGTAATAATGGTCTTTGGTCAATTGATAGCTTTTCTGCAATTTTTTCATCTGGGATACCTACACCAAATTCATCTTTAAATCGATGAAACCTTACTCCTTGTTGATACATAATCTCATATAACGAATTTTGTAAATATTCTGGGTCGCTTGGTAATGAAATATGTTGCGGAATATAATGCTTAAAATGGATATAAGGTTTTTGATTAAATTTATAAAGACGTTCTATACAATAGCATTTTGAATGGAAATGAGATTCTAAAACATGATGTGTTTTAGAATCTACAACAAATAAATCAATAAATTCTTTACTAAGATCATGTCCTTCTTCCAATAAGTATTCGGAAAAACGTTGCCCTTTTGATAATTTAGAAATAGCATTATTATCAAGCACTGTTGTACCTATCCCACTACGTTTTTCTACATAACCTTGTTGAGATAATTGTTCTACTGCTTTACGAACTGTAATGATACTTACACCAAATTCTTCTTTTAACTCTGGTTCTGAAGGAATCAGTGTATTTTTAGGGTATTGTCCACTAATTATTCGCTCTTTTAATATTTCTTCTAATTGTAAATAAAGTGGCCCTTTTTTTAGAGTCAATTTCATATTCTATCTACCTTTCTATATTTGCTCTATTTTCCTTATTTAATAGAGACCACACTTCTTTAGTAGAACAAATTGGAACATCACCGTAAGTAGTATGTGCAAGAACGCCAGACGCAGTAGCAAACTCAATAGTATCATTAACAGAAAAATGATTCATTATACCATGAATAATACCACTTGCAAATCCATCTCCAGCACCTATGCGATCAAGTATATGATGATGATAACTTCGGGAATAAATAAAAGATGAAGGGGAACATGAATACATAAACCCTTGGATGACCTGTGCTCCTTCTGCTTTATTCTCCCTAATTGTACCTGCAATCGTTTCAATTTGATATTTTTCAGCAACTTTCGGCAATAAACTTTCAAGTTGCTTTTTTTGTTCTTTTTCCGTCGTTTCTATTTCTAACAAATATAGTGCATCTTTTTCTGTCATAAAACATATATCTGTCCATTGTAACATCTCTTCATAGTACTGCTTTGCAAATTCCTTCTGATGTTCCCATAACTTTGGGCGATAATTACAATCAAAAATTATTGTTATTCCTAATTGTTTTGCTCGTTTGGCAATTTGTAGGGCAATACTTCTTATTTGCTCTGATATCGCTAATGTTATCCCACAAAAATGAATCACTTTTGTATCTTTAAAAACTGTTTCCAAATTATAATCTGTCATGGCAGAAGTACAAAAGCTGCTTTCCTTCCTGTTTGAATAGGTAACTTGAGTAGGTCTTACACTAAACCCTTTCTCAAGAAAATACATTCCTAAATACTCCCCACCTTGAATAATATCTTCTGTTGAAATTCCTAACGATCTTATATAGGAAATTGCTGCATGACCAAGGCTATTGTAAGGTAATTTTGTAATAAGTGATGTTTGGTGCCCATATTTACTTAATGCACTTAACACATTAACCCCTGTTCCTGAATAGGAAACATTTAATGTATGCGATTGTTCCAATTTTAAGCTATTTGGAACTTCTAATCTCATCATCACTTCCCCAAATGCTTTTATTTTTTTATCCATCTTATTTCCCTACTTTTTTCATCATGTCATATAATTTTTTTACATCTTCTATATCTGTTTTTCCTGTAGAAGGATTAATTATAGAAGAGTAAACGTGTGGAATAACTCGGTTAACTCCTGCCTCTAATGCTATCGTTACAATTTCCTCAAAGTTTTGTAAATTTATACTGCCTGTAGGTTCTAAAGGAAAGTTTTCTTTTGCACAAATGCTTGCAACTCTTTTATAGGCTTCCTTTGTTTTTAGGCCTTTCATAGGAAAAAATTTAACAGAATTTCCACCCATTTCACGAATAAAAGTAATGGCAGATGTAAGGTGCACATTTACTGGTGGTCTTGTGGAAGATAATGGGCCTGTCGCAATATTAACATAACCTAGTTCATTTGTAGGGTTAACGAGACAATTAATAATTGCTGATTCGTTTTTCACACTTGCTCTAGTATATCCTATCGCAGAAAACACTTGATTTACATGTTCTACTTCCAATGATTTACATATGTGTGCAACCATTTCCCATTGATTTGGGTCTCCTGATCCTAATCCGACAGAAATTGCTCCATCTACTTCCTTTTTGTATTTGGCCATTTCATAAACTGCTTGATCTACTGTTTTATAGTCTGAAGACAATAAACCAATTAATACGTGTCCTTCTGTAACCTCATAAATTTCTCTTGCATTATTAATATCTTTTGCCAATACATTTAAACATATCTTATTATTATAGAAACGAGAATGCAACATTTTTTTTAACCACCTAGTATTTGTTTTATACTATATATGATCATTTCAACATCTTGATGAGATAATGATCGCGGATCAATTTCAAAGTATCCAACATTTAAGAAGTAATTACGCGTATAAATAGCTGTATCTCCTTCTTGCAATATCTTTGTTAACTTTTGTGCATGATATTTTGTTTTCTTTTCATCAACATGAATTTGCGCACGAAAGATATTACGTCCTGATTCATCTTGATGAATCTTGACTTGAAGACCTGAAATTTTTTCTAACTCAAAAAAATGATCTAACAAAGTTATTTGCTGTTGTTTAGACAATTGTTCATGCTTATATATTTCTAGTGCTTTTAACAACCCAAAAATTCCTTCTTTGCCTATTTTCATTGCCCTTCCAATTCCTTGATAATGCTGTTGTACATACTTTATATATTGCCTGTCCCCTGCGATAATTCCTGATGTAGGTCCTTCTATCGCCTTTGATCCACTTATAATTAGTAAATTAGCCAAATTAGTATATTTATAAAATGTTTCTTCTGCAGCAATATCAAGAATAAGCGGTAGTTGTTTCTCCTGTGCTAGTTTGCTTACCTCCTGTAATGAAGGCATATTTTTTTGAACACAATGGTGTGACTGGATAAAAATAATTCCCACTGTCTGCTCTGTGACCGCTAGTTCTAATTGCTGTAATGTACAACCATTTGCATAACCTACTTCTTTTACATATCCCCCACCTAGATGGATCATTGTACTAACTGGGGCTCCATAATCGATCATATGTCCTTTCATGATAATTATTTCTTTATGTATGGGATCTGAATGTAAATGTTCTACTAAATAAGCATCATCTTTAGTCACCAATCCAGCAACAGCAAGTGCAATAGCTGAGGATGCTGAATTGGTAACGAGAGCTGATTCTGTATTTAAATATTGAGCAACAATTTTTCCCGATTCTTTATACAGTTCATCCATTTCGTAATAGTGTTGTGCGCCTTCTCTCATCGCTTCTATTACATCATTTGAAAATGTTGAAACTCCTAAAATACTCATCTTACCACTTGCATTAATTACTCGTTTTAACTTCATCTGATTTACATTCATAATAGTTTCCACCTATCATTACCGCATGAGGTTTAATCTGATTTTTAACGACTAGCTCATTTCCAAAAGAATCTTTCAACATCTTTTCTTGCTTTTCAATTGAAAAAAATGTTAAATCTGCAACAGCCCCTTTTTGAATCACTCCAATCTCATGATTATTCATTATCTTTGCCGGGATAGTTGTCACTGAATCTATCACTTTTTCTAATGAATACCCTAAGCTCAAAAATTTGGATAAAGTTGTCGCCATATTATAAACTGGTCCATTTATTCGATTCTTTTCATAAATATCTGTACTAATACTATGAAAAGGTATATTTTTTTCTCGCGCTTTTATAGCGATTGGATAAGAAAAGCTCGAAGTCCCATGACCAATATCAAGATAAACTCCACGTTCAATTGCCGCACGTAAGGCATTGTTCGTTTCCTTATCACTAAAAATATGATTATTTGGTTTTTCGTTAAAGCAATGGGTAATAATATCACCTCTATCTAAATATTGAATGATATCTAACAATTTTGGAGGTGAACTACCGATATGAACCATTAAAGGTTTATTACATCTTTTTGAAAATTGTTTTGCAATTTCTAATGCCTTAGTATCGTTATTCCCTATTACACTTGCACTCATTCTTACTTTTAGACCTATAATCATTTCAGGGTATTTTTCAATCGCTTTTTCAATTGCCTCAAGAGAAAGCAGTGACAAATCTTCTAACTCATTTCTTATCTTTAAACCTACAGAAGATACATTTATAAATGAAAAAACACGTGTTTTACTTTTTTGTGACACTTCATTAAATTCATCGATATCATTTGCACCACAACTTCCAGCATCAACCACTGTCGTTACACCTGTTTTATAGCCAATCTCATCTGGATGAGCACAATATGGTTCAAATTTAGGAAATGAATGGGTATGTAAATCAATCCAACCGGGAGAAACGTAAACATCTTCTGGTAATGAGATAACCTTTCCTTCACCAAAATATTGATTGGTTACTTCGATTACTTTGCTATCTTTTACTACAATGTTGACTTTACTTCCCGTCGTTAACATTGCATTTTCTATAATCTGTATCATGCCCCATGCTCCTTTAGTACCGCTATGTCGTATTATGTATTTTTTAAACTTCATTCATTTCATACTTATCAAACGTTTTTGAAGCACCCCACATGATAAAATATGCTGACATACTACCACCAAAAAAGAACAAGATTGCTGGTATAGTCATAAATGTGATATATAATATTGTTAGAAGTCCAATCATCATAAACAGTGTTAAAATTGGATGGACAATACCAATGATGAATGGCCATTTCAAATAATCCGTTAACTTTAAATTAAAATGAACAAAAATCGGAAAGAAATAGGTTAGGGCAATAGTATATAAAATAAAAATCGTAATCACTCCAAAGCTAACAATAAAATAAAGTAAACTCTCTTGTAATCGTAATATTTGGAATTCTATTATTAAGAAGTATCCAAATAAAAAAAACATCATCCCTAAACCATTTGCTTTCAAAAATTCTTTCCGATAAGAATCCCAAAACGTCTTAAAAATTGCACTATCTTCTTCACCTAACACCCATTTTCTAACTACTGCAAACATTGCTGCCGTTGCAGGCATGAATCCAAAAATGATGAGACCTACTAAAGTAAAAAATACCCAAAGTATATTTAAGTAAGCTAACCTCATTGTCCAAATACAAAATGTATAGTATCCAGCAATAAACCCATGCATCACATTTCCTCCTGATCTTCGTCAAAAATTATTCTTTAACCGAACCAATTAATACTCCTTTTACAAAAAAGCGTTGTAAAAATGGATAAACGATTAATAGCGGTAAAGCTGACACGATGATCACAGCATATTTTACAAGTGAAGCTGTTTTGACCTGATCGGCGAATGATTGAGCCGATCCAGCAGCAGATGCCGCACTATCTGCACTTACCTCATTTACAATCAGTATTTGCCGTAGAATTAGTTGCAATGGAAATAATTTCTCATCCGAGAGATAAATGAGTGCATTAAAATACTGATTCCATAAGGCAACAGCATGAAACAATGCCATTACTGCAATAATCGGTAAAGATAATGGAAGGACTATTTTTATAAATAAATAAAAATCACTAGCCCCGTCAATTTTAGATGCTTCAACTAGCTGATCGGGAATTGTTTGCTGAAAAAAAGACCTTGCAACCAATATAGACCAAGCTCCTATAACACCTGGAATAACAATTGCCCACATTGTATTGACCATTCCTAATCCCTTCACAACTAGATAAGTAGGGATTAATCCCCCATTAAAAAGCATTGTAAATAATACAAACCATAAAAAGAACTGTTTAGCGATTAACTCTTTCCTTGATAACGCATATGCACAAGGTAATAAAATAAATAAATGAATACACGTACCAATTAATGTATATACGATTGTGTTCCGATAACCAACCCAGATTGCTTTATTTTTAAACACACGTATAAAACCATCAAAGGTAATATCAACAGGCCATAACCACATTTTTCCTGTGTTTACAGCATGCGGATCACTGATGGATGCACTTATAACAAATATAAGCGGATAAATAATAATCAACGTGATCATCAATACAAATATAAAGTTAATTCTTTCAAAAGCTTGATCAGACAAACTAAAATTTCGCATTCATTCTCCTCCTTACCATAAACTATTCTCACTTACCTTTCTGGCAATTTGGTTAACGGTAATGAGTAAAACAATATTGATTGCTGATTCAAATAATCCAATTGCTGCAGCAAAACTATATCGTCCTTCTAATAGTCCTGTTTCATAAACAAATGTTTGAATAATGTCTGATGTTTCAGAGTTCAGTGTATTTTGCATTAACAAAACCTTCTCAAAGCCGATTTGCATAAAATTACCCATATTTAAGATAAATAAAATAATAATGGTCGGCATGATGCTTGGTAGATTTATACGTAATACTCTCTGTAACCTCGTTGCTCCATCTACTTTGGCAGCTTCGTGTAATTCCGGATTAACACCTGCAAGTGCTGCCAAATAAATAATGGTGCTCCAACCTAATGTTTGCCATTGACCTGACCATACGTATATATGTCTGAACCAGTCTGGGCTAGTCAAAAATGAGATCGATTCAAATCCCAAACCTCGTATTGCGTGGTTAACCAATCCAGTCACAGGGTCTAAAAATGCAACTAACATTCCTACAACAACTACTACAGATATAAAATGAGGTGCATAAGTTAGCGTTTGTGACCATTTTTTAAATGCTCCAGCCCTTAGCTCATTTAAAGATAAAGCAAAAATAATTGGTAGTGGAAATAATAATAAACCATAAGCATTTAAAATGATTGTATTTTTTAATAAACGCCAAAAATAATAAGAATTAAAAAAGCGATCAAAATGTTCAAATCCTACCCACGGACTGCCCGAAATTCCCAAGTTAGCAAAATAATCTTTAAATGCAATTTGAACACCATACATCGGAATGTAATGGAAAATAAAAAAGTATGTTAAAGCAGGTAAAAGGAATACATATAATTGCCAATTTCTTAACAGACTCTTTTTTATTGCATAAGTTCGGCTTTTTTTATTTAGACTTTTTTTCTCTTGTTGCAATTCCATTCGATTGCACGCCTCCTCTTACACTACTACTCAATTAAAAGATTTCTCTATTTAAATAAATAAACTAGTATCTACACTCAAAACATGATGAGTTCATGCGTAAAAGTAAACTAAAATTCGTAAAAAAAGGGGGAGGGGGATCCCCCTTTGTTCCGTCATCAATTTTCTTGATATCTTTCGAATGCTCCTTGATAAACTCCTAGCAACTCATCTAAACCACCCATTTGTTCAATTGTTTCAACATAGTTGTCCCACTCGGAAAGGTCAACATCTCCACTAATAAACTTATCTCGCATTTCTTCCACATACTTGTCTACATCCGCACCAGTGGATTCTAACACCTTATTTTCATCTTCCGTAAATGTAAATCTCGGCCAAATTTCTTCTGGTACAAATGCTTCAATTTTTTCTGCTGCTTCCATCGATTGTGGTGCAGTTTCTCCACCTTGGAAGAAATCAGCTTTAATAATCCCACTTATTGAACCTAACCAAGTTAACTGTTTTGCTAAAGCTTGTTCAAATGTCATATCTCCTTCTGGATTTAAGATATGATCCATATAGACACTTTCTCCGTCTTTTTCCTCATAGGATTCCCCTTCTACACCCATATAATAAAGTTTTGCGCCTTCATCACTATAAAAATAATCCATCCAACGTACAGCTGCTTCCGGGTTTTCATTTTCACTTGTAATAACAAAACTAGAAGTTTCCCAGATAGAAGAAGAAAGCTTATTATAATCTTTAAATCCTTCTGGCCCTTCCAAAGCAGCTACACTATTATATTGCGAGCCAACTTCTTCACCAAAAAGTTCAATCGGATCATAGAAAATCATGCTTGCATATAAGTTATCCGCTGCATTGGCTAAAAACTGCCCCCATTCAATCGAAAAGATATTTTGCTCAATTAAACTTTCGTCATATAACATGTGGATAAATTCTAATAATTGTTTATATTCGTCCGTAGTTGCATAGAATCGAACTTTACTAGGGTCGGCCGGATCCAAATCGATATTCGTATTCGACGGACCATGATTCATCACACCAAACGAACCAGATAACCACTGTACTAACTCGATAATATCTGTACCACCATATGGAATAGTTTTTCCGTCACCAGCCGGATCAAGCTCTTTTACCGCTTTTAAATACTCATAAAATTCTCCTGTTGTTTCTGGAATATCCATGTCTAATTCTTCTAACCAATCTTCATTTATCCAAGGTCTAGCACTTAACCGTAAGGATAAGAAATCTTCCTCTATTAATGATGGCATAGAATAAATATTTCCATCCGGGAACGTTATTGCTTTTCGGATACTTGGATCGTTCTCCATTAATTCCGTTAAATTTGGTGCATATTCATCAATTAAATCATTAAGGGGTAAAAAAGTACCTTGCCCACCATACTTTAATAAGTCTGCGTTCGTTAATTGTGATAAATAAAATGCATCTGGTAATTCTCCACTCCCAAGAGCTAAGTTTCTTTTTTCCTCAAGAGCATCAGGGTGATGTAAATTCCAATCTGCATTTATGTTTGTCAGATCTCGGTAATGATTCCAAATTAAAATATCATTCCAATCATTATCCTCATTTTGTGCAGGTTTATTTGCAAAAATAGTCATATCTATTTGCTCATCTACAATCGGCATTCCTGTCGTATTTACATTTACACCAGTCGATTCACTTTCTGACTTGTCTTTACTTGCACCTTCATTTCCACCACATGCAGCTAAGATTAAAAACACTACCATTAACAAAAGTAAGCTTTTTCTCCGTTTCACCTATAACCCTCCTTAATAAATTCAATGTTTTCAACGAAAAATTATTTTGATTAAGTCACTAACTATCTATCACCACCTTTATTTAAAGAATATTTAGAAATATCAATAAATCAAAAGAGTATCATACCACCTCTTCTTTATCAATATTGTAAAGAGACTTAGTCTATCAGAAAATTTGCCATTTGCTAAAACATGCCGATTGATAAGTTATTCCACGCTAACAAAGGCATGTTGCATTTATGTAAAGTAATTAACTTACTCATTTTATTACGCATGTCTAAGTTGCCCTTACCATGCACAATATTTATTGAGATGAGTAACCGTAGTCGCAATGTTTTCGATGGGACGAGATTTTATCGTAGTCCCAAAACCTGTTTGATGGGACAAGATTTTTTACAGTCCTAATATGCTTGTATCGGTGTCGTGATAGCACGTCACGTTCTTAGCCAGTAAACAATACCACTTATACTTTCTTGTCGTTCAAAAGAATACTGTAAATTCCATCTGTCTTGGTGACATTGATCTTTCCCATCTTCATAAAGATGGGAAAATCATTTGTCACGAAAAGATCAGAAATCAATACTAAAGATATGGCATCTGTAGTAAGCGTTTTCAGGTCATTTACTATCATACTATCATTTTAGGAATAAATCAACATTAACTTATAACATTATAATGTTATAAGCCAAAATAAAGATGAAAAACAATCGTTTCTCACTGTAAATGTGATATTTATTCTATTACTTCTAAACAAACTGGCTTGTTAACTTGGTAAGAGTGACCCGTTTTTTGTAACCTGCCATCTCCCAAAATCTTCATCACTACTAAACTGTTAGTATGTTCATTAGCAACTACAATATATTGCTCATTTGGTATAATCACAAAATTTCTCGGCCATTTACCATCTGTTTTAATCTGGTTAATCGTCGAAAGTGATCCATCTCTTAAAACCTTATAAGCTGTTAGCGAATGATGTCCTCGATTAGATACATATAAGTAATCTCCTACTACGGTTATATGAATATCAGCGCCATAATTATCTTCCTTAAATGTCTCTGGTAAAGTTGGTAACACTTGTAGTAAATGAATCCTTTTTAGATGTTCATCATATGCGTATGTTAAGACCGTTGAATTAAATTCATTTACAACGTAAAAAATCGACAGTGATGGATGAAACGTAATATGGCGTGGCCCAGAGCCTTTAGGTACTTCCTGATCACGAAGAAAAGTTAGTTTACCTGTTCTTTGATTAAATGTGTAAAAATATAATTTATTTAACCCTAAATCTGTCGCAACAAAATATGAAGTTTTCGGAATTTTTCTTATTGCATGAATCTTAGAAGGTAAAAATCCATCGTCGTGATAAAAATGATAGTCAACTTCTCTTCCAATTGCTCCACTTTTTTCTATTTTGTGAATGATGATACTTCCATTAGAATAATTTGCTGTAAATAAATATTCGTCAGTACAGTCTATCTCAAGATAGCATGGTCCACCTTTTGTTTTTTGTCTATTTAATTCATGAATCGTGCATAGATCTTTATTAATTTCGAAACTAACGACTTGACCATTTTGCACTTCACTTACTGTAAATAAGTGACTTTTTCGATGATTTATTGTTAGAAATGAAGGATTTTCAATTCCGTTACATGAATGAACCTTACTTAGTTGTCCTTTTTCAGCATCAAAATGTAACCAATGAATCGTCTCTTCTACTGCCTTTCCATAACAACCAACGAAAAGATTATATTTTCGATTACTCATTTTTCTTCTCCTTCATTAATAAATCGGTAAAACGTGAAAAAACACATTTGGTGATGCCATCCGATAGTAATAACTACACCAACCTAAACTAGTAGAATGTTCTATATTTGGTGAGTAATATAACCTTTCTTGTTCAAGTTCATCAATAAAATTTATTTCTTCGTTCAAATAATCGTTTATTCTACAAGAGGCGGTATCTAGTCGATTTATTAAACCACCATAACGAATATCAATTACTTCCCAACCAAATGGTTTATTCATTCTTAACCATTGATTCCGGTGCGCTTTTCTCAGATCATTTACTCGATTTATTATTTCTGGGATGATTACGTTAGCTATATTTTTTAACTCTTTACGATCCTTATTATCATAAGCCTCCTTTAGCTTCACACCAATACCTGCCTTTAAAGCTAGTACTCTACTCAATTTTTGAGGAACATCAAAGATATAATCTAGTTTATCCTTGTTATTTCGACTATGTTGAAATTCTTCCGCGAGGGATTGAAAATAACTATCCATATCTAGCCCCTCTATGTGTTTATCAAAAACTCCCAGCAAGATATCTTGCCATAATAAAAACTTTGAAGGATTTGTTTGTTCTAAATTGTCTGCCGCTACTCCTGGAGGTGTATCTAATTTATTAAACATTAAATATTTTTCTGCTGCTATTCCTGTACAGAAGGCAACTCTATCATATAATTTATCCTGATCTAATTTTTCTGCATAAGCATGTTCGGCATAATATTGCAAACCTAAAAGGGCTGTATAAGGATTGTTTTCAATACCATCATCTCCCCAAAGTGTAACAAAAACATCATCAACACCCGTTTGTTTACAAGCATTTAAAGCTGCTTCGCTCGCCTGTAATGATAATTGATAATTTGTTGCAAATGTATTCCATATCCACATTCCACCTGCAAATGCTGGTTTTTTGTTAAATGCTTTATGCTGTTCTATTATTTTTACATAATGGTCTGTGTCTGTTGAATTATATTGCCAATACATTAACTGTACTTGTTTAGGTGTTTGTTCAATAATATGATCTGGTATTTCAGTTGTTTTACTATATCTATCCCCCGTCTCAGAAGCTAACTTTAAGAACATATCACTCCACATCACTGCTTCTAAGCCAAGTTGATCTGTTATTTGTAAAACTCTATCCAAATGCACTGCCATTAGTTCAAAACGTGGTTTATACCCATTTTTGTTTAAAAATATGCCACGTCCCAACTCCTCTGCTTCGTCCATCCCTATATGAATGCGCTTACTTCTAAATGGTGTAGAAGCGGCATGAATCATTTTTTCAAGCAAGCTGTAGGTTGCTTCACTTTCTAACAGTAAAGCCCCTCTTGTATCTTTATACTGATAAGCTGCATCCCATTTCAAAAATTCTTCTAGATGTGCAAGCGTTTGGATACACGGAATTAGTTCAATTCCAAATTGGTGGGCGTAATCATCTAATTTTTTTAGTTCTTCCTCCGTATATCTTCCACGCATATACCCAAAGTACGGTTCGCCCTTTACTTCATATGTATCTTCCATATACAACATCGCTGAATCGAATCCCATCATAGCCAGGATACGAATCATTTCATAAAAACAATTTGGTTTCATGACAGCATTTCTTGAAAAATCAAACATAGGACCTACCGTTTTAAATTGAGCTGTTTCATCAAATGAAAACGTGGTTTCTCCTTTTTGAACTTTCTCTAAAAGCAGTCCGAATGCTCTAAAAAATTGATTTGTTTTTTGGTATATAATTTGCCCAGTACCATTATCAAAAGAAACAGTTAGACCATGGTGATCTTTATTCTGTTTACAAACCAATTCAATTTCTGCCGACTCTGAGATTTCAAAATTAAAATCTGTTTGCAATGCTTTTAAACCATTAAGCAAGCTTGGATAATCGTCAGCTAATTTAATTTTCAATATGAACACCTTCTTTTCTATTTTTTTGTTGTTCTCTCCAATCAAAGGGCGTGATGGAATGGAGCAGCGAAAAAATAATTGAAGATCAATTATTTTAATACATGATGTTACAATAGAATAAATATATCGTCAATCTTTTTATAAAAATTTTTATATAATATCTTAACTTTTGTACCAATAAAATGAGTTCAAACAGTTCGTTTGGTTAAGCTTGGGATGCTAATTATATCCTTGACAACCTTGTTATAATAAACCGTTTTTCAAAAGATTGGGAAGGGTTTGAATCATTGGCGCATGAATGCCATCTTTAGCCTGCTCCTCAATTTTTTGTTCTAAAAGTTTTAATCGTTGTTGAAATTCTTTTAGTTGCTGTAAATATTCTTGGTATGCAACTTGTGATGCAGACCGATCAAACTTCAAGCTATTCAGCTAATCCCAGTATTTTACCGTCCATTTTTTTGTGCCTTTCGGTGGTTTGATTTCGTTTCTAAGAAGAAACTTTGTTAATCTATGTTTGGCTCTTAATTCATCTTCTTTTACATCTTCTCGTGCTCGAACTAAATCTCGAAGCGCTTCATCATCTTCCGATGGTACATAGATAGGAGTTAATTCTCCAGCTCTATAAAGTGTTGCAAGTTTAATGGCATCACGTTTATCCGTTTTTACGCGTTCACCAGGCTTTTGTGGTATTAACGATGGCGCTATTACTTCACATTCAATATCTATACTCTTAAGGAATCGGTAGAGGCCATATCCAGTTGGCCCAGCTTCATAACAGACTTGAAGCTGTTCGGGGTCACCAAGTTTTCTCATTAGTTTTCTAATTTCCTTAATCTCATAGTTAATCATACCAATAAACCTTGGCTTAGAACGTCCCTCTTCCGCAACCGCTACTGCAATTTTTTCCTTTGATACGTCTAAACCGACGTATTTTGTGGTATTATTCATATTACTAGCTCCTTTCGTATTATAGCTCTGATTTGGGATTTAAATGTTGTATACACTATTCCCGAATTAACCTACGATATTACGATCAGGGGCTAGTTTCGTTCATGATAACTCCTGTGGGAGGATAGGCCTAAATAAGACCCTGCCCCGGCAAGGGGTATGCCGACGTTGGCCGCAAAGGCCGGTTTTAGTTGGCCCTCCTTTAATTTCGAGTGAGGAGGCTTATCAGCCGCCCACGGTAAAGGAGATACTGTGAAAGCAAGCGATAGTGCGGGTTGAACAGATGTCGCTCTTATGCCCTGTGGTGAAAGCGGAGTGCATTTCTGTAGCGATGGTATATTCACTATTTTAAAGTTACTGCACAGTTTATTTCAATTGCGTGATAATAGCAACAAACTTAACGGAGCAGGTGGAGTTTAGATGTAAACAGACTGTTTAGAGCAAAACAGTTAATCTCCAAAGTCAACTGGAGCACTGTATCTTCATCCCACTTTATTCTACGAAGGCTTTTTTGTTCATTTTACTCTACGAAAGTGGAGTAATATTTATTGAAAAACTACATTAAGGCATAATTGTGGTAAAATACTTGTAAATAACAGCAAATAAAGGCGGAATAAGACATGAATAAAAATCATTTATTTATTGGTCTTCGGGTTCTCATAGTGATTGTAGCATTTATTCTTGGGATATTTGCAATTTATTTTATCGGGAGATTAATGATACCGTTTATTATTGGTTTTTTTATTGCACTACTCATTAATCCTCTCGTTGATTTTTTTCAAGTGAAGACGAGAATGCCGCGTGGGTTTGCTGTGCTAACTTCGATTCTAGTTATACTTGGTGTTATATCGACAGCAATTACATTACTCGTAAATGAAATTATTCAAGGGTTCTCTTATTTATCGAGAGTTGTTCCCGAACATTATAAAAATTTCGCTGTTTATATGGAGAATTTATATAATGAGACGATTGCACCAATTTACACGAATTTACTTCATTTGTTTCGCGATCTTGATCAAAGTCAAAGAAGCACTGTTCTTGATAGCATGCAATTTATTGGAGAAAATCTGACGAATGCGTTTAGTTCGATAGTCCAAGCGCTCGGTAATGGGTTATATTTTATTATTACCAAGTTACCGAATTTCGCTACCATTTTAGTTATTTCCTTACTTGCAACATTTTTTATCAGTAAAGATTGGCACCGAATAGTGAAAGCCTTACATAAAAAAATACCGAAAAAAGTGCAATTCCGCATCAATCAAATTTATGAAGGGTTGCAAAAAGCCTTACTCGGTTTTTTAAAAGCGGAATTTAAGCTTACTTTTATCTCTGCGGTTATTGTTTTTATTGGCCTGCTAATCTTGAGAGTCGAGCATGCACTTTCGATTGCTCTCATTATTTGGATCGTCGATTTCCTGCCGTATCTTGGGGCTATCATTGTCTTTTTACCATGGGTCATTTATAGTTTTTCAACAGGTGAAGTTTTTCTAGGTACAGGCTTATCGATTTTATATGGTTTGATTGTTTTACAACGTCAATTAATAAAACCAAAAATATTATCATCTAGTATAGGGATAAGCCCTTTATTAACATTATTTACGATGTATGTCGGCTTTAAATTAATTGGTGTCATTGGGATTGTCCTTGGGCCATTAACATTTATTTTAATGAAAATTTTTCACGAAACAGGGATATTTAAAGATATATGGGCATTTATTGTCGGAAGTAACAGGAAAAATACTGGTGAAAAAGACTAAGAAGCCTTTCGTGTTATTTCGTTAGGATTTGACAACTTTTCTGATTTTAACTAATGAGGAATTGCCGGGCTAATAGCAAATCCAAAAGTTACAGGATGATTATGATGAGTGAGTGCTAGTTTTTGCATCAAACGATGGTAAAGCTCTTGGACATGAACTTGCCTACCTGTTAAAATCACCGGTACCAATGATCCGATTTGTTAAGGTAAACACGAATTTGTTCAACTGAAACGCACATTTCAACAAGGTTTTCTTTCGTTCAAAGTCTATCTTGTTCCAAAAGTTTGATGAACTTCCTTCATTCCATATGACATTTGTCATATAAAAATAATGACATATGAGTATTTTGAAAGATCGTGCCTTCTATTAAGATAAAAGTAGTCATTATATTAGGAGGCACTTATGTCTAAAGAAAAAACCGTCCAATTACACAAAAGTGTAGCACCATTTACTCATGCAAATAATCGAAAAAGCATCATTCAAATAATAAATACGATTCCACCAGTATTTCTTTGCTGGTTCTTTGCTTTCCAAAGTTTATCTATTTCCATTTGGTTGGCATTCGTATTTTCCTTACTTGCTTCAGGGTTTGTCGTTCGAACGTTTATCATTTTTCATGATTGCACACATGGTTCGTTTTTCCACCATAAAAAAACGAATGATTTTCTTGGTACATTGACAGGGGTAATTACATTATTTCCTTATGAAAAGTGGAAAAGAGAACATGCTATACACCATGCTTCAAGCTCCAATTTAGATAAACGAGGCATTGGTGACATATGGGTGATGACGATTGATGAATATGTAAAAGCAACAAAATGGCAACGTCTTATGTATCGCTTGTATCGCAATCCATTTATCATGTTTGGACTTGGACCACTTTATTTAATTCTCGTTTCAAATCGAATGAATCGGAAAAATGTTCGAAAAAAGGAACGAAATAATACGTATTTAACAAATGTTCTCATTATCTTATTTTATGGTTTGATCTTTTTTATCGTAGGCTGGAAAGCATTTTTAATCGTGCAAGGAGTGACACTTTATGTTGCTGCTGCACTTGGCATTTGGTTATTTTATATACAACATACATTTGAAGACTCCTATTTTGAGGAAGAATCAGAATGGAATTATGTTAAAGCAGCTGTCGAAGGGAGTTCCTATTATGAATTACCACGTGTCTTGCAATGGTTAACTGGAAATATCGGCTATCATCATGTACATCATTTAGCGCCACGTGTTCCCAATTATCATTTAGAGGAAGCACATGAAACAACTCCTCCACTTCAATATGCTACTAAGATTACGCTTATCACTAGTTTGGATTCTTTACGTTATCGGCTTTACAATCCAATGACAAAATCATTTGTTACGTTTAGAGAAGCGAATCAGTATATACAAGGGACAAAAAGAGAAACGTTAACTAAACTGAGTTCTCAAAGTAAATAAGGGAGAAACAGTCATTTATGATGGCTGTTTTTCTTTTTGAAAAATTGATACAATATTTGTAAGAAGGACGGTGAATGTCATTTGCAACGTTGGTACAGTATTTTCCCAAAAAGTCCATGGCTAAGTATTTATACATGGGTTATATTTTGTTTGTTGCCGTTCTTTTTTATTTTTAGATCGTCTTCCCTTATTGAAATTGCGATCGGCATTGCATTGTTACTATTATTTTTCATCTGTTACATCTTCTCTTTTAAAGCTAAAAGTGGCATCGTGTATATGTGGCTTAGTTTTGAAATGGTCATTAATATTATTATGTCCCTATTGTTTGGATTTGTTTATTTTGCATTATTTACTGCTTTTTTTATCGGAAACATTAGAAATACAACAGGCTTCTTCATTATGTATGGACTCCATATCGCAACAATATTAGGTGCTATCATTGCGGGATTTTTCATCAAAATTGATCTATTTTTACCGCAAATACATTTTATCTTAATTTGTCTAATTGGAACAGTTTTACTTCCATTTAATTTATACAACCGGAATAAACGTGAAAACTTAGAAGGTCAACTCGAAATGGCTAAAGAGCGAATATCTGAACTCGTTGTTTTTGAAGAACGACAACGAATTGCTCGTGATTTACACGATACACTTGGGCAAAAACTTTCATTAATCGGTCTGAAAACAGATCTCGTTGGAAAATTAATTTCACGTGATCCTGATCGTGCTGAAAAAGAATTACATGATATTAGAAAAACAGCAAGCTCTGCATTGAAAGAAGTACGCGAACTAGTGTCAGATATGCGATCAAAAAAATTAGCAACAGAATTAATTCGTGTAAAACAAATTTTAAAGGCAGCAAATATTGATTTATCGATTAACGGTGATCCTCGATTTACTTCCATACCGCCAATTACGGAGAATGTGTTAAGTATGTGTATGAAAGAGGCTGTCACTAATGTTGTAAAACATAGTTATGGGAGTAGTTGTGAACTTACTTTTGAACAACTTTCAGACGCATTCAATATCGTGGTAAAAGATGATGGAATCGGTATTCCAGGTTCCGGAAAAAACTTACCTGGTAGTGGTCTGGATGGGATAAGAGAAAGGCTCGAATTTGTCAATGGGCATTTAGGAATTGAAGCTAATAATGGTACTACGTTAACCATTAGTGTTCCAGCAGTTATTAAACAAATAAGTCGAGGTGATAAGTCTTGATTCAGATTGTTATTGCAGAAGACCAAGGAATGATGCTTGGCGCCTTAGGTTCTTTATTAAATATGGAGGATGATTTTGAAGTAATAGGAATGGCTCAAAATGGGGAAGAAGCCGTTGATCTTGTTCAAGAACTGAATCCTGATATTTGTATTATGGATATTGAGATGCCCTTAAAAACTGGACTAGATGCAGCCGAAGAATTAAAAGGAAGTCCATGTAAAATTATTATCTTAACCACTTTTGCACGAACTGGCTATTTTGAACGTGCTCGGAAAGCCGGAGTTCGGGGTTATTTATTAAAAGACAGTCCGATCGAGGAACTAGCGGATGCAATACGAATCGTAATGGAAGGACGTCGAATTTTTGCTCCCGAACTTGTTGATATCATGTACGGAGATGACGATATAACAGAAAATCCATTAACAGAGCGTGAAAGCGAGGTACTTCGCCTCGTCTCCAAGGGAAAAACGACGAAGGAAATAGCTGGTGAATTATTTTTATCACATGGAACAGTTAGGAATTACATTTCTACTATTTTAGATAAACTAAATGTAAGTAATCGAATTGAGGCCATTTCACGATTCAAAGAAAAAGGTTGGTTTAAATAAATGAGGTATTTCGGATTATCGTGTGGAAAGATGAAAAATGTCGAGGGTATGTGCTTGATTTAACAAATGGAATATGCAAAGTCACCTCCATGCGAATCACGTTGACAATGGCTTGAAAAACAAGTAAATGTTTGCACACTGGAACTTTACGCAGTGAGGGTGAAATTTCAGCACTTTTTTAGAGTTTTACGCACTTTTTGTTATTTTTACGCACTTGCTAGCACTTTTTACGCAGTTTTATAAATTTTTCCGCACTTTATTAAATAGTTCAGCAATCACTATCGATTTTTACGCACCTTCGGAAATGTTTGCGTACTGACATTGAAGTTTTACATATTTCGAAAATGAATATCCCCACATGGAAGATTGAATGAAAACCGTCATTCATTTTATAAGAAACTTCGTATGAATTTCGAAAATAGATTTGCATAACGTTAGATAGTAGTTGACTTTTATGACCTCTATTAGCACTTCCTAGGACTGTGCATTCGCTCGAAGACTTTGCGCCTATGATAACTCGCCATAATAAACATTGTGCGTCTTGGGAGGAAGGGCATCGATGAGTGTTAGCAAATATATTCCATTTGCGTGATGAGAAGGCAAAAGTTCCACACTATTTCCCGATTACTCAATAAACAAAAACAGACATGATTACACGTAAAAACCATGTCTGCTTATGTTTTACATCATTAAAAGATAGGCAAGGAGCGTCCCGAGAGAGCCAAAAAACAGCGTAAAAATAATATTATCAAATGTAATTCGATACGGATTTTGTTCTGTATGAAAAGACGTAATCGTAATTAACAGTCCATAAGTACTGACAGCAAAAGTAGACACAGAACTCGTTATTAAAATGATTGCTAAACTAATAGGATCAATAATTTCCATGAGTGGCCCGATTAATCCTGTCAAAATTCCAATGGAAGCGATCGAATGAACACCGAATAAACTCATCATTAAAATAAATAATTGAATCATAAACATTAATAAAAGCGGTGTCTCGGAAAATTTTAAAATAAACTCATGAATATACGTCGAAGCATCTGAAGCGGTTATTGCACTACTAAATAGGGCAAGAGATACGAATAACACGATGAAATTATGCATCGCATTTGTACTATTCTTCCACGCATGCCAACCGACGACTGTAAATCGATGAAGTCGTTTAATAGCAATTGCCCACAAAAAAGTGAACGGGACGATTAATAACGTAATCGTCATAATAAAATCAAGTTGCTCAATATTGCCTGCTAAAACGATGATAGTTAAAAATAAAATTAATGCACTTAACAAACCGATTGTTTTTTTAATATCATGCCGGCTAAAGCTTTGCCTACTTCCGACCTCATCATATGAATGTTTTTTAAACTTTAATCTCCCTATCAAATTATCTATCAAAAATACGATCGTTACGATCATTAACAACCATGGCAAAACGTGAATATATTTTACTCCAGTAACAAACACGCCAACTGCAACGAGTATTTCTAACGGGCTCCATAATAATGCCATCGTATAACTTCGAACAGATGCCATATTAATAAATTGATTGCGTAGCCGCTTCGGAAGTGATTTCAGATTAGTTTTAATGATACTCTGTGAAATAGTAATTGCCGGTAAATTCAAAAAGGTTGCCAATGAAAATGTCGATATGGAGCTCCTATTATACATCGTTCCTAAATCTTTCGTATTCATCTTCATCATTTTACTTAACAAATAATCATAACGCCCACTTCTTACGACACTATTCATCCATGGAAGCATCATGAATAATGTTAATAACGGAAAATTGTTTTTTAAAATGAAGATAATCTCTATGATCGGCGTTTTCGTTGTTGAATAAAGAGTGATACCTATTAGGACGAATGCAATTCCTAACGTTTTGAAAATTGGCGTTGCCCTTACAAAAGCGAATAGGAACATTACTATTGCGCATATCGATAGAACGATATGTAAAAAGGACCGTTCCAAAAAGAAATTAATCAAATGAATAATGAAAACAGACCCATAAAAAATATAAATATGATTGTAAAATGATGAACTTTTCATTCCCCACCCCAAAATACATACAATGATAACTTATTCATTTTATCATACGGGGTCGTGTAATTTAATAAAAGTGCCTAGACAATTAAATCTATTAATCCCACTTCTTCATTCTCTGAATCACTTTTTTATTAAATAAAGAGATGAACGTCTCTTTTCCTTCTGATGTTTTTTGTTTATGCCATTCATTGTAACTTGCTACAACAATTAGGATAGTTCCTGCAATAAGTAAGTATGCCCACCAAGGCATTGAACCCCATAATGGTCGTGTCTGTAATAATACATTTAATAGCAATACTCCTACCCCAATAAGGAAAAATGCTTTTAACTTGAACATCATTCCGCATAACAATGATACAAGTGCAAGCGTTCCTAAAATTAAAGCATCATATATCGTTCCACTTTGATATGCGTCTTGAACGAGAATAAGCGACGTAACAAGTAATACTCCCCATTGAATATAATTTACAATCATCCTCTGTTGCTTAGAGGCAAATCTTTTTAATAAAATGGTAAGTCCAACCCAAGGCAATACATATAATTCAACCCTGATTAGCTCTGATACCTGTATATCGTTTAATACTGTGTAATATGGTTCCAACAAATAAACGACGGCAAAAAATATGACCCATTTCGGTGGAATAAATGGAATTCGTTTCCGTTGTAATAAAACACCTAAAGAAATAAGCAAACCTGGAAATGCATTTTCCCATAGTGTGTCTCCTGCAAAAACATATAAAGAAAGTAAGGCAAAAAATCCAAATATCGTGTACCAATCGATAATAGGTAATTTGTTTTTAACAGCTGGATATAAACTTGGATATAAGATATAGCCAGTAATGAATAATAAGATTGCAAAAATGAAGATAAATATATACTCCATTTCAGGATATGAAAAAGTAAATTTGACGATTGCAATAAAAGCGAAAGTTATAGGGACACATGTAAATAGATCCCAGCTTATTAGACGCATAAATGCCAAAAGTAAAACAGCGTAAAGTATTGTCATCCCAAATGCTTGAAAGTTAAATGGATCTACTAAAATGAAGATGAAAAGACCAATCATCGAAAACGGAATAACATAAAAGCTAATCCTTTTTCTCCAAACAGAGGCAACCCAAAATGAAGTAGCAGTTAAAGCAATACTTGTAATGAGCCAAGCATAATGAGCATATCCGTTCCAATCAATCAAATAGAAAAGATATGTTAAAGTAAGCCAGAAAGAAGTGGAGCAAGCATATAAAAATGTTTTCACCTTCCATTCTCTTGTTACCTTAAACAGACTATATCCATAAATGATTGTTACTAAAAGGGCAGCCCCAAAAATCATTTCCTCATAAACCAACATCGATGAAAATAATGCCATTGGTAAATAAATATGACCGACCCACCAAAATGCTTTTGCTAATACTCTGTCATATGTTTTTATGCCGCTTCCTATAATTAGCAATAATAGGGCACCAACAGGTAATTGCAATGAATGAAACAGCTCTGAAGTAATAGTTACATTCCCATGAATGGCATATAAAGCTGTTAAATAAAAGACGAGCGTTACACTACTGACGATGTATGGTGTAAATATAAATGTTGTTTTTCTATACAACAAATAAGCCATCACAATTCCACCAAAAAAGATGGTCGCTCGTACAGTTGGATTAAAATCATAGTGTAAAAGATGGAATGTAGCGAACATGCCAAATAAATAAAAACCTTGTGAAACGAAAAATGCAGGCCGATACAATCGCTGTTTTTTAAAATAACGCCATCCCCCACTTGCAACTAAGACGACCAAACTTGCTATAATGAATCCGACTGGTTCTGATGCCACAAGACTATGATAAAAAAATTGCTTTTCTTGTATCTCCATATAAAACATTGTAATAGCAAACCCTAGAGTAATAGGATGAATCCACATAGCAGATTGACTCTTTGTGATGATAACTCTTTTTTCAAACCGGATCATCAATAAAGCAGTCAAACTAATGAACAATAACATCATACCACCTTGCCACCAATGATTGATGATCCATTCTAGAAAAAAACAAAGGATCATGATCAAAGCTGCAATATCACGTGAACTACTTTTAATTGATTGAAAAAAAGGAACATTTAATAGACAGCCGAACACCACATATAAGGAAAATGCAGCAAAGAACATTGGTAAAACAAGTGAATCATACCCAAAAATGGTCTGCCCAATTCTGATTATTTCAAGCAATGCCATACTAAAAAATATCGGACCTAAATAATGAATAAATATTTTCTTCGTCTTATTAGCTAAATAGATGAAATTTATCGCAATCAATACGTAAGCAATGCAAAGAACGATAGAAGGTTGATCAGCACGAACCCAAAAACCTTGTATTGTGATAAATAAAAATGCACATCCTGAAACAAATGCACTCGTATAATTAAATATTTTCGCTAGGTTATGTTTGTCTTCTCCGAATTTGGGAATAGCTAAAAAGATAAATCCAAGCAGCGCATAAGCGATAGGTCCAACTTCACTCATAGATGAAAATTCAATCATTTGGTATGCCCCGTAAACGAGCATGACGGTAAAAACAAAATGATAATGTTTATTCTTTGTTACATAAATCATCGCTAAATAGATAAAAGCGGTTAAAATTAAGTTGAAACCATGTACAAATTCATTACTATAAAATACGAGTAATAAAAGCGTCGATAAAATAACATTTGCTTGAAGAAAAAGGAGCAATTCTTTCGTGAAAAAGTTGAAACGACTTCGATCATTCATAGGTTTATAGATTAGTATTAAGGCACTATTATACATCATCATACTTAAATAAAACCCATCAATTGGAAGGTCGAACCACGCCAATAAAAATCCTACCAAAAAAGTCATTATTACATATGTAAACCAAACAAATAGACGTGCTTGTAATTTAATTGCTAGCATCAAATAAATTGGCAATATGATCAAACTTCCTAATGCACCAAGAAGAAAACGTCCTTCCCCATCAAAAGATAAATAAGACCCTAGTTGCCCAAAAAAACCGATCGATAAAATAATAATTGGTAAAAATAAACTGCCAAGAACATGGAATGAGAATGCAGTTTTCTTAATTTTCAACATCCGTTCTGTAAAAATAGCTAATCCAAAAAACATGATGGAAACAAATGCAATCATCCCGGTTTTCATCCAATTTGATAGAATATCCCATGTACTTGTTGCCAAAAATGTACCTGCGATTAATAGAAAAATAACCCCAATACTTAATGACCATGTTATATTTCGTTCCCGTATTTCTTGTGCTGATAATTTCTTCTTTTGTGGTGTCACTTTCTTTTGCTCATGTTTTACTTGAGATGAGGACGTAACAGTATGAGTAATTTTTTCACTTTCAACTACACGATGTAAATCATCATAATAACGTTTATGGGCACGCAAAACATAGTGATAAACGTTTTCTTGAATATATTTTTTCTTATAAAGTGTATCTAATTCTTCCTTCATTATTTGCTTTCTTTTTTCATCAGGCATTTTCCCCAACGGTTACACCTCTTTGTTCCAATCTTAATTGGAATTTTTTGAACACTCCCCGCTTAACTACCTTACGACCAGTTTGAAGTGGGAGTCTTCAGCCCTAAGAAAACGATAAAAGTCTCATCCCACTCTTACTATAATTTTACAACATTTCATTGCTATTTTTTTGTAAAATTATAGCTAAAGCATTCGCTTAATGGAATGAATGACTTTCATTTGATGAAAATGTTCAAATCTTATAAAATTTTCTTTCTGCATAAGCAAACTAATAGCTTGTAAGTTTTATTAAAATTGGGCGCTATATATTTTATATCTGAAAATTCCGCATTAATTTGAAACGAAACAAAAAAACACCTAAACTGCCTAGTTTTATTCTAGGCAGAAAATAGAATACGCCATGGAGAACAAAAATACTGAATCACTATAGTATCCAAATTAAATTAGGATTAAAAAATCCTATTGGTTTGACCATCCGAGTACATAGCATTTTTTCCTGTTCTCTTCCGACTCGGAAACCAACTAAAGTTTCAATAGGGAAGAACAAAGTACGTGGAAATCGAGAAATTCACAGGATGGCTCTCTTCAACTTAATCACCCGATAGTTTAGGTATATTTTTATTGTCTCCGTATTATAGCATCACTATATGCAAATCTCTAACTTTCGCAATGAGTTATTTATCATTTTATAAAGCAAATCTACGGTTGAATAACTTATTAATTGCTGATCTGACATTTGCTCTAGAAATACCTACATCACTTAAAACCATTGCATAATAAAGCCACTCTAAAACTATCAAATCCATTATTACATATGAATCAAATTCTTCATCAATATTTCCATGTGCAATATTATTCCTCTGCGTTTGTATTCTTGCAGAAATATCCGAGTATTTTACTTCAGTCACACCATTCAAATTATATAATTGCCTAATAAACAAATTTAGTTCATTACTAAATTCATTCAACGCCCAATTAATTTTATCTGATAATGTCATATTGCTTCTCAACAATAAATTTCTATAGCTTTTAAAATACTTCTTTTTCTTACCAGTATTTTCTTCTATTTTCTCTTCTAAAAACGCTAGAATTTCTTGCCTTTGATCCTTGTATTTATCTTCACTTACCCTACTTAATTCTTTATAAGTGAACCGAAATTGCCACTCAAACCCCGCTGTTATCATAATAACACGAGAAGGCGTTATTATGTTTTGATCCAATGAGGTCTCTGGAATATGTGTTATATATATATCGTTTTCAGCTAACTTTTCAAATAGTTGGCCTAAATGTTCTTCTAAAAGAGGAAAATCAATTAAACGTTCTTGCAATACTTTTTTCTCTTCAGTATGATGTGATTGTAAGTCTTTAATATATAACCTCCCAACCTTCCGATATTTACCTTCTTCATTTTTCTTTTTTAGAATTAAATGTTTGAAATTAATATTTTTCCTGTATGTAATAAATTTCAAAAAGCTGTAAGTTACATTCGCTAATCTCTCAACTAATTCAAATTCATTAGTAGGTTTGAAATAGAGGTTCAATTCTGTTTGCAATTTGATGGGCATCGTAGATACATGTGAATAGGTTCTTGATATGTTTAAGCTACCTTGTATAGTTTGACCTTCAATGTTAAATTCAAATTGTTTTTCAGTATTTTCAAATGATTCCATTTTCAACTCTGATTGTCCAGTATCTGGAGAATGCATAAATGAATATGATTGTTTTATATTGTGAAACCAATTTAGTTCATCTGCATGAATTTGTATTCCATCATACGATGTCTCTTCCTGTTCAAAAATTATATATGAATATAACGAAGCACTGTGTGTTTTGGCACCTGTTTTAATAATATCTGTAACATTAAAATGTATTTCTTTCCCGTTATCAAAGTCATTTCCTATTAATAGATTTGGTACATTACTATTTTTAGAATTGTCTGGATTAAATAGATAGTCTATATCATCAATGAAAATTTTATCTCTATTTTCAATTTCTTCAATTTCGAGAGTAAAACTTTTTAACTTAAAGACACAGTTTTTATCTTCATATTTCAATAATCCCGTTATCAATTCTAAAACCTCCTTAAAGCCTATTTTAACAAGTATAAAAGTTCCTCTAGTTTCTGAACAAGAATTAAATAGAATTCTTTCATTAACCCACCCTATAGTACAATAACTTCTATATAAAATAGCGTTAATCCTTCTTGAATAATGTACCCGTTAGCTTCAAAAGGATTTTCAATCAAAATAGTTCTAAACATAATCCCGTATAATCTTATTAGGTATGTGGATGTCTTTTATGTATATATGTAAGTCTATTTCTAATATCTATATAACGGTTAAAAGCTCTTTCTCTTTCATTTTTCACATTTTCTATATCTTTATCCAAAGCACCTCCTACCACTTCAATTGCATCTTTTACCTTTGAATTTGTTTTATTACGATAAGTTACCCCACTTAAAACTTGCGAACAACTACTTAAATAGTGGTAACGTTCTTTTGTTTTCTCATGCTCTATTGTTGCTTGAAATTCTGGACCTAGCTCTAAAGTTGGAAAGTTATCGCTAGTTATGTGATTATTTTCTCTAACTAGTAGAATACGAAAATCCTTAATACTAACAACTTTGTAGTCTTTATTTATCAAATTTTGCTTTTTTAGATGTGCGGTAATCTGGATTCCTTGCTCTGTCTCTTCAGGAACAAGCTCTAAAAAATCGTTAAGTATTAACGGTTCCTTTTTTAAGACGTGGTAATTCCCTCTTGCTCTTAGATCATAATTGAAGTTAGATAGTTGGTCGTGCCTTACTAAGTCGATGTAAACATGACCATACGAATGTACTTCTTCACTTAGATTCAACATCATTGTGCTAAACAAAAAAACGTAATCATTAGAAAGTAAACTAGGAATATTCGAGTTCAAATAATTTGGTATGACATCACCTACATAAACAACATCATATTTTTCTCGCCCGTTTATCCCTAAAGGAAACCTACTCATCTCTCCTCTTTCATACATACAAATTAATCCTCACCTTCCTACTTTATAAATTTTTATAATATTGTTACATTAATCCATGGAACATTATATTTCCGTATATATTCCCTTTAAGTTTTTTGTTGCTCCAACCTACTCCGTTAGTTTAAGAACACTGTTTCACAATTTCTTTATCATCGTTAATTTTACCATAAATTCCAAAAATTATTTTCTAATCTTTTCCCTATTTTCTAGCTCACTAATGTAACAACTTTCCTAGATTGATTGAGAGTGTGTCTTGTTAACTGATTCTCTAAACATTAATAAGATTTTATTTTCGCATGTTGTTTGTTCTTTTTACCTTTTCCATTCCATAATATGGATGAAATATTATGGAAAAAGTATTGAATTGATATTGAAAAGATCATGAACGAATATTGCGGATAGATTGAGCCACTAATGTGTAGTTTTGAACTAGTCATTACGGAGAAAAGAGCCACCTTTTGCGGACTGAAGAGCCAGTACAATAGATAGAGAATAGCCTCTTGTATAATAAAGTTGCATGCAAATAAGCATGACACTATTATGGTAATGTAAAAAGTTCTATGAAAGAAGCTAAAAATAAGCTTTTTGAATTTCGGTGGCACGGAAACGACGGTAAGTTGTAAAATGAAATGCCGTAGTGGTAAATAAAAGGACTCATGGTAAACCGTGTGTAATGTTAATTACCACAAAAAACATATACGGAGGAATACCCATAAGTCTATTACAGTCAAACCCAAAACCGAGAAAGAATAAACACATAACCGAAAGAGAACGTTATGATATTGAAAAACTATCAGAAATGGGTTTAAAGCCTGCAGCTATTGCTAAACAGTTAGATAGGCATAAACTTACAATTGAAAGGGAAATTGCGAGAGGAACAGTTAAACAGCTTAATAGTGACTTGAGCAAAAGATATGATTATTGTGCCGATGCCTCCTAACGTATTTATCAACTAAATGCAACGAATAAAGGTCCTGATTTGAAAATCAGTAATGATCATAAACTCGCGTAGCATATTTAGAAAAAATAGTAAAAGACAAATATTCTCCTGCTGCTGCCATTAGTGAAATTCATGCGCAGGAATTGGATTTTGAGACGACCATTTGCACCAAAACATTATACAATTATATTGACCAAGAAGTGTTTTTACCCCTCACAAATAAAGACCTTCCCGTAAAGAAAAACAAAAAGAAAGGGAGTTATAATAAGTTAAAATTACTCACAAAAATCTCAAAAGAACAAGCATTGAGAAACGACCCGAAGAGGCTGAATACAGAAACGTTTATGGACATTTGGAAATCGATTGCATGATAGGAAAACGCAAAGGAAGTGGAGCAGCTCTGCTGGTGTTAAGTAAACGAAAATCACTTGAGGAAATCATTTATAAGATGCCAAATAAACCCGGAAATCTGTCAGCGATGCAGTTGATGATCTAGAGAGAAAATATGGTATAAAACCTTTCCAAAAACATTCAAAACCATTACGGTTGACAACGGCAGTGAATTCTTAGACTTTGAAGGTTTAGAACAATCCATCCATTCAACAGAAGAGCCACGAACGAACGTTTACTATGCACATCCTTTTAGTTCATGGGAACGCGGAACAAATGAAAACCCAAATAAATAAATTAGACGATTCATCCCAAAAGGTGCCGATATAAACGATTTTGGTGACAAGGAAATAACGGATATTGAAAACTGGATGAACGCCTATCCACGAGGCATATTCGGCTATAAAACTGCTAAGGATATCGCAAAAGAATGCAAGCAAATCGCAACTGAAACAGAACAACAAAAAGCACAATAAAAACAAGTAAACAAATATAATAAAACAGATAATTCGCAATATAAGGAATTACCATAAACTAAGACGGCATTTAAACTTGCACTTTTCAGTTGATTTAATATTTAAAATAATATATTAACATTATAAGGTATATATGGTATAATTTAAATATTACTTTAAGAGAGGGTGCTTATGAGAGATGCGATTTAAAAAGGTAAATATCTTTATAGTAGGTTTATTGATGGTATCAAGTGTATTTGCTTTTGATTCAGTCCAAGCCCAAACTCAGGTTCAGGAACAAGAAGTGACTAGTATTTCACCAACTCATTGTAGGACATTTTATGATATGGCTAGAAAAACTAATCTACCCACAGTGGTAGGAGTATATGGGAACTTTTTTGCAGGAACCTCCACTTATTTTGCATACAATTTTGCAATAAGTAATTCATTTTCTTCATTTTATGCAGGTGTATGTAAATGAACTATTTTATGAGAATAACAATTTATTAAAGTATGGTCAAAAATCATGTAAAACTTAGAATTTTTATTTAGAGTGTTTGACAATTTAAAGAATTAATAACCTTGATTGGTTATATAATTCAGAGGTCTATTACATCATGGCATCTGTTAAATTCATAGAAACTATGATAAGAAGATTGATATTAGATATGAATAATCTATGTTGAATTCTCTTCTTAATGATATTTCCATTTTAGCTTTGATTCCATGACTTCATAACGATTACAAGAATAAAATTAGACAGATATAGTATAGCGTGTAAAGAGCTAGGGTTTCTATGAATCCTGGCTCTTTTTTTTAACAAAAGCTTACCTATTAAACTTTAAAATTAGAAGGTGTGATTGAAAAAATGGATATAATTGAAAACGAATTAAAAAACAGAATACTATTTCCATAGTATCCTGCTTCTTTTAAAAAGCTTTCTATATGCCATTCGTTTTTAATTAAAACCAGCCAAGCATCCATGGTGCTGCATACAAAATCATGAACATAACCCCATAGTTCACACCATTTCTAAATAAAATTCCAGATACAAATGCAATTAAAAATGTACCAAAAATATTAATCCATCCCGCATCCATAAAGGCAAGCATAACAACTAAACCAGCAAAAAGTCCAATTAACGCCTCATGTGGAATGTATTTAAAAACAAATGCACAAATTTCACTTGCAAATTTAATCGTTATATAAAAGGTGATGAGTAATGCAATGACCGCACCTATAATGGTAGCTAGCATTATTTCACTCATGGATAAAATATGATGAATATTATGTTCGGGTGTAAACACTGGTGGTGCATTAAATAGCCCTGCCGCTGGACCAATAGCCATCGGCGATAAAGGTAGTCCAATGGCGATTAAAGGGATTAATGTACCCGAAATGTAAGAGGCATTCGTTAATCCATCCATTGTCGAAATTGCTCGTGACGCTCGTTTTACAGGATCTTTTATATGTCTCGTTAAAAACTCCCCCAGAAACACTGTCATCCCTACTGGTGAAAGAAAGAATGTTACGGATCCAATTAAACTTCCAAGTGCAGACGTAGCGCTTTCTTTTTTTGTTAAAATATTGAATGGATTTGGAATCCCTTTTACTTTGTCTGATTTTTTAACTGAAATCTCTTTTTTGCCTAAGAAAGGGATTTTTTTACGCGCATCTTTATTTAATAAGTCAAAAAGTGTTACAACGATCGGTCCAATCGTAATTCCTAAAAAGAAGGATACAAAAACGGTTGTTTCAGGTGGGACAATTTCTAACCCCCAGTATAAATGTCGTAAACCTTGAATTAAAATAGCAAAAGGGACGATAATTAACAGGGACAAAATTTTATTATTAGTCATTAATGCTAAAAAAACTGCTCCTAAGAAAAAGATGAGTCCAGCATGCTTACTGATGACATCCGCATATGGCAAAATAGCGTTGGCGATTAAAAAACTTGCAGGTATCGACACGAGTGTTCCTATCACCGATCCTGAGGCCATTTTTTTAATACTAACATCGGGAAGGCCATGTTTTTTCAATACCATGGCGTGTTCGACCATTGGAGCCGCCATTACTCCACCCGGAATTCCCGCAACAGCAACAGGAATAGAGTCTGTTAACTTTTTCGCAACAATAGCTGAAATAAAAAAGGCTAAAATAACATATGGTGATACCCCAGATAAGGCAAGAGCAATCGTAACTGGTGCTAAAACAGCTGTTTCATCTGTTCCAGGTGCAATTCCAATTAATGTATACAAAACTGCTCCACCTATCCCCGCGAGAATCATTTGTAAAATAATCATTGCATCCAATACTATTCTTCCTCCTCTAAATAAGTGATTTTACGCTTCGGTTTTATTAACACACTACTAATAATAAAGCCGATGACTCCACCACATAATCCGAAGATAAGTGGTTGTGGAGCTTCACCAGGAGCCAGAATATAACCCCCTAGTGATAATCCAATACATAGTAACATAGCTATTAGTAAATCTTTTATTTTTACATTATCTTCCCATACTTCAACAAATTCTTTCTCTTGTTTATCCAAATTCTCACCCCCCTGAAAGCGGATTCATTTTTATTGATATCAACTATCTATTATACAATATTTTTTAAAAACCATTTTACTAATTTTGCTGTGATTCAACAATTTCTTTCATGGTATCAAAGTTAAATGTCTCTTTTTCAGCTGCTTGTTGTATCACTTTATCTACTTGCTCCATTTTTGCACCAGCCATAAGCGCCATATTTCGAGCATGAAGTTTCATATGCCCTTTTTGAATGCCATCTGTAGCTAAAGCACGTAATGCGGCAAAATTTTGGGCTAACCCTGTTGCTGCAATAATTCCAGCCAATTGTTCGGCACTTTTTATCTTCATTAATTTTAATGCTAATTTTGCTACTGGGTGTGTTTGTGTTGCACCACCAACAATACCGACAACTAGTGGAAGTTCAATTGTACCGATTATATGACCGTCATCGCCAAGCTCCCAGTGACTTAATGAACGATAAACACCTGAACTTGCCGCATACGCGTGAGCCCCTGCTTCAATTGCTCTCGTATCGTTCCCAGTAGCAAGCGCTACGGCTGAAATTCCGTTCATAATTCCCTTATTATGTGTCGCTGCACGATATGGATCGATCATTGCTAGTTTATATGCACTTAAAAATCGTTCCACTTCATCTTTCTTATTATTAAATAGGTTTTCAAAAGTCGCTCGTGCACGAACAATTCTTTTATCGGCTAAATTTGATAAAATTCGTAAGACAACTTCAGCTTTTGATATTTCTTCAATAAGTGGGGCTACCGCTTCTAGCATCGTATTGACAGCATTAGCTCCCATCGCATCCCGTGTATCAACTAATACATGAACGACCACCATTTTGTTTTTTTCAAGTACGAACACTTCTATATCTTTTGCTCCACCACCAAGTGCAACGAGTGTTTGATCTTGTTCATTACAAAGTTGAATGATATCCTCTTTTTTTTCATATATTTTAGCAAGTGTATGATAAGGATTTTTCACGTTAATAATTTGAATTTGTCCTCTCATGATGGAACCTGTCGTTGAAGTCGTAAACCCTCCAGTTTGGTAAGTTAATTTCGCAGCATTGCTCGCAGCTGCCACAACAGATGCCTCTTCTGTTGCCATCGGAATAAAGACATCTTCTCCATTTACTTTGAAATTAACAGCAATCCCTAATGGAATGGGAAAAGTTCCAATTACATTTTCAATCATCTGATCCGCTTGCTGAACGGAAAGTCCTTTATCTAGTAAAGTAGTTTTTTCTTCATCCGATAAATCTACCGTTTCCGAAATTTTGTCTAACCTTTCTAAGGGTGTTAAATGATAAAACCCTGAAATTCTTGATGTCAAAAGAAAAACCTCCTGCATAATTTTCTGAATAGTATATATTCAACTGTGTTGAATTATATTATACAATGTTGAATGAGGTTGTCAAGAATACTTTTCAAAAATGCACTAGATTTACTCTTTGGGATGCAATTACTAGACTCATAATTGTAGGGTATATTTTATCATGCATTTTCTTCATTCCACTCCCGTTTTTCATCTCTAACCTAAAAAAACTTCTCCCCAAAATTGGTCAAGATGTTCCCGAGAACTTATCTTTATTTCAATACTCAAAAAATTCTCCACGATCCACGGTTGAATTACCGTATCTATGTTGACCGAGTCAATACGATGACTTTTCCCCTTGCAGCACCAGTTATTATTGGTGTAACCATTTAATTTAGATAAGAATAGAAAGTTTAGTTTTAACCCAATGGGCGTATACTTCAAATTTACCCTATGATCATGGCATTACCGTATTTTTGTGCGTCATTATTGTCTTATTTTGAACGAATCAAGAGATTGAGGAATATATGAATTATTTCAATAGCGAATGAAAGAAAAATTGGCTGGCTTAAGTCCAATACGATACCGAACTCAAACCAGCCAAACAGTTATATAATTTATACTCTAACTTTTCTTACCTCCAGTCAAATGTTTGGGGTCACCGCTCCTATACAGCCTTTTTTAATCCCATGAGTCAATTTCATAAATGTTAATTTCATGGATAAATCCGAACATTAGATATTGAAAAAACTTCATATTCGTGCATTATAACTTACACCTAAAGCTTTCACTCTAGGTGGACGACTCTTGGTCGGCTAATAGCGGTCACACCCTAACCCTTTAGCTAAATGCTCGTCCTACCGTAAAGATTTGTAACCAACGCCTCACACTAGCACGTCTTGGGCCTGCGTATTTACTCGCCCTATCGAGGGCCTTTTTCGACTGTGATTACTCGTCGCAATAAACATGGTGCGTTGCGGGAGGTAATCACTGGTAAGACTAGAGGGCTTTAGTTCAGGCGTTGGCTTAACGGACGCCCGCTAAAAAGCGACTACCTAAAGTGGAAACTAGTAACTAATCTTTGTTATTCGGATTTTTAACTGAAATATGGAGTAATGGAATTAATTCCCTTATATAATTATTGAGGAATAATTTCAATTAATTCAGAAACTACGTTACCATTTTCATCAACTGATCTAATATGCCCAATAGTCGGTGCAAAAAATAACGTCCAATTATCTGCTGTTTTTACTTCTACAACATGATTAAATTCACCAGCTTCTGTCGTCATTGTACCATCTATTTTTGTAATCGTGTTTACTTCACCCCAATTTTCAAATGTTTTTCCCTCTTCCAATGGATAAACAAGATCAACATAATATTCCGATTCAGGATAGCCTGTGTATAACCCTTCTTCATCTTCTTTTACCGCAAATTTATGCGTTTCGCCGTCAATTGTCGTCTCCCACAAATCCCAACTACCTTCTCCTTCATCCTCACCAACATATGTAGTTATCACCTGTAAAATTTGACCACCGTTTATCACTTCTTTTACATAATCATTTGTATTATCCATTAAATAAGAAGCTGAACTATTGTCAACGTCTTGTTCTTCAGCTTGTTCTGCCTGTACATCTTCGTCCCTAGGGTCTTCCTCTATATTGGATTCCGTTTCTTCATCTGTTTCGCTTTCTTGTTCCTGTTTATCTATAGGTTCTTCTTTATTATTTACCTCCTCAACTGTCCCTTCTTCTTCTTCCAAAGAATTTTTATTAGCTGAGCACCCGACAAGAAATAAGAAAATTAGCAATATACTTACAAAAAACTTTAGCCTCACAACTTTCATCCTTCCTCTTTTCATAAAAACAGTATATACACAATGGTAGCAAGTTCGCATTTGTTTCACAATAGGCTTTATTAGTTAATTTAGTAAGTAAAGGTAGGCATATTTCCACATCGGATTTCTAAAAGTTTTGGCATGGGAAATGGTTGCCATTTAAGAGTAGAGTAGAAAACTGATTTCAAAGGGATAGCTATTGCTATCTCTCTTACTTTCAGTTCCCCCTCATCAAACCGTACGTGAGGTTTTCCCTCATACGGCTTTCCGACGTTCTTCTTTCTTTGGCGTTACGGTGTCTAGCTAGCTAACTTCACTAATATATGATTAACTTCTTTCATTACATCCTTGAGATTTCCGTGTTTCTTACGATTGTTTCTCTTCTTGTTATAAAACAAAGTAAGTCGTTCGAGAACATACCAGTCAATGCGATTTAGCCATTTCTTCCCCTGCGGGGAAATTTGATAGTAGTTCTTGAAACCCTGTAATCTCCTATTTAAACCTTTCACCAAATCCTGAATATCCATATATAGTTTATTCCTTGGTTCAGTGTAGGCTTTGATTTTCGCACGCATTTTCTTCATTGCGTTTTTCTTGGGGATGTGAGCCATAACGTGTATGGTCTTTCCACCTTTTAAGCGTTTCGGGAATTTTCGATTATGGAATCCTAGAAAATCGAATCCATCTATATCATTCCAAAGATTTACCAATCTTGATTTATCCCGATTAATTGTAAGGTCAAGTTTGTTCATTATTGCTAGTATCACTTGAATGCTTTCTTTTGCTTGTTGTTTGGTTTTACACATAATGACGAAATCATCTGCGTATCGAATAAGTTCCCCTAGATGATTGAATTTCTTTTGCCATAATCTATCCATTGTATTCAAATAGACATTTGCTAATAGCGGAGAAATTACACCACCTTGCGGAGTTCCTGTTATAGGATTTCTTACTTTTCCTTCCTCCATAATGCCTGCTTCTAACCATTTTCGAATTAGTTTTAAGACCCGTCGGTCACTAATTCTTTGCTCTAATAACCTCATCAATTTTGTTTGATTGATATTATCAAAATATCCTTGGATATCGACGTCGACTACCCAAAAATGATTCCTACTGGCTTTCCTTATTTTCGCTATAGCTTGATGGGCATTACGTTTAGGACGGAAACCAAACGAACAATCTTGAAAGTCTGCTTCAAAGATGGGTTCAATAACCATCTTCGTTGCCATTTGTGCTACTCTATCCTTGATAGTGGGTATTCCTAATGGACGTTTCTTTCCATCTTCCTTCGGAATATATGTTCTTAGGACTGGACTAGGGTGATAATGTTTCTCTTTCAGTTCTAGGAAGAGTTCATTCATGAATTTCCTCTCACCATATTCCTCCACGATTTCTTCAATCGACTGTCCATCCACACCCCCACTGCCTTTCTTACGCTTAACACGTTGCCATGCCTCCCAAAGAATATCAGGGCGATAGATTTTGTCATATAAAGCGTGAAATCTGCGAGTTGGACTTTCCTTGGCACAAAGATATAACGTCTTCCAGAGTTCTTGAGCTTTTGCATTATTGGTGTAGTTAGCCATTTTCTTGGCATTCACTGACTCTTACCTCCTTCTGACATATGAACGAAGTAGGGTGTTGGCTTGTGCCGTCCTTCCCTAGATAGAAATGCTAACTTAAATATGTACAGAAGCGCTCGCGTAAATATGTACACTTCCGCTTAGATTCTTCATACTAATCTTGAGGTGATTAGTATGTATATAACGTTAGATGTTCAAACGGATTTTGAGATTAAAAGTCTTTCAGACTTACCAAAATTTAAAGAACTAATGGAGAATCTAAAAATGAAAATAAATAAAAGCCGATTAGCACGGGAGTTAGGCGTAGATCGCCGTACGATTGATAAGTATTTAAAAGGTTTCACACCAAAGAAAGTGAGAGAAAAGCCATCAAAATTGGATGCCTACTATGAAATCATCGCTGCCCTTCTATCAGAAGACTCAAAGCAGGTTTTCTATTACCGACGTGTACTGTGGCAATATTTAAAGGATAACCATGGGTTAAATTGCGGAGCTTCTACATTCAGAGCGTATATTGCTAGAACTCCTGAGTTCGCAGCTTATTTTAAAGGGGGTGTTCGTATTCCCACACCGAAAGGAACTGTTCGCTATGAAACAAAACCTGGAATTCAAGCACAATTTGATTGGAAAGAAAGCATCTTATTTGAAACGAGTGATGGCGAGAAAATCGAAGTGAATGTGGCGGTGCTGGTGTTATCGTATTCGCGGTTTCGGCTATTCCATTTAAGTTTAAAGAAATCGCAGGATATGGTATTTTCGTTCCTTACGGAAGCTTTTGAAAGGATTGGCGGTGTCCCACATGAAATTGTCACAGACAATATGAAAACGGTCATGGATGAGCCACGAACAGAGTATAGCTCAGGGAAAGTGAATAGGAAGTTCGTTACATTCGCAAAAGATTTTGGTTTCGAAGTACGTCCGTGTATCGCAGGACGCCCACGTACAAAAGGAAAAGTGGAGACACAAATGAAATTTTTAGATGAAATCCATGCCTATCAAGGTCAGTTGACCTTAGAAGAACTACATGTATTTATTGGGCGTTTAGCGAATCGATTAAATCAATCATTCCATCAAGGTACAGGAAAAATTCCTGTATTCGCCTTAGAAAAAGAAAAGAGCTCCCTTCTTCCATTACCAGTGGAAAAAATACGGAACTCTTATCGCGTCAAGCATCAGCTTGTGCAAGTCAATTCATCAAGTATGGTATCCTACAAAGCCAATCAGTATTCAGTTCCCGCTAAGTACATTGGCAAAAAAGTAGGGATACAAATACATGACGAGCAAATATGGGTTTATTATAACATGTTGTGTATTGCGCAACATCCATTAAGTCAAAATAAATTGAATTACCGTGAATCGGATTATCGGGAAAGCTTAGAAATTTCTGCACCTTCTTACCCCAATATTGATGAATTAGCGAAGAAAAACCTCGCTATCATTGGGGAGGTATATGAGAAATGAGTAAACAAACCAACTATCAACAGTTGATTCGGAATTTAGAGTACTTGAAATTAAAACAGATGGTTATGCATTTGGATGAAGTCATCGACTTCGGTATCAGCAATCAGCTTTCCTTTATTGAGACACTCATTAAGTTAACAAACTATGAAATTGATGTGCGTGAGCAGAACATGATTCATGCGATGGTGAAAGTTGGTGCTTTCCCACATCTGAAGGAGATTCGTGATTTTGACTTTTCTTTTCAGCCTTCTATTAATCAGCAACAGATTCAAGATTTTTTAACATTACGCTTTATTGAGGGAAATGAAAACATTGTATTTTTGGGTCCAAGTGGAGTCGGTAAGACTCACTTGGCCACAGCGATTGGGATCGGAGCTGCCAAGAAGAGAACGAGTACTTATTTTATAAAGAGCCATGAATTGATTCAAAATCTAAAAAAGGCTCGTCTAGAAAATCGCCTAGAGAGCCGTCTGAAGCATTATACAAAATATAAGTTACTTATCATTGATGAGATTGGTTATTTACCAATTGATTCGGAAGATGCGAAGCTCTTCTTCCAACTGATAGATATGCGTTATGAAAAGCGTAGTACAATCTTCACAACGAATGTGAATTTCAAGTCATGGGACGAAGTTTTTCAGGAACCAAAGTTGGCCAATGCGATATTAGACCGTATTTTGCATCACGCAACCGTAGTCACAATTATGGGCGATTCCTATCGTTTGAAGGACCATTTAACGAAAGAATCCGAGTGATTTTGTACATGATTAAACAAGCGAAATTGTACATGTTTTCGTTGACATTTATACCTAGACCAGGAAGTGACGAGGAGGGTATCCCCAGTTCCGTTAACTACTTTCCTAACATGTCGTTCCCTTTACCCCGTGAGATTCTTCGGTGCTGCTGTTCCAAGTTCTTCACACCTTCCATGGTCTTCGCCCATAATCTCAAGGCTCGACTTCTCCTTAGCCACCAGCAGGTGGATGCTTTTGACGAGACGGCAGGATTCACTTCATGTTACAACCTGTTAGTTTGCTCGCACTCTTCAAGAGAGTTACTTTGTCACAGGGCTTCAACCTTAGAATTTCTTCACCAGTTGCCTGTCAGCTACCGAGCGTCTTGGTACTTACTCGGATTGGACTTTCACCAACTAGCAATTAACGGCTTGCTGGGCACGCAAATAAAAAAGCCGCCTAAACAGCGACTCAAAGTAATAATTCGAAATTATGATCAGTAGCAATCATTGGCCTGCTTTTCACTTTTTGCTTTTTTCCATTACTGCAAAATAATTATCTTCATTATCCGCAAAATTGAACACGCTACCAGATGGCATATGAACCATTTCGCCCACTTTTATGCCTTTATTCAACAATTCATTTCGAAATTCTTCAAGGTTTTCCGAAAAAAACATGAGGGACGGAGTATCGAGATTCAATCCGGGTGACATGTTTGCAACAAATTCTTTATTATGTAAAATAATACTCGTTTCCGCTTCCTTTGTGGGGGCTATTTCGATCCACCTCATACCTTGATCATTCGTTTCTTCAGACTTAACAGTGAAGCCCATTATATTTTTCCAAAAGTCTACTGCCTGATCCTGGTTATGTACATATAACATTATTTGTCCGACTCTGTAAATCAACTTTATCCCACCCTTTTTCACATCATTTTTATTTGTTAGTATAATCATAAACATTTTTGACAATTCCGCAAGAGTTTTTTTAAGATAAGAGTTTGTACGTTCGATTCCTAAACTCCTAACACTATACTGTAGAACTTGCGTAACTCATTCGGAACGGAAAGGGATCATTGAGGAGTTCTGTATACCCATTTTGGGAGTTCGGTCCCAAATACGAAATTTTAGATCCCTAGCGCAGAATCTCTCACACCATTTCAATAGAGCCCAGATCAAAAAAGTGCTAAGATTACCTGTTACTTGTTCACTAGTTACCATTTTAACTCCTTTAAACTATTTAAATTTAAACTTTGCCGCCTTTTTATACGTCGCCGTTCTCCACAACCATTCAAATGGCCCAAAACGATAATGTTTCACCCACCAATTACTTATAATTAATTGGAAGAGGAAGATTCCTAACGAAACTAATAATCCACCAAATGGATGAACCTTTCCATATAAGCCAAAACCATAATGATAAAATAGTGTGGTTGCAATGACAGACTGCATCAAATAATTTGTAAAGGCTGTTCGTCCAACTGCCGCAAATGGCATCAATATTTTCTTCCCCCATGAAAGGTCAAGAAAAAGTACAACCGTTAGCAAATAGAACAACATTAAAAATGGAGCCCCAATAAGAATGAAAGCTTCATTTTCTGTCATACCGAACAAAATATTAGTCGGTAACCCTATCAATAAACTAATAAACCATACCTTTTTCAATAGAGATTTATGTTCACTTGGTTGATGTAAGATTTTTCTTTTCGCAAAGTAAGCACCTAACAGAAACATACTAAAATACGGAATGTTTGAAAAGAAATAGACGATTGGATTGAAAGAAGCCATTCCATTTATTGACATATAATAGATCCGGTCATGAATTCTTTGTTTTGCAATTTCTAAAAATGATCCTTCTCCATATGTTTGTATAGCCTGTTTTGCATTCTGTTCACTTTCTACTGCCAGCTCTGCTTGCCATTCTGCCATTTCTCCACTTTCCTGTATAGGTAAGAAGGAGGCGATCGTTAGTGGAAGGGCAAATAATACGTAAAGTACGATTGCCCAAATAAGTAATGTTTTAGGTTTGCGTTTTCTAAACAGCAATAATATGAATCCAAGTAATGCGTAATCGGTTAAAATATCGCCATCCCAAATAAAAAAAGCATGAATGATTCCAAACAGGAGCAAAACGAACAGTCTTCGTATGTAAATTGGCACAAATTTTTGTTCTTTTTCTTCTACTCGATCCATCATAACAATCATTCCAAAACCGAACAAAAACGAAAACATTGTTATAAATTTCATTTGAACAAAGATGTCTAATAACTTCACTGTGATGTGGTCTGCTGTTCCCCATCCTTCGGAAAAAAAGTTATCAGGACCAATCATATATAAATATAAATCAGGATAACTAAAGTGAGCCATATTCACAAGTAAGATACCCAAAATTGCTATCCCACGAGCTATATCAATATGTTGAAGTCGGTCTTTCTGTTGTATTGCATGTAACTTATTCATTATGTAACATTCCAACCTTTCCTTTTTCATCCATTATAATTAGAAATGCTCACTTTAGTGATCGAACTTTCTTTCATCAACCTTACAAAAACCTTACATTTTTTATTGTTTCAAATCGATCTACATATTTTCTTGAAAGTGGATGCTATTTTTGGGTTTCAGTACTGAGATTGCCATAATAAAAGAAGAGAGTAACATGATCAGTGCTAAAACAACAATGGTGATTCGTAAAGAAACAACATCTGCTATAATTCCAATCATCAAAATAAATAGTACTTGAATAGCACTTTGAACGAGCTGATAAATGCTCGTTACTCTTCCCATTACTTCAACCGGAACATTATTTTGGTAAAATGTCGTCATGCCAGCGTTCATATACACATTAAAAAAACCTAAAAGAATAAAGCCTACAACAATGGATTGGAATAACCAAGAAAAAGCATACATAACATAACCAAATGTCGTCATTATCATACCAATAGTAATCATCATGCGCAGTGTAAGTTGATGAGCAAATATGGACAATAAAATTGCACCGACAACAGAACCGATACCTGTAATGCTAATTAGTAAGCTATATTCAAATTCAGAAAGTCCAATCACTTGTTGGGTAAACACTACTTCTTGTGCATCCATCGCAAAAGAAAAAATCATGATGACAATATAACTAAAATAAATGATTGACACATATTGATTGTTCGCTATAAACCTTTTAACGACTGTAAAATCTTTCATTACTTGCGCAAGCGTTAGCTTCGGAATCTCTTTACGAATTTCTTCTTTTTCGGGAAGCAATAATAATAAAATGGCTGCAATGAAAAAGAAAATAGCATTAATCCATAACGTCACTTGCACAGATGTCAATAATATAAGTGACCCTCCAATTGCAGGTCCAATGATAAATGCTCCAGATGTCGCAAATGAACGAATGGAATTAAATCGTTTTCTCTTTTCTTTGGGAACTAATATGGTGACATATGTTATCGATGATGGAGAATAAAAAGCATTGGCAATACTCAAAATAATAAGCACTCCATAGATTAATACCATATTTGGAGCAAATGGAATAAATGCAATAAAAACGCCCCTTACTATGTATGTCACCATCATCACTTTTCTTTTGCTCCGATAGTCTATAAAACTACCTGTCCAAACTTTTGTAATAATATTTGTTAACGGGCCAATAACCCAAAGCCCCGCAACAGCAGCTGCTGAACCTGTAAGCTGATAGACATTAATGTTAATTGCAACCAAATAAATAAAATCACCAATATTTGATATTCCAAGGGACAACAATAAGAAACTTAAGTTTTTCCAGCCTGATCGTTTTTTCATTTTCGTCAACATATACCAACTCCAGATGATTAAGGCCGCTTTTCCCAAGGTTCTACTACACCAATCGTAAAAACTTCCTTTTTCTCTTGTATCGCTTCTATAACACCACTTGAAATCTCTTGATTTGTCAACCACCTTGAATAAGTTCCATCCAAAACGAATCCGAGACGAACTTGATAATATAAACAATTTTCAGGTACAGAAGACTTTTTCTTCAATGCTTCCAAATTAGTGGCACTACCTAAAACATGAAATAATTCATATTCATTTTGATATTTTGAAATCTCCGCTGTTATGATTGATAGGGCATCCTTTGCATAAGAATGGATCCAAGCAACCATTATATCAATGCTACCATTTTGTTGAATCGTTTCTTTGAGTCTATTTTGTAATTCGTTATTATTTGCGTAATCAACTAACAGTGGAGTTACATGGCGTTTTCGGCTTGCTTTTGTTAAAAGGTTTTCCATACGCTTAGGATTCCTTGCGATGACCGACACATGATAGCCATTTTCTAATAACCAGAGGGATACGTTTTGTAACATACCTGTACCACCAACAACTAGTGCATGTTTCATTCATTTTCTCCTTCTCATTTTATGTATTGATTCACTTCATCATTAAAAAAAGAAACCTTAAATAAGGTTCCATATAAATCATTATTCTTTTACTGCAATATGTATTTCTATCTCTCCATTTGGGGCATATTTTTCAAAATCGACCGTATAAACACGATGTAATGTACCTTCTTCTTCTAATTTCCAGATCTTACTCCATGCCTTCATTATTCCCTGTTCATCCTTATGGTCTACGGGAAAAACTTTGTAATTTTCACTAGGCGAAATAGCAATAACTGGTGTTTCATCTCCTAATATGCCGACACCTAACGAATAGTCTCCTTTATAGTCACTTTCATAATCATAATACACGCCATATATGTCGGATGTATGTTCAGTCAGTTCTTTAGATGCTTCTTGCCACATCGTTTTAATTTTGTCCATCACCTGTTCATCATCAAAATTATTCGTTCTAATTTGTTGAATCAACTGTAATTGCATCGTATATCTAGCTCCTTATTCCCATTTATAACCAATTATAACATAAGAACATGGCTGTATCACAAGGATTTTCCCTCTAAAGATCATTATAATTTGTGATAATATTTTAGTAAAAAAACAAGTATACTTCATTACATAAGGAGCTTTTATTATTTTCAACTTGTACATTTCCTTTATTCCATAGAAGAAGTTTTTACTTCCCTTTTGACGGAAAAATGGTGTACGACCAAGACCAGATGAAATCGACGACAAAAATGATTCCCCATAACATCCCAATAGCGTAAAGAGTCTCATTCGGATATGGAGAATTTTCATATGTGCCTGCTTCCATCCAGGAAAGATCCCTCGCATAGCCAACTAATTCTTCTATATTAGCTGTTCCTAATTTCCAGAAAATAAATTGCACGATGACAAATACAATTAGATGGGCGGTAGAAGTCCAACGATATTTTCTTGCCAAATATTTCGGATTTTTATTCTGTTCGATTATTTGATAGTCTTTATCAGTTAAAAGTTCTTCTCCGCGCCAGCCACCGATTTTCTTCCGCATCCAGCGATCTAGTTTTTTAAAGTCAGCGATTCCAAATGTACATGCATATAGTACAAAGATCGTAATGACAATTTGAAAGGTAGATATTTCTCCAGTCTCTTGGTAAAGCACTACTGCAAGGAGCGCCTCCAATACTAACAACATTAGAAAAGCACCTATAAATAGGAAGCTTAACTTTTTCTTATTCATCAAATATCGAACAATACCGAAAAGTAAAAGCGACACTACCGACAATACTTCTATAAAAATGAAAATTTCCCATTGAAACTTAAGTAAGAATTCCATCCATCATTCCCCTTTTTTAAGGTTGAATTTATAACTACTTTCATTCATTTAAAAGAACACTTTTGTATAGACACTAATCAAAGACATTTGCCTTTATTTTAATATTTGTCTCCCTAATTATTTTATATCATTCGTACTAATATTTACATATGGAATACCTGCTTCAATATGTTCTTTCATATGTTGCAGTATAAAAGAAGTTTTCTCGTTATTTATTACCTCACAAGTTAAATACTTTAGAAAATATACATATGAATAAATTTGTCGATACTGAACAAAAAACGGAACTTTTAATAGCCATTTCTCCTCTAATTCATTTTCCTTCCTATATCCTTTTAAAAAAGATGCTAGAAAAGTGATAGCAAATTCCTTTCTGTTTTCTGGATCTTTTACTCGTAAACTTTGAATAGCATGATAGAGTGATATGGCGATATCATTGGCAAACCAGTGATATACTCCATCCCCGAAATCAAATAAAACGAACTTACTATCATCTACATAAAAATTTTGTTGATGTAAATCGTGATGAATAAATCCATATGAGTGGGCATCCTTTGGAAGCTGTTCCATCTCACCTATATATTCATTCCATCGTAAAAGTACAGTGTTCCCTACTTCCTCAGGTGGATTAACCACTATTTCTTCTTTATTCCATTGTAATGGTTGAAACGTATCATCAGGGAGTTGAAAGTTTTTTGCAGCTTGATGCATTTGCCCCATCGTTTTACCCCAAAGGTAGAATAATTCATCATTCCATTCAGTTGGATTTGTATCATTCACTAATTTCCCATTTGCTTTTTCATAGGCGACAACATCGTATTTCGCTTCAGATTTACCCCAAACTGTTTCGATCAAATTCCCTTGGATGGAAGGGATAGGGGCAGTTACTGTTAAACCAAAATCTTGCAAATGGCGAATCCAATCTAATTCCACTTTAATAGAAGTGGACGAATATTTTGACGTGTCATAAAACTTTAAAATAAAAAATCCTTTCATTCCAATACATTCAAAAACATTATTGTCAAAGCCTCCGAGTAATTTGATCTTTGTTGGAACGATATGATATTTTTTTACTGCTTCTGCAACGATTGATTTATCCATCATTATCACCTCTTGGTTCAGTTCTTATTAAAATAACATATCAACTATGTTCATATTCTCTTTTTAACAATGAAAACATATATAGATCATCATACTTGCCTGCACCGAATTCATACTGTCTTAATAATCCTTCTTGGACGAACTGATATTTTTCGACAAGTTTTACCGAAGAAATATTTTCAGGTTCAATCAATGCTTCGATTCTGTTCAAATTCATCTTTTCAAACCCATATTGTATAATTGCTTCAAACACTTCACTCATGATGCCTTTATTCCAATAGGCTTTATGTAATTCGTATCCAATTTCAGCTCGTACGTTTGAGCTACTAATATTAAGAAAACCACAGCTACCTATAATAGTAGAATCATTTTTCATAGAAATACCCCATCTTATCCCGGTTTGATGATGAAAAATTTCATTGTACCATTCTATTTCTTTTCTTGTTTCTTCTATTGTTTTATGTGCATGTATCCCCATATATTTCCTTACCTCATCATCTGATAAATAAGCATGAACATCAGCTACATCTGAAAATTCGACTTTCCTTAATTGTAACCTCTTAGTATGAATACAAGGAAATGAAGTTGGGAAATAAAGTGAACTTTTCATCTTCTTTCACTCCTTTAAAATACAAAAATAAACTTACAAAGGTTGTAATTCAACTAGACTTACAACAACCACCTTAATCATACATCTTTACTAAATAATCGATAAACAAACGGTGCTTCGTCATTACAATGTTCGCGATCATTCTATCATTAAAATCAAATAAATAACGAGATTTTATATCTTCCATAGAACTATTTTTTCTGCGACTCTTTTTCATTTGGAGAAAACCCGTTTTCTAGTCATTACCCAATACTAGATAATAATAGTCTTCACAATAAAAGTTATCCCCCATTAAAGGACGGGGTATAGTTTCCTAAGCAATCAAAAAAGGCTATGTTCGCTTTTGCCATAGCCCAAGTTTTATTTTCCAAAAAGTAATTCATGATTCTATTCATTGTATAAATTCACTTACACTAATAGGTTATATATTATAAACCAACAGGGTAAGGATAAGTATATTTAACTTAAGTTAATCTTCCTGCTACTCAAGTAAATCCAGAAACTGTATCAACATATTTCACCCAAGATGATAAGGATTTACTATATCCTTTCCACTGGATGGTTTTGCAATTGTTACTCTCCCTGTAGGTTCAGATTTACTGGTTGGCGTATCCGGATGCCATGCCCCCACTTCATTAAAAAATGAAAATATCAAAAACCGTCTTTCTAGATTCCAAGGTGTAACGTTAAAGCTCATTAATTTAGGAAATACTTAATAACTAGAATAATAACCACTAGCAATATAAACATTCCCATTCCTTTCATGGTGAATCCAGTTACTGCATTTTTTTCTGGTATCCAAGAATTTGTTAACTGCTTTTCCCTTTCTATTTCCTTTTTCCTTTTAAATAAAATCCCCACCTTTTTATTAATATCCATATTTTAACACACATTTTTTCATAAGTACATTTAACTTTTTCAATACTCTGAAATTTATCTATTATACAATAAGGTACAAGGTTGAAAATAAGAGGAAGGGACTACCTCACGTCCCTTTCCCACCATCGTACGTACGGTTCACCCTTTTGAACATTAGTTTACACGTTTAAACCAACTTAATTTCTACTAAATAATCGATAAACACAAGGTATTAACAACAGCGTAATAAAGGTTGAAAATAACATCCCAGATATAATCACAATGGAAAGTGGTGCTTGATAATCGGCAGACATTCCAGTGGCTAGAGCTAGTGGAATCATACCACCAACCGTTGTGAAAGTCGTCATCAAAATAGGGCGAATGCGATTTTCTCCTGCTTGTATAAGGGAATCAACGACTGTCATTCCTGTCTTTCGTAGTTGATTTGTTCGATCGATAATTAATATGGCATTATTTAAGACAATCCCAACTAATATAATGAGTCCCAGACCGGACATAATATTTAATTCTGCTTGGGTAAAAAATAGTCCAAGAATCACCCCAACAATTGTAATTGGTATAATACTCATGACAATGAGCGGCTGCCCAAAATGATTAAATTGTACTGCCATCACGACATATACTAGAAATAAAGCAATACCGAAAACAACTAGTAGCTCATTCATAAATTCGTTTTGTTCCTCTAAATCCCCGCCCAGTGTAATAGTATAATCCGGATCAGTTTTAAAACGATCAATTACCTTATGAATATTATTATTGATCATTCCAAGATCTTTTTCTTCCACATCGGCCATGATAGAAACATATCTTTCTCCATTTTTATGGGATATTTGCTCAGGCATTTTTTCCTTCTCAAACGTTATAAAAGAGGATAGATTTTCCTCACCGTTTTTAGTTGGGATTTCCATTTGAAGTAATGCATCTTTTGTCATTTTTTCATTATCTTGATGAACATATAAACGTAACTCTTCCTCTTCCCACTCAACTGTTCCTATTGCTTCTTGCCATAAATATTGTTCGATATGTTGTTTGATTTGTAATTCAGATAGTTCAGCTTCTTTTATCTTTTCCTTATCCAATTGAATCGTTTCTGTTGTTGAAAAGTCATTTAATGTATTTGTTGCACGAACAATTCCGTCAACCGCTTCTATTTCTCCTTGCAATTCATTCGTCATTTTTTGTAAGTTAGAAAAGTCATCCCCACTTATATTCACTTGGACGGGATACCCACTGACTCCATCTAAAGCTCTCTCGACCGTCCGAATTGGTTCTGTTTTCTCTAATTCACGTAATGTTTTTACTATATCATTCGTAACGATATCTTGTTCTTTTGTTACTTCATTTCCTGTCGTCATCACAATGTTAGCAATTATTTTATCATCAAAATCAAGTAAATAATTAGATTTTACATCATCCATAGAACTTAATTTATCATTTACTTTTTCCGCGATCGTTTCTTTATCATTTGGAGAAACCCCGTTTTCTAAATCGATGATTATTTCAGTATAGCGATTAAAGATATCCGGCATCATATTCATTTGAATTTTAGGAATTAGTAAAAAAGATAATGAAAATACGAGTATAGATGCAACAATAACAAGTAAACTTCGACTCTTTTTCTTTATACACCATGATACAATGTTTTCATAGATAGATAAAAATATAAATTTTTTCTTGCTTTTTTGTTTCTTTAATTTCATAAATTCCTTTGCAAGCGTCGGTATTAATGTAAAAGCAATCAATACGGAGCTAATTAATGTAACTGCAACAACAACGGATAAAATGAGCATGAATTTGCCCGAATCTCCTCCAATAAAACCAATTGGTAGAAAAACAACAATGGTCGTAAGAACGGATGCAATAATGGCTGTAGCTACTTCCTTTGTTCCTTCAAGCACCGCTTCTAAATTGTTTAACCCTTGTTCTTTTTTACGATAGATTGATTCCAAAATAACGATGGAAGCATCAACCATCATCCCAATTCCGAGTCCAAGACCAATAAGTGTAAGTAAATTCATGCTGTAATCGAGTAAACCCATCATGATAATAGTTAATAAAATAGAGGTTGGAATCGATAAGCCGATGATAAATGTGGTCCTTACGTTTCTCAAAAAGAGTAATAAGACCACTAGAGCAATCACTCCACCTATCATAATATTTTTGGTCACATCATCCATCGAATCTTGAACAAAATCTGCATGAGCAATTACTTCGTTTACAGTAAATCCTTTTACGAATCCTTCCTTTTCAATATTTTGTAATTCATTCCTTACTGCTTCTGTCATAGCTGCTTGGGCTACATCTGATTTACGTGCAATTTGAATCATAATTACATCTTTTGTGCCATTCTTCCATGTATTAGATGAACTTGCGAGAGGATTAATCGCAATAGTAGCAATTTCACTTAACTTGATAACTCCATTTTCAGTCGGGATTTGTAACGATTCAAGTTCATCGATATTTTCAAAAGTGGTATCCCAATGTAAAGAAGGACTTTCTTTTTCGTCTGTTAATTCGCCTAAAAACCCTTCACTATTTATTTGCTGGATATACCCGACAACCTCATGGATCGTCAAATGATGATCCTTCATATTCGCTTCATTAAAATGGAGATCAACTTTATGTTCACTTGCTCCTGTGAACATGACTTCACGTACTTCAGGAAGTTCCTCTAAACGAGGTTGCAATATGTTTTTAGTGAAAGCTGTCATCTTATCAAGGTTCCCGTCTGATACATCTATAATAAATTCAAATGGGGTATTTACACCATTCTGAGACACGTGAAAATGATCAATTTCTGACATATTGTCTAATACCATAGTTGTTTTTGACTCAACATCTTTAAATATCTCATCTCCTTTTCCATTATCAAATGAAATCGCAAGGGAACTATGCCCAAGAGAAGTTGTAGACGAAATCTCTTTAATTCCTTCGAGTTCTTGTAACTTTTGTTCCAGTGGAATCGTAATTTTCCTTTCTACTTCATCCACATGTAAATTGCTTGCTTCGACTTGGATAGTGGCACTATCAAGTCCTACAGTTGGAGTTAATTCTTTCTCTAAATGAAAGAATGTATAAGTGCCCAAAATGATGATAAAAACCGTTAATAATATAACGAATACATGTCTTTGAACGATTAATTGTAGTAAACGCAATGATAAATCCCTCCTAATTTATTAAGGTGAACCTAAAAAAAGCAAAAAAATAAAAGGGTGAGAAACTTATTGAATTGAGATATTCCCTGAAGCTGTCGTCAATTCAATTAAATAAGTTCCATTTCCCGACTTACCTTCGATCACTTTGTCATTCTGTTTTGTCGTTTCAATTGGAATCGTAATGGTTTGCTTTCCACTTGCAGTTTTTGTCTTTAAGTCAATATCTGGTTCATTATTGTTAAGCGCAAGTTTGATATTCCCGCTTTTTGTTTTTACTGCCACATCACTATGAAATTCAGTAAATTCAAGTGCAACATCCCCACTATTTTCATTAATTTTAAGCTCGTTTATCTCCAAATTTTCAGATGTTATATTTCCAGAAGTTCCGCTTATGACTACTTGACCCACATAGTTTTTAGGAATAGATACCTCCAATTTTTTATTCAAATTTATTTTTGGCCCTATATGAAAGAGTTTTTTTCTCACACTTAACGTTACTTCATTGTCTTTATGTTCTATATCAATCTCCTTATTAGCATAAGTTGCTTCTAAATCGGACTGGTCTGTACTTTTTACATGTACATTATCACTACCATGTTGAAGATAGATTGTTTCTATTTCCTCTATCGGAACGTTATATACCGCTTCGTCTTTATTCCCATTACAGCCAACGAGAACAATCACGATAAAGAAAAAGCTTATTACATATTTTTTCAATTATTTCTCCTCATTTCTTAGAAAACTTAGCTTATCGTCAAGCTTGTTATAGTGAGAACTAAGGTTGCGCTTATGTAGTAAAAAAGTTTTGTACTTTCTGCTTAGAAAACTAGGCAGCATTCCTATGGCATGAATAGATACTAATCGTTACCCAAGATAAGAGAAAATGTATTCGTTAAAGAAAACACACCGACTGGCGCAAGACAGAAGTGATGTTGCACTTGTGCTTTGGAATGCAAGCCTTTATAGCGAATGCCTTAGTTGCGCTATGTAGTAAGAAAGGATTTATACTATCTTAAAAACTAAGAAAATATTAGTCATTATTCTCATTTTTTTGAAAAACATCCCATGCCTTTTCAAAAAAATCGAGTACTTCTTGTTCGATTGGGTAAAAACCTACTTCCTGCGATTTTTCTGGTGATTTTCGAATAGCCCATATTTTATCAAAAAAAGCATCATTATCGCCGAATGTTTCCAACGTTTTTTCATGCATACGCCGTATGATACGTTGTATTTCAGGAGCTGCTACTCCTTTATTCATATGTTGCTTCAATTGCCCAAGCAAAGCGACCCATTCCAATGAATCTGGATCATCCTGATTCATATTTGGGAGACGCTCGAGTAACTCTCTTTCATCTGAATGAAAATAACGTTTTCGGTATACGTTTCTTTTTTCCGAGTCTTGTTGATACAATTGGATCAGTTTTTGGATATAAATTAAGTCAATCGTTCCGTCAATCGTTAAACCGTTAATTAATCCTTTTAATGTACTTTCAATCTCCAGGATTTTTTCCTTTTCCTTCAAAGTATAATTTAATTGATTTTCAAGTCCTTGTACCCAATTCCAATTTACATCGGATAACATTTCTTTAATTTCTTTTAGATTAAATCCTAACGTTTTTAAGAACTGAATTTCTTGTAGTTTTTTCAACTCTTTTTCTCCATATAAACGGTGTCCACCTTCCGTTTTTCCAGCGGGTGGTAACAAATTAATTTCATCGTAATAGCGCAAAGTCCTTACTGAAATTCCGGTTTGTTTCGTTACTTCTTTAATCGATATCATTTTTCATCACCTACAAAAATTAGTATACAAGATTACGTAACGTCACTTTCAAGTGTTTTTATAAAATTATTTTCTTTTTTATTTAAGGGTAAAATGATAAAAAGGTACTTCCCTTTTACGAAAAGCACCCCCTTAAAAAAGGCTAGTTAGTTGCTCCTTGAACTTGGATCGTTGAATGAAGTAAACTATTCTCGTTTAAACATTTTGTTGCAGGAAGATTTCTAACTTCTGCATTTACAAGCCAACAAACGGCAACACATAGAATAATGACACCAGAAAAGGTAACAACGAGAGCACTTCCTATCCACGTACCTAAACTTCCGCCAAGTAAAGAACCAATCGGTGCTGCCATACCTGAAATACTTGTTGCTGCGGTAAAGATACGACCTATTAAATGTTTTGGGGATGTTTTTTGTAGCATCGTAAAAATTATCACATTTAATGCACCAGCGGGAATCCAGGCAATTGTGTAAACTAGTAATGTAAGCCATGCAGTCGGCATCATGACTGCAATTACCCAAAGGGATCCAGCAAATAAATAACCAAATGCATATAACTTTCCAAGTGGGAAACGCTCCAATCTTAATGCAGGAGCAATTACTGCGCCAGTCAAGCTCCCTAAAGCGCTAGCCATTAACAGAAAGCCAACATATTTCGTTCCACCAATCACCTCGCCGTACGCTGGGAATACCGCAATGGTTGCTGCACTCACAAGGTTCAAAATAATGGCACCGTAAAGTAATTTAGCGATAAAACTTTTAAACATAATCTCTATTCCTTCTTGCAGATCTTTCATATATTTTTTTACAGTTGTTCTCAACATGTTCTTATTAAATAATTCTTTCTCCTTAGCTATTGCTTCTTCCGAGTTTTTAGGCAAACGAATAAAGAAAAAAATGCATGCTCCTATTAAAAAAGCAATGGAATTTACTGCGTAAAGAGCAAATGGTCCGATTAGTACGAATAGGATGCCTGCTAAACCGTTGAAAGAAATATCTACACCTTGGTATGCAATGGTAAAAAGGGAATTTCCTTTCGTTAGCTCTTTTTCGGGTAAAATTTTAGGAAGTGAGGCGAGTTGTGCTGGATATATGACCACATTAAATACAGAAATAATGGGAGTTAGAATGAGTACGAGTATGACAGATAAAATGTCAAACATGAATGCAAGTGGAATGATTAGCAATAATCCTGATTGAATAAGTTGAGTTCTAACGAGTAAAGAACGAATTGGGATGCGATCAATAAGTGGTCCAGAGCTAAATTCGACAATACGAGGTAAGATGGATAAAAAACCAGCCAACCCGGTATAAAAAGTTGATCCCCCTAGTTGGTATATTAATAACATCGCGGCAACACCATATAGACTGTCACCTATATTTGTCACAATCCTACCAAAAAACATTAAGCTAAAGTTTCGGTGTTTAAAAATGTTCATTTACTATCACTCACTTTTTAATGTTATTTTTCTTTATATCCTCGGTCTTCTCTTTTCTTGAAACTAACGTAAAGTCTATGACGAACTCCTCTTGATCGATATAGTCAGCAGACGATGATTTGATCACCCATTTCTTGAGCAATTCACTTACTTCTTCTAATAGTTGCTCTTTGTCATTTTCTTTTAATTGCAATGCAGCGTTTATACTCGATTTAAAGGAGGCAGGAAAATTCGGACTTAATTCGGGATAGACGGGTTCGTTACTTTCAAAAGAACTTGCATTTGCTTCATAATACTTTTCAATGACACCACCCACTCTTTTTTCTTCCACTAAATCAATTAACTTTCCTTTATGCAATTTTTGAATATGGTAATGGACATTTCCGGGTGTTTCACCAATCTGTGTTGCAACTTGTTTAGCGGTCTTTGGTTTTTCAAGTAGGACCCCGATAATTTTTACCCTTAACGTATTTCCTAGTAATTTTGACTGTTCTACTGAAATAGGTAATGGTTTCTTTCTTTTTTCTGTCATTTTTCTTCTCCTTTTTTTAAAATCAATCTAATTAGTTAGTTCAATCTGTAAATATAGATCATTAATATTTATTATATTACCATTTATTTCATTTGTAAACACCTAATTATTTTTCAACATAAAAAGCACCCATTAGAGGATGCTTTGTTTTAACGTTATTTCCTATTCATTCTTTATCTTTTTCTATCGCTTCCTGAAATAATCGTTCATTTCCTTCAGCTAGTAATGAGGCAGTTATTTGCCAGTTTGCTGTACTTAATTGATTCATTTCTTCTTCCGTTAATTTTTTCGTATAGCCATAAGGAATTATTTTTCCATTGATTCCTATCCGTGCTGCATGTTCAGCGACTTCACTTGTTACTTTTTCAAAATGACTCCCTTTTAAAGCTTGTTGAAAAAAATCTTTCGCTTCTTCACTTTTAAAAACGAGAATAAATTTATCTTGCAAAAAATTCGTTTGATGGCGAATATAAAATTGTAGTTCATTCATTTACGTTGCACCTCCGAATGTATTATATCAAAACGTCTCAATTTTATATAAAGATTATTGTTCGAGAATTAATTTATCTATAGTTACTATGCTTCTAACTGTTTCACTTAGAAATAAAAAAATAGACCAGCTTCATTCACTGATCTACCTTAATCACAGGATCATTTTTGGAAGCATCTACAACTAGTATAATACCCGTAATTAGATGTAGGAGCCATCCAAGGAGAGGGATCCATGCTAAACAAGAAGTAACAATACCCAATATATTCCCGACCGTAGAAGTATTTGAGCTTGAAGCAATAACCAATGAAGCAATATGTAATCCTAACATGCCAATAAGTGGAAGATAATAATTCCCTATTATAATTGAAGCTCCTAAGAGTGGTATCGCTAAAAAAAGTTCCAATCCACCTGAAATCCATTTTAAAATTCGTGATGAAGACACTTATCTTTCCCCCTTTATTAATTTAGCTTCCCTGCTATTTTACAACATTTATAGAAGAGGTAATTATTGCTAATATATCCCAAACATTGATGCTAAGCAACTAATAGGATAACTTTCTTAAAAAATTAGTTATGATCACATAAAGTCCCTATTTAATTCTTATTTTCTTAAATTTTCAAAGGGGAATCGCTTTTTTTGAGCAGCAAAAATACTTATTATTTTGTTGTTTTGCATGAAAGTATGTTAAGACCCTTCATATTAGTTTGTGTGATATGAATAACCTGATCGAAAAACATCTTAGCACTTGATCTTTTTTAAATTATATGGTTACATTTAAGTAATCACTTAAATACTTAAATAGATAGGCAGGTGGTGATCCTTGCTCAACAACAACGTATATAAAGCTTTGTCTGATGAAAATCGTAGAAAGATATTAGACATTCTTCTTGATGGAGATCTGACTGCCGGGGAAATCGCTGAGCATTTTAAGATGAGTAAGGCTGGTATTTCTCAGCACCTTACCGTGCTTAAAAATGCCAAGCTCGTCTATGCAGAAAAACGTGGTCAATACGTCATTTACTCTCTCAATACGACAGTATTTCAAGACGTTTTAAAATGGCTACTCAGATTTAATAAGGAGGAATCATAATGCAATTATTTTTTATGTGGTTATTATTCATTATTGCTATTCTGTCAGGGGTCTTTTACTATGCGGCTACAGCGGACTTCATTACTGCATTTCTACACCCGTTTTCGATGCTTCTCATTATCGCTAACGCTATCATTCTTCCGCGTCTGCAAAGCCTGAAACCCTATTTTAAGCGTTACAAAAATGGTATCTTTACCATCTTTATTACGCTTCTGTTGATTGTTCTTGTCGTTCACGTTGCAGTAATCGCCTATGAATCTGGATACAATTTCGATTTGCTCATTATCGTGCCACTTTGCGTTGGTACCACTTTAATTGTCACCGGTAACACGTTGCAACGTTTCAAATTGCCAGATATTTCAGCTACCAATCGCATCTGGAATCAATGCATCCGTCCATTTTCAAGGATCCTCGTCATCTGCGGCGCCGTTATGTTACTCACTATATTCTTTCCGGAGATGATGACAATCTTCTTCATCATACTCGGTACCATGATCATATCACTAATGATTAGCTTTTCCAAAGGGGTGAAAGCTTTATGAAAAGGATAAAGAAAGTAGCTATCGTTTCCGTTTCTTTTTTACTGTTACTATGTACTTTGCTTATTATCATTGGTACATTATACGAAAAGTACACACTTAAAAATATCGTGCAAGACTATCCACCATCAGGCGAACGATTTGATATTGGTGGTCGTTTCCTTCATGCCAACATACAAGGTGAAAAGTCTGATAAAACACCTACTGTCGTTATAGAAGCTGGAACTGGTAGTTGGTCAGAGGATTGGCAAATTGTTCAGAAACAGTTAGCCAAAGACACACAAATCGTCACCTATGATCGAGCTGGATACGGTTGGAGTGACCCCTCTTCAGAGCCGTTAAGTTCAGAACAACTCACCTCCGACTTGCATACGCTTCTCGGAGAGGCAGGTGTCGATACTCCGATTATTCTCGTTGCACACTCATCTGGAGGAATTTATTCTCGTATGTATATGGAACGCTATCCTAAAGATGTCATAGGGCTTATCCTAGTCGATGCCCGACACGAGGGTTTCTCCAAGCAATATCCAGAATATACGGAGGCCATGCTTGAAACCGAAACGCAAGGGTCGAATAGCTTTCTTGCACGCATTGGGGCACTTCGGTTATTAAATAACATATTTGCCCCTGATCACCTTCCTGAACAGTTTGACATCGATGTCTATATGAATGTTTTATGGGATAGACACTTTTTTGATATCATAACTGAAGAAGTTAACAACATGGGTAACTTTGAACGTGAGCTTTCACCGCTTCCCGAAGATATACGGATCACCGTTATTACACCGGACACCCATCATATGAACGCCGTTGAACTCGGATTTTCTGAGGAAGATGAACACCTATTACAACAAGGATGGCACGATCATCAGCTATCCTTTCCTGCCGATCGTCATGTAATAGCTGAAAATAGTAGCCATAGTGTTATGTTTGATCGTCCGGAGCTGATTGTTGAGGAAACCCTCCACATGATTGAAACTATAAAAAAAGAGAAAACTAGATAGGAAATCTCCTAAACTAGATTCTCTCGCGATTGGCAGACTTTCACTATAGAAAGTATTGCGTAGACCTTATATGAGCGTCCTATCAAGCACCATTTAAAAAATCGATTCCTTCATGCAAAAGGGGATCGATTTCTTTAGGGTGTAAATATGCTTAGAATACAATAACACGGATGCAGATAGAATGACCGCTTGGGATACACGTTAGTGTTCTTCTACATTTGGCTTCCCTTAAGGTCTAACAACATTAACAACTATGTATATAATGTAGTTACCTGATGAATATACATAGTTGTTAATGTTAGATAACATATACCTTGTAGATTATTCACCTGCATGTAACTTGTCTAATGTTTCTACATAAATCACTTGCAAAAATTTTTTAACATTAATTTTTACCCCACTTACTTTAGAGTCCTCATTTTTCAACTCATTCATTTTTAAACGGACATCTTGGAAATCAAATAGCAGAGAAGCATAATGCTCAAACTTCGGATTTGTGTAATCAGTTAGCCCAATCGAAGCTAAATTAGTTAACGCCAGCATCACCGAACGTCGAATTCGTTGTTCAATTGCTCTTATTTCTCGCTTCAGTTCTTCTTCATCGATGAATCTATTATAATGAATTGCAATCTTTTCATATAGTTCTTTTAAAGGTGGAAAATTATTAATCGAATAATTTTTATCAATTAGAATCTCCATGGCTGTTAAAATATCATTACTTCCCCTCTCTCCGATTAATCCGATTGACATTAAAATATGTTGTACAATTCGATCGGAGGAGTCAGTGAGGGGATCCGTCTCCTTTAAGACAGAAGCTGGCGTAATTTCTAATTGTGATAATGATTTTTTGATCGTATATAGAGACTGATTTAACTTTAATTTTGCTTTCACGTTTTCGATTACAGCCGTCACTTCAGCACGGTTAATCGGTTTATGGATAAAAAACTCAATGCCATTTTTATAGGCTTCTGCAACCATTTCTTTATTATCAATTTGAGAGATCATGATAAAGTTCCCACCATAACCAGCTTTTTGTAATTCCATTATGATAGTAATTCCATCCATTCCAGGCATTAATAAATCGATTAAAACAACTTGGGGATTTGTTTCCATAATATCTTCCATTGCATCATCTCCCCCTGGACTGCTCGTGAGGATTTTTCCTAAATTATTTTCTTCAATAATACTTTCTAACATCCTGCGACATACAGGATCATCATCGATAATACCAAAACCAACCATTTTACAACTCCTCTTTTTTAACCAAATGTGTTGGCAGCATAATAGTGATTAATGTTTCTTCTTGATTGATATCTATTGTTATTTCACCGCTGAAAAAGTTGCAGATATTTTTCACATGAGAAAGTCCGATACCTGTAGCTGCCGTTCCCATATCTGAATACTTTGTAGTAAACCCAGGTTCAAATATAAGGGGAATATCTTTTTCCTTTATGCCTTTTCCATTATCTCTAACAGTGAAATAAATAAAATGATCTTCTTCTACCACTTTGATTGTGATCGTTCCCTTTTGATCAATTGCCTCTACTGCGTTTGCAGTTAAGTTATTTAAAATTGAAATGATCGGGTAATAATGACTCGTCTTAAATTTGGTCAATTGTTCCTTTTTAATAGTGATATCTTTTTTTAACCACTCACTATAGCTACTATTTCCTCGAATGACGTGACGTAAAATACTTGTTAAGTCCATTTCACGAACAGTTTTGGAATCATATAATTCATTTAATCCAGCTCGGATCCGTTGAGTATCTTTTTTTATTTCATGTACCTGCTGAGCTATCTCCAGCGCTTGTGTATCGTAATCTGAGCGATCATCTTTTAATTTACGATATAAATGGTAGCTTGAGGCAGTAATTTGTTCAATTGTATTCATCATTTTACTTAAATAAAAGTTTTCGTTATATAAATTTGATCCGAAAGTGAGCATCTGATCTAATCGGCTCTCTTGTTCTTTATGCAACTCTTTTAATCGGGATAGTCTTATATTCGCATATAAGCCGATCAAAAAATAAACTCGGATAATAGCAACAACAACTGTCAGAAAGATATCCGTAGAAAATATAGGAATATTGTTAGTCAGCAGATATCTAATGAAGATTTCTACCACATTTGCTCCTACATCGATACAAACTACAATGGCACCAAAATAAGTTAAATTTTTTTGAAACATTTTTTCACTTATTTTACTCATCCCAAATGCAAAAGCAATATAATATGCCCCCGCTGGTAAATGTATCATTAAAGTAGATATAAACTCAGATATCTCTAAGGAGGGTATCATATTAAGAAGGGTTCGAAACATCACCACCACAACACCTGTAATGATACCTGTTTTTATATAAGGCACCTGGCGGTAGAGAAGCAATAAGAACAAGAACATACTGCTCCCTAGTCCGAAACGAAATTCCCAGCCAAACGGTGCAATGCTTAATTCACCGGCTAGGGCAGTTGCAAAAGCGATGAATGCTATTTGTAAACTGATATAGCGCCACATTTTGATCAAATTCTCCTGTTCTCGTATAAATTATGTCTATATTTTATTATAAACGATTCAATTCTATTTTAGAAAACTTGGCAATCGCTAATGTAGACACACTGATTGGCAAGCCGACAACGCGTTGAAAGAGGTGATATTGCACTTATGCAAATAAGTGATTCACTTATTTGCCAAGCCTTTACGGCGAATGCCTAATTTGCACTTATACAGTAAGAAAGGATTTATCCTTCCCCTGTTAAAAAAGTGTACTAGCTTATCATTTCCTACTTACTAAGTTGTACATACGTATTTTGGTTTTTACGATTAGAGGAGTGAAGGTGTTTAACATCAAAGAAGCTTAGTTTTTAGTTGATGAAAGCCAAAAATTTTTTTAGTCTTCACTATGAAAAAACAGGTAGCTTCTCACCATGAATTGGCTTCAAAACTACCTACTTATTATCCATATCAAACGTATTCAATTTATTTGCTTATACTGCTCTTTCTATCGATCTGAAATAATTCTTCTGTTTTTTCGTATCAAATCGCCCTTCCCACTTAGACATAACAACTGTAGCTAATGCGTTACCAACGACATTTACAGCAGTACGGGCCATATCAAGCAGACGATCAATACCTGCAATAAATGCAAGTCCCTCAAGCGGGATACCAACCGTTCCTAATGTTGCAAGCAATACAACAAAAGACACCCCTGGCACTCCAGCTATTCCATTCGATGTTACCATTAATACAAGCACTAATGTAATTTGTTCATAAATACTTAAATCAATACCATACATCTGCGCAATGAAAATGGCTGCAATCGCCTGATATAAAGTCGAACCATCTAAATTAAAAGAATAGCCAGTCGGAATAACAAAGGAAACTACATCCTTTGGACAGCCAAACTTCTCCATCTTCTCCATTATTCTCGGCAGAACTGTTTCTGAACTGGAGGTTGAATAGGCTAAAAGCAGTTCATCCTTTAACACTTTAATAATTTGAAATATATTTATTCCAACTATCTTTGCGATAATACCTAGTATGACAACTACAAAGAAAACCATTGCTGCATATACTAAAATCATTAATTTTCCAAGTGGAATTAACGACTCTAAGCCAAATTTGGAAACCGTTACACCAATCAAACCAAAAACACCAAATGGTGCGAACCTCATAATAAGATTAGTAACCCAAAACATGACATTTGCCACACCTTGAAAAAAGGCTAGTACAGGTTTTCCTCTTTCCCCTACAGCAGCTACACCTAAACCGAATAAAACAGAAAAGAAAATGATCGGCAACATATTCCCTTCGGCCATCGATTCAATAATATTACTTGGAACAATTCCTACAATAATATCGATAACACCATCATCCTGAACTTCTTTTGACGTCTCGACATATTGGTTGATGTCACTTTTTGTAAGCGAAGAAAGATCTAATCCCTCTCCAGGTTTAAAAATATTTGCTGCACCAAGTCCAACGATAATCGCAATCATCGATACAAGTTGAAAGTAAATCATCGACTTTCCGCCAAGCTTCCCAAGTTGTTTTATATCGCCTGTTCCAGCAACCCCAACAATTAAGGTTGATACGATAATCGGAACAACAATCATCTTGATCATATTTAAAAATATTGTTCCTAACGGCTGTAAGTATGTTTCTACTGCTGGATTACCATAAAAAACAGCCCCAACAATGACCCCTAAGATCAATCCGGCTAAAATTTGATAAGCCAATGGAAATGTAAACTTCTTTTTCATCTATATATGTCACCCTTTACTTTTTTGAAAACGCCTTCTTTTTTTAATTGTATAGATGACTTATCGATTCCGACATAATCCGACAATATTTATTAAGTACAATACAGTTTTTAAGAAAGGGATTAAACATACTCTGAAAGTGGTAAATGATGAAATCGTCAGTTTCACGATTATTTTTAGCGGTCCGTTTTAATGTGCAGAGAATCTAGCATATGTTAGTGGAGTGATCCGAGCAATTAGTGGAATGGTGCACGACTTTCGTCTAATCGTGCACCTTTTCGGAAGTAAATTCCAGTCTTTTTATTGATTTAGCTTGCAGATTTTTTAGTAAAAACTTTATTTGCTAACGCTGTAATAGTAAAAGCACTCAACAAAGATACAACCATTGCTAGGATCAGACCAACGGAATTACTGGAAGCAAAAGGGGCTACAAAAGTAGGTAAATATGCTGTTCCCCTCACATCGAATAGACCGACAATTGCTCCCCCAATGCCTGCAGATATGATAGCTCCTCCGAATACTATTTTGCTCGAAAACATAAACGGATAAGCCGATTCAACAAATGTTCCAAAGCCCATATTAATTAAAAAACCAGGCACTGCGATAGGAGCTGATCCTTTATCTTTTGGAAAAATAATATTAGCCAAATTGATTCCAGCAGCAACGACTACAAGACCTACCATATCTACTGCTCCTAAAAAGCTAAAGCCGGATCTTTCCATTTCAAATAAAACAATTGGTAAAATGGCAGCATGATAAACTCCCCCTAAAATAGCTGGCCAAATAAGCAAACCGGCAAGCATGCCTGCAAGGACAGCATTGAAACTAATGGTCTGCTCGATGGCATATTTAATAAATTCCCCTGCGCTAAGTGCAAGCGGTCCTAATATATAGAATACAATTAATCCTGAAATGATCCCTGCCAAACCAGCAGTAAAAATATTAACTGTTGTCATCGGAAAACGCAGTTGGACAAATTTAACGAAAAGAAATTGTACAAGTAAACCAGCGATAATCCCAGCAATAATTCCACCAATAATACCTCCTTCAACAGATAAACACCCAGCAATGACACCAGCTACAATAGAAACTTCATCTAAATCTGAAATTTGCTTCGCAGCTACAACTGCAAGAACAACGGGTAATGCTTTAATCAAGATATCAAACACATCTCCAAGCCCTGCGAACATCGGTATTTTACTAAGAGCTAATATTAAGGCAAGCGAAATAAATGCAGGTAAAGAAGCTGTCATAATCCCCTTGATGTTAATTCTTTTCAATGGATTTATGCCAGACTCATGGACAGCCTTTTCCGTTGTTGAAGTAAAACTTGGCCGAAATTTTATTTCCCAATGTTTTGCCAAAGAAGAAACGAACGAGATAGCTCTTGTTCTGTTTGTAGTACCTGTCGTTCCTGAAGTAGAGAGGACATTTGCACCTTTCGAGGCGACTGCAGCCATCGCTGTTCCACCTGTACCGACAATTGGAATGTTTTTTTCTATAGCGGCTTGAATAGCATGTTTATTAGCATATTCCGGATCAATACTCATTAAAATTAATCCATCTATCTCGCCAGATCTAATATTCTCCGCAATTTTCATATCTTCTTGCAATGCTTCTTCATTTATTTTCTTGAGTGTATTTTGAAAAACATTTTGTATCTCTTGATCTCTCAGTACATAAAGGGATGTCTTTGTCGATTCTTTTGCCACATCCATCGAAACTTCCGCCCCAATAAATTGAACAGCGCTCACAATGATTCCAGCCGTTTCACATTGAGTGAAAATTTCTTTTAATAGCTTCATAGGGTCTTTGCCCCCTAAATTGAATAGATTACCCCCACTACTTCCTAATATTGCAACGTTTTTCACGCTCTTTCCCCCTGTTGTCATAGTTCTTGTTAAAATTTATCGCTTTAGTGTTTTAATGCGCAAAATTGTTATTACCGTATGAATTATACTAGAATTCTGATATCTTTTATACTTTTTATACTTGAAAAATTGCTGGAGTTTTTTAAGTATAGGTGACAAAATTGGTGTAATGCGTTCGGGGTGGTTGGAGCAGCAGATGTTGAATTATTAAGAGATTACAAATTAGAATGTGAAGTCTCCTCGGATTTAGCGATAAAATAAACGAGTCATACTTATGTTACACATATGACCAAGAGATATTTATCGAGGGAGCTATAGCAGTGAATCCAAACGTAGATAAATCAATATGAAAAAACTAACTGCTAAGCATCAATTTTTAGAAATGATATTTCCAAATGATTCCTGTAGCAATTGTGATCAATTCCTTGAATTTATAGTAGAAGAGAACCCAATTAATCTTTAAGAGGGAGAAAGTTATTATATTAGTCTCTTTGGACAATATAATAGTTTATTAACAATGATATTGGGTGATGAAAAAATAACAGTCTTATTTTATTTATGGTGAAACTATACCTGAACCCTAGAAAACTTTAAACATAATCACTACATGGCTCCTAGTTAGAAAGTAATATTAATAAAGTTGTGATCTAAATCACACTAAGATGTTGAGTTTTCTTTTATAATGAAAGATAAATGATCGTAAGGAGAGAACTAATATTACAAGACTACATTTACGAAGTATATATGAAGAAATTGGTCCGGAAACAATCGATAAATTAGTCGATGCATTCTATCCAAAGGTATATGCCGATCTGAATTTAATTCCCATTTTCGATGGAGATATAAATGAAATTATGCGGAAACAACGGATGTTCTTAACCCAATTCACGGGTGGTCCACCTCTTTATAGCGAAGAATTTGGACCTCCAGCAATGCGTAACCGTCATCTTCCACACGAAATCACTCCATTAAGAGCAGAAAGCTGGTTACGATGTATGAAAGAGGCCTTTGAGGAAATCGGGTTAGATCAACAACCGGCAGGAAAGGAATTTTATGAACGTCTGACACGTGTGGCTAGCATTATGGTAAATACAGATGACACAACACCGTAAGAATATACCTGTGGTATGTTTGCTTTGGAAATTTATCACTCTAGAACCTTTCTAGCTAAATTATATTTACCTTGCCATTCAAAAACGAGGTCTGCCACTATGGCACACCTCGTTTGTTTTATTTCTATTATGTTGGGCTTACATCATTCCTGGCATAGAACGAGTGTATGTAATATCATTAACCTTGTGTGTATAAAGTGCGGTAAAGCAAGGCTTTTACGAATCAGAGGTGTAAGGTCTTTAACAATAATTAATCATTTTCACTTGATTGCGTTAACAAAATGTTAGCATTTTGTTAGCGTGATTTTTAATACTTCCTAACGTAAGATGGTAAAGCCATGTTTATTTTATAAACATCGCTTTTTATAATTGAACACATTTATGACTGGTAGACAAATTTAGATTTAGAGTTAAGTAGTTAGTCCACCTTTTGAATGCACTTTAATCAATTAGTCCAGTTTCTCTAAAATCTTCCCTAATTTTTTTGCTCTTTCAGAATTAAGGTGTTTTTTCATACTACCTTTAACATGATATTTACCTAAACTGGTAAATGATAAGTATTCTTCTGCTACTTTTATTCTCGATAATGCTGAGTCTTTATTAACCACTTCTGATGGTTTTATGTATTTGTCATTATCTAGGTCAGCATATAAACTACCGTTTTCCAATCTATTAAGAATTTTGGACTGTTCTCTTAACTTCTTTATTGTCTAGGTGGGGGAATTGCGACATTACGATATTAAGACTATTTTTATCTATATGGCTCCTCAGTCTCTTGTAAAATTGCTTCCAGGCATGACTTTCCTTGAAATGTGATCTAGTAGCTTCTTGAAAGATAATAGGTAATTTTGCAATTTGTGCTAAATAGTAAGCTCGTGCGTATCTTTTATTGTCATATAATATCCTCACTTCTTCTAAAAGCTCTTTAGCATTTTCATATGTTTTAATATAAGCTTGTTCTAGCTTGGCAAAAGTTAATGGCTTCATTTTGTTTCCCCCGTGAAACATCACTTTCCGATAAGCTCTCAAATTCTTAATCATCATATATGCTACCCTAGTAAAAAGGGATTATTTCATCATCAACAAAAAATTAAGTTCTATAATTTCTTTGTTAAACAAATCTAAATCAACCTAATACCCCACTTGAATTGTGAATCCTTCTTCTACTTGCATAACCCATTTATTCCAATCATGATCAATAATTTCAATATTTTCATTTAAATCAATATAGTTACTTACTTTTAGGAATCTATTGTACTTGTAATGTAAAATCCTTTGTAAGTACATGTATAAATCCTTTTTATCGCCCGCAATTGTATCAATATCTATTATATCAATTCCGCACTCGAACATTTCTGAATTGTTTGTGTACCTGATACTGTTTAAGTATTGTTTTATAAGTTTTTTTATTTGCCTTGTATAAAAAAGTGATTAATAATTACAATCTCAAGGCAAATGCCAATTTTTAATTAGTACCTATATATACATTAATTAATTCATTTAATTTATTCCCAATTTTACTACGACAAAACGAATTAGCATCCGACGAGAAAAACATTCCACCTGTATTGATAACTTTTAAATTATTTAATTTTATTAATGAAGATTTGAACTCGGCTAGCTGTTCATCTTTATATATCAATTCTTCTATCTTTTCGCTTTCCTTTTCAAATTCATCCATGGTTAAACCTAAATACAAAGCAGTCGAATTAAGTCCTTTTTTCGCCTTTTCTTCAGGTATACCATTTAAAATGTTATATGCCCTATTAAAATATTTAATATCCCAATCATTCATATTCTTTGTGCATGAATTATTACTGAACTTTGATAATCAAGTTTTTGAGACTTGAGCAATATTTCTCCTGCATAATACCCTAATATTTCCGGACACATTTCAGAAACGGAATTCAGAGCGGAATCTAATATACCAAATATACCAAAAAATCTTTCTTTCGAATGATCATTACTTAAAAAGGATTTTAATTTTTTTTATTTTCATGATTATATCTACCCCGCTCATTTAAGTTCCTTGCAATTCTCTTTAAGAATTTTTTCATTTTCCTTTCCCTTTGATAATTCCAAATATGTTTAGCAACACCAAGCATACCAAAAGGGATATTGTTTGAAACCCCATCAACAATTTCAATTGTATCTACTGTAACATCTTTAATATTTTGCATCACATTTACACAAAATACCTCCGTTGAAGAAAACTTTCTAGCCACACTCCAAGAAATGCAAAAGTCAGAATACAATGGTTATTAACATGAATTTCTCAAGTTTTAAATCCGCATAAGGCACACAACAATTCTGAATATTTCGCGTTCGTTGTATCCAAATTTAAGTAAGCCTAGATTAATTTGCAATCATAAATTAGTTCAATAGTGTAAGTGTAGCAAGATATATTTATTATAACAACCTCTTTTTAGGAAGTTCGTTCCCTTATAAGAACATAATTTTAGAATTTGGTAGTATTTTTCTGTTCTACTTCTTGTAACAATACATCGATTTCATATAAAGTGATTTTTTTCTGCTTATAGCTAGCTTCTATCTTTTCAATTACTTTATTTTTATCGTCTCTGGTTTCAAATAAGTGTTTTAACCGATCAAATTCTTCCTGGTTTTGCTTTTTGCTAGTAATTTTTGTTTTAACAAAGGGACGATTTTCAATAACAAGTTTTTCATCGCAATTTAATATTTCAATTATTTTTTCAACAAATTGAAAAATAGTATTTAAATCTATAACAGTTGCAGTAAGCCCAGCTAATTTATGCCTATCGCTCAATTCTACTAAATCTTCTAGAATTTCATTAAATCTTTCCAACATAAAATCTTGGTCATAAACAAAATCATTAATTTCATAAAAGTATTTATAAGAATGTATATAACCTAAACGTGTTAATGCATGAATATACTTATTGAGAAATATAGTAAAACTTTCTTTCCCATTTAAATTACCTACAATCTGTAAAGAATTTAAATAATTTAATATTAACACGTATTCATCCGTTGATTTTAATAAAGATAAGTTCATACACTTTACCACATCTAAATTGAAATCTTTGATATTATTACATTCAAAATAAAATTCAATCAACTTTATTTGCATAATACTATCCATATTGGCTATTTTAAAAGATTCAAATAAACTTAATAAATTGGAATGTCCTATTTTAAAAATTGTAGTATTGTCTGTAACTAAACCGTCCGAATTAAAAAGATAACCCCAGAAATCATGAAAAGCTTCTTTTTGCTTTGATAATGGTTTTGTTAAGACCATCTCTTTAAACTTATTAACCGCATTTTCATTATCTGTAAATACAGATTTTCCTTCATACAAAAGATTCCAAACAACTCTATCAATTTTCTCATTATAATGCTTTGCTCTAGTTTCTAACTCATTTAACCTAAACTGATTGTCGAATTTGTCACTGTTTATTATTTCATAATTAAAGAGTTTTAAAAGCTCGTAGTTTTCAATGTTTTGTTCGTTTGAAAACACATCTTTAATTTTCTCTTTAGTAATCCTGCTTTCTTTATATGATTCAATTAACTGAAGGATAGTATAATAATTGTCATCAATTTTAAATTTAAGTGTTTCTAGCAAACTCTCTTGGATATCCAGCTTTTCATACCCATCTGGATATAAATGTTTCAAAACGAAGAAACTTATTACAGTTTCTTTATGATCGGTGTATATATCTTTATTCATTCGAAGTATCAATAATATTTCTTTAACCATTTGTTTTACTTTTCTTATCGGTATATAGTTAATTACTAAGGTATACTCAGTTTTATGTTCAAAAAACTCATGCAGTTTATTGAATCTATGCTCTTGAAATATAATAAATTTGAAGTCTTCTAGAGTCAATATTGATTCATCAATATCTTTTAATTCAAACTGTAATATTTCCCAAAAGTTTAGTTCAGTAATATTTATTTTAAAAGGAATATATTTCTCTAAATAATCGGGGCTAAATTTAAGTTGGACCATTATACTTTCATCATATTGATAAATTATCTTTATATTTTCATTTGAAATTCTTTCAGATATTGAAAATATTTCCCTTATTATATCCTTATTGGATATTCTATCTAAATCCTCATATATGACTAATATTTTTTTATCTAATTTCCCTAATTCTTTTTGAAATTCTTGTAATACTTCAGAATTGGAATCACTGCTTGTAAAGATTAGATTAGTTAGGTCTTGTATTTTTGAAATAATCGATGAAGTAGCAATATTGTTTTTCATTTTATTCGAATACTTGGGTAGAATTCTGTTTTTGAGCATCACTTCTTCAAATGCTCTAATCAGGGTAGGCTGCATTTCGTTTAAATTACATGTCATTAAATCAATATCTATAAATTCATATTGATTTTTAACTCTATTTTTTAATTCATTTATTATAAAAGTTTTTCCTGTACCCCATCGCCCGTTTAAACCTATAATATTGAAATTATCCAAGTAGCTCATTAATCGCGTTAAATCTTTTTCCCTTTTTTTGATTAAGAGTGGATTTGCATTCTTTTTCTTTTGATTATTAAATAGGCTCATGACTAGCATATATCCTATTGCCAAATTCAACGACATAACTATTAGAAAGCACAGTTCGTCAAAAACGGATTGAGTAATGTTTCCTTTTGTAATATAAACATTTATGCAATAATTAAAAAGTACTGTTACACTAATTGTTAATAGTGAAATATATAAACTTTGATTGTTATGTAAGCTAAAATTTATATAGACTAAAAGCCATACAGTTATAAAAATGATTAGGAAGACTAACCAACTGGTTTCAATTGAATTAAAAAATAAGAATGCGAATATACTGGAAATTATTGCTTTGTTAAATATAGGTCTCATAGAACCACCTCGATACTCCACACATACATGGTGCCAGGTACACGATTTATTAATATGTTCCCCTTAGACTTACTTTCATCATTTGTTCTTTCCAAATTCTATCATGTCGCAATGATGTGAATTTAGTGATTTATATCTTCGGAAATAATACTACCAATTAATTTGCTTTTCCTCAATCGCAAAAGAAGGCATATGTTTACTGACCCCTTTTTCTTTTATTTATAAGTAACTCGATAACCAAGCATTTGATTTAGCTTTCTCTTTCTATTATTTACTTGTTGCATCATTTGATTATTAGTATAAGGAGAGACTTCATCAAAAACTTTCTGTGAGTTAGAGGCATACGTTAGAAAGTTCCCATGAGGTCGTCTAGCTATACCTAAATCGGAATATAATTTGTAAATCTGTCTACGATAAGGTAATTTCTTTAATCCTTTTTGCCTCTGTACTTTTTTTGCCTTTTCAATAATTTTTTTAGCATGTCGGTAAAATTTATAAGGACTTTTACCACGCATTTCAACGGTCGTCCCATCATAAACAAAACCTAAATAATCCATCCTAGTAGGCTTAGAATTGTAATAATCTATTATGCATTTTTTCTGATAACAATATATCTGTGTTTTAGCTGGTTGAATATTCATTCCGTTTTTGCGGATTAATGAATGGATAGTATCCCTAATCCTTTCAAATTCTTCTTTACCTTCCACATGATTTGTTGGCAAAACTACAATAAAATCATCAGAATACCTTCTATATAATCCACCATAATATTGTACTAAAGCTGCCGTTTGCTTATCAAAATCAATGGCATAGACATTTGAAAGAACGGCACTGATTGCCGTTCCTTGTGGGATACCCCAATCGTTCGTTTTTTTTGTTGAAGGGTAAATGGATTTAAACTTACGAAAGGCCCGTGGAGACGAAAAGTATTTAAATTGTTTTGCTTGTCTCAGTTGTCTCTCCGTTCCACAGTATTTATGGATTCGCTTTTGATTATAAAAGCTGTATTTCGTAATCGATTGAAAGACTTTAAACCAATCTTTTGGTAACTTGTTTTTCTCAAATCCTAGGACTCTGCATAGTCTATCTTTTAATTTTTGGTGATCTAAATAATCAAAATATTTCTCGAAGTCACCGATTATTATATAACAAGACTCCAATTGATGAATCTGATTAATTACATCTGCAGCGTAATCTATATTACTTTTTCCTTTCTCATCTTTTTTTGAACGATAAGCGATGGTATTTATATCGATAGCATGATCCTTTACCCATGTATTATAACGTCCGTTCAGTTGTTCACCATAGTATTTATAAATAAAGTTGTCTATATGACTTGCGTACATGATTTGACGTTTTTTAGTTTTAATTGGACGACTATCTAAATGTTCTTTATCTTTATCATATCTTTCTGTTTTGCTAAAATACCGGATTAACGGATAAAAGCTATGTATCCTAATCTTTTTAGGATTGGTCACATAGCTTTTCGTTTTGTTATTATAGATTCTCTTCCCATCAAAATGAAGATAGTTTTTAGGCTTATAGTAATCTTTTGTATTTTTCTCTGACACTTTATACAAATCTCCTTTACAGAGCTAAGTAAATATCAATGCAGTCCTTGAATTACAACTTACTCAGCACACCCAATATCATTATAAAAATGACATTATACAGCCATAGTCGATCATAGCTTATGGCCATTTATAGCTATCGACACTGCTGATGAAACTGTTAGTAATACTTGTTATACTATTAGAAGACTGGAGTTGCTCAAAGATGTTTGGTTACTTTATTGCTTGGATCTTTGCAATCAAGAAATTGAAATTATTGGCAATTATTTCAATCTTCTGTCGGTTGAGTTGTTTCTTCTATGTAAGAATACTTCAACTTGCACCAAGGTTGAAACAAGTGACCTTATGAACTACTTCATAAGCAATTCTATTATACCATATTACCTAGGCAAATAGTAAATTAATAGAGAAATAAATACCTGCAAATACAAAATGTGTAACCTAAACGGGATATTATTCCCGTCAGCTCCTTACATCCTTTATACCACTTATTACTTATTATCCTTTTAATGTTATGAGTTTGACCTAAAACCAGGAACAATCCGGGTAAGACAGCATGTGATTATTGCATCAGAATGCACCACCTTTGCAATTCTTTTTACCTCTGTTTGCGGGCGAATTTACCACACATTGCGGAGCAATGTACCAAAATATCTAATACCTCCTATATACTTAATGTGCACTCTAACACCTGACGGCGTGAAATAAGTGTATAGGAGGTTTTTGTGTGTATCAATATCGAAAGATTTTGGAACTGCATCCGGATGATGTTCCACTGCGTAGTATTGCAATGATTACACAACATTCGCGTCAAAAGGTGATAGAAATTATTGAATTAGCAAAAAAGAAGGGGGGAAAATACCGTTAGAAGAAGAAATGACTGATCCTTGGTTAGAAGATTTTCTCTATCCAGAAAAGAAGCAAAAAGCTAGGGCAAACACTTAATGGATTTTGAATATATCCATAAAGAGTTAGCGAAACCAAACATAACGTTAACACTACTTCATGATGAATATGTGAGTGAGGCTCATGATGCTGGAAAAATACCGTATGCTTATCGGACATTTACGGAACATTATCGTGACTATGCAATGAAATACAAAGCAACGATGGGAATTCGGAGAAAACCAGGTGAATTATTAGAAGTTGATTGGGCTGGTGCAACATTATTTGTTGTCGATTCAGATATAGGGAAGAAAGTACCGGTATGTGTTTTCATAGCAACACTACCATATTCGCAACTTTTTTATGTAGAAGGTTCTTATCGTATGGATCTTCCATCTTGGATTAAATTGCACCAACATGCTTTCGATTATTTTGGTGGCGTACCAAATATTCTAGTTCCTGATAATTTAAAAACAGGTGTTACAAAGCACACATCAAAGGAACTCATATTAAATAAAACATACGCAGAAATGGTGACATACTATAATGCTATAGTTATGCCGGCTCATGTACTTACAGCACGTGATAAAGCCAGTGTAGAAGGCTCTGTGAACATCGTAACTAATTGGATTATTCAAGCACTCAGAAACGTTACATGCTTTACATTGGAAGAGGAGAAATTTGCCCTTTCCCCTCTTCCAAACACACCATACAAATTATCTGAATGGCGAAAAGCAAAAGTCCGACCTGATTACCATATTACCATTAATAGCATGTTTTATTCCGTACCACATGAATTAATCGGTAAAGAGGTAGAGATTAAAATATCACCTAAATTGGTTGAGGTTTATTTTAATCATACTTCGATGGTCGTGTTACCGAGTGCCTTAATTCCATTATGGTCAAAAAAACGAGTCGTTAAACAAGATAATTTACTACTTTTTTAAAGAGACTCTTCAAATATGATTCTACGGGGATACAATGTATTTTGTACATCCATTTAAATAAGTAAAGCCCACAAAAAGCTAAGAATGCAGAGGATATCTAGCAACGTACAAAGTCAGCTATGTATTTCTTACGAGTTCAGTTTAAGGTGAGTAAAATGTTAAATAACTCACCAATTAGCAGACCTGTAAACAACACTTTAGCAATATGGTACGCAATCAAAAATATCAGATTAAATTTGAAATTTTTAGATTTTTAATTTATTTTTTTCAACAATCGCGCCCGATTCTAGAGTAAACTATACGTTATTTTGAATTAAATAGTTTGAGACATTTTAATTATTGATTTAACACTTTTACTGCTCGTCGTGCTAAGTCTTTGTTATTAATGATAATAAGAGTAAGTTTTTCTTTGGCTCTCGTTGCCAACTGATAAAACATTCGTACAACATCGTAATATGAACTGCATGTTGCATACAATTTTCCCAAAGCATCATACTCAACATAATCTCCTAATGTTAAAACAACATGATTAAATTCTTGTCCAATAACTTCATGAGCGTTTAATACTGATTGGACATTATTATAACGTTGATATTTTCTAGGCGTTTTTAGATCCTCCGTAAAATTTAGAACTGTAGCCTCTCCTTTTGAGGAATCTATCAATTCCTCTATATAGTGATTTGATGTTTTCATATCATCAAAATATAGGACTTCAATGAAATCTCTAAAGTGGAGACTAGAAGTATGATTGTGCTGACTATCAAATATCTTTTTTATAAAAAGATTAATCTCTTTATTATTCCTTACTTTTCCTGTTAGGACTCTGTTTATAACTTCTGAATTTAATCCTAGAATCTTATTTGCTATATCACTTGTTTTTTCACTAAGATGTAAATATTGTGCTGGATCATAAGAAAAGTATACCTTTATTTTATTTTCTCTAGCATATTTTATGATGTATTGGAGTTGATATTCTGTAAGTCTTTGGGCCTCATCGATAAAAGTAGCGTTAATCTCTGTTGATAAAGAATCTCGAAAGTTTTTTATAGGGGTAATATTCCAGCCATAATCTATTAATTTATAATGACCGATGTTTAATTTAGCACAATGAATAATTAAGGTAGATACTCCTCTATTTTTATAGTCTTTAGCTATATCGTATAATAATAACGTTTTTCCTGTTCCCGCTTCTCCTTTAATAGCGTTGAATAATTTATCACTTTCTTCAAATTCTTTTTTAAACCTTTGCTGTAAATCATTTAAAAAGTACTTGTTTCTTATAAACTTTTCAGTATCATTAAATACCGAAACTAGGTACTGTTTCGGTTTAAAAATTTCGTTTATATTTTCCTCTTCCAAATAAGTTATCTTCTTTTCTTCTAACCACTCGATAAAACTTTCAAAATCCGCTATTAAGTCTAATCGATCTTCTTCGGCTATGTATTCATAAATAGAATTACTGGATTTTACATATGTAAAAGTCCAAATTTTTCTTCCAGTACTACTTAGATAATAACTATTCTCTTTAAGTTGCTTTTTAATTTTTTCTTCTGTACTAGTTTCCTTTAATTCAATATTAATAATATAATTACTAGCAACTTTTAAAATATCAAATTGTTTGGATATTTGAGGTATACTATAATCATAGACATAACCATCAAAGATGTTAATCTTGCTATACTTCTTTCGTATTTCCTCAACAAAACTACTTAATGTTTCTAACTCTCTATAATTAATCCTTTCATCATTCAAATAATCCTCGACCAAATTCTCCCTAAACATCAAATTCAATGTTAGTAAATTTACTCTTTTAACCATCACAGTGATCTCCTCTGCTAATCTACTAAAACACATATATAATGCCATTTTTGTTCGACTCGGACATAGGTCAAATTGCTGACAACTACTTTTAATTCCTGGTCTTGATTAAACTCTCGGTTCAACACATTTCCGACCTCCGATTCGTTACAAGTTGTTTTCGTCGGTTTGTATTGAGCCACGGTATATTTTGAGATAAGACCTTGCTCTTTCATGATTCGACCAATTCGACGGCGAGATACCGTCCAGCAAGCTTTTCAAGTTCTTTTTTAATTTTTCTTTGACCATAAATATTGCAGCTTTTTTTAAAGATATCCAACAAGTATTGTTAATTCTTCATCTTGGTTATCCTGTTCTTTTGCTTCATAATAATACGTACTTCTAGGAATTTGTAGGACGTCGCACATTGCTGATACCGAGTATTTGTGAGTGTTATTACGAATCACATTTACTTTAGTCCTATGATCAGCGCGGCTTGCTTTAAAATATCATTTTCCATTGCTAATCGTTGGTTTTCTTTGCGGAGTTTGATTAGCTCCTCCTGTTTAGGTGTTCTGTTGTCTTTTTCTTCAAATGATCCTGATGCCTTATATTGCCGAAGCCATTTATCAAAGGCAGATGGCGTCAGCTCGTATTCTTTGATAATTTCACTTCTAGGCTTTCCGGAAGCATGAAGCAGGATAATTTGTTCTTTAAATTATTAACCTTGATGAAAATAGCATCAGAATTATCAAAACGTATTACAATGAAAAAAATAATACTGTTAAATACCAATTAGTACTACCGAAAACAAAAGGTTCCATTCGAACGATTGTCGTGGAAAACGAGATTATAAAAGAACTCAAAAAACATAAAGCAGCGCAGAAGAAAGTGATCAATTGACTAGGTGATGCTTATTATAATGAAGGTTTTATATTCGCTAATACAGAAAGATAACCGGGATACCCAATGCTTATTAAAACAATTGCAAATCGTATGAAACGCCTATTAAAAATCGCAGGATTAAATCAGGAATTAACACCCCATTCTCTAAGACATACACACCTCCCTACTTGCCGAAGCAAGGGTTGGATTAGAAGTAATTATGGATAGACTAGGTCATACAGAAGATGAAACAACTAGGCTTATCTATCTCCATGTAACCAAAGAATTAAAAAGAGAGGCTTCTCAAAAGTTTGGACAACTTAAGAGAAGCCTGCAATAATCTTTCCAATGTTAGCATTTTGCTAATCGCCTACAAAAAGCCCTATTGTATCATGGGTTAGAGCTACCTATCACATCATTCCTGGCATTCCGCCCATGCCGCCCATGTCAGGCATTCCGCCACCAGCATTTTCTTCTGGTAAGTCTGCAACTACAGCTTCCGTTGTTAAGAACATTGCTGCAACAGATGCTGCGTGTTGTAAAGCGGAACGAGTAACTTTTGTTGGGTCAACGATTCCAGCTTCAACCATGTTTACCCACTCACCTTTAGCAGCGTCAAATCCAGTACCAACGTCTTCGCCTTTTAGACGCTCAACAACGATGGAACCTTCTAGGCCAGCGTTTTCTGCGATTTGACGAACTGGCTCTTCAAGCGCACGTAGAACGATGCTTACTCCAGTTGCTTCGTCGTCTTCAAGTGATAATTCTGCTACGTTTTTATATACGTTAATTAATGCAGTACCTCCACCTGAAACAATTCCTTCTTCTACTGCTGCACGAGTTGAGTTAAGTGCGTCTTCCATGCGAAGTTTACGCTCTTTTAATTCCGTTTCAGTAGCTGCTCCAACTTTCACTACAGCAACTCCACCTGAAAGTTTCGCTAAACGCTCTTGTAATTTTTCTTTATCAAAGTCAGAAGTAGATTCTTCTGCTTCAGCACGAATTTGGTTTACACGAGCTGCAATTGCGTCAGGACTTCCAACCCCTTCAACGATTGTCGTATTTTCTTTCGAAACGACTACTTTAGCAGCACGACCTAATTGGCTAACCTCTGTTGCCTTTAAATCTAATCCTAAGTCTTCAGTGATGACCTGACCACCAGTTAAAATGGCGATATCTTCTAACATTGCTTTACGACGATCACCAAATCCAGGAGCTTTTACTGCAACCGCATTAAATGATCCACGTAATTTGTTTAATACTAATGTTGCAAGTGCTTCACCTTCAACATCTTCTGCGATAATTAAAATTGATTTTCCTTCTTGAACAACCGCTTCAAGAACTGGTAGAACTTCTTGGATGTTAGAAATCTTTTTATCTGTAATTAAGATATAAGGATTTTCTAAAACTGCTTCCATTTTATCTTGGTCTGTCACCATATATGGAGAAGCATATCCACGGTCGAATTCCATTCCTTCTACTACTTCTAGTTCAGTTGAGAATCCTTTTGACTCTTCAATTGTAATTACTCCGTCGTTCCCAACGCGTTCCATCGCTTCAGCAATTAGTTTACCAACCTCTTCATCGCCTGATGAAATTGCTGCAACTTGTGCGATCGATTCTTTATCTTCAATCGTTTTGGAAATGTCTTTTAAACCTGTAACAGCTGCTTCAACCGCTTTTTCAATTCCACGACGAATTCCTACTGGATTAGCACCAGCTGTAACGTTTTTTAATCCTTCACGAATCATTGCTTGTGCAAGTACTGTTGCTGTTGTCGTACCGTCTCCAGCTACATCATTTGTTTTAGAAGCAACTTCTGAAACGAGTTGTGCACCCATGTTTTCAAAAGCATCTTCTAATTCAATTTCCTTCGCAATGGTTACTCCATCATTCGTGATGAGAGGAGAACCAAATTTTTTGTCTAATACAACATTACGTCCTTTAGGTCCTAATGTTACTTTTACTGCATTTGCTAATGTATCTACACCGTTAAGTAAAGATTTACGTGCATCTTCACTAAATTTAATTTCTTTCGCCATAACTAAATAGTACCTCCTTAAAATAGTTCATTCTATGTTTAATAAAACTCATTTTGCCAACCGTACTAATGTATTATTCTACGATTGCCAATATGTCATTTTCACGCAAAATTAAGTATTCTTTTCCTTCGTATTTCACTTCTGTACCTGCAAACTTTGAGAAAATGATACGATCATCTTCTTTTACCTCTAGTGCAACTTTTTTACCGTCAACGATTGCACCTGACCCTACTGCAACTACTTTACCTTCTTGTGGTTTTTCTTTTGCAGAATCTGGTAAAACGATACCACTTGCAGTTGTTTCCTCCTGCTCAACAAGTTCGATCACTACACGATCTCCTAAAGGTTTAATCATGTAAAGATACCTCCTTAGTCCGTTAACTATTATTTTTTCTTTATTAGCACTCAAGACACCCGAGTGCTAATTCCAATTATTATATTAAATAATTCCCATTTAAAATGCAAGTGTTTTATACTTTATTTATCATAACTTAATACTCTTCTGTTATTTTAACTTTATTGCTTTCTCAAAAAGAAGCCCATGTTACTATTTCATTCCTAACATGAGCCTCTCCTTATTTTCAGTTGGTAAATAATGGTTCAAAAATAGTGCTTATATGGGACCAATATACTTAGATTAGTTCGTTTTACGCCATTCCATATAATATCTATCTTCTCCCTTGCCATATTCAGCTTCTCTTGTTTCTTTTATTTCAAACCCTAATTTCTCATACACTTTTACAGCTGGAGTATTTGATACATCCACCGTTAAACAAATTTGATCAAAGCCATCTTCATCAATGATGTTCATCACTTCTGCAAAAAACTTCTGACCGATTCCTTTACCTTGTTGATCAGAGCGAACATAATATCCAAATACATACGCTCGCTGTGGCGCATTATATTCTCTCATTAATTCACAAACAGCGATCGGTCTTGGATCCCCTGTTTCACGATAAACTATTAATTTACCGAATCTAGCAATTGGCACCAACGTTTGCTCATCAACTGCACCAATACCTGGAAAAGCATCTTTTTCGAGTTCCATCATGATGTCCTGCATTTCCGGACTTAAAGACGTTAATACCTCTACATAATATTTTTCACTCATTTTTTCATTCCCCTTCCAAATATATTGCATTATCAAGTGGCCAAATTGGACGAATAATATTTTTATATTCTAATGTTGTTAAATTATTGGTAGACACTCCAGGAGCATCTACATAAATTACCTCTTCAATTAATGGATCAAATGCAGCTCTAAAATGATTTTTTACTTTTAGTGCTAAAATTTTCTTTTTTGTTGGATCAATTCCTAAATGTCGAAACATTTCTGGATCATTGGCGGACATTGGGCGACCAATTAACACGATATCCAACTTATCAACGACAATATGAGCAGTAGCTTTTAAATCAACTTTAAGATGTTGATTAAACGGACCAGAATTATAAAAGACACCATCCGATAATGTAATTACTTTCGCTTCAACACGAATTGGCAAACCAAATTCCGGGGTTACTTTCCCCCCGAGTTCAAGTTCAACAGTCTTCCCTTCACCAGCTTCTTGACATCTTTTTATCGATTCGGGATCATATAGTCCACCAAATAAAGCTTGATCTACCTTATTTCTGAGCATCATCCGTAATAATTCTGTCGTATCACCACTACCACAGCTTAAAGGGTTATCAGATATATCGGCTAAAACAACGGGCTTTTTATTACGACGTGATAGGGCTATTTTCAATCCTTCTTTCGCACTTGGTAAGTGAACGAGAAATTCTTTTTTTAGCCCCCAATATTCCCGCGCTAATTTTTCCGCGACTTCTCCCATTGTCTTTTTATCTGTACCAACTACTATTAAACTTGCACTACTTGATGCTGTATCAGCATAGGGAAATCCGCCAAAGATGGAAACATTATCAACACCTTTGATATTTTCTGCTTCTTTCGCCAAATCAATCATTTTTTTCATGGGACCAGTTTCTGTCCGCATATTCAAAGATGGTAAAAGCATCGGTAATCGAATAAATGCTGCTTGATACTGCTTGTTTTCAAATAAACAATTGCAAATAGCATTTGCAGCTGCAAGACCTTGTTCATACATATCAATATGTGGATACGTTTTAAAGCCAAAATGCATTGGTGTGTACGTTACCATTTTTTCACTAATATTTGCATGTAAGTCTAACGTAGTGGCGATTGGGATATTATTTCCAATTGTTTCACGAATATTTTCCAACATTTTTTCCTCAGGATCTGGTAAACCATCGACAACCATCGCCCCGTGTAACGCTAGTAACAGACCATCAAGTGGCAAATTATCTTGGATACTTCCAATCATATCTTTTTCAATTTTCTCGAATGTTTCTTTCGTTACAACACCAGAGGGGACTGCGGAAGCACATAATAATGGGACAATTTCTATTTCTTCTTTGCTTCCTGTTAAATAGTCAATAAACCCGCCTACTTCTGTTTTTGTCCCTCGATAATGATCGATAATATCTTTTCCTAAAAGATATGCCTCATTTTCAAACTGTTCTAATTCGGTAATCATTGGTGTAAAACTATGTGATTCATGATAAAAAAAAGCAATCCCTATTCTCTTCATCTAATGAGTCCTCCCGCTAATACCAGAAGTTTATATTCTATGCTCCCATAATTTTTGCAACTTATTTCTTGCAGATCCGATTTCTGAGTGGAAAGTAATATCTGCTGTTTCTCTAACTATTTCAACTTGTTTCGCATTTCTCTCCAAATTACCTTCATTTACATTACCTATACTTAAATATTTATTAATAGAGCTACCTGCCAAAACCCCTTGAGCTGAAGCTACTTTTGCACCTTCAATACCAGTAATGTTTCCTGCAACGAATAATCCCTCCACTGTCGTTTGCATATATTGGTCATGAAGAGGAACAACCCCACTTAAACCATTTAATCGAACAAATTCACATCCTGCAACAGCGGCTAATTCATTTTGTGGGGATAGACCCCCAGAAATACATACGGCATCTACCTTTTCTAAAAAACTTTCCCCTATCGCATTACCAGTTGGATCTATTTTCGTTAACGTAACAGACTCAACTTCTTGTTCACCATTTATTGCTAAAATGGACTGGCGAAAATGGATGGGTATATCCCAAACTTTCATTCCATTCTTTGGATAAAACAAGGCAGCTAATGAACAACCAATCGCTGACTTTAACACATTTCCACCTAGACGCATGAAAAGATTTGGAGCAAACTTTGTCATTGAACTGAATGAACTTAATAACTCTTTCGGATTTGATATTCCCGATGTGAATTCATTTTTAGGAGCAATATATATTCCTACAACATCTGCTCCTGCCATCTTCATTGCTCGTGCAATTGATAAAGATAAAATATCAACACCGACAACGATGACACGATTACCTGGCTTAACTTGATATTGATTTGTTAATACTTGTGCCCCACCGATTGTTAGTACGCCAGGCAAAGTCCAACCAGGTAATGGTAGAGGCTTTTCAATAGCACCTGTCGCTAACAACAATGCTTTTGACTCAATCATATTATTATCTAATGGCCTTCCATCCACATTTGAAATGAATAATTTCCAACCTTCTTCAACGGACCATACTTGTGTCCCCGTTAAAATGGTGATCCCTAAAGATAGTGCTTCTTGCTTTAATTGTTCTGCGATGCTCACACCAATCCACCAATCCCCATTATTTGGTTCTTCGTGGAGCTGCCCATTTAGTTTCCCACCGACATGTGGATGGTCATCAATCATGACGACATTACCGCCTGCACGAGCAATCTCTATAGCTGCTTTCAATCCTGCGGGACCCGCACCAACTATTGCAACATCAAATTTCATGATGACATATCCCCTCTATCCTCTGAATAGAATTCCATCCCACTTTTTATGGGAGTAATACATGCCCGCACCATTCCACTTCCTTGTAAATAAACTCTACAATCATAACAATTTCCGATGCCACAATATATTCCCCTACTATTATTTTCTTTCTCCGTCTGGCGTAACGTTTTCATACCGTTCGCCCATAATGCAGAAGCAAGTGAATCTCCTTTTTTACCAATGATTTTTGTATCATTAAATATAAATTCAACATCTTCTTTTTCGATTATTTTCATCACGGGATGTTTTTGTATTCTCATATTCAGTCCTCCTTATTAACAATCATGCCTAGTGGAACAGGTCTAACAGGATGATGAACTGTTAATTTAGATGGTAATTTGCATGACCCTTCTTCCGTTTCCGCTACAAGTTGTTCAATAAGTGATCTGCAAATACGCCCTTGACAAACTCCCATTCCCGCCCTTGTTGCCATCTTTATTTCTTGAGATGTTGTTAGTCCATTATTTTTTACATTTTTAATTTCTTTAAGGGAAATTTCTTCACAGCGACAAATCAGATAATTTTCGTCCTTTGGCATTCAGATCACCTCTATACTTTCGTTAGTTCTGTAAAACGATCTATTTTTAACGGATCAATGACAGATTTTATATCATTACATAATTGTCGATCGGTAGCATTGTCATATAAAACGAGGCTCATTAATTTTCCCATTACTGCTGATAAACCATAACCATGGCCATTATATCCAGCAGAGACAAATCCATTATCCCAGTTTAATAACTTTCCAAAAGCAGGTACATGATCAGGAGTTATCTCTACCGTTCCTGCAAAGCTACGGATCAGCTGTTTTGTCTTATACGTTGGAAAAACTTCCGTAAAACGATTACTTAATAGCTCGATTGCATACGATGTATTGCTCACGTCATAACCATTGATTTCCCAAGGGCCACCGCCACCGAATAATAGATTACCGACATGGGTCTGGCGAGAGTAAAAACCGTTACCTGTAAAGAATGGTACAATTGCTTTCTTTTTCACTATTTCCGTCACCATTAATTGCGATCTACGGGCTTTAACGGAAATATGTTCATCCAATAACTTCCCTAATTCTAGTGACCATGGTCCAGCACTAATTAAATAATAGTCTCCTTTGATGACGCTATTTTCGGTTATTACTCCTTCAATCATACGATTATTCGTTTCAAATGAAGTTGCTTTTGTATAAGGGTAAAATTGCACACCTTTTGTTTTGAGTTGTTTGATTAATGATTGAATGGTCGTAAATGGATAACTTTGTGCATCCTCATAGCTAAATAGACCAAGTTTATTTTCTTTGCCGATATGTGGCGTATAACTTTTCATTTCTTCATTGTTCAGTAATGTAACGGGTATCCCCGCAGCTTTATAAAGTTCATATGCTTTTGTCAATCTTGCCACTTCTATATCGTTTCTCGCTACCATCAAATGACCTTTACGTTCAAAATGGGTGTTGATTCCTTTTGTTGAAAGTTGTTCCCATAAATTGATTGAATGCCTTGCAAATGGGAGCTCTATTAACTCTCTCCCCATCATCATAACAGCACCGCCATTACGACCAGAGGCAGCAGCACCAAAAGACTTTTGTTCTATGATCGAAATGCGAAATCCCATTTCCTCCAAATAAAAAGCTGTCATTAAGCTAATAATTCCACCACCAACCATTACCACATGGGGCTTTCCTTGTAAGGTTGATCTTTGTTCATGAAAATAGTTATGAATGATTGCGTCATTTATTTTAACCTTTTCTACATTTTCTTTTGTTTCTAATTCTGGTTTTAAGGCTAGCATCGTTAATAAATCAATGTCTTTATCCATTACCCACCATCCTCAATAATTAGTATAAATTGATTTCCATTCTGTCATTAAATCAAATGAATGGTTAGATACTTCGCGATGCCCATTCCCAGACATTTTCATTCCGCCAAAAGCAACGCCTATTTCGGCATTTGAAGTTCCACTATTTATATAGACTAGACCCGAAACCGCTTCACGAGAGGCTTTATTAGCAAAATGTAAACTATTCGTATAAATAGATGTAGATAACCCATATATCGTATCGTTATTAATTTTCATCGCTTCTTCATACGAATCTACCTCTAGCACTGCTAAAACAGGACCAAAAATTTCTTCGTGAGCAATTGTATCTGTGGGTTTCACATTAGAAATAATGGTTGGTTCATAAAAATATCCCTCTAAATCAGATCCTCTTTTTCCACCAATCTCTACTTTTCCACCTTCTTGAACCGCTTGATGAACATAGGATTCAATTGTTTCCAATTGAGACTCATTGACAACAGGGCCAATATCACTTTCTTCTACTAGTCCATTTCCTACGTTCATTTCCTTCGTTCTTTCAACCAATAAATCGATTAATTTAGCTTTTACCGAACGTTCAACGATGATCCGACTTGCAGCTGTACATCTTTGTCCCGTCGTAGTGAAAGCGGATTGGATAATTCCATTTGCTGCCTCTTCCAAATTAGCATCACGAAGCACGATAACAGCATTTTTCCCACCTAGTTCTAACGATACTCTTTTTAACGTATTACTCCCCATTTCGGTTATCTTTTTCCCTACATTTGTCGATCCAGTAAACGCAATGATATTCACGTTTTCATGTGTAGCTAATTTATTACCTACTGTTTGTCCAGAACCAGTCACAAGATTAAAGACACCTTTTGGAATGCCTGATTGCTCAATAACTTCTGTGAAAATTTCCGCTGATAAAGCTACTTCAGATGCTGGTTTCCAAACAACTGTATTACCTGTTATGAGTGCTGAAAATATCTTATAAGCAGCTAGGACAACCGGGAAGTTCCATGGAGTGATACACGCTACAACTCCTAGTGGTTCACGAACCATTTGAATTGTTCGATTTGGAGAAGATGAAGGAACGATTTCCCCAATTAATCTTTTAGCTTCTCCATGCATATATTCAATATGTTGTAAAATAACATCAACTTCTCCTATCGATTCTTTCAGTACTTTTCCCATCTCCATTGTCATCATTTCCGCTAGTTCTTTTCGACGCTTCTTTAATTCTGAAGAAATTTTAGATAAGTAATTAGCACGTGTAGGTGAAGGAGTTAATTTCCATTCGTTATACGCATTATTTGCTGCTTGTACAGCAAGATCAACTTGTTCTTCCGTCGCTAAGCAAGATGATCCGATCACTTCTTTTGTAGCCGGGTTTATGCTTTCAAAAAACGTTTGATTATCATTTATGATCCATTCACCATTAATAAATAAAGATGACTTTTCCATCTGCTTCCTCCACTATTCAAATTTAACTAATCGTAGAAATGACTTTAATTGGTCGCTCTTTGGATTTCTTAGCACCATTTTAGGATCACCATCTTCGACGATTTTTCCATCATTTAAATATACGACTCGATCCGCAACATCTTGGGCAAACCCCATTTCATGTGTTACAACAACCATCGTCATTCCTTCAAAAGCTAATTGCTTCATGACGTTTAATACTTCTCCTACTAATTCAGGGTCTAGTGCAGAAGTTGGTTCATCAAATAGCATTATTTTCGGTTTCATTGCGAGTGATCTTGCAATAGCAACCCGCTGTTGTTGGCCACCAGAGAGTTTAGCTGGATACATATCTCTTTTATCCGCCAACCCTACCTTTTTTAAAAGTTCCAGCGCTTCTTTCTCAACTTCTTCTTTTTTACGTTTTAAAACTTGTATCGGTCCTATCATCACATTATCGATAACCGTCATATGTGGGAAAAGATTAAATTGTTGAAAAACCATCCCTACTTCTTGTCGAATCATACTAATATTTTTAGTCGATTCATTTAAACAAATATCATCTATCGTTATTTTTCCAGTTGAAATAGTTTCTAACCTATTTAAGCATCGTAATAATGTACTTTTACCAGATCCACTTGAACCTATTAAGGCCACAACTTCACCGCGGTTAATTGTAAGGTTAATTCCTTTTAACACATGATTATTGCCATAATGCTTCTCCAAATTCTCCACTTTGATCATTTTTTCAATTGACTGCTCTTCTTTTTTTATACTTATCGTAGCCATTCTGTCGACCTCCAAGCTCTTTCTTATTGCTCACTTACAGCCATGCGTTTTTCTATCTTATTAAGGATAAATGTAAATAGAGTTGTCATGAGTAAATAAAATAGTGCTGCAACAATATAAAACTCAATAAACGCATAGTTTGTAGATGCATACCTTTGAGACACCATCATTAACTCTGAAACTGTTACGAGCGAGGCTAGGGAAGAATCTTTTAACATAATAATTGCCTGATTCCCTAATGAAGGAATACTTACTTTAAGTGCTTGCGGAAGAATTATTTTCTTCATTATTGTTGGATATTTCATTCCGAGTGCTTCAGCAGCTTCTATTTGCCCCTTCGATACTGCCAAAATTCCCCCACGATATATTTCAGCAATATAAGCTCCAGCGTTTATACCTAGTGCAATAGCAGCTGAAGTAAATGGCGAAAATTCAATTCCTATTTGGGGTAATCCGAAATAGACTAAAAACAGTTGCACTAATAATGGTGTTCCTCTTATTACCCAAAGGTATAAATCAGCTATCCAAACTAATATTTTATACTTCGATATTTTCATTAGAGCTACAAAGAGCCCTAGTATTAAACCAGCGACAATGGATATGACAGATAATAGCAATGTAATCCATGCGGCCTTTACCATAAATGGAATAAAGTTTTGAACTAAACTAAAATCAAGCATAAAACCCCACCTTATTCGATATTCTCTCCAAACCATTCGTGACTAATTTCTTCGTAAGTACCATCAACTTTCATTTCTGATAACACTTTATTAAGCTCTTCTTTTAAATCTTCTTGATTTTTATTTAAGGTAATACCAGGTTGTTCCGTATATAAAAGCGCTCCGACTGTTTTAAATGGATAATTATGCTCAAGAATGATTCTATTTCCAACAGCTTTATCCGTGATAACTGCATCAATTCGCCCATTTGATAGATCTTGGAATGTCAAAAGATCACTATCATAAAATTTTGCTTCTGCACCTAAAGATTCAGCTTCTTCAGCAAATGTTGTTCCAGTAGCTACACCAATTACTTTCCCTTTTACATCCTCAATTTCTTTAATTTCCGAATCCTCTGTTGTAAACAATTGAACCCCTGTCGTGTAATAGGAATCAGTAAAATCCACTTTTGCCTTTCTTTCTTCTGTTGGTGCTACACTTGAAATGATGACGTCATACTTTTTTGCCTGTAAACCACCAATGATAGTATCCCACGGTGTTGGAATAAACTCTGGCTTTACTCCCATTCGATCTGCTATTTCAGTCGCAATATCTACATCAAAACCGATCAACTCATTATTTTCATCAAAATAGTTGAACGGAGGGAAAGCACCTTCAATCCCGATTGTAATCATTCCTTTTTCTTGTATTGCTGCTAAAGCCCCTGCTTCATCTGTCGCTTCTTTACTACTACCACTTTTATCCTCTTTACTACCGCATCCTCCTAAAATAAACATGGAGGATACTATAACCAATAATACGAATAACAACTTTTTCATTTTTCATCCCATCCTTTTATTCTTTTTTAAATAGTTCCTCTTCTACCAGATGAATCGCCTCTGTTAAGATGGATACCATTTTATCTATTTCTTTTTTTGTAATGTTTAATGGTGGGCTAACAATCAAATGTTCACCGTATAAACCATCAATCCCACCAGATCCAGGATAAAATACAGCACCAAGATCCATCGCACTAGTATTAACTCTGTTCGCTACTTGCTCTTTAGGATCAAATAATATATTTTTTTCTTTATCTTTAACGAGCTCAATGCCTATTAGAAGACCTCTTCCACGTACATCCGAAATGATTTTCGAAGCTTCCTTAAGTTGTTCTAAACATTCGAATACATATTTAGATACATGTTGACAGTTTTCTAATACGGACTCTTCCTCGTATACCTCCAATGCCGCAAGACCGGTTGCTGCTAAAACAGGATGCCCGCTATACGTAAATCCATGTACAAATTGGCCAGCACTATTTTTAATAATGCCATCGACAATTTTGTCGTTTACAATCATTCCAGCTAGTGGGGCGTATCCTGCTGAAATACCTTTACCAAACGTCATAATATCTGGTTCTATTCCAAACTGTTCGATAGCAAAGTTCGTACCTGTTCTACCAAAGCCCGTCATAACTTCATCGATAATAAGCACGATATCGTTTTGATCACATATCTCCCTAACTCTTTTAAAATATCCTTTTGGTGGCACTACTGCCCCTTGTTGACTTCCAACAATCGGTTCCATGATAACTGCTGATACATTTTCAGCACCTAATTCGGTAATTTTACGTGCTAAGTCATTCGCACAAGCTAAATTATTTTGCCGAATACATGCTTCTTCTTCGTACTCGTAAGGACATTGATGACAATAAGGTGAATAAATATGTTCTGTTTTTATTAAATTAGCTGTATAAGGCTTTCTTCTTTTCACATCCCCGCCCACTGAAAGCGAACCAAGGGTGTTACCGTGGTATGACTGCCACCTGCCAATTACAATTTGTTTATCTTTATTTCCTTTATCCCGATGGTATTGTCTTGCCAACTTAATAGCGCTTTCATTTGCTTCAGAGCCCCCTGATGTAAAATACACCTTATTTAACGTGCTAGGAGCAAGTTGGACAATTTTCGTTGCTAATTGATGAAGTACTTCCGTTTCAAAACGCATTGTGTGAACAAATCCAACTTTACTCGCCTGATCAAACATTGCTTGAGCAATTTTTTTATTGCTATGACCTAAGTTAGCTGCAACAGCACCTGAGCTTGCATCAATATATTCTTTTCCACATTCATCATAGAGATAGATTCCTTTACCGTGCGTAATGATCGGATAGTTTTTTGTAAGATCCCTATGAAACACTGCATCTTCTAATTGTTTCATTTTCTTTCCACCACCATTGATATTCCTTGTCCACCTGCTACACACATTGTCGCTAAGCCATATTGGTTATTTCTTTTTTTCAGCTCATGAACTAATGTTGTTAATACTCTTGCACCTGTAGAACCAAGAGGATGTCCTAAAGCTATAGCACCACCATTTACATTAACGTTTCTACCATCTGAATCCCATTCTTTTAAAACGGCAATCGATTGGGCTGCAAAAGCTTCATTTAACTCTATTAAGTCAAGATCATTGAATGATAGACCAGCAGAGTACAATGCCTTTTTTGTTGCCGGAACAGGTCCAATTCCCATTGCTTTTGGGTTAACTCCGGCAGAAGCAAACGAACGAATATAGGCTAAAGGTTCTAAACCTAAATCTTTTGCCTTACTCTCATGCATCATTAACAACGTAGCAGCACCATCATTTCTACCCGTAGCATTACCCGCAGTGACAGTTCCATCTTCTTTAAAAACTGGTTTTAATTTTGCTAATTTTTCAATAGATGTTTCTCTCGGAAATTCATCCTCTGCAAAGTAGTAAAATTCTCCTCTCCCTTTATTAACTGAAATCGGTACAATCTCATCTGAAAATCTTTTTGACTGAATCGCTTCAAATGCTTTTTCCTGACTTAATAACGAGAATTCATCTTGTTCCTCACGTGATATATTGTATTTCTCAGCTAACCATTCCGCTGTCATCCCCATGGAGAAATGACCATATATATCTTTCGGTTGAGACTTGGGTTGACTTTCAATATTTGAATCATATAGTGTTAAATCTCCAGGGTTTATTCCAAAACGATTATCTACAAAGTAATATGGTGCTTGAGACATAACCTCCACTCCACCAGCAAGCACAACGTCATTTTTTCCTGTCATAATTGACATCGCACCATTCATTACCGCTTGCATTCCTGAAGCACATTGCATATGGACCGTATGAGCTGGAATATGTTCAGGAAGCTGTGCCTTTAATAAGGAAAGTCTAGCAATATTGGGATTATGAGCACTTTGTTTCGTATGCCCAATAATGACTTCATCCACAAAAGAACCATCGATACCAGCCGATGATAAGTTGTTTTTTAACATCGTTGATACAAGATTCTCTGGTGTTGTATGACATAATGAACCTCCATAACGACCAATGGCCGATCTTAATGCACTAACAATTACAACCATTATTAACTCCCCTATCTATCGAACATTAGATGTTAATTGACTAGAAAGACGAAATGGAGCAAGTGTATGTTTTTTAACATCTTCTATTGTGCAACCATCTGCCATTTCCATTAAAAGAAGTCCTTCCTTATCAACTTTGAATACAGCTAATTCAGTAATAATCATATCGACTCGTCTTTGTGAAGTAATTGGGTAAGATAGACTTTCAACTATTTTAGACTCTCCACTTCTAGTCGTATGAAGCATTGTTACAATAACTTTTTTTGCGCCTTCTAATAAATCCATCGCACCTCCTACCCCTAAAATATTTTTTCCTGGGATTGCCCAATTAGCAATTCTTCCATATTGATCCACTTGTAGAACCCCTAACACTGCAACATCAACATGCTTTCCTCGAATCATCGCAAAAGAAGATGGACTATCGAAGAAAGATGAACCTTCCACAATGGTTACTGGTAACTTCCCAGCATTGACGAGATCAGGATCAATTTCTTCTTCTGTTGGGCTTGGCCCAAGTCCTAATATTCCGTTTTCAGAGTGAAGATGAATCGTAACATCCGGTGGTAAGTAATCGACCACTTTTGTTGGAATTCCGATTCCTAAGTTTACGACATTGCCATTTTTTAATTCTTGTGCCGCTCTTGCAGCAATCAGCTGTTTTTCATCCATTTTTATTCACCTTCTATTAAATAATCAACATATAAATGTGGTGTTATTATTTCTTCTGGGTTTAATTCACCTACCTCAACAATTTCATCCACTTCTACAAATACGGTCTTTGCAGCAGTGGCCATTGCAGGGTTAAAATTTCGTGAAGATTTACTATAGATTAAATTGCCAAGCTTATCGGCTTTTTTTGCCTTAATAAAAGCAAAGTCTGCTTGTAAAGCTTCTTGCAATACATATTCTTTTTCACCAATTATTTTCGTTTCCTTTGGTTCTGCCAAAGCTGTTCCAACACTTACTGGAGTATAAAACCCTCCAATTCCTGCTCCCCCAGCCCGGATTGCTTCAGACATTGTTCCTTGAGGTAGAAGTTCTATCTCTAATTCTCCTCTTTGATATGCTTCTACGACATCAATATTTGACGTAAAATACGAGCCTATTCCTTTTGCTACTTGCTTATTTAGCACTAACTTTCCTAGCCCTTTTCCTTGTTCGCCAAGATTATTACTAATGATTGTTAAATTGTTCAACGATGAATTGCTGAGCGATTCGACAAGTTTAATTGGACAACCTACTAGACCAAAACCGCCTACCATAATAACTGATTCAGACTTCACCATATTGATTGCTTCATTCGCCGTAATGATTTCTTTCATCCTGTATACTCCTCTCATCTGAAAATAAATTTTATGTATTTAGTTATTATCGGAATATAAAAATGAGAAAAACCGAGCAGAACTATCCAAATTTAAAGAACATACAAGTTCCCTAAATGTTAGATGTTCACTCGGTTCTAAAGATTATCTAAATTGAGGTTGTCAACTTAGCTCAATATAACCAAACTAGTTATTAATCTACATTTAAATACTCCCAATAGCGCTGATTTGCTGATTGTAGCGCTACAATTATAGCTTGTTGAGATGGGGCAAAATAAAATTGCTTAATTCGAGATATTAGTCCATCTAGTCCATCTTCTAAAGAATAACCAACAACTAATTTCTTAAAAAACTTTTTCGTAAGGTCAGCCACCATTGTAAATTCCACATCAATTATTGTATGCGTTTTCAGTTCAATCTCCAAAACAATTCCTGCATGACGGTATATTTCATACATTGAAGTTCCTTGTGGTGCTTTAGCATAACCCGTCACAAGAACAGATGTTAATTTTTCCATGACTTAAATTCCTTTAATTTTTGATAGATTTTATTTTATGCCAACTCTTTCGTATTGTCAAGTCACTTTCAAAAAAAATAAAAATTTCTTACTATTTTAAATTAAATATTTCTAAGTCAAAAGTCCCGAAACGATCGGATTCCTGCATTTCTTTTGATCTTGTAAAATATTCATTAACTTTTTTCTATATTTATAGGACATTGTTCTTAGAAAGGAACAAATCGGTATTAGCATTTCGTTAAAAATAGCTGTCGAGAATATCTCGACAGCCTAAAATAGTAAGTTCACTCTCTTTTTTAAATCTACTGTGTAATCGTTAATTTCTGTTCTTGAATTGCTTCAATAAAATACTGTACTTGTGCATTGATTCGGCCGTTTATTTCTTCATCTATAATTGGATTTTCACTATCACGGTTTATTTGACTATCTAATATATATACTCCTCTTAAACTATGCCCTTTTAAAATGGCAATGAGAGGCTTTAATGTATACTCAATTGCCAATAAATGAGATGGACTTCCTCCTGTCATTATCGGAAAAACCGGCTTTGATTTAAAAATATCTTGAGGTAAAATATCTAAAAGTGATTTTAATACACCCGTATAGGCAGCTTTATATACCGGTGAAGCAATGATTACGCCTTTTGCCTGCTCCATTTGATTTGCGATTTTCTTAATCGTTGGACTGTCATATTTTCCGAAGAACAAGTCTTCTAAAGGAATGTCTTGAACTGATATATGTGTGACAGAAAAAAATTCCTTTTCTAGTTTTCCCCCTAGGTATTTTAGCACTTGATTTGATCTTGAAGATACCGAGGGACTTCCTGACAGTAAAACAATATTACTCATGATACCAACCTTTCTCCACTTTTTTGGTCACTTCTTTCATGATCGTACTTTTTTCGTAAAACAATTGACTGGTTTTGCTAATCCTAAATGTTCACGAAGCGTGCTCCCTGTGTACTCTTTTCGAAATAAACCTCTATCTTGTAAAATGGGAACGACTAACTCGACGAAATCTTCAAGGTCCCGAGGCAATAATCGGAATTGAATCATAAACCCGTCCGTTGCGCGTTCCGTGTACCACGTTTCTATCTCATCGGCAACTTGTGTTGGTGTGCCAATGAATGCATCCTTTTTGGCAGCGCCGAAAAAACGTTTATATAAATCACCGACTTTTAAATCTTCTTCCTCGATTATTTTTTTCATTTCATTAAAACTACTTTGGATACTATTCACTTCAGGAAACTCTACTTCTTTTGCTGGTGTATCTAATGAATACTTTGAAAAGTCCACATTTCCCATATAACCTGAAGCAAATTTTAGACTTTCGTATGGGTCAATTAGTTCATCTAACTCATGATATTTCTGTAAGGCAGCCTCCTCTGTTTCTCCAACAATTGGTGAAATAGCATGGAAAATAAGTAGTTCATCTTCTGATCGATTAAAATCTTTTAATTGCGCTTTTAATTTTTTATAATGCTTTTTTGATGTTTCGATATCGTCCCAATGAGTAAAAATTACTTCGCCCGTTCTCGCAGCAAGTCTTTGTCCTGGTACAGACGCACCAGCTTGAATAATGACAGGCTGGCCTTGCTTTGATCTAGCAATATTTAAAGGGCCTTTAACGGAAAAATATTCACCTTTAAAATTTACTTCATGCACTTTATTCTTATCATAAAATGTTCCAGCTTCTTTATGATAAAGAAAAGCATCATCTTCCCAAGAATCCCATAAACTTTTTACGATATCAACAAATTCCTCTGCTCGTTCATAACGGTGGTCATGTTCCCAATGTTTTTCCCGACTAAAGTTAAGTGCTGTTTCACCTGTAGCATCAGCCGTCGTGACAACATTCCATCCTGATCTCCCACCACTTATATGATCAACGGATGCAAATTGCCTTGCTAATACATAAGGTTCACTATAAGTCGTCGATGCTGTTGCTCCAACCCCTATTTTCTCGGTCGCTGCTGAAAGTGCTGTGATCAAAACAATTGGATCAAAGCGATTCAATATTTGCGGGTGGGATTCATGGTTAATGGCTAAACTATCAGCAATAAATACAAAGTCGAATTTACCACTTTCAGCGATTTGCGCTTGTTTTTGTAATGCCTTGATATCGATACTTGAAGCAGGATTTGCTAACGTATGTCGCCAAGAGGAGACATGCATTCCAGATCCTACTAAATAGGCTGCTAATTTCAGTTGTCTATTTTGAACCAATGAAATCTCTCCTTACTTACTTGAATATGTTTTTTTATACGTCGACAACTCTTCTAACGTAATAAATGTTGGAATATAGTTGCCGTCATACGTTTCTTCTATAAACTTTTTCGTTTCATCCGTTTGGTAGAGTGCAACTAATTGTTTTAACTTTTCGTTCTCTTTATGCTCACTTTTTGCAGCAATAATATTAATATACGGTTTGGCTGTTTCACTTTCATGTAGTAGAGCATCTTTAAGCGTTAATCCCGCCTCAACCGCAATCCCATTACCAATAACTGAGACGCCTGTATCTTCCATTGCTCTTGGCGTATTAAAGCTATCCATCGGGATAAGTTCCAATTTTTTCGGATTATCTTTTACTTTATCTTCTCCACCTAACCCATCAAAATCGTCCTTCACTGTAATTAGTCCTGCTTCTTGTAAAAGCAGTAATGCCCTCCCCAAATTGGAAGAATCATTTGGAATGGCAATTTGTGAGCCTTCGGGAATTTCTTCAATCGACTCATATTTACTTGAATAAATACCGAGCGGCGCAATAATTGTTGTACCAATTGGTACGATATCACTAGCTGTCTTCTCATTAAACGTATCTAAAAATGCTACGTGCTGGAATGCGTTGACATCGATTTCTCCATCTAATAATGCTTCGTTTGGGTCATACGTAGAGGAAAAATGAACGAGTTCGATGTCTAGTCCTTCCTCTTTCGCTCTTTCCTCTAAATATTCCCATGTTCTTAGCTCTGAACTTCTAATCCCTACTTTGATCGGCCCTTCTTCAATCGAAGCATTCCCTTTTGAGCATCCGATAACAACTAACAGTACAATGAAAAATACCGAGAACAGTTTTCGATACATCTTTACACTCCTTCTCCGTCGTTACGACACACGTCTTATTTTTCGTTCCAATGTATTGCCAATACTTTGAATGATTTGTACTAATAAGACTAGGATTACTACGGTTACGAAAATGGTTACTGTATCAAAACGTTGGTAACCGTACGTAATGGCGACATCACCGAGTCCCCCACCGCCGACAGCTCCTGCCATGGCAGTTGCTCCAATTAAACTAATCGTCGCAGTCGTGACGCTTAACACAAGGGAGGCAAATGCTTCTGGTAATAAAAACTTACGAATTATTTGTAATGGTGTTGCTCCCATCGCTTTTGCCGCTTCAATAATTCCTTCATCAACTTCTAGTAACGAATTTTCTACTAATCTAGAAAAGTATGGCCCAATATGAAGGACAAGAGGAACGATTGCAGCTGACGTCCCAATAGATGTCCCAACAATTAGACGTGTAAACGGGATAATGGCAACGAGTAAGATAATGAATGGAATCGAGCGCAATACGTTTACGATCGGATTTAATATAGAGAAGATAATATTACTTTCTAATACGTGCCCTTTTCTTGTTACGACGAGCGTAATCCCAAGAAATACTCCAAGTACACTACCGAAAAACAATGCAACACTAACCATGTACAACGTTTCCCAAAGTGCGTTCAAAATAATGTCTGTTCCGATTTCCATTACTCGTCACCTCCTTCACATGAACTTGTTGTTTTCTAGCAAAATCTAATCCCCATTCTACTTCCTCATGTGGACCGACCAATTCAACGATTAAATTACCGAATGGCGTTCCTTGTAATTCTGTAATATTTCCATATAAAACATTCACTTCGACATCAAATTGCTTGGAAATTTGTGAAATAATTGGTTTTCCTGAACTTGATCCTGTAAATTTAAAAGTAAAAATACGACCTATATATCCATTCTTCTCCATTAAATGATAAACAGTATCTGGCACGTGATCACGAACGATGGAACGCACGAAATTTTGCGTTGTTTCCGTTTGTGGGTCAGTAAATAGGTTAAATACGGTTTCCGTTTCAATAATCCGACCATTTTCCATCACAGCAACACGGTTACAAATTTCTTTAATCACTTCCATTTCATGCGTAATAATTAAAATAGTAATTTTATATTCTTCATTAATTTGTTTAAGTAAGTTCAGAATAGAAATCGTCGTTTGTGGGTCTAATGCCGACGTTGCTTCATCACATAGTAAAATAGATGGGTTTGTCACTAAAGCCCGGGCAATCCCGACCCGTTGTTTTTGTCCACCTGATAACTGATCAGGGTAACTTTGTAATTTGTCAGATAGTCCAACAAAATCTAACGTCTCTCTCACTCGTTTATCTACTTCTTTTTTGCTTACTCGACTTAAGCCGAGTGGGAGGGCAACATTTTCATACACTGTCTTTGAATGAAGTAAATGAAAATGTTGGAAAATCATCCCGATTTTTTTCTGTTCTTGACGTAATTGATGTTTGGATAAACTTGCCAAATGTTTCCCATCGACAAGTACTTCACCAGTAGATGGGTTTTCCAACAAATTAACCGTGCGAAGTAACGTACTTTTCCCAGCACCACTAAATCCAATCACACCAAAGATATCACCTTTATCAACCGTTACATTAATTTCTTTTAACGCTTCTGTTTTCTGGCCTTTATTTTCATATACTTTCGAAACATTTTGAAACTTAATCAAATCGACACTCCTCCCTTTAGAACGATGAACTTACTTAACCAATTACGCCTCGGCGCAATTTCGTCCAGATTTTTTCGAGCTTGCTCGAAAATTCCCTAAAGCATTCATTCCCACTTACTTGAGTCGAGAATGAATGCTGAAGCAATTAAAAGACTGGAACTACTGCTCCACCGTATTCTTTTTCAATAAACTCCCTTACCTTATCTGTCGTTAAAGTATCAGCAAGCTTTTGAATCGCTTCATCATCCTTATTATCTGGACGAGATACTAGAATATTTACATATGGTGATTCCCTATCTTCCATAATTAATGAATCATCTAATGGGCTGAATCCACCTTCTAACGCATAATTTGTATTGATAGCAGATGCTTCTACATCATCAAGAGAATGAACAAGTAATGCGGAGTCAACAGGAATAAATTCTAGCTCTTTTTCATTTTTCGTAATATCTTGTAAAATAAAATCGGTAGTTTTCGAATGATCAAGTTCAATAACGCCATTTGTTGCAAATAATTCCAATGCACGTGAAAAGTTAACTGGATCTTTTGGTATAGCAATTTTAGCGCCTTGAGATAAATCTTCAATAGAATTAATTTCTTTCGAATAGACACCGAATGGCTCAATATGAATCCCTTTTACATTCACTAAATCTAACCCACTATCTTCATTCACCTGTTCTAAATATGGTGTATGTTGAAAAAAGTTCGCATCTAACTGTCCATCGGCTGTCTGTTGATTCGTCTGGATTCCATCTGAGGTGATCGAAATATCCAACTTAATTCCTTCGTTTTCTAATTCTTCTTCAATAAATTCCAATATTTCCGCATGTGGAACAGAAGATGCACTAATCTTTAAAGTCACTTCTTCATTTTCATTTGCTACCCCTTTACCGCAAGCACTTAACACAAGCATCCCAACTAGTAATATTAAAATGAATATCGTTTTCACTTGAATTAATTTTCGCATTCTCTTTTCCCCTTTAATTGTTTATTTTTCAGTTCTTCACAGTAAATTTATAGCATTTTATAAATGTCCCACTTTTCACGTAATCTTGCGTCTCCTCACGAACAAATCCATATTTTTCGTAAAGGCTGACCGCTTTTTCCATTACATCTGTCGTGTGTAAATAAATCGCGCTTGCTTTCCTCGCTTTAGTATAAGCAATACCAGCATCTATTAATTTTCGGGCTATTCCTAACCCCCTACCGTTAGGGTGTACGGCTAGAAAACGAATAATTGGTTCATTTATTTGTATATCAGGTACATCATATGCATCATCTGACGAAAGAAAAATCTGCATCGTACCGACAATATTCCCCCGATTTGTTGCAATCAGTAATTTATCTATTTTTTCATTATCAACAGACGCTTTTAATTCAGCTAAATAGTTTTCCCAGCGATCTTTTTCAAAAAAATGTTCATATTGCCTATAGCTTTCAATGATTAATTGCCGAACTAACTCTCTTTCTTCCTCCTCTATTTCTCTTACCGCAATAGAAGTTTCAAACACTTTACTCATAAGATCCTCCTTTTCCTATTCAAATACTAGGAATTAAAATAAAATGAAAAACCTGCAGTAGGTTTTAACTTCTAACTCTTTCCCTATAAGTGTTTTGCTTGTATGGTAAGTGAAGATTTTCTCGTAAAGTTTCTGCTTCATGTGTAGTGTCATAATACCCACGTTCTTTTAAAATTGGCAAGACGTTGCAAATAAAATCATGATATAAATTACCGAGAACTGGGATCGTTAAAATAAAGCCATCAGCTGCTTCCTTTTCCAACCATTCGATCATTTTAGTAGCGACTTGTTCATACGTACCAAAAAAATGACTTTTTGGGGTTGTTACTCTTAATGCGACTTCTCTTAATGTCAATGATTCTTTTTGGGCAAGTTGTTTTATTTGATCAGTCACAGACTGGAAGCTGTTTTTTCCAATATTCCCTATATCGGGAAAGCTTTCATCTAATGCATGTTTCAAAAAATCATAATGGTCAAAATATCTTCCTAAATAATGAAGTGCTTCTTCGATGGATACGAGGTTTTGCAATTGTGCATATTTATACTCCGCTTCTACTTCTGTTTCCCCAATAATTGGAGTCAAACTAGGAAAAATTAATATTTCCTCATTTGATTTACCATATTGTTTTGCTCTTTGTTTTATATCTTGGTAATACGCTTTTGCCTCCTCCAATGTATCGTGATTGGAAAAAACGACATCCGCTTTTTCGGCTGCAAATTCTCTTCCAGCATCCGAGGCTCCAGCTTGGAAGATAACGGGTTCACCTTGATTTGATCTGTCAATATTTAACGGGCCCTTCACGTTAAAAAACTCACCATTATGATTTAGTTCATGTAATTTATTCGAGTCAAAAAATTGGTCTGTTTTTCGATCTCTCGTAAAAGCATCATCCTCCCATGAACTCCATAATCCTTGCACTACTTCCACATGTTCTAATGCTTTTTTATATCGTAAACGATGTTCTAAATGTGGGCCTTTATTGTAATTTTTCGCGCTGCCTTCCAAGGGGGATGTTACGACATTCCAGCCTGCGCGTCCATTGCTTATTTTATCAAGCGAAGCAAATTGCCTAGCGACAGTAAATGGTTCACTATAAGTAGTTGACAAAGTTCCGACAAGTCCAATTTTCGAAGTAATCATTGCGAGAGCAGAAAGCAGTGTTAATGGTTCAAATCGATTTAAAAAGTGTGGAACCGACTTTTCATTAATATACAATCCATCTGCAACAAAGACGAAAGAAATTCCAGCTTGTTCTGCGATTTTAGTTATCGTACTATAATGGTCGATATTTACACTTGCATCTAACGGTATATCTTTACTTTTCCATGCATTCATATGAGAACCAGGTCCATTGATCATTAATCCCAATTTTAATTTCTTTTTCGTCACTTGGATACCTTCTCCCTCTGTTGGCTTTGAACATTCTTGTTGTTTTCGGGACTTAATAATTCAAATGACTTTAACCGTTTTATTCGATTAAGAAGTGGCGTATGCAAAATAAATTCATCGATACGATATTGTTGATGCAAATGATCAAGTTCACTTTTTATTTGTTCGGCAGTTCCAGCAAGAATGCTAAGTTCTTTTTCGATCACTTCAAATGAATCAGCTGTTTGTTTTTTAAGTGCTTCAACTTGATCATACGATTGCACGATTAGTGTCCGTTCATCCTTAAATTTAATTTGATACAATTTTAAGTCTTTTGCTAGTTCGAGCGCTTCTTGTTCTGTTTCACCTGCTAATACGGCAACTGCGACAATCAATTTTCCGGATGGGTAGTGATGATGGAATATTTTTGCAGCGTCTTTTAAATCATTTTCACTACCATTTAAAAATCGAGCAAAAACAAATTCTACCTTAAGCTCTGCAGCCAATGTAGCACTCTGTTCACTTCCGCCAAGCAAAAATATTTCTGGTTTCACTATAGGTTGAGGCATCGCCCGTAAATTTGCAAATGGATGGTTCTCTGGAATGTCATGATCGATTAGCTGTTTAATAAATTGTAGTCGCTCATTAATATCAGATCCGTCATTCCTTGTTCCGTATTGCAATGCTTTTGTCGATAAATCAAATCCACCTGGCGCTTTACCTACTCCGAGATCGACACGTCCTGGTGCAAGCGCTGATAAGACATGGAAGTTTTCAACCACTTTATACGGACTATAATGTTGTAGCATTACTCCACCTGAGCCAATATGAATCGTTTTCGTATGTGCAAGTAAATGAGAAATAAGAATTTCCGGGGATACTCCTGCCACTTTTTCCATATGATGATGTTCTGCAACCCAAAATCTAGAGTATCCCCACTTTTCCGCATCTTTAGCAAGTTCGATTGTATTGTTCAATGCATCAGTTGAAGTCATATTAGGAAATATTGGACTTTGATCAAGAATTCCTAACTTATAACTCATCTCCATTCCTCCAATTGAAAAATATTTTAATTTTTCTTATAGTTTTACTCGGAATTAAATTTGTAAATCTTATAATATCCTATATTTTGGATACCGTCAAGGAAAATTTTAACTATTTTTAAAATTAGGCATATAACTAAAAAGAGGAAAAAGAACGTATATTATTCATCAAGTTCGTTCTTTTTCCTCTTTGATCAACTTATCAGCTGAAAACATTCGGCCATTCGGATCTTTTTTCAAGCATTCTTCGTGCATTGTCTTGGGCACCTTCTAGGCTGTGGCTCGCTGCCCAACCACATTGTACTTCATTACACGCTGGAACTTCAGTCGCTTTAAGGACATCTTCTAAAACTTTTTCTAATAACTCTAAAATTTCCTCATAATTATCATGATTAATGACCGATAAATAGTAACCAGTTTGGCACCCCATCGGACTGATATCGACAATTTTATCCGAATAATTTCGACTTATTTCAGCCATTAAATGTTCAAGTGAGTGAATAGCAGGCATCTCCATATGTTCTTTGTTTGGTTGTGTGAAACGGACATCATATTTATATATTTCATCCCCATTTATCCCTTTATTCACACCTGCCAAACGGACATAAGGTGCCTTTACTTTCGTATGATCTAAATTAAAACTTTCCACATTTAATTTTTGAGTCATTATTATTCCTCCAATATAATATAAAATAAAAATACGTAAACCTCACGTTTATTACAGCGGAGCTTAACCTATTTAGTCAGAATATTTTTGCACATTAGCGCATAATTTTTACGCACTTTCGGTATTTTTTAGCACTCACATTATCATGTACGCGGTTGAATGCTGTTAAACCTCATCAAGCGATAGTTTACGGATTTATTTTGATTAATAAATCTTTTGCACTCTCATATAAAAAGGATGCTGCTAAAATGAGAGCTGATTCGTCTACTGTAAATGCGGGATGATGCCAATCTTCTTTTCCACTTGTACCAAAGAAGGCAAAGGCACCTTTTTTTCGTTCAAGATAATGGGAAAAATCTTCCCCTCCCATTGTTGGTATAGGATCGACAATTGTCAAGGATTGTTTTTCCGCGGTTTGTGCAAGTGATTGAACCACTTCTTCGGTATTCATTAACGGAGGTGGTCCAGGAAACCATTGGATGGTTGCATATTGTTCGAAAGCAGCACTTGTTTGATGAACGATATGATCAAAACGACGTTTAACTTTTATTCGATTTTCTGTACTAAACGTTCGAATTGTCCCTTCTAGCGTAACATTTTCTGGTATAACATTCCACGTATTCCCACCTACAATTTTTGTTACGCTAACAACGGCACTATGTAGTGGGGATACATTTCGACTTACGATGGTTTGAAGAGCTGTCACTAGTTGAGATGCTGCAATAATCGGATCATTTCCTCCATCTGGTATTGCCGCATGGCTTCCTTTCCCCTGAAGCTCCACTTTAAAACGATCAACCGCTGCCATCAGTGCACCATTTTTCAAACCAATTGTACCAACAGGCAAATCAGGTTTATTATGTAACCCAATTATATAATCAACTTCGTCTAATTGCCCATCGTTTATGACCTTTTCGGCACCTCCCCCTATCTCCTCAGCCGGCTGAAAGATAAGCTTAACAGAACCATTTAAGTCAGCTTTATGTTGTTGTAATAAATATGCTGCACCAATTGCGGCCGCAGTATGAAAATCATGACCACATGCATGCATGTTTCCTTTTACTTTTGATGCATAAGGTAATCCTGTTTGCTCTTCGATTGGAAGAGCATCAATGTCTGCACGGATAGCAACGATCGGTGCGTTCTTTTTCCCCTTAATCATTGCAAATACTCCCGTGTTAAGGGTTGTTTCTAAGGGAGCAATCCCCACTTCCTGTAACCACTTTTTTATAGACTTTGTCGTCTTATATTCTTCTAGTGATAGTTCAGGATTTTGATGTAAATGGCGCCTGATGGAAATTAGTTTTGCCTCTAACTCTTTTTTATTCATTCATTTCCCTCTTTACTAACAATATTAATTATATTAATCATATTAATTTACTTGGTTTAAAATAATATAACACTCTATGGAACGAATAGCAACAACAATTATTTTTTCCAATGCTTGGAATTAGCTATGAATGCTATGATACTTGAATATACTACGTTAATTAGCAAAATATATGTTATGATACTTTATGTAACTTAAACTAAATGAAGGGGTTTTTCGTTTGTTTCCAAAAAGATATTGGTTTGTCATTTTAACATATGTATTAATGCTAGTTGTGACAGCGATTGTTCCAGTTGGTTTCCATTTCGGCTTTGGGTTCGATTTCTTTATGACTGCAATTTATACAAATATAATCTGTTTTATCATTGGAGTAATCATCGTTCTGATCATCATGAAAAAGGATATCAAAGATGAAAAAAATGCTCATCCGCTGTCAGGAGGTAAAATTTTCGGTTGGTCGGTTTTAGGTGTCTTTTTGGCATGGGTTGCGCAAATTATTGCTGTAAAAATTGAAATGGACATATTGGGTATTGACCCGAATTCAGCAAATACGGAGGTCATAGTAGAATTAACGAAATTAAATCCAATTTTCATTCTCATTCCTGCAATTTTAGCACCAATATTTGAGGAACTAATCTTTAGAAAAATTTTATTCGGTACGCTGCATAAAAAGTTACATTTCTTTTGGGCTGCACTTATTTCTTCCCTTATTTTTGGGGTACTCCATATGGATTTATTACATATATTAATTTATGTTACGATGGGATTTGTCTTTGCTTATTTATACGTTAAAACGAAGCGAATCATTGTTCCAATTATCGTCCATATGTCTTTAAATACGATAACGGTATTAGCTCAAATATTTTTGGACCCTGAGAAATTAGAACAGATGCAAAATAATGTTTCACTTATCTTTTTTGGAGGTTGATACTTGTTGAAAATGGCCATATTTTATTTCATCATGGGGATTCTTTTTACGTATTTAGCAATCAATAGCATAAATGATACGATTTGGAATACAACAACTATTTTACTTGCTGTTGTTGCAACATTGGACTTTGGAGTAGGATTTCGTTACTTGCGAATGTACAAAAAACAGCCTAAAAAATAGAGGCAAATGAAATGCCTCCTTCTCTTAGGTTGTTTTTTTTTGAAATCAGATTACCGTGTGAGGGATAAGAATGCTAACTCACCTAGCAAACGGAGTATGCGAGACTTTCGTTGTCTAGATGTGGGGCGCGCCCATGTTACCTACGCCGACACCAGTACGTCTTGTACATCGCTGATAGCAAGTATCTTCCATTTGCGGGGGATGAGGAAACCCATTTCGACACTATTTTCCGATTCCTCGCTTTTTTTATAATGGATAATGTTTTAAAAAATAAACGAATGATTGCAACTCAACAGATAAATCGATGTGATGAATACGAACATGTTCAGGAATTGTTAGTCTAGCCGGTGTAAAGTTTAATATCCCTTTAACGCCTTCATCGATTAATCGATCGGTAATATCTTGTGCAACTGAAGCTGGTACCGTTAAAATAGCTACTTCTACATTACCTAATTTCTCCTCCAAATCATCAATATGATAAATTGGCACTCCACCAATAAGTGTACCAGCTTTACTTTTTGAACGATCGAACGCCATCGCTATTTTCGTATTATTGTTTCTTAAAAAATTATAATTTAAAAAAGCTGTTCCAAGATTTCCGACACCAACAAGAGCCACTTCCGTTACTTCATCTTGAGCGAGTGTCGTTTTAAAAAACTCTAATAAATAATCGACATTATATCCGTAGCCTTTTTTCCCTAATGCCCCAAAATAAGAAAAGTCTCTCCGAATTGTCGCCGAATCAACTTTTACCGCATCACTTAATTCTTTGGATGATACTCGTGTTTTACCTTGATTGTGTAAATTCATTAAAAAACGATAGTATAAAGGCAATCGTCTTGCAGTAGCTTGTGGTATTTTATGTTGCATTACTGTCCCCTCTTTCTATTCGTTGCGCGCGAAAAGTCACCCGATTTACCACCCGTTTTTGAGAGTAGAAAAGTCTCTCCGATGACAATTCCTTTATCGATCGCTTTACACATATCATAAATAGTAAGTGCCGTTGCTGATGCAGCAGTTAAAGCTTCCATTTCAACTCCAGTAGACCCTTTTGTTTTAACGGTCACTTCAATATGTAAAATATGTTTATCATTTGCTTTTTCCCACTTAAAATGAATATCAACCCCACTTAATGAAAGTGGATGACACATCGGAATCCAATTAGACGTATTTTTTGCTGCCATCACTCCAGCCACTTGAGCAACCGCTAAGACGTCACCTTTTGTCATTGCATTACTCGTTATTTTTTCATATATTTCGTGATTCAAAAAAATACTAGTCTTCGCCACTGCAGTTCTAGCAGTCACCTTTTTAGCTGTTATATCAACCATTTTAGCTCTGCCTTGTTCATTAAAATGGGTGAAATTTGTCATAAATTATTCACTCTTTCACGTATATTCTATCTTTAGTTTAGCAGATAAAGACAGATAAGTCCGAAATAATGAGTTGATCTCTATTGAAAGCAGGCTAGCCTCCCTTAGGTACAATATTACCAGTGGATTTTTTCAAGTGAAGAAATCTCCCCTTTTCTTACAAAATCACGACGGAATTGCCACCTCTACATTGCGAAAACATCTATAAATACGGTACAATCGTTGTGATGAGGTGAACAAATTGATTTTAATGCAACTGAAAAATATCGTAAAATCTTATGCAGGTCATATTATTTTGAACAATATAAATTTCGAAGTGAAAAGTAAAGATCGAATCGCCATTGTTGGGCGCAATGGTGCTGGTAAATCAACATTATTAAAAATACTGACTGGAGAAATAGGATTTGACTCGGGAGATTTTCATCGAGTAAAAAATATGGACATCGGTTATTTAGCACAACATAATGATTTAACTTCTAAGAGGACTATTTGGCAAGAAATGCAGTCTGTTTTTGATGACTTGATCAAGGAAGAAGAAGAACTTACTCAGATAGCTACTCAGATTGAAAAAAACAGTACGGATGGATCTTATGATGAAAAATTAATGAATGAATATAGCGTGCGTCAAGAGAAATTCGAACAAGATGGGGGATATCGATATAAAAGTGATCTAAAAGGTGTATTAATCGGACTTGGTTTTCCAGAGGAAGACTTTGAGCTTTTGATTCATGAGCTAAGTGGGGGTCAAAAGACACGTCTTGCATTAGGAAAACTATTACTCCAAAAGCCTGAATTGTTAATCTTAGATGAACCGACAAACCATCTAGATATTCGTACATTGACTTGGCTTGAGAGTTATTTAAACAATTATTCTGGTGCGATTATCATCGTTTCCCATGACCGTTATTTCCTCGATAAAATTGTCACAATCGTGTACGAAATCGCCCATCGACAAGCATTTAAATATTTTGGAACATATACTGATTTTTTAAAACAAAAAGCATTAAATTACGAACGGGATGTAAAGTTATATGAAAAACAGCAACAACAAATAAAAGAGATGGAAGATTTTGTGGCGCGTAATATTGCACGTGCTTCAACGACTAAAAGAGCACAAAGTAGAAGAAAACAATTGGAAAAAATGGATAAGCTTGATCGACCTTTAGGAGATGAGTCAGAAGCAAGCTTTACATTTGAAGTTGCTAAAACAAGCGGAAATGATGTCATTCAAGTAAAGGATTTTTCATTTACACACGAAGGAGATCGCACCCCTTTGTTCTCCCATGTTTCTTTTACGATTCATCGTGGTGAGAGAATCGCTTTAATAGGTGAAAATGGCATCGGTAAAACAACGTTATTAAAAGAAATCATCAAAAACGATACAGAAAAAATGAAAATAGGGTCAAATGTCCAAATTGGATATTATGCTCAAGAGCAAGAAAAGCTAACAGCGACGAATACAGTACTTGCTGAAGTATGGGATGATTTTCCGAATAAAACGGAACAGGAAATTCGTACGGTACTTGGAAACTTTTTATTTTCTGGTGATGATGTCTTAAAGAATATCGACACATTAAGTGGTGGAGAGAAGGCTCGAGTCGCGTTAGCTAAATTAATGTTGCAACAAGCGAATTTTTTAATTTTAGACGAGCCAACAAACCATTTAGACCTGGCGAGCAAGGAAATACTTGAATCAGCTTTATTACGCTTTCCTGGAACTATTTTATTTGTTTCACATGATAGATATTTTATCAATAAAATTACGGATAAAATCTTTGAACTAGAAAAAGACGGCATGACGATCTATTTAGGAGATTACAATTATTTTATCGAAAAGAAGTTAGTACAGGCTGAATTAAAAAAGTTAAAAAATGAAGATAAAAGAGTAGAAATAGAGCAGAATCATGTTTCATTATCATTTGCTGAGCAAAAGAAATTACAAAGTGAGCAACGAAAAGTAGAACGGCAAATTACAAAATTAGAAGCTGACATCGAAACGTTAGAAGAAGAACTTGTTAAAATGGAGCAGGAGATGACAAATCCAGACATTTTTAACGATCACGAAAAATTGTTACACTTGACGAATCAATCAAATGACATAAAGGAAAAATTAGAAATGTTAATGGAAGAATGGACTATTCTTCAAGAATGATAAAAGGCTTGTAGGGGAAATTCCTTACAAGCCTTTTCTTTAATTGAATAGAAAATCTTTTTGCTTTGATTGTTCAATCGCTACACGATATACAATCCCAAAACCAATCATTGTCGATAATGTTGTACTACCACCGTAACTGACAAACAATAATGGTATTCCTGTTATCGGCATAATGCCAATCGTCATTCCGATATTCTGAAACGTATGAATTAGGATCAAACTCATAAATCCGAAGCAGATATAGGAACCAAATGGATTGAATTCATAACTTTTCATACCGAGTGTAACTAATTTATAAATAAGCAAGAAAAACACAAAAATAACAATGGAACTACCGATAAATCCAAAACTTTCACCAATGATAGAAAAGATAAAATCAGTATGTGCTTCCGGTAGAGCTACCTCTGCATGATTCATCCCTTTTCCTGTCAATTGTCCGGAACCGACCGTAAGAAGTGAACGATCAATTTGAAAACGGTCATCATCCACTTGTTGTGTCGGGTCAAACCATGTCATCACCCGTTCAATTTGATATGGTTTGATCCCTAATACGGTCTGAGCAAGTTCCGGAAAATTTACAATGAGTAGAATGGCTAAAACAAGAGACGCGGCTCCCCCAACAATTAAAACGGAAAGAATTTTCCAATCGATCCCTGACAAAATAATGAGTATCCCAGCAATGAAGAAAAATACAATGGACGTACCTAAGTCTGGTTGCTTAATAATAAAGGCAACTGGTATTAGTGTAATAATAACTATTTTAAGAATGAGCCATAAATCACTGTTTACCGTGCTTTTTTCATATTTTTCCTTGTGTTTGACAATGATCATTGCCAAACATAAAATAAGGGCTATTTTAGCGAATTCCGATGGTTGAATCGTAAAAAATGGAATCATATCTCCATTAAACCAACTTTTTGCATTATTCACAGGTCTAGCAATAGAATTGGGACTAAAGTGGAGAATTACAACAGATAGTACTCCGACGATATAAAAATATATACTAGATTTATATAATTGGTCTAGATCTACAAACTGTAGAGCAGCCATAAATGAGATTCCTATCGCAAAATAAATGATTTGTTTCAATGCAAAATTTTCATGGTTACCTGAAGCATTTACATACTGGCCTAATTGTTGGGCATTGTAGATAGCTAAAACACTCACGACAATTAATGCAATTAATAAAATAATAAGATCTAGCTGTATATAATGTGATTGTTTCCTTGACATTTTGTCTAACCACCAAGTTTCTATATTTTAAGTTTACCTATTAGATGAGGAACATTTTCGTTATTCACTCGTTTCATTATAATGCTTTTTAAAACTTTTTTCTAGTTAGCGAACGTAGCGATATTGCGTTGCCCATTTTATGATTAAGTGGACAGATTCCCTGAAAGGTTATGGATATACTAAGTATACTTCTGTGGATCAATAGGAAAATGAACGGATTCATATATTGGCATGCTTTTTTATAGAAAGCGTAAAATATAAAAAATTGGAACTTACGTTGTTTTATTTAAAGAGATAGCTTTGTTGTTGTGTATATTCGACAGCAACCCGATAAACGATACCAAATGTAATCATTGTGGATAATGTTGTACTACCTCCATAACTTACGAAAAGTAAAGGAATTCCTGTTATTGGCATCATTCCAATTGTCATTCCGATATTTTGAAAGGTATGAATTAATATTAATCCCATAAACCCAAAGCATATGTATGCACCAAATGGGTTAACATGATAGCTTTTCATCCCAAGGGTGACAAGCTTGTATATAAGTATAAAAAAAAGAAAAATAACCGTCGCACTACCAATAAACCCAAAACTTTCTCCTATAATTGAGAAGATAAAGTCTGTATGTGCTTCTGGGAGCGCAACTTCTGCTCTATTCATGCCTTTTCCAGTTAATTGTCCAGATCCAATCGTTTGTAGAGAGCGATCAATTTGAAAACGATCATCGTCTACTTGTTGTGTCGGATCAAACCATGTCATTACTCGTTCAATTTGATACGGTTTTATCCCTAAGATTTTTTGCGATAATTCTGGAAGATTAACAATTAACAAAAGGGATAATATAACTGAAGCTACCCCACCAACAACCAATAGGGAAAGAATCTTCCAATCAATTCCTGACAAAACCACTAAAATGGTAGCGATAAATACAAACACAAGGGATGTTCCTAAATCTGGCTCTTTTAAAATAAATGATATCGGGATAATGGTAAAAACGACAATTTTTAAAATGAGCCAAAGATCATTATTTAATGTTTGTTTTAAAAACTTTTCCTTATGTTTACAAATAATCATTGCTAAAAATAAAATAAATGCGATTTTTGCGAACTCCGATGGCTGTATCGTAATAAACGGTATTTCATTAAACCATTTTTTCGCATTATTCACTGGTCTAGCAATAGATGAAGGACTAAAATATAGAAATACTAATAAAAAAATCCCGAATATATATAAATAAAGACTTGATTTATACAACTGATCTAAGTCAATAAATTGGAGTGCTGCTATTACGCAAATCCCGATTGCATAATAAATAATTTGTTTCATTACAAAGTTTTGGCCTGGGTATTGCCCCAATTGTTGTGCGTTATAAATAGCTAATAGACTGATAATAATAAAGGATATTAAAATGATCATAAGATCGAATTGAATATATTTTGATTGGTCTTTTGACATTTTTCTAACCACCAAATTTCTACTAGATTATCATTTATTTTAATTAGTTACTCAACTTTTGCATACTGAAATGAACAGTAATGCCTTAGTAGAATGATGTTGGATGAAGAGACAGTACTCAGGTTGACTTTGGATTATTTGTTTGCTTTAGAAACATGTTTACATCTAAGCACATTGCTCTTTAGCTTCTAAAGCTTATCAAATAGCAGAAATAAACGGTGCAGTAACATTTAGTAGTGAACGTCCCACCGTACAGAAGTACACTCCACTAGTGAAGGAATTAGCGACTTTAAAATAATAGGACATCATTTCATCGATAAAAACAATCTGCACTTAGTATAGTTGATTGTAGCGGAGGACAGTTGACTCCTACGGGAAAAGTAACAGCCGAAAATCTATTTTCTAAAGTTTTGACAAAAACGGATGAAATTAGTTGAGGCGTTGCCCGTGGAAAGCAATTGTCCGTAGCGAAAATCAACGGTGCTGCTCACTTCGTTACTGTATAATTTATTTCTTATTATGCAACATCAAATCTATTTTTGTAGGAGAAGGAATGGCACTCTTAATTTTCATAAAATTACTCATGATACCAAAGTTGTCAAGGACATCATTAGATGCCCCTAAAACTTAACCAAGCGAACTGTTTCACTTCGTTTTATCGGTGCGAAAGTTGAGTTAGTTATTAATAGTTATCAACAGTGCTGTCTATATTTTATTTTTTACACACAATTCTATTCACATTCTTTTTAGTGTATAAACAAGATTATAATCACTTTTCCACAAGCGTGTGGATAACCTTGTGCATAACTATGTTAATAGCAATGAAGGTTTTCCGTTTAGATCCCACTGTGAAAATTTCTGTTCATTAAATAATATGCTTGCAGCAGCACCAATCATTGCTGCATTATCTGTGCATAAATGGATTGGTGGAATGAATAACGGAATTTTTGTCTCTTGAAAACGATCTTTTAATGAAGTACGTAATCCTTTATTTGCGGCCACTCCCCCTGCTACAATAACTTGATTTACACCATTTTCAATCGCTGCTCTAAATGTTTTTTCAGTCAATACTTCCACAACACTTGCTTGAAAACTTGCTGCAACGTCCTCCACAATAACTTTATCCCCACGTTGCTGTACATTGTGTACATAGTTAATAACTGCTGACTTTAGTCCACTAAAACTAAAATCATAACTGCCCTTTTCAAGCCATGCACGTGGGAAAGGAATATGAGCTATCCCTTCATGTGCTAACCGATCTATATGTGGTCCACCTGGGTATGGTAACCTGAGTGTCCTTGCCACTTTATCGAAGGCTTCCCCAGCTGCATCATCTAGTGTTTCTCCGATTAGCTCATATGTCCCATGCTCTTTCATTAGAACTAATTCTGTGTGTCCTCCTGAAACAATGAGGGCAAGGAGAGGAAATTCAAATTCTTGTTGTAATCGATTCGCATAAATGTGACCTGCGATATGGTGTACACCAATTAACGGTTTTTCTTTGACAAAGGCAAGTGCTTTTGCAGCATTTACACCAATTAATAACGCACCAACAAGACCCGGGCCTTCTGTCACTGCAATAGCATCAATTTCATCCCAGGTGACCTTTGCTTGCTCAAAAGCTTCTTCTAATACGATCGTAATTTGCTGTACATGATGTCTTGATGCAATTTCAGGTACAACACCACCAAATCGTTTATGACTATCAATTTGAGTAGATACAATATTAGACAAAATCTCCGTACCGTTTTTTATAACTGCGGCTGCAGTTTCATCACAACTTGTTTCAATTGCTAAAATAATATTTTCTTCGTTCATTATAAATTCACCCACATTACTAATGCATCTTCGCCATTATCAGGATAGTATCTTTTTCTTACTCCACCAGGAACAAGTCCGAACTTCCTGTATAACTTTTGTGCAACTATATTTGAAACACGTACTTCCAATGACAATCGAGTTGCACCTTGTTGTATAGCAAATTGCAGTGCAAAACCAAATAATTTTTCTCCTATTTTATAACCACGATAATTAGGTAACAGTGCAATATTTGTAATTTGTGCATCTGCCCCTACAATCCATAAACCTACATACCCTATAATCGCTTCACTTTCTTCCACAACGAAATAATGAGCAAATTTATTATGACAAATTTCTTGCTCGTATACCTCTTTTGTCCACGGTGCGGAAAAGGACTTCTCATCTACCTGTAACACCGCACTAATATCTGCTTTATACATCTCTCTAATTGAAAACTCAGCCATTACTTTTCTCCTTTTTGTCGTTTCAGCAAGTTCGATTCAGCCTCTGTCATTCGCAAATAATTTGGAGCAACTATATGTACTGGCACATTCTTGTGTTTCTCACTTATTAAAATTAAATTAGATGGTTTCGGTAAATGGAGAAAATCTTTATGGATAATCGCATTATGTTGAAGTTTTGCTAAAATCATTTCTTTAAAAACTTCCATATGTGGACTTAGAAATAATATTTCCTTATTTAATTCTGCTAATTTAGTTAGCCATTTTTCCATTAAAACATTACACTCATCTTTTACTTCCATTAGTTCATTATTTTCCCATTTATAAAGAGAAGTAAAAACTGTCTTACGTCGTGCATCAAAAAAAGGACATATATATCCAGTAAATTGCTTTCCATTATATGCAATGGCTTTAAGGCTTGATACCGTATCAATAGGAATCCCCTGCGCCCAAGCCAATGTTTTAGCTGTCGTTACACCAATTCTTGTACCTGTATAGGAACCCGGTCCATTTGCTACAACAATTTTATCCAATTGGTCAGGTTTGATGTCTACCTTTTCCATTACATCTACAATTGCTGGCATTAAACGACTAGAGTGATCCTTCTTTATATTTGTTATCATCTCCACGATTAAATCATTCCCTTTTGTAATAGCGACTCCTAACACTTGGTTAGAAGTATCGATGGCAAGTGTATACATTTAATGCCCCCCAACTTTCTCTATTTCAATTTTGCATTTTTCAATTTGTTGATCACGTTACTGAAATGTTCAGTTGTAGCCTGAAAAGTAATTTTCCTATCGTCTTGATTCAAAAACGTTAATGTTATCTGGAGACGATTTTCTGGTAAATATTCTTCGATAAATTGTGCCCATTCAACAACGCAGATCCCATTGCCATAAAAATATTCATCAAAACCAATATCTTCATCTGAATTTTCCAATCGATAGGCATCCATATGATATAGTGGTAGGGTGCCTGTATATTCTTTCACAATCGTAAAAGTTGGACTAGTTACCGCGCGCTTAATTTGTAATCCTTTAGCAAGACCTTTTGTAAAAGTTGTTTTACCAGTGCCTAAATTCCCGTCAAGTGTTAGTACATCTCCACGTTGTAGCAAGTTTGCAATCGTTTCAGCAATAGTCATTGTCTCTTTTTCTGAATGAGTTACTATTTCATAGGTATTCATCATTTCACCTACTTTAAATGTATATATCCAAATGTATTTAATAATTTAATTTTATTGTTCTTCTTTACATAAACTTGTCCATTCAACTGTTCATTATACGTGACATATCCTATTTTTGATATCCGTAACATTAGTTTTTTTGCATTTTCTTTTACTATCGGCCAATCTTGTTTTGGAACAGTTCCAACAAGTTCAAAATCTTCTCCACCAAAGTACTTCCATTCATTTTGCTGGGTTCGAGAAAACTGTGAAAAATGTTCACTAACGGGAATTTCCTGGTCCTTAATCATAATTGTCACTTTGGAAGCTTCTGCTATTTCCTTGAGTTCATTAGCAATCCCGTCACTAACATCATTAAGAGAAACCCTTTTTAACGGTCGCAATGATTCTGCAAAAGTAACTCGGGGGGTTGGCATTTGGTGCTTTTTGATAAAGTAATGAGTAAAAGAGGCATCTATATTATTCATTAGAATATGTAACCCTGCACGTGAATCTCCCAAAGTACCTGTCACAAATACAACATCTTTATCTTTTGCATCACTTCTATATCTCGCCTTCCCCTTTGGCACATAGCCAATAATCGTAATGGATATAGTTAAAACGCTGCCAGATACAGTATCTCCACCAATCAAATCCATTTTATATAAAGAAGCGATTTTTCTCATCCCAGTAAATATACTCTGCAATGATTTTTCTCCAACGTTTTTCGGAATAACAATTGAAACTAGATAAAACTTTGGTATTGCCCCCATTGCTGCCATATCACTGATATTCGCGGCTAATGCCCTATAGCCAATATGGAAAGGTTGAGTCGTTTGTTTAGAAAAATGTATTTTATCAACAAAAGTATCAACAGCTGTCACAATATCATGTGTCGTATCTCGAAAGACTGCTGCATCATCACCAATTCCTTTTATTAGTGAGTGTTGATGGTATGTTTTTTGTTTAATTGACTTAATAAATTGAAATTCATCCATATTTTCTTTCACCTTTTTAAATTATAAGCTAAAATCACACTTTATACCGTATTTTCTCATTAATTCCATGTAATTTCAATTTATTAAATATGCTTATTCATTCACTTTACAATTTACAGATAAAAAAAGGATAAAACACAAAAAAATACATGTTTTATAACATGTATGCTTGTTAAATAATGGCGATCCGGACGGGACTCGAACCCGCGACCTCCAGCGTGACAGGCTGGCATTCTAACCAACTGAACTACCGGACCTTATATTTTTAGTTATATAAAAATCCAAATAATAGTTAAGGAACATTATTTGGTTGGTTGCATTATAAGTATCATTTATTAAATAATTTTGGTTGCGGGGGCAAGATTTGAACTTGCGACCTTTGGGTTATGAGCCCAACGAGCTGCCAGACTGCTCCACCCCGCGATATGAATAAATAATTTAATTAATATGCAAAAATGATCTGAATTGGGCTTTGTCATGCAATAGCACTCATCGCATGCCCCACCTGCGATATGAATTCTTAAGAAGAATTTTCCTGGCGGTGTCCTACTCTTGCGGAGGCAAAGCCTCGACTACCATCGGCGCTGGAGAGCTTAACTACTGTGTTCGAGATGGGAACAGGTGTGACCTCTCCGCTGTAACTACCAGACAAATAAACATTATAGTTATAACTTGCAAAAAATGCAAATTATACCTTCAAAACTAAATAAGAACTGCTATAATCAACGTTCAATATAAAGCTTAGTTAAGTCCTCGATCTATTAGTATTCGTCAGCTTCACGTATCACTACGC
>NZ_QJJQ01000003.1 GCF_003201975.1 Pseudogracilibacillus auburnensis | reverse complement strand
GTGTGGTTACTTACATTTTACACGAAGCTGTTATGGGCTGCTTTATTTTAACTACAGTTTTTTTAGGTGTTGCACTTAATAGTACAATTCGTCATATGAAAAAAATAAAAACCTACTACCAGTTTACACTGATACATAGGTTTTTAAAACAATTTTGTGACCTCTGAATACTCGATAAGCCATGTTCTGTTCCTTTGTACTAAAACGGTGGTCAGCCTCGTACTCGGGTTGTAATCATTTATCTACAAGTGATTCTTGTCCCTCTTTTCGTTCATTTCCTAATCAGAGGATGCCCCTACCATAGTTTGGGTTGCTCACTCATGGGGTTTACCCGTTCCACTTCAGAATGTTTCCATTCATCTTCGTCACTGTGGCACTTTCAAGGCTTTATTTCCTATCAAAAAGACGTAGAAATAAACTCCTGCCGTTAACCACTCCGGTTACCTTGACTTATTATTTCATCAAGCATGAACACTACAAGCATCGCAGCTTGTGTGAGCATGGACTTTCCTCTACACAGTAAACTGTGCAGCGATTACATGAGCATTCTTATTTATTATATCATATTTTTACATTTCTTTCTCATTTATTTTTTGTCCAAAAACTGCTTTTTCCAAATTGGATAACCTTTTTAATACGTCATAATTTGATTGTGGCGGTGGTGTGTTTGCTGTTACGCGAGATTTTGGTTGACTAGCACTTTTTCTAAACCGTTCATTTTCTTGTTTTAGCTTTTCAATCTCTTGGTTAAATGCTTCATAATCTTTAATAATAATATCTAAAAATTCATCAACATCTTCCTCGTTATACCCTCGCATCGATTTCTTAAACTCTTTTTCCAATATATCGTTTGCAGTTAATTGTACCCTACTTACCGTCATAAATGATCACCTCAGTAATTATTGTAAACAATTATCGTTTTGATGTTCCATCTCATCATTGCTCGTCTACTGTCATTTTATTAATTAAATTAAAAATTATGCAATGCTTGATGATATTATACCATTAAATAAACCTATAACGAATTAAACGTCATTATATATTAAAAAACGTTGTTCTAACAACAACTATATCAAATAGTCAATTTTCAAGTAAACGTAATGTTATGCATGAAGAAGAACGTATTTGGGGCTGTTTTTAGGCTGAATTGCGACTAAAATAATACGTAGGTAGATGTTATAGAAATCAAAGATCGCTTTTACAGTGGCGGTCTTTTTTTCTCCTTTTTTATTGCTTTTCATAAAAACACGAGCTTCATTTAAAAAAAGAACAATTTATCCGATGTTATAATAGATCCTTTAGGTCCTATTTTCCAAAATGTTATAAGACAGATAATGACAGCCCCACCAATCGTAGTGCCAAGTCACAAAAATATCTTATCTATTTTATCAATTTTTTTATGTGAGGATTTAGTGCTTGCCAAGGCTTCATTTGCGGTTTTCTCTGCATCTTCTGCCATAGAGTCAATTTTTGTTTGAACCTTTACCATTCGTTCTTTTATATCCAACAGCATTACAGTTGCATCCACACCTCAACCCCTTTCAAAATTTTCACATAAAAAATACGCTCGAAGTGAGCGTTTTAAAATATAATAAGCACCATAACCGAGATGCTTTATTGCGTAATTTAGATAAAGAGTAATTTTATCTCTTTTATTTGTTCTATGTGTCGCTGTTCATGCAAATATATCTGTTCAACCCATTGATCAAGAGGTAATTCACCGAGAGCAGGATGTTTCATTGATTTTTTGGCTAATATGGATTTATCTTCTATAGTACTAAGAAAACTCATCAATTCTTTTCTTGAATCTCTTAACAAATCAACTATTTGCTGAACTTCAAATGGCCCTTCGTCTGGTTCAACGATTTTTGGAGCTTTAATCTTTTTCGTTCTATCCAATAATATAAGGTCAACCTTTTTACGTTCTTTTTGAGCACTATCAATCTCTTTTAATCCCCATGCAATAGCCTTTATAGAAGCCTTTTCCACTAGAACTAAGTGATGGCAAACTTGTGCTATACTCCACTTATCCCTATCAGTCTTACTATTAAATTGAGCATCATTTAATAAAGTAATTTCCTTTACGAGATCATTTCTCGTTTCATACAGATTGTCATTTACTAATTTGTTCATGAGATTTCTCCCTTCACAATGCAAGCGACTTTCATCGCACATAGCGGTTCGTCATCAATAGCTATTTACTCATTTCCCTATTTTTTTATTATATTCCCATTATTAGAAAAGTCAATATTTATTTTTAAGCATACAAAAATAATGCTCGTGTGAGCGTTAAAGAAAAGTACCTCATCATGAAGGTTCTTTAAAAAAATTTATTAAATAAATAGTAAGCTGATGCCAAAATAGTAACCGTCCAGATGAAATTTATTAGTACCCTTGGCATCGGCAACAACTTTAAAATAATTGAGATAGCCATTAACACTAATAGTAAATATAACAAAAATGGTACTAGCGTCTCGTACAACGATAATGCGGAGATCTCCATCCAATCACTCCTCTTTGGTAAAATAAGTTTTTATTTTTACCATTTGAAAGGCATAAATTCCTATAAATAAAAAATACGCCCTACTGGACGTAAAAGAAAATATTTGATTTTTTTAATAAGAATTTGCCATCCTCTATTAAATGTAAGTTAACTAAATGTATTAATAACGCCTGTTTTCGAAACAAAAGCCAATATCTTAAGACTGATGTTTTTTTAACTTCTGCTGTAAGTATTCTTCTGATTTTCCTTTTGGTATACTAAGGGTTTCCCAGTTCTCATCTTTTAATTGTTTCCCAATATAAACAATCTGACCAACATGATAAGCGTAATGAGCCATTTGTCTTTCGATTGCTTCTAGTACAGTGTGTTTTTCACTCCGAATGGTTATATTTTTTAATAAATCTTGGTTTTCCAATTCATTCAATGTATCAAGAAAAGTGTTCCATCCTTTTTCCCAAATAGTTATCATTTCTTGTTTAGAGGAAATGTCATCTTCAAATTCCTGATCACGATTTCTGAAGGATTTTTCTCCATCTGTTGTTAAAAAGTCAGACCATCTGGATATCATATTTCCACTTAAATGCTTTACAATAATTGCAATGCTATTTGAAGCCTCGTTTAATTTCCAGTGTATATCTTCCTCTGATAATTGACTTATTGTTTTATCTCCAAGATTTTTAACGCTTTTAAATCTTTCTTGCACAATCTTCAAGTATTCATTTCCAAGATTCATTAAATATACCCCCTTGAAATTTGTTCAATAATCTGACCCGTTGTTTTGACCATTTAGATCCGTTATCATACTCCCCATTATACGGTAGGAAGGGAAATATTTCCATAAAAAACAACGCCTAACAAATTTTTCCCCCTACGCAATATATAGCTACATGATGCTATGTTTGGTAAAAATTTTAAAATTATTGCATGCTATTATATTAGACCATCTTAACCAAAATGCCCTGCTATTGGCTGGGAGATATCCTAGCTTTTATTTTCTACGTATTCGATAAGAAGTTCAAAAATTCTCCAAACTATCATATTATTACAATCCCATATCTATGATAAGCTTTAAGTATGGAGTTGATACTGATGATTCAATCTACTAAAACCAATCATTTAATAATAGAGGCAACAAAATTTATACAAATTTGTTATGATGAACTCGGGATGTCTAAAGAAAAGCAATCGGAACGAATGACAGAAATTGAAAATGAAATAAAGACTACCGGGACATACTTCCATAAATCTTTTGAATTAACACACGGTGCTAAAATGGCCTGGCGTAACAGTAATCGTTGTATAGGACGATTGCTATGGAATACATTACATGTTTTTGATGCACGTGATGTGTATTCAGCTGAACAAGCTTATAAAAAATTATTAAAACACATTGAATTTGCTACAAATGATGGAAAAATACAATCTACAATCACAATCTTTCCACCTCGAGAAAATGGAAAAGATCCATTAAGAATTTTGAACCATCAATTGCTTCGTTATGCTGGATACAAAAATGGCGATAAAGTAATTGGTGATTCAACATCTGTTAAAATAACCAAAACATGTGAAGGCTTAGGATGGAAAGGAACTAATACTCCTTTCGATATTCTCCCATTGGTTATTCAGGAATTAGGAAAAAAACCTAAAGTATATGAAATTCCTAAAGATATAGTTAAAGAAGTTCCAATAACTCACCCACAATATGAAGCCTTTAGTAAACTAAATATTAAGTGGTATGCGGTCCCAATCATTTCAGATATGCGTCTCGAAATAGGTGGAATTGATTACCCTATGGCCCCTTTTAATGGTTGGTATATGGGCACTGAAATTGGAGCAAGAAATTTAGCAGATGAAGATCGATATAATTTATTACCAAAGATTGCTGAAATAATGGGATTAGATACAAAATTAAATCGCTCCCTATGGATCGATAAAGCTTTAGTTGAATTAAATATTGCAGTATTACATTCTTATCAAAAATCCGGCGTTACGCTTGTTGATCATCATACTGCAGCAAAACAATTTAAGAGCTTTGAAAAGAACGAGAGCGAAAACGGTCGTTCTGTTACTGGGAATTGGGCTTGGCTCATTCCGCCGATATCATCTGCAACTACACACATCTATCATAGACCATATAACAACGACATTTTAACACCTAATTACTTTTATCAATCGGATCTTAAATTGAATTAAACGATATAAAAGAAATTTCTATGATATGAGGCTAGGACAAAACCCTAGTAAGTGAAAAAGAAGTCAGGTGGTCCATCTAACTAATGGATGGAACGCCTGACTTCTTCCTCTATATGCTGGTAACTTCGTTGATTTGCACTACAGGAGGCTGCTTTTCAGCCTCCTCGGAAAGAAAACCATTCTTCCTAGCGAGGTTTTTAGACTAGTGGGACTGGGACTGCGCTTACTCGTCCCATCGAAGAACATTTGCTTTTCCGCAGGGGTTGTCCCCTTTCAAGTTGTTGAGCCTCTTTCCCCATACCGTTTCCACCTTCGCTTTTAACTGTACTATGCGTAACTTCTTCCCAAGAGATCGGGAGGAATATAGTTCGATAAAATAACATAAACGGTATACACGTAGACTACACTAATACCTTTTTCGATAAAATAATGGGTTAAATGAAGTTAAAATTAATCCAATACACTGGATGGATTGCATCACACACATGCTACTATATTAATCGATGAGTTGATACCACCAACTGATGTTGCCGATCGTTTAGGGAGTACGCTAGAAATGATTTATAATGTTTATGTCCATTCATTTCAAAAAATAGAAAATAAAGTAGTTATGCATTTGGTGAGCGTTTAAAAAGAGTAGCTAAATAATTCAGGTGGGGCTAATTTCAGGGCTACTTATTTTATTGAGTCTCGATAAATGTATATGTAACATTGTATTTGAACGATTTATCGAGACTATACTTTTTTATGCATTAAAAAAGAAGCTTTAAAACAAAGCTTCCTTTCTAAGCAGAAAGAAAGTATCAATCCTTTCTTTCTGCTTATGTGCAACATCACTGTCGTTACTGACGGCTTGCCAATCGGTGTGTTTTTTTAACGTACGCCAATAATTTTAACTATATTTTAAAGAAAATTTATAATTTAAAGGAATAGGGTAATAATTCAGCAACTGTTATTTCCTTTGTTTTTCCTGTAAGATTTGTTAAATAAATCGTTACGTCTTCAGTAAAAAACTCAGCCATCACTTGACGACATGCTCCACAAGGGCTAACTGCACCCTTACTATCTGCGATAACGGCCATTGCTTGAAAGTTTTTTTCACCTTCTGAGATTGCTTTAAATATTGCCGTTCTTTCCGCGCAACAAGTAAGTGAGAATGAAGAATTTTCTATATTACAACCAGAGTATATTTTACCGGAATTTGCTAAAAGTGCAGCACCTACTTTAAAGGAAGAATAAGGAACATAAGCATTTTCTCTCGCCTTTGTAGCTTCTTCAATTAATTTCTCTTTCACTATTTTGTCTCCTTTAACAATTGATTGAAAATGTATTTACATGATTTGTAAATGTCCATATATCTTCTTTTTCGTACATCGGCATAATAACTATGCATCATTAATTTTTTCATATTATCTTTAGTTGCATGGATTTGTTGTTCATGAATGGAAATTTGCTTTTTATTAATTAAGTCAATAGCAAGAGCTTCCCATTCATCAAGCAAATGAAATATTGGCTCTGTTTCTTGTTTTACATATAGAAAAAACGCTCGATCTTTTGCAGGTTCCTTACCCTCTTCATACGTATTCTTTAATTCGTTTAACTGGTGCATTAATTGCTCTGTTTTTCTCAAAATAATTGTCATCAAGTTTATATCACCACTTATAAAGCTAAATTTCTACATTTTCTTTGTTCTCTCTTCTATTCTCTCAATATACCCTTTTGAGAAATGAATCAATTCAATTTTTTGATCATATAACTCTTTGATCTCTTCTCCTACCATTAAACCATACTTGCTATTAATTTGTCTAAACTGATCCATGATATGGCTAAATGCATGCTCCATTTCTTCGTTTGTTTTAGTTGTCATTTTCTCTATACTATTAGTTGCTGTTAGCATTTTTTTCACCGAACCTTTCGATTTCATTTTCTTCATAAACGATTATTCGGTTTTTATATTTTTTATCCTGCAATCATGACAAAACTAGTGAAATAAAGATAAATTCCTTCAAGTTCTCTTAACGTGTTGAAATATGTCATTGCTGTGAATCATTTTTTGCTAATTATTTTCGATCAAAATGATGATTAGCAAATGAATCACTTTTCCACACTATTTTTCGATTACGCTTTATTTTTATCGATCATACTTTTGGTTTTAATCCCCTTATTAGTTCATGACTGTGATTATATTCTGCCTCCAAAGAGCAAATTAAATGTTGAATTGCTAACCCAGGTTGGGTATGTCTTCCACATGTATATATATCAATACTTGCATATCCATGTTCTGGAAAAGTGTGTACACTTAAATGAGATTCTGCTAAAATAACAACTCCACTAACTCCTTGCGGTGAGAATTCATGAAAGAAAACCCCGCATATCGTAGCTTTAGATTTTTCTGCAGCATACGTAAACTCCTTTTCCAAATAATCTTTATCCGTTAGTTTGTGCACGTTACATCCCCATAAGTCAGCTACAATATGACAACCGAATGTGTCCATCTTAATGATCCTCTCTATTACCTTTTTTATGAATGAAGTGAAATGTATGTTGGCTACAATTCGGACAACCTTGATTTTTTAATTTTTCTATCGTTGGAAAGTCACCTTGAATACCGATCAAAATTAATTGTTGGCACATTTTACACTGGTACGTACGTATAGTTTGTTTTATCTCACCCGTATAAAGTGCATCTTCAAAAGAACTAGTAATCTTCGGTGTTGTTTCCTCTGTCGTTTTTAAAATGATCATTTGTCCCCTATTTCCGATAATCTGTGCCCCTTCATATTCATTAAAATCAGGAATAATTTCTTCAAGTGATAAGCCCATTTTTACTATTTCCCTTTGAAATGCCAACATATAATCAGAAGATTTATGGGCAAATGATAAAAAGATCGGTAATCCTTTTTCTTTCTTTAATGCTGTTATTCCGCGGGAGGTGAACAACTCCATCCCTTGCAAAGTATAGGGCGGATCTGTAAAAAAACAATCGTATTGTTCATGAAAATAATTTGGAAGTGGTTGTCGCAAATCTACATTTAGATAATTAATCAATAATCCTTCTCGAACCTTTACATCAGCAATATATTGCAAAAATCGTTCATCATTATCTACAACGGTAATCATCGTTTTTTTATGGTCTTTTTCTGGAAATAAACGTTTAAGAAGGAAGCCGATCGAGACACTGACTAAATCATCATCTCCCACACATAAAATTTGCTTTCCCACTAGTGCATATGCTCTTAAACATAAAATCGCTCGATGTAAACTAGTTTCAGGTGTACATTTAGATTGATCTGTTAGTACGTTAACTTGTGGGCGTGATTGAAATAACTTACTTAGTATCGCTAATATGTCGGCTAGTTCTGTCTTCCAATCATTATTATTAATCATAAGCTTTTGATAAAGCTCTTTATCTAGTCCTCCATATCCCATTTCTTTTTCGATAAATACCATTCCTTCGCTCGTACAATACACACCACGTCCTTGAATTAAAGCACCCGCCTTAATAAGTTCCTTCTTAATTGCTGTTGCAACTGGGACTGGAAGTTGAATGTTACGTGCTAATTTTTTTGTGGAAATTCCTGGGTCTGTATAACATTCAACTAATACTTTTTCAATAACATTCGCTCCTTCTTGTAGCCTGACATTTACTTTTACTTGTTCTATAAGGTTTTTCATTAAATTAGTCTCCCAATGTTAAGTTATATTTTGAAATACGTTGTATAAAAAGCAAAAAAAGGACATAGATGAACAAATTGTCCATCTATGTCCCTTTTCGAAAACACGATCATATCATACATAGTATATCTAGAGCTTCAAAAGCACTTTAAATATACTTAAAATAAAGCCATGCCTAAGAGCACGACTTTTGTAATCAATTGTGTTAGATGGCCGTTATGTTCTTAACTGATCTCCAGCATTCCATTTTTTCCATAACAAATAACCCCCTCTAAGAAGTGGGATTTTGCTAAAAATAGAATGATATAGATAAATTTTGATTAGTTAACAACAATTTCGGACATCAAGACATCCCCTATTATTTAATATACAAACAATTATACTTAATAAATACTACTATTACAATAAGAAAATACTTAAATAATAGTATGTTTGATGTATATTTTACTTAATTACTAATACAGTCCCCTTATGTTTTTTATTAGCCCCTTGATCATGAGGAGATCTGTTTTTTTATGATGCAAAAAAATAGCCGCAAGCTCCCATAGCTTGTGGCTTGTACATTTTGTTTATACGAATAATCCTTTATCTATTTTTAAAATAAGAAAATACAGCTGGCAAGGTAGACATTAAGATGATAATCAAAATAACAACTGAAAAGTTATCTTCCACAATTCGCAGATTACCAAATAGATAACCAGCCATAGTACAGACTAGTACCCATAGCACTGCTCCTACGACATTATAAAAGGTAAACAGTTTATAATTCATGCCACTTGCACCAGCTACAAAAGGTGCAAAAGTTCGAATGAATGGCATAAAACGAGCAATGATTATTGTCTTTCCACCATGTCTATTAAAAAACTCTTCAGCCATATTCATTTTTTCTTTATTGATCATTCTTCTGAAACGATTTTTCTCCATCACAGATTTTCCTACTTTTTGTCCAATATAATAATTGACTGCGTCTCCTAGTACTGCTGCGCTAATAAAAGTAAGTATCAGTATTGACAGACTAAGCGAATCCATTGAAGCAAATGTACCACTGGCAAATAATAAAGAGTCACCAGGTAAGAATGGAAATATCACCACTCCTGTTTCAATAAAGACAATCAAAAACAATACTACATAGGTCCAATGGTCAAACAACGATATTATTTCAAGGAGATGCTCATCAATATGCAATATAAAACTGATTATAAATTTAACTAATTCCATATATTTTCTCCAAAATAATCTTTATCCATATAGCCCGTCACCTTTTATCGCATTTAAGACCAGCTCTTTAATATAGGAAATCCATCCTGCTTGGGTGAAGATACCAACAACAATCATAAACCCAAAAAACATAATTGTTATTGAAAAAATATAGATATAACATTCTACTAGCTGCTTTGTATATTCAGTTTTATTTATTTTTTTCATAAAATACTCCCCTTTATATTTTTGGCTAAAAGCTATTTATGCTTCTGGGGAGATAATTTGATTCATACTTCACAGCAAATAAAAAGCCTATTGACTGTAATCTTCGTAATGAAATATTCAATGTATATTGAATGAGAAAATAGAAGCAGATCAGTATACATGGACTTGAGGGAAATATCGAGTCCTTTGAATAATTTTCACTAGATAAAATAGTCGGCTTCGTTAACTGAGCTGCTGTGAGACTTGAAGATTTATTAGTGGCAGAGATTGTAGTTTCTTCAATTTCCTCAATATCCAGATCAATATTAATCGTATTTATTTGTACATGTAAAAGTAAAATCAAAAAAATACAAAGTGAGAAAAATTGAAGGGTTTTTTTCATTTTTTACCTCCTACCATTAATAGTTGCTTAAAAATTATATAGATACAATATTATTATACATTTTACTTTATTCCTTTGCACTCATAGGTTCATTTTTCTTAATCTATTGACAAAGTAGTACTAATCGACTTGGATCTATCGTTCAGTAACATTTTTAACACTGAAAAGCTGGAATTACATAACTTAGTAGTACTCATAGATGACAATAATAATGAAGACTGTCCTTTATTATTTAGAAGGAATCTACAGGAGTTAAATCAAGAAAAGCTAAATAAAAGATAATTTCCACTGTTCGATCCCTTGTCTCTCTACCAACTGCAACAGCTAGCAACCTTCTCGTTTTTACCTATGATCATAAGACATCCTCCTGAATAAATAGGAGAAGCTTGGTCAATATAAATGTAAAAATTTCTATGTAAGAATCCTCCATTTATTGAATTCTCAGTTTTATTCTTATGGGAATTTTCAAAGTAGACATGCGCCTTTATGACATTAGTGTCATAGCATGTAATTAGTTAGATTATTATTTTTTCAAAAGGAGAGTGAAAGCAATGAACGGTGAAGAATCACATCAACATCATGAAACAAGACATGTACACCATCATTACCATCATCACCATCATCATATGATGCATCCTGGAATGCATCACGAAATGCAACATGGAATGCAACATGGCATGCATCCTGGAATGCATCATGGTATGCACCACGAAATGCAACATGGTATGCATCAAGGGATGCAACATGGGATGCAACAAGGAATGTATCAAGGAATGCATCATAATTCCCGCTAGTATTGGATTCAATCTCTTCCCCTTATCGATGGAAGTTGATCCTCCGTAAGTTATTTATTATGTAATGAAAGGTTCGTTTTCCTGAATCTCAATAATATTATATTTAACAAACAAGTTAATTTTAGAAATGTGTCATTAAAAAATCTAGAGTGAATGTTCTATTCCTCTAGATTTTTTTAAAACCACTTTAAAGTTAATGTCAAAGTATTATGTGACATTTCATATCCTTTATCCCCTCCCTCATTTTTTGATCATTTAAACGCCATCTTTTCTAAAAAGAAAAAGCAATATCCCTCAAATGAATAATTGTCGTTTTTTTCTATATAAGTTCCTGAAACAGGATCTTGCTCTGCCAAAACATACAATCCAACCATCTTTTAGATAAAACTTTTTAAACAAAAATTTTCTATGAGATGGTAAACTTGCTACTGCTTAATTTCTTTTTTAGGAGCCATTTTAAGTTCAGCAAAACAACGAGAACAAAATTTTCAAGAATGATGTTACCTTATTTTCCTATATCGGTGAAGAACCAAAAACGAATAAACCTTTACGTCAACGCTTGAGTGGGAAACGGTTTTTTTATGATAATGTTACCCTCCCCTACATGATTAAACCATATGACCTTTCTAGTTATTATCTAGCGCACGCTCTTGCTGTTAAATGTAAGAATATGTGCAATAAGATTACAAATAATTAAAAATAGAATACAAAACCACTCAAATCTTGTAGCTGAAAGATCGCTTGTTTATAATAACTTTAAATGAATTGTTTCCAGTAAAGGAAAAAGTACTATTCATCATCCTGTATAAGCATCTGTCCACGTAAAAAACGAGATGGATAAAATGAAATTACAGCAAACAACAATTGATGAAAAGATTATTATTTTTTTAAAAGAATGGTACCAAGGATTTACGTACCGTTAGAAGTATAGGCAATTGATATGGAGTCAATGTGTATGAATCATAGTTTTACAGGTATTTATCAAAAAGTAGATGATAAGAGCTTCGGGTTAGCTCCAGATGGATTACGTTACACTATGCTACAATATTAATGGATGAACTTATTCCACCTACGGACATAGCGGATCGATTGGGAGGCTCCTTGGAAATGATTTATCGCGTCTATGCTCATTCAGTTGAAAAAGTAAATGGTGACAAAACTGTGACAGCTTTTAGCAATCGACTTAAAAAAATTTCGGAATAAGTTGTTAAAAATAACCGATTTGGACCTAAGTTAGGCTGGAAAATGGAGTAATTCCTACGATCATTGATATACCAATACGTAAAGAGTTTAATTTACTAGTATTGATATTATAATGTATAATAATTATGGTCATCAAACGTATGTATTTAGTTTATATAAAGCTTTGATATATAAGGGTTTCAATGAAATTCATAAAAACATACGTTTCTATCTAAAGTTGTTTTTGAGGGGCTAATTGGGGCTAAATTTGGGGCAAACAAAATGAGCGTGGACAGATGCATAATATTTAATAGGAGTGACGCAAATAAGCGTCTTTTTTTCTTCATAAAAAATAACCCTTCAACGGGTCATAATAAAGTTACTTCTATTATATGTTCTAAATTTATTTCAATATCATTTAGAAATAATCTTTTATTTAAGATATCGATATGAAGCAAATACCCAACAATAATTTTATGGTCGTGATCTGCAAAATACTTAATCCTTATCTGTAAATCATTTTCTAACGCATCCTGCAGCAACAGATTATTTTCTGCTATCTGCTGTTCATCGATTTCAGGCATTTCTTTATGATCTTGTTCCTCCCACATTTTGTTTAATGCTTCGATGTGTTCAGGCAACATGATCGATGTCCATTTCATCGTACCTCTATCGTTAACTTTCATACTACCGCCCTTTCTTTTATAGGGACAATGGCTAACAAATTATTAATTTTAAAAGTACGTCTTGCTCCACGTAAATAGCAATATGCTGTAAAGGTAGCGCTATTGATTTTAAGAACTCGTATAGTCCTCTTAGTTACTTTACTCTTATCGTCCATGTACATGATCTGCAACGTTCTATTTAATTTTACATACTTTATTAATTCGTTACGCACATTCGTTCCCCTCCTTGACTCAATTATAAGAACGGTTGTTCCTGCTGTCAAGAGGAAATATATTGAAGCTGTTAACCTAAACTTAACCTTCATTTGTTATATTTTATCTAATTAAACAAGATAAAAGAGGTGTTTTTTATGCATCAAGAAGTATTCAAGAAAAACTTTTTTGTGGTTATTATCCTACCTGTTGCAATCTTTGTTATTATGTCGATAGCATTTAGGGGTATATATTCTATAGATGGGTCTGTACCTATTTGGGTGTTAGTATTTTATATCATACCTGTGGCTTTCGCCATTGGTGGTCAGGTTGAAAAAGTAATAGTTGAAGACGGAATGTTATATTATAAACATGGATTTATTATTAAAAAACAAGATGAAGTTTCATTAAATGAGGTCTCCCGAATTGAAGTAAGGGCTGTTAAAGAATGGGTTAAAGACAGTGATGGAAAAAGTGAACTTAAAACGAACAAATATGCTTACGTATTAGGTGAATCAGGTCAAATCTTCTTTACTTTTAATGCTGATTTTATTAGAAAAAGAAATAGACAAAGATTTGAAGATGCCGTAACTACATTCAATCCAACTATCGAGGTATCTTAATAATGTCGTTATTAACCTAGTTAGGGATAAACACACCATAATGTAACTTATTTCAGCAAACAAAAGAGGGCAATTAAGCCCTCTATTTATTTGTCAAAAACAACATAAATTATTCCCAAAATTATTTTTTACTTAATATCCTTTCGATTTAAGCACTGCTTGTAACTTCTTATGTGTATTCGGACCATATACCCCATCAACTTCATACGGTAAGTAAACCATCTGGAATCGTCTAATTGCATCCACTGTTTTAGGTCCTAGTATTCCATCAACAGCACCGCACTTGAAGTAAACAGCATTAAGGGCGCGTTGTAATTGTTTAACGTTATTCCCTCGAGATCCGTTCCTTAAAATACCACTTGGTAATGGGTAAGTCTCCTTTTTGGTATTCGTTTTAAGTTTAGTCACTGTAGCAGAACCAGTTTGCGTTTTAGGTGGCGTGTAAGTTTGTGTTTTCAGTGAGATATTAGGTTTCACTCCTGCTCGCAATTGCGCTAAAGAAAGTCCACCTGTCATTTGGATATGCGGATAGTCTTTAAAACTTTTCCAATCTCCACCCCACTCAAATCCAAGAGACTTTGCAATTTCCACCACTCTCCGCCAGTTTGCATTCACAGTCCAACTAGCGGTTTTTCCCGCTTTATTGGTCAAAAAGAAATCTAATGCTAATCCAAAGTTATGCATAGATTGACCGCCCCGAGCATTTGTAACAATTTTGCCTGGTGCAGTACGCCCTTTTGCATACAGTTTATTTTGTTCAGCATGTGATCGGTAGCCATCGCTAAACAAAACATAAATACCTTCTTTATAAGCACGTCTGATAATTTCTTCAGCACCTTTTTTAATTACTGGATGCACGTTTCCAATACGATTTAACGCCTTATTTACTAAATTTTCAACAGACATTTCAATATCCCCTTTCTAAATTTTAAAAAGAGTAACGATTTATTCGCTACTCTTATCTCCATTTAAGATTCTTGAAATAAACGTCCTAAATAATTCACCTTTTTTACCATCTTCCGTCAATTCTAGATGTGATAAAATCGAATTTATTTCACTGACTAAATATCCAATAAAAAGTGTAACTACAGCTGGTATCGCAATCTTTTCTGGTACAAGTAAAAATGCGACAATCATAAAGAGTACCAATACGATAAAATACATCATCTTTTTAATGATTCCGTAAAGAGCAATGCCACTCTCAAATTTAACATTGCTATTAAACCTAGCATTTACCCATCCAAAACTAAAATCAGTCGTACTTGCTACGATAATAATTGCTAGTAATGCGATTATTAATCGTATTCCTTCTACCTGTGTCAAACCTTCTAACAATGCAACCATATCCATTTATCTCACCCTTCAATTTTAATTTTTGGCATAAAAAAACACCCACAGATGTGAGTGTTGAAAAAGATTACTCTTATTGAAATATCAAAGATGTTCTATTATCAAGCTTCAAAAGTTCTTTTTCACTTTTCAATATGTTCTTATGAAGATTTAGAGACTCTTTTTTAATTTTTAAGAAATTTTCTAAAAAATCATCGTTTATTAAATTCCTTGCGATTTCCCATGCATTTTCTTCTGCACTATAACTATTAAACGCATACTTGTTAAACAACCTTTCATTAAAACCATTATCGTAAATATTTTTTAGCGCCTTTGTCATTTGTGTGTCAATATCATTCAAATCAGGATCCAGAACATGACCTACTTCATGTAAATATATTATTGATGCATACTCTTTTATATCAATATGATTTTCATTTGCGCTCTCTTTCATCAGTATTTCATTTATTAATATTGTAGATTCAACAGGAACATATAAAGCCTCTTGTAACATTTCATTGTCCTTTTTAATTATCAAATTCGATTCCGCATCAGTAAATGAGTCTTTTAGAAATTCAATCAAGTCAACCACCATATTTCCCTCCTTGTCCCCATCATACGACAAGAAGGGAAATTTAACCATAAAAAATACACATTTGAATCAACACTTGTTGCATATCGTAATCCTAGTTACCTACCTTAGAACTATATATAGATCCACTTGTCCTCATACTGCCGTTTTGTTCTCCACAATATGGACATTCGATATACTCTGTCATTTTATTCCCAGGGTAATGATCACCGTGAATTGACCATGTAAAAGGCTTTTTACACTTACCGCATGTAGCTTTGTTCGCGCTAGGGTTTTGCATATGATTATAAATACTCAATTCAGACACCACCTTTTTTTACTAAGCATACCAATACTTAATAAAATGGTAAAGATTTTGTTACATGATTGACTGAGTCGTAAAAATAACGCCTATTCAGCGTTTATCACTTCCTCTTCATTTTGCAATACCTCCAACTCATATTTTAATCTTTCAATTTCTCTTTCCCTCTCAGACAGTTCAGGCACAAAAATAGTTTCACCCTCTTTAACTCTTAATTTTGGAGTGAAACCATCTAAATATAATTCACATTTGTCGATTTGATCTGCTACATAATTATCAACAAAAAACTGAAAGCCTTGGTCTGTGCTAACAACTCTATTTCCAGTTTTTATACTGGTAACATTATCATTTTCATCTAAAACAAAAAAGACTTTAATTCGTCCTGGTGCATTTCTCGAATACGTTTCTATCAATTTAATCACCTTCTTATAAAAAGTCAGTTTGAACAACACGCGGTATTCTAAATCGAGCAATTTGTGTTGCATTATTCCACGATAAATTCCATCCGATTCTAAGATCAATCGTTCTGACTTCATAGCTTGGTTTACCCATGTCTATTATTATATCTTTTACACCCCTATCGCCAAGTTCATAGATTTCATCATAAAACATACTTGTATATCCTGAGGGTGCGGATGTTTCTTCACGTAAATGTAACCTATGCTTACCTACTTTACTATTTACAGCAATTTGGTAAGTGATTCTTAAATACCTTGCACTATGAACGAACTCGTATCTTTGGAATCTAACTGTATAATGCCTGGTAGAATCTCTAATATCTTCTGTTAAAACAGAAGGAGTTCCTCTACCATCCAAACTTCCATATTCTTGTTGGTAAAATCCATTGTCTGGATAGAAAGCTTCAAATCGATGTCCCCCTGTTGACATTCGCCCCATTTCCATAAAGTGCGGATCATAACTACTTATTGCATAATCGTTACGAGTCATTCCGTCAGTCATCCAAACCGCGAGGTCTGGACGAGTGATCGATATACTTCTATCATCGATCGTTACGCGGTTATTACCAATCGTAACTTTCCCTTGTGCATTAACTACAAATTGATCATTAATATTTAATCCGGCAAGTGATTTAATGTGCTTGGCTTCAAGCTTTCCTGTTATATTTACTCTGTCAAAATCTAATAATGCTCTATCCGGTGACAAATTAAGTTCACCAAATGCGCCATTCTTTGATACTTTAGCATTGATTTCTCCTGGTAGAACATCTAATTTACCCTCTGCCGATTTGACACGTCCTTCGACCGAATCTAGATCATCTTGACTAGCTTTAAGTTCTACTTTACCAGCTAGTGTCTTTATTTCGCCTAATGCACTGGATATTGCACCGCCAACGTCTTCGGGTGCAGGACTCCAATCGGTGGCTTTGTTGCCTTTTTCTATTTTAAGATTACTAACGGTAAACCAATCTGATGTATCATATATGCTATAGAATTCTATATCCGTACCATTAGGATGAACTGTTCCTGTATTTCTTGTTACAACGGTCTGAAAACTTAATCTAGTTTTTTCTGTACCAATGTTAGTAAAGGTTTTCAAAGGGTTAAAATAAAGCTCGCCCCGCCTATTCGAACAATAAACTTGAATTCTATCCCCTTTAACCATTTTTATGTCAAAACTTATTGTAATTGTGTCACCGATATTAACTTTTTCTAAAGCATGATTGATATTGGCGTAATACATGTGTTCGGCACGATTACCAGTCCCTGTATACTTAGATAATTCCCCACCTTCAAACAAATTCCTATTCTCATACTCAAGCCCATCTAAATCAGCCCTAACTTTACTAACGCTAGTAACAACACCTTCTGCGGTAGTCTCAATCTCACCGACTTTCTCAGTTAATGAATTATTTATTAGGTCTACTTTCTTATCATCAGCTTTAAGACCAATAGCTTCCTCATTTTGACCGATACGGGTGCCATAATCATCTAAATAATTTATAATACCATTTTGATCTGTTGTATATTTGGTTATTCCTACATAGTTATTTAAACGATTGTCTATTTGTTCTATTGTATAAACAGTAGAGCCATCTGCTTTCTTTTCAATTTCCGAGAACATGTCCTCTGGTGCAGGACTCCAATCGGTGGCTTTGTTGCCTTTTTCTATTTGAACCGCATCAGTAAGTGTTTTCTCATCCCCTCTAAAATCTGGGCTATTTCCACTAGACCTAATCTGTATTTGGCGTGTCTCATTTGTAACTGTAAAAGTTACTTGAAGCCTTTCCCATCCACTAGTAACTTCTGCTTTTCGATCCGAGGAAGCAAGTGTATTGTTGTCTGCATCCATAATACGAATTTGGAGCAAAGGTCTATTATCTTCATTTGATAAAATCTGATAATATAAGCTAGCTGTATAAGTGCCTTCTTTTAAAACTATATCTTGTCTTAAAATAACATACCCTGTGCTTTCAACATAATTACTTCCAATATACCCATCTCCACTAACAACTCTATTACTATAAATGTCAGTAATAGATAAGAGCCAGTTGTCAGAACCTTGACTAAAATCGCCATTTCTTATATAATTCCTTCCACCAATTTGCAGATTATCAATCGCATGAACAAGTTGCCCATCCACATACTCAATAGGCGCTCTTTCCGAAATATCGTTAGCAATAGATTGCATTTTATTTTCATAAACTTCTTTTGCTACAGCATACAACTTCGCTTGATCTAATGCACTGTTAGCTTTTTGTTCGGACACTTTTTCCGCATAAGATTCAACGTCAACTTTAATTAATGCATCTTGTTCTACAGCATATTCTTTAGCATTTTTTTCAGCAGTAATTCCTGTTGCTTCAGCAAATGTTTTGCCATCCTCGAATACTTTCTCGTCTTTATTATCAATGGTTAATCTATCGTAGGTATGTTCAACCATTTCGTAATAGCTAACTCTATTTTGTATTTGCTTTTTTAGCTGCTCCCAAATGGCATGAACCTGTTCCTCTGTGTATTCGATAAAGTCACCTAATACAATGCTTTTCTTCTCATTTGATTTAATTGATCTTTCTTGTTCGAATACTCGTGCTTCTACATAAAGTGGTGGATTAAACGATGTATCCTTTATTTTAATCGTGTCACCAAATCTAATTTTTTCGTGGTCTAATCCCGGTACTTGTTCTAAATCAACTATTTCACATTCATATGTTACTTGCGTATTTATACGTTTATTTAATGCAGTACGTGTATAACGTCTTGCTTCTGTTACAGTCATTTCGCTACGTTCTGATTGAATTTCATATGCTTCAATTAAATGATTAAGATTACCATGGTCATCATACCAACCCCATCTTTCAAGTGCATCAAAGTCTTCAACCAGTACCTCAATTCGTGAACCGTCATCTTTTTCGGGACCTAATCCTAAAAGGGCTGTTACAACATCTTGCTTTTCCACACGTCTAATTCCAACTAAATCCTTGCTGAACTTGGACTCTCTACCTTGCCATTCTCCGATACGTTCTAAAAAGTCAACATAGCGACCTGTTACTTTTCTACCGTCTGTTTCAATACGGAAATGTAATTCAACATCAAACTCTTTAACGATTTCACGTAAATTTTCATACGGACTTATATGTTCATTTATATTTATCGTTATATCACCAGTGCCTTCTACGGTGCCGACTTGCCAACCTGTTTTATTTAAGGCTCTACCTGCATGTTGTGAGATTGTGCCTTTAAATGTATTCGGATATATGACATTTAATTTCTTTAATTCAAGATATGAAGCATGGGAAAACACCTGTACTTTTAAACCTTCCGTATCACGATATTTCGGTACTTCAAACATGACAAATTCACGATAAGAACCATCTTCATCTGAAATAATAACTCTGTTTCTCTTTTCTAAATGTTGAGAGTATGAACGATCTGCAAAGGCAATGAATTCAAATGTTTCAATATTATCTTCAAGCGATCGTTTATGACTATCGGTTATAATATCATCGCTAATGATATAATCTAGTATTTCGTCTGTTTGCCAGTCTAAAATATGAATCTGTGACATAGTATCCTCCTTTCTTGCAGGACTTTTGACCCCTTATGTCGAATGATGACGATAAGGGAGGTGAATAGAATGAAATTAGAAAACAAAATTAACTTAGATGACATAATAAAGTTATCACACATGGAAGTAATTAATGATTTGATCAAAGAATCAGCAGACGTTTTAACTAAAGGTGGTGTTCAGTCAAAAATTGATCCGGAAAATGTCGCTGAAGTTATTAGCGAACAATACAAACGACTATTCATAAAAGAATTCACTAAAAGATACTATGATACTATTTCTGACAAGTTTGAGATTGTAGATCGACTTGAGGAAATAGTTGAACAGCTAGAAGCTTCCCGTCTATAAAAACTCTCAACTTTTTGGTCACTTCTGTGACCTCTTTTTTTCTCATCAACTCTCCCACCCCCTCACAAATACCTGTTTCTAAACGTGACCTTCGTATTAAAACTATCCTCCGGTGTCACAATCAACATATTTTCACCTTTTTTGAGCGTAAAAAAAGAAGCACCAAAGTTTTTTAGATCCTTCCTTGATTCTCCATTTAGTCGTATGTCTTTTTCAGCATGATCAAATTCTATAACATCACCAGGATATAAAATGTAAGGTGTCTGATCTTCGACAATTCTTGCTAACTCAAACACTTCTACGCTATTAATTCTTAATCTAGCAGGATTTGGTCTGTCTTGGTATTTACCGATGAATAGCGTTATATATTTCAATTTCCCTTGATACAGGTTATTTACATCATTATAAGTAGCTGTAATATTGCGTCTGTGTTTTCTGTTGTACCATTCTGCAATATAGAAAGTGTACCTTTTCCCTTCTCGTTTAACGCGTAGATACATTAGTGTCGTTTCTCTTGAATCATCGTAGGAGTAGTTATGTTTACCAATTGCATAACCATTCTTAGAACCACTACCACGATATGGACCAACACGTCCTAAACCACGTCTACGTAAATAACTTCTATTATCATCTTTGATTCCTAATTTACCCAACATATTCATATTTTCATCATGAAAGTAAATTTCCATTCGGAAGTTTTCTTCTGGACGTCTTGAAATAATATCAAACGTTGTTTCAATTTCAAAATCTTGTAGGGTTTTTGGTAGTTCTTTCATAACAGCTGGTCCATGCATCCGATTACCAGTTCCGTAAGATTGGGTTCTAATCCCTGCATCATCGGTCATCATACTACCACTAACATCAATAAAATAATCATCTGTCATATCAGATGTTGGTAACCACGTATCGATCATACTTCCGTTTTCGTATAATACACTAACACGTTTATCAATAATTTGTTCGTGTCCATCCTCATCAACTGGTTGTCCAACTAGGTTATATTCATCGTCTTGATTTGACACCATCGCAAATGTAGTTTTTTTCGTAGCTTCTAATTCAAATATTGGATCTGCTTTAGCTGTACCTTGATTTTCAATAGTTACAATATCGGCTGGGAAGGTTAATGTTTTTTCAGGTCCATATGAATACGGATCAGCGCAAAGAAATGTAATTACCCCTCTACGTTGATCCACAAATTTACTAAAATCTTCAATGGTACCTTCAATTTCAGCGTAATATGTTCGACCTGGTTCATCATCAAATTCTAAAGGTACAGCTTCATTGGTGACAAGCCATGCTGCTAATTCATCCTTTAATTGGAGTGCATGTTCATCATTGTCAACAACAAATCCAATCGGCTGTGTAATATATAAAACATCTGTTTCTTTGCCGCTAACATAAGCACCAGCTTTTCCATTAACTCTAATTAAATTATTTCTTATTGGAGCAAAGGGTGACTTCTGCCTACCTTCCAATAAGTGAAGCCAAGGCTTTTTTTGTCCATTAAATGTCATTGATTTACGCAAAATTCTCCCTAACCCCCTTATTCCGATCTTGTATTTCTGTAACATAGCGTTCTATTGCCTGTCCTGCAACTCGTCCATCTATTTCACTTGTAACATGAAGCTCGATTACAAGTGGCTGACTGTCATTTGATTGTTTAGGCTGGTTTAATCGGTTAACAATTCTATTCGTTTCAGCACCCATATTTGTACCTTGAGCATATCCAGGCATATTATTTAATGCTCTTAAAATCCGTTTTGATTCGTTATGGGTAAAGACCTCATATCCTGCTGGTCTGTCGTACATGCCAAAATTAAGCATCTCCCAACGATTACCTAAACGACCTAATTCATAGCCTTCTTCTCCAGCCATAAATAACCCCCCCGGATGCCCCCCGGGAGGAGTACCGTCTTTATATCCTAGGCCAGCACCGCCTCCAACAGCTGTGTTAAGTTTTATTGTTCTGTTTAACGGCTTGGTTAATGCTCCATCTAAACTAGCTATAGAAGGTGACGGTTTTAAATTTATAGTTTTATTTATATCTTTGTCGAGTTCCTTATTCATCTTCTGCGCTTCTTTTCTACCTGCGCCAATCTTTTTATTTGTGTTATCTTGTTCTTTTCCGATGTTTTTGAGGTTATATTTACCGTCAATCAAAAAACGGTTACTCTTACCAAGAAGATCATTTCCTTGTTCTTTTTTCTTATTAGCTTCTGATTGGTAGCCAACTTCTTCTTTAATTCTATCCCTTACATCTTCATGTTTACTTATTGATTTATTTAAATGTTCTAATGTATCGTCATATAGACCTAGACGTTTTTCTTCTTCTGTCATGTTGGATAAAATTTCGGATCGCTGTTCCTTTAAACTTTCGATGGTCTCATCCAATTTTTTTAGACCCTCTCCTTTTTCAAAGTTTAGGTCAACTTCTGATAAAATTAGATCAGCCATTTGCGCTTCAATCAGTTGTAATTTTTCCAAGTCTTCTTTGTTCAAGTCGATCTTTTTGACAATTTCATCACGTTGTTTTTGTAACCCATCTATCATATCTCTAACTTCGCCAAGTTGCGCTTGATTTAATGCCACTCTTTCTTCTTCTAATGTTGAAATTTCATTATGGGTAAGTTTTTGATTTTGTAATTCCTTTTCAATTTCTTGGAGTCTGGAAACCCTCTGCTCTTCACTCATTAACTGTGCATCAGTTAAGAATTTTAATTCATTGTCAATAATAGCTAATTCTTCTCGTAATTTCGTTTGTTCTTTCATTATCTCTGCTTCACGTTCTAATGCTTTCGCACGCTCGGCTTTTAACTCAATCATGGCCATTTCATTTAAATTATCAATATATTTCTGTACTGCATCTGTGGATTTTACAAGCGCATTACCCTGTTTAGTGTAAGATTTCTCAACTTGTGGAGATTGTTCAATGATCCCATTATTAGCTTCAATTAGTCTTTCTATTTCTTCTTTAGTCATTCCGGACTTTTCTGCTAATTCCTTATATTCATCTTTTAATTCCGCAACTAAGGCTGGGTTCTGGGTCCTGTTTAGTTCGGATTGAATGTCCATCAATCGTCCGAATTCTTCTGTAGTTAACCTACTTTTCATATTTAATTCATTGTATTCATCAACTAGTGCTTGGAGTTCATCAGCCTGCGATCTATAAGATTCAGCTAGTTCGGTACTGATTTCTTTATTCTTTTTAGATTCCTTATGCAGTAAATAAAAGCCAGTAGCCAGCCCACCAATAGCAACCGTAGCTAAACCAACAGGACCTGCAGCACTCCCCATTAAGCCAATACGACCAAGTAGTCCTGCTCCACCAGCTTTCCCTAACATTCCTGCTACTTTACCACCTACACGTAATAGTCCACCCACACCAGTAACAAGATTACCCATTACTAATACAACAGGACCAACTGCTGCAGCAAATGCAGCCATTTTTATTATGTTCTTTTGAGTACTGTCATCTAATTCTCCAAACTTACGAACTAATTCAGTACCCCACTTAATCCCATCTGTTAGTGCTGGAATAATATGTTCAGAAAATGCAATACCCGCTTCTTCTGCAGCCGATCTAAATTCACGTAAAGCACCTCTAGCGTTATCTTCCATAATTTCTGCCATTTTTGCAGCTGCGCCTTCCGAATTCTCTAGTTCCTTGGTGTATTTTTCAAGTTCCTTTGAACCACGATCGAGTAGCGTAGACCATCCAGCAGTCGACTCTGAACCAAATAAAATAGCAAGGGATGCAGCTCTAGTTTTGGAATCCATATCGCCTAAACCTTTTTCAAGTTCTCCAACAACCTGGTGCATTTCTTTCATATTTCCATCAGCATCGAATACTTTAATTCCTAAATCTTTAATAAGGTCTGCTGCTTCACCAGTAGGGTTTGCAAGCCTTAATAATCCTTGTCGCAATTGACGTCCAGCTTGTTCCCCTTGAATCCCTGCATCTGACATAAATCCAACAGATGCAGCTAGACCTTCAATTTCTAATCCTAAAGTTGAGAAAACAGGTGCTGCATACTTGGCAGCTCCACCTAATTGTTCAACATTAGTATTGGCGCTTGCAGCTCCTGCAGCTAAAACATCAGCAACCCTACCAGATTCGCTCGCCTCATATTTAAACGCACTTAAAATGTTGGACGCGATGTCGGCAGAACGTCCTAAGTCCATACCAGATGCTGCAGCTAAATCTAACAGACCCGGCATACTATCTAGTATTTCATTAGTCTCAAATCCAGCCATAGCTAAAAATTCCATTCCGCTTGCTGCTTCTGTTGCACTAAAACGAGTAGTCGCACCTAAGTCACGTGCTTGTGATTTAAGTTTTTCAAAGTCCTCACCAGTTGCCCCAGAAATCGCCTGGACCTTTGACATACCTTCTTGGAAGTCCATGCCAACTTTTACTGCAGCACCACCTAAACCTAGAATGGGAGCAGTTACACGCATAGACCAAGAACGACCAAATGAAGTCATCCCTCGACCAATATCTTGCATTTTTCTACCTGTTTCATCTAAACTTTTACTTAATTTATTCCACGGATTGGTCTGTCTTTGAATTTCAGCAGTAATACCTTTTAGAGCATTTTCTGTTTTATTCATTTCAGCTTTAGCTTTTTGGTAAGCTATATTAGCCTGTTGTGTTTCTTTAGAATTATCACCGGTTGCCTTACGACTCTCTTCATAGCGGCGTCTTAATTCAGCGACCTGTTCGCGTTGAACTTTAAGTGTCCTATTTAATACATCTGCTTTAGATCTTAATTCTGTAACACCACGAGCAAATCCAGTTCCAGAAGAAGTAACGGCTTTTTGCTCATGCTTTAATCCTCTTAATTCTCTATTTACACTAGCCATCGATTGTTGAAATTGTGCAGAATCAAGAGATATTTTTGTTTTTAGATCACCTACATTAGCCATATACTCCCTCCTTAGAATAATTTGATTTGATCGATGTAAGTTTGCTCTTCGCTATATAAAGACAAATAAAAATGGATGTCCATCTCGTCTATTTGTCCGAGTGTCCATCCACTTTTTAATAGTGTTTTATATAAAGGTTTCATTACTTCGTTTTCCATTGTTTTTGCATATTCAATAAGGGAAGCACGCCTTTCTTCTGGCGTCACTTCCCCTTTTCGTTTCCCTCGTCAACTTCTTTTTTTGGCTCTTGCCCAGTTCTTACAAAAATAAAAACTTTTCCGAATGTACTAATCAATTCATAAGATTTAATTCCCTCTAGGAACTCGTCTATCGTAAACTGCTTACCAAAGACATCACTAACAAATCCTGCAAGTTTCTTAATATTTTCCACTGACATATCGTTATAATCAATTTCTTGATCATACTCCATCATTTTCAATAAAAACTTTGCAGATACATGTCCTGGGGTAAATGTTTTGTCTTCTCCATCAATTAATAATGTTAAATGCATGTTTTACCTCCTAAGCTTCCGGCGTTTCTTCGTAAGGTGTATCAAACCAATTATCAAAAATAGACTTGTCAATTTCTGAATCATCATCATCGGCATCATTTCCATATAGTCGATCAGATTCTCTACGAATAAAACGTCCTGTCGTTGTTGGAGTTTGAAATGCAGGTGTTTCTTGTTTTGTTTCGTAATTCGATTCTGGTAGTGTGAATTTCCCTTTATAAAGAACAACATATCGATAAGCGCCATTAGCTTTTTCTGAACGAAAAGCCAATGCTCCATATGGTGGTCTGTCATCTTCGCTATCAACTAAAACCCCATCGCTATTAATTTTCTTACCGAACATAACGGATTGTGATTTTTTGGACAAGTCGTCGGTTTGGACTGTAACTGTTGTGACACCTCGTGCATCCGCTGTTGCCGCAACCCCATCTTCTGCCCTTAGTTCAGCGCTATTAAAACTAGGTTGTACATTGGCTTGCATGGCCTTTCCGATTCTTATTCCAGTATCATAGGTTGTTTCTTCTTCTGTGTCTGTCAAAATAGGGAAAAAGTAAATATCTCTTAATCCAATAGTTGCCATTCATTATTCCTCCTCAATAATGTAAAATCTTAAAATCTTGTGAAAAAATTTAGTGTCAGTTTCGTACCTTTGATCTTCAAAATTTCTTTTAAATCCTGCTTGTTTCATAGCTTGTTTAATTTCTTTTGTTAACTGGATGTAGTCCCATTTCGTGAACAAGTCTAATTGAACATAATGAGTAACATATTGCTCATTATCATCAGTATCAAATGGGACAGGTGGCAAAAAGAAAAAGCGAATGTAAGTATCATCGCTTCCTTCGTAATCCTCAAATGCAACATCAATATCGACTGATTTTAGTGCATCAAATATTCTCTTGTTCATACCATCAACCTTTGACGTATCTTATCAGCTATTGCTCGTTCAATTTTCATCTTACTAGCATTAAAAGCTGGTCCCATAAATGGACGGGCGCGCATTTTAGAAGTTCCTACTTCATGGAAATATCCATAATAAGCTTTACCTTGTTGTTCTACATAAACCTCTGCTTCTCCATCTTTGACATCTGATATTTCAACATGCATTTCTAGGTTTCTTGTTAGTTTAGGCACTCGTTCTTTTGTGGCTTTTTGCATAACCTTTGCACCTTCAAGTACGGCCTCATCCTTGCCCTGTTCAACTTGATGGCCTGTTCGTTCTAATTTATCAATCAAATCATCTATTCCAATAAATTCAAATTCCATTATTCCACCGCCTTGCAAAAAACGGTCATTGTAATGTTTTGTCCATCGTCATTTTCGATTGATTCAATCTTATGTTCAATGCCACGCCATTTAATTTTTACATGTTTTGGCCTGATTCCATCCATGAGTATTTTTTGATAACGAACAGTAAATTCCCTATTATGTTCACGGTTAGTTTGTGCAGCTTCATAAAATGTTTTTCCTTTTAATGTTTTAAGTGCACCCCATGCCTTTGAATAAATATCAGTACCAGGTACAGGAAATCCATTTTCATTTTTTTCTAGTGGCTGGGTAAAAAGCAAACGCTGATCAAAATCACCTGGATTAATTGGTTTCATTTGAATCACCCACATAGCAGTAACGCAATTCCCTTAAAATACTATCTAATGAATGTGGTATCTCATAGGATGCATTACCAATCCTAAATGCTTGCCTGTTGTCATACCAATGTTCGACTAATAATGCACACGCTTGCTCAAATTGTTCTTTTGCATCGGCATTTGAAAAATCGATATGGCCAACTTTATTTTTAATGCTTATTTTTGCACGTTGATAAAAATTCTTTAAGTCGTTCTCTTCTTCATCGTCAAGGTAATCAATACGTAAATACCGTTTTAATTTTTCTAATTCTTCTTTAGTCATAACATCACCTCAATTAAGAAGAGAGCGATATTACTCGCTCTCCAACAGTGATTCGATATGTTCAATTACACCCTTACGTTTTTTGTCCTGTTTCTCCTCATGAAGCAATTGATTCAATTCATAAGGCCCTAGTTCGGATGTAATCGCGTTTTTAGTTTGCTGCACATTGCCATCAAGTAGAGAGGGTTGTTCTTTGATCTCTTCACCGACAAATTTTAATTTTTGAAGTTCTTTAATACGTGATTGACTTCCTTCATAAACAGAATCGATATTATAGACTTGTTTTGTATGCTTATCGCGGAAACGTTTAATTACTTTAACTTTCAAGTCACTCCACTCCTTTTATCCTTCTGGAATTTCTTCTGGTGCAGGTTTAGTAATATCAAGTTGAGCATAGACAACTGCTTCTTCATCCCACTTTGTTACATCCTCGCGTTGAATTGCTCGGAATTCAGTAGTATTTGTTCTCCAAGCCTGTCCACCTTCTTTAGTCATGTCGATAGAAAGTTGTTTTCTATCCCAAAGTACGACTGCCTCTTCTAACGCACCGATAATTACTGGAGCGAGGTTAGCTTCGGTTTTGATTGTCTTATTAGAAAGAACAACAACTTGATATCCGTGAAGTAATTTACCAGTTGGGCGTGTTGGGTCTGGCTGTAAAAGTGGACGTCCATTGCCATCTTCTAATTGGTCAAGGTAGTTAAATCCATCTTGGTTAGTGTAAATTCTTGTATCGTCCAAGAATGCAGGGTCTAATTCAACGTTTATAATTGTCTTAATACCTTTGTAATCATCTAACTTCTTTTTAACAAATCCGTTAACCACTTGTAGAATCAAATGGTTGTCAGTAGCTTTACCTTTCTTGCCAATCCAATCAATCAAATATTCTTCTAGTGCCTGGTCGGCATCATCTAGAACATTATTAGGTACTGGCAAGAATCCAGCATAATCTTCAATAGCATACGACAAACGGTCAAATTGCGGTGATTCGATTTCTTTCATTGCATTTGGGTCACCGTATTCACTTAGCGGTGCAAATGGTGTATGCTCAGAGCGTTTTTCTAGCGTTCTAGCACCTTTATTAGTAGATACAGGAACAACAGTTACATATTGCCTTAAATCGTCTCTAGATTGGCGCAATTTATTAATCTTAGTCTGAATGTCTTCAGGAATTATATAACCGCCATCTTCACCTTCTTTAGAAGATAAGCGAGCTTTATATTGGTCCATGATGTCTAATTCTTCATCAGTCATTGCTTTTCCACGAATAGCTTTGAAAAACAACCCTTTATATTCTTTCGCTTCGTCCTTCTTTGGTTCTGGTTGCATCTGTGCGCCATTGTTATTTACGTCTGGTAAAGTAATCCCTTGAAAATCTTTTTGTAATGCTATAAAGTTATCAAGTTCCGATTTCTTTGCCTTTGCTTCATCAAGTTTCGCGCGTGCTTCCTTTTGCTTTCCTTCATCCATTAAAGCTTGTGCAGCATCTTTTAAATCAGAAACATCTTGACGTAATTGTCTTTCACGATCTGTCATTCCTGCATCGGCAAATACACCTAAAGTATTTCGTTTCAAGTTCATTAATGCTTGTCGTAAATTTTTCATTATTTAATTACCTCCATAAAAAATAGACCTATAAACTTAACAGGTCTAATTCGTTTTGTATTTTTATTTTTTCTAACTCGTCATCCGTTTTGCTTTGCGGCTGTGGTTTCGGTTCTGACTTTGGTTCATTATTCGACTCGACTTCCAACAGTGACTTAGGCACATTTTTATATTGCTCTAACATATGAACTGCACTTGCTGCAATTTGTGTTTTTCCAGTCAGATTTATATTAAAGTATTCTGATGCTTGATCTGCATCTAACCAAACGTCAACCTCTTCAGTAATCCTATTCGTTAGAGTATCAATATCAATTCCTTCACGTAAGTTTTCCTTATAAATATTTGTCATTCCAATATTTATCGTGTCCAGATCATTGGCAACCTTACGCAATTCATCGGCATTACCCCATAACCCGGCTAATGGTTTATGAATCATCATAAAGGCATTGGATGGCATGTAAACTTCATCCCCAACAAGAGCGATAATAGATGCCATAGATGCAGCAACTCCATCGATATGAACAATTTTCTTGGCTTTGTTGCGCTTTAACATATTGTATATAGCTAATCCACTAAATACTGAACCGCCGGGACTGTTAATGTAAATGTTTAATTCGTCTAGTCCCTCTACCTTTTCAAGTGCTTCTTTTACATCATCCGGCATCACATCTGATTCGTCCCACTTCCAATCTGTGTTATCGACAATTTGTCCATAGATGTAAAGTTCTGCCGATGTGTCGGTGAGGTTCTTTACTGTAATAAGATTACTTTTATTCTTATTAATAGGAGTGACACTGTTTACAATTGGATAGTGTAGTTTATTTTTAATCATCCTCACCCCCTTTCAAATGGTGGTATATAAGTAATCGGAAGAGTTAATTTAGCTAACTTTGTATGCAACATGACTTCTCTAGCATTTCTATTTTCCCACCACCTACCAATTTTTAAGACTAATGAATCTGCGAATGGGTAACCATCCCACGTATTCCCATTTGTGATAATGTATGGTCGCTTTTCAATCCCTAGATGTTCCTTGATTCTTTTCCAATAAGAATCAGCTAGTTCTCTTCCATTCGCAATAATAATTACATCTGCATTAGGGTCACGTTCTAAAAAGGTTTTTACTCTCAATAAGTCGAATGTGTCTTTATCCATCATCATTACCCCCTTTCGTTGCTCCCGCTTTAGCAAGTTGATATTCATCTGCTATTTCTAAAGAAACGTGATTCAAATCGACACGATGCACGTCACCACCTTCTATAGCATTCTTTTCTTCAAATTCCCTAACCTCGTTTATAGAGTACACGCCTTCACCGAGCATAATTTTGTAAAACTCACCTCGTGTTTTGGTGTCAGCACGTAAAATCATATCCAAGTTAAAATTTAAATAGTATCTTGCTGACTCCCTTTCAGTAAACAAACCATGTCTAAATTCTTCTTGATACTGAACTAAAATAGGATTGATAGTGTTTTGTAAGAAAGATAGATTCTCTTGTTCGATGTTTGAATGAGTTGCCCTTTCTAAGTCACCTACCATATGCGGTGGAACGTCAAACATTGTAGCTATTTCATTCTTGTCAAACTTCATAGACTCGACAAATTGCGCATCACGTAATGGCATGCTCACGCTTTGAAATTCTAATCCTGCATCTAATATCGCTACTCGTTGAGCGTTATCTATACCTGTGTTAGCTTTTTCCCATTCATCCCTAATCACGTCTTTAGCTTCTGAATTTAACATTCCGGGAATCTTTAAGAATCCACTATTCGATGCACCATGCTTATAAAATTTACCTTTAAACTTTTGCGCTGCTTGCGAACTTCCGATAGCTTCACGTGCTACCTGTATAGGTGGTTTACCTTTAATTCCATCAGCAGTTAATGCTGTTAAATGAATTATGTCATGATAAGCTATCTTGACCTGTTTTCCATTCGGTAATGTAGTGACATACCATAGAAAATTAGTGTTAACATCAATAATTGGTTCAGTAACAGATGGATTAAGTAACCATAAAGCTTTTGGTCTGCCATCTGCTCCCCAATCGACATTTACATAAGCATTTCCCCAAGTATTACGATGCGTTTCAATTAAATGTTTAAATTTAAATGGACCTTGATAGGGATTCGGTCTATTTTCTAGTAATTTTGCTACCGCATGTGACCGTTCGCGCTCTCTACCTTTATTTGTTCGTTTAAACGTCTGAAACGGTAGCATAGCGACCGCATTAGCTTTAATATTCACACACCTATAAACAGTTGGTATGCCTAACGCTGAATCGACTGTTACCTTTTCACCGCTTGATGATCGATTTCCAAACATATTAATAAACCACGGGGCAGGATTCTTTAAATCAGTTGTATCTGATTCGTTCCTACTTTTTAATACACTTTTGAATAACACACTTAACCATCCCCCTTTCTATCGCTTGGCAAGGAAGACACCTATAACAATTAAAACAAATCCAGTTAAGTAGTTACCTGCCAAAACGTTCAAATTTACCACACTGATTAAGTACGTATTCACGATAATCAAACCTAATCCTGTAAAAATAAAAAAATCCTCCAACCATTTGGTGAAGAATGTCGTAAAAAAAGATAATATGAATTGTTTTAATGTTTGAGCCATTATTGAAAGTTCCTTTCAATAGCTTCATGTGATTTTTGTTGCTTGGTTACCTGTTTGTTAATTTTTTCCACTATAACATGACTATCTATATTGATTATTTCCGCCCCTATATCATCAACTTCTAACACTTCAACAGTTAATGTTTCATCGGTTATAAGCAAACCCTCTGATAAGTTTTCCTTTACATTTTCTTTTATTTTGCTTTTAATATCATCACTAACAATACCGTTAACTTTAATGTGCAATATTTTCATCTTTACCCTCCTACAATCCCCAATTATTTAAGAAATGACCGCTTAAATCTTGTGTAGTTTCTCCATGTATCGCTCTACTTAAAGCATTTATAATCGCTGCAGCTGGATCTATTCTTTCCGTAGATTTTTCTTTATCAAGCATTATGTTCTCTTGAGCATCCATCTTTGTTACTGCGTTACTTAAAGCCCAATGTAATAAAGGGTCATCAAAATGCGTTATATTCTTTCTATAAACTCCACTTCTAAATTCCTTTGTCGCAAATGATAAATATCTTAAATATTGCGGAATTTCTACCATAGTAAAACCATAGTTTTCTAAAATCTGCACTAAATGAGTTGCGTTCCATTTATCATAATCTATTTCAACGATATTATAGCCCTCGTCACGCATGTCTATAATATGTTGCTCTACATAGCTGTAATCTACAACACTTCCTGGCGTTGTTGTCAAATACCCTTGGTCTTCCCATAAGTCAAAACGGACATTATCCGTGTTCATTCTTTCGATTAATTTTTCTTCTGGCATAAAAGAATGCTGTTGTACAATGAATTTTCTTTCTGGAAGTTGGAATACCTTCCCTATGCTTGTTAAATCTGTTGTACTCGATAAATCAAGTCCTAAGTAAACAGGGTGCGGAATAACATCTCTTGGAGTAATAATAGCTGTTTTCCACTTCCCCATTTTCATATATCCATTAGGTTTTGAGTCTATCCATACATCCATATTTTTTGTTAAAAATGTACGCATTTTTTCTGGTTGTTCAAGAGCGACTTTTAATTCTGAACGAATTGCTTCTATACCTTCTTCATAAGTGGCAACGATAGGATTAGCCTTTATCCAATTTGATTCATCTTTAATATCATCGATAAGGTTCCCTTCATCGTCTTTATCTAATTCACATATAATAGCAAAATATTCATCGTTCTCTTGTGGCATATCTGGATCAAGTAATTTACTTACATATTCATATTCCTTGTAACACGGTAATGATAGATTGAACCCCGCGGTCGTAATGACGAACATTAAAGGTTCTTTACGTGCCACCATACCAGATGAAAGTACGTCATATATCTCACTAGTTTCATGTGCGTGATATTCATCCACAATACCAACAGAAGGGTTTTTCCCATCACCTGTTTTTCTAGCTTCTTTCGATAGCGGGATAATAACAGATCTATTCCTTAAAATTTCTATTTTTCCATAAGCTTCTTTCCACTTATCCTCTAGTAATTCACTTGATTGAATTCCTGTTCTTACAGCTTCATATACTTCTGATGATTGGTCACGTGTCCAACCAGCAATAAACGCTCGATGTTTCTCATCTCCAAAAAAGGTAATATAAGCTGACACAATAGCAAGAAATTGAGATTTAGCGTTTTTTCTCCCCAGTTGTATATAAACCTTTCTTATTTTCCTGGCGCCATTGCTTTTTTTCTTAAAACAAAAAATGTTAACTGCTAAAAATAACTGAAAATCAACTAATTCTACTTGTTGTCCAGCAATGATTCCTTCTACGTGTCTAAATTCATGAGCGAACCAATAAAAATCTTCAAGTTCGTTTTCGTCAAAATAAAAAGAACTGTCATCATTCTGACAATCCTCATAATCTCGTAAAAAACGTTTAACTGACCATATATGTTTTTTTCCAGCCTTAATATTTCCACTTAGTATGTCTTCGCAATAATCAAAAACTCTTTCCAACAACGTCATAGCCTACCACCAAAACGGCGTTCCGCTTCTGTTTTAGGTTTGTTGTCATCTTTCTTAGGAATAACCAACGACAAACGAGATGTAATTGATAAACCTAAATCACCCGCTGCACTTCTACATTCAGTAAACAAGGTGTTTCTAACTCTTTGTAAATCTCCATATGACTTGTTTGCAATAGTGACTTCCTTTAAAATTTCTTTTCCATGTTCATCAAGTTTACCAGTCTCTACTAACACTTTTTCAGTAGTTTTCATCGCACGCAAAGAACGTGTTATTTTAATATACTGGTCTCGTGAATCAATGTATCTCGCAAGGTTGTCTACATCTAAATTTGAAAATATATCTAACTTCACAAGTTCAACTGCTAGAAGGTCAAATTCTTCTTTTTGCTTTATGGTTAAATAACTTGGGGCAATGATATTATCGACATCCCCGCGCATTGACACTTCATGTTCTTCACGTTTTTTAATTTCTTCTTTTGTTAAATGATTTGATTTCCCTTTACCTTGAATAACCGAAAGTGGTTGTTTAGGTCTTCCTCGTCTACTCATCAATTACACCTCCTTTCAAAACTTTTAATAAACGGATTTTTGTGTGCGTTTATGGGGCAGACGCTCTACGGAAAATAAATTTAAAATTTTTCTACCCCGGGGGTACTATTTATGTTCCTTGTTGTGACAAGAGTGACAAAGAGATTCCAAATTGTCTAACTCTAATCGTTGATCCCAATCAGTCTTAACCTCTACAATGTGATGCACGACATCCGCCTTGACTAAGTGACCGTTAGACTTACAACGTTGACATAGACCATTGTCCCTCTCATATGCTAGCCTTCTTACCCGTTGCCATGCTCTGGACTTATAGAATGAATCAACGACAGGATCTCTTCCATACTTGTTATAGTTCCTCATTGTTTCACCTTTATTTTTTTCATGGATTTTACAGTAGGTTTTTCTAGTAAGATTTCTACAGCCTATTTCTCTACAAGGTTTTAATGGTTTTTGTTTAGGCGTTTCATTACGATTTACCTGCATTAATTTCACCTTGTTCAATCTCTGTCTTTAACTTGTTGTTCATGAACTGTAGCCTTCGTGATAACTTATTTAATTTATTCTTTTGTTTTACTTTCAAATCGGGTAGCTTTTTTCTAAGCGCACTTATTTCCTGTTGAATCTTTTTCATATCGTCATTTAAATAATATGAAGTATATTGTTGGCCACAATTAGGACATTCGATATAATGTCGTTCTACATTGCCAGGTAACTTTTCAATACCTTCTGTTTTTAATTCAGTGATATAGAAATCTTTTTGGCATCCATCGTTACAGTAGACTTTGTTATTCATAGACTAACTACCCCGCTTTTCATTTTTAATCTTCCAAGCAAATGCTTTAATTGTTAATACGGATGTAAAGTACATAAGCAATAAGGAATGCAGTATAGTTCTACCTATTGAATCTGTCATCACCAATAAGAATATGTTCCCTGGTATACAGATTATCATTAAGGAAAGCCAGAGTGATTCTATAAACATTTTGAATAAGTTTATTTCTATTGGTTTATATTTAATCATGATGAACCCTCCATTCTAATAGGAAGCCCCATATTGTTTTGTTTAACTTCTAACTCTTTCAGTGCAGCAGTTGCTTTCCTTGCTTCGCGTTGAACTGCTTTTAGTCCTTTTAATGCATCTGAACAATCAATGTCCACTGTTAGCGTTCCAATACTTTTAGGCTTCGGTTGTACACCCTTTTTTTCTTCTGCACCTTTAAAGCTGGGCTTATCCCCATTACTTCGCAAGACTTATTGTCTGCCATGTTCCCATCTCCTTTTAATTTTTTGTATATAAAAAAGACACCTACAATTAAGTAAGTGTCTTAAATATTACTCTCCATTTTCAACAATGTAATAGAAGTTATTAATGTCTATTTCAAAGTCTCGCTTCTCGCTCTCAATAGTGAAGTATTCATCGATAACTTCAATCATTACCATTGTTTGAACAAATAGATTTTCTTCTTCTTCTGTGAAGCTCATTATGTTATCAATATATTTTTCTTGGTAATCATCTATCATTTTATAATTTATAAGGTTTTTATCATCTGCTGCAACTGCCTCATCTATTTGTTTAACGACCTGGTTAGAATCTATAGCAAACTCCTCGCCTATATTTGCATGGATCGCTACAGTGTCATCCGTTTCCTCCACTTCAACTTCATCTGACTCATTTTCCTCAACTTCCTTTTCTTCTTCCGGTTGCTCTTCTGCACTACCTTCTTTTTCCAGTGTTGCGACTTTGTTTCCACAAGCCGTAATTAATAATAGTGCTGCAAACATTAATAAGTATTTTTTCATTCCATCCCAACCCCCATAATATGTTATGTACATTATCGGATAGTTGGTAAATTAATGCAATTTAATATTGTTCGTGCCTGTCAGCTTCATAGCTATCAATTGCCGCATCTGCGGCTTTATCGCTCTCTTCTTGCCTATAAACTAAGTAGTCATTAAACCTTGAGCTTTTTCTCCGAGCAAATTCAAGCGATGACTCAAACACGTCTCTACCAATGTTTGTTGCAAAAAATTCATACGATAACTCGTAGCAAATTTCAAGATCATCAACTAAATTTAATGCTTCCCTTGTAGTAAGTTCTGTTGTATAATGCATCAGTTCGTTTCTGACAATTATCAATTCATCTATATGTTTTTTTAACTCTTGTTCAATCTTTATATCAAGGATGTGCTCTATTCTTTCTATTGCAGAATTTAAGTTTATTGTGTGAAGTTTTGAGTCTGCCTTAAAGACGCTTGTGTGACCCTTATCTTTCATTTCCTTTCGGGCTTTAGCGTATCTATCAATATTGTTGAACAACAGCACTTCATCTTTATTGCTCAATATATACTTCATCAATATTTCAATTCCGTGATTCATATATATAACAATATCCTTCAAGTGATAGTCATGAATTTCTTCTCCAATGCGGTATTGATTAATTAATTCATGTGCAATTTTAAAAGAGTCACAACCATTTTTTAATAAATCAAACTTCATCACAACCAACCCCCACACTTTTAAATCAATTATGCTAGAGTTGGTAAATATTTTCAAATTATTCTTATGTTTTATTGTTTTTCTAATAAGCACTTTTATAATATTGCCTCCTTTACATAGAAAAAGACACCTCAATGTGAGATGTCTATAATATTTCTAATCAATAATTTCTGTTAGTTTTGTATTATATTCTTCTGCTTGTTCAGGTGTTAAATCGTAAGATACTCTTAATAATACTTTACCATTTAAATACATATATTCTTGCAAGAAAGCAACTCCTTCGCTAACAGATTCTATATAATCATGTCTTTCTTTTGCATCTTTATTACTTTCAAACACTTCCACAGTTCCCCCTACAGGATCCGTTTCTTCATCATATTGTTCTATCCTATCATCTGCAAAATTCACTTTGCTCGAATATTGATTTGGTCTACCCAATAAATCATTTGGGTCTGTCTCTTCTGTGTAAATAATCTCATTTTCAATAGGTAAACCTGATTCTTTTAATTGTTCAACAATTTCCTCTGCTGTCAATTCGGTATCATTCGTTGAACTACATCCTGATACCACTAGTAGTCCTGACACTAATAATAATAATAATATTTTCTTCACGCAATCCCCTCCTCTTGACATAATACGACAAAATAGTAAATAAAACCACCCATCGCCAATTTTACGATGAGTGGTTCAAAGGAGGGAAAAAGCTATGTCAAACTCAAACTTTCTCATACTACTATAATTACATACATTCCATGAAACTACCTGCCATTTTCCTGCCAAAAGTCTGCCATCATTTCACCATTGCTTTATTTATCCTATATGAGTTACCTATAAGTAGGAGTGTGTGTACCTCGCAGAACCTTCACAATCTCTATTGCACCAACACTTTATCCCACTTCCTGTTTTTGAGTTACACACTCGTCTTTTAAGAAGAACTAATAAGTGACATACGTTGTTTTTATAGATAATTCTGTAATACTAGCAAACAAAAAAGCACCCAATTGGATGCTTTCAGTAAAATATTATTTAATTATAGACCTTTAAATCTTTCCATTGCTTGATCTAAAGCATCTTGTGTTACTCCAATGTATCTAAGAGTTGTTTTTTCTTCCGTATGATTGAATATTTCCATAAGCATAACAACATCTTTATACTTTTGGTAAAAATGATAGCCGAATGTTTTGCGAAGAGTGTGTGTGCCTATACTATCAAGTCCTACGTATTCTGCAGCTTCCCTAAGTATTTTATAGGCCATGCTACGTCCAATCGGTCTATTCACTCCTTGCCTGCTTGTAAACAAGTATTCATCATCTTCTTTCCCTTCTACATATTTTTTAAGTTCTCTTCGAAGGAGTGGTGTCATTTGGATGTGTTTACGCTTATCCGTTTTCTTTTCTGTTATGACAAAGTATTGTCTGCGATTAACGTCACCCACACGAAGTGGAAGTATGTCTGAAATTCTTAATCCTGTATTTATGCCAACCATAAACAGAATATAATTTCTTTCAGATTTACTTTTGAGAAATTTTTTCATAGCATCTATACGATCCTGGTCCCGAATTGGATTGACAAAATTCACTGTTTTACTCCCTCCTTATAGACTTCTATTTTGAGTGCAAATGCTAACTTGTAAAATGCTCGTGATTTAATGCGATAATATTTTCTTTCGCTAAATCCCAATTCGTTATAAACTTCATAATCATAGACATCATCTCTGTTCAAGTAACGTTTTATTATGATCGTTCGTTCTTGATAATTTAACCGATTAACAGCTTTTCTAATTCTATTAATATAGTTTCTTCTTTTTTCTGTGATGTCGATTTTTTTAAGAGCAACATCTTCAGTTGTTGAATGAAATTCATTAGTTGGTGCAGCTGGTGCTAATCTGAATGATGCTGTTACTTTAGGTTCATGCTCTTCCGGATCCATAAGCAACATGACCTGATATTTTTCCAATGCTTCCTCTACATTCTTTTTTGTTGCATCTTGATCGATCTCAGGTAAAAATGTTAGCTGCATGATCATCATCCTTTCTTTAATAGAAATAAAAAGGGCACCAAACAACGCTATTGCGTCATTCAGTGCCCTCCAGATAGCTGGTAGGACTTATTTTCTCAGTTTGATTTCATTTTCCTTTAATTCTTTAGCGCTAATTAGCCAAGCTAAATACTGATTTCGTTTACTGTAACCTATATGTCTAATAAAAAGCATGAACAATAAAACAATCAAAACTGCTATTAGTTCAAATCCAATTTTTCTCATAATATCCGAGTTCCCTTGAATAAATAAATTAATTGCATCATCAAAATTTGAATCCTCTTTTTCTATTTTTAGATCTATCATTTTACTAGATAAATCATTAATAAAAGTCATAATAGAACCGATAGCTATGCCAATAATGGCAAATAAAGCAACGTACATTGGTATAACAATGCTAAAAAACACTTTTGTAAGAAATCCATGCGTTTCTTTATGACCTTTCAATTCATTAAGCAGATAAATTATATCTTCATAAGAATGACTTATCTTGATTTTAAAAACAAACCCCCTTTCATCGAATACCGTATTACCTACTAAATATTCTTTTTTAATACTACCCATATACTTATAAGCATCCTTTGAATTTCTCATTAATTCTTCTAGCTTTTTTTGTTTCATTTCTAAAACTCTTCTCCCTCATCCCACTTAACTCTCTTCACCTTCCCCTGGTGTGTGATAATTTTCGTCTCCCCATACTTCGGAAGCTTCGCAATTCTAGCTTTACCATCACACACCACAATGGCAAACGAGTTATTTTCTTCCATTATATCAACTTCTAGTCTTTTAGTCTTAGGATTTATATCTATATCTTGTAATCTCATAGCAGAACTCCTCCCACATATGGTATAATGAACTTGTCGAATGGGTGGGAGGAATCCTGCCTTTTTTATTTATTATCTTCCACAATTTAAAATTACAAGCCTTCTTTGGGCTAATTATTATGCAATTATCGTAATTTCTCCTTTTTCAATCTCTTCCGTTAGATTAAGATGGAGGTAAGTTTTAATGTTGCTTATTGCTTCCAACTTCCATGCACCGCCATCTGATTCAAAGAGCGCACAACGTGGTCCATTCTGCATTCTAAAAACAAAATCACTAACTGGCTGATCTACTTCAACAAACGATCTAAATGGTGCAAGTGATACAGGATTCGGTACTTCAACATTACCTACTGAAGCAACACCAACTTTTGCAACAACTGCCTGTGAAATTCCGTCATCCTTAACATTTTTGACGTTATCCTCTTGGATATTTCCTACAACTTTCAGCATAATGTCACGATCTTCATTTTTAACGAAACAGGACTGCAACTTGATATTAAATTCTTCTGTATCGTGAAAACTATCAAAAAGAAAATGTGGAATTAACGCCTCTGCTTTTACAAAGTAATCGCGTCCAGCATCATTGTTCAAAGGTGATTCAACTTTTACCTCTGTCGGACTTACAATGTGGACGATGAATGGATTGTCTGAATTATACTTTTCATCAAAATCTGATTGTAAATAATCGACTAGACCTGACAATGTATTTACAACAAATGGACCTGCTGTTGGTTTTTTTATCAGATGTAATTGCTTGTCTGAAAAAGTTTGGTCATTTTCCTTGTGAATTTCTGCTTTCCCCATACCCACTAAGTATTTCAATGCATCTTTAATCATTTTTCATTCCTCCACTTTTTTTATTAATTCATCTATGCAATTGGAGCATAGCTTTATAGAATTATTGTGTTGATCCCCGAAACTTATAAATAATACATTTTCAGATGAACTGCAATTTATGCATTCTCTATACCTGTTATCCTTAATGACCTCAATCAATTCGACTGTTCCTTCAAATTGATAACTTTTTCCCCAACATCTGTTGAAACATCACCATCAACGTCAATAAATAACTGGTCTTTTATTCCGCTTTTTAATTCTTGGCCAATTATATTTCCATTATCATCAGCACCCATAATAAGCTTAGTTTCTGCTTGTTTTGCTGGAAGTAACTTAGATTTAACTACAACGGAAACATTACCAATATCCCTGCTTTCATCGCCATGGATTTTTACATTAACTGTTATCGTTCTGTTTTTCGTGGGATCGGTGTTAGGATCCGCAATGTTAGTTAGAACCTTTTTCAATTCCTCGTTAAACCTAGCAGCTAATGCCCCCTCTGCAAAACCATTTAAATCAACCATGTAAGGATTTCCTTCATATAAATCATTTATATTTTTCAACTTAATTCCTCCTGTCAATCCCGTTTTAATAATATCTTCAATTGGCATCATTGCGCCGCATTCTGGACATTCATAGATGCCCATATTCCAATGTTCCAACTCACTCTCACCACATGCGGGGCAAATGTTTTCCATGTCTTCCCTCCTTCACTTAATAATCGAACTGTGAATTAGTTAATACCGTAATATTCTTTAATTCTTTTTAAATTGGGATGAAAATGTTTTTCTAAATCTTCTAAACTACAAACAAACTCATATTCTTTTCTGAAATCATCATCCATATCGAATCGAGCCCTGTAAAAACACCTTTCTGATTCTACGTACCAGGGCAAAGTATATGCATCATAGGCTGGTTCAGAAAGATATACTACTTGATTGTCAAACCCGTAAGAATTACATTTTTTAAGTCCTGTTATTAAACAACTGTCGGGCGCTTTATCAAGGAGTTTTTCAAATTCATCTGCTGTTAACTTTTCATTTTTATTTATCATTCACCTCTACCCTTCTCCTTCATACCATGCACTAGTTAATTCTCTATTTCAGTAACATCTATATCTTCAACAGATGGCATTTCTCCTAAAAGATCGTAAGTTTTTTTCTGCATCTCCTTAATCATGGTGTCAAAATCATGTTTTTTTATGATGCGTTTAATCGATTCACCTATTGTGTAGAAATGTTCGATTGTACCTTCTTTTGTCGACATCAACTGAAATGCGACTAAATTCACGGGAACTCTCATCAACATTGCACCACTAGTCACCTCTGAAATGTTGATCGTTTTTCCAATTGGGATAGCACAAAAACGGTAATTTCCCACTTTTATTTCATGACCAGCTGCAGGCATCCACTTTTTAAATGCTAAATAAAATTGTTCCGGTTGATCATTCACTGTAATTTTCATAACTTACCCCATTCCCCCTTTTTCGTAGAATTATTTTTCAACCAGTCTACACAGCAGGTAAACTAAACCTCCACCCACTAAACCGAAAATCATCCCGTAAAACAAACCGATCAAAAATTCCATATCATTCATCCTCCCTATCCAAACAGCGGTGACAAGTAAATTTCCCATCTTTCAAACCACCATCATCCGCAAAATCCTCACAAACCGAACAACTTTGATAATTGTGATCCTGATTAAAAATCATCAAAACCAACTCGCATGTGGGCTCTCCACTTTTCTGTCTTCTGCTATGATTTTTATTTTCAACCGTTTTTCATAACAATTTTCACAGATGCTACTACGTTTATTCCAAGTTACAATTGCTTAACAATCGACACATCTTTTAATAGATTTCACCGTGCTACCTCCTTATATTTTGTGGTTCATAAACATACCGTCTGTTTTCATATTCAATAACAGTTGGGACATTTTTCTTTATTTTCAAGTGCTTAATCGGTTTTCTATAGTTAAGCTTCCTCACAATTTTTCCTTCTCTAGCTTGGTGAAAAATTGCTAGAAAAATTTCATCCGGATCCCTTTCATATTCAATTGCAATTTGTTCAATGCTACAACCCCTGTTCCATTTTTCGCTGATAGCTTCAAGAGCATGCCTTTCAAATACTGGTTCTAATTCCTCGTTACAAAAAACATAATCCTTTCCTTTTTCGATATATACAGGACCGTAACCCCTCGTATTCATTTTGCATTCAACATCTTTCTAGTCTCTTTAACTCCAGGAACAAATTTATCAGCAACAGCACTTTCTTTATTGTGTTTCCACCAGTTATCCCATTTTCGTTTTGTTTCAGCTTTTGAATCATTAGGTTCAAAAACCATTACGCTTTTCATACCTTTTAAAATATCCGTTTTCATTTTCTGAACCCCCTCATACGATAATCAGGACCTTCCACTTCTATGACTTCCGTTCCGTCCATCATTCGCGATAAGTTTCTAGAATTGACCTTTTCTTTCAGCTGCTCACCAGTGAGGTTAGTTGTATAAATTGTCGGTTTTCCTGAGCGACTATCAAGAACTTCAAACAATTTGGTATGAGTCCAATTGTCATCATCTTTTCTGAGATTTGTGTATTCAGTACCTAAATCATCTAGTACAAACAAATCGACACTTTCAATTAAATTCAAAATATCAGCCTCATTGAATCCAGTATTTCCACTGTAGGTTTGTCTGATTTTTGTTAATAATTTTGGTACTGATAGAAATAAACAAGTAACCCCTTTTTGCATTAATTCTTTCGTTATGGCTACAGCTAAATGACTTTTTCCTACGCCATAATCGCCGACCAGTAATAGATTGCTAGATTCATCTTTTTTAAACTCTTTGGCATATTCCATTAGCTTTATTTTTGCATTTCCTAAATCACTTGTAGGTGGCTTGTATGTTCTGAATGTTGCCGTTTTTAATGACTTATTAATTAAGGAATTATGATCAAAAATACGATGGAGTCTTTTTATCCTATTTTTCTTTGCTTGCTCCATTGTTTCTTTTACAAGCTGTATATCCTCGCATTTACAGCCATAATCAGCTATCGTTTTTTCACCTTTTAATGGACCAATAGGAATAATCATTTCTGTTTGCTGAACTAATTCACCACAACCATCACAAACAAATTCTTTAATGATTTTTCGCTCTGGATTGAAAACAAAATCTTTAATAGCCTGCATGATCAACCCTCCTAAAATCCGAGATTGTATTTATATTTTTCGCTTCTGGCTTCTGTGATAGGAGTTACTTTTGATTTTTCACCTTTATCTCTTTTCACCTGCATGACCAAAGTGTCAAATTGTTTTCTTAATTTTGCTGGTGAAAGGATATTTGCATGCCAAAATTCATGAGTTTGTGTCCAATCAATCAAATACTCAATTTGCTCTTCCGTTCTCTTATCACGTTCGCGCATCAACCGAATGTCATTTGCCCATTTATTTAAATTAGGTTTTCTGTGACTTGGGTTATTTTCACGAATTTTATTAAAAAACAATTCTGCAAGACGCATGTCGCAAATTTCAAATTTGTGACGTTTATTATTATTATTCTTACATTCTTTCATTCTTACATTCTTGTTAGTTGTCAGTTGCTTGTCATCTGTTTGTCGGTCGCTTGTCGCTTTCTTTGTCGGTAGGACTTCTTTCTCTTGAAAAACTCCCCAATTAACAATAGTTATAAGCCTATTCCTGTTTGTCGATTCGTTTGTCAAAAAACCGTACTTTTCGAAACGATGAAGGGCAGTCCTTACATTCCTAATTGAGATCCCAATTCCCGCCATTTTCACAATAGAATTAAGGCTTGTGACAAATTGTCCTGGCTTTGCTACATACTTTTTTCCTTTCCATTCCCATTGTTTTTCATCGTGATTAGCCATTAATAAAAGTGTTATTAAAATTGCTTTTTGCTCTGGACTTGATTCTGTCCAAATAGGTTTATTAATTAATTCACGATGTAACTTTATCCATCCTTGCATCGAAGATCTCCCCTCGCTGTTTATGTACGTTCACATATCGCAAAACCATTTTCTTCACGTACAAATAAGTAATCGGGATAGCGTTGTAAATACTCTTTAATATTTGACTCTATTTCCTTTTTGTCATGTGACTGAAAGGCCCATTCTGGCAATAGAACTCTATGAATTATTCGCAACTGCTATCCCTCCTAAACTACCAAATTATTAAACTGAAATACTTTGAAACGCCTTCATACACTTGCTTTTTCGAACGAAAACAATCATGAGAAATACCCGTTTCCACTTCGTACAATCCAAATTGATTTAATAAAACCGTCACACCTCCTAGATCAACTACTTTTCCAACTTCTAAATTTGATATTTTATTAAAAATAGGATCTTCTATTGCTCCTAAATAATCATAAATATGTGTTTGTTCCATCACGAACCTCCAGTGGTAAAAATGGCTGGATTGATGTATAATAAAAATATAAAGATACACGTGTTAGGTAATGCTTTGGTCGGCTACTTAACACTTTTTTTATGTTCTTTATCAGGATCGAAATATCCAACTGCAAATAGAAAAGCAAGAATGATGCAACCTGCAGCTAAAATTTTATTGTCTTCTCCGAAATAAAAAGCTCCCGCGAATGCTGCAATAACTAAACTTCCAATTGTATTAAGCATTTTCAACCTCCTAACAATTGCATAATGCTTTGCATAATATTCAGACCATCGACGCCACACATAAATGCTACTAATACTTCTGTTGCTTGCGTATTTGATAACCAAGCTTGTACGATTGATAAAGTAGGTTCTTTTGAACCACTTTCATACTTACTAATATCTGATTGATTCACATTCATTTCGAGAGCGAGTTCCTCTTGAGTGAGCCCTTTTCTTTCTCTGCAAGCCCTCAAAATCCCGCCATATTTTTTCATCATTTGCCTCCTTCCAACATGTCCTTAATAAACCAATAGTCGGCAATAGATAAACGCTTTATATCATATTCCTTGTATCGTTTGTTATATTGATATACATAGATCAAACTTATAGTAGAAATACCTATCATTATGTGATTCTCCCAGTCTTGAATTTCAAACTTCTGTATGTCTGATAGATATGGGTCTTCGGTGATAGAATCAACTTTTTCTTTAATTTTTTCAACTAAGTCTGACGGTACCAATTTTTCAAGAGCCTTATAATCGATTTCAACTGCCATAATTAAGCTCCCTCCAACAAAATAAATTCATTTTCAAGTGCAATTGGGCTAACTTGCCAACAATCACCTTCATGGTCCACTACGCTATATAAAAAATCTTTTTCACAAATGTCATCGACAATGACTTCCTTTAGAAAACTAGGCTTACCTTTTAAATTTACTGGAACAACTACATCACCAATACCGAATTTGAAACCTTTTACTTTAAGCAAACAATCACCCCCTTACAGCTAAAATGCCCGCGATAAGTATTATGATTAAAATTAACAGACCGAATAGTCTTAACAAACCCAGCATGAAACTAAATTCTTTCATCAAATTTTCCTTCCAACAAATTGAAAAATGTTTAAAAAAATTGTTTTTTTCTATCCATAAAATTTTCTAGCGTCTGTCCACGCATTATTTTTTACCACTCTTCCATGATTTGCTTCATAACTTCCAAACTTTCTTTATAAAACCAGTAACGTTTACCCTTTTCTTTCCTACGTTCCAAAATTCTCATTCGTGGATCATGAAGGAACTCCTCTTCCAGGAAAGATTTACTCATGCAAGTTTGTTTAATCATTTCATTTACGTCCCAGGTGAATAATGTTTCATGCAAAATTTCGTCTAATTTGTTATTGATATACTTGCGAACTTCTTTTTGATCAACGTCTACATGAATTTGAGCCAAAGACATATGCTCACCCCCAATTCTCTTAGTTTACATAATCCCTTATGGTAAAATGCCCCATGAACTAGCTGAGATAAAAAAACATTAAATAAATCTAATTAATCCATTTTTCTATCCAGTGCAATAGGTGTCATTTCTACATGCATATCCATTAAAAGTTTTTTTGCATCACGATATGTGAAATCGTTAGCAGAAAGTAGATCATAAATGCTTTTTTTAAGCATGTTTTCTCTATCTGTTTTAGTCGTAACTTTTGTTGCGACTTCTTTTTTTTCCATGTTCATCCCTCTCACCTCCCCTTATTCCAAATTGGAATAGACTGCCCATCGATTAAGATTTACAATTTAGTTAACCACATGGTTTGTATTAAGGCCCCTATTTAGTTCACTTGTAGTTAACTCGATATTAAAAAAAATATCGTCGGGTTTAGCATTAAAAACTTTAGCTATTTTTACAGCTAGTTCATAGCTTAGTTTTCGTTTACCATTTTCAATCATCCAGTAGTATTCCTTTGATATTCCGACTTTGTCAGCGACCTCTTGATATGTTAATCCTGCTTTTTCACGAATTAATTTTAATTTTTCTAATACCATAATTTCACTCCCTTTTGTTAACTTGAGGTTAATTACAGTATAGTTCACTGGTAGTTAACTTGTCAAGTGTTTTTTTAAAATAAGTTTCTATTTAGTTAATTTTACAGTTATATCCTTTGAGTTACCTAATAGTTAACTTATAATATAAATAGGAAACGAGGTGTTAATAGTGCTAGGAGACCGATTAAAAAAATTGAGAAGTGATAAACGAATAACGCAAGAAAAGTTAGGTAAAAAAGTTAATGTAACTAAAGTTTCAATATCCGGATATGAAAATGGAAATAGAAGTCCTGACACTGAAACACTTCAGCGCCTTGCTAATTACTTTGAAGTTAGCGTTGACTACCTCTTAGGCCGAACGGATAATCCAAATCCACCGAATAGCGAATTCAATCCAATGGACGAAATCAATCGACTTATTAAAGAATACGACATCGATCAATCGGGATTTTTTGACATAGAGAAATGGAAAGCAATGGGACCAGAAGAAATAAAGCAACTAGAGGAATATTTTGAATTTATAACAAGCAGAGCGAAAAATAAAAAAGATAGCTCTAAATCATAAAATAACCTAAACATAATTAACTAACATCAAGACTAACCACACCAAGAATTTATTTTGGTGTGGTTTTCTATAATCATGATATAGTACTTTTGAAACCTGAAGATTTGACTACTCAACTTAGTGAATAATTTAACATTAAAAAATAAAGGAGTTGCGTTAACTATGAAAGTTCTATTTTACAGTTTATTCGATATTTCTCATGAGGAAGATAAAACTACGCCCATTTTTTTCCATGATAAATTGGGTTCAGACGAACAAACAAACAGTGACATTCGAGATGTTATTGAATTCGCTGATAGCACGATACAAGAGGCTGATGAGTTAACCAAAGTTAGAGATTACTATTTTGAGTCCGAAGACGCAGAGGTCATTTCCCAAATCAAAAAAATTCTAAAATTGTATATCGATGAATCCTTTTTAGACGAACGTATTAATGAAAAACTATTAACTATTTCTAAACGTTATGCTCGTGAGGAGAAAGATGTAATAGAAAAAAAATCACAGTTAAATACTCCTGCCCCAAGCAATCTCTTTTATGTTCTAAGTAAACTTGAAGATGACAATGAAGAGGAAGGTAGATTTCATTTTTTTATAGCAAAAATTGAAAAAAGTGAATTTTTACATTCCGAATCTGATTCATCTAATAAGATATTTAGATTAATTCAGGGTTTACCTCACAAATCTGATGATAAGAAAAAATCTGATAAAAGCTGGAAAACCGCTAGTATCTACATATCTTATCAAGTCGATAAAAATGAAGAAGCAATTTTAGATATAGAACGAGTTATAATTTCTGACACAAATAATACTATTGCAGTATACTGGTCAAAAAATTTTTTAGAAGCAACAGAAGTAAACGACGATGAAAAAAATACTTTATCTGCTTATAATGAAGTGAGGAAAATAATTAATAATTTAAATCGTAGCAAAGACAAAACTCCTCAAAGAGCTGCAGATGTTAATCATTTAACAAATGCGTTAAATTCATATTTCTTAAATAATGAAGCCTTCGACTTTGAAAGAATGGTAGAATCAGTATTCAGTCCATCTTATGCTCCTGCGTGTTCTAATCTTGACATGCAATCATTACATAATAAAGCTGTTAAGCTAAAGGATTCCGTTAAATTCGATAATAACTTTTCTATTATACCAAAAGTTGTGGAAGATAAGGCAAAACAGACTATTAAAATATCGGACAAAATTGATATTCGAGTCAATAAGCACTCAGATGATTTAAATGATATAATTAGCAGTGAAGTAGATGAATTTGGCAATCCTTTTATAAAAATAAAAGTCGATAGTAAAGAAAATGAAGCCTATATTAAGTTTATTAATAGAGAAACTATAAAAAGTTAATTTTTCAATAATAATTTGATAGAAAGGAGGGGTTATGTGAGCATAATAGAAAATTTTAACGAATTTAATTATTCCATGAATTTTAAAACAAAACTAGAATTACTAAATATGCAGAATGTAATTGAAGTTTTTTTAAATACGAAACACGAGAAGGATTTAATTAACATAGAAATTTACGATTATTCTTTAGCTGATACTGTATACAATGAATCTAATATAGATTCATTTGACTTTACTTCATTGTCTACAAATATAGATGAGGATAGTGAAGAGTTTCGGTTGAAAGTAACTATAAAGAAAAACAATTTTTCAATTTACTCAGCTGAGAAGTTTCTTGAACATATTGATGAACTTGAATTTAAGCACATATTAAACAATTTTAATACATTCACAAAAACTCCTCCCGAAAGTTTGTATATTGCGGAAGCAAAGAATCAGTTTCATAGCACTCTTTTTAGTGACGCAAAAAGCAAAATTAACCGAGAAAAATATATCTCACAAATGGGAGATGCTGTAAATGCATTCGGATTTCCATCACACTCTTTATTGCCAAATGATTTTGATTTGAACTATAAAGATTTATCAGGGGAAAATTATGATACAATCAGAATCTTTAAATTTCTAAAACAATTACAAGGATTATTATCACTCTTTTACCTATCCGATTTTATAGAATTAGAAAAAAACAAAATTACTCTTAAAATAAATAATACGTACACACTTCGATCTCATTTCGACTTCGGAGAATTATCTTTTTCCTCTTTTAAAGTAATTGATGAATTATATAAAGTGTATCGATGGGTTTATGAAAATGAGAATAATGAAAATATCCAAGATAAATTGGAATTAGCCAGAATTCAGTTAGCAAAGAACATTTCATTTGAAGATAATTGTTTTCATATTGAGACAGAAAATATTATGTCAAACTTACAAAGTATGTATAAGATTTATCTTAAAGAAAATGTAGACAAATATATAGAAGCTACAAATAAGGTTGCAGAAATAATATCAGATATGACATTTAGGCAAAACGAAATTACATCTTCATTTACTAATTCACTAAAAACTAACTCAACCCTGTTAATTGGTTTTTTTATTTCGTTAGTTGTTTATAATAATTTGGCTGCGGGAGAAACATCAATATTTAATGAATCAAACTTTTTATTAGTAATTTTATTTACTATAATTTCTGGTGTATCTTTAGCCTTATCTCATCGTCAAGTAAATCGTAACTTGGACAGATCAATTGGTTATTATAATAAACAAAAAGAAATTTACCAACATCTTTTTTCAAAAGATGATATTAAAAAACTTTTCTCAATTGATTATATAGATACCTTAGAAAAGAATGTAAAGACTGATCGTAATCTGTATACAACAGTATGGATTTTAGAATTGATAACAATATTCTCCGCTTCTTATATTGCAACCTATTACCCGAGTTTTTTTATGTCGGTAATCAAACTTATATCAAAATTATTTAGTTGATACTTTTCTGCTAGAATGTTGGTGGTAGTAAGAAGCACTGTAAGTGAAAATACAGATAATTTAATTGTTGAAAAACTAGATATAAACATTGATGAAATAAGCGGTCATAGTTCAAAAGAAATAAAAGCAGATGAACTAATTGCAGAAGGATTTGAAATAAAGGTAATAAAATGAGCGGGCTTTCTTAGATTTATTATATCATAAAGTAGCTAATTGACTAGAATTAAGTAAAATTATATTAGAGTCTCATCATAAAAACACATCCTCTTAACAGGTATACGTTTTTTTGTATATCTCTTTTATTTCCCCTTAAAAAGAACGTACGTTTCTGTTACAATAAATGAAACATACGTTTTTAGGGGGTCTTTTATGTTTTACAATCTAACTAGAATGGAGAAATGGATCACGAAAGAATATGTAAAACACAATATTGCTTCTGCTAGTGATATTGATTTGGACAAATTGTCCAGCATTTATAACGTAATTGTTTGGAAGATGCCGATGGAGCCAAGATACGATATTTACAATAAAAAGAGATTTATCTGTATTGATTCACGATCAAGTCCTGTAAAACAACGCGAACAATTTTTTCATGAATTATGTCACGTCATTTTCCATGTCGGTCATCAATCAAAAATGAATGAACCTTTTCGTCAAATGCTTGAATGGGAAGCAGATAATTTTATGATGTATGCCGCCCTCCCCTATTTCATAATTAAACAGTATGACCTTACATGTGATTATCTAATACATGTTCTTTCTAACGAATTTCAAGTAACAAAAGCTTTATGCGCAAAACGATTACAACAAATTAAAAATAGAATACAAAACAACTCAAATCTTGTGGCTGAAAGACCACTTGTTTATAATGGTCTTAATTGATTGTTTCTGTAAAGGAGGAAATACGTAAATCCTATCCTTGTAGAAAGCGTCTGTCCACGCAAAAAAAGGATGGATAAAAATGAAATTACACAAATCGGATATTGATGAAGAGATTTATTATTATTTTTTAAAAAACGGTGTAAAACTTTTTATGTACCGTCATAAATATTACGACAGCTTAGGTAGAAGACGAGAAAAGAAAAAAAGTAGCTTTGCAACAGGAAAAGCAGCCCTTAATGCTTTATTGAAGGTGAAGGCTGCTATATTAAATGGTCAGTTAAAACATATTGAACATAGTCAAATGACTGTTGGACAATGGTTTGATATTTGGTACGAAACGAAAAATAGATACTGGGAAAGGGCGACAACTAGGCCGAAACGTAAAGCATTAATTAAAAACCATATTAAGCCCCTCCTAGGCAGATATAAATTAAGTACATTGACAGCGAGTACTTATGAAAGAGAATTTATTAATAAACTTTTAGATAAAGGTTTTGAACCAAGTACTATGTTTAATTATCATACCATATTCAAAACGGCTATCAATGCTGCTGTCAATGAAGAGATCATTTTACGCAACCGATTCACAAAAATAAAAATAGATCGAGATGACATCCTTGATAATTTTCTCGACCCTAGTGAATTAAATCTTTTTTTAACCAGGGCTAAAAAATACAGCAGTATAACAAGTCATTCTATGATTTTATTACTTGCATACAGTGGTTTAAGACGAGGAGAAGCTTTGGGTCTTAAATGGAAAAACATCGATTTTAAAAAGAATACAATCGCCGTTGAAAGGACTAGAGATAACAAGGGCGAAAGAAAACCAAAGACCAAAAAAAGCATACGCACCATTGATGTAGATCCAATAGTGATAAATAATTTAGAGCATTATAAAAAATGGTGTATTGAGACAATGTTGAGATATGGTAAACATTTAAATAGCGACGATTACGTATTTATTTCTCACTTATCCCAGAATGTAAATCAATCTTTTTTAAATCACTGTTTTGCAGGAATATATCAAAGAATGGAAAATGAGGGTATTAAATTAAAAAGAATAACTCCACACGGATTACGTCACACTCATGCTACAATATTAATTGATGAATTAATCCCACCAACAGATGTAGCAGATCGTCTAGGTAATTCATTGGAAATGATTTATCGTGTATATGCCCATTCAATTGAAAAAGTGAATGACAAAACCGTGACAGCTTTTAGTAACCGGCTAAAACAACTTGCAGAATAAGTGGTTAAAATAAGTGGTTTGGGGCTAAATTTGGGGCTAATTAATGTAGATGTTTTGAAGATCATTGATATACCAACACTTAGGGAGTTTAATTTACTAGTATCGACATTATAATGTATAATGTTAGGAGGATTTAAATGAATTACCCGAATGGAATAAGAAAAACTGCAGCAATTCGTCATGGTCATTCTGTTCCTACAAAGCAATCATATGGGAATCGCGGTATGTCGTTAGAAGAAGATATTAACAGTACGAATGAGTACTATTTAGAAACGAATCAAGCAATCATTCATAAAAAACCAACCCCGATTCAAATTGTGAAAGTGCATTATCCTAAAAGAAGTGCAGCGATGATAACGGAAGGATATTTTAGAAGCAAATCGACATCAGATTATAATGGGATATATAAAGGAAAATATATCGATTTTGAAGCGAAAGAAACAAAAAATAAAACGTTATTCCCTTTAGCAAATATTCATGAACATCAATTTGAACATATGAAGTCGATCATTCATCATGGGGGAATTTGTTTTTGCATTATTCGTTTTGCCATTTATAATGAAACCTATTTATTGGAAGCTAGTAATTTAATAGCATGTTGGGAAAACATGTTAAATGGCGGAAAAAAATCAATACCTTATGAAACGCTTAAACAAGAAGGATACTTAATTCCATTTAAGTATCAAGCTAGGGTTGATTATTTGAAGATCATTGATCAACTCTACTTTTAGAATGGAGGATAGATGAATGACAACAAATCATTCTCGAACAGCTAGAAGAAGACAGAAAAAGACGATGAAAAAACCTTTATGGAAAAAAATCTTGATGACCCTATTCATCATTTTTATTTTTGCAGGATTAGGTGTCACTACTGTATTTGGTTATTTCATTGCAACAGCACCAAAAATTGATTTTGACAAATTAGATGTACCTTATGCTTCCCAATTTTACGATAAAAATGGAGATCCTTTTGCGGAAATTGGGGCCGAAAATAGGGTGAAAATTGAATATGATGATTTACCAGAAGTTCTGATCAATGCAGTTACGGCAACTGAGGATGCACGTTTTTTTGATCATCCCGGAATTGACATCCGCAGAATTGGTGGAGCAATTAAAGCAAATATTCAGCACGGTTTCGGTTCAGAAGGTGCGAGTACAATCACCCAGCAGGTTGTTGAAAATATGTTTTTAACACCTGAGAAATCGATAAAATTAAAAGTTCAAGAACAATGGCTCGCCTTAAAATTAGAACGAGAATTTTCAAAAGAACAAATTCTAGAAATGTATTTAAATAAAATATTTTATGGTAGCAATGCTTATGGGGTTGCAAAAGCAGCTGAAGTATATTTTGGCAAAGAAGATTTACACGACTTAACACTTGTTGAAGCTGCGATGTTAGCGGGTCTTCCACAACGACCGACAGCCTATAATCCATTTGAAAATCCTGATCTAATGGCAGAGCGTGTCGATACAGTATTAAAATTAATGGTACGCCATGGAAAAATTACACAGGAAGAAGCGGATGAAGCGAGAAATACAGATATCGCTAGCGTACTTACGGATAAAAAGCCAAAATCCTTTCCATATGATGCTTATATTCAACAAGTACAAAGAGAACTAGAAGATAAGTTAGAAGGTGTCGACTATAATACAGCAGGATTAAAAGTCTATACAGCATTAGATACGAGTATTCAAGATCATGTAGAGTTTTTACTAACAGATAGTGATGAAAACCCAATCTCTTATCCAGATGATGAGCTGCTCGCAGGAATGACGGTTGTCGATACGAAATCTGGAGCTATTCAAGCAATTGGTGGAAGTAGAAATAGAGAAGATGCATTTGGTTCGAATTATGCCATTGATGCTAATCGTCAAGGTGGTTCAACGATGAAACCACTACTTGCTTATGGTCCAGCGATCGAATATGAAAAATGGTCTACATATCATCAAATAAATGATGATGCACCATATGACTTTGGTGGTGCTAATCCGATTCAAAACTGGAACCGACAGTACCAAGGATGGATGTCAGCCAGATACGCATTAAAGGAATCATTAAACGTACCGGCTGTAAAAACGATGGAGGAAATCGGTTTTGATCGTGCCCAAACATTTGCTGAAGGACTTGGTATTAATTTTCATAATGATGAAGTTTGGATTACAGATGCAATTGGTGGTACAGAGACAAATGTATCTCCCCTTCAACTAGCTGGAGCGTATAGTGCCTTTGGAAATGAAGGAATTTATACAGAACCATATGCCGTCGTAAAAGTAGAATTTCCTGATGGTTCTGTCGTTGATTTAAAACCAGAATCAGAAGCAGTGATGTCTGATTATACGGCTTATATGGTTACAGATATGTTGAAATCCGTACTTAGTGATGGAACTGGTACAAATGCTAATATTCCTGGTCTTCCTGTTGCTGGAAAAACAGGAACAACGAACGTTTCCGGTAAAAGTGGTGCCAATAACTCTTGGTTTAGTGGCTATACGACAAACTATTCTATTGCCATTTGGACGGGATACAAAGAGCATAATCGAATAATCGAAGACACACAAATACCACATGCTTTATTTAAAAATACAATGACGGAAATCTCTAAAGATATCGAGACATCAGACTTTGTCAAACCAGATTCTGTCGTTGAAGTTGCAGTTGAAAAAGGGTCAAACCCACCTGCCCTACCAAGTTCCTATACACCGAAAGAAAATATTGTAACAGAACTTTTTGTGAAAGGGACCGAACCATCTAGTGTTTCCGAGAAATTCGATGAACTTGATCCTGTATCAGGACTGACAGCAAAGTATAATGAAGGAAACAACTCGATTGATGTTAGTTGGAAATATGATGCAGATGCAGATGTATCATTTGAAGTAGCATATAAAGTTGGTGATGGTGACTTCAAACAATTAACTACGACTTCTGATTTACAAGTTGCGATTACAGAAGTAGAACAAGATACGACATATACGATTCAAGTAACTGCAGTAAGTAATGAAAATAATTCGAAGAGTGCAGCCCAATCTACAACTGTCACTATAGGTAATGAGGAAGAACCTGATGATGAGGAACCAGACGAACCAATACCTAGTGTGGAAGGATTAAGTGCATCCTTTAATGAAGCAAATGCATCCATCAATGTTACGTGGCAATATAACGGACCATCTGCACAGTTTGAAGTAGATATTAACGGAAGCAAACAAACCGTACAATCCAAAAGTGTGCAAATCAATGGTGCCACTCCTGGTAATACGTATACGATTACGGTAACGCCAATTGCGGATGGTAATCGGGGAGAATCAAGAAATACTAGTATCACCGTACCAGCAAACGATAATAATGATGATCAAAATAATGATGATCCTGGTAACGATGATGATAGTAACAATGATGACAATACTGATGATGAACCAAACGATGATGATGCCGATCAAGATGAACGCGAAGATGAACAGTAAAAAAAACTGGCACCCTTTTATGGGTTTGCCAGTTTTTTATTTGTTTTTCATCCGTTTTTTTCCTTCACGACATACAGGTAATAACGGGCATTCAGGACAATTTGGATTCGCTGCTTTACAATGGTAACGACCAAAGAAAATCAAGCGATGATGAGATACACTCCACTCTTTCTTTGGTATCTTTTTCATTAATGTTTCTTCCACTTGTAAAACAGTATCTTTCCAGCGACAAAAAGCTAGTCTTTTAGCGATTCTTTCGACGTGTGTATCAACCGCAATTGCTGGTTCGCCAAATGCAACGGACATGACGACATTGGCTGTTTTTCTTCCAACACCAGCAAATTTCATTAATTCATTACGCGTTTTAGGAATAACCCCATCGAATTCATTAAGTAAAGTGGTACAAAGCTTTTGAATGTTTTTCGCTTTTGTTCGATATAATCCAATGGAACGAATATCTTGTTCTAATTCAGATAATTCAACTGCCAAAAAATCTTCTGGTGTTTTGTATTTTTGAAAAAGATCTTTTGTGACTCGATTTACGTTGACATCGGTAGTTTGCGCAGAAAGTAGTACAGCAATTAATAATTCAAATGCATTTTCGTGGATAAGTTCACAATGCGCATCTGGAAACATTTCCCCCATTTGATCTAAACAAAAGCGGATTTCTTTTTTCGTGAGCATTGAATTAGTCTCCCCCTTTAAGCCAATTAAAATAGACAGATGTATCTCTTTTTTTAACGGTATATTGTTTATTCACTTGATGTTTGCGAAATGATTTACTCTCTTCTCTCGCTTGTTCTACGGAGTGAATCCCTTTTCTCTGCCATTCTCTTAAAATACGATCGATATATTTAAAATTCAATTTACCCATTAAAACGGATTCCCTTAATGCTGCTTTTATTAATGCAGGGACGATTCTATCTTCATCGAGCCAAGCATTGATCGTTTCAATTTCAAATGGGGATAATGGCCTTCCAAATTCTTGTTCAAATAAGACAAATATTGTCCCCTCTTGATTCTCCTCTTCTTGCTCTTTTTCGGCGAATAACTTTTCCCATAGTGGATCAAGACTATAAGCTTCACTTAATTGATTGCGATCATTTTGCAACTCTTTAATTTCTAGCATGTTTTTTTGAATTAATTTCCTTAAGTTTTCAATACATTGCCCTTCCGAAATCGTCAAATACGACGCAATTTCAGAAGGGGTTGGAAATTCTTTCTTTTCTTGTAAAAATCGATGTATTTGTAAAAGAATGATCACATCCTGTTCATTTAAACCTAACATTTTATAGTCAGTGAGTAGTTTGGCTGGAACGATTAATTGATGTAAAAAAATTTGTTGAAAAGACGCATTTTTTGTCATTGTATACACCTCTAGTAAATAGTATAGCATGAATTGCTCACGTACATATTCGCTTGCTAGTATTTTTTAAAACAAATAAAAATCCCTTACAATATAATAAGGAATTTTTTATCTTTTATATAATTGAATCAATTTCATCTTGATGTCTTTTTTTACTGGTTGTTTAAGACAAATCGTTTAATTCTTTTTGCCGCTTCTTCTAACAGTTCCATGGATGTCGCATACGATAAACGTACATTATTTGGTGCCCCGAAACCAGACCCTGGAACTAAGGCAACTTTTTCTTCTTCTAGTAATGCTGTCACCCATTCATCAACTGTTTGAAAGCCATTTAATTTAGCAGCTTCTATAACATTCGGGAAAATGTAAAAGGCCCCTTTTGGTTTTTCGCAAGTGATACCGGGAATTGACTGGATCAATTCGTAAAATGCATCAAGCCTTGCTGAAAATACTTCCCTCATTTCAGCATTTATTTTTTCATTTTCCCTTTTATTTGCATATGCCTCTAAAGCTGCATATTGTGCAATTGATGTCGGGTTAGATGTTGCATGGGAAGCATGATTTGTCATTGCTTTGATAATGTTTGTTGGGCCTACCGCATAACCGATACGCCAGCCAGTCATTGCATGTGACTTACTTACCCCGTTAATGATGACTGTTTGTTCTTTCAGTTCATTTGAAAGTTGAGCAATGGAAATATGCTCATCATCTGAATAAATTAACTTTTCATATATTTCATCTGAGATGATTAAAATATTATGTTTGATACACACTTCACCAAGTGCTTGTAATTCGTCTTTCGAATACATCATTCCAGTTGGGTTACTTGGAGAATTGATGATAAGTGCTTTTGTCTTATTAGTAATCACTTGTTCTAATTGCTCTTTTGTAATTTTAAAATCATTTTCTTCTAACCCTTCCACATAAACAGGTTCTCCGCCCGCAAGCTTTACATGCTCAGGATAACTAACCCAATATGGGGTTGGAATAATTACTTCATCTCCATCATTTAAGAGAACTTGACATAAAGCATATAGCGCATATTTAGCACCTGTTGTCACAATTACCTGATTAGTCGTATATGCTAATTGATGATCATTCGTAAATTTTTCAATGATTGCCTTTTTAAGTTCGATAATGCCACCTGAAGCTGTATACTTCGTAAGACCCTCATCCATCGCTTTTTTTGCTGCTTGAATAATATAAGCTGGTGTATTAAAGTCCGGCTCTCCTACACCTAAACCGATCACATCATGTCCCATATCTCTTAATTCCTTCGCTTTTGCAGAAATGGCTAAAGTGGAGGAAGGTGTTAATGATTGTACTCTGTGTGATAATTCCATTGACATCAACCTTTCGTATTATACTTTCTAATCAATCGCATTTGTTCATAAGTTGTACCATCTTTTAGTGAAACATATTCAATGACATATCGATTAGCATTATCTGTATAGGATAATTCCCAAAGCGGTTGTTGATTAATCATTGCTGGAGTTGACCCCGTTAATGTACATTGCTTACACTCTTTTAACCAATTATTTTCAATTTGCTCCCTCGTCAAAACAGAATCTGCACGGATGACGACAATGTCATCTTTTTTGATCGTTTTTTTGGACAAAGGAACAAAAGCAATCCATTCCTCTCCATCTGAATCATGTCCGAAAACGATATGGTACTCGTTTTCTTCTTGAAAATGATAAGCATCATCAATTGCTGTCAGATCTGTTTTATCATAAATGATTTGCTCTGTTGCATCAAAATCTACTAATTTACTATCATCAATATACCGAAGGAAGGAAATAAAGTAAATAATTAAAAAGATGAATAAAATAAGCGTACATATGATTATTACTCTTTTCCAACTAATCCATTTTAGTTTTTCTTTCATTTTATCAAGTCCATTTTCTACACAAATTTTAACCGATATATCTATTGTATTGTATTCGTCTTTTTTATACCATTATTTTTTAAAAAATTACTATAAAGTTGACTTAAGAAATCGCGAAAAATCGTTGAAATAGCTCCCTTTCGCCTTCATACAAAAAGGAAAGGAATCCCGTGCTCTACGCACAGGAGTGTAGCCTTAATCAACGATTTTCAACTAAGCAGAGGTCATATATTCTCTGCTTTTTTATTGATCGACTCTGAAGGAACCTTTTTATAAAACAGTTAGCGGTGGTTCTTCTTCAATGAACTGCTCTATTTCATTTCTTTCATTCATAATGGCAATTTTTGGTCGATGAGCACGTAATTCGTCTTCAGAAAAAGATGCATAAGTAATAATAATAACAATATCATCTTTTTGAACAAGCCTTGCTGCTGCTCCATTTAAACAAATAATGCCTGTTCCACGTTCGCCAGGAATGACATATGTTTCCAGTCTAGCGCCATTGTTGTTATTGACAATTTGAACTTTCTCATTTGGCAATATATCGACCTTGTCTAAAATATCTTGATCAATTGTCACACTTCCAACATAATTTAAATTTGCATCTGTAATACGGGCACGATGAATTTTAGATTTCATCATTGTACGAAACATTTAACCATTAACCCCCTTGTACTAATCTATCTACTCGCTCTCCATTTGCAGAAAGGATGATGTTATCAATTAAACGTGCATGTGTAAATTGAACTGCTATTGCGATTATCACTTGTCCATTCATCACGTTAATCTTCTGTAGATTAGGGTAATTTAGAATATCGACATAATCAATACGAGCTTTAGTACGATTTTTTATCACTTTTTTTACTTCCATAATAATAGTAGCAGGATTATTCAATCCGTCAACTATTAATTTTTGGGCGTGTTGTAGACTTGCATACAAAGCGACCGCTTCCTTCCTCTCATCGTCTGTTAAATAAACATTTCGACTACTTTTGGCAAGTCCATCAGTTTCTCTAACAGTAGGGAGCCCAATTAATGAAAGGGGAAAATTCATTTCAGAAACGAGCGTATTCACAATCGCAAATTGTTGTGCATCTTTTAAGCCAAAATATGCACTTGTCGGTTGAATAAGATGAAATAATTTCGTCAAGACGGTAGCAACACCATCGAAATGTCCCGGTCTTGAGCTACCGCATAATACATCCGTACCATTCGTTATCGTCATTTGTATGCTCATGTCTTCTGGATACATTTCTTCAACGGATGGCATAAATAATATATCGACACCTTTTTCTTTAGCAACTTTAGCATCTTTTTGTTCATTACGAGGATAACGTTCAAAATCTTCATTCGGTCCAAATTGAAGTGGATTAACAAAGATGCTCATCACGACTAGATCGTTTTCCTTTTTAGCTTGTTCCACTAAAGATAAATGTCCATCATGCAAATAACCCATTGTTGGAACAAAGCCAATTTTTTTATCCCTTGCCTTTTTTATTTGTTCTCTTATAGTTTGTACAGTACGTATCAATTTCATGTTTACTACCTACTTTATGCTTTTGGTAAAATACTTTTGCGTTTCATTGTATATGTGTGATCTTCTTGTGGAAATTGTCCTGTTTGTACGTCTTTTACATAGTTCTGTAGTGCTTGGGTTCCGTATAAATTAAAGTTTGCGTACGTTTTAACAAATTTAGGCAATTTACCGACCCCATATTGTAATAAATCATGATACACTAATACTTGCCCGTCACAATCAGCACCTGCCCCAATTCCAATTGTTGGAATATGAAGCTCATCTGTAACTACTTGTCCGATTTCTTTAGGAATACATTCCAAGACAATGGCAACAGCACCAGCTTCTTCTAATCGTTTTGTATCTTCAAGTAATTTTTGACTCGCCTCTTCATCGTTAGCTTGGACACGGTAACCACCTAAGACATTAACCGTTTGAGGAGTTAAGCCTAAATGTCCGACTACAGGGATACCACCAGCTGTTACTTGTTTAATTAAAGCTAAAGTTTCTTCTGATGCTCCTTCAAGTTTAATTGCTTGTGCATCTGTTTCTTGAAAAAGTTTTGTCGCATTAATGATTGATTGTTCCAGTGAAGCATGATAGGACATAAATGGCATATCAACGACAATAAATGTTTCTTTTGCGCCACGCCTTACAGCTTTGGCATGATGTATCATATCTGTCAACGTTACTTGGGTAGTTGATGAGTATCCTAAAACGACCATACCGAGTGAATCACCAACTAAAATTATATCGGTACCTGACTCTTCTACATGTTTGGCAGAGGGATAATCATAGGCGGTGATCATCGTTATTTTTTCTTTCTTTTGCTTCATTCGCTGAAAATCAACTACGTTTAACATTTGGATTAGCTCCTCCTTAGAACCAAGAAATCTCGGCTGAATATACTTTTTCTATTTTACCATCATCTTTTTTAGCAAGTAATGCCCCATCTTCGGCGATACCTAAAAAGATTCCTTCCCATTCTTCTTTACCTGATTTTATTTGTAATCGTTCATTCATTCTAAAACCATAATTTTCCCACGTTTGTTTCACATCTTGAAAACCATGATTAATATAATTACTATATTTTTTTTCAAAAGTTCGTAATATTTGCTGGATCATTGGAAGCATATCCCAATGTTTCCCTGTTTCAATTTGTAAAGAAGTTGCTTTCTTTTGGATGTCTTCGGGTAGATCTTCTTTCGCCTGGTTAATATTTATTCCCGTTCCAACGATCACATAAAGGACTTGATCTTGTTCTGCTTGCATTTCGGTCAATATACCAGTCATCTTCTTCCCGTGGATTAAAATATCATTTGGCCATTTTATTTGTGGCTTAATATTAGCATAATCATCGATCACATTTGCGATTACTGTTGCAGTTAATAACGTTAGCTGTGGTGCTAAAAAAGGTAAAATACTCGGTCGTAAGATCATACTCATCCAAATACCTTTTCCGTTATTGGAATGAAAAGCACGATCAATCCTTCCCTTCCCTTTCGTCTGTTCATCAGCTATAACAATTGTTCCGTGTTTCGCTCCATTCAATGCCAATTCATGGGCAATTCGCTGTGTAGAAGTAGTTGACTCTTTATGAATAATTGTCTGTCCTAACCATTCGGTGTTTAAACCCCAAGAAAGGGTATTTTCACTTAATTTATTTGGATAACTAATAATTCGGTATCCTTTTTTAGCTTTCCCTTCAATTTCGTATCCATCTTTTTTTAATTCGTTCATATGTTTCCATATAGCACTTCTAGAAATATTAAGTTCATCGGATAAAAATTGACCGGAAATATACGATTCTTTATGTGTAGATAAAAGTTGAATTAATTTATTTCGGGTGGATGACATCTTATCCACTCCTTTATAGCTATTTTTGTATTGTGTAAACGATTAAACACAATTTCTTGCTCCACCTGTTCTATGATCCTATTCATCCATGGTCCTCGCTTTTTATTCGGAAACATTTTCATTACATCATGACCATCTATAGCTAGTTCATTCCTAGATTGAATTGCTAAACACTCTTTTTTATTTTGTAACAATGTTAACGTTGATTCCGTATCTTTCCATATAACTTTAAGTAACTGTAGAAAAGGCCGGAAGTATGCTTGTTGTAAACGATAAACAAGTAAATTATCGACTCCATTTTCCTCATAGTAAATGAGCGCATCATAAAGGTTTATTGCTTTATTTTTTATGTCATTTGAACATTTCCATTCCTTTGCCCACGTTTGAATATGAATAGACGGATCCAAATAATGAAAAAAGGCGATAACATCTGCAAACGAGTGAAAAGGAGTTAATGGATGTGGAAGGTTCTGTAACAATGAACGGTTCTCTTTGAAAATCGGCATATATTGATCGATTTCAATATCGATCACATAGGCAATACTATGTTGGACAAACGTACCTTGAAATAACTTTGTCCATTCATTTGTTAGCCTTTCTATTGCTACCGTTTCCACTTCCTTATTTAATTGTTTCATTTGCGCTAATGTGTTTGTTTCAATAGAAAATCCTAATTGACTTGAAAATCGTAGTGCCCGAATAATCCGCAGTGGGTCTTCTTTAAATCGTTTTTTCGCATCACCAACAGAGCGAATAATTTGTTTTTTTAAGTCGCTTTTTCCTTCAAATAAATCAATCATGGCACCATTTTTATCCATCGCTATTGCATTCATCGTAAAGTCACGCCGCTTCAGATCTTCTTCAATCGTTGAAATAAATGTTACATCATCTGGATGTCTTTGATCTGAATAGGTTCCGTCTTGTCTAAACGTGGTTATTTCATATGATATACCTTCATATCTAACAATGACTGTCCCATGATCAATTCCTACTGGTATTACTTTATCAAATAGTTGCTGAATCACTGTCGGGGGGGCTGAACTTGCAATATCAATGTCTTTTATTTTTCGCTTTAATAAAAAATCTCGTACACAGCCACCGACAAAATATGCTTCATACCCCTTTGATTCAATTGTTTCAAGAATGACCACTGCTCGTTTAAAAGCATCTGTTAACATAATATCCACCTAATCTTCAATTTTCAAGTAACCTATCATATAATGCAATATATTGATCTACAATTTCGTCCGAATAAAACATTGTTTTTGCCCGTTTTAAAGCTGCTTGTGAAAAGCGACGTAATAAATCTGGATCTGAAAGTAATTGGATAGCATAATCGGCTGCCTGACTTGTATCCCCAATCTCCACAAGAAAGCCCGTTTCACCATGGACGATAACTTCCGGGATTCCGCCAATATTTGTTCCAATGGTTGCAACTTCACAAGCCATTGCTTCCAGTAAAACTAAGCCAAAACTTTCTTGTTCGGACATTAACAATTTTAAATCAGAAATAGATAATAAATCACTAATATTTTTTTGTCTCCCTAAAAATAATACATCATCTTGTAAACCTAACTTTTGGACTATTTCAAAAGCTGTTTGAGATTCGGGTCCATCCCCAACTAAAATGAGCTTACTTTTTATATGCTTAACGATCATAGAATACGTTTCAATAATATCTTGTATTCTTTTTACTTTACGAAAATTTGATATATGAATAATGACTTTTTCATCTTTTTGAATACCATATTGCTCTTTAATAAATGCTCGGTCTTTTTTAACATATTCTTTTTCATTAACAAAATTATAAATAACTTCAATATCTTTATCTACATGTAATTGACGAATTGTTTGGTTTACTAAATCATGGGATACAGCTGTAACGGCATCAGATTTTTCAATTCCGTATGCGATCATCCGTTTAAATGTTCGATCAATCCCAAGCACAGTAATATCAGTTCCATGCAATGTCGTTACAATTTTTACGGGATGTTTAGCAATATCTTTTGCCAAGATTGCACTAATGGCATGTGGCATTGCATAATGTACATGTAAAATATCTAGTTTTTCCCTATCAATTACTTCCGCCATTTTTGCGGCTAATGCTAAATCATATGGTGGATATTGAAACACCGGGTAATGACTAATTTCTACCTCATGATAATAAATTTCGGGATTGATACAATCTAAACGAAAAGGTAAACTTGATGTAATAAAATGAATCTCATAGCCTTTTTCAGCAAGAAGTTTACCTAGTTCTGTTGCAATGATTCCTGAGCCGCCGACCGTTGGATAACAAGTAATTCCAATTTTCATTCAGCTGCATCCTTTTTTTGGCGATCTTTCATAATCGTTCGCCATGTAAAGTCGCCACGTTCAAGTGTAAGGATGATAATTTCTGCTGCGGCAATATTGGTAGCTAAAGGGATTAAATGGACATCACATAATCTCATCAATGCACTAACATCTGGCTCATGTGGTTGCGCCGTTAATGGATCCCTAAAAAAAATAATGATATCCATTTCATTACTAGCAACAAGAGATCCTATTTGCTGATCCCCACCTAATGGTCCAGATTGAAACTTCGTAATCGACAAATTGGTCGCTTGTTCGATTAACTTTCCAGTAGTACCTGTTGCATATAATGTATGTCTCTCTAGAACGTGTTTATATGCAATACTAAACTCTATCATATCATCTTTCTTTTTATCATGTGCTATTAATGCAATGTTCACCCGAATCCCCACCGATCATTTATAATTTAATGTTCACTTTGTTTCATATCTGTCTTTATTCTACATCCAATACATGTTCCAATCCGTAGACAAGTTTTTGCATATGAGTAACTTTTTCAATCGCAAGCTTCAATCCGTCCATAAAAGACTCACGATGAAAAGAGTCATGTTTAATCGTTAGTAGTTGACTTTTGCTACCAAAAACAATTTCTTGATGAGCAACTAATCCCGGAAGACGCATACTGTGCACACGAATTCCATCTACATCCCCACCTCTTGCTCCTTCAATTATTTCATATTCATCGGGATGTCCTTGAATTTTGGAAGTACGGGATTGTTTGATTAAATCAATCGTTTTTAACGCAGTTCCCGATGGTGCATCAATTTTTTTATCATGATGTTTTTCAATGATTTCAACATCTGGAAAATACTTAGCAGCCATTTTTGAAAATAACATCATTAAAACGGCACCTAAAGCAAAATTTGGCGCAATAATACAACCAGTTTTATTTTGCTCTGCAAGGATTGATAATTCATCTATTTGTTCCTCGGAAAAACCAGAAGTTCCTATGACAGAGCAAATATGATGCTCTAAAGCTAATTTTGCATATTCAAAGCCAATTTGTGGGACAGTCAAATCGACATACACATCTGCTTTTATTTCTTGAAAGCAAGACGCTGCATCATCAAAAATAGGAATGTTTTCATCACAAATATGCTGGATATCATGTAATGTTTTCCCATTATTTTTTCGATCGATACAAGCGACTAATTGAAAATGAGGTTCATTTGTCATCATTTTAATAGCCTCTGTTCCCATTTTCCCTCTTGGTCCACCTAATACGATATTGATTGTCATGTTGAAATGTTCCTCCTTAAATGCGTGCAACAAAATAATATTACTCTTTTTTTGTCCATCTGTCTTTATCTCTCGTATTAATTTTCGTAATGGAAGTATGAAAAGCTTCCGATAAATCAAGGTTTAAAGAATTAGTCATACAAGCTAAGACGAATAAAATATCTCCAATCTCTTCTTCAATTGTTTTTATTTCTTCGGTTGATTTTTTCGGTTTTTCCCCGTATGTATGATTTATTTCTCTTGCTAATTCCCCAACTTCTTCTGACAGTCGTGCCATTAATGCAAGTGGAGAAAAATAACCTTCTTTAAATTGAGAAATATATTGATCCACTTCATGTTCCATTTCTTTTGTCGAATAGATCCGCTCTTTTTTCATAAATTCTCCTTACATCATCATTAATTTATTTCCGCGGGGTTACTAAGACTCCCTCAATTATAGACGGGAGATTAAGTTCCGCTAAAGCAAACACGCTGACGGACGAGCTAGAAGCGAAGTCAGAAGTGATGTTGCACTTATGCAAATAAATAAATCATCATCTATTTATTTGCCAAGCTCCGAAATAAGTGTAACTAAGGTCCAGATGGAGAAAGGAAGCAAACTAAGTACTCCTGGGACTGCGCTTACTCGTTCGATCGAAGTGCATTTGGGACTGTGCTTCATGCTCGTCCCATCGAAAACATTTGCGCTTACGCTCGCCCCACCCATCGAAAAACATTGTCTCAGGCATTTGCCCTAGCACGTCCTGTGTGTCGAAATTCCATACTGATCCAAGTTTACTTTATATTTATGTTAGCTAAAAGTACATGATTTGACAAATTATTTAGCTGTTAAAGAACAATCTTATCATTGTATAGTTAGCATAATTTTACTATACTAATTTAGAACGGCTTAAAAAGGAGAGATTGTATGTTTGGACTAAGAATCAAAAACATTTTTTTTATTTTAATCGGTGCGGCAATTTTTTCCTTTGGGATCGTACATTTTAATATGCAAAATCATCTTGGAGAAGGTGGATTCACGGGGATAACCTTATTACTTTATTTCGTTTGGGATTTAAACCCTGCTATTACTAATATTATTTTAAATATCCCGGTATTTTTTGTTGGGTGGAGATTACTTGGAAGAATCACTTTTCTCTATACATTAATTGGAACATTTGCAGTTTCGATCTTTTTAAGTATCTTTCAATTAAAGCCATTCACGATTGATCTGCAGTCTGATATGACGTTAGCGGCACTTTTTGCAGGGGTTTTTATCGGAGTCGGTCTAGGAATCATTTTCCGTTATGGCGGAACAACTGGTGGCGTTGATATTATTGCTAGGATCGTTAATAAATATATCGGTTGGAGTATGGGACGGACGATGTTTATTTTTGATTTTGTCGTCATTGCCACTTCCATCTTTACATATTTAAAAATTGTGGAAGGAATGTATACGTTACTCGTTGTTTATATTGGAGCACGAGTGATTGATTTTATCCAAGAAGGTGCTTATTCAGCACGAGGAGCTACGATTATATCGAAAAGGTATAAAGAGATTGCTGACATCATCAATCAACAAATGGATAGAGGGGTTACCGTTTTAAGTGGTAGAGGGAATTTTACGGGGGAACAACAACCTGTTTTATATTGTATTGTCGGAAAAAATGAAATTGTTAAATTAAAAAACATTATTAACCATGTAGATCCACATGCATTTGTTGCAGTAAGCACCGTCCACGAAGTCATGGGCGAAGGATTTACATTAGATGATAAGAAACAGCCACTTAATCCGTAAAGGTGAAAAGAGGCCGGGACAAAAGTGTTTTCACCAAAGAAAAACCCGAACAATGGTAGCTGCATATAACCCGCTCTGGAAATATACTTCGCTTTCCGCGGGCGGCTGGTGAGCCTCCTCGTGCTGACGCACTGTGGGGTCTCACCGATGCCTTCCCTCCGGCAGGAGTCTACGTATATTTCCTCCGCTAAGGTAATGCATTATTCGTCTTTCGATATGGTCGTTTTAGTTATGTCCCAGCCTCTTTGATTAATCCCTACTTGATAAATATATTAAGATAAATCGCATTAATTCTGCTACTGCGACGAGTGCTGCCGCGACATACGTTAACGCTGCGGCATTTAATACTTTTTTCGTTTCTCGTTCTTCATTGTTCTGAATAATGCCAGTGACAACAAGTTGATCCATTGCACGGCTAGAGGCGTTAAATTCAACAGGTAATGTTACAAGTTGAAACAAGACTGCTGCCGCCATAAAGATAACTCCTAAAAGAATTAGGTTTGGCCTAGTGAGTATAATCCCTGCAATTATGATAAATATTGCTGCATTTGAACCAAATGATGCAACAGGTACTAAAGAAGAGCGAAACTTTAAAAAGGCATATTCTTCGGCATCTTGAATCGCATGACCAACTTCATGTGCTGCCACAGCTGATGATGCCATCGACTGCCCGTGAAAGTTTCCACTTGATAAACGAACGACCTTTTTCCGTGGATCATAATGGTCTGTAAGCATCCCTTTTACTTCTTCAATTTGAACATCATATAACCCATTGTCATCTAATATTTTTCGAGCAACTTGTGCTCCTTTCATGTGCGACGAAGTAGCAACTTTTGAATATTTATTGTACGTGTTTTTTACTCTCATTTGTGCCCATAGCGGTAAGATCATCAATAAAGCAAAATAGATTAAATATGCTCCTAATGTCATCGATTACTCCTCCATTTAATGCTTGATCATAGTGTAGTCTCTATATAGTCAATAATAGTCAAATTCTAAAGACATGTCAATTATTTGGTTTCTGCTTTTTCTTTCTCTTTTTATCTCCCCTATATTTTCTCCAACTTACATAAGATAATGTAATCATGATAATGCCTCCGATGATCAAGATTAACCAATAAAAGGGTACGATGATTATGGAATAATGTTCCTCTCTTTGACCTACATTCGCATAGGCATGATTCAATTGAATTAGACTAAATAAAATAATTATGACCCCTATTACGAGAGTGCATATAAAAAGCATTAATTTATTTCTAAAAAAATGAATAGAGATCACCCCACAATAAATCACAGTTAACATTAAATATATGTAGGTGATAATTGATATATGAAAACTTGATCAACATTAATGGGAGTTAAACTTGTTATGGATCGTTATCCGATACGTTATAAAGATCGTAAAAACAGATAGCCAAAAAGTAAAATAGCCTATTTGATTCATATAATCTGTTAATGATGAGTAAATTGGCATCATACCAAAAACGTAATCGATAATATCGTTATGAAGAAGCACAATTCCCGCGATTGTTAGATGTCTTAATTTAATTGCATAATAAGGGGCATAGAGTAATCCCTGGATTGCCATTGCACCGTGTGAAGCGATTAACATATAGCCTTGCCAACTTAAAGAGCCTTCAACTATTAATGTAAAAATATTCATAACAACAGCCCAAATTCCATATTTAAACAATGACGTAATTGCCAATGCTTCGATATATGGAACGTTTTTATTAAAAATGAAAAAAAGTAAAAATATCGTAAAAAATAAACTTGCTGTTGGACTATCAGGGACAAACGGAAGAAAGATGATTGGTGTAATGAGTAATTGACTTTTATACCATATATAACCATAAATAGTTCCTAGTAAATTGACGATAAATAAAAAAAGTAAAAATTGTCTATGTAAAAGTAAATAGTTCAAATTCACAAAGTACACCTTCTTTTAATAGTATAAAAAAACACCTTTACCTAAAAATGTACGGCAAAGGTGCTTTTAGCATTATTCAGCTGCTTCTTCATTTACAGACATAATAAATTCCACGAGCTGTTCTAATTCTTCATCAGTACCAGTGAACATACCTGGAGGCATGTCACCAATTCCTTCTACAGCAATTTTTGAAATTTCTTCAGGTGTTTCTTCAATACCAATTAAAGAAGGTCCTGCTGCTCCACCTTCTAAGGAATCACCATGACATCCGATACAGCTATTTTCATATACAGCATATCCAGGATCGTCTGTGTCAATCACTAAATCAGATGGCGGAATTGGTTTATTCGCTTCAGCTTTCTCTTTCCAATCAACTTTCGAAGCTGACTCATATGTTAACCAGAAAACAGAAGCTAATGCTAACAACATCATTCCAACAGCGATTGGACGATTTGGTGGTCTTCTACCTGGTCCATTATCAAGAAATGGAGCGAGTAATAATGCACCAAAAGCCAAACCAGGTAAAATTAGTATTCCAAATAAAATATAAGGTCCACTCGCAAAATCATATTTAAGTAATTCATATAAGAATAAGAAATACCAGTCTGGTAACGGTATATAACCAGCAGTTGTAGGATCCGCCACTCCTTCTAGAGGAGCTGGTGCAGCAATTGTTGCACAAAGGAAGCCAACTAAAAATACAGATCCTACTAGCCATTCTTTTAATAAAAAGTTTGGCCAAAAAGCTTCCGTTCTACCAGGATATTCCGAGTAATCTTTAGGTACCGTTGACGTTTTGTCTGCAGAAATTCTCGAATCTCCGACAAAACGCATCCCTTTACCTTTTTTCACAGCTTTCCCTCCTTTTTATAGTGGTCCAGCAATACCTTGTCTACGTATTAAAATAAAGTGTACTGCTAGTAGGGCAAATAATGCGCCAGGTAAGAAAAACACATGAATTGCAAAGAACCTTGTTAATGTTTGTGCACCAACGATTTTTGGGTCACCAGCTAACAATGTCTTAAGTTCCGGCCCGATAAACGGAACTTGGTTTGCGATATCAAGTCCAACCTGTGTAGCAAAATATGCTTTGTTATCCCACGGTAATAAGTATCCTGTAAATCCAAGTCCAAGCATAACAAAAAAGATTAGAACTCCAACCATCCAGTTTAATTCACGTGGTTTTTTATATGCTCCTTGGAAAAAGACTCGCATCGTATGTAATAACAACATAACTATAACAACACTTGCACCCCAATGGTGCATTCCACGAACAATTTGTCCATGAGCTACTTGACTTTGTAAGTAATAAACTGACTTCCATGCGTTTTCAATATCAGGAACATAATACATCGTTAGGAACATTCCTGATAATACTTGAATGACAACAACGAAGAAAGTAAGCCCCCCGAAACAATATACGAAAGCCGAGAAATGATATGCTGGGTTCACATGCTCTGGTACTTCGTGGTCAGCAATATCCCGCCAAATAGGAGCTACATCTATCCGTTCGTCTATCCAATCATATAATTTTTGGATCATCCCTTATTATGCCTCCTCTCGTGGTTTTGGTTCGCCAAGGTACAATATTCCGTTATCAACTTTGTGCTCGTACACATCCAATGGTGACAGTGGCGGTGTATGTGGCACGTTCGTACCATCTTTATAATAGCGACCATCGTGACATGGACAGAAAAATTCATTTGGATAATCTTCACTGCCTTCCCAAGAAACAAAACAACCTAAATGTTTACACTCTGGGGAAAATGCTTGAATATCACCATTTTCATCTTTGAATACCCATGCAGTTCGGTTAACATTAGACTCATACCAACCATCAACTTGTTCAACTTCCCAGTCGACACGTTGAGGTTCCTCCGTAATATCGTCAACAGAAAGACCAACGTTTGCTAAGTCTCCCATTGCAGATTTTTGTTGTAGCACTGGGTCTACAGCAAACCGTAACATAGGTACAAGCATACCAGCAGCCATAAATCCTCCTAAACCAGTTAATGAATAGTTCAGAAACTGCCTACGGGATACTTGATTGTTTTTGTCGCTCATGGTTTTCCCCCCTCTTATTCGTTTAATCACGGACAAATTTTTTAATAAATTATTACTAGGACATTTCCATAATAGCTTAAACTAAGGACATGGTCAATTATTAATACAATTTGTAACAAAGATTTTGATTTTAGATAAAACTTGTCCTATTATTGGCAGATAGAGACTGGACAAAATTGTTTTTGCTAAAGAAAAATCCGAACAATGTTAGCTGCGTATTACCCCGCTCCGTAAATATACTTCGCGCATTCCTAAGGCGGCTGGCGAGCCCGGACGAACAGTTGTAATCAACCTCGTGCATAGCGCGCCTTTAGGGGGCTTTCACCGATTCGGGATAAACTAGCTCCCCGCTAGTTTACTTACATAAGTGCAACATCACCTCTGTCATCGCCTATCGGCTTGTCAATCGGTGTGTTTTCTTTAACGTATGCTACGTTTTCTGGAACTAACTACTTACCAATAAGATCGAATTAATTCACTAATTTGCTCCACTTGACTTCTAATTACTTTAAGTGTTTCCTCTGATTTTATATTACCCGATTTTATCCCAGGCAACCAAAGTAAATGACAATCTAGTTCTTTTTCGATCTTTTTCCAGGAGTTATCAAATGTCATCGCAAATACGGTTTTAAATGGTTGGTTTCCGATATCGTTTAACCATTCATTTAATCTGTTTACCTCACGATCTATGTCCGAAAACTTCAAATAATTATAAGTAGGTGTTAGTAAAATCCGCCCACTTAATTCTTTTTCAATTTCCCGTGCATAAATAGATAATACTTCTCTTTGAAAGGCGTCTTTTTTTAATGAATTATCTTCTGATAGATGAAAAGCTTGAAGTGGTATAATAACCGTATCTATATACTCTTTTGCTTGTATATATTTTGTTAAATCTTCACTAAACCATTTCAAATAAATGACTTCCTTTCCTACTAGTTAGTATGAAACAAATAAATAAAAAATATTAGAGTATATTCAAAAAGTCCAACAAAATGATGCTTTATCGTAATTTTTGAACACGCACTATGATGTTTTTGTTAATAAACCTCTTTATATTGTGCTGAATAATACATGAATTTTTCATAATCATTATTTTCTAATGCTTTATTAATTTCTTTTTCAAGGAAACGCTTCCTGCCTACTAGTAAAGAATGTGATAACAATTCTTCGGTAACTATTTTTGTTTGTTGTAGCACACTTATATCGTCTTCTAATACAGATTGATATAGCTCATTTCCTTCACTACGAGGAAAATTCACTTGAAAATAAATCGCCTCATCCTGATATAATTGAAGCTCATGATAAGCAGTATAAACATCTTCTGTCTGCACATTTCCTTTAAAAAATAAAAAAGATATTTCCTTGGAATGTGAGGCTGAAATGATGATTCCCTTTGGGCAATACTCAATATCTTGGACAAAATGAACATAAAAAAGTGCTCGCTCATCCTCAACCAAATCATTTAAAAACCAGTTCATTTCATGCCTTTCTATTTTACAATGTTGAATAAACCATTGTAAGAAATCTTTTTTATGCTGAATTGAAACAGGAATCTTCATCGTCATTTCAACTCCTTTTCAGTAAAAATTCGTTGCTTTTTGCCACGCACTTTACATAAACAACGCAATACTTCATTTGATATTTCGAGTAGAACCCAGTCACAGCACCGTTGATTTTCCGCTACGGACAGTCGCTTTCCGCGGGCACGGCTTCAGCCTTCTCGGAAAAAAACCACTTCCTGTGGGGTCTTCAGACTCGTGGGACTGCGCTAAATGCTCGCCCCATCGAAGAACATTTGCTTTCCCGCAAATCTTTACGGTGGGACGAACGGAAGTGCAGTCCCAGGAGTCGACTGTCCTACGCTCCAATCAACTATACCTAAGGTGAATTATAATAATGTAATTACACCCAGAAATAACCGTAATGAGTGACAACACCCACCTGAGCGAAGGAAATACACGGAGACTCCTGGTCGGCTAAAAGCGGTCTGACAATTGCTATCCTAAGTTACTACGCAGTTTATATCTAGTATGTAAAAACAACCAATCCATGTCAGGATAAGGATTCGTAGTCCTAATTTTTGGGGAAAACTTATTCCACCAAGGTCATCAAGAATATGAATTAGAAGCGTTCTAAACTTATACAAACGAACTGTTTGAGTTTATTTTATTGGTCCGAAAGTTGAGTACTTAAATAATCGTATCATACTTTATTCATTTATTGAAAGATTTAAACGCTCTACAAATGAAAGAGTTTCCTCATCGAATGGATCTAATTTTAAATATTTCGTTAGAACTTGAATTGCATCTTTAATTAGTCCTTCCTCTGTTAAAAAGTACCCATATTCCTTTAAAAACTCACTATCATAAGTAAGGTGTTCACTAGCATTATTATATGCAGTTAATGCCTCTTTATATCGTTCCTCTTTCGCTAATGCTTTCGCTAGCTCCCAATCATATATCGGATCTTCTACGCCTGACTCTTTTATACCTGTAAGTAACTCAATAATTTGCGAATATTGTTCTTTGTCTTCATACAATTGCACTAATGCTACGATTGCCTCTTTATAATCATAATCTAAATCAATCGCTTTATTTAAATGTTCGATACTTTCTGCTTCATCATGTAATTGAAGTGCTAATTGCCCGACTAAATAAAATAACTCTTTATTAAATTGATCATATACTAAGCCTTGCTTTGCTGTTTCATACGCATCTTCCATAAGCCCTTCCGCTTTCATGGCCATTGCTAATTCGACATATACAGAATGATAATAAGGATCTAATTCAATAAGACGTTTCCAAACGTTTATGGCAATATCGTTTCTATTTTGCTGATAAGCTGTAAAACCATATTTAAATAAAGTATCTGGATGTTCATTCTCTATTTTATTGTAAAATTGTAAAGCTTCTTCATAATGACCGATCGTTGCATGACATTCAGCAAGACGTTCGGTGATAGAAATATGATTTACTTCTGTTGTTTGGCGTAAAACTTTTTCATAAAAAGGAATCGCCCGATTTGATTGACCGATTGAAAACAATAATTCACCTAAGGCAAAGTCAATGATTATTTCGTCAGGATCGAGTTTTTTAGCTTCTAATAACTTTTGTTCGGATACTTCAAATAATCCCTGTGCTTGATAGAGATCGGCTAAATGGATTAATGACTGAATGTAAAAGGGGTCTTCTTCTTCCATATCATTTAATAAGTGAATGGCTATTTCATCTTTTTCCAACTCAATATACATTTCAGCTAATTTCGTTAATAGCTGACCCTCTTTTGGATATTTTTTTACTAATTGTTCCAATAAAACGATCGCTTCCTCAAAAAATCCCCAGTCATAGAAATTTTCTGCAATCATAAATTTCTCATCGTCTGAAGCTGTTGGAATCATTTGTTGTAAAAGTTCTATCGCTTCATCTACTTTTCCATCGTTCATCCACTCGGTCGCTTGCTCGATTTTATCCATATGTCATCCATCCTCTCTATTTCATTATTTTTTAGTTCACGAAGGAAAAGAAAATAGAATCTACTTTTTGCAGATTCTACTATCTCTCTTTCGTCACTTTTGCTAAGTCATCAAAAAATGCAGGATAGGAAATAGCTATCGATGACACATCGTCTATTGTGACCGATCCTTCACTAATAAGGGAAGCAATCACTCCCATCATGGCAATTCGGTGGTCACTATAACTTGCAATCGAACCACCTTGTAATTTTGTATCACCGTGAACTATCATCCCATCTGCTGTCTCTTCTAGTTTCGCACCTAAAGTCGTTAATATTGTAACAACCGCGTGGATCCGATCCGTTTCTTTTACTCGGAGCTCTTCGGCATTTTTAATGACTGTTGACCCAGTTGCTTGTGTTGCTAGAAGTGCAATAATTGGGATTTCATCAATTAATCTCGGAATAATATCTCCCTCTACTATGACCCCTTTTAGTTTTGTGTAACGGACAGTAATGTCTCCGAGCATCTCACCACTAATTTCTCGTTTATTTTCAATCGTAATGTTGGCTCCCATTTCAAGTAATATATCGATAATACCTGTTCGCGTTTCATTTAACCCAACATTTTTTAATGTTAAATAACTATTCGGAACGATTGCTGCTGCAACGATAAAAAAAGCTGCCGATGATATATCTCCAGGGACAGTAACATCTGTCGCCCGTAATTTACGTTTATTCGTGACTGTTATTGTATTTTCGTTCGAAACAATATCAGCTCCAAATGCGCGTAACATATTTTCAGTGTGATCTCTCGTTTTTGTTTGTTCAATGACCGTTGTTTCACCTTCCGCAAATAAACCAGCTAAAAGAACAGCAGATTTAACTTGGGCGCTTTTTACAGGTAGTTCATAATGGATACCTGTTAATACTCCCCCTTTTATTGCAATGGGCAAATAATTCCCTTCTTTTCTACCATCCATTTGTGCTCCCATCAATTTAAGTGGAGTCACTACTCTTTCCATCGGTCGGATCGTTAAATGGGGATCGCCATGCATGACAGTAAAAAACGGTAACGCTGGTAATATTCCTAACATTAATCTAGCAGTCGTACCAGAATTACCAAAATAGAGTGGAGCAGTCGGTTCTTGGAATGCTTCCACCCCATCACTTTCAATGACAACATGTAATCCAGATTGTTTTATTCGCACCCCCATTTGACGAAATATATCAATGGTATGCAAACAATCTTCCCCATCTAAAAAATTATCGATAACAGTCTTCCCTTTTGCCATGGAGCCGAACATTACTGCTCGGTGTGAAATAGATTTATCCCCTGGTACGTTCATTTCACCGACAACTGGCCGCTCCAAAGGTTGAAATGTTCTGTCTTTCAACTTATCCATTCCCTTCTGAAAAGTTAAGGTTCAATTGTAACGTCAAAGTGATTGTTCTGTAACAATGCAAATGCTTTTTGCTGGTCGGCTTGATTCAGTACACTAAGTCTAAGCGCACCATGAATATTATCACGTATTTCTAAAATGCGGATATTTCTAATACTAATATTTTCTGTAGCCAGTAATTGGACAACAGAAGCAATCGCACCAGGCTGGTCTTTTATGTCGACGTAAATATCGTAAAAAGATGGTAAAGCTCCTCTTGTTTTCTTCTCTCCTAGCCCATCACGATATTTTTTTGCTTGATCTAAATAACTAATCATTTCTTCTTTACTATTTTTATCCAAAAATTCCTTTAAGGTAACCATTTCATTAATCCAGTCTTGCAATAAGCGGGACATTTTATTACCGTTATGGGCAAAAATATCTTGCCACATTTTCGGGTTACTTGAGGCGATTCTAGTAATATCCCGAAAACCACCAGCTGCAAGTTCTGGTAAATAATGATGCACTTGTTCCCACTTTCTTGCTTGATGAACGAGGGAAGAAGCGATTAAATGTGGAAAGTGAGAGATAACACTCGTCATCTCGTCGTGCTCCTCAGGTTGTAAGATAATAAAATTACTTTTCGTTGGCTGTAATGCTTTTTTTAACTCATCCACTTTTTCGTTAGAGCAAGAGTTAGTTGGTGTCAAAACATAAATTGCATTTTCAAATAGATGTTCTCTTGCCGCATAAATACCTGCTTTATGTGAACCTGCCATCGGATGTCCACCAATGAAAGTAATTCGTTTATTTGTTAACTCATTGGCAACTTTTAAAATTGATCCTTTAACAGAGCTAACATCTGATATGATGACATCATGATCAAAAACGATTTGATCTATCTGTTTCATTAATTTAATCGTTTCAGAAATGGGGGCCGCCAAAATAATAATTTCAGCCCCCTTGGCCGCTTCTTCAAGATCTGTGTATGATTCATCGATAATTTTTTCATTTAATGCGATTTGAAGGGTTTCTTCATTTAAATCATATCCTATAAGATAATTTTCATCTTCTTGTTGCATGGCTTTCGCTAACGAACCGCCAATTAATCCTAATCCAGCAACTAATATTTTACGTTTCATTATGATACCTCATTATCTAATTTCGTCTTGCATCTTTTTAATAATCGTTTGAAGTTGTAACATATCTTCTTCTTTTCCAATAGTGATTCGCATCGTATCCGGATAGCCTAATAAGGTACCTGGACGTACGATAAATCCATGTTTTAATAAATAAAGGGATGCTTCATCCGCATCAATTGGTGTTTCTACTAAAATAAAATTCGTATGAGTTTCATAGTATTTCCAATTGATTTCATCTAAAAATTGTTGGAACGCTTGCTTCACTTGATCATTTAATTTTTTTGTTGTTTGAACAAACTGCTCGTCATCTAAAGCAATTACTGCTGCTCGTTGTGCGATAGATGAGACATTAAATGGCCCACGAACAATATTTAATTTTTCAGCGATTGTCTCGTTTGCGATTCCATAACCAACTCGTAATCCGGCCAATCCATATATTTTGGAAAATGTTCTTAATACGATTAAATTATCATATTGAGCTAAATTTCTATTTAAATCAAATTGGTTTTCTTTAGCAACAAACTCGTAATACGCTTCATCTACGACAACTATTACGTCACGAGGACATTGCTGCATAAAGGCTTCAAATTGCTCTTTGACAATCATTTCACCTGTTGGATTATCTGGCGTACATAACCAAACAACTTTCGTCTGTTCATCGATTGCCTGAGCCATTTTAGGTAAATCATGCTTTCCATTAACGGTAGGAACCTCTTTTAATTTGGCTCCTTCGATTAATGCATGATGTCGATATTGAGAAAATGTCGGTGCCGCCATAATTGTATTTGTCCCTTCATGTAGAAAAGCACGACAAATAAGTGTGATTACCTCGTCTGATCCACCGCCAAATACTAATTGCGACTCGTTCACTTTCAATTTTTCGGCAAGGCTTACACGTAGATCGTAAGCATAGCCATCAGGATAGATTTCAAATTCTTGTTCCATCGATGAAAAAAATGTAGACACTTGTTTGGAAAAGCCATACGGATTTTCATTTGAAGCAAGCTTGACAATTTTGTCGATTTGATATTTTCTTTTCACTTCTTGTATTTGCATACCCTGTTTATATGCGGTTAATTGATTTAGTACTTCTTTACCAATCATCTACTCACCTTCTTTTTGAATTAGATCAGGTCGCAACTTTACTGCATCATTTAAAAATACATGGATTATTTCATCTTGCTGCAAATTTGTTTTTGCAACCAACATCACTCGTACACACCGTTCTAAACTGTTTGGAACATCGATTTCTTTCATACACATTACAGGTACATGTGTCCAACCGGACATTTGTCTTGCCACTTTTGCTGGGAAACCTGCATTTAATTCATCTGTTACGGAAAATAAAACATGCGAAATTTCTGATGGTTCAATATTATTTACTTCAACCATTTCAACAACAAGCTTTTTTGTTTCTTTCATTATTTCTGCTTCATCATTTTTTGTTACGGTTGTTGCGCCTCTAAAACCTCGAATCACGGGGCACTCAACTCCTTCTTGAATGATTGTAAATATGAATGAAGTTCATCGTCTGTAAGATTCACTACGACGGGTTTCCCAATACTAGAAAGCAATACCATTTGAATTTGCTGGTATTGTGCTTTTTTATCCAATTTCATCGCATTAATTAACTGGTCTATCCCAGTATGAAATAATGATAATGGATAATTATTTCCTTGTAACCAGTTTAATAACTGGTCATAATATAATGATTTATTATATTTATGTTCACTAATTTTTAGTGCAAATAACATACCGATTGCAACTGCTTCTCCATGCGTTATCTTTCCATAACCTAGTTCGGCCTCTAACGCATGTGCTAATGTATGCCCGAAATTTAGAAATTTTCGAATATTCAATTCTTTTTCATCTTTTTCAACGATATCAGCTTTAATTTTTACGCCTTGAAATAAATGATCCTTTAATTGGTCATTCGAAATTGTCGCTAATGTAAGTGGTAATAATTGCTGTAAAAACTCAGCATTCGCTATGAAAGCTTCTTTTATTAATTCTGCATATCCTGAACGAATTTCATGATCTGGCAACGTTTTTAATGTATTCACATCGTAAATAACGGCCTTAGGTGGATAAAAATTACCGATCATATTTTTACCGAGTTCGTGGTTAATTGCGACTTTTCCTCCAACACTACTATCGTGCGCTAAAATAGTCGTTGGAACTTGAATATAATCAATTCCACGCATAAAAGTTGCGGCAACAAATCCCGCTAAATCACCGACTACCCCGCCACCAAGCGCAATGATTAAAGAACGTCTATCTAACTTTTTTTCCATTGCAATTGTTTGAAGTCGATAATATTGATCAATGTTTTTAGAAGCCTCTCCGCTTGGGATGACAGTATGGAATATTCGTTCAGTTTCTATGCCCGTCATTATATCGTCTAAATATAATGGGGCTACTTGATCATCGGAAATAATGAATATAGATGAATAATCGTTAGCAATAAACTTGCTAATCTGGTAACGGATTTGTTCATCGATATATATGTTATAGGAATGAGTAGAGGTATGAACGACAAGCTCATTCATTAAAAACACCTTATTTCTTCACGGTATGCATCAATCGCTTTTTTCAGTTGTGGAAATTGATCGCTAGGGAACTGTTCCGTAATTGCTTTTGCTAATTCAAAGGCAATGACATGTTCCATGACAACGGCAGCAGCTGGTACTGCACAAGAATCTGAACGTTCAATACTTGCATTAAACGGTTCTTTTGTATCAATGTCAACACTTTGTAACGGTTTATATAACGTTGGGATTGGTTTCATAACCCCTTTTATGACAATTGGCATTCCTGTTGTCATTCCACCTTCAAACCCACCTAGACGATTTGTTTTACGGTAGTATCCTCTTTCTTCATTCCATGCAATTTCATCATGAACTTCACTACCATTTTTTCTCGCGGCTTCAAAACCGATCCCAATTTCCGCTCCTTTAAATGCGTTTATGCTCATCACACTTCCTGCTAGTTTCGCATCTAATTTTCGGTCATAATGGACATAAGAGCCTACACCTGCTGGCATTCCTTCTACATATACTTCACAAACTCCACCAATCGAATCGCCATCTTTTTTCGCTTGGTCAATTCGATCCATCATTTCTTGTTCTACATCTTTATCAAGTACGCGAACAGGAGAAGCGTCTGAAATATCAAATCGTTCCTGAACCGACAAGGTATCAATTTCTTTCGCCCTTATGCCAGCAATCTCTTTTACGTACCCAACCACTTCAATGCCAAGTTGTTTTAATAAAATCTTAGCAACAGCTCCGGCTGCAACACGTACAGTCGTTTCTCTTGCAGAAGATCGTTCTAATACGTTACGCATATCGCGATGGCCATACTTTAACGCACCATTTAAGTCAGCATGACCTGGTCTTGGACGAGTAACAACCCTTCTAATTTTTTCATCCTCTTCCACCGGATCTTCACCCATAATATTTACCCAGCTCTTAAAATCATCGTTATTGACGACTAAGGCAATTGGTGAGCCTAAAGTATATCCATGTCTAACACCACTTGTAATTTCAACTAAATCTTTTTCAATTTGCATCCGTCTTCCACGACCATGCCCTTTTTGTCTCCGTAATAATGATTCATCAATATCTTTCTTAAGTAGAGGCATACGAGCAGGAAGACCTTCAATAATAGTCGTTAATTGTTTTCCATGCGATTCACCTGATGTTAAATAACGCATCATCATTCCCCATTTCATCTTTTCGTTATTAAATTAATTAGTTTTATAAAGAAGACTTAGTTCAATAGGTATTTCCTCATTTAGACCTTCCGAAACTAGGCGACACTTATGTTCCATCTGTAGAGGTGGAACATTTAGTAACATCGCGAATGTAAAAAAAAGTATCAAATAATGATAGCTGATATTCATTCGGATTAAAAATTTGTTCAGTACTGCCAACAAATAAAACGCCTTTTGGCACGAGTGAATCGCTAAATTTTCGATAAATTATTTCTTTTGCTTGATCTGTAAAATAAATAAGTACATTACGACAAACGATTAAATCGACATTGGACGGATAGCTATCTTTTAATAAATCATGTTTTTTAAACGTAATAGATGCTTTCAATTGCTCATTTATCATATATTTATTGTTTTTAAACATAAAATATTTTGACTTTTTATGTTTAGGTAAACTCTTTAATGCTTGTTCTTGATAAATGCCTTGTTTTGCTTTTGCCAACACTTTTTCGTCGATATCGGTTGCTAAAATCGTAGCATTAATATGTGGGAAGTGCTCCTGTAACATAATTGCAAGACTATAAGGCTCTTCCCCTGTAGAACAAGCAGCACTCCATATGGTAATGCTCTGCTTTTTCTCTATTAGTTTCGGTAGCACTTTGTCTCGTAAAATATCCCACCGTTTCGGATTTCGATAAAATTCAGAAACATTAATCGTCATGCGATCAATAAATTCTTCTAACAAGTCTTCATCTTTTAATAAGGCTGTATAATAGCTAGAAAAACTACTATATCCACGTTTATTGCGCAAGGAAGTTAGTCTTCGTTTCATTTGTGCTTCTTTATAGAAAGTTAAATCGATTCCTAGCTTTTGATCAATTTGAGATATGAACGTATTGTATTCTCCCACGTTAGGTTGCGCCTCTTTCATCACTTTTAAAGTACTTTCCAATAATAAGTATTAAAAATCTATAATAGAAAGCCTCCGTTTAAAACAGAGGCCAAAGTAACTTATTAGTAAATCCAAGTTTTATCTTGTCTCGTGTAATCTACGAGTTCATTCCCATTAAAAAATAAGTTAATTTCCCTTTCGGCACTTTCTAAGGAATCGGAACCATGGATGATATTTTTACCGACTGTTACAGCATAATCTCCACGGATGGACCCTGGGTTTGCTTCTTGAGGGTTTGTAGCACCGATCATATGGCGTGATGTTTTTACTACATCTTCCCCTTCCCATACCATTGCAAAGACAGGACCTGAAGTAATAAAATCAACTAATTCGCCGAAGAATGGACGTTCTTTATGTTCACCATAATGTTCTTCAGCCAGCTCAGTAGAAATTTGCATTAATTTTGCTCCAGCAAGAACAAATCCTTTCTTTTCAAATCGGCTAACGATTTCTCCAATTAATCCTCTTTGTACACCATCTGGTTTTACCATGATAAACGTTTTTTCCATCATTTATTTCTCCTCTTATTTTAATATTATTGGTTAGATATTTTATTAGTCGTTAAAAATTTTATCAAATTATGTAATATAATACAATTAAACTTAAGAACGGCGTTTCCCAATTAATGTTGCAATCGTTTGTAACGTCCTTTTCGCTTTATTGTTTGGTAACAGTTTTATCGCGTGTAACGCCTTTCTTAAATATAAATTACTTAATTGATAAGACTGTTCAATAGCGTCTGTTTTAGATAATAAATCTACTAAATGTTTCAAATTATTTTCATCAATTTCTTTAGCGTTTTGAAACGAAGCTTTTAGTTCCTCTAAAAAGGCTGGATCATTCATGGCATAAAAAACTGGTAGAGTAATATTCCCTTGGATTAGATCACTCCCAGTTGGTTTTCCTAATTCTTTTGAGGACGCCGTAAAGTCCAAAATATCGTCAATTATTTGAAACGACATGCCTACATTATAACCATATCGATATAATTGATTCGCTTGTTTTTCTGTTGCACCTGATGCGATTGCGCCTAATTTACAGCTTGTAGCAATTAATAAGGCTGTTTTCCTTTTAATTCGCCGTAAATAATCCCGTAATCCTTGATCAACATTAAATTTGTCCTCAATTTGAGCAATTTCGCCTTCCACTACTTTAACGAGCGTTTTTGATAAGGTACGGTGGACACTCGGAAGGTGGACAGTTGTTATTACTTCAAGTGCACGAGCTAATATATAGTCCCCTGTATACATTGCAACCCGATTACCGAAAATATGTTTAATCGTCGGTTTCCCACGCCTTAATTCGGCATTATCTACTACATCATCATGGACAAGTGTTGCCATATGAATTAACTCAAGTGAAACAGCTACCGCCTTCACTTGATCCATATGATGTTTATAATCACCAAATTGGGCTGATAACAAAACAAAAACTGGACGGATTCGTTTACCGCCAGCACGTAATAATTGTAGGGAAGCCTCACGCAATATAGGATGTTCAGCTTGAATTGTTTCGGTTAATGTATTTTCAATGTCTTGTAAGTCCTTTTTCAAAAAGCCATATATATTCGCAAGTTTCATACTTTTCACCTTTTTTATCGTTATCTAAACATGGCCTATTTTGTAGCCATATGCATTGCTGCAACCCCACCAGTAAAGCTTTTCATGTCAACTTCGGAAAATCCTGCATCCAAAAACATTTCTTTCAGTTCGTATTTGTTCGGAAAATCTCGAGCAGATTCCTGTAACCATGCATATTCATCATAACTTTTAGCAAAAATCTTTCCAAACAATGGCATAATAAAGCGAAAATAAAAAAGGTAAAGTTGTCTAAATCCAACTAATGTTGGCTGTGATGTTTCTAAGCAAACTACTTTCCCACCCGGCTTTGTAACACGATACATTTCTTGTAGAACTGTTTCGTAATCTGGAACGTTGCGTAACCCAAAGCCTATTGTTACATAATCAAATAGATCGTTTTCAAATGGGAGTTCCATCGCATTCCCTTGAATAAATGTTAATTGCTTCATATTTTGTTGCTTTTGTTTATCATGTGCAACTTTGAGCATATTGTTACTAAAATCTAAACCAATGACTTCACCGCTTGTACCCACGGCATTTGCAAGTGCAATTGCCCAATCACCAGTTCCCGTACATACATCAAGTGCCTTACTTCCCTCTGTTACCTGCATCCGTTTCATCACGTCTTTACGCCAGGCAAAATGTCGATTAAAAGAGATAATGGAATTCATCGAATCATATTTGTTGGAAATTCTTTCGAACACATGATGAACTCGTTCCTCTTTAGATTGTCCAGTCATGTTTTACCCTTCTTCCGCTACAGATGTGTTATATGCTAGCTTTACTTTATCTCTTATTGTATTTTTGAGCACAATAAAATGATAAGGTAAATGTACTAATAATTCATCCAGCTTTTGTTTTCGACTATGAATTTCTTCGTCTACTATATGGATAGTCGTTAATTTATCGGTATCGCTAATTTGTTCTTGAACAAAATGATCAATATATGAAAACTGCTGATTTTGAATATTTTCCTTTTCTTGATACAGTCGATTGATCATTAACCATTCTTTCGTAATAGAAATGATCGTATCTTCCACTTTAATGAAACGAGCAACCTGTGTGAATAATAATGATTCAATTTGTTGAATCGTCGTAAATAGCTCGTCAATCGATTGAATATTTTCATTATACAATTTCATTTTATATTCATTAATTTGTTTAATTGCTGTTGCTAGAATTTGAATCATGTCAATATCTTCTAATTCAGATAATAAATAATAATAAAGTCCACTATAATAATCGCCTGCTAACACAGAAAGCTGTTTTTCCGTTTCTGTCATTTCATCGGTATCTTTAGAGGGTATTAACTCATGAGTATCTAAAGCAATTTGTACAAGCATAATCGTTGTAATATATTGCTGTTTTTTAGTTGCTGACATTTGTAAATCTTGATAAAAATAATGTAAGATAAAAATTTTTTCTTGATCTATAAAGGGCTTATTAATATATTTTTCAACATAAGAATGCCTGATTTTATTTTCGATTAAAAACTTTAATTCAGTTGATTCCATACTTAAATTGCGCACCCTAACCACCTATGCCCTTCCGTTCATTCATTACCTCTAGTATAGCATAATTTACTATCATGAAGCGAGAATACATCTATGTTAAAGTGAGAGCTTACATAATATTTCGCCCTATTAACTATCACTTATTATAACAACAATGTCAATCAATTTGAACCAACATAATTGAAGTTGCAGAATCCGCAAATAGAGTAACTAGATATTAATATACATACAAAAAAATAGTGAGGGTCTTTGGAACTGAATTAAAAAAGGATGCGTAGGTAAATACGCACCCTTTATCATAAGCTCTATGTAGAAATGTTATTTAACAGCTTCTTTTAGAGCTTTACCTGCTTTAAACGCTGGAACTTTGCTTGCAGGAATTTGAATTTCTTCTCCAGTTTGAGGATTACGACCTTTACGTGCAGAACGTTCACGCACTTCAAAGTTACCAAATCCGATAATTTGTACTTTGTCACCTTTACTAAGTGAATCCATGACTGATTCAAATACTGCATCAACTGCTTTAGCAGCATCTTTTTTCGACAATTCGCTTTTTTCAGCGACTGCGTTAACTAAATCTGTTTTGTTCATGATATTCACCTCCTCCCAAAAAAATATAATTTGCTATAAACAAATTATAAAGCTATTTCCATTTGTTCACCAATTCGCCTACTTTTATACTTCTGTAGCGAAAATTATTGATGATAAAGCTTATACTAACTGACTTTACAATAAAATTCAACATAAAATAGTGTTTTTTTCTATATTTTTTTCATGAAATCGTTTTATCCTAAATTTTTTGAAATATCCGTATAAAGAAAAGCGAAAGATAATGGTAAAATAGCTTGCTCCATTTCCTTTCGCTTTCCTTTATTATTTCGAATATTTGTACATACTCTTCATTCATTCGTATGATACAACTTTCACGCCATTAAAATGAGTTCAAACCGCGCTTGGTTAAGCTTGGGTTGCTTCTAATTATATCTTTAACAGCCTTAGTATAAGAAAACAATTTCGAAAAGATTGGATCTACGAATACTTCTACTATCAAATAGATTTGTTGTTTTTACATATAAGATATAAACAGTGCAGTAACTAAGCTAGCAGCACCGTTGATTTTCGCTATGGACAGTTGCTTTTCCCGTAGGAGTCAACTGTCCTCCGCTCCAATCAACTATACGTTAGATTAGGTGAATGTAAATGATATTTATTTCAAACATAAATTATCTAATGATTCAACCTCACCTTAGCGAAGGAAATGCACGGAGACTCCTGTGGGAGGATAGGCCTAGATAAGACCCTGCCCCGGCAAGGGGTATGCCGACGTTGGCCGCAAAGGCCGGTTTTAGTTGGCCCTCCTTTTGAGGAGGCTTAACAGCCGGCCACGGTAAAGGAGACACTGTGAAAGCAAGCGATAGCGCAGATTGAATAGATGTCGCTCTTATGCCCTGTGGTGAAAGCGGAGTGCATTTCCGTAGCGATAGTATATTCACTATTTTAAAGTTACTGCACGGTTTATTTCAAATACGTGATAATAGTGACAAACTTAACGATAAGAGCAGGTAGAGTCTAAATGTAAACGGACTGCTCCTGGGTAAATAGTTAAAACAAAGTCAACTTGAGCATTGTATCTTCATCCCACTTCGTTCTACAAAGGCGTTATTTGTCCATTTCACTCTGCGAAAAATTGAGTTAATGATTAACGCGTGTCCAAATAAAAAAAATAAAAACAGCTTTTTTGAAAGCTGTTATAAAATAATAGCAATTAGACCACCGGAACCTTCGTTAATGATCCTTTCTAATGTATCTTTCAATTTATATCTGGCATTTTCCGGCATTAGGGAAATTTTCGCTTGAATTCCCTCTCTTACAATCGAACTTAGGGATCGGCCAAAAATATCTGAATTCCAAATGGACAATGGATCTTCCTCGAAGTCTTGCATTAAATATTTAACAAGTTCTTCACTTTGCCTCTCCGTTCCAATAATTGGTGCAAATTCTGATTCTACTTCTACTTTAATCATATGAATGGATGGAGCGACAGCTTTTAATCGGACTCCAAACCGTGAGCCTTGTCTAATTATTTCCGGCTCATCTAGTTCCATATCTTGTATAGAAGGTGCTGCTATGCCGTAACCTGTTTGTTTGACCATTTGTAAAGCACTAGCAACTTGGTCGTATTCCCGTTTTGCATGGGTAAAATCTTGCATCAAGGCGAGTAAATGGTCTTTTCCCTTTATTTCTTCGCCTACAATTTCTTTTAATATATTTTCATATAAATTTTGTGGGGCAAATAAATCGATTTCAGCAATACCTTCTCCCATTTGCATTCCTGAAATTTGGGCACGATCGATATGTTCAAATTCTGAAAAATCATTTACGATATTGTTTACATCTCGTAATCGTTTAATATTTCTCACTGTTGTTTGAATTGCTTCTTCATAGTTGCGCTTCAACCAATGATTTTCATGTAATACCATGACCCAGCTCGGTAAGTTTACATTTACTTCTAACACTGGGAACTCGTACAATGACTCTCTTAAAACATTATACACATCATGTTCATTCATCGATTCAATACTCATACTAAGTACAGGTACATCGTGTTGCTCTGCTAGTTCCTGACGTAAAAGTTCTGTTTGCTGGTCTGTTGGTCTTACAGAGTTAATAATCATAATAAAAGGTTTTCCAACTTCTTTTAATTCATTAATTACTTTAGTCTCTGCTTCTACATAGTCAGTTCTTGGAATTTCTCCGATCGTCCCATCAGTCGTAATAACAATACCTATAGTTGAATGTTCTTGAATTACTTTTCTCGTTCCAATTTCAGCAGCATCATGAAATGGGATTGGATCTTCATACCAAGGGGTGTGTATCATTCGTGGCCCATTCTCATCTTCAAATCCTTTTGCACCTTCTACAGCATAACCAACACAGTCGACCATTCGTATGTTAACATCTAATCCTTCTTCAATATTAATCGACACCGCTTGATTCGGTACAAACTTCGGTTCTGTCGTCATAATCGTTTTTCCTGCTGCACTTTGTGGAAGTTCATCATGTGCGCGAACCCGTTCATTCTCATCCTGAATATTAGGTATCACAACTAGATCCATAAATCGTTTAATAAAGGTCGATTTACCTGTTCTTACAGCGCCGACGATTCCTAAATAGACATCACCGTTCGTGCGTTTAGAAATATCTTTAAAAATATCTATCCTATCCAAATGTTTCCCTCCTCTTTCCTAAATAACAAGCACAAAATCATTCATACTAATATAAGTCTATGATGTTGTCCTATTAAAATATGACAGCAAATATGAGTAAAAAAATATGTAAAAAGTGCAATGAAAAACCCCTTGTAACAACATATGCTACAAGGGGGAAAATATACTAATTTATTTATGAGATAGAAAAGAACGAGAGATTGATGATGAATCAATTATTATTGGGATAGAAAGACTGGTTCACCATTTTTAATGGTGTATGGTAAAGAATAAACTGGGACAAACGGGTAATGGTCTTCCAGTATCGGACGAATATCATCTCCTTCTTTAAAACGATGCTCATATTCAGTTAATGCTAGCTGGAGATCAATGCGATAATCTACAAATAACTCACCATCGGTATTCATGATGATTGGTAAGTTCGTTTTACTATATGGACTCACTACATATTGTTCTGTTTTAAAGCCGAGCTTTTCATAGTTTACTGTATAAATATCAGTCCCAACTTGTTCACCAAATGGTGGATATAAATTTTTGGAACGATAAATATCTAATTTTACATTTACTTCTCTTAATTTCTCCGCTATTCGTAGATCAATTAGTTTCACTCGTGGATCTTCTTCAGGTGTAATGATTGTATATTGATATACTCCACCGTTTTCAAAGGCAGTACCAGGAATTTCAGAAAGTAATTGATGTTCTTTTAACATGGAAAAATCAATTAAATATTTTTCATATAATGCTACATCACTCGATTTTGTTTTGATCGGCATTAATCCATTCGTTTCATCTCTATATTCCAACACAGCTGTTTGGACCATTTCTAATTGTTTTTCATTTGGAATTTGGTTTTTGGCTAACTCATTTTGCGGGTATAGGCAACCAGTTAATGTAGTTGTTACGAGTAAAAAAAGGGCTAGTAATAATAGTCTATGTACATTTTTCATTCTAAAGCCTCCTTCACTAACCAGTTGGGCCACTAATTACGACATAAAATACAATCAATGCACCTACGACGAGACAGACGTAGGCTAACATCGAGACGATCAGACTAAAAATTCCAGATAATTTTCTTCTAGCTAATTGAATTAGAGCGATTGCCATAATTAGGAGGCCGATCCCAATAAAAGAAACTATTTCTTTTAATTCTGCTGCACTCATTGCTTCACTCCTACTATCTTTCCAATAAAATGATGTTTCTATCATTGCACATAAGTTATTATAACATATCACTAAAAATACTCACTCCAAATATGAAAGTACATCGTTTTTTCGCTAATTTGTCATAAAAGGTCGTCCATCCTTTAGACAGAAAATAAACGCGAATATCAAAGGAACAAAGGCACAAACACTCTTACAGGCTAAAAAGCGCGACGTCCTGGGACCGCGCTTACTCGTCCCAACGTAAAGATTTGTACTAGCACGTCCTGTGCGTCGAAGCTAAACGTAGATATTATCATAAAAAAATTTTATCCACAAATAGATTCAAATATAATTTCCTGACAATAAAAAAATCTGGAATGGCCTACAAACATGCCATCCCAGATGACTAAACAATACCCATAGCATCTCTTTATAAGATTACTGTTGCGTTTTATATTATGCATAACACTCTTGATTTGTATCTTCTCTAGCCCAACTTATGCAATAATATATAGAATATTCATTTTAATTTGACATGTTCTTAGTTTCCAAAAAACCGTTGTAATGCTTCCATGGAAGATGGTATTTCATTGTTAATAATGGAACGGACAATTTCATCTTCTTTTCCAGCTGAAATAGGACGGCCAGCAAGCCTCGATAAACGCCGTACCAATGATCTTACAGTTGCCTCATCGGTTAAATCTTCATGTTGAATAGAATGAGCAATATTATATATTTCGTCTACCGAAATATGCGAACTTTCTTCAATTTGATCCATAATTCTTTTTGCGTTTTGATCCACTATATCTTTCCCTCCTCGTTTATTCTAGACTAGTATATGCAAGGGAAGATATAATTGTTTATAGAGGATGTTCACAAAGTCCAACAAAAATGACGCATCGAATTTCTGCGTTGGCAGAAAAGAAAGGATGAATTTTTTTACTGCATAAGCGCGCAACTAAGGCATTCGCAGTAAATGCTTGCACCCCAAAGCATAATTGCAACATCACCTCTTCCCTCGCCTAACGGCTATTTCAGGGAAGGCCGACTAAGAACAGGCTTTGCGCCTAACATCGGCATACCCCATGAAGAGGCATGTTTTCTTTCGACATAAACTAGCTACCGCTAGTTTACTTACATAAGCGCAACATCACCTCTTCCCCGCCTGTATTGCGGTGTCTGAGAAGACATAGGGGTTTTGAACACGCACTTATCTGTATTTTAGTTATAATTTTACTGACTGAAAATCATCCATTTCTTCTCGTTTATCACGTTTCATTAACTGTTCGACAACAAGCTTTGGATCTTTTTCTTTAAATAAAACATCATATAGCCCATTTGTTATTGGCATTTCAACATGTTGTTTTTTTCCAAGTTGGTAAGCGGCTTTCGTTGTTCTAACTCCTTCGACAACCATGCCCATTTCTGATAAAATTTCATCCAACGTTTTTCCTTTGCCTAAAAGATTACCTGCCCGCCAATTTCGACTATGGATACTAGTCGAGGTCACAATTAAATCACCGACACCACATAATCCTAAAAATGTTAACGGATTTGCGCCCATCGCCGTACCTAGTCTCGTTATTTCAGCAAGTCCTCTCGTAATTAAAGCAGCTTTTGCGTTATCGCCAAAACCAAGTCCGTCGGATATTCCAGCTCCAAGTGCGATAATATTTTTTAATGCGCCTCCTAGTTCAACACCGATTACATCTGAACTTGTATACACACGAAAAAATTCATTAATAAATAGATTTTGAGCGAAATTCGCTTTATTCTCATTTTTTGATGCAACTGTTACTGTTGTTGGATGCCTTAAAGCCACTTCTTCCGCATGACTTGGTCCTGATAAAATAACAATATCATTATCATGATAAGACGGTATTTCCTCACAAATAATTTCTGAAATTCTTTTTAAAGATTCAGGTTCAATACCTTTTGATGCATGGACAATCGTGACGTCATCTAGTAATAGATGTTTTATTTTCTCGCACACTTCACGAATTGCACTAGATGGAACGACAAAAATGATCGCATCCACTTCTTTTATCGCAGCTTGAATATCATTAAATGCGCGAATATTTTTTGGCAATGAAACTCCATCTAAGTAACGGTTGTTTGTATGCTCTATATTTATTTCATCTACTTGTGCTTGTCGATGTGACCATAAACGTACATCATGTTCGTTATCAGATAAAACGATACTTAAAGCGGTTCCCCAGCTTCCCGCCCCCAAAACAGCTACTTTTTTCATTAATTTTCTCCTCTCAACTTCTCTTTCTTGCAACGATATGAATTGGTGTACCAGTAAAGCCGAACGATTCTCGGATTCTATTTTCTAAAAAGCGTTTAAATGAAAAATGCATTAATTCAGGTTCATTCACGAACACGACAAAAGTTGGTGGTTTAACTGCCACCTGTGTTGTATATAATATTTTGAGTCGTTTTCCTTTTACAGTAGGCGTTGGATTCATCGCAAGTGCATCCATGATGACATCATTTAGAACATTGGTCGGTATCCGTTTAGTATGACTTTCACTAACTAGCTTTATAATAGGAATAAGACGTTGTAATCTTTTTTTCGTCTTGGCAGATAAGAAAATAATCGGTGCATAATCGAGAAATTGAAATTGATTTCTTATCTTATCTTCAAACTCTTGCATGGATGTTTCCGTTCGATCAATCATATCCCATTTATTTACAACAATGACAATTGCTCTACCTGCATCATGAGCATAACCAGCGATTGTCTTATCTTGTTCTCGTATACCCGTTTCCGCATCAAGCACTACTAACACAACATCTGAACGATCGATTGCTCTTAATGCACGTAATACACTATATTTTTCGGTTGATTCATATACTTTTCCACGTTTTCTAATTCCAGCAGTATCAATAATAACAAAATCTTGATTATCTTTATGAATAAACGTATCGACCGCATCACGTGTTGTTCCCTCTATATTACTAACAATTACCCTTTCTTCATTTACTATTGCATTAACTAGTGATGATTTACCGACGTTTGGACGTCCAATCACACTAAAGTAAATGACTTCATCATCTTCTTCCACATCTTCTAATTTAGGAAAGTGGGTAATCACTTCATCTAACAAATCACCCAGACCTAGCCCGTGTGTGCCAGAGATTGGAAAAGGTTCGCCAAATCCAAGGGCATAAAACTCGTATATTTGATCACGCATCTCGAAATTATCGATTTTATTTACTGCGAGTACGGTTGGCTTTTTTGACTTGTACAATATTTTAGCCACTTCTTCATCGGCTGCAGTAATGCCATCTTTTCCGTTCACTAAAAAAATGATTACATCTGCTTCATCAATTGCTATTTCAGCTTGGTGACGAATTTTAGTAAGAAGTGGTTCATCACTTACTTCAATACCACCCGTATCGATCATATTAAAACGAGTAGTTAACCATTCCACTTCCGCATATATTCGGTCTCTCGTCACTCCGGGTGTATCTTCAACAATGGAAACCCTTTCTCCAATTAGTCGATTAAATATCGTCGATTTTCCTACATTTGGACGACCAACAATTGCTACGGTTGCTTTTCTCATCTTGAAAGGACATCCCTTCTGTTCATTAAAGTTGGTTTACAAAACCTTTCTTCATTTTAGCAAACTAGTGCTATTATAACAATTTGTTCGTTAAATTAATTTACGTCTGAAGAAATTTGCTATTTTACTCGTTATCGATTGCATCAACCTTACGACAATAATGAAAAGAACGGTTAAGCTTATATGAATAAAGAATGTTTCTTCTCCAACAACATCATGTAATCGATAAACGATTAATAAAAGTTCAAAAATTATTCGACCTAGTATTAACCCAAGTATAGCACTAGTAATTTGGCTATCATATGACTGAACTAATAACAGTACGATCATGACAATAAGGACAGGAATTTGAAAAAACGACGGCATAAAAAACCAAATAGGAGTTATTTTTTCCCAAATTAGTAAGGAGACATATCCGATCACTACACAAAATGCCACCATTAGGTTATACCAGGATAAAGAATGTTGGATAAAAAAAATAATCGATCCAATTAGTAAAACAAAATAGGCAAACGAAAATTGAATAGCCCCAATCGTAACATACGTTTGTGATATAAAAATCAATAAAAGAATCCAAAATAATAAAAAGGAACGTTTCTTCCCATTTTTCATAAAAAATGCAACAATAATAAAAATAATCCAAACAAACCAAAAATATAAAAATTGTTCATACATAATGATGTATCACCCTTTATACATCATTATGTATGAAAAGTCTCGCTTTTAAACGAAAGAAGCTTTTCCTATTCGGAAAAGCTTCTCAATTAATGATTATTTTTTATATTTATCTAATTTGTCGCCTATCATATCTCCAAGTTGGAAACTTGAAAAATCTTCTTCTTTTTCATACTGCTCGATCTCGCCTTTTTCTTTTTCAAGTTCAATCTCTTTCATACTTAACGAGATTCTTTCGTCTTGCTCACTCACACTTAACACTTTTGCACTTACTTTATCGCCAACTTTTAATACTTCTTCTGGAGTACCGATATGGCGGTTTGCAATTTGGGAAATATGAACAAGTCCTTCTACACCTGTTTCGATTTCAATAAACGCACCGAAACTTACAATTCGCTTTACGATACCCTCTACTTGATCCCCTTCTTTAATACGACCTTCAATTCCAGACCAAGGTCCAGGTAATGTATTTTTATAAGATAAAGAAATTCGTTCATTATCTAAGTCAACGGACAATATTTCAACTTTAATGTTGTCTCCTTCAGTAAGAACATCTGATACTTTTTCGACATGTGTATGTGCCAACTCAGAAATATGTACGAGTCCATCTACTCCACCAATATCAACAAAAGCACCAAAAGTAGTAATGCGTTGGACAGTTCCCTCAACAACTTGTCCTTTTTGAAGTGATTGTAATAAGTCCTGCTTTTTCTTTTCTTGTTCTTCTTCCATGACAGCACGGTGGGATAAGATAACTCTATTTTGTTCTTGATCTAAATCAACAATTTTAACAGCTAATGTTTTATTTTTATAATCGGAAAAATCTTCAACAAAATAAGTTTCAACCAATGATGCTGGAATAAAACCGCGTAAACCAATATCGACTACTAGTCCACCCTTAACAACTTCCTTCACTTCCGTCTCGAATACTTCGTTTTGGTCAAATTTATGTTGTAAATCTTTCCATGCTTTTTCAGCATCGACCATTTTTTTCGACAAAACCACTTCGTCATCGTCGATTTTTTTTACTTGTAAAGTAAGTTCTTCCCCATCTCGTACGACATCCCCTGGATTTTCTACATGAAGATTAGATAACTCACTAATCGGAATGATTCCTTCCGTTTTGTAGCCAATATCAACAAATACTTGTTTTTCATCGATTTTTATAACAGTACCTGTTACAATACTTCCTACTTGCAAATCATTATTTGTTTCCACCATAAGTATTCACTCCTAAGCACTATTTAAAAACACCTATATATTTGTTAGAAAATTTGGCTTGTCGCAAGGTTTATTGGCGAAAGCCTAATTTCATCTAAGCAGCAGGAAAGTTTTCCTATCTGCGAAAAAAACTAACAATAACATTATCTTCTAATAGTATAACATGAAATCAATATTGTTAATAATTTCTTACCGTAAATATTTATGACAAAAAATTAGTGATTGCTTTTTTCTGTATATTTATGTACGTAAGTCATTTTCATCATTCAATTAGTAAGGAATAATTCAAACAATATAAATTTATTAAAACCGTTGCTTTCCGGTACAAGCGAACGCTATCCTAAGGTCTGCTTAAGCCTCCTTGCTCTACTTGACTCGCTGTGGGTCTCCGACACAGTCTTAGACATTTCCACAAATATTTTTCGATGGGACGAGTGAGATACCAGGACGTTGCGTACATAGTCTGCATTCCCCATTGGCCCTCACTTTATTCCAGAAGGAGACGGCTACTTTTGCTGCAGTCACTTTAGCGTTTTTGTTCGGCTGAATCACCCATAATGCTATTGATGAAATTGACTCACTTCCTTTAAAATTTTTTCAACAACTTCTTCAATAGACAAAGACGTCGTATCGATTGCGATCGCATCATCTGCTTGAACTAAAGGAGAACTCGCTCGTTTTGAATCACGTTCATCCCTTTTTATAATCTCCTGTTTTAATTGGTCTAGATCAGAAGAGAAACCTTTAGAAATATTTTCTTTATGACGACGTAAAGCTCGTTCTTCTACAGAGGCAATTAAAAATATTTTTACTTCTGCCATTGGTAGAATATGGGTTCCTACATCACGTCCGTCCATTACGACATTAATATTATCAGCAAGTTTTCTTTGCCTATCCACCATTTCTTCACGAATGAGACGATGTTTTGCGACAATGGAAACGGCATTAGATACAGCTTGAGTTCTAATATCAGAAGATACATCTTTATGATCTAAATACACGATCTGTCCGTGATCCGTTTGTTTTAATTGGATGGTAGTCTTTTTTAGTAGATGAATAAGAGATTGCTCATCTTCTATGTTTACATTGTTCTGAAGAGCTTTTAATGTTAAAGCACGGTACATTGCACCTGTATCAATGTAAACGATTGAAAGCCGTTCTGCAATTTTTCTTGCCACCGTACTTTTTCCAGCAGCTGCCGGTCCATCAATGGCAATTCTAATGTTATTATTTACCATGTTTTATCCCCCTATTGAATCAAAGTAACTTTGTCTTATTGTCGCTATTAACTCCTCCTAAATAGACGGAAGTTAAATGCTGCCATACATACACACCAATTATCAACCCATTGGGTGATGTTGCCACCGATGCAAATAAATAATAAGTTTATTTGAAAAGCTCAGAAGTGTAACTACAATTTTAGACTGAGTTAAGATTTCATTCTGAGCCAAGTCTTCTTTATTGTATGAAAAAACTTGGCAAATGCCAAGTTCCATTAAAGAATTCTTTGTCTTATAGAGGTTGTTCGAAAAGTCCAACAAAAATGACACATCGAATTTCTGCGTTGGCAAGTAAGAAAGGATAAATCCTTTCTTACTGCTCACTGGTTAAAGGCGTGACGTCCCAAGGCTTTTCGATGGGGCGAGTCATCTCAGTCCCAGGATGTGGCGTTTTAGCCAGTAGCATTTCTCAGGTCTTCTTTATCAGCCTTTTTGAACACGCACTTAGATTAGTCCAAGTTTTCTTTTTTCTCGTTGTTTATCAAAACAATAATTGATTATTTTTTGTTGATTTCGATCAGAATTAAAGAGAAACTTTAAGGACATAGAATGGATATCATTATTCGTGTGAAGTCGAATTATTTCCGCGTCTATTTTAATATATTCGTATGGAACTGTTATTGAATGCAAAATGAGGTAAACAGTTATCGGTTGTTTTTGAAATAAAGGCTTTGTATTTGGAGGAATAACGACAGAGGCACCTCCACCACTTATATCTTGAGTAACAGATACAAGTGGTGGTGTAGAGCCATCTGAAAAATGAACCGCAATATCTACGTCTGATTTCACCCGAACAAAGTCTCTGCGCTGAATTCGTTTTATTTCCTCTGCTTCCGGTAACAATATTGCAAGTGCAGGGACTGTTAAGTTTATCCGCTTTTCAACAATAGAATGAAATTCATATACTATCCCTTTTTTTACGAAACTAATTGTAATGTAGTCATTAGTCGACAATTGCATTGTTTTATTTGTTTTATTATTGATTGGGTAGTCGATATAGACATATTTATTATCTCTATCAATGATTTTACAGCGATGTGAATTCCACTCATTTGAGTCCGTTTCATTCTTTACTCTTAACGTGATAGAAGATCCTATTTCCACTTTTACAGCCTCCAACTAATATGGATATTAGGTATAAATACCTAGGATCATTATCTCATATACGTGATTATAATGGAAGTGTTTTTTATAGGTTTGCCTCAAAATTTGTTTCCGTTCCTGTTAATTTTTCGACTTTTTCTTCAATACCATCATTTGCGTTAATAAAGATTCTAAATGTTTCATCATCCAACACCCCTAGAAATTCATATGTTAATACTTCCTCACCAAGATCATTTTCAATTATGGCAAGATGTTCTTCCTGGATATGGACATTTCCATTGACAAATTTCTGAGCTTCTTCAATCGTTAATTTTGGTTTTGGAATCTTCCGTTCATGGTGATTCATCAAATAATTGTTGGCATTCAAGCCGATAATATCACCATTATCTAAGGCTACTTTGACGACCATCGAATCAGGGTAGACTCTTACATCGTCTTGCTTATACGTAAATGAAAATACTCCCTCATTATCAAATTGCTGTGTTTGAAATACTTCCATATTTGGATAATCAAATTGTTTTAAATATTTTTCTGCGGCGAGCAATCCATCATTTAACGATAATTTTTTTTCATTAATTGGACGATCTACGAGGATAGATATTGGATGTGCTCCTTTTTGCGTAATGTCCATATAGACACTTTTTCCATCTTTATAGGAAACAGAAAAAGTTTGGACATCTGCACCTTCTCCACTTTTTGTTATATTTATATTTTGATCGTCTTTAATGGAAAATAATTTTTTACTGAAATCCCTTATATCTTGTTCGCTTTTCCGCTCGCCCGTTAAATATTTAAATTCATGATCTTTTACGCTTGTTTGCATTAATAAAGATCCTTCGTCACCTTCTGCAAATTCGCCTACTTTCTTTTCCACTGTTTTAAATCCATCAATGATCGTATTATCTGCTTGATCTTGCGTAGCTAACGCTAATTCAACATCCATCCACCGTAAATTATTTTCAAGGGAAGTATATTGTACTTGTCTTAGTTCATCTTTAATGTTTGCTGCTTGTTTATAATAACTTTCTAATGCTTTAATTTCATCGTCTGTTAAAGGGTCATCATCTAAATTTCGAATTGCTGTTTTGTACGTGAAATCACCTATATTGGATAAAAATTCTTCCGTTTTATTAAATGGCAATAACGTTAGTGGTAATTGACCAACATTTGTTAAAGCTTGGGATGTTAAACGCCAAATATCTACAAATTGAGGAGAAAGTCTTTCACCAGAATTCATTGCAAGTGAAGTACCGATCTTATCGTGTAATAAATCCATATGATAAGATAATTCATGGAAAGAGCGTTGGTACGTATTTTCTGCATGGATGAGCAACGCATTTTTTTCCTCATGTTCTTTATATCCCCAGTAAGAAATACCAGCAATTCCAACAGCTAGTACAGCGATGAGAATGGAACGTATCATGCTATCAATCCTTTCTATTTACAAAATATATGTTTACCAATTTGTTTAATTTGTGGTCGTGTCCAAATCCAAGGGGAGGTCGCTGTTTCTGGGTTAAAGTAATAGAGTGCATTTCCTGATGGATCCCAACCATTGATTGCATCTAATACCGCCCTTCTTGCCGTTTCATTTGGTGTTAACCATATCTGACCATCTGCAACAGCAGTAAACGCTCTCGGTTCAAAAATAACTCCTGATACAGTGTTAGGAAAGGTAGAACTTTTTGTCCGATTTAAAATGACGGAAGCAACAGCAACCTGACCTTCATACGGTTCCCCTCGGGCTTCGCCATGGACTGCGTTTGCCATAAGTTTAATATCATTTTGTGAAAATCCTTGCGGGACATTCACGGCAGTAGTTTGTTGCTCTGGCGCTTTTTCTGTCTGCTTTGCTGGTTGTTTATTTGCTGTCTGTTGGTTAGGGGTTTTATACATTTTTGCTTTTGTCTCTTGTTCATTATATTTCGTTGCTTTCACTAATTTTGCTTTCGTTTTTTCTCCCGCGATTCCGTCAATATCCATACCAAACTCATATTGGAAGTTACGTAATGCCCAATATGTACTCCAGCCAAATACACCATCAATTTTCCCATGATAAAACCCAATATATGCAAGTCGTGCTTGTAACTCGATAACGTCATCCCCAACTGCTCCATGTTGAATCACTTGTGGGCTAAATGCCTGCACTGGTTTTGAAAAGGAAAATGGAACGGTTATTGTCATAATAAAACTAAACAATAGAATGAGTGAAATTTTTTTGTAATTCATTCTCTTTCCTCCAAACAATTTGTTGTACATGTATTTTTTGATTTATCATCCTTTTTATGCATGTTTTTTAAGAATGATTATTTTCAATCAAAAATACACTGTTCTTTTTAGAAGTTCGACGTTACAGTGGAACAATCAAAACTCGAAAAAATGGAGGTGAGAGAAGTCTATTTAAACTAAGAATTAACTAAACGTATCTATGCACATTTTAAAAAGGACAACACCAAAAAGGCCACATTAGGCGAGCCAATGTGACCAATAGTATCTGTTTTATAACCACGTTAGGATAAATTATTTTCTTGTCCTTTATTTATAATCGATGTTGCAATTTGCTTTCCGTGGAACCGACCATTTTCGATAAAAGTTTCGTTACCGTTATAGCCAGATACAACGACCCCGGCTACATATATATTTGGAATATTTGTTTCATACGTCTGTTCATTTATGATCGGCTTCCCTGTTGTAGAATCGATGTTTAATCCAATTCTCTTTAAAAATGGAATGTCTGGCTCATAACCTGTCATTGCAAAAACAAAATCATTTTTGATTTTTTTCTGTTTCCCCTTCACTTCATAAAAAACATTTTCCTCAGTTATTTCGGTAACATTTGCATGGAATTCCATTTGTATGTCCCCTTTTTGAACGAAGGAATCAAATTGTGGTAAAATCCACGGTTTAATACTCTTTGAATACGAATCTGCACGGTATAATACGGTTACTCTCGCTCCAACTTTCTGTAGCTCTAGAGCTGCATCCACTGCTGAGTTTCTTCCACCAATGACGACAACATCTGTATCATAATATTCATGTGCTTCTTTAAAGTAGTGCATTACTTTTGGTAAATTTTCACCACGTATTTGTAGGAACTTCGGTTGATCATAGTACCCTGTAGCAATAACAATATTCTTTGCTTTATAATAGCATTCTCGATTATTCTTAACAGTTGTTAATTCAATTAAGTGATTGTTTACTATCTTGACGTCTATTGCTTTTTCAAATGGTCGAATCCGTAAACTATTTCGTTTAGCAACTTCCCGGTAATACGCTAAAGCCTCATTACGTACCGGTTTCGATTTTTCAGAAACAAAAGGAATATCGCCAATCTCTATATTAAAACTTGTACTAAAAAATGTTTGATGTGTAGGAAAACGATAAATTGTTTCGACAATATTTCCTTTTTCAATAATGAGTGGATTTATATCAGCTTTTTGCAATTCTAATGCACAGGATAGCCCACAAGGTCCTGCTCCAATAATAATTGTCTGTTCTTCCATTAAAATTATTTCCTCCATCTGTAGCAAATTGTTTCGAAAAAAGTTGCCTGTCATATTAATTTCAAGCAATCCTGAATTTCTCTTGCCAAAAATTTCGCAGAAATAGAAAAGTAGAGCATAAAATCATTACAATTTCATCCTCTACTTATGATACATGTTAGCACGATACGCTTTTATTAGAACTTTGGAAAACAGTGTAGAAATGCTTTCTTATCCAATAACCCAAATGGAATATACTCGTTTTCACCACAGGCACAAGGGCGATATCTGTTCAAGCTCCTTTGGTCACTTTCATCAGACCGGCTGCCTTATCCTCTGATGCACCATGTTTATTGCAAGGAGTAATTGCAGTCGAAAAAAACTGTTTAGTTGGACGAATTAACCGCAGTCCTAAGGCGTGATAGTGTTGACATATGTCACATGGACGTAACCGCCTCTAGCTGACCAGAAGTCTCGCATATTCCATTGTTAGGTTAGCTAATATCATCTACATTATTTTTGTCTTTCGACAAGATAATCCGAATACCTACATTCATACCCAGCCGCGATATCTTGATGCTTCTGCCATCTTCCTTACACCGACCATATAGGCAGCTAAACGCATATTAACTCGTCTTGTTTGGGCCGTATTATAAATAGTATCAAATGATTTTTTCATTACTTTATATAACTTTTCTTCTATTTCTTCTTCAGGCCAGTAATAACCTTGGTTATTTTGCACCCATTCAAAATAAGAAACAGTGACACCGCCAGAGGATGCGAGTACATCAGGAACGAGAAGCTTTCCACGTTCTGTTAAAATTTTTGTCGCTTCCATCGTCGTCGGTCCATTTGCTGCTTCTACGATAATATCTGCTTTAATATTATGCGCATTTTCTTCTGTTATTTGATTTTGAACAGCTGCTGGAACTAAAATATCACAATCTAATTCAAGCAATTCTTTATTTGTAATTGTATTTTTAAACAATGTTGTAACCGTACCAAAACTATCCCTGCGATCAAGTAAATAATCGATGTCTAATCCCTCTGGGTCATACAAAGCTCCATAGGCATCGGAAATTCCAACTACTTTTGCACCAGCTTCATGAAGGAATTTAGATAAGAAACTTCCAGCATTACCGAAACCTTGGACAACGATTTTTGCACCTTCTAATTCAAATCCACGCTTTTTCGCAGCTTCTTCAATACAAATCGTTACCCCTTTAGCTGTAGCAGATTCACGTCCGTGTGAGCCGCCTAAAACAATTGGTTTTCCTGTAATAAATCCTGGATTGTTAAATTCATCCATACGACTATATTCATCCATCATCCAAGCCATAATTTGGGAGTTTGTAAATACATCAGGTGCTGGAATGTCTTTTGTTGGTCCAACAAATTGACTGATGGCACGAACGTATCCCCTACTTAAGTTTTCTAATTCTCTAAAAGACATCTCCCGTGGATCGCAAATAATTCCGCCTTTACCTCCACCATATGGTAGGTCAACGATCCCCGCTTTTAGACTCATCCAAATCGCTAAAGCATTCACTTCTGTTTCAGTTACATCCGGATGAAAACGAACGCCACCTTTAGTAGGTCCTACTGCATCGTTGTGTTGAGCACGAAATCCCGTAAAAACTTTAACTGAACCATCATCCATTCGTACTGGGATTCTCACTCTAATCATACGCAGTGAATCTTTTAATAATTCATATACTTCATTCGGATACCCTAATTTATCCAACGCTTCCTTTACAACAGTCCTTGTTGATGTTAAAATGTCCATTTTTTCATTTACTTCTTTACTGGAATCTGCTGCTTTATCGGCTACCATTAGTTTACCTCCTATGATTAACGCATAAAATATGTAAATAATAGCTATACTCAGTGTTTAGTATACACCTTTGAATCAAATATGCAATGTAAAATATCTTCAGGATTATCCCAAAAAGATTATCATGATTAAGTGCAGAATTAACGAACCGTTAACTGAATAAAATGCTCAATCATTTCTGCATAACTAATTTTTGCTTTTTTCGCTGAATCTGGGAACAAACTTGTTGGCGTCATTCCAGGTAATGTGTTCACTTCAAGGATATATGGTATACCATCATCTGATAATAGAAAATCGGCTCTAGAGTATGTCTCACATCCTAATACTTGATGGGCTGTTATAGCATACTGTTTAATTTTTTCCGTAAGCTCCTCATTTATACGTGCTGGAATGATATGTTCGCTACCCCCAGCTGCGTATTTTGATTCATAATCATAAAGGTCATTTTTAGGGATAATTTCAATAATCGGAAGAGCTTGTTCTTCATTTATTTTTCCCATGACTGGTACAGTTAATTCTTTTCCTTTAATAAATTGTTCAACTAAAATAAATTCATCACTTTTTATCGCCTTTTCAATTGCAGCCTTCGTTTGAGCTTGCTCTGTTACAATCGTTAAGCCTAAAGTCGATCCTTCCCGATTCGGTTTAATGACGAATGGAACGGTAAAATGTGCATGAATATCATCAATAATAGCTTCGATATTCGTTTGTTTCGTCATTCTGTATTTATTTCCTTTGGCAACAGGTATATTTTCTGTTTGAAACAATTGTTTCGCTTTAAATTTATCCATCGCCAAAGCAGATGCCATTACGCCTGAACCTACATAAGGGATGTTTAACATATCTAACAACCCTTGGATAGAACCATCTTCCCCAAATTTACCGTGTAATCCAATAAAAACGATATCAACTTGAAGGTTAATTATTTCATCTAATTGATTCGGATGAAAATCGATTCCAATCACATCATGCCCGTTTTGCTTTAATGCTTCCATAATACCTTTACTAGAAGATATTGAAACTTCCCTCTCTTTGGAAACACCACCATAAAGGACGGCTATTTTCACTGTTTCCACCTCTTTTAATTACATGTAATTAGCTACTATTTAACGAATCAATTTCATCATTTAATTAGGTAAAGATTAATCCGAACATTATAATGGACTGAAACCGTTGCTTACCAAAGGCATGGCTTGGACTTCCGACGCATAGGACGTGTCAGTATTAATGACGTCACAGATCTTTACGATGGGACGAACGAAGTGCAAATGCTCTTCGATGAGGCGAGTAAGTGCAGTCTCAGCCTTAAGACGTGCTGGTGCACTTAGTCCGCATTCCCTCTCAGGCTAATCCCTTAAGAGTTGTCGCCTTTCGCTACAAGCAACTTGTTTAGTGTTTATCATTTCAAACAATCCAACATAAAGAAAAGGTTATTGTTCGAATACATCATCATCCATTATGCCATTTATGAAATTGACTCAAGTAAATATGATAAATTTATCATATCATCTTTTTTCCTTCTATACTATCATATCTTTTATTTTGTTTATGCACTAAAGTAATAACATGGCACTCCGCTTTTGTTTGCAAACGAAAAGGTAATAATGTATATCCATATCCTTCTGTAATAAATATGTTTGTTCCATGATGATACTTTAACCCACCTTTTTGATAAAAGCCAAAACCAAAAATTCTTATTTGCCCACCATGAGTATGACCAGCTAGTACTAAATCAATTTGTGCTTTTTTTGCTTGCTCTAACTCATAAAAAGAACTCGGTTTATGTGTCAAAAGGATTGTAAAAGAATCATCTACTTCCTTCCAATCGAATAATGGTTGTAAATTAATATCTTTATAATAATCGAATCCAATTAGTTGAACTTTTTCTGTCCCTTTATATATGTTTATGAGTGTATCTTCTAAAATTACCACATTTTCTTCTTTTAATAGTTGAATAAATGTAAATGTGTCTATTTCGTAATCATTATTCCCCCATACAAAATAAATTGGTTTATTCCATTTTTTTAATTTTTTAAGATTGCTACGTATTTTTTGAAACGAAACATTGCGTTCGATTAAATCGCCACCAATCAGGACAAGATCAATTTGTTCTGTGATTTTATGTAATGTTTGATTTTTTATGTTTCTACGGTGAATATCTGCAATAAAAAATATCGTAAAACCAGAAAAATTTTTCGTTATTTTATGACTAGATATTTTTTCGTATGTTACCGTATCATTATGTGCAACGTAAAACATGTATACAGATAATGACATAATGAAAAGAAATAAGATGATTGCTATAATGATAATCAATAGGGTAATGCCCCCAATCTTATGTCGAATGTAATGATGTAAATAACATCATAATTTGATTACCTGCTACTATATAAATAGCGAATATGATCACGACTAAAATAAGAAAAACGAAAAGGAATCGAACAAAAGGTATATCCAAATTAATGGTAAGTTTTTGTTTTGGAGATTGATGTACTTCTTTACGTGGTGGTAAATTTAGAACATCAATTTCAATCAAATCAGGTTCTTCCTTTACTTTTTTTTCAGTTGGTTCATTTTTTTCAACTTCATGAAATAATTGTTGCAATTTCTTCGCTTGATTTTCTTGTTCATTTGGCAACGATGACCACCTCACTTACTGTATTTAATGAAAATGCCGAGTAGAAAATCGACGATAAAATGAAAAATGATAGTAACGATTAAGTTACCCGTTAATTCAAATAAATACCCAAGTAAAAAGCTAATCAAAATAATTAATGTTAGTAATACCGGTTTTGTTAAATATCTGAAGTGGATAACGATAAATAGGCTACTTGCAAATATATACCCGAAAGTCGTTTGAATGACTCCTCGAAACAAAAATTCTTCCGAAATAGCAACGACTAAAGCAATTACAAAAATAGAGACAATCGATTGGTTTTTAAATATTTTTTCATTTATTCCACCATCATCAAAAAAACGTCTAGGAATGATGTAATGGAGTACGATTTCAATCAATACGACAATGATTGCTGGAATACATCCATAATAAATAATTTGTTTGACATTAACATCCAAATACATGAACCAATTAGAAAACTTAGGAAACAAAAACAGACTTAATATTATACTCAAAATAAAAAAGAGCGACTGAGAAAATAATAATTGCTTCTTTAGTTCTTGATCAGACATCTTTTTAATTAATTCTGCTTGTTTCATTCAGATTCTCCTATTAATAACAATGATGCCAACTGGTCTTGCCATAGTTTCTCCTTGACCGTTATCTTTCCAGCCGTTTCATTTGGATTCCACTCCGAAAATGAAAAACCGCAATTACTACAACACTGTCTTTCTTTTTGCTCAACCTCTCGTTGAAACCGTTTATATAATTGTTTACGTAAACATTGTGTAGAGACGAGCCAGTCATATATTTCTGTTACTTTTTTACGTTTCATCACAAGTCTATCTGTGCAAAATTGCTTCATTTGCTGTATGGAGGTTGTCCACAATTGATGATTATAATTTATTTGATTATGAACAATCATACCATGTGATTCAAATTGATAGTGTAAAATTCTCCATTTTGTTTCATTCACTTGAAAATATTGTTCAATCATATCCTCTTTTGTCGGAATTTCTTGCTTATTTATATACAAATGATAAAGCTGATTCGCTGCAAACATTATTTCTGCTTCTGAAGGCATTTCATTTTCAATAATTTGTAACGGAAGATGTATGTCCCCCTGCTCATAAAGCAAAAGGCTGACACTTTCGTCTCCATCTCGACCCGCCCTGCCAATCTCTTGTATATATGATTCTATTTGAGTTGGTAGATGATAATGAATGACGAAACGAATATTTTTCTTATTAATTCCCATGCCAAAAGCACTTGTGCAACAAATAATATCTAGTTGGTCATCCATAAATTGTTGTTGAATTTTAAGCCGATCCATCGTATCCATTCCGCCGTGGTAGAAAGCGACTTTTCTATCGTTCAATTTTATATACAGTTGTTGAGCAATGTGCTCGGCCATTTTGCGACTTGAAAAATAAATAATGGTTGGAACATGATAGGTTGTTAGTACATTCGTTAGTATTTGTACTTTATTTTCTTCGTCTTCTTTTACTTCATGAACTAATAGTGAAATATTTTCCCTGTCCATTGGATAAATATGCCTTTTCATTTGCTGTCTGCCGAGCATCGTTATTATATCTTGCTGTACTTCTTTTGTTGCAGTCCCAGTTAAAGCTAAGACAGGAGGATTTGCTAATGTTTTAATCACCGCTCCGAGTCGTAAATAATCAGGCCTAAAATCATATCCCCACTGTGAAATACAATGTGCTTCATCGATGACAAATAAACGGACATCCATCGTTGTTAAAGTATGTAGTAATGGTCGTTGTTGTAATAATTCCGGGGAAATATATACTAATTTAAACCGTTCTAACTGTTGAATGATATGATTTCGTTCCGTTCGATGTTGAAAACTATGTAAGGCAACCACTTCTTTAAAATGGAACGCCTTCGTTTGGCGAACTTGATCGATCATGAGGGAAATAAGTGGGGAAACAACGATTGTAAGTCCAGGAAGTAACTTAGCCGGCAATTGATAGCAGAGTGATTTTCCTGATCCTGTTTTTAATATTCCGAGCACATCATTCCCATTTAAAACATCTTCAATAATTTCTTGTTGACCTTCTTGGAAACGGTCATAGTCAAAATATTGTTGTAAGTAGTGTGTTAATTGTTTCTCGTGTATCAGGATTCCTCCCTCCTTTTATCAAAATGGTTCCATCTTGCAAGAACGAGTCGAATCTGAAAATATGTAATCTCCTTACTGACAGCTAATTTAATATCTTTTAATTTAAAAGACTGGATTTGTTCAACTGCTCGAATAATTTGTTGTTGTGCGGATAAATGAACATAAGTGGAAAGAGGAAAAGATTGGTCATTATGAGCCATTTCAACGATGTGATCATAAATCGTATTTTCTTTTAACCTCCTGTTATTTGCTATTTGGGTGATCGTTAGCCCACTTTGTAACAGTTTTTTTGTTACTTTTGCTGAATCAGTTAAAACGTCTTCTTTATGTAAATCTTCCTTAAAAGAATATAGTAATGGATATTGCTCTTTGTTTTCAAGGATGGATAAGAGCATAAAATGTAAAACGCTTACCGTAATGAGATGGATATCTTCTTTACTCATCTTATATTTAGTTGCTAATTGTTCCAATGAAAGTCCAAATGATTTATAGCCTGTTAGTTGATTAATAAATATGTTCGTATGGCTGGTTGGTAAACTAGATAAGAGCCTGATAAACTCTTCATACAATGTATGTAAGTAATGATCAAGATTATTTTTTGTTTTTTGATAGTATAGCCTCACCCATTGTTCAACTTCTTTATGTTCAATGATCGGAATAAATTTGAAGTGCGTCATTTTACTATTTGTCCATACTTGGATGAGTAAAAGTAATCGGGAAAAGAAAAGTTGGTCCATCTTTCGAAACTTTATACCATCTAAGGATAATTCCTGTAACAGGGCTTTATGGTTGTTTAGCCAATATTCACCTGTCGTTGTTACTCCATAATAATGCCCTTCCTTCACAACAAGTCCGTCTTTTTCACATTTATTCACTATTTCAAAGAACCTTTGGCTCGTTAGATTTTTATAAATCCCATAATACTTCTCTAATTGAAATAAGTGGGCATCTTGAATTGTTTGGATCGATTGTTTACCTTTCAGTAAGTGATAGATTGCCGAAATTGTTCGTTCTTTTTGCATCCTGAATTGAGATGTTAGCACAATCAATTTAAATAACAATGACACACCCCCTTATTAGTCTTTTTTACTCATTTTACTATATTTTTCATGTAGATTAAAGCTTCTTTTATATTGGAAAATTTGGTATACATGAAAGAAAATACACTGGCTGGCGGACAGACAATGATAAAGGTGATGTTGCACTTACTACAATGCACAATCTTTATTACAACGAGTATTCACAGTCGCAAAAATTTTTCGATAGATGATTGTGAGTGCGACCCAAGACACCGCACTTTCAGGCAATAAGTAGTAAGAATGGATTTTATCTTTGAAATTGACTCGCCTATCTACCTAAAAAGTTGTCCAAAAAGTCTATTCATTTTGCCGTTTTACTTTATGGACAACGTCTCGGGCTTACTGTTGAATATGGAATCGATTATTCGCATACTTTTTTAATAAATAATGTATGATCGGATATAAAAAGACACTAAATACGGCATTTCCAATTGCATGGTATGTATCAAACGGTAATCCCATAATATAATACGGCCAGAACTTTCCTGTTACTTGATAGGTCGTTAAAGAGATAACAAATCCATAAAAATATCCACTAATAACAGAAATGATGACAATGATATAGGTCGGTATTTGTTTAAAAAACTTACCTAGAATTCCGCAAATAATGCCAATTAACCCCCAAGACATAATTTGCCACACTGTCCAAATACCCATACCTAATAACATATTTGATAAGAACGTCACTAAGATCGCTAATAAAAATGCAGATCCAGGACCTAATAGAATTCCACAAATAATAATTAACGCCGTTACAGGCTGAACGTTTGGTAAAAAGGCAAAAGCATATCGGCCAACTACACCTAGTGCTGCGAAAATAGCGAGTAACGTTATTTTATATGTATTCAATGATCTTACTCCCAAGCTTGTAAATCAAATAATATTTTATCTCCGGCTATTAGTACATATTCCGTAGCCCCGACCATCGCAAGTTCCCCGTTTATATAATAAATCCAAGCCTTTTCTTCTCCATTTTCTGGTTGAATTCCATCAATAGACTGAATAAACCCGCCATCTTCTTCGATATCAAAATTCTCTTTCATCACTTCCATTAAAAGATCATGATCTGAAATTGGCAATTCTTTTTCTGTGATTATTTCAGTCTGATTATCTATGGAAATAGTTATTACTACTACTTCTTCCTTTATCTGTTGCTCCGTTTCTTCTGTTTTTGGTGTAGTTGGTTCATTTGAGCACCCGATTAATAAAACAATAACGGTGAGAAAAGTAATAAAAGTTGCAAAAAACTTTTTCATTGTACGTTGCTCCTCTCCTTTTTATTAAAAAAAGCAAACACCAAATCGGGTTTGCTTTTATACATACGATTGCTTAACCCCCGAAGCATTACTTTAAAGAAACTTGGCTGGTCTACTGACTTGTAATTCATCCTACTTTAGGTACCTTCCCATATTTTCATACAGTGGTTTTTTCCTATTTCGTCCTTACTGACAGTTGCGAGGACAGTTCTAGAATTTCACTAGATTCCCATTTATGCATACATACCTATGTATACATACCAAGTTCTTTTATTTAGTTATCATTATTCTTTGCGAGTTTTCCCTGATTTTGTGGAACTTTAAAGCTAAATGTTGTTCCCTCATTTACTCTACTTTTAACCGAAATAATTCCATCATGTGCAGATATTATATGTTTCGCAATGGCTAGTCCTAAACCAGTTCCTTTTTTCTTATCTGTTCTTGTTCTCGATTTATCCGCTTTATAAAAACGTTCAAAAATGAAGGATAAATCTTCTTCAGGGATTCCTGTTCCATTGTCTTCCACTTCGACATAAAAATAATCTTGCATAGAACGAACAAATATGTGTACATATCCACTAGGCCTTGTATGCCCTAGCGCATTATCGATTAAGTTTGTAAATACTTGTTCGATTCGGTCAGAGTCAATCGTAATCAGCTTGTTTTCCATTTCTTTCGTTAGCTTGAGTTCAATATTGTTTTCCTCTGCCATTCCGATAAATTTCTTATAAATTCGTTGAATAAATTGCTCGACTTCGATTGTTTCCAAGTTTAATTCAATATGACCAGCTTCCATTCGTCCAATATCTAATAATTCATTCACTAATCGTCCCATTCTCAGTGACTCTTCATGAATAATTTTAGCAAGCTCATTTTTATCCTCAACCGACTCGGCAATATCGTCCACAATCGCTTCACTATAACCTTGCATTAATGCAATTGGTGTTCTGAGTTCATGCGACACATTAGAAATAAAATCTTTTCTTAATTTATCTAATTGTCTCTCTTCCGTCATATCACGAATGACTGCAACTGCACCCCGAATGTAAGAATTATCATAAAGTGGAGTCATAATCATGACCCAATCTCGCCCTTGTAAATTTAGTTCTTGCAGTACTTCTTTTTCTTCCTTAATAACTTGTTGTAAAATTTGCATTAATTCATCCGGAAGTTGGTTTTCATATTCATCAAATCTTATATTGTTTTCAAAATTCCAATCTTGGATAAACTGTTCAGCAGGTGGATTAATGACGATTATATGTCCTTCTCGTGTAAAGGTAATAACTCCATCTGCCATCGAATTAACGATACTTGTCAGTTGTTCTTTTTCTTGTCGTAATGCATTAATATGGAAATTTAATTGTCGACCCATACGATTAAAAGCAATCGCAAGTTCGCCAATCTCATCATGACTTACGACAGGTAGTTTTGTATTAAATTCACCTTTCGCAAGGTCAATTGCAGCTTCACGCATTTGAATAAGTGGTGCCGTAATCCGAGTCGATAAGAAAAAAGCAAAGATAGTTGTAAGTACAATGGCTATTGCTGCTGCAACAAAAATTATTTTGGTCGTTTCCGCTTTTGTTTGATTAATCACATCTAATGATTGGAAAACAAAAATGGCACCGTCCTTCTTATTCAGTGGCTTACCTATTACCATTATTTCCGTGTCATCATCGTTTAACGTTATTTTTTCATTAAATGGTTCTCTGTCCGTAATGACTTTCATAAAGGCTGCATTGTTTTTTGGTGATATGTTTCCAAGCTCGGTTAAATGTTCATTCGTCGTATTAGAAGCCCACATCGTACCATCTGCGAAATAAATAATTACTCTACTAGTAGGGTCTTTCACTCTCTCTGTCATTTCCATAATGAGTGGTATTTCATCATGCTCTTCTACTAATAAAGAAATTTTTGTCGCTGTTTGTACCATCGCTTTCTCAGCTTCTTGCACATGAAATCCTTCAAAAAATTCAAGCAGTAAGATTGTTAATATGAATAAGACAAAAGAAACTAGCAATAATATTGTTATTGCTAGTTTTCCTACTACACTTCGCCAAAACATTATTTATCATCTACCTCTAATTTATAACCTATGCCCCAAACAGTTACGATCATCTTTGCAGCTTCTTTTGAAACGTTCGTTAATTTTTCCCTTAACCGTTTCACATGTGTATCAACCGTTCGCAAGTCACCAAAGAATTCATATTGCCAAACTTCTTTTAATAAATCTTCTCGCTTATATACTTTATCAGGAGATTGTGCCAAGAAGACGAGTAATTCGTATTCTTTCGGTGTTAATGAAATTTCCTGATCATTTGATGTTACTCTATATGCATCAAGATCAATCGTTAAATGTGGGAAAACAATTAAATTATTTGAATGTGATGATGAATCATTTAATGCGCTGTTACTCGTTCTTCGAAGTACTGCCTTTACCCTAAGCACAACTTCTCTAGGACTAAATGGTTTAACGATATAATCATCAGCACCTACTTCAAACCCTTGTACTCGATTTGATTCTTCCCCTTTAGCGGTTAACATAATGACAGGAGTCATTTTTTCTTTCCGTAATTCTTCACATACTTCAATCCCGTCCATTTCTGGCATCATGATATCTAGTAAAATCACATCGTAATCATTTTCTAATGCCATATCTAATGCTTGCCTTCCATTTTCCGCTTCTTCTACAACAAAATCATCGCGTTCTAAGTACATACGAATTAATCGCCTAATTCGATCTTCATCATCGACGACTAATATTCTTTTGCCCTTATCCATAGAAGAATCCTCCTTCCACGCTTGTCTACATTTAAGTATAAACGAATCGTTAGTCATTGTATAAAAATAGATTTGTAAAAGCTATATAATTATATATTAAGCGTAAGAATGCAATCCTGCAAGGACTAAGTTAACAACGATAATATTAAACATAATAATCGCAAATCCTACTACAGCAAGCCATGATGATTTTTCTCCATGCCAACCACGTGATAGTCGTAAATGTAGGAAGGCTGCGTAAAAGAACCAAGTGATAAGTGCCCATACTTCTTTTGGATCCCATCCCCAAAATCTGTCCCAAGCAATTTGAGCCCATATTGCTGCAAAGATTAATCCTCCCAAAGTAAATAACGGAAAGCCAATTGCGACTGATCGATACGTAATTTCATCGACCACATTTTTATTAACATTTTTCAAAAATGGTTGAATCCAAGCTCCCAGTCTTTTTCGGATCAATAGTAATATAACTCCATAGATGATGAGACCTGAAAAGACAGACCAAACAACTGTGTTTAATTTTCTCGGAGCATCTTTACCCTTCATCCATCCTGGTATGCTAATAAGTGGTTCCATTTTATTTTCTGTTAACATAACCCCATCTTTAGGACCTACAATGGCAGGCATTTTATATACTTCAATTTCTTCTGGTTTAATATTTGCTTTCGGCTCATCTTTAAATTTTTCATAATTCGGTTCATGGTATTGAATTTCTGCGTGATAGTCATTTAACTGAAAACCAATAGACGAAGCGGCAAATCCAACTAAAAAGATTAACGCTATTAAAATAAGTTCAAGACCAATCGATTTTAATGAAATAACGGATTGATCGACCGTTTTTATTAAATAAATTAACCCTGCTACAAAACTAACAGCTAAAACACCTTGTGATAAAGAAACGGTTATAACGTGAATAAACAACCAATGACTTTGTAAAGATGGAACAAGTGGAGATATGTCCGACGGAAATACACTCGCATAGGCAATAATGATCATTGAAATTGGTAAAGCAAATAATCCTAACGCTGTTAAACGATAGATAAAGTAAATAATAATAAAAGCTAAGACAAGGCTCATTCCTAAAAATGTGACAAATTCAAACATATTACTCACTGGTGCATGTCCACCAACGATCCATCTCGTAATAAAATAAGTTAGTTGAGCGATAAATCCAATAATTGTTAATCCGATCGCAATCGAACCAGATATTCCTTTCTTCGTTGAAGTTCTTTTATCCCGAATACTTGCACCGAAGAAAACGGTAGCGATTAAATAGACGATAAAAGCAATATAAAGTGCAGTACTGCTTATGCTTAATAAATTATCCATAAATAGAGGACCTCCTAGGCTTTATCTTTATCTTTTTCTATTTCTTTTTCTATTTCTTCCTGATCAATGACCATATGAATGTTTGTATTTGCTATTGCTTTTTCAATATCTTTCTTTAAGCCAAACCAGTTTTTATTCGTATGTGCTGCTAGCATGATACCTTCACCATTTGGATTAACCCAAATTCTGCGATGTTGCCAGTACATCCCTTGAATAACACCGATCATGAAAATAGCTGCACCAACAATGAAAAACGGTAACGTATAATCTCTACGAACAGTTAAGCCACTGACATAATGCATATTGAAATCTACTATTCCTAGTTTATATTCATTTTCCCCCATTGCATCAATATTTTTCCCAATACCGACAAAGCTAATTTCTGCTTCACTTGAGTCTGGTGGGAATAAATTGAACACAAATGCTGGATTTCTTGGAAACTTGGAAACAGAACGAGGCTCACCATTCTCCAAAACATAATCCGGATAATACTGACTTACTTGTAGCCTAATACCATTATCAAGTTCGTATGTTTTTTCTGGTGATGTTAAATCGATTGTTACCTCACCTAATGAATTCTGGTTTTCGTCATCTGTTCGATAAACTTTAAATGTCATATTAGAAAACTCATTTTGTTGATACCCAGATTGGTACAATGTATAACCATCAAATTTCAATGGTTTATTCATCTGGATGGAGCTCTCTATTACTTTCTCCAGTTCAGGTTCACTTCCGACAACACCTTCATTTTTCACTTTATAAATAATGGCATCGGTTTGATAGTTTTTATGGACTATTTCCCCTTTTTTCTCCATCGCTGCTTGAAAACGTTCATCATTTTCATCATATAGTTCTAGTAAAAATCTTTTATTCTCAATATAATAATCTCCATGTGTGCCAGGAATAACTTTTTGTTCGCCTTCTCTAACCCATACATAATCATCCAAAAATAAAAAAGGAGTCATTCGGAGCAATGCTGCTAAAAGAACAATAATTAAACCAATATGATTCACATACGGTCCCCAACGGGAAAATCGATTTTTTTCAGCTAATATATTACCATTCTCATTTACAATTTTGTACCTTTGTTTTTTTAAATTAGTAATGAAGTGATTCATTTCTTTATCTGTTACTGTTTTTGTTTCACTAAATAACCTTTGTCGACTTAAAAAGATACTATGCCGTTTAGGTCGTTGGTTTTTTAATGCACGATATAGTGGTACGAACCGATCAATACTACAAATAACCAATGAAATACCAATAAGTGCAATTAAAATCATGTACCACCAAGAACTATATAAATTATGAAGTCCTAACTGATAATAAATTTTACCTGTTAACCCATACCAATCTTCATAAAATATGGCTGGATCTCTATTTTCAGCCTCTGCCGGAATATACATTTCTTGTGGATATATCGTACCTAACCCTGATGCCAAAAGTGCAATAACGATTAGCCAAACCCCAACTTTTACAGACGAAAAAAAATTCCATGTCTTATCAACAATGGAGCGATTGTAAGTTTGAGATCTTCTTGCTGTTCCATCATAACGCATATTTAATAACTTTGATTGATCATTACCATCAATATGTTGGTTTTCTTCGACTGGTTTACCACATGATTCACAAAGAACTGTTCCTTCGGGGTTTACATGCCCACATTCACATTTCAATTTATCCATCTAAATCCCTCACTAATAGGTTTGTTAAGGTTGTATTTCTTGAAAGTGACCTTCTAATTTTTCCAAAGTTAGTGCACCTGCCACTTTGTCAACGATCTCTCCTTCTGGATTAATGAAAAAAGTACTTGGAATAGGTCCGACATTATATAAATCCATTATTTCACTTTTCGTATCATGTAAAACAGGAAATGATAGGTCGTATTTATCAATGAATTGATGAATTACTAGTTCACTAGCATCGAGACTTACGGCAACTATTTCGATGTCATCTTTATATTCAGGATACAAAGATTCCATATAAGGCATTTCCGCTTCACATGGTTTACAATATGTAGCCCAAAAATTTAACATAACCCCTTTTCCTTCGAGATCACTAAGCCGTATTTTTTCGACCTCATTATTTTCATTAATTTGTACTAATTCAAAATCTGGTGCTTTATCGCCAATATTGTACATTTCTTTGTCTTGGTTTAGGTTTGTAACTAAAGCATAGACGACAGCTGCAAGTAATATCGCTAATATTATCGTTCTAAAGATAAACCGTTTTCGCATTTTTCCTTCTTTATTTTTGCGTGTCTTATCTAGGGTCATTTCGATCACTCCCAAAAACATTATAACACTAATTATATTGTAATATTTGTCTATTGTTTAACATTTGTCGCATGCATGGTTAATTGATGAACTTCTTGTCGGGAAAGTGAACGATATTTCCCTGGCTGTAATTGATCAACTGTAATCGAACCATATTTTTCTCTTTTTAATTTCAGCACTGGATGGCCTAGTTGATCCATCATTCTTCTAATATGTCGGTTTTTCCCTTCGTGTAATTTGATTTGTACAATCATCGTATTTTTTTTTCGGTCGATGGATGTTACTTTGTAGTCAACCGCTCTTAAAATATCCCCTTCGTCCTTTACACCCTTTCGCATTTGGGCTAATGTTTCCTTACTTGGTATACCCTTAATTTTCACGATATACACCTTTTCAATCTCGTGTTTAGGGTGCATCAGTAAATGAGCAAATTCACCATCATTCGTTAATAACAATACACCTGACGTATTGTAATCTAACCTTCCGATCGGAAAAATACGCTCTTTGACATCATCCATTAAGTCAATGACTGTTTCTCGATCTTTTTCATCTTTTACAGAGGAAATATAACCTCTAGGTTTATATAATACATAATAGACTAACTTTTCTTTTTCAATCGGAATATTATCTACTTGTATTTCATCTGAAGTTGTAACTTTAGTGCCTAACTCCCTTACTATTTTATTATTTACTTTTACACGACCATCTAAAATGAGTTGTTCCGCTTTCCTTCTTGATGTAAGTCCACTTTGCGCAATTACTTTTTGTAGTCTTTCAAATTGATTTGTCATATGATCACCAATTACCTTTGCTTATCTATTTAGTATTGTATAATTAGGCTGTTTTCAAACATATAGCCTAATTAAAGTATGAATCCATGATAGCATAATTAAAATAGAGAACTAAAGGAAAAGATTCTATATTGTTCAGTGTACCAGTGGGAGTAAGAGCGCTTATATGCTTATATAAGGAATAAACGAATATGAATGTATAAGCAATAATAGATAAGGCTCATAGAAGAGGATGGGACAAAAGTGTTTTGGTCATAGAAAGATCCGAACGAAGATGCAAGTTTCTTCTAATAAGAATTTGCATCTTCGTTCGAACTTTTTAATATGACTGTTTAAAAAAGTGTTGCCAATTATTTATAAACTGCGCAGTAACTTAGGGTCTGCTGAACAACTAAATTGCGTTCCATGCTACCGTTACAAGAGTTTTGACTGTTTTACCAAAAACTTTGCATATGCAATGAACTACTCTAGTTGTCTGGAGCGAAAGTGACTGACTCCAGCGGGAAAAGCGCGAGTCTGAAGACCCCGCAGGAAGTGGTTTTCTTCCGAGGAGGCTGAAGCCGTGCCCGCTAAAAAGTACTGTCACATTTCGCGGAAGCTTTATATCGAGAAATACAAACTATTGATTTAGATGGGATATCTGTTTATTCAGTAGACCCAACGTAGGGTGAATGAAAATTATTTTATTACATCCATAACAAATAACAGTAATGATTGACTACACCCACTTGAGCGAAGGAAATGCACGGAGACTCCCGGTCGGCTAAAAGCGGTCACGTCCTGGGACTGCGATAAAATCTCGTCCCATCGAAAACATTGTGCGTCGTGGGAGGAAAGGCATCGGTGAGACTACGCAGTGCGATATTTAAGGAAGGCCAACTAAAACCGCCCTTTGCGGGCAACGTCGGCATCCCCCTTGTCGGGGCACCGCCCACGGTAAAGGAGACACTGTGAAAACAAGCGATAGCGCGGGGTGAACAGATGTCGCTCTTATGCCCTGTGGTGAAAGCGTAGTGCATTTCCGTAGCGGTCTGACAATTACTATCCTAAGTTACTGCACCGTTTAGTTGAACTACGTCTATATACAAAATCCAACTTCTGTAAAAGTAATAGTCTAAACTTTTCTATCCTATAATTGATCGTCTTTAGAGCAGGACGTATTGTTATGTCCCACCCTCGAAGACTTGTATTCTCCTTCCCATATTTTTAACCATTATTTACGCACGTACAATTTTTACATGATTGACTTTCAGACGAGACTTACCCAAAAACCAATTTTACGATAATGATTGATGCGATAATACCGACTAAATCAGCAAGTAATCCAACTTTTAGAGCATAACGCATTTTTTGAATTCCAACGGCTCCAAAATAAATCGTTAAAATATAAAGAGTCGTGTCTGTACTCCCTTGCATGGTTGCTGCGAGTCTTCCAATAAAAGAATCGGGACCATATGTATTTGTAAGTTCTGCTGTCATTCCTAGTGCAGCTGTTCCAGAAATAGGTCTTACAAGTGCAAGGGGGATGATTTCTGGAGGAATTCCAACCCATACTAAAAGCGGCGTAATCAAATGGATAAATGCTTCAAGTGCACCAGAACTTCTTAAAATGGCAATCGACACAATCATCCCTAATAAAAAAGGTAATAGTCTAAACGCCATGTGAATTCCTTCTTTTCCTCCTTCAACAAACAGCTCGTATGTTGGCATTTTTTTTATACTGGCAATTAGCAAAACGAGTAAAATAAAACACGGTATGATCCATGCACTAATAGAAGTAAGAAAACTCATATTTAACCCTCTTTAATTATTGGGTATTCGGATTATCGTCTGGAATAATAAATAGTATAAATTTACCGAGAAAATGGAATTTTCGAGAATTTTAATCGGCAAGAAACGGTTACGCTGATGCTAGTACGTTCAGGAACTGCAATAAACCTTGTCCTTTTATAACTGTTATTTACTAGTACGTCGCAGAAAGCGAGCATATTTCATTTGCCTGCAAAAATAAGCTACTGCCACACTATTTTCCGATTACCCTATTTATTTTTATTCATATGATAAAATAAACGATCCAGTAAAATTGCACTAATAACTGAAATAACAGAAGCAATGATCGTAGTTCCGACTATTTCTGTAGGTGCTAAAGAATGATATTGCATACGAATAGCAATTACTGTTGTCGGAATTAACGTTAAACCTGACGTATTTAAAGCTAAAAACGTAATCATTGACCGAGAAGCCGATGGAGAATCGCTTAGTTTTTTCATTTCTTCCATCGCTTTTAACCCCGTTGGAGTGGCAGCATTTCCAAGCCCAAACATATTTGCTGTAATATTTGATATGATGTAGCCGATTGCTGGATGACCTTTCGGGATTTCAGGAAATAATTTGTAGACTATCGGTCTAAATATTGTCGTTAACAGACGTAAAATACCAGCTTTTTCAGCAACATTCATTATTCCTAACCAAAAAACAAGAATACTTATTAAACCGATCGATAATGTGACAGCTTCATTTGCACTAGAAAATAACGCTTCATTTACATCCTCCATCGTACCATTTATCATTGCATAGATAATTCCAACAATTGCCATGAATGCCCAAATAATATTAACCATCTTTATCGAACCTAAGTATCTTTTTTATTGCTTCTATAACACCGGTTAAGAAATGACTACTTTCTTTTTCATAGCGATAAACTGGTACTTCGATTATCGGGTTGGAATCAATTGAATAGACAATTTTACCAATTTCCTTTTCTGTCGTCTCCCCTTTTAAAATTGCCTGTTTCGTCAGCTCTGTTTGTTCTTCTTTCTTTAACGGATAAATAACATCATCTTCAAGGTACCCTGATATAAAGGAACCCTCTGTCATAAATGTTTTTTCTCCTTTACGATCTAATTTAACTAACTTAAATTGATCAAACCCGTTTTCATACAATGACATATGATCATTCCAGTCATCAGAAGCATTTAATGTAACGACAATAAGGGAAAGATGATCCTTTTTAGCAGTTGTTACTAATGTACGGCCGGCTTTATTTGTAAATCCAGTTTTTCCACCTGTACAAGGTTCGTAAAATTGTGTTAATAATTTATTTTTATTATTCCATTTGTAGTCACGGTTTTTTGATTGATAAGATTTCGTATTTGAAATTGTTTTAAAAACTTCATTTTCCATGGCATATTTCATTAAAATTGCAATATCATATGCGGAAGAATAATGCCCCTTTTCATCTAAACCATGTGGATTTTCAAAGTGAGTATTCGTCATTCCTAAGTAACGAGCTTTTTCATTCATCAAGTAAACGAAACCTTCTAGACTCCCACCAACATGTTCGGCAATTGCAACAGAAGCATCATTCCCTGATCTCAGCATGAGTCCATAAAGTAAATCTTCTAATGGCAATTCCTCATCTTTTTCCAAATAAATAGAAGACCCATTCATATGCACAGCTCGCTCACTCACTAGCACTTGATCATTTAAGTCACCATGCTCTAATGCAATAATGGCAGTCATTACTTTCGTTATACTTGCAACTGGTCGTTTTTCATGAGCTCCTTTTTCAAAAATGACTCTTCCTGTACTCTGTTCCATTAAAATAGCATTATGTGCGGATACATGTAGCTCCTCTACAGATTGTCCTGTTTCTGGAAATAAAAAAAATAACAGACAAATAATGATAAAAATGCGGAATGAAAAAAGGCGCATCGTAAACTTTCCTCCTACGTACTCGTATAGTTTATCTTATGCACCAAAGTAAGACATATGATTAGATTTTGAACCTCTCATGACTTAGTCACGAGATTCTTGACGCACCAGCACCAGGATAGATGATAGTGGATTGAGTAGACGTAACCACGTCCATATTCAGACATAGAATCTTTTAACGATATTACCAAGTGATTAGTACTAACCCTATTGCTGTAGGTGTTAAACCGACATATTGGTTTAACATATGTTGGTTAATTAAGATAACTAAAGCTATGACTCTACCGAAGCCGATCCATCTGTACGATTGAAGGCGTGAGTGTTCTCGGCTAGTTCATAAAAAGTGTTTTATAAGAAGAATTACATTACGCTTCATCAGTTTCATCGGTTAATTGACGGAAAAATAAATCTGCTTCTTTTTCCACACTTTCCTTATCAATTTCATTCGGTAAAGGGGGTAATTCGTCGATACTTGATAAGCCAAAATAAGTTAAAAACTCTTTACTCGTTCCAAACAAAATCGGACGCCCAATGCTTTCTTTTCTTCCGACGTTTTCAATTAATGATCTTGCTAGTAAAGTTTGAACAGCATAATCACTGTTTACCCCACGAATTTCTTCGATTTCAACCCGTGTAATCGGTTGTTCATAAGCAATGATTGCAAGGGTTTCTAACGTTGCTTGCGACATTCTCGTTGTACGCGGGTGTTGCAATAGTTTTTTATAATATTCATTATGTTCTGGTTTCGTTGTTAAATGATAGATTTCATTTGACTGAATGATCGTCATTCCCCGGTTAATATGTTCATAATCGAATGTTAATTCTTCGATCAAATGTTTCACAGTTTCTGGGGAAACATCGATTACTTTTGCTATTTGATTCATGGTTATTCCTTCATCTCCACTAGCGAATAACAAACCTTCTACGATCCCTTTATATTTAATCGTCAATCTATTTAACCTCCCATTCTACTAATGTATATCGGGTGAAAATGTGTTTCTTGTAAACAATTGATCTCATTATTTTTTAGTAACTGTAAAATCGCTAAAAACGTCGTGACAATATGATTCCTACTTGGAAACGGGAAAAGGTCTTCAAAAAGAATTGGTGCTTTTTGCTTCTGAACCAACTCTAAAATTTCATTCATTCTTTGCTCGATGGAGATTTCGACCCGATTGACCGTCGTCTCAAGCGGTGCATTCCATGTTTTTCTTTTAAATACTTTTTCTAATGCATGTAACATATCATAAATCGAAATATCTCCTCTAACAACTGGGGTGTTAGTAAAAAGATCATCAAATTGTACAGGGGTTCTTGTGAAAATTTGATTTTCTTCTAATTCTTTTTCCTTTAATTGTTCAGCAGCCTCTTTATATTTGCGATATTCAATTAATCGATTAATTAATTCTTCGCGTGGATCCTCTTCATATTCATCTTCACTAACGATTTCCTTTTTCGGTAATAACATAGCACTTTTTATCGCAAGTAATGTTGCCGCCATGACTAAATATTCACTAGCAATATTTAGTTCGATTCGTTGCATCGCATGGATATAATTCATATACTGTTCCGTAATTTCTGCAACCGGAATATCATAAATATCAATTTCAAGTTCATTCACTAAATGCAATAATAAATCAAGCGGTCCTTCAAATGTATCGATTTTTACTTTATACGTTCCACTCATTTTGTACTCCTCATTCCCTAAATGATCTCTTACAACAATTATAATGATTATTAGCGTATTTGCCTATACATCGTGTCTCTTCTCCTCATAGGTTATTACTGTAAGATAAATACCCCTAATTTTAAAAGGAGGAATATTTATGGGTGGTTGTGTAGACGGCGGCTACGGCCGAGGCTATGGCGGTGGCTTCGCGCTAATAATTGTGTTGTTTATCCTTCTCATTATCATTGGTGCAGCTTGGCTATTCTAGCGTATGGCACTTACTAAAAACTTTCTTCAGTGGGGAATAACCTCCCTCACTGGAGAAAATGTAAATAACAATTTTGTATATCAACGACAAGAAATGGTATAGGATACAGCAAAAAACCAGCCATCCATTGGCTGGTTTTATTATTTCAGGCTCCCCTTGTTATTCTTCATCTGTATCATCACTTTGATTATTTGCACATTTATGAAAGAACCGTTGTGTTAATTCATTTGCACAGACATCGTACTTTTCACCGTAAAGCCGCTGTACTTCATCTATCATTTTTTTACCAATACCAATATTACGATAAGATGGATTAACTGAAATATGTTGGATGACAACATTTAATTCATCTTCAATTTTCAAGCCAATTGTCCCTACAATATCGTCATCTTCTTTCCATAGATAAAGATGCCATTTTGATTGTCTTCATATTCTTTCATCGTTTGTTGTAGTAACTTAACGTCCTTTTCTACGGGCATAAAAGAAAGCAATCCCATCGCAATCTTCTCTTGGTTTTTTTTATAACGAATTAACATAAAAACCCCTCATTAAAATTACTAAAATGTTTGTAATACAATACTTCTTATTCATTATATATTTCTATTTTGATATTGTGAATTTATTAGCTGAAAATAGTGACATCATCATTATTTATGCTTAACGATTAGTTTATATATAGTATACCCATCTGATTGCTTTTGTCCAATTTTAAAAGGTAATAAATTAATGATCATTAACCAAATATTAAAAAGAAAAACGATATATAAAATATAGGTAGAAAAGAACAGATGATACATAACATAAAATATCGCAGCTAATAAGCCACTAAAAACAGGACCCATGAGTGTAATCATTATCTTTTCACTACGTTCGAAAGGTTCTTCACGAATGGTCGATGTCAAACTATTAATGAGAAAGAACCTTCGAATAATAATCTGTACATGTTGAAATGTACCTTGCCATAGTTCGTTTCCAATTCCGATCGTTAACCGAATGAACGAAGCTTTCATTAAGATTGCGCCAACTACGTGACCCAGCTCATGGAAAAGTAAACTTATTGGCGCAATGAAACATATGAATATGAGTAAATAAATTATATCAATCATTTATACCATTTAATCTTGAACAACTATTTTCTCAATAATATCTCCGTTTTGCATACTCTTAACAAACTCAATACCTGAGGTTACTTGACCAAAAACAGTGTGTACACCATTAAGATGTGGTTGGGGCTCATGAACGATAAAAAACTGCGAACCACCTGTATCTTTTCCAGCATGAGCCATCGACAATGAACCTTCTACATGTTTATGAGGATTTCCTTCTGTTTCACATTTAATGGTGTAGCCAGGACCACCTGTACCATTACCATTAGGACACCCACCTTGACTTACAAATCCCGGAATAACACGGTGAAAAGTTAAATCATCATAAAAATGGTCATTAGCTAGCTTTTCAAAATTTTCAACTGTTCCAGGTGCCTCTTCATCAAATAAATTAAATTCAATTTTATTTCCATTCTCAAGTAAAATATAACCTTTTTTCATTTGCATAAATCTCCTTTTTTAATGTGAATAATTTCATCATTTAATCTTTCAGTTTAAATCCGAACAAGGGAAGACTAATTATTTGTTTCCACCCTAAGTGGTCGCTTTTTAGCTGGCAGCCGTTAAGCCAACGTCTGAGCTAAAGCCCTCCTTGTCTTACTTGTGCCTTTCCTCCCGCGACGCACAATGCTTCTTCCATGTGTAATGTTCGTATTTATCCATGGAATTAGCATGTATGAAATTGACTCATGTGACTAAGTTTTCATTTTACACTAGAAAGGGTTTATCTTCCAGTAAGATTCGAATTTTTCGTATAAGATAGATCATTTTTTATGATATCATCTAATGTTTCTCGTTTTACAACCAACTGTGCGGTACCATCTTCCACAAATACGACGGCTGGCTTTTGAAAACGATTATAATTACTCGCCATTGCATATCCATAAGCACCTGTTGAAAATACTGCAAGAATATCGTTATGTTCAATACTCGCAACAGGGAGATCCCAAATAAGCATATCACCAGATTCACAACATTTTCCGGCAATAGATACTGTCTTGGTTGGAGCCTTGTCCGCTTTATTCGCAATGATACCTTCATATTTTGCTTGGTATAATGCTGGTCTTATATTATCAGCCATCCCCCCGTCAATGGCAACATACTCACGAACATTCGGTATGCTTTTCATAGAACCAACTGTATATAATGTGATACCTGCATCCCCAACGATCGAACGACCTGGTTCTATCCAAATCTCTGGCATCGGTATAGATAGTTTTGTAATTTCACTTTCAACTGTTTCCACTATTTTTTCTACATGTTCGGCTTGCGGTAAAGGTCTATCGTCTTTCGTATAACGGATACCAAAGCCTCCACCAAAGTTCATCACTTCAGGAATAAAATTGTCTGTTTGATTCCATTTCGCAATCAATGTAAACAACATTTCAATTGCTAATGTAAAACTTTTCGTCGTAAAAATTTGTGAACCAATATGACAATGTAATCCTTTTAATTTAATATTTGGATGACCTTGTACCATATGATACGCATGTTCAATTTGACCGTTTTGTAAATTAAATCCAAACTTTGAATCTTCGTTACCTGTCATAATATATTGATGAGTTTCTGACTCCACACCGGGTGTCACGCGAAACAATACATCCATTTGCTTGTTTTTTTCCTTTAATAAACGATCCAATAATTCAATCTCATAAAAATTATCGATAATAATACAACCGATATTATTATCGATCGCCATGATTAATTCGGCTTCGCTTTTATTATTTCCATGAAGGTGAATTTTTTCAGTAGGAAAGTCTGCCTTTAATGCTGTATAAAGCTCGCCTTCCGATACGACATCTAAGCTTAAACCTTCTTGATTAATCACTTCTAGAATAGCGATGGTTGAAAATGCCTTACTTGCATAAGTTACTTGTGCTTTAACTCCTAATTTTGTAAACGTATTGATAAATGCACGGCAGTTCTTTCTCACTTTTGCTACATCATACACATATAAAGGTGTTCCATATTCATTTGCTAGTTCAACTGTATCTACATTGCCTATTTCTAAATGGCCTTTTTCATTCACTGAAAAAGGATGATTGTCTATAATCATTCAAATCCTCCACACCAATGTCTATTTATAAGATAAAAATAATGTAACATATTAATGATGAAAACGAAAGAATTATTCATTTCTGTGACGCTTGGCGAATGTGATCTTTGGGATAGACAATAGATGGACGCTTATGGATAAAAGGTTCTGGAATTCTAAAAATAAACCTTAAGAGCGCAGGTAAATTAAACGGAATGAACGGCCAAAAATACGGTGTTCGCAACGTTTTTAAATTAACTAAAAACAATATACTAATCGTAAAGCCGATGATAAACCCACTTACTCCAAAAAAGATCGTCATTAAAAGTAAAAATAATTTCATTAATTTGTTTGCTACACTTAATTCATAACTAGGTGTAACATAAGTTCCAATCGTACTAATCGCTACATATAAAATGACTTCGGGACTGAACATTCCAACGTTAATGGCGATATCCCCGATTAAGACAGCCGCAATTAAACCTAACGCGGTAGCTAAAGGGGTTGGTGTATGCACGGCGGCCATCCGTAAAAATTCGACGCCGATATCAGCCATGATAATTTGAATGGGGATCGGGATATTACCGACTTCTTTTGGACCAATAAAAGATAATGCCTTAGGTAGCAAAGATGGCTCCAATACAAATAAAAGCCATAATGGTAATAAAAAGATCGAGGCTAGAACGGCAATAATCCGAAACCAGCGAGTAAATGTTCCGACTGCTGGTGCTTGTCTATATTCTTCCGCATGTTCTAAATGATCAAAAAATGTCGTTGGTAAAATAATGACACTTGGCGAAGTGTCAACAATAAGGACAATATAACCTGATAAAATATGGTGTGCTGCCACATCTGGTCTTTCTGTATAACGAACTAATGGAAAAGGATTCCAACTAAATTCTACCGACAATTCAACTAGCGCTTTATCAGCCATCACTAAACTGTCAATGTCAATTTTTTGAATATTATCTTTCACCATTTGTACATAGTCTTCATTTGCAATATCGTTAATATAACTAACGCAGACATCTGTTTTGGAACGTTTTCCAACGTGTAATATCTCATTTCGTAGCCCTTTATCTCTAATTCTCCGGCGGATAAGTGCTGTACTTTCAACGACATTTTCCGTAAATCCATCTCGAGAACCTCTTATTACCCTTTCCGTGTCAGGCTCCTCTGGTTGTCTTCCAGGATAATGGCGAGTATCAACAATAAAAGCATTTCTTTCCCCATCGATGAATACAACGATAAGCCCCGCCAATAATTGATCTGTGACTTCATTAAGTTTATTTTTTGCTTCTACTTGTTGATTCATTAGCCGATTATTAATAATATCATAAATTTTATCTTCTTCCGATTCCAAATCATTTGTCCGAACAAGCATTTTGAGTATTTCAACAATCGTTGAGTCATCCACTAGTCCATTTACATAATAGATTGTTACATCTCTTTCTAAAATCAAAATGTCTCTTGACCCAACATCGTAGGAAACAGTTGCCCCAACTTCCTCTTTCATATAATTTTTATTTTCTTTTAAATGTTTCGAAACGTATGTCATTTTATGTGTTTGCCTCATTCATTTTCTCCTTACTTTTTATTCATTTAAGTTTCTATTGACTAAAATAAATCCATTGGAATAGTGATCCTACTATTTTTCCCAAAACAAGTGCCGTCAACAGTAATAGCATATATTTCTCTAGACCAACCCTTTTTGAAAGGAGTGGAAACACATTTAATATTTCTACGAGTGCTGCTGCAAGCATTCCGTTAAATATCCCATGTATCGTCCCCCAAATGACTAAATATACCCAATTGAAGTTCCACGTTATGTTAGTAAAGGATAAGTATGTACCTACTAACACACCAAGTATGATCGGAACACTATAAAAATTAACTAAATACTCAGAACGGGATAATTGAATAAGACGTGGAATTACTCCTAATACAGTTAAAATGGCTACAAACCCTGCTCCTATAACGATCCCACTAGAAAAGCCAATCAACCCTTCTATAATGTTAAATATGTTTATGTTCATCATTTAAATCATTTTCATAATAGGAAATATAATCATCTATCTTTTTTTGATAATTATAAATTTCTACTTCTAGTGGACTCGGTTCTTCATTAATTTTTGTTTTAAACCAATGATTTAAAAATAATATCATTCCAATGCCTAGACCTAAGGAGTATGGGATTTGGATCCATAATGGACTATGTGTACGTTCTCCGGTAAGAATATAGTGTAATTTTTGTTGAACTTCTTGCATGCTAACATCGTAATGAAAATTCATTATTGTCATGGCAGTTCCAATAAATAAAATAAGCCAAACGAGGCAAATGAATAGTATCGACCGCTTTTTATTTTTTTCTTTTACTTGAATAATCGTTTCTGTTAAGCCAATTAATTGAAATTCTACATCCTTGAATAATTGATTTAAATATTTAATGATTATAAAGCTGTCGATCACAACGTATTCATTATCCTCTTTCTTTAAATGATATAATTGAATGTTTTCTATTTCTTCTTTTTCTGGTACATTCGTTGTCAGTAAAGCGACATCTTTTAAAACTATTTTTGCAAGTGGCACTACTGTTATTTTCTTTTTCATACGAAGATAAACAATATTTGTTGCCATCAAATCATCCTTATCTACATCTAATTCGCGTACGTTTAGTATGTGTAGCAAAGAAAAATGTATACAAAAAACCTTTACGTAGAAACATGACGTACTGAGACGTCCATTTCTTCATAAAGGTTATTTTTAGGTCAGATTAGAGTTATTTATTCATTAGTTCTTTCATTTCTTCTAAAATCTTTTTCTCCAGTCTTGACACTTGTACTTGAGAAATGCCAAGCCGTTTAGCCACTTCAGACTGTGTTTTGTCTTTATAATATCTTAAGTAGACGATGAGTCTTTCTCTTTCTGTTAAACTTCTTATCGCGTCTTCCAAGCTTAGTTTATCAAACCAATGTTTGTCATCATCCGCAATTTGATCTAATAATGTAATGGGCTCTCCCCCATTTTCATAAACTGTTTCATGAATAGAATGCGGATATTTAATTGCTTCTTGTGCTTGAGCAACATCTTCAGGTGAAATACTTAAAGCTTCTGCCACTTCTTGGACAGTTGGAGATCGATTGAGCACTTTGGTTAATTCTTCTTTTGTCATGCGAATTTTATTGCCCAACTCTTTAATTGTCCTACTTACTTTTATCGTTCCATCATCCCGAATAAATCGTTGAATTTCCCCAATAATCATGGGAACGGCATACGTTGAAAAACGAACTTCATAAGAGAGATCGAATTTATCAATCGCTTTAATTAATCCAATACTACCAATTTGAAAAAGATCTTCAGGGTCATAGCCACGATTTAAAAATCGTTGGACGACAGACCAAACGAGACGAACATTCTTTTCTACTAACAGATCTCTCGCCTTTTTATCGCCCTGTTGGCTTTTAAAAATTAACTCCCTTACCTCTTCATTCGTTAACATGTTCTTATCATTGTTTTTTCTTACATTTACGTTCATCATTTTAATCACCTAATGACAAACTGATTTAGTCTTAGTTAGTTGCTTTTTCATCACTATAGTTGTACCTTCGTTTAGATTTGATGTTATTTGTAGTGAGTCCATAAAACTTTCCATAATCGTAAAACCCATCCCTGATCGTTCCAAATGTGGTTTGGATGTATATAAAGGCTCTTTTGCTTCTTCGATATTACGAATTCCAACTCCATGATCAATGATCGTTAGTTCCAGTTCCTGTTCTTCAAATGTTTTACATTGAATCGTAATATAACAATCTGTTTTATTGTTATACCCGTGAATAATAGCATTTGTAACTGCCTCAGAAACGACTGTTTTGATTTCTGTTAATTCATCCATTGTTGGATCGAGTTGGGATACAAATGCACCAACAGTGGCCCTTGCAAATGCTTCATTCTTACTTACACTTAAAAAAGTTAATTCCATTTCATTTTTCACGATGCCACCCCCAAAGAATGTAAGGCAAATTGTTCATTTTCAACTAAACGAATAATTTTAAACAAACCAGACATTTCAAGCAATCTTTTTATTGCAGGATTTATGGAACAGACAATTAGCTCACCGCCTGAATGGATAATTTCTTTATAACGTCCAAGTATTACTCCAATACCAGAACTATCCATAAAAGTGACTTGCTCTAAATTCAAAATGACATGTTGCACGTCCTCTTCTTTTAATTTTTTCTGCCAGGCATCTCTCAAAATGGATGCTTCATGATGATCTAATTCCCCGATTAATCGAACAACTAACACATTTTCTTTAACTGTAAAGTAAGAAGTTAAGCCCACTTGTACTTTCGCCTCCTAACTGTTCATAGCTACATGTTTCGTGTTCCAACCTGTTTATTCCTGCATTTAGACAAAACTATTAATAATTCTATATTTTTTTCTTTTACTGATTATATTTTGCTATATTTTGTAACGATCTTTTAAATAATGTGAAGTAAGATGCTATTTCGACATTTTCTTCGACAATTAGTGGAGATTCTATCTGCAAATTATCTCCTTTTTTAACGGTCATTGTTCCTACTTGTTCCCCTTTATGGATTGGTAACTGTATATCCTCCTTTATTTTTACAGCTGTTTCGACTTCTCCTGCTTCTTTTTCTCCTTTTTTGTGTAATAAACTAATTTGTTCACTTGTTTTAATATCGTAGTTCCATTTTTCAGATTGAATATGACGTAGACTTGCAACTTTTTCACCTGGATCATACAGTTTTTCGGATTCATAATGATTAAACGCGTAATCAATTAAATTCATCGTCATTGCATTTCGATTTTTAGCTGAATCTGCCCCCATTACGACCGATACAACCCGCATATCATCTTTTTTGGCGGTAGCGGTTAAGCAAAATTTTGCTTCACTAGTGTATCCTGTCTTTAATCCGTCTACATATGGATAAAAGCGTACTAATTTATTCGTATTGACTAACCAAAATTCATTTTCTTCGCCTTTTCGTAAATAATCTTCATAAATAGATGTATAGTTAATCACTTTTTCATATTTTAATAATTCTTTGGCAATCATTGCCATATCATAAGCTGTTGTATAATGATTTTCAGCAGGTAAGCCAGAAGAGTTTACAAAATTAGTATTTTCTAATGTTAATTCTTTTACCTTGTCATTCATCAACTGAACAAATGCTTCCTCACTGCCTGCAATTCGCTCTGCTAACGCAACACTTGCATCATTTCCAGACGCTATTGCTATTGCTTTGATTAAATCATCGACCGACATTTGTTCTCCTTCAGCTAAAAACACTTGTGAACCGCCCATAGATGAAGCTCTTTCGCTAATGGTTATTTGTTCATCAAGAGATAATTTATCTTCGGCAATTGCTTCCATAATTAATAGCAAAGTCATTACTTTTGTCATACTAGCAGGTGGTAGTTTTTCATGAGCATTTTTTTCATATAAAACATCACCTGTATCTCTTTCTAGTAGGATAGACGCTTTTGCATCTTCTGTTAGATTTAAATCAGCTTGCTTTTCTTGCTCTTCAGCAAGCACAGGTAGAGCTAGAATGAACGACATAAAAAGAGCCATCCCAGTGATATATGCATATCTTTTCATCTGTTTCCCTCCAACTTTTCATATATACATAGGATGACCATTTTAACGGCTCTTTATAACTATCATTGTAAAAAGAAGACGAAAAAACACATAACTTTGTTGTTATATGTTTTTTTCGTCTTCTAACTTACCTTTCGCACAATAAAATGTGTTTAAATATATCGCATGTTAAGATTAGTACTTACTTCTAATGATATCTTCACATCTCAGTAATAAAGCCGCATATTAACCATTGGGGGCTTACCATGCTAGAATAGATGTGTTATTACATATAAAAGATAAACAGTGCAGTAACTAAGCTAGCAGCACCGTTGATTTTCGCTATGGACAGTTGCTTTCCACAGGCAACGCCTCAACTAATTTTATCCGTTTTTAGCCGACCAGGAGTCTACTTGCATTTCTTTCGCTAAGGAGAATGTAATCAAGATAAAGTAAGATGAACTACTCTAGTTGTCTGGAGCGAAAGTGACTGACTCCAGCGGGAAAAGCACGAGTCTGAAGACCCCGCAGGAAGCGGTTTTCTTCCGAGGAGGCTGAAGCCGTGCCCGCGGAAAGCATGTCACATTTCGCGGAAGACAACGGTAGCATGGAACGTAATTTAGTTGTTTAGAAGACCCCAGTTACTGCGCAGTTTATTTCAACTGTATGATAGTAGAAACAATCGAAATGAAAAAAGCGGTATAGTTTATTAGATGTAACCATTGATCCTAACCAAGCATGTTAAGACAAAGTCAACCTAGATACTAAAATCTTCCTCCCACTTCATTGTCCAAAAATTGTTTTATCCAACTCACTATGCGAAATTTGAGCTTCTTATATACCTTTGTTCCTTATTCAATCGTTTCAATTATTAGTTGATCTGCCATTTGTACATTTGATACTTCAATGCTTTGCTTCATTTTTTTCTTCACAAGATCAATGGAAGGGGTATTTGCATAAATTGTATATAATGAATCACCTTTCTGAACATACTCCCCCAACTTTTTATGTAAAATGATTCCAACCGCTAGATCAATTACTGATTCTTTCGTTTGTCTTCCTGCCCCTAACATCATTGCCGCTTTACCAATTTCATCGGCAACTAACTTAGAAATATACCCTGATTTCTCAGCGTATATAGGGATGATATATTTCGCTTGCGGGAGCTTAGATGGATCATGAATGACGCGATCATCCCCACCTTGTGCTTTAATAAACGCTTGAAACTTTTCAATTGCTTTGCCATTATGTAAGTTTTCATGTAATCTTTCTTTTGCTTCTTTGATTGTGTTAGCTTTCTTGGCTAATACGACCATATGACTTGCTAATTCTAAAGAAAGCTCTGTTAAATCTTTTGGGCCTTGACCTTTTAACGTATTGATCGCCTCTTGCACTTCTAATGCATTCCCAATGGCATTTCCAAGTGGCTGTTCCATGCTTGAGAGAATCGCGACGGTCTTCTTTCCAACCGTATTCCCAATTGCAACCATCGTTTCGGCTAAATTCTTCGCTTCTTCTTTCGTTTTCATAAATGCTCCTGCACCAGTTTTTACATCAAGGACAATCGCATCTGCACCAGAAGCAATTTTTTTACTCATAATAGAACTCGAAATAAGTGGAATGGAATTTACAGTTGCTGTTACATCTCGTAAACTGTAAAGTAATTTATCTGCAGGTGCAAGGTTTTCTGATTGTCCGATGACTGCAAGATGATTTTTATTGACAAGTTCTACAAATTTTTCGGTGGAAAGTTCAACATGAAACCCATTAATAGCTTCTAATTTATCTAACGTTCCCCCAGTATGTCCAAGTCCGCGCCCACTCATTTTAGCAACAGAAACCCCTAAAGAGGCAACTAATGGTGCTAAAATAATAGTCGTCGTGTCACCAACACCCCCAGATGAATGTTTGTCTACTTTTATTCCTTTAATGCTTGATAGATCAACGATATGACCAGAGCGAACCATTGCCATCGTTAGAGCAGCACTTTCGTCAGTCGACATGCCTTGAAAATAAATTGCCATTAATAAGGCGCTCATTTGATAATCTGGAATCATCTTTTTCGTATAACCTTCAATCAAAAAATTAATTTCCGCTTCTGTTAATGCAAAACCTTCACGTTTTTTTTCGATCACATCATACATTCGCATTGATCATCACCTATTTTCTTTTATAAGCTGTAAAAAACTTTCGCCGTAATCTGGTTGTTTAATGTGAAAGTTGTCTGCGATTGTCGCTCCAACATCTGCAAATGTTTTGCGAATCGGTAAAGCTGTTCCTACTTTGGTCTGCTGGTGATATACGAGTAAAGGAACATATTCTCTAGTATGATCTGTACCAGGGTGTGTTGGATCATTTCCATGATCAGCAGTAATGATCAGCAAATCATCTGATTTTAATGCTTGTAGTACTTCCTCCAATTGCACATCAAATGTTTCAAGCGCTTCTCCATATCCTTTAGGGTCTCTTCTATGGCCATATTTGGCGTCAAAATCAACTAAATTTAAAAAACATAATCCAGTAAACGGCTTTTGGATTGTTTCGATTAATTTGATCATCCCATCATCATTACTAACTGTACGAATTGATTCTGTAATTCCTTCCCCATCAAAAATATCCGATATTTTACCTAAAGCAATGACATCATATTTTTCATCTTTTAATTCGTCCATCACAGTACGACCAAAAGGTTTTAACGCATAATCATGTCGATTAGCTGTTCGCGTAAAAGCACCTATCTCGCCAATAAATGGTCTAGCAATAATTCGACCGACTAAATATTTTTCATCTAATGTTAGTTCACGAGCTATTTTACAAATTTGATATAACTCATCAAGTGGGACAACTTCTTCGTGGGCTGCAATCTGCAAAACAGAGTCTGCCGACGTATAGACGATTAATGCTCCTGTTTCCAGATGTTCTTTCCCAAGTTCGTCTATGATCGCAGTACCAGAAGCGGGCTTATTACCGATAATATTTCTCCCTGTCTTTTCTTTTAGCTCATTGATTAGCTCTTCTGGGAATCCATTTGGAAACGTTTGAAACGGTTGCTCAATACGTAAGCCCATTAGTTCCCAGTGACCAGTCATCGTATCTTTCCCAACAGATGCTTCTTCCATTTTCGTATAATATGCTTGTGGGTTCTTTACTTTAAAGAGTCCTTCCGCTTCTTTCACATTACCTAATCCTAACTTCTCTAAATGTGGTAAATGGATTCCTTGCATATACTTCGCAATATTTCCAAGCGTATCTGCACCTACATCATTATATTTTTCTGCATCTGGAGCTTGTCCAATCCCTACTGAATCCAAAACTACTAAAAATATCCGGTTAAATGTTGACATATGATCCATCCTTTCATCATCGTATGACGCTTTGTTATGTACATTCATTGACCAATCTCATTTAGTTGCACGGGGATGAAACTGATCATACATATCTTTTAATCTCGTTTTTGTAATATGTGTATAAATTTGTGTTGTTGAAATATCAGCATGTCCTAGCATTTCTTGAACAGATCGTAAATCTGCACCATTTTCTAGTAAATGTGTGGCAAAAGAATGCCGTAACATATGTGGGGTAATTTCTTTCATTAAACCGGCCTGAAGGGCGATCTTCTTTATCACCTTCCAAAACCCTTGTCTTGATAATGGGCGACCATGATGATTAACAAATAATCTCGTTTCCTTTTTGTTCTTTTTGATGAGTTCATCTCGAGCATTTGCCAAATAATCTTCTATTGCAGCTTTAGCGATTTCTCCTAAAGGAATAATTCTTTCTTTACTCCCCTTTCCAAAGCAGCGAACAAAACCCATTGTAAGATGGAGGTCTGTCACATGTAGTGTCACTAACTCTGTCACTCGTAAACCAGTTGCATAGAGAAGTTCAAGCATTGCTTTATTTCGAATTTCTAAAGGGGAGGAACCTTTTATCTCTAACAATTTATCAATCTCTTGAGCAGTTAATACATCTGGTAACAAACGATCTAATTTAGGGGTTTCTACATACAAGCTTGCATCTGATTGAACGATTTGTTCTCGAATTAAAAATTGATGAAATGAACGAATCGACGAGATCATTCGCGCAATCGTTGCTGCTGATTTTCCTTTATCTTTTATCTTATATAAAAAAGCTACAATATCATTTCTTGTTACATCGTTCCAACTTTTTATTTCTTTTTCCTTTGTGATGTATTGGCCATATTGTGTTAAATCACGTCGGTATGAAGTAAGCGTATTTTCCGCTAAACCGCGTTCAATTTGTAAATGATGGAAAAAATCTTCTACTGCAAATAGCATTTTTACTCTCCTAATCGAAAAAATAAAGGAAGTCGATCCATAAACCCTTCCTCTTCACTAAACACTTTTACTGCCGGGCCTTCGGGTTGGTCATAACGATGGTATTGTTCATATTCATTATGCATTGCCCGTAAACCAAAGTAGAATAAAAACGTACACCCTATAAATATAACGGTAACTTTCAAAAAATCCCATATAAAACGTCTCATTTTATAAACACCTTTCTAAATAGTTCTGACGAACAACCTCTATTAGAAAGATATGCCATAAAAATGAAATTATATACATTCATTTTACACGAATATACTAATACTTACAGCAAAATTGAAAGAAAATTATTTTTTCCAAGTTTTCTTTAAGTTCATTAACTGATATGTTGCCATTCATTTTGTATATGAAAGGATTTTTAGTAGCTATGTCGATATCATCACTTTTCTCCATAAAAAAAAGAACCTCATTTCGTTAAAAATGAAGTCTTTTCTATTTTGCTTTTACTGCAACCTTTTGACATTGTTTACAAATCCCGTGAAAAGTAAGGCGATGATCTTTTACTTGAAATTCCCATTCGTCTTCTACAATTTTTTCCACTTCACCTAATAAGTCCTCAATAATTTCTTCTACTGATCCACATTCCATGCAAACAAGATGGTGATGGAAATGTTCTACACCTTCTTTTCGTAAATCATAACGAGAAACTCCGTCACCAAAATTAATTTTATCAACAATTTTTAATTCCGATAATAATTCTAATGTACGATAGACGGTTGCTAAGCCTATTTCAGGTGCCTTTTCTTTGACGAGTAAAAAGACTTCTTCTGCACTAAGATGATCTTCTTCTCGTTCTAATAGTACCGTCAACGTCGCTTCTCGTTGTGGAGTAAGCTTGTAACCTTTTGAATGTAGTTGTTTTTTAATTCTTTCAATACGCTGTTTCATGGAAATACCCCTCCATCTTTCACTTTAATTATAAGCACACATGAAACAGCTGTCAAAGAATAATCATTACTTTTTGTAAACAATAATAATTATTACATTATACTTATTATCACATAACTTGTTTTAAGAACAGCTTTAAATGCTTCATTAGAAATAAAAGTTTCAATTATTGAACTACCGAATGCACATATAATTAAAATGATAAAAATAAAAGTATATTGGATAAATGGTCTACCGATTGAATGGGTGACCGAACGTCCGAATAGTTTGTACAATAAGGTTAGTGAAAAGATCATTGATAAGCAACCAGCAACAATATAAACCGGAATAATAATCATATTTTGCGGAGCGATGGACAATGTTGCTAATAAAAGCCCTTTGCTCCCTAACTGGTTAACAATGAAGCCGACAGAAAAACCAATTACTAATCCTTTTATAAATATTAATACCCAAACGACTGGTAATCCAATGATTGTTAACCCTAAAATAAAGAGTAAACTTAAATATTTAAAATGGAAAAAAAAGCTTCTTTTCAAAATATCTTTACTGGCAATTGTTTCGTCTCCATTAAGTTGGATAAAATATTGATCCAAATGAAAAAATAAGTCTTGTTTTTGAATGAAACTCATACTATTTACTGTTAATGCACCGAAAATGATTCCTGTTAAAAATAAAGTTGTCATAAAAATATAAATAGTCATATTATCTTTCACATGATCAAAGACGAAACTTTTTTTCATATACATAAAAATCCTCCATCTATTAAATGCTGTTATATTTAATAGATATGAAAGAATTCGATGTAACATTACAACTATTTTTGGATCGGTACTAGACTTATTTCTTTATCCGTCCATATTTACCGCCACCACCGGCTTCTACTTGCTGTTTACCATTTCTCATATCGATGATTGTTTTCGCTAGTTTCATTGGAACAACCTTCTGTAATTGCTCAAATGATGCATGGTGGAGCACATTCATTTCCGTGCCGAATGTTTGAAGCAGCTTCTCAAATGTTTTCGGTCCGAGTCCCGGTAAATATTCCAGTGGTACTTGATAATAATAAGGTGGACGACCATTTTTCTTGTTATTACTATTTTTTAACTCGTTAATTCGATCATACACACCGTTAATAATCTTTTTTGACTGACATGTTGGACATTGAGTTGTTCGAAAAGGTACTGCAGTAAAACATGATTGACAAACAGTTGTATAGTATTTTCCCAGTTTTGGATTCATGCCAAAGTTAGCAATTATTTTTCTTCCATTTATTTCGTGAAGAGCAAAAGATAATTCTTTAAAAGAGGCTTCTTTCATCATGATTTGTTGATATTCTCTTCCGATTTTGGCTAACGAATGGCTATCTGAATTTGTTACATACGTATATAGATGTAATTCTTTAATTTGATCAGCCATTTCCGTATCAGAGCTTAATCCAAGTTCTATCGCATCGATTAAGTCAGGATCAAACACTTCTGTTAATGATTGTTTTACTCCTTTTCCATATACACTTTTAAAAGGAGTAAATACGTGAGCCGGAATAAATAAACCGTCTAGTTCTTTCACCTTGGACTGCAATTCTTTCGCAGTACCATAATATCGTTGTGAACTTAAATGAATATTAGTCATCCTACATTTCAACCAAGTCGTAAACTTCTGAATCGATTCCAGTGTTGGAAAATAGCATAAAACATGTAGTGGACCTTGACAGTTATCATCGTAAATTTCAATTTCTGCTCCCATAATAAGGGTAACATTTTCAAAGCGAATCCCACCATCTGTCAGTAGTCTTGCTTTACCTTTTTCAAGTAATTGCATCATTTCTTGTTGTACTGCCGGAGCTTGAGAGTCGATGACACCAACCATTTCTATCCCTTTTCTCCGACCAGCCTCTTTTAATATATTTGTTAAAGTTAACTTGTTTGAAGCCGTTATTTTTACAGGTTTGTTATCCATATCTCGCCCAATATGAATATGTAAATCGGCAAAATATGAATTTAACATTGTTTATCCATCCTACTAATTTTAACATATTGTATTGCTAGTATCGTTTTCGCATCATAAATCTTTTTCTCTACAATATATTGTTCCGCTTCTTCTAATGTCAATGTGATTAATTGAATAAACTCATCTTCATCACCTTGGACCATCTCCTCTAATTGGATTAATTCCTCTGTATAATAAAGGTGAATAAGCTCATCGGCAAAGCCTGGTGAGGTGTAAAAAGAAGAGATATGTTGTATTGATTTTGTCGTATAGCCTGTTTCTTCTTCAAGCTCTCTAATAGCCGTAACTGTCGGATCTTCATTTGGTTCGATTTTCCCTGCTGGGATTTCAATGATCGATCTTTCTAACGGTTTTCGGTATTGTTCAACAAATATGATTTTCCCATCGGATGTAACAGGGATAATGGCAACGGCTCCCGGATGTTTGACGATTTCTCGCTTCGATTTATTTCCATCTGGTAAGAGAACGTCATCAACTTGAACAGAAATTATTTTTCCGTCAAAGATTTTCTCTGTTTTTGTCGTTTTTTCCTCAAATTTTTTCATCTATATTTAACCCTCATTTATTGTTGTTTATTTTATTTTATCATAAGTTAGCCAGAAGAGTTGTGATCTAAATCATTCATCCCATACAATAGAAATACAATTACTTTTAATGAGGGTGTTTATGTTGAAGAAAAATCGTTTAGGTAAATCGAATCTTTTCGTAACTCCATTAACTTTAGGTTGTATGTCACTTGGAACGAACAGAAATAAAGCGATTAATATGTTACATCATGCAATTGATAGTGGGATTAATCATGTAGATACAGCAGATCTATATGGTTTTGGAGAAAATGAAAAAATAGTTGGTGAAGCAATCAAACAAAAGCGAGAAAAAATTGTCTTAACAACGAAGGTGGGCAACCATTTTGATAAACAAAAAAGAACTTGGTTTTGGGATCCTCGAAAAGAATATATAGAAAAAGCGGTAGATGATAGTCTTAAACGGCTTCAGACAGATTATATCGATCTTTATTTATTACACGGTGGAACAATGGATGATGATATGGATGACACTATTGAAGCGTTTGAACGATTAAAATCCGAGGGGAAAATTCGCGCATACGGCATTTCATCCATTCGCCCAAATGTTATTAATGAATATATGAACCGGGCAAATATTGATGTAGTCATGATGCAATATAGCATGCTTGATCGTCGTCCAGAAGAATTATTGGATATGTTGAATGAAAAGAAAATTAGTGTATTAGCACGAGGTCCTTTAGCAAAAGGTATTTTAAGTAATGATTCCCAAAAGTTACACACAAAAGGCATGGAAGGATTTGTCCAATATAGTGAGATAGAATTAAAGAATACCATTCAACATCTTTCTGAGCTAAATGAATCAATCACCACATTAGCCTTTCAATTTGTTCTGCAACATCCAGCTGTTGCTAGCTGTGTGTTTGGAGCTAGTACGATGAACCAGTTAGAAGAAAATATCCGTAACAGCCGTATTTCTCCAATGAAAACGGGGCTCTATGAACAAATTAAAAAAATAACGAAACAACTACCATATGAGGAACATCGAATTCGTTAACCTATTCGGTTACTGATGAATAAACAAATATAGAGCTATCTATTCTTCATTTGATTAGATAGCTCTTAATAGGGGTAGAAGTCATCTTCTTTTCCCTTTAATAAAATCGCCCCTTACATCGTCCTTACGATCGTCATCTTTCGGTCTACCGTGTTTATGGTCGTGTTCATCGGACTGGTGAGTTGGGCTTACCTTGACATTTACCTTCGTTTCACCAATTACTTTTACTACAAATTCTCTTTCGACTTCAACTGCAATTCGGTTCCCTTGTTTTTCAATTTTGCATTGTAAACAGTTAGGTTGTTGTATCACTTTGGCAATAACTTCATAATCATCATGTAAGCACTGTTCATCTCTACTAGATAATTTAACTTCGTCACAGTAGTTCACTTTTTCTGAGACGACTTCAGTTTTAGTATTATCGTTAAAGGAATACCATATGTTAATATCATAAGTACCATGAACTTCTACAATATCTGTGCATTTCTTTTTAGCATGATAGATATGGTTAATGACCCAACACCCTAATATGCTAGATGGTTTATGTGATGGCGATACATGGTTCATCGATTTCGTTAATTTTCGACCTCTCCCACAAACAGCTTTCGTTATGATTTCTCTATAATCATTATCAAGAAAAGTCATTGTTACGCATACCTCCTCTTTTGTCATAGTCATTTTATGCAAGACAAATACCTAAGGTGCATACGTAACAAATAAAAATAAAATGAAGCCTATTATAGATTGATTAAAAAACCGCGTCCAGAATACAGTTCATTTACGTAGGTGACCCATGAACTTTTGAACTATCGTTCTCTTCGGGTCCCACTCTGCCCATGTATCCTATAGGAGTCTACGTGTGTTCTGGACGCTTTAGCAGCATTTAACAAAACTTTTTATTCTTTCAAAAAGCACAACCAAAGTTTAGCCATTTTTCATTTCCTCAAGTGTTTTATTGACCACATGATGTTTTATTTTTTGCTTTTGATCCTGTTTCTCCTGATAACAGGTCCCCATCTGTATCTTTTATAACATGATTGGTTACTTCACGAGCGATCGTTCCTGAAACTAACTGCAATACATCATTTACAACCACTTGAATTTCTTTAAATTCTTGTACGACCGGAATATTATCTAACTCTGTTTGAATAGTTTCAATTTCTGTTTCCACTTTTTTTAATGCTTCCGTTTTCTCATAAGCTTGTAAATTAACAGCAGATTTTTGTAATGTTTTAATTCGTTTAATTAATCGCTGTACTTTCTCATTTTCGTTAATTTTTGCCTCTACTTCTTTGAAGCGCTCGATTTCTTCCGTATTAGCAATCATCGACGCTAATGACTTTGCTTCTGTTATTACTTCTTGACGTGTATATTGTTTCATCAATTGCTCACCTCGGCTGTCTTTTCTACTAATTCTCCGTTTAATGACCATGTTTTTGTATCAGTAATTTTTACATCAACTATTTTTCCAATAATCGATTTTGGCCCTTTAAAATTGACCACTTTATTTTTTTCTGTATAACCTGCTAGAACTGTTTCGTCTTTTTTACTTTCCCCTTCAACAAGTACTTTGACAACTTTTCCTTCATACGCATCCATTGACTCTGCCGATTGTTTATTCACGAGATCATTTAATCTGTATAGACGTTCTTTTTTCACTTCCATCGGCACATCATCTTTTTTAACTGCTGCTGGTGTCCCTTCTCGAGGTGAATAAATAAAAGTATAAGCAGCTTCAAAACCGACCTCTTCCATCAATGTCATTGTTTCTTCAAACTGTTCGTCTGTTTCATTTGGAAAACCAACGATTATATCGGTTGTTAATGTAACGTTCGGTATTGCTTTTTTAATTTTGGCCACTAATTCCAAATAAGATTCACGCGTATACTTTCGATTCATTTTTCGTAAAATTTCACTACTTCCAGATTGTACTGGTAAATGGATATGATCAAGGAGATTTCCGCCTTTAGCTAGGACTTCAATTAAATGGTCATCGAAATCACGTGGATGGGATGTCGTAAATCTGACACGTGGAATATCGATCTTATGCATATCGTTCATTAAATCAGCAAATCGATATTCGATATCATCAAAATCCTTTCCGTATGCGTTGACATTTTGACCGAGTAACGTAACTTCTTGATATCCTTGTGCAGCTAGATGACGAACTTCTCTAATAATATCTTCCGGTCTTCTACTCCGCTCTTTTCCGCGTGTCATAGGAACGATACAATACGTACAAAATTTATCACAGCCATACATAATGTTTACCCATGCTTTAATTTGACCATGTCGAACTTTAGGGAGGTTTTCAATAATATCTCCTTCTTTTGACCATACTTCAACGACTTGGACTTTACTAAACATTGCCTCTTTAATTAAATCTGGTAGGCGGTGGATATTATGTGTACCAAAAATTAAATCAACTTGCTGATGTTTTTGCATGATCCGGTTTACAACGGATTCTTGTTGGGACATACAGCCACACACACCAATAATCAAATCTGGTTTTTCTAGTTTTAATGGTTTTAAATGTCCAAGTTCGCCAAACACTTTGTTTTCAGCATTTTCCCTAATCGCACACGTATTTAATAAAATAATATCAGCATCATCTGTATCTAGCGTACTTTCATATCCCATTTCCGATAAAATCCCCGCCATTACTTCTGTATCATGCTCGTTCATTTGGCAGCCGTAAGTGCGAATAAGGAACTTTTTTCCCTTCCCAATTTTGCTCATTTCTTCGGGGATTTCAAAATCATAATGTACTTCAATTTTATCACGACCACGTTTTCGTGCTTTTTTTATATCTGGTGGTGTATAGGTTGTTTGAAAATAATGAGCAAAATCTTCTGTTGTTTTTTCGGATAAAGGTTTGTCCTGACTGGATTTTCTGTCCACGGATGAGACCTGTTTTATTTGCGCTTGTTCTTTACGCTGTTTTTCATTCATAAAGAAACTCCTTCCTTCTTAAATCGTTTAAGCATATAAACATATTCATTTAATTAGTATATAATCTTTATCGTTATTTCACAATGAATGACATTTGATGGAGTCTGTCAAGTATTTACGGGGGCCACTCTCTCCTTGTTGGCTTATTTACCGATTCAATAACTTTTTGGGAATTATCGCTTTTCGCGGGCACGGCCTCAGCCCTCCGACGCACAATGTTTATTGCGACGAGTAAGCACAGTCCCAGGACGTCGCGTACTTAACCTGCCTCGGAAGAAAACCAGTCTACGGGGTCTTCGGACGGTGAGACTGGGAGTCCCATCGAAAACTATTTGCTATTCCAGCGGGTGCCTTCATGTATGGCAACCGCTTTTTTGCTGAAAAGCTGCTAACCATTCCCACCCTAATAATTGTACACAAATTAAAAACAATGGGAAACTTTCTCTTCTTTTTTCCTCATAATTGTTAGAATGTTGTAACTATCTCCTCATTAATAGTTTATTCATTCATCTATAATGCATAAAAAACTACCTTTTCAAAATGAAAAAGGTAGTTTTTTCTTATTACATATCAATTAAACTTACATTTTCATATTTCAGCGCGGCTCTACAATTAACTTTATCGCTGTTCTTTCTTCACTATCAATTAAAATGTCTGTAAAGGCGGGAACACAAATTAAATCTACTCCGCTTGGTGCGACAAAGCCCCTAGCGATTGCCACTGCCTTAATTGCTTGATTTAACGCTCCTGCACCAATTGCTTGAAGTTCTGCTGTACCATTTTCCCTTAATACATTTGCTAATGCTCCTGCTACTGAGTTCGGATTTGACTTTGCTGAAACTTTTAAAACGTCCATTACTTAGTACCTCCTCCATTAACTAATATAGATTTATTGCTACTATATTCTAAGAAATGATACCTTATTACTTAATTATGCACGAATTACCATAAATTACAACTATTCAACCTTTACAAACACATGATAGACAAGCCAATGATCCTGTTTTAATCGCATGTATTTATTTTATCCGAAAAAAGGATGATCATCGTTAATTAAAATTCGCTCGATATTTGTCGATTTTCCAGTCGTTTTATCGATTGTTATGATACAGCCATTTAATTGATTTCTTCCTTTTGCATCAACTTCAAAGCGCACAGGCATATTCGTTAAAAAACGTTTGATAACAGCCTCTTTTTCAACACCTAAAATACCATCATACGGGCCAGTCATCCCTACATCTGTTATATATGCAGTTCCATTCGTTAATATTCTTTCATCTGCTGTTTGTGTGTGGGTATGTGTCCCAACAACAGCGCTCACCCGACCATCTACATACCAAGCAAAAGCTTGTTTTTCACTCGTGGCTTCCGCATGGAAGTCGATAAAAATAATATTCGTTCGTTTTTTTGCTTGTGTAATTAATTCATCTGCTTTACGAAACGGATCATCATGTTGGTCTAAAAAAGTTCTCCCTTGTAAATTAATAATTGCTACTTCTATATTATTCACCTTGACGAAAATGATCCCTTTTCCAGGATTATTTTCAGGAAAGTTTGCAGGTCTCACTAAGTAAGCTGCATCATCAATAAAATCAATGATCTCTTTTTTATTCCATGTATGGTTCCCCATCGTCACTGCTTGCACATCAAGGTTTAAAAATTCTTTATAAATCTTTTCTGTTATTCCTTTTCCAGCAGCCGCATTTTCTCCGTTTACAATCGTAATTTGCGGCTTAAATTTTTCTTTTAACTTTGGCAAATAGTCAGAAACCATATTTCTACCAGGTGAACCGACAATATCACCAATAAATAATATTTTCATGATTAAATCATCCTTCTATGTAGTATAACATTCTTTTCCATTTTACTAAATAGTGTAGAGAAATTATCTTTATTTATCAAAAAAAAGCGGTATTTCCACCGCTTTTTTTTAAGGAAAACTTATATTCATTTAAAACTGTTACATAGATATTTATCTATGCTAGTTTTGCGTTCTGCTTTTTACGTGTAAAACCAAATGTTGCTTGATTACTTCGCGTATTCTACTGCTCTTGTTTCCCTAATTACTGTCACTTTAATATGACCTGGGTATTCAAGTTCTCCTTCTATACGCTTACGAATGTTTCTGGCAATATGTGTTGCCTCTGAATCATCAATTTCATCTGGCTTTACCATGATGCGTACTTCACGTCCTGCCTGTATTGCATAAGACTTTTCAACACCATTAAATGAATCTGAAATTTCTTCCAACTTCTCCAAACGCTTAATATAGTTTTCAAGCGTCTCACTTCTTGCTCCTGGTCTTGCTGCTGATAATGCGTCAGCCGCGGCGACTAGAACTGCAATGACGGAAGTTGCTTCTTCATCCCCATGGTGTGATGCAATTGCATTAATAACGACAGGATGTTCTTTATACTTGATTGCAAGTTCCTTGCCAATCTCAACGTGACTTCCTTCCACTTCATGGTCAATTGCTTTTCCAATATCATGGAGTAAACCTGCTCTTCTAGCTAGCACTTCGTCTTCACCTAACTCGGCTGCAAGTAGTCCAGTTAGATAAGCGACTTCCATCGAATGCTTCAACACATTTTGACCATAGCTAGTACGATATTTTAAGCGACCTAATATTTTGATTAAATCAGGGTGCAATCCATGCACACCGACTTCGAATGTCGTTTCTTCTCCAATTTCGCGTATATGTTCATCCACTTCACGTCTTGCTTTATCGACCATTTCTTCAATTCGTGCCGGATGAATACGTCCATCTTGCACTAATTTTTCTAAAGCAAGTCGAGCGATTTCTCGTCTAACTGGATCAAATCCTGATAATATAACCGCTTCAGGTGTATCATCGATAATCAGATCGATTCCGGTCAATGTTTCAAGCGTCCTGATATTACGACCTTCTCGACCGATAATACGACCTTTCATTTCATCATTAGGTAGATTAATTACCGATACAGTTGTTTCAGCAACATGATCTGCGGCACAGCGTTGTAAAGCTAATGATAATAAATGTTTTGCTTTTTTATCCGCTTCTTCTTTCGTGCGATTTTCCGCCTCCTTGATCATTACTGCAGTTTCTTGTTTCAGTTCATTTTCCACTCGCGTTAAAATAATTTGTTTTGCTTGGTCAGTTGTATATCCAGAAATGCGTTCAAGCTCCGTATGCTGCTCTACTAGTATAGCTTCCACTTTGCTTTCCATTTCTTCAATTTGTTGTTGTTTTTCTGCAAGCGCTTGTTCCCTTTTCTCCAAGGAAAGCTCCCGCTTATCAAATGTAACACTCTTTTTGTCTAGAATTTCTTCTTTTTGAATTAAACGATCTTCTTGTTTTTGAATCTCTAAACGACGTTCACGTAATTCTTCTTCAGCTTGCTGACGAAATACATGACTTTCTTCTTTCGCTTCAAGAAGTGCTTCTTTTTTAGCGGCATCTGCATTCCGGCGTGCTTCATCAACTATTTGTTTCGCTAAATCCTCCGCACTTGAGATTTTAGCCTCTGCAATAGATTTACGAATCAGATAACCAACAACAATACCGACGATTAGGACTAAGGCGAGCAAAATGGAGATGAGTATAGGATTGTCCACGTTCTTCACCTCCCATTGCTATGAAATTGTAAAATTCTTTATTGTCGGCATATACCATATCAATAGTGAATAAAATTGTATAACTAATTTATAAAATTATACAACTTAATTTTAATTGTACCAATAACCAATGTCAATGAAAAGCTTTTATTTAAAAAATATTAGAAAATATCATTTTTCATAGATTTTTATAAAAAATAAATTTAAAACAAATGTTTTCATCAAGTAAAAGCAAGTTTACAATGATTCCGCCGCTCCTAAAAAGTACAAAAAAAGAGTAGATACATGTTGAAAAAAACTCCTCTACTCTCATCATAACCTATTTTCAAATAAAATTTTTTTATTAAAATTCTGCTTCTTCTTGTACAGCTTCTTCTTGCATATTTTCTTCTTTACCTTCTGTTTCATCTAATTGATGAAAATCTCTAATTGCTGTATGAATCTCTTCGGCCATCGCTTCATTTTCTACTAAAAACTGTTTAGCATTTTCTCGACCTTGGCCAAGTCGCTCACCGTTATATGAATACCAAGCTCCACTTTTTTCTACAATATCTAGCTCAGAACCGATGTCTAGTATTTCTCCTACCCTGGAAATTCCTTCTCCATACATAATATCAACCATCGCTTGTTTAAACGGTGGGGCAACTTTATTTTTTACGACTTTAATTCTCGTTTTGTTACCAATCATATCTGTTCCTTGTTTTAATGTTTCCGCCCTACGTACTTCGAGGCGGACAGACGAATAAAACTTAAGAGCCCGACCACCTGGTGTTGTTTCCGGATTCCCAAACATCACACCAACTTTTTCGCGAATTTGGTTAATAAAGATTGCAATTGTTTTTGATTTATTAATGGCTCCTGATAGTTTTCTTAATGCTTGAGACATAAGGCGCGCCTGTAAACCGACGTGTGCATCTCCCATTTCCCCTTCAATCTCGGCACTTGGGACAAGTGCCGCAACAGAGTCAACGACGATAACATCAATCGCACCACTGCGAACGAGAGCCTCGGCAATTTCAAGTGCTTGCTCTCCTGTATCAGGTTGCGATAATAATAATTCATCTATATTTACTCCAAGGGCTCGTGCATAATTCGGATCGAGTGCATGCTCTGCATCAATAAATGCAGCTTGCCCTCCTAATTTTTGTGCCTCGGCAATTGCGTGTAAAGCGACAGTCGTTTTGCCCGATGATTCAGGGCCATAAATTTCAATTACTCTACCTTTTGGATAGCCACCAATTCCTAAAGCAACGTCTAAAGCTAAGGAGCCACTTGGAATAGTATCTATTTTACGCTCCGCTTCTTCTCCTAATTTCATTACAGAACCTTTTCCAAATTGCTTTTCTATTTTTCTTAACGCCTCATCTAACGCTTTTTGTTTATCACTCAATACGTTTACCTCCCATAATAATCTATCTATCATCATACATTGTTTTATCATATTACTCAAACGATATGCGAATGCATGTTCTTTCATTTTGCTATTTATTTTTAGCCTATCATTCTATTATTCGAGCAATATTTTCGTGAAAGTAGCTTTTTGGACGAAAAAAATCAATCGAAAAATCATTTTAAGTAGTTAAATAAAAGTTCATACCCTTTTAAAACAGCTCGATAACGAATTTGCGCCCTACTCCCGTGAAAATGACATTTTTCGACATGTTCATACCCATTTTCATCGTACAGTCCAATAAATACTGTTCCAACACTCTTTTCTTCTATTTCGTTAGGTCCTGCTACTCCTGTAAAACTAATTCCGATTGAAGAGTGTAACAGAGAAGCAATATTTTTCGCAAGGGCAATAGCACATTCTTCACTAACTGTTCCCTTTGTCTTTATTATTTCCGCAGGTACATGTAATACATTTTCTTTTACTGCTGGGTCATAGCAGACGATTGCTCCTTTAAAAACGGTCGATGCACCGTGTAAAGAAACAAGTTTATCCGCAAATAATCCCCCTGTTAAACTTTCTGCTGATGCGATACGTTTATGATGTTTTTGCAGCAAGGTAAAAACGGTTTCTTCAATACTTTCATTGTTTATACCATAAAAATATTCCCCAACCTCAGCTAAAATAGTTGATTGCGTCTGCTGTAACATCGCTTGTGCTTGCTGAGCCGTTTTTGCCTTTGCCGTTAATCGAATCGTGACACCATCTTTTTGGGCAAGCGGGGCAATTGTCGGATTTTGTTGGGTTGAAATGATATGTTGTAACTTATGTTCTAAAGCAGATTCGCCGATACCGATGAAGCGTAAAACAGTTGACTGCAATATCATTTCTCCATTCATTTTTTTCAAATATGGAATGACTTCATCAGTTAAAATTTGCTTCATTTCGCGTGGAACACCAGGTAAAAAAATCCACTTTACTCCTTTATAATCGACGATATTTCCTGGGGCCATACCGACTTTATTTTCAAGTATGATGGAATCTTTAAATACACGTGCTTGTCTTTTATTATTCGGTGTCATCGGTTTTGCTTGCATGTCATAAAATTGTTTTATTTTTTGTAATGCATGTTTTTCTTCTATAATTGGAATATTGCTAAATTGTTGTAATGCTTCTCTAGACAAGTCATCTTCTGTCGGACCAAGACCACCTGTGACAATGATAACATTGGATCGTGCTTGCGCTTGCTCAAAAACCGCAGTAAGCCTAGCCAAATTATCCCCAACGACAGTGTGATAAAAAGTATTGATCCCATTTAATGCGAGTTGTTCAGATATCCACTGGGCATTTGTATTCACAATTTGTCCAAGCAAAAGTTCCGTACCGACGGCAATTATTTCCGTATTGATCGTTTTACTCATTTGGAATCCCTCATCACATGCCAATTTTTAACGAAATATTCTACTCCTGACCATGTTGTTAACACGAGAGCTATATATAACACAATGATATCTATTGGAAAACCGAGATAAGAAAATGGGAAGTTATGAAATAATAACAAAGCGATGGAACCAATTTGGGACACTGTTTTTATTTTTCCCATATTACTTGCAGCTAGCACAATCCCTTCTCCTGCTGCTACAAGTCTAAGTCCTGTTACAGCAAACTCTCGACTTATAATTAAAATAACGATCCATGCTGGAGCAAGTTCTAATTGGACTAATAAAATAAATGCGGCGGAGACAAGTAATTTATCTGCTAGTGGGTCCAAAAATTTCCCCATATTCGTAATTAAATGATATTTTCTTGCATAATAACCATCTAGCCAATCAGTAAGTGAGGCAACGAAAAAAATAATACCTGCGACAAAATGAGTAATTGGTAATGTTGTCGTTCCAATATTCCATTCACCCCAGTCAAATGGGATGCTAAGGATGATAATAAAAATCGGAATTAAACATATACGAGATAATGTAATTTTATTAGGAATATTCAAGTTCATTCACCTTTCTATCATTAAAGTCTGTATCTAGAGGATGTTCAAAAAGTCCAACAACAATGACACATCGAATTTCTACGTTGGCAGTTAAGAAAGGATAAATCCTTTCTTAACTCACATAAGTGCAACTTTAGTTCTCGCTGTAAAAGCGTGGCGTTTTTAGCCAGTGGAACTTCTCAGGTCTTCTTTTATCGCCCTTTTTGAACACGCACTAATAGTGTAAAAAACCCCTCGACATTAGAGGGGCAACTAATCATTTTATTAGTCCTGAATTAAATTTACCCACATTTTTTGGTGTATGCGCTCATTCGCATTTACTGGGTATTCTAATTCAACACCATTTATCGTTACTTTTAATCCTGGAGTATTCCCTATATTAAAGTAAATTTTTTCTTCAGCCGATACATCAAATGTTTCAGTTCCAGTGTCGATCTCACCTTCATAAAAAACTGCACCACTATCTCCAGTAAATTGAATATACGTTCTTTCACTCACTTCAAAAGCAACTTCAACTTGCTCTCCAGTATAATGAAAATCAAGTGTCGAAAGCGGTGAATTTCCTTCTCCTACTTCAACGACGGAAAAGCCTGATGCGTCATCTTCGTCCTTTTGTTCTTCCTCTTCATCAGCTTCGTCTGTTCCTTTATCTTCATCATTTGTATCAGCCTGGTCACCTTCTTCATTTTCATCGACATTACGAATAATTTCATCGTTTTCTTGAGGTTCTTCCATAATGCCGTTATTACCATTTAATGTTTTCTGATATAAAGTCCAAGCAACAAAGAAAATACCAATAACTAATATAATCACAATAACTGATGGTAATAAAGAAAAGATAGATGAGCTTTTCGCTGTTCGAGGTCTTTTCGTTCTTTCAAGCCGTGTATATTGTACCGATTCTTCCTCTTCCGTTTGAATACTTTCTTCATCGAATCCAGATAAAAGTTCTGATGCATCTAAGCCTACTGCTTGTGCATATTCTTTCATAAACGCCCGAGCATAAAATCTTCCGGGTAGAGCATGAAAATCATTTTGCTCAATTGCTACTAAATACCTTTTTTGGATTTTAGTCATTTCTTGTATATCATCGAGAGAAAGATTGTTTGCTTCTCTTGCTTCTCTAAGGATCTCACCGATTTCCATTGTTAAACACCATCCATTTTAAAATTCAAACATTGAATAACCTGAGTCTGAACCGAGTCGTCGCTCAATTGAATCATATGTAATTTCTTCATTCTCATCTCGACGAATTTCAATAATATAGTCAAAATCATCAATTGTATATTGAGTTGTTTGAATAAAAATATCGGGATGCTCTACAACTTTCGTTGCCGGTATTTGCATAATCTCTCGAATCAACTGCCAATGTTGTTCACTTGCACGTTGTTGAGATACTACACCATCAATAATATAAATATAATCTTCGCCGTATTCACCTTCTATTAATTGGTTTCTAACCGTTTGTTTTAGCAAAGTACTTGAAACAAATAACCATTTCTTATTTGCACTAACACTTCCTGCCACGATGGATTCCGTTTTACCTACACGAGGCATCCCTCTAACTCCAATTAATTTATGTCCCTCACTTTTAAACAATTCGGACATAAAATCAACGAGTAAACCGAATTCTTCACGAACAAAACGAACTGTTTTTCTATCTTCTGTATCGCGATGGATATATTTGCCGTGTCTAACAGCTAACCGATCACGTAATTTAGGTTTACGAAGTTTCGTTATTTTTATCGTATCAACCTTATCTAAAATTGTTTTTAACCGTTCAATATGTTCATCATGTTGAGAGAGGAGTAACATTCCTCTTCGTGACTTTTCAATGCCATTAATCATTATAATATTGATGGATAACATACCTAATAAAGAAGAGATATCACCGAGTAAACCAGGTCGATTATATTGTAACTCATATTCGAAATACCATTCTGTCTTCTCCATTACAATATCCTCTTTTCACCTATTAATGTCTGTTCAAAAGAATTAAAAAAGAATAAAGAAATTGTTCAACCTTCTGAACTTTAGTTTATAATAACGTCCTCCTAATTTTACCTAATCGCCTACGTAATTGCAATACAATCAATGTATAATATTGATGAAATGTTTCCAACTATTGTCCGTATGCAAAATATCGATTTTCTAAGAACAGTAAAAGCAGAAGCGGTCTTACAGGCTAAACGTGTAATGTCCTAGGACTACATTTTCGCTCGTCCCCAACGAAAAAGCTTTGCGATTACTCGCCACAATAGACATTGTGCATTGAAGCTAGACACAGCTACTAGTACAAATAAATTTTATACGTATCATTTCCTAGACCATGAAAAAGAAGCTACATAACTAAATATATAGCTTCCATACTTTTTACTGTTTACTATTTTGCACTAATTTGATCATCGTGCTAGCAAGTGCACGTTGTTCTTCCTCAGATGCTGCATTCCATAGCTCTTGTAATACTCGTTCCTCTTTATTTTCAGGCTCGACATGTCGACTTAAATAGTCACCTACATGTTGTGCAACATTGGTAATCGATTGATTACTCATTCCATGATCTTTTGCTTGATCAATTTTATTTGCTAAAAAATCTTTCCATGTTGAAAAATTATCTAAAACAGACATGAAATTACCTCCTTATTTTTATGGATAGTATTTATCGAATGTTCATTTATTATGCATTAGAAAACTTGGCAGTCGCTAAAGAAAACATGCCCCTTCATAGGGGTATGCCGACGTTAGGCGCAAAGCCTGTTCTTAGTCGGCCTTCCCTGAAATAGTCGCTAAGGCGGTGACTGAGTGATGCTGCGCTTATGTAAATAAGGGATTACTTATTTACCAAGCATTTATTGCGATGCCATAAATGTACTTATGCGAGTCAAAAAAGTGTCTATACTACCTGCTAAAAAATAAGGGACTGTTTTCACCATCCGCCATTAATATTAACGATTTCACCTTGAATATAAGTAGATTTATCACTCATTAAAAAACTTACTGCATGCGCTACGTCCATAGCCATTCCAGCACGATTAAGTGGGATATGTGAAATAATATTTTCTCTTTCTGAATGGTGTAAATGTTGATTCATTTTTGTATCAATAAAGCCAGGACTAACTGCATTTACTGAAATACCGCTTGGCCCTACTTCTTTCGCCAATGCTTTTACAAAACTATTTTGAGCGCCTTTTACAGAAGAGTAGATCACTTCATTACTTGCCCCAACATTCCCCCAAATCGATGTAATAAAGATAATGTTACCAGATCTTTCTTTAATCATCATCGGTAAAAAATGTTGGATAATGAGCCAAGGTGATTTCACATGGAGTGCGAGCATCTTATCCATATCTGTTTCTTCTGCATCTTGAAACAATCCGATATGAGCAGTACCACTTACATAAATGATCGCATGAACTGAAAAAGCAACTTCATGACATAAATACCGAGCACCTTCACCTGTTGTTAGATCAGCTTGAACAATTTGCAAAATAGTTTGTTCATCAAGTTCTTTCAATAAATGTTCCAAAGATGATCGATTTTGATGATAATGCAGAATAAATGAATATCCTTCCGCACTAAGCTGTTTCGTAATGGCACTTCCTATATCCCCACTTGCCCCTAATATTAAAACATTTTTTTGCATGATCTCACCTAGTTATTCTTTGTCAATTTTACATACGGTTAAACGTTTTTCATCAATCCATTGCACTAAAAAATCATTTACTTCAGTTAAAGTTAACGCTTCAAATGCTGAAATAAGTGTAAAATAGTCGATTCCCATAAAATAATAGTGAATAAATTGATTTGCGATACTTTCGAGTGAATTCATCGAACGTAAAATTTGTCCAATTCTTCTTTTCTTCATCGTTTGTAAGGCATCTTCCGATAATTTCATCGTTTTAGTGCTTACTAATTGTTCTTTCACTCGTGTTGCAAACTGTTCTGGTTCCCGTGTATTACTGCTTATGAGGGAAAAGTTAAAACTTTCTTCCACCGTTGTACTGTATTCAAAACTATCATCAATTAATTGTTCCTCATACAGTTGTTCATAAAATGTACCACTTGGAGAATAAAAGTAATCTAATAATAAGCCTTGTAACATTTCTGCTTTTAAGAATGCCTCATTATGTGGTTGCTTCGTTAATTCCTTTATTCCGATTGTTACTTTTGGAATGGAAACTGGTAAGTGAATGACATTTTCTTTTACAACAACAGTTTCCGGCTCTTCTGTTGCTTTTCGTTTTACTTCCGTAGATGATGGAAAACTTTTCTTCGCTTGATTTAGTTCAATTGTCCGTACCATTGATTGGGCATCAAAATTACCAGTAACAAACAGCACCATATTAGCTGGATGGTAAAACGTATGATAACAAGTATAGAGATCTTCTTTTGTAATCGTCTGAATAGAAGAGACAGTTCCCGCAATATCGATATGTACTGGATGGTGTTCATACATATTTCTTATTGTTCCCATAAATGATTGCCAATCCGGCTGGTCATCGTACATTTTGATTTCTTGCGCAATAATTCCTTTTTCTTTTTCGACCGATTCATCCGAGAAAAATGGAGATTGCACAAAATCAAGCAACGTTTCGACGTTTTTTTCGGCCATTTTAGTCGTTGAGAATAAATATGCTGTTTTCGTAAACGATGTATATGCATTTGGAGAAGCACCTTGGCTTAAAAAGTCTGTAAAAACATCCCGGTCTTCTTTTTCAAATAATTTATGCTCTAAAAAATGAGCAACTCCATCTGGGACAGTCGTTTCCTCATTCCCATTGATCGGAATAAATGTCCGATCAATGGAGCCATAATTCGTCATAAAAATTCCATACGTTTTCGCAACTTCTTCTTTTGGTAATAAATAAACTTGTAAACCATTCGGAAGTTTTTCTGAATAGATCGTTTCTTCAATCAAATCATACGTCATTTTTTCCATCTTTACCACCGCCTTCTTTATTCGTTAATAAGTAAACAGTATCTAAGTCAATCTTTTTTGCTACTTTAACGATCTCTTCTTTCGTCACCTTTTGAATGTTTTCTATGAATTGTGCAGGGGAGATTTCTTTTTGTGCTATTACTTGTTGATATAACAGTTCAATAATCCCTTGAGGATGATCCAATGTTTCTTGTATTTCACTAATAATTAGTTCTTTTGTTTCTTCCATTTCTGATTTAGTGAAATCTCCTTCTTTCATTGCCTTCATTTGCAATTCAATAATATCTCTAGCTTGTTGATAGTTTGTTGATTCAATTCCACTAAAGATGATCAATAATCCTTTATGGCTTTCAATTCTTGATGACGCATAATAAGCTAAACTATGCTTTTCACGAACATTTTTAAAAAGTTTAGCATTTGGAAAGCCGCCAAATAAACCATTAAATATATGTAAGGCAAAATAATCCTCGTCTTGATATGTACAATTTGTTCGATAACCAATATGGAGTTTTGCTTGTTGAATATCTTGAACCTCAACTACTTTTTTTGGTTCATTACGGTTAACCTTCTCTTCACTCAACTCCAAATCTGACTGCACATATTGTTTTCGCTTAAAAATATTTGTTATCTTTTCTCCCATTTCTTCTACATGGAAATCACCAAGTATATAAATATCCATCCTGTCTTCTTGAAGTAATTGTTCATAATATTTGTACATATCGGCTGCTTGAATGGCCTCTAAGTCTTCTTCATAACCATTAGGATGAATGTGAAAGATTTCGTCTTGACACATTTCATCGATTAAACGCATATTGGCATATGCTAATTTATCGTCATAAATAGAGTTAATTTTATGTTTTAACGTTATTTTTTCTCTCTCTACTGTCTTTTCGGGAAATGTATTTTCCTCCAAATAAGGGGCATAGATTAAATTATGTAATAGTTGTAAGCCTTCATCGATCACTGTTGATTCATCATGGATGAATTTTTCATTTGCGACTTCTAGACGGAAACTAATAATATGATTATTCCCTTTTTTCGTCCCATCGATCGATAAAGTAGCACCATATAATTCATCTAATTGTAACATTAATTGTTTTTCAGACGGAAAGTCTTTTGTCCCTTGTTGTAAAATATAAGGTAGAAGGGCTCTTTTTGTAATGGTACTTCTATGTAATGGTGCTTTACATTTTACGACAATATTTACCGTTTTAAATTTTTTACTAGGGATCAAATGAAAACGAATATGGTCTTTATCCGTTGTTTTTTCAATTAATTCGAACATATACATTACTCCCTTTCGCAATATATGGAATACTGTTAATGTAACATTTTCCAGCAATTTTATACAATAATTAAGAATGTAGTATCAAGACTTCACATATAATCATTTACTTTTCATTGGAAGAACAACGAAAAAGGCTATCACGAAACATTTAGTGTGATAGCCGCCGATTTGCTTCTAAATTTACTAACCAACTTTCGCCCCGATAAGATAGTTCCAACAGTTCACTTGGTTAAGCTTTGGATGCTTCTAATGATATCCATTACAATCTTAGTATAATAAACTGTTTGCCAAAAGATTAAGACTACGAAAACTTCACCTTGCAAATAGTTTTGTTAATATTTACATATAAGAATGAAACCGTGCAGTAGCTTCGAAATAGTAAATGGCCCATCGCTACGGAAATGCACTTCGCTTTCCGTGCATTTTCTTCGCTAAGGTGACGTTGAATCATTACGGTAATTTATGTTTGAAATAAATAGGTGGAAACAAACTACTTAGAATAAACAAGTAATCCTATGTCAGCTTGAGCATTGTATCGTCACCCTACTTCATTCTACGAAGGCATTTTTCCACTTCACTCTGCGAAAGGTAAGTTACTAATATTATTTGCTAAAAATCAAGCAAAAGATTATCTGCTTCCTTTAATATATGGATTTCCAAGGGCACTTGGTGCTTCCGCTCGACCAATAAAGCCTGCTAATGCTAAAATAGTTAACACATAAGGTGCAATAAGTAAAAATACTTGTGGCACATTCTGTAGAAGTGGAATTCCAGCACTAATGACGCTTAAACTCTGGGCGAATCCGAAAAACAGCGCTGCCCCCATTGCCCCTAGTGGATGCCATTTACCAAAAATAACGGCAGCTAGTGACATAAACCCTTGTCCAACGATTGTTGATTGAGAAAAATTAAGTGCGATCGTTAAAGCAAAGACAGAACCGCCTAGACCACCGAGTAATCCAGATATGATCACCGCGATATAACGCATTCGGTATACATTAATTCCATTTGTATCAGCTGCCATTGGATGTTCGCCCACAGCACGTAAACGTAATCCAAAAGGCGTTTTATAAAGGACGAACCAAGCTAAGAATGCCACGATAATGGCGATATAAGAAGTAATATACACTCCTTTAAAAAAGATTGGTCCAATAATAGGAATATCCGATAATATTGGAATATTCATTGTATAAAATGGTTTTGATACCATATCTGTTTGCCCTTTATCATACCATTGTTTCGTTAAAAAGACGCCTAATCCTAATGCTAAAAAGTTAATGGCAATACCACTTACGACATGATCCGCTCGTAATGATACAGTGGCAACGGCATGAATAATTGCAAATATCCCAGAAACTAGCATCGCTACAAGGATCGATATCCATGGAGTCCAAGCACCAAAAACATGTGCGAAAGTAAGATTAAACACAATTCCAACAAAAGCACCCATGACCATTAAACCTTCAAGTCCAATATTTACAACGCCAGAACGTTCACTAAAAACACCACCTAAGGCAGTAAATATAAGGGGTGCGGAAAAGAATAATGCTGGTGGTATTATCGATTGTAGTAGATCAACCATTTATTTAGCCCCCTTCTTAAACCGAAGTAATATCCAACGAATTAAATAACTTGATGCAACAAAAAAGATAATAAATGCGATGATAACATCAACTAATTCACTTGGCACACCAGCTTCTGTCGGCATATTTAATGCACCTACTTTTAATACACCAAATAAAATAGCAGCTAAGATAACGCCAATGGCTGTATTTGCCCCGAGTAAGGCGACAGCAATTCCGTCAAACCCTAAATTGGTAAACCCGGCCTGAATAGACATATTTCCAAATGTACCTAACCCTTCCATCGATCCAGCGAGTCCGGCGAATGCCCCAGAAATAATCATTGCTAAAATGATGTTTTTATTTACATTCATTCCCGCATATTCAGATGCATGTTTATTAAAACCGACAGACCGAATTTCAAAGCCAATTGTCGTTTTTTCGATAATAAACCACATAATAAGTGCTACCAGTAGTGCAATTAAAATTCCGTAATGCATTCGAGAATAACTTGTAAAAGTAGCTAACCATTCAGATGAAAGGGAAGCTGTTGCAGCAATTTTTTCTGTTTTATCGGCTTGTTCGGTTAATACATTTCTAATAATCGCATTTGCACTATACAATGCAATATAATTAAACATAATCGTTACAATTACTTCATGAACCCCTAGTTTTGCTTTTAAAATTCCTGGAATAAAGGCAACGAGAGCACCTGCAAGAGCTGCAACGATAATAGCAAGCGGCAAATGAATATAAATCGGTGCTTCAATGGATGTCCCAATCCATACAGCTGCAAGCCATCCAGCAATTACTTGCCCCTCTGCACCAATATTAAATAGTCCTGCTCTAAAGGCAAAAGCTACTGCAAGACCAGTTAAAATATATGGAGTCACTTGTCGAATCGTTTCTCCAAAAAAGTATAAATCTCCAAAAGCTCCTTTCCACAGTGCTGCATACCCTTCAATTGGATTATAACCATAAATTAACATAATAATTGCACCTGCAAGTAAGCCAATTAAAACGGAAAAGAGTGGTACTAGAATATTGAATAATCTATTTGTTGTCACTCATCTCCACCTACTTTCTCACGAATACTCCCTGCCATTAATAAACCTAGTTCTTGCTCATTCGTCTCTTCTGGTTTTAGATCAGCAACAATTTGACCATCAAAGATGACGACAATCCGATCACTTACGTTGATTATCTCGTCAAGCTCGAATGATAATAATAAGACAGCTCGTCCATTATCTCTTTCCTCGACTAGCTTACGATGGATAAATTCAATCGCACCTACATCAAGCCCCCGAGTCGGCTGAGCAGCGATAAGTAAGTCTGGAGAACGATCCACTTCACGCCCAATAATAACCTTCTGCTGATTTCCACCAGATAAGGCACTTGATTTCGTATGAATAGAAGGTGTTCTAACGTCATATTCCTTTACGATCCGTTCGGCAAACTCATTTATTTTATCATAATGTAGCATTTTATTTTTAGAGTAAGGTTGTTTATAATAGGATTGTAATGCAACATTTTCACTTACCGGAAATTCAAGTACAAGTCCTAATTTTTGACGATCCTGTGGAATATGGGCTAGTCCTCTTTCCGTTATTTCACGTGGTGGTAAATTTGTAATTGGTTCATTATTTAACGTAATTGTTCCTGACTCCACCTTTTTTAACCCCGCAATTGCTTCAATTAATTCTGTTTGTCCATTTCCATCGATTCCAGCAATCCCAACAATTTCATTAGCTTTTACTTCTAAATTAAGTCCTTTTACAAGCGCAACATTTCGACTATCGTTTACATGAAGGTTTTCCACTTTCAGAACAACGTCACCCGGAGTTGCTTCCGCTTTTTCTGTTTTAAAACTAATTGCCCTACCAACCATTAAAGAAGCTAATTCATCAACAGATGTATCCGAAACGTTGACTGTACCTATTCCAACCCCCTTTCTAATAACTGTACAACGATCACAAACTTGCATAATTTCTTTTAGTTTGTGGGTGATTAGAATAATGGATTTCCCTTCCTTCACTAAAGATTGCATAATTTCCATTAATTCATTAATCTCTTGTGGCGTTAAGACTGCGGTTGGTTCATCTAAAATAAGTACATCTGCACCACGATATAACATTTTTAATATTTCAACACGTTGTTGCATCCCTACTGAAATATCTCTTATTCTCGCTCTAGGATCGACCTGTAAACCATATTGATCGGAAAGCTTTTGTACTTCTTGCTCGGCTTTTTTTAAATTGGTTAATCCAACTTTCGTCGGCTCACTACCAAGGATAATGTTTTGCGTGACGGTAAAAGGTTCCACTAACATAAAATGCTGGTGAACCATTCCAATACCAAGATCATTAGCAATATTTGGGTTCGTTACTTGCACCTTTTCCCCTTTAATTCGAATGTTACCTTCTTCTGGTTGATAAAGGCCGAAAAGGACGTTCATTAGGGTTGATTTTCCGGCACCATTTTCTCCTAATAATGCGTGAATTTCTCCCTTTTTAACTTGTAGAGTAATATTATCATTGGCAACAATACCTGGGAATTCCTTACGTATGTTTAACATTTCAATGACGTATTCCATCGTATCACTTCCCTTGTCAACTTTTCATCCATTTGTTCAAAATCCATTTAAGAAAAAAGGGCTAGAAATGTACTAGCCCTACTTTTCTATTTCATATTATAGTCCTTCTTCAAACTCTTTTAATTCAGCGCGTGATTTAGGAACGTCAAGTTCACCGTTTTTAATTTTCTCTTCCCATTCCGCAACAGCTGAGCGAATGTCTTCTGTAAAAGCATCTTCATTCGTTTCTGCAACAGATACTCCTTCATCCTCTAAACCAAAGACAATCGTCTCTCCACCAGGGAATTCTCCAGCCATTGCAGCATTTGTTACCTCATGAACGGAAATATCCACCCGCTTGATCATTGATGTTAATGTAACACTTGCACTTTTATCTTCATTTAATCCTTCTTCATGTTGATCACGGTCTACCCCAATCACCCAAATTTCTCGATCGGGATCGTTTCGTTTAATATCTTTCGCTTCTGCAAATACTCCGTTACCTGTATTTCCTGCTGCATGATAGATAACATCAATATCGCTATTATACATATTTGATGCAATTAATTTCCCCTTGTCAACTGCATTAAAGTCTTCTGCATATTGAATTTGTACTTCAATATCAGGATTAACTGATTTAGCACCTGCAACAAATCCTACTTCAAACTTATTAATTAAGTCTGAGTCTACTCCTCCAAGAAAACCAACTTTATTTGTTTTTGTTTTCATTGCAGCAGCAACACCTGCTAAAAATGAACCTTCATGTTCTGCAAATGTAATACTAGCAACATTTGGAGCATCAACCACAGTATCTACAATAGCAAAATAGTTGTCAGGATTTTGTTCAGCAATATCTGCAACTGCATCTTCTAGTAAAAATCCGATTCCAAATATGATATTAAAATCGTTTTTGACAAGACGTGTAAAGTTTGGTAAATAATCACTATCATCTTCTGATTGAGCATAATCATAACCAGCTGCACCTTTTTCGAGACCGTGTTCTTCTCCCCAAGCTTCTAAACCTTCCCAAGCAGATTGGTTAAACGACTTATCATCAATTCCACCAGTATCTGTTACCATTGCAACTGAAAAGTCTCCACTATCTTCTGTTGCATTGTCTTCTGTTGCTTCGTCGTTTGTGTTATCAGCATCATTTGTTTCTTTCTTATCATCATTTGCTCCCCCACAAGCAACTAGAAACATACTAAAAACAAATAATAATAAAATAGATAATAAAAGTTTGTTCTTTCTCATTTCCTCTCCTCCACATTCATCAGATATTTAAAACCAAGTACCATTTTACCCCCCTTTAAAATGTACTTAAAATATCTTTCTTCCCATAATACGACATTTCTTATAATAATTAGTCATACTACCTACAAATTAATATACCATTTTTATATCTTTTTAGAAATTAAAATTTAAAATATTTACGAACTTTCCTCATTTTGTTGTGATAATAGCACAGCCCGCGGCTTATTTCCTTCATATGGTCCAACAATATGACGGTCTTCCATCGCATCTATTAATCTAGCTGCCCTCGTATAACCGATTCTAAATCGTCGTTGCAACATCGAGACACTTGCACTTTGCATTTCGACCACTAATTGGACTGCTTCATCGAATAGTTCATCATCTACTTCATTCATATCACTTGATTGTTCTTCTGGAATCATCTCTTCTTGGTAAGTAACTTTTTGTTCGTTAATACAATGTGTCACGACACGTTCTACCTCTTCATCCGATAAAAAAGCACCTTGTACACGAATCGGTTTCGACATCCCAACAGGAATATATAACATATCTCCCCTACCTAATAGCTTTTCTGCTCCTCCGATATCAAGAATTGTTCGAGAATCGACCTGGGAAGAGACGCTAAATGCAATTCTTGAAGGAATATTGGCTTTGATTATTCCAGTAATAACATCAACAGAAGGTCTCTGTGTCGCAATAATTAAATGAATTCCAGCAGCACGAGCCATTTGTGCAAGTCGAGTAATAGAATCCTCTACATCTTTAGAAGCTACCATCATCAGATCTGCAAGTTCATCTACTAATACGACAATATATGGTAACAATGGTTGCTTCTCACCTGTAAGCTCATTTTGTCTTTGCATATAATTATTATACCCTTCTAAATTACGAGTTCCAGTGTCAGAAAAAAGCTCGTAACGATATTCCATTTCGGCAACTACCTTTTTTAACGCAACAGACGCTTTTTTCGGATCAGTCACGACAGGTGTTAATAAATGTGGTATTCCGTTATATACATTTAATTCAACCTTTTTCGGGTCGATCATCATCATCTTTACTTCATCTGGTTTAGCGCGCATTAAAATAGAAGTGATAATACCATTAATACAAACACTCTTCCCACTTCCCGTTGCTCCTGCAATTAATAGATGGGGCATTTTATTTAATTCACCTTGTACGATTTCACCTGAAATATCTTTTCCCAAAGCGAATAATAGTTTTTTATTTTTATTCGTCGTTATATCTAACGCTTCGCTTAATGAAACAGTTGCAATTTCTTTGTTAGGAACTTCTATTCCGACCGCTGATTTTCCAGGTATCGGTGCTTCAATCCGGATATCTTGTGCAGCTAAAGCTAGCGCAAGATCATCTTGTAAGCTAATGATTCTACTTACCTTTACCCCTGCCTCTGGATAAACTTCATATTTTGTTACTGCTGGTCCGACATGTGCTTTAGTAATTTTTGCTTTTACACCAAAACTTTGAAACGTTTGTTCTAACATTTGTACTGTTTTCTGTATTTGCGATTTTTCCCGTTGTTGGGTATGTTTTACTGGTTCAGATAATAAGTGTGGTGATGGTAATTCATAATGATCCATGCCATTTTCAATTTCATTTGGCATATGCTCTATCATTTCTTCATCTTCTACTTCTTGTTCATGGTCATCCATTGGGATGATCAGTTGCCCATTCGTAGATTCTTCAAAAGAATATTGCACATCCACTTCCTCCGGTTCATGCTTGTCCATTTCGATAGGAGGTTCAATTGTTTGTGAACCATTTTCAGTACTTGCTTGTGTCGTTTCTGCTTTAGTCGCTTTTTTTTCTTCTCTTCTTTCTTTTATTTTTTTCACTAATTCTATGAAAATGTTTTTCAACTTAGAGTAAAAATTGCCGATGGATAGATTGGTCATAAAAATAAACCCTATCATTAATGAAAAAACGGCAACAATTTTTGCTCCCGCTGAAGAGAATAAAAAATAATTCGCTGCAAATAATATTCCGCCTATTAAGCCACCGCCTAATTGACTACTAACACCTTCCCCATTTACAAAAGCGATAAAATGATCCCATGTTGCTTTTATGATGGAAGTTTCTTCCGTATCGATTAATAATTTTTCAAAGGTTTGAATATGAGTAAATAACAAAATTCCTAAAAATAAAATAAGAAAGCCAATCTTTCTTTTCGTAAAAAAAGTAGGAAATTTTCGTTTGATTACTAGAATGATTCCAATGACTAAAAGGATAATGGATGCTACAAAATACCATACCCCTAATAAAAGTCTAAAAATATTCTCTAGACTTGTCGGTATAAATCCGTCACTAATCATAGAAGCACCACTACCAAAAATAGATAAAAAGATAAATAATATCCCGATTAGTTCATATTGCAGTTGCTTTGTTAACCGCGTTCTTTTACGCCTTTTTTTCCTTGCCATAAAAATTTCACCTCAACTTTATCTAGGTGGATTATTTCTGAGAAAGCTTAGCATACACTAAAGAAAACACGCCAACTGGCAAGCCGTTAGGCGAAGACAGAGGGGATGTTGCCTTATGTAAATGAGTAATTAACTTATATACCAAGCTATAATTGCACTGATCCGAGTCAAGAAAATGTTATCTTTTCTTATCTTCAAATAAAAAAAGCTATCTTAAAGTAATGTCCACGAAATAAAACACCGCTTTCCCTCTGGAAAAAGCAAGTCGTGCGTTCCTTTTAACAAGCTTCCTCTTTCCCGCGGTAAGATGCGGGTTTTATCATCAAGATACCTTATAGATAGCTTTTACATAGTATGTAAAAAATCAAGCCGTACAAAGTCACTTTGCATTTTCCTTGTGACGCTCGTCTCTAGTATACCATATTATTTCCTTTGCTGAACGAATTCATTTTCTAAAATAGTGCCCGGTGTCAAAGAAGTATTTAAATAATCTTGTGGGTCTGTTGACATTAGTTGTACCAATTGCAATTCCCCGTGCTCTGTTTCTTTTACATATAAAGTCCGCCCTTGATAAGTGACATATTTATATCCTTCCATTTGTTCAGGAAACACTTCATGATAAGATAAAGGAGTATAAAGAACCACTATAAATCATTCCCTTGTTTTACTTTACTAATCAGCTCATTTATTTTTGACATTGCATCTTTCACTCCACCTACATCATTAATTAATTTATAATCAACTGCCTCTACTCCAACAAGGTTTGTACCAATATCTCTTGTCAAGTTTCCTTTAGCAAACATGAGCTCTTTAAAATGTTTTTCTGAAATATTGGAATGATTCACGACAAACTGAATGACTCGATCTTGCATCTTATCCAAATACTCAAATGTTTGTGGCACACCGATCACAAGTCCAGTTAACCGGATTGGATGAATCGTCATCGTAGCAGTAGGCGCAATAAAGGAATAATTTGCAGCCGTAGCAATTGGTACGCCAATGGAATGACCACCCCCTAAAACGATGGAAACAGACGGCTTTGACATAGAAGCAATCATTTCTGATAAGGCTAGTCCTGCTTCTACATCCCCACCAACTGTATTTAATAGGATAATTACTCCTTCAATTTTAGGATTTTGCTCTATGGCAATTAGTTGTGGTAAGATATGTTCATATTTCGTCGTTTTATTTTGTGGAGGAAGTTGCATATGGCCTTCAACTTGCCCAATGATTGTTAATACATGGATGTTTGATTCAGGTGCTTCAGGTACATTCGTTTGACCTAATTCTTTAATTTTCTCTACAATTTCAGAAGGTGATATATCCTCAGCTTGTTCTTCATTCTCTTTTTCATCTTTCATCCAATCATCACTCCCTAACAATATGTTCTAACTTAGTATGAACAAAAGAATATGCTTCATACATGAGCAAATGTGATCAAGTTAGGGAGCGCATAATAAAAACATCAGCATCATACTGATGTTTTTATCCATTTATGATTTGTTTTAATTTAACTAATTCCGCTTCTGATAAATCAACGAGCGGTAACCGAACCGACCCTACATCAATACCTTTTAGTTTTAATGCTGCTTTTACTGGTGCAGGAGATGGTGCCATAAAAAGCCCCGTCATAATTGGAAAATTTTTCAGATGAAGCGCCGTTGCTTTTTTTGTATTACCTTCTAGAAATGCAGTAACCATTTCATTTATTTCATTTCCAATAATATGGGAAGCAACGGAAACGATACCAATAGAACCAATTGCTAGCATTGGTAATGTTAAACTATCATCTCCACTATACACATAAAAGTCAGGCCTTGTTTGGGAGATAATCGTTGCCACTTGATCTAAATTTCCACAAGCTTCTTTTACAGCAATAATATTATCAATTTCACTTAACCGGATAATTGTTTCGGCATTTACATGGACACTACATCGCCCGGGAATATTGTATAACATGATTGGTAAAGTAGTTGCTTGTGCGATTTGTTTAAAATGTTCATATAGTCCAGCCTGATTTGGTCGGTTATAATAAGGTGCAACGAGCATAATCCCGTCTACACCATAATTTTCAGCTATTCTCGTTAGCATGATTGTTTTTTTCGTATCGTTCGTCCCTGTCCCGGCTAAAACAGGGACGCGATTGTTTACGACCGTTACGACATGATCATATACCATTTCCGTTTCTTCTAACGAAAGAACAGGTGATTCACCTGTTGTTCCTGTAATAACAAGTCCTTCCGTTCCGTTATTTAGTAGATGTTCAATAAGTTTTGTCATTTTGTTTAGGTCGATCTGATCATAAGCATCAAACGGAGTAACCATAGCTGTTAAAACATGGCCGAAATGCATCTTATTTCACCCTTTTCTTAGTAAATAAGATTTTATTTACATAAGCGTTCCGTTTTAAGGTCTCTTACGTTTTTTCAATTTCTGTTAATTTATTTAGCTCAAATACATCATGTAAAGCATTTACAGCAGTCTTTAAATGCTTTTCATAAATAAGTACCCAAATAGTTGTATGGCTATCTGCAGATTGTAATATTTGGACATTATTTTTAACTAATGCATTAGCAATTTTAGCAGCCACCCCAGGAATTCCTGTCATACCGGCACCGACAGCAGAAACTTTTGCACAGTTTTCAGTTACTTCTATGGAAAAACCTTTCTCTTCCAAAAGGGCGATAGCTCGTGTCGTTACTTCCGATGGCACCGTATAAATAACACTCGTTGGCGAAATATTAATAAAATCAACGGAAATACTAGCATCTGCCATCGTTTGAAAAATGGTCGCTTGTGCACGTAAATCTGTTTCGTTTACTTTAATGCTTAATTGCGAGATATCGTCAATATGGGCAATACTAGTCACTAATCTATCCGGAATATCGATCCCAATTTCTTTCCCCCTGGATGATGTAATTAATGTACCTATTTCATTAGAATAGGTGGAACGAATCCGTAACGGAATTTCTGCTTGCATTGCAATTTCAACAGCTCTTGGGTGGATAACTTTTGCACCTTGATAGGCAAGATTGCATGTTTCTGTATATGTTACAACATCGATAGGACGAGCAGAATCTACGACACGCGGGTCAGCCGTCATAATTCCTTTTACATCTGTAAAAATTTCAATACATTCAGCTCGGAGTGATGCCCCAAATGCTGCAGCAGTCGTATCACTACCGCCACGTCCGATCGTCGTTATATCGCCTGATTCAGTTCGTCCTTGAAACCCTGCAACAACGACGACATCGTGGTTCTTCAGTTCATGTTTAATACGATCAGGTTTCACTTTTTTAATTTTTGCCTCATTATATTCATCGTTCGTAATTAAACCGGCTTGTGCTCCAGTTAATGCTGTCGCGGAAATATGATGATGTTGCAATTCATTGGACAGGACAACGGAAGCAATCGTTTCACCACAAGACATTAACATATCAAGTTCACGTTTAGAATTTTGTGTTTTTGTCGGATAATCAACCATTTGAAGTAATGTGTCTGTTGCATATGGATCTGGATTTCTACCAAGAGCAGAGACAACGACGACAAGTTTATAGTCTTTTTCTAATGCACGTTTAATTTGTTTAATGACGTGTTTCCGGTTTTCTTTCGTTTGGACAGATGTTCCACCAAATTTCTGAATTAATAATCGCATACGTTTATCATACCTCACCTTTTCATTTTACACTAAACCATTTTTTACGAGTGATTGTGCAATTTGAACCGTATTCCATGCTGCACCTTTTACTAGATTATCAGATACAACCCATAAATGGAACCCATTTGTTGTATCTAGATCTTGTCGAACTCTTCCTACAAATACTTCTTTTTTATCTGCTGCACTTAAAGGTGTAGGATATGATTGTGTCGAAGGATCATCTTCTAAAATTAGCCCTTCTCCACTTTTTAAAACTTCTTTTATATCATTTACAGTCACATCCGTTTTATCTGTTTCGATATAAACACTTTCTGAGTGAGATGTAAATACTGGAAGTCTGACACAAGTTGCAGCTACATGTAAATCAGGTTCATGCATAATTTTTTTCGTTTCATTGATCATTTTCAATTCTTCTTTTGTATAGCCATTATCGTCAAAAACATCTATTTGTGGTAATGCGTTAAATGCAATTGGATAATGCTTTTTATCTGAACCTGCCGGCAAAATATTGGCCACCATTTCTTCTCCATTTAAATATTGTTTCGTTTGCTCTGTTAGTTCATCTTGTGCAGACAATCCAGCTCCAGAAACTGCCTGATAAGTTGAAACGATCACACGTTTTAATCCAAAAGCTTCTTGAATTGGTTTTAATGCCACAACCATTTGAATCGTCGAACAGTTAGGGTTAGCAATAATACCTTGATGTTTTTTTACATCGGCTTCATTCACTTCGGGTACAACGAGCGGAACATTTTCATCCATCCGGAATGCGCTCGTATTATCGACAACAATTGCACCACTTTTTACCGCTTCTTGTGCAAGGCGTTCTGATATAGAGCCGCCTGCTGAGAAAAAAGCGATATCAATATCGTTAAAACTGTCTGGAGTTGCCTCTTCTATTGTAACTTCTTCTCCTTTAAACTTCATTGTTTTTCCAGCAGACCTTTTTGATGACAAAGGTTTGATCGTTTCTATTTGAAAAGGCTCTTCTTCTAAATATTGGATAATTTTTTGCCCAACTGCTCCTGTTGCTCCAACTACTGCTACTTTATACTGTTTATTTTGTGACATTACTATTTCCCCTTCCGCATCATGCGAACATTCGAAAAAACTCGTATGTTCAAATCTTTATTACCCATTTTAACATACTTTAATTCGAATAAGGAATAATAACGGGTTGAATTTGTTTCCCCAGCAGCGCCTCATAAACTGTCGGGACTAGTAAATCCATATTTGCAACAAGGGATGTCGGCTTTTGATAAGGATTGTCTTGACCAAATGGGATAAAGTAAATAAGTTTACTGCTCATTAGCCGCATTAAATTTACACCATTTAAACCAAGCGCATCGTTAGTTGATACTCCTAACACGACAGGTTTGCGATTACGTAACGTAGCTTTGGCTGACATTAAAACCGGTGAATCGGTTAGGGCATTGGCAAACTTACTCAACGAATTACCTGTTAGAGGGGCAATCACCATACAATCTAAAGGGGCCTTTGGTCCAAGTGGTTCTGCTTCTTGCATTGTAGAAATCACCCGTCGATTTGTAATCGATTCAATTGTTTCAATATGCTCTTCCGCCTTCCCAAACTTGGAATCTACATTTCTCACTGTATATGAAACGATCGGTATTACTTCGGCTTCTTCTTCCATCAATTGCTGTAATTGCGGATAAACTAAGTCATAAGTACAATGCGATCCAGTTAAACCGACACCGATCCTTTTTCCTTGTAAAGACATGTAATTCAATCCTTCCTATTTTTCAAAACTCCTTTTATTCTTTAATAATGTATGTAGGTGTATATGGAACTGTTCCGCGAATGTATTGATTTGGCTTATACCTAAAAGGGATAGTTAAAATGGGTCATGGATAAAGTACTAGTAAGTGGATGAAAAGTAGATGTTATGGGAAATGAACAGTCAAGATGAAGTGAATGAAACAATCCATCTGACTTGGAGAACAATAGATGATGAAATGAAACATGAAGGAGAGCAATTCAAATTTTTACTATACGCTAACTTTAGGGGTATTAAAGAAAAGCTTCCACCATTTAAAACCGCGAATATGCTATTGGAATATTGCAATTCACTTTAGTGGAAATAATAATGAGGCTGAGACCTATTGAAAACATCAAATGGATTACCTTAGCGGAGGAAACACACATCATAGACTTATGGTCGGCTAGAAACGGTCATGTCCATGTGACCTACACCGACACTAGCACGTCCTGTGCATCCGAGGATGACCAGCCGCCTCAGGATGAATGAAGTATATTTCCGCAACAGATTAAATGCAGCTTCCATTGTTCGGATTTCAAAAACACTTTTGTCCTAGCCTCCATTTTTCGAACCATTATTCTTCTACTTCAACTAAAATGATGTCATTACCAATTTTCTTAATCATATCCCACGAAATAGTTGCTTCGGATTCTTCTTTTTTAAATCCGAACCACCTATAGGTAGGGATAATGAATGATTCAATTTTTCCTGTTTCGGGATTAATTTGTAAATCTGTTTGCCCTAGAACGCCTAATCTTGAACCAGTATGAATATTAATGATTTCTTTCCCACTAATATCTTTAAAACGCATGTCTTTCCCTCCAATATTGAAATATCATTCGGGGATTAAAACTGTACTACTTTATGGCGTAATAACTGCTTCAGATTTTTCTCCATTAAATGTTTGTGCAATCACATGGTTGATCATTTGTCGATCAACAGCATCTATTTCTTGAATAATATCGTCTAATGTACGGTGCCGTCTTAATAATAATTCATTCCTACCATTTCTGCTCATTCTACTATTTGTACTTTCCAAACTAAGCATTATATTTCCTTTTAATTGTTCTTTACTATTTGAGAACTCTTTATCCGATAGTCCATTTGTTACTAAATCTTCAATCGTTTCATCAATCGTAGTTTTCAGTGTGTGTAATTGTTCCCTATTAGTCCCGGCATAAATAGCAAGTAAACCACTGTCCAAATAAGTAGAATGATAGGAATATACCGAATACGCTAAACCACGCTTTTCACGGATTTCTTGAAATAGGCGTGAACTCATTCCTCCACCTAAAACACTGTTGATAATCATCATACTCGGAATAAGGGGGTCTTGAACTGCTAATCCATTAAAACCTAAACAAAGATGAGCTTGTTCTGTTTCCTTATTTTTAACGATAGAGTCATGAACAAAAGTAGGTTTTTCCCGCTGAATGATACTATTTTTTCGATTAAAACGGTCAAAATATTGTTCTGTTTCTTGAATAAAAGAAGCATCTACATTTCCTGCTATCGATACAACGATATTATTAGGCGTATAAAATGTATCCATATAATCAACTAAAGACTTTTTCGTAAAGGATTTTAACTGGTTTTCCGTTCCTAAAATAGACCTTCCTAATGAATGATGCCCAAATGATGCTTTCGCTAATAAATCGTGTACATGATCATCCGGCGTATCCTCATACATTTTAATCTCTTCCATGACGACATTCTTTTCTCGTTCTATTTCATCGTCTGGAAAAGTTGAATGAAAAAACATATCAGTTAACACTTCTAAAGCATGTTCTTTATACGTATCTAAAACTCTTGCATAATAACATGTATATTCTTTTGATGTAAAAGCATTCACTTGCCCACCAATTGAATCGAAGCTCTCTGCTATTTGTTGTGCCGTGCGTTTATTTGTCCCTTTAAAAAACATATGTTCTAAAAAATGCGAGATGCCATTATTTTCGTCTGTTTCATTTCTTGATCCAGTTAATACCCAAATCCCTATCGTTACAGAGCGGACTGTTGGAACAGGTTCTAATACGATTCGTAGTCCATTTTTACATGTATATGTTTCGATCATGATGGTTCCCCCTGAAATATTGTATTTTTTATCTCTCTTCACTAAGTAAATGCTCAATTGTTCCTATTTCATACTCTTTTTGTTTTATTTCATCTATTAAAGTTTCCAATCCTTGGGCAACTGGTTCTGTTGGATGCATCAAAATCGTTGCTCCTGGATGAATATTTTTGATAACTCGGTTAATCATAACAGAAACAGAAGGATTCTTCCAATCAATTGTATCAACTGTCCAAAGTATTGTTTCCATTTCTAATTCATGGGCAGTCTGGACTACTTGATCATTAAAACTCCCACTGGGTGGGGCGAACCACTTAGGTCGGTACCCAGTAATCGCCTCAATTATTTCATTTGTATTTTCAATTTGATTTCTCATTTCTGCTACTGATATATGAGCCATATCTGGATGATTATATGCATGGTTTCCGATTAAATGATCTTGTTCAACAATCATTTTAACGATGTTTTTATTTTCTTTTGCCCATTTCCCTTCAATAAAAAATGTGGCTTTCACATTTTTCTTGTTTAAAATCGTTAAAATAGTTGGTATATGTTCCGTTCCCCACGAAACATTAATTAACAAGGCGACCATTTCTTTTTCTGGATGTCCTCGGTAAATAGGAGAAGATGGCAATTCATGTAATGAAACCGATGGGGGTACTTCATCAAAAACGAGTAAAGAATCATTAAATTGACCTGACTTTTTCATCTTTTTATATGATTTTTCTATATTTACTTTTCGCCCATTTCTTCCGGGAGTCTTCTTCCAAACGCGATCGACATATGCATCCTCTGGCTCTTCTTCATATTCTTTTGCATTTGTTTTAATTTCCGTTAATAATTTATCACTCTCTTTAGTCGTTGTAATAGTAGGTTTGCCTTCTGCTTGAAAAAATGGATTATTATTAGCTGTAATGATCGTGATGATAGTAAGAATAATAAGGCATGTATACATTTTTCTTTCGTTTGTATTCATTTACGATTCACCCCTTACCATATAATATGAAAGAGGTAAATTGAAATATGACTCGTACAACGAAAACAACGATCATAAGGTAAAAAAAGAACCAAAAGCGCAAGCGGTCGTATTCATAAGTAGGGTCTACTGAATAAATAGAAATTCCACCTAAATCAATAGTTTGTACTCGTTTTTGTTGATATAATGTGCAAGGTAATTTAGGGGAAGCTAAACGATAGCAAAGGTAATGATAACCTTATGCATAAAGTCACTAGAACATGGCGATTAAGGGGATTACCAAAATAAATTGGAGCAATGCTTAGCGTGATAGAAGTGCAAAGGGCTTGATTGTTTGACCAAAAAACCTTTGCACAAAAGTGGAAACTAGAATCCTATTGCAATGAATGACTCTAGTTGGCCGGAGCGAAAGTGACTGACTCCAGCGGGAAAAGCAACAGAGGAACGCATTTTGTTCAGCAGATTCAACTTAAATTCCTATAAAATTAAAAAAGAAACTGGATTTCCAGCTTCTATTTAATCATTCTATTTCGATTTCAATTTTTCTTTTCCATCTCTTTCTTCTTTTAGGACATCTTTTCGGGATAAATTAACTCTTCCTTGTTGGTCAATTTCTTTCACTTTTACCATTATTTTATCACCGATTGAAACGACATCCTCGACTTTATTTGTTCTCTTTTCTTGTAGTTGAGAAATGTGAACTAAGCCATCTTTCCCTTTAAATAATTCGACAAAGGCTCCAAATTTTTCAATTCTTTTCACAGTTCCTAAATAGATTTGCCCGACTTCAACTTCACGAACGAGATCTTCAATAATTTTCTTCGCTGCTTCGTTCATTTCAGGTTCAGTGGAAGAAATGAATACTGTACCATCTTGTTCGATATCAATTTTAACGCCAGTTTCTTCAATAATTTGATTAATTTGTTTTCCGCTTGGTCCAATGACATCACGAATTTTATCTGGATTTATCTTCATTGTAATAATTTTTGGTGCATATTCAGACAGTTCTTTGTTCGGTTCATTGATCGTAGCAAGCATTGATTCTAAAATCTTCATTCTTCCAACTTTAGCTTGCTGTAAAGATTCTTCCAAAATACTCTTCGATAATCCATCAATTTTAATGTCCATTTGTAATGCGGTAATGCCTTTTTCCGTTCCTGCAACTTTAAAGTCCATATCCCCTAATGCATCTTCTAACCCTTGAATATCGGAAAGAATCGAATATTGATTTCCTGTTTTGACAAGTCCCATCGCAATACCGGCCACCGGTGATTTAATTGGTACTCCAGCGTCCATCATCGCTAATGTACTTGCACAAATACTTGCTTGTGAAGAAGAACCATTTGATTCTAATACTTCAGAAACGAGACGGATAGTATAAGGAAATTCCTCATCAGATGGTACCACTTTTTCAAGAGCACGTTCCCCTAAAGCGCCATGGCCAATTTCACGACGGCCAGGTCCTCTAATCGGTCCTGTTTCACCGACACTAAATTGCGGGAAATTATAATGGTGCATAAATCGTTTCGACTCTTCTAAGTCTAATCCGTCAAGAATTTGCACATCCCCAAGTGCACCTAGTGTACATACACTCAATACTTGAGTTTGCCCACGTGTGAACAATCCTGAACCATGTGTCCGAGGTAAAACATTTATACGTGATGAAAGTGGCCTAATTTCATCAATTTTCCTTCCGTCAGGACGTACTTTTTCTTCTGTAATTAGTCTACGTACTTCTTCTTTTAAGAGGTGATCTAACGTCATTTTAACGTGGGAGATCACTTCATCCTCTTCTTCTGCGTATGCCTCTAATGCTTCTTCTTTTACTAATTGAATGGCATCTTCTCGAGCATGCTTTTCTTTCACTTGGATTGCAGCGATAAGCTTCTCTTTTACTCGTCCCTCTACTTTTTGCTTTATTTCTTCATCAATCTCAAATAGTTCAATTTCTGCTTTTTCTGCACCGACACGTTTGATAATTTCTTCTTGAAATTCAACGAGTCGCACGATTTCCTCGTGGGCAAACATAATCGCATCTAACATTACATCTTCTGCGATCTCATCAGCACCAGCTTCCACCATATTAATAGCATCTTTCGTACCCGCAACGGTTAACTCAAGATCGCTTTTTTCTTGTTCTTCGATGGACGGATTAATAATAAATTCCCCATCAACTCGTCCGATATTAACACCGGCAATTGGTCCCTGAAACGGGATGTCTGAAATCGATAATGCAATAGATGAGCCAATCATAGCAGCAATTTCAGATGAACAGTTTTGATCGACACTCATAACCGTACTAATTACTTGGACTTCATTACGAAAACCGTCTGGAAATAGGGGTCTAATCGGACGATCAATTAAACGGGATGAAAGAATTGCTTTTTCACTAGGTCTCCCTTCACGTTTAATAAAACCACCTGGAATTTTCCCTACTGCATATAATCGTTCTTCATAATTTACTGTCAATGGGAAAAAGGGTAAATCTTTCGGTTCTTTTGAAGCAGTTACTGTCGCTAAGACAGCGGTATCTCCATAATGGATCATACATGCGCCATTTGCTTGCTTTGCTAATTCTCCGACTTCAACTGTAAATGAACTACCATTAATTGTTGTGGAGAATACTTGCTTTTGTTCTTCTGCCATACTTTATTGTACTCCTTTCAATACAACATACTGTTATCTATTTTATAGGTTCCATGTAAAAAAGTAAATTTTCTATCCATTTTTAGTATAGCCAGTAAAGCTAAAGTATAATGGAACTTCTTTGGAAAACGAATTTCCGCCTAGAAATTTGCTAGTACTGACGTTATGACGAGTAATCGAAGGAGCATTTTTCAATGCGCCAATGCTTCTCGATTAGACAAGTACTTACAGTCCTAGAATGTTACGCTTTTGTTCTTTACGAAAAAAAAGCAGGATTTCTCCTGCTTTCTTTTTCGTTATCTACGTAGTCCAAGCTTTTGAATTACTTCACGATAACGGGCAACATCACTCTTACGTAGGTAATTTAATAAATTACGGCGTTTACCTACCATTTTTAATAAACCACGACGTGAATGATGGTCTTTTTTATGAGTACGTAAATGTTCGTTTAAATTATTAATTTCATCTGTTAGTATTGCAATTTGTACTTCTGGAGATCCAGTATCATTGTCATGTACTTTAAACTCATTAATAATCTCTGTTTTACGTTCTTTTGAAATAGCCATATTTTGGCCCACCTCCTATTTATTCTCTATCCCCATTCCCCTAGCAAACGTCGGAGTTACATTTTGCCAAGCGAAGGTTCCATTTATTAGAATAACTCGTTTTTAACATTTTTGCAAGACAAAACGTACTGTTAACGGAAATAATTTCGAATTGTTTGTTCATCTTTTTCTAGCTGGGCAACAATTTCCGCTATCCCATTAAATTTTTTTTCATCTCGTATATATTGATACCAAAGGACGACAATTTCTTCTCCGTAAATATCTTGATCAAAATCAAAGATAAATACTTCTACGGACGGCTTTAACTCACCCGAAACAAATGTCGGCTTTACACCGAGATTTGCCATCCCGTTATACGTGTTGTTCTGGTAAATAACTTTCACTGCATACACGCCTTGTTTCGGTAATAATTTTTCATTACTAATTTGCATATTTGCAGTTGGAAAGCCTAGTTTACGTCCTCGTTTGTCTCCTTCAATTACCGTTCCTTTCGTCGTATATACTCGTCCTAACAATGGCTTGATGTTGTCGACTGCCCCTTGATGTAAATATTTTCTAATTCTCGTTGAACTAATCTTTTCCTCTTTACATTCAACTTTCCGAATGACAGATGTCGTAAATTCCCTGTTTGTATATTGCGAAATATTGTCCATATTACCTGCGCCTTTATGCCCGAAGGTAAAATCAAACCCAGCAACAACGTGTTTGATATGCAAATCAATTATAAAATGATTTACAAACTGTTTTGGTGTCAATTTAGATAATTGTTTATTAAATGTAATGATATATAATCGGTCGACATTCATTTCACTTAATAGCCGCTCTTTTTCTCCTACTGGTGTAATATATTGTACTGGTTTATCTGGATCGTTTAAGACGACAGATGGGTGGGGGTGAAACGTAATTACTGCACTTTCCTTTTGTTGTTCTTTTGCTAATTGAACCGCTTGTTGAATAACTGCTTGATGTCCCTTATGTATCCCATCAAAAAAACCAATTGCAGCAATTGTTTCTGGTACATTATTTGCTTTCAGTGTATGTGGGTATGTTAGCTTAATCGTCTGCATTTGTTTCACCTACATTCTCTTATGAATATTAAAAACACGGATCGGTTTTATTTCATTTTTATTTATTTTATGTTTTTCATATATTGCAAGTAACTCATTTTCGTGCATGATGATAAAAGGGTCTGTTTTTGGGCATTTTGTTGGTATTGGTAATTTTTGACCTTGTAACACTTTTTGCTTAAGATCCCTATCAACAAAAAAAACATCTAAATGACGGAGTCCACGTTCGATTGGATATAGCAGTTTTTCTACTTCCTTTTTATGAATCGCCTCTTCTAGTTCGGGAAAAGTGACTGTTTCAGACATCATAAATGAATCACTTTCCGCCCGTTTTAAATAAGACATATGTGAAGGGTATCCAAGTTCTCTGCCAATATCAACACATAATGTTCGGATATATGTACCTTTTGAACAAGTTACTTTTATTCTAAAAGGATTGTTCAGCTTTTCTTCTAATCGAGTTAGTTCATAAATAGTGACAACACGTTCTAGTCTTTCTACTTCTTTATTTTCACGTGCATATTCGTATAATTTTTTCCCTTTTACTTTTACAGCTGAGTACATTGGTGGTACTTGCTTGATTTCTCCGTGGAACTTTTGTAAAACATTATTTATTTCTTCGTTTGTTGGCAGAGAAACTACTTCTTTTTCAGCTACTATCTCACCTTCTCGATCTTCTGTTGTCGTTGAATAACCGAGATAAACGTCTGCGATATAGACTTTTTTTAAGTGTAACAAAAAAGGAATAATTTTAGTAGCTTCACCTATACAAATAGGTAAAACACCTTCCACTCCAGGATCAAGAGTTCCTGTATGACCAACTTTTTTAATATGTAATAATTTACGAACTTTCATGACACAATCGTGTGATGTAAATCCTTTCGGCTTATATAAAGGTAAAATTCCGTTCATCGTTATTTCACTCCATTAATTAGTAGGAAAAAAACATCTGCTGTTATTAGTTTATGTACCAAAAATCTGACTCGTTTAATGAAAAACGAAGTCAGATATGGATTATTCTTTATTTAATTCACGGAGGATGGCATCAATTCGATTTCCATATTCGTGAGCCTCATCAAACTGAAAAGTAATATCTGGTACTTTTCTTAGTCTAATTCGTTTTCCTACTTCCGAACGAACAAACCCACTTGCTTTGGCTAAACCAATCAATGTGTCCTGCTTTTCGTTATCATTTCCTAATACAGAAATAAAAACGGTCGCATGTTGCAAATCATTTGTTAGTTCAACATCTGTCACTGTCACAAAGCCGATACGTGGATCTTTTAATTTTTGATTTAAAATTTCACCAATTTCTTTTTTCATTTGCTCGGCTACTCGATTTGTTCGCATATTTTCCATTTCTTTCACCCCATTTTATGTTCATGACATGATAGAAAACATTTTCCTTACTTGTTTTGCTGCCTTTATTTATAAACGGTCGATCGTCGTAATCGTTCTTTCTAGTTCAGGGTCGTGATCGATTAATTTCAGTACTTCTTGCATCACTTTTTCTGCATGTTTTAGCTCATTGGAAACAGTCACAATCGCAAGTTTTGTTCGTTGCCATAGATCTTGATAATCAATCTCTGAAATAGATACGTTAAAATCTTTACGAATTTTCGCAATTAATCTCTTTAAAATAGAGCGTTTCGCTTTTAACGAATGAGTATGGTAGAGGATACATTCTATTTCAGCATATAGAATCATGTTCTGTCAATTTCCTCCATGACAAAAGCTTCAATGGTATCACCAGTTTTAATATCGTTAAAATCTTTAATCGTAATTCCGCACTCATAGTTTTGTACAACTTCACGGACATCATCTTTAAATCGTTTTAATGCCAAAAGTTCACCTTCATAAAGGACGACACCGTTTCTTATTAACCTTACATTCGCATTACGTGTTATTTTTCCATTTGTCACGTAACTTCCAGCAATTGTCCCGATTTTGGACACTTTAAATGTTTCTCTCACTTCTGCTTGACCAATTACCTTTTCCTCATATTCTGGATCAAGTAATCCTTTCATTGCTGCTTCCATCTCTTCAATCGCTTTATATATAACACGGTGCAAACGAAGGTCAACTTTTTCGGATTCAGCTGCTTTTTGTGCATTCACATCAGGTCTAACATTAAACCCGATGACAACTGCATTGGAAGCAGATGCTAAAATAACATCCGATTCTGTAATTGCCCCTACACCTGTATGAATGATATTAATTTGTACATTTTCGACTTCGATTTTACGAAGAGATGCGGCAAGCGCTTCTGCAGATCCTTGTACGTCTGCTTTGATAATAACGTTTAAATCTTTCATTTCACCTTGTTTAATTTGTTCAAATAAATCATCTAAACTGATTTTCGCTTGGGAACCACGGCTTTCAACAATATGTTGTTGTTGTCTCGTCTCCCCAATTTGCCGCGCTTTCCGCTCATCTGTAAATACTAAAAACTGATCACCTGCTTGAGGAACGGCATTAAGCCCCGTAATTTCAACAGGTGTCGATGGTTCAGCTTTATCGATTCGTTGACCTAGATCATTCACCATCGCTCTAACCCGGCCAAACGTGTTACCAACTACGATGGAGTCGCCAACGGATAAGGTACCATCTTGTACTAAAAGACTTGCGACCGCTCCACGTCCACGATCCAATTGGGCATCGATAACCGTACCAAATGCTGCTTTATTTGGATTTGCTTTTAATTCCTCCATTTCAGCAACGAGTAGAATCATTTCGAGTAATTCATCGATTCCTTCTCCTTTAATCGCAGAAATTGGGACAAAAATAGTGCTACCTCCCCAATCTTCAGGGATTAATTGATATTCAGTTAATTCTTGCATAACACGATCTGGATTGGCCGTTTCTTTATCCATTTTATTTACCGCAACAATAATTGGCACTTCAGCAGCTTTAGCATGATTGATCGCTTCAACTGTTTGTGGCATCACACCATCATCTGCAGCAACAACTAGAATAGCAATATCCGTAATTTGTGCTCCACGTGAACGCATACTCGTAAATGCTTCGTGACCAGGTGTATCTAAAAACGTTACCTTTTTTCCATCATTTTCCGCTTGATAGGCACCAATATGTTGCGTAATTCCACCAGCTTCACCTGCTGTTACTTTCGTATGACGGATGGAATCAAGCAATGTCGTTTTCCCATGGTCTACATGTCCCATAATTGTAACGACAGCGGGACGCTCGATTAGATCTTGTTCATCGTCCTCTTTTCGATATTTATCAAAATCGGTATCCTCTAAAATAATTTCTTTTTCAACTGTCACATTATAATCACTACAAATTAATTCTACGGCATCATCATCTAAATCTTGGTTTTTAGTCGCCATAATGCCTAAAAACATTAGTTTTTTAATAATTTCTGAAACATCTTTATGAAGTTTTTCTGCTAAACCATTCACTGTTAATGTTTCACTATAAACAATATGTTTAGGAGTTTCCTGAACTTGTTCCTGTTGTTTTATCTGCATAGCACCTTTTTTATTTCTTCCTTTTTGTTGTCTATTTTGTTGTCTGTTTTTTTGCTTATTTCCTTGTTTCTTTTGTTGGTTTTTAGACTGATTTGACTGTTGTTTTTGATGTTGTGCTGTTTTCTTACTTGCTTTTTCTGTTTGAGCTTGATTATTCGTTCCTCGAGACGTTTCTTTCGCCTTCGTTTCCTTGTTTTTATGGAACGTTTTTTCTAATTTGTTTCTCATTTCAGCCGTTATAGAAGACATATGGTTTGCAACTTCTACATCTAATTTTTTCAATTGCTCAATGACTTCTTTACTCGTCTTATTCTTTTCTTTAGCATATTCATATATTCGCATTTTACCCATACGTTCACCCCCAAATTTATTTACGAAAGTAGAGATTGTATTTTATTAGCGAACCCTCCATCTAATATAGCAATAGCGACTCTTTCCGACTTTCCTATCGCTTGTGCCAATGTGGCACGATCATCTACTTCAATATAAGGTACATGATATGAATTACATTTATCGATAAACTTCTTTTTCGTTTGTGGAGCTATATCGTTTGCAATTAAAAGTAGTTTTACTTTTTTTGCTTGAATATCTTTAACGATTAACGCTTCACCTGTTGAACATTTTCTAGCCCGATACGCTAATCCAACCATATTTAAATAATTATTGTTCATCTTGTTCACTCGTTAATTTACTTAAATCGTCATATAAGGACTCATCGATTTTCACTTGAAATACTTTTTCCAAGACTTTTTGTTCTTTCGCTTGTTGAATTACGTCTTGATCAATCGTTAAATAGGCGCCACGTCCATTTTGTTTTCCTGTCGGATCGATAAAAACTTCTCCATCTTTATTCCGGACGATTCGAATCATTTCCTTTTTCGGCTTTAATTCATTCGTAACTACACATTTCCGTTGAGGTATTTTTCTTTTTTTTGCCAATGTAAAATCCCCCCGCTAATCGAATAAAAAGTCGTCTTCGTCGATTTCTTGAATTTCCTCCGACAATAACCCTTCGTTTCTTGCAACTGATTCACTTTTAATATCAATTTTCCAACCTGTTAATTTAGCTGCTAATCGAGCATTTTGTCCCCGTTTGCCAATTGCTAGAGATAACTGAAAATCGGGAACAATAACCGTTGTAGCTTTATTTTCTTCATCTACTAATACATCAATTACTTTGGAAGGGCTTAAAGCATTTGAAACATAGACAACTGGATCTTCTGACCATTCAACAATATCAATTTTTTCACCATTGAGTTCATCAACGACTGCTTGAACTCGTTGTCCTTTAGGACCTACACAGGAACCGACTGGATCAACATCAGGATTACTTGCATATACGGAAATTTTGGAACGATCGCCAGCTTCACGTGATATCGACTTAATTTCTACTATACCATCATATATTTCTGGTACTTCCATTTCAAACAATCTTTTTAAAAGACCTGGATGAGAACGAGAAATATATATTTGTGGTCCTTTATTTGTGTTCTCTACCTTTGTGACGAATACTTTAATCCGGTCATGGACATGGTATTCTTCCGAAGAAATCTGCTCTGATTTCGCTAGTTTAGCTTCAATTTTCCCTAAATCAACATAGACGAAATTCGGATCTGTTCGTTGAATAATTCCCGTCATGACATCTTCTTCTCGGTCTGCATACTCACTAAAGATCACACCACGTTCTGCCTCTCTTACTCGCTGTGTGACAACTTGTTTAGCAGCTTGAGCAGCAATACGACCAAAATTTCTCGGTGTTACCTCGATTTCAACAATATCACCGACTTCATAGCTTAAATTAATTTCGCGTGCTGCATCAAGTGATATTTCTTCTTGTTCATCTTCCACTTCTTCGACTACCGTTTTTCTAGCATGAATTTGCATGGTCCCTTCTTCTTCATCGAATTTAACCGATACATTGTTTGCAGATTTGAAGTTTTTCTTATAAGCAGAGATTAATGCTGCTTCCAATGCTTCAAGTAAAATGTTTTTATCAATACCTTTTTCTTTCTCTAAATAATTAATTGCATTAAACAACTCACTGCTCAACCTTTATTTCCCCCTTTTATAACATCACAGCAAGCCTAGCTTTGGCAATTTTTTCAAAAGGAATCTCTACTTGCTTTATGCGATGCTTACATTTGTAATCAATTGTAGCAATATTGTTGGTGAAATCAGTTAATTTTCCTTCATATTCCTTTTCACCATCAATATGGACATATAGTGAAACAGACACATTTTCATTTATATGATCGATAAAGTCTTGTTTCGTTTTTAGTGGTTTTTCGGCCCCAGGAGAACTTACCTCCAAAAAATATGCGCCTTGGATTGGATCGTGCTCATCGAGCTTTTCACTGAGACGCTCTGATACAATCCCACATTCTGTTAAATCCACTCCACCGTCTTTATCAATATAAATACGTAAAAATGTATTTTTTCCTTCTTTTACATATTCTATATCAGCAAGACTTAAATGACGTTCTATTAAAACCGGCTCTAGTAAATCTTTTACTTCAGACAATACAGCTTCGCTCAATTCATTTCCTCCTTTACATCCTTCTTTCATAGTATGAACATGAATAAGATTTTTCATTTCAACAATTTTTGTATCACAATATGATGATGCTTATTTGAAAAACAGCATACACCTACCTAATCATATAAATCGTATCGTAACGCTCGCAAAGATAAAACCCTTGCCGAAACGAAGGCAAGGGGGCTGATTCTCGCTGTTTATAGAAGAAAGAGTGGGATTTCCCACTCTTTGTACTTGACATTAATTCGACATTCCTTTGCTATTATAGCATAAACCAAAAATGAATACAACGATTTTGGTAAATAAAGATAACATATTAAAAAAGCGATAATTGATTTTCCTCTTCCATGCCCTCTAAACAACCATGTGCATCTAGATATTGTAGCACTGTTTTGGAAATTTTGCTTCTTTCTCGTAAATCTTCTTTCGATAAAAATTCGCCATCTTCACGTGCTTTCACAATATTAATTGCCGCATTTGTTCCTAGACCATCTACCACATTAAATGGTGGGATTAAACTATTACCATCAACTAAAAACTCTGTTGCACTTGAACGATATAGATCGACACGTTGGAAATCAAACCCTCGTTCACACATTTCTAAGGAAACTTCTAAAACAGTTAACAAACTTCTTTCTTTTGGTGGAGCGTCATTTCCTTTTTCTTTAATCTCTTGAATTCTTTTTCGAAGGGCTTCCGCTCCGCGAACCATCGTATCTAGTTCAAAGTCACTCGCACGAATGGAAAAGTATGCAGCATAAAAGAATATCGGATAATGCACTTTAAAATAAGCAATTCGTACAGCCATTAGTACATATGCCGCCGCGTGTGCTTTCGGGAACATATATTTAATTTTTTTACAAGATTCAATATACCAATCGGGAACATTATTTTTTTGCATTTCCACAATCCAGTCATCTTGTAATCCTCGCCCTTTTCGTACTGATTCCATAATTTTAAATGCGAGCGATGCTTCGAGTCCTTGTTGCATTAAATAAACCATAATGTCATCTCGACAACCAATAACTTCCCCAATTTCACAAATTCCATTATTAATTAATTCTTGAGCATTACCAAGCCATACATCGGTACCATGAGAAAGTCCAGATATAATAACCAATTCCGCAAATGTACTCGGCTTCGTTTCCTCCAACATTTGTCTAACGAAAGAAGTTCCAAACTCAGGTACTCCAAGTGTGCCTGTTTTACAATCAATTTGCTCTGGTTTAATACCTAGTGGATCGGTACTTGAAAAAATACCCATCACTTCTTTATCATCAAGCGGAATTGTCCGTGGATCAATCCCACTTAAATCTTGTAGTTTACGAATAACAGTCGGATCATCATGACCGAGTATGTCTAACTTTAACAAATTATTTTCAATCGAATGGAAATCAAAATGGGTCGTTTTCCATTCACTTTTCCGATCATCTGCTGGATATTGAATTGGGGTAAAATCATAAATTTCTTTGTCTTTTGGTACAACAATAATTCCACCCGGGTGTTGTCCAGTCGTTCGTTTTACACCTGTACAACCGTGGACAAGTCGATCAATTTCTGCTCCTTTAAAATGGATATTTTTATCTGTTGCATATCCTTTTACATACCCGTATGCAGTTTTCATTGCAATCGTTCCAATCGTTCCAGCCCGAAAGACATTATCTTCCCCAAATAGTTCTTTCGTATAATTATGTGCTTTTGGCTGGTATTCCCCAGAGAAGTTCAAGTCAATATCCGGTACTTTATCCCCTTTAAAGCCTAAAAATGTTTCAAAAGGAATATCTTGTCCATCTTTCATTAACGGTTTATCACAATTTGGACATTGCTTATCTGGTAAATCGAAGCCACTTGCATATGACCCGTCAGTAAAAAACTGATGATAATGACAGCTTGTACAGACATAATGAGCTGGAAGTGGATTTACTTCGGTTATTTCTGTCATCGTCGCAACTAATGAAGAGCCGACAGAACCCCTTGAACCAACAAGATACCCATCCAATAACGATTTCTTTACTAGTTTATGAGAAATTAAATAGATAACTGCAAATCCGTGTCCAATAATACTATTAAGCTCTTTTTGTAGCCGGGCATCGACGATTTCTGGTAACGGTTTACCATAAATCGCTTCCGCATTTTGATAGGAAAGATTGCGAACTTCTTCTTCAGCCCCTTCAATACTAGGAGTATATAAATCTTCTTTGATCGGAGAAATTCTTTCTATTTTTGCTGCAACTTTTTGACTATTTGTCATAACGATTTCTTTTGCTTTCTCTTCCCCTAAAAAAGTAAATAATTGGAGCATTTCATCTGTTGTTCTAAAAGGAGTATTTGGTAATGTGACTCGATTTAACGGATTTCCTTTTTGGGAAGCAATTAAAATTTGGCGGTACATTTTTTCATGTTCATCAATATAATGAGCATTACTCGTTGCTACCACTAATGTATCTGTGCGTTTCCCTAGCTCCAATATGTTACGAATAATATCTAAAATTTGTGCTTCCGTTTGAATTAATTCCCTTTCGATGAGATGACCATAATTTTCTGGTGGTTGAACTTCTAAATAATCGTAAAACTGTGCAACCTCTTCCGCTTCATCGACCGATTTTTGCATTAATGTTTCAAAAATTTCCCCTTGATCACACGCAGAACCGACGAGGATTCCTTCCCGTAATTTATTTAATAAAGATCTGGGAATTCTCGGTACACGATAAAAATAGTTTGTATGAGAAAGGGAGACTAGTTTATATAAGTTTTTTAGTCCAATTTCATTTTTAGCAAGTAGCACACAGTGAAATGGACGCGAGTGTTGATAACTATCTCCTTCTCCCATATGATCGTTTAACTGATTTAGATTTTCTATTTTTTCTTCATACAATAATTCTACTAGCTTCCAAAATAAAAAACCCGTTGCTTCCGCATCATAAATAGCCCGGTGATGTTGAGTTAATTCGACATTCATATGTTTACACAGTGTATTTAAGCGATGATTTCCTAAATCAGGAAGTAAAAAACGAGCTAACTCAAGTGTATCAATGACAGGAGTGTCTATTTTTTTAATGCCAATTTTGGCGTACCCTTGATTTAAAAAACCAATATCAAATGTTGCATTATGAGCAACTAAGACACTATCGCCCACCCAATCATAGAATCGCCTTAATACATCATCTACCTCTGGTGCACCGACGAGCATATCATCTGTTATTCCGGTAATTTCAATTATTTTATCAGGTAAAGCTCGGTGCGGATTAGCAAAGCTTTCAAAACGATCAATAATTTCTCCATTGTGCAATTTTACCCCTGCAAGCTCGATGATCGTATCATAGACAGGAGAAAGTCCAGTCGTTTCCACGTCAAAAACAACATAAGTACCTTCTTTTAAGGCCAAATCAACCGGTTGGTAAGCAATTGGTATCCCGTCATCAACAACATTAGCCTCTACTCCGTAAATAACTTTTATATCATGGTTATTTCCTGCCATATGTGCTTCTGGAAAACCTTGGACTGCAGCATGATCGGTAATTGCGATCGCTTCATGCCCCCACTTTGCTGCTTGTTCGATTAGCCTAGTTGGACTAACGACCGCATCCAACTGACTCATTGATGTGTGGGCATGTAACTCTACTCGTTTTTCCCCATCCTTCGCTTGATCTTGTCGTAACTCGACAGAAATTTGCTGGATATCATTTGCCATCATCGTTAATTCGTTTGAATATAAGTCTGTTTGAATCCGTCCACGAGCCTTTACCCATATTCCTTCTTTAGCAAGTGCAAACATTTGTTCATCTTCATCATTTCTGGAAAATAGTTTAATTTCTAAGGAATCTGTGTAATCTGTCACTTTTAATATTAATAAACTACGTCCCGAGCGTAGCTTTCGTACTTCTGAAATAAAAACAAAACCTTGGACAGTGATGCGACGTTCCTCTTCAATAATTTCTTCCATATGAACTGGTTCATCTTGTATTTGATAGCCGATAATAAAGTTTTGAGCCACTTGCTTTTTACCATTTCGTTCTCTTTTTTCTTGTTCTTGTTTCATTGTACTGACAATTTTTTTATCTTCTTCGGTCGTTTGCTTACGAAAGTTTTCCAGTTCTTTCTGTTCTGTCTTCACGTGAAAAGCTAAAGGGTATTTTTTCAATCCTACCTTTTCGCAAAACTGTTGAAACGGCTGTTCAATTCTTCTCTTTAAAGAAACAGCCTCGGCTTCCGTTTTTACAGAAATATGTATCTGTTCATTTTCCATTATCAGCTCTTGATGCTGTAATAATTCCATATGCGCTGGTAGTAGATCTGGAAGAGACTTTAGAAAGTGTTTCCAGTAGAGCTTTACGTCCTTTTCTTCACAATCTAGATGAACATTATGTAAGGTTAGTTGCACAGTTGCAATGGCTTGAAATGATTGCTGTAATTGCTCGTAAAATAAAGAATAAACCTCAAATGGTAAAACTTGTTGAACTTCGATATGAAAATGCCAAATTTTTTCCTGTTTAAATACAATTAATTTCGTTATTTTACTATCTTTAAAGTGCGTTTCAATTATTTCAGCTGGAAGTTGTAATTGTTTCAGTAATATCTCCATTTTCGCCTGATTTGAAAGGCTCATCTCTCATTCCTCCAGTTCTATTTAGGGCCTCCTGAACAACTAAAAATCGTTCCACACTACCGTTTTCTTCCGTGAAATGTGACCATACCCCTTAGCGTGTACGGGAGGACACTGAAAAAGTCCCTTTGCTGTTGATTTCCACTTCAAGTGGACGCTTTCCACGGGCAACCCCGGGCTTCCTGCGGGATTTTCGGTTGTTGCTTTTCCCGCTGGAGTCGCCACCTTACGTTCCAATCAACTAAGTATGCTCATAACCTTTAGTTTTTCAGTAGCTCGTGCACGGCGCTCTGTCTTCGACGTACAATGTTTATTACGACGAGTAATCGTAGTCGCAAAAATTTTCGATGAGACGAGCGGAATGTGCAGTCCGAAGACGTGCTAGTACGGGTGTTGCTATTCCCGTTAAAGTCAGTCACTTTCGCTCCAAACAACTAGGCTAGTTCATTGCAGTAGGTTTCTAGTTTCAATATACGTACAACAACGGTTTTTTCGTAAAGTAGCCAAAATCCTTGCACTTTTAAAATGGTAAGCATCTATCCTGTTTCTCTTGGAAATACCATTAAAAAACACTATGTTCTAGCGATTTTATGCATAAGGTGCCTTTGCCTTGCTTTCATTTTAGCAACGCCTATTTAGCATTAGGATCAGAAATAAAACATGGCTTTCCAACTAAAAGCAAGAAAGCCATCATCCATTATAGAAAAAGACGTTGAATATCGTTCCATGTTACGACGATCATAAGTAACATTAACAGAGCAAAACCAATGACGTGAACAAGTCCTTCTTTTTGTGGATCAATTGGTTTTCCACGTACTGTTTCAATCGCGACGAATAGGAGACGCCCTCCATCTAGTGCGGGAAGCGGAACTAAATTGATGATTCCTAAATTGATACTTAACATTGCTGTCCACATTAAGAAATTCATAAACCCGGTTTGGACTACTTTATCTGTAACATCATAGATGCCGACAGGTCCTGAAAGCATGTCAATGGATAACTGTCCTGTAACTAGCATGAATAAATTAGTTAATATTAATTTTGTCGTATGATATGTTTGCATAAAACCATATTTAAACGTTCCTAAAAATGACTTTTCAAATCCAGGAGCTAAACCTACTCCAATTTGCCCAACTTTTGCTTTTGCATCTTCTCTTTCCACTTCTTTTGGAATAACGGTTAGTTCTTCTGTCTGTTCTGCTCGCTTTAAGACAAGATCAATTTCTTTATTTGCGCTTTTTTCAATAATAGATATAAATTCTTCCCGAGAAGAAATGGAGCTACCTTCGATTTGAATAATTTCATCTCCAGATTGAATTCCCGCTGCTTCAGCAGGGCTATTAGGTTGAACTTCTCCAATAAAGGTCTGATCATTAGGAACACCTTGGACAAGACCAATGATGATAAAAATGACGATCGCCAAAATAAAGTTCATCATGGGGCCAGCAAATAATTGCATCGCTCTTTGCCCGACCGTTTTAGAAGCAAATTGTCGGTCATATGGGGCAATTTGTGTTTCTCTCTCATCCATAATAAAAAATGCTTTTCTGTCAACAGAAAATCGTTTTCTTTCCGACTCGTCTCCAATATCATAACCATCAATAATAAGTTCATGGTCTAAATCAACAGACTCTACTTCTATTAGATGAGCATTTGGGTGCTTATCTTTATTATTAACGATTATTTTATCCACTTTTCCGTCCTGATTAAACTCTAGCCCAATATGATGTCCAGGTTTTAATTCGATAATCTCTGGATCATCACCTGCGACACGTACATATCCACCAATTGGTAATAAACGAATCGTATATAATGTTTCATTTTTTGTAAAAGAAAAAATTTTCGGACCAAATCCAATTGCAAATTCACGTGCTAACATACCAGCTCGTTTTGCAAAAATTAAATGACCCCATTCGTGGACAGATACGAGAAGTCCAAACATTAAAATGAATGCAATAACCGTATTCAAAGAAAACACTCCTTTTATTCTTGAGACAAATTAAGAAATCTTTGCAAATATGGATCGTATAATTATGTTCACGTTGAACATAATTATACAAATTGCAAAATATGTAAAACAATTACTACAAAAAGCAAACTATCTAGCCTATCTAATATTCCACCATGTCCAGGAAATATTTTTCCAGAATCTTTCACATCATAATGCCGCTTTATTGCTGAGGCGACTAAATCACCAATTTGTCCAAAAATTGAAATGACGATCGTAATGAAAATAATAGTAATAAGCGATTGTTCGAAAGGATAAATCAAATGAAAACTAATTCCAACGACTAACGCAATTCCTATTCCACCAATTGCCCCGCCAATTGTTTTATTTGGACTAATATCTGGCCAAAGCTTTCGTTTTCCAAAAGCCTTCCCGACAAAATATGCACCTGAATCTGTCGCCCAAATAACAAAAAGAATAAACAAAAAGTAGTTTAATCCGACAAATCGTGTATTCATTAAAAAGTAAAAGGCTGTTCCAATATAAATTGTCGCTAGTAACAAAAAGCTTGCTTGATCAAATGTAAATCGATTTTTTGATAAAACAGTAATGGTGAGAAGAAGTACAACAAATAAAACAATGACTTCGAATTTGGTGATCGTAAACGTATAAACCATTATTTCCGGACTAGGGAATAGCAAGAGCCATAAAAACACCGTTGAAATAAGTAAGTATAGCCATCCTTTTTCGGCATGATACATTCTCATTAACTCAAATAGGGCGACTGTTGCTAAAAAATAGGCAATAACGATAAAGGGCCAGTGACCGTATACGATAATTGGTGCTATGATAATTAAGGCGATGAACGCAGTTAAGATTCGTTGCTTCATGATTGATTCAACTCCCTCATATTCCCCCATATCTTCTTTTACGACTTTGATAATCAAAGAGGGCTTGTTCAAATATTTCTTCATTAAAATCCGGCCATAATACATCCGTAAACCAAAATTCTGCGTAAGCCAACTGCCATAATAAAAAATTACTTAATCGTTGCTCGCCACTTGTTCTAATGAGTAAATCAGGATCTTGCATCTTATTCGTATACAAATAGTTTGAGAAAACTTCCTCATTCAGATTTTCAATGTTCATTTTACCGTTATCCAAATCCAGAGCAACATGCTTGATTGCCCGCATGATTTCATATCTACTTCCATAGTTTAATGCAAAGTTTAATAATAAACCATCATTATTTTTTGTTTTTTCTTTCGCGTGGTTAATCGCGTCTTTTGTATGGTTGGGCAATTTGTCAAATTCACCGATCGTATCAATTTTTACATTGTTTTCGATCATTTCTGGTAAATAGATATGCGAAAATTCTTTTGGGAGTTTCATTAAAAAATCCACTTCTGGTTTTGGTCTTTTCCAATTTTCCGTGGAAAAAGCATATAAAGTTAAAATTTTCACCTCATGTTTAACGGCAGCTCGTACTATCTTTTGAACGACAGTCATGCCTTCTTTATGACCTGCTATACGTGGTAGACCTTTCTTGCTTGCCCATCTTCCGTTTCCATCCATAATGATCGCAATATGATTAGGTACATTTTCAAGTCGAGTCTTTTCTACCACTTTTTGTTTACTGTTAAAAAAAGAAAACCATTTAGACATCTTCTATCCCCCAAAAGGATTGAACTCGTATATTAATTACAATTTCATAGATTTTTATTATTTTATATGCGTTACATAAATTATATGACTATCTATTTGTAATTATTATTTTCAGGTTCGGAGTAGAAATCCTTTGTCTTTATTTTGCATTCTGCACGTAGGAGTATGACTAAAGTTTATGTTCCCAATACATACCTTAGCCTCCCTCTAAATTATACTCAATTGTACATTAAAAAGTGAAATAAAAGCCCTCTTGAATCAAGAGGGCGGCTTTGATCAATTTTTTATCTGTGGTGCTATTATTTTAAACGCTTGTTGTAAAAGCAGCGTAATAAGAATGATAGTGCACCTTAAATAAAGTACGTATTTTACTTATGTTTTTTATTTTTTAAACTTCCATAATCTCTGTTTCTTTATTTGTTGCTAGTTGATCAATTTCAGCAATGAAACGATCTGTTTCTTTTTGTACATTATCTTGTGAAGTGCGTAGTTCATCTTCTGTAATAACTGTATCTTTTTCCAACTTCTTTAACTGTTCATTTGCTTCCCGACGAATATTTCTCACTTGAACTCTGGACTCTTCGGCATATTTGCCAACAACCTTTGTTAAGTCTTTTCTTCTTTCTTCTGTTAAGGCTGGAATATTAATCCGAATAACATTGCCATCACTTGAAGGTGATAAACCAAGATCCGCTTTTTGAATCGCTTTTTCAATATCACCGACAGATGATTTATCAAATGGAGTAATGACAAGAAGTCTCGCCTCTGGTGCCCCAATTTGAGCTAGTTGATTTAAAGGTGTAGGTGCACCATAATAGTCGACAAATACAGTATCAAGTAAACTTGGATTTGCTCGTCCTGCACGTACTGTAGCAAGATTTCGTGTAAAGGCTTGGATCGCTGTTTCCATTTTATCACGCATATTTTTTAACACATCATTTGGCATCCTTATTTCCCCCTTATTGTCGTTCCAAGTACTTCCCCTTGAACGACCCTTTTAATGTTACCTTCTTCTGTAATAGAAAATACGATTAATGGGATATCATTATCCATACATAGTGATGAAGCGGTTGAATCCATTACTTCAAGTCCTTCATTCAACATGTCCATATAAGATAGTTTATCATATTTTTTAGCTTGTTTGTTTATTTTCGGGTCATCACTATATACCCCGTCAACATTATTTTTTGCCATTAAAATCACTTCTGCTTCAATTTCTGCTGCCCTGAGTGCTGCTGTCGTATCTGTTGAAAAGTACGGATTTCCAGTTCCAGCAGCAAATATTACAACGCGTTTTTTCTCTAAATGTCGGATTGCCTTCCTTCTTATGTAAGGTTCCGCAACTTGTCTCATTTCAATCGAAGTTTGTACTCTCGTAGGTATCCCCATCGATTCTAAACTGTCTTGTAATGCGAGTGAATTCATTACCGTTGCAAGCATTCCCATATAATCAGCATTTGCACGATCCATTCCCATCTCACTACCTACTTTACCTCGCCATATGTTTCCGCCACCAACAACAATAGCGATTTCAATGCCTAACTCAGCTACTTCTTTCACTTGTTGTGCAATGGACTGAATGACACCAGGCTCAATTCCATATCCTTTATCACCACTAAGGGCTTCACCACTTAACTTTAGTACAATTCTACGATAGCGCGCTGTCATAATAACCTCCACAAAGCATAATATTATTTAGTTGAATCAAATTCTGTAACTTTTATGTTGAGAAATAGGGAACACCACCGTGTCCCCTATTTAATCTTAAAAATTACTTTTTCATTTGGCTCATTACTTCTTCAGCAAAGTCTTCTTCTTTTTTCTCAATTCCTTCGCCAACTTCATAACGAACAAATTCTTTCACTGTTGCACCTTTATCTGAAACAAATTTCTTTACTTTTACATCTGGGTCTTTAACGAATTGTTGATCTAATAAGCAAATTTGTTCGAAAAACTTACCTAAGCGACCTTCAATCATTTTCTCTACAATATGTTCAGGTTTCCCTTCATTCAATGCTTGTTCTTTTAAGATTTCTCTTTCCCTATTTACTTCGTCTTCTTTTACATCCTCACGTGAAACATAGCTCGGATTTGCAGCCGCAATGTGCATTGCTACATCTTTAGCAACTTCTTCATCTGTTGTACCTTCAACCACAGTTAATGCACCAATTCGTCCACCCATATGCAAGTAAGAACCGAAAGCATCGTTATCTGTTTTAGTTAAAAGAGCAAAACGGCGTAACGTAATTTTTTCTCCAATCGTAGCTACAATAGAGTTAATATATTCTTCGGCCGTTTGACCAACTGCTTCAACCGTTTCCTGTAAAGCCGCTTCTAAATTTGCAGGCTTGTTTTTCGCAATATGACTCGCTAAATCAGCAACTAACTTTTGAAATTTATCGTTTTTTGTAACAAAGTCTGTTTCACAGTTAACTTCTAATAAAACAGCGTCATTTCCATTTACTTCGATGAAAGCTGTACCTTCAGCAGCGATACGTCCAGCTTTCTTAGCCGCTTGAGCTGCACCACTTTTACGTAAAAAATCAACCGCTTCCTCCATATTTCCATTTGTTTCTGTTAGTGCTTTTTTACAATCCATCATACCTGCACCAGTTTTTTCACGTAACTCTTTTACCATTTTTGCAGTTATAGCCATTTTATTTTCCTCCCGTTATGAATCTTTTTCCATAGTTTATACATCTTTTGGATGAACAAACCAGAAAATGCGTTCTTTCGTCTTCATTTCTGTAAAAAAGGTGATAAAAGGTTGTCCCCTTATCACCTCTTGCTAGCAAAAATTATTATTCTTCTACAGCTACTTCTTCCGCTTCTTTTACTTCTTCCTTTGTTACTGCTTCTGTTTCCTCTAACTCTGTTCCTTGCTTTCCTTCAACGACAGCATCGGCCATTTTACCTGTTAATAATTTAACGGCACGAATTGCATCATCGTTTGCTGGAATAACATAGTCTATTTCATCTGGATCACAGTTTGTATCAACAATTCCGATAATCGGAATACCAAGTTTACGAGCTTCTGCAATTGCAATACTTTCCTTACGTGGGTCAATAACAAAAAGCGCATCCGGTAACTTTTTCATATCTTTAATTCCGCCTAAAAACTTCAAAAGGCGTTCTTTTTCTTTCAATAAGTTAACTGTTTCTTTTTTTGGAAGAACATCAAAAGTTCCGTCTTCTTCCATACGCTCAATTTCTTTTAATCGATTGATACGTTTACGAATTGTTTGGAAATTTGTTAACGTACCACCTAACCAACGTTGGTTTACGTAAAACATTCCTGAACGGTTTGCTTCTTCACGAACAGATTCTTGTGCTTGTTTTTTCGTTCCAACGAAAAGTACTGTTCCACCATCTTCCGCAAGTTGTCTTACGAAATTATAAGCTTCTTCGATTTTTTTAACCGTCTTCTGAAGGTCGATGATATAAATACCATTTCTTTCTGTAAAAATGTATTTCTTCATCTTTGGATTCCAGCGACGAGTTTGGTGACCGAAATGAACACCAGCTTCTAGTAATTGCTTCATTGAAATAACTGACATTTAAATTTCCTCCTTTGGTTTTTCCTCCGTTTAAATCTTGTTTCTATATAACCGAATGAAACGGCACCATATATAGAAATCATTAAACGTGCGTAATCTTTGTCAATTTATTACCACTGATTAAAGTAACATATTAAAAACAATTTATCAAGTATTTTCAGCTTTATTGCTATGTAATTTTAGAATTAATGCAACCTCTGTTTTACCACGGTTTAATGTTTTAGCAATGTCATCAATTGATTGCCCTTGGTTATACATACTAAAAATTTTACTTTCTATAGAAGTTTCTAAAAGTTGATCGTTTTTTTCTTCTTGTAATAAATTGAAAAAATTGTTCTCTTTATAATGTTCAGCCTTATTTGTTATCGATCTGTTTTTAGTAAGAGTCATTTCTTCTTTTTTTCCTTCGTTTTTTGGAGGTGGTTCGTTTATTAACTGACTTTGCAAACGTTCATTTTCTATTCGAATCTCTTTAAGAAAATCCGCAAATAATATTTCGAGTTCCTGGTCCTTACTACGTTTAGATAGCTGTAATTGTTGATATAAATGATAAACTGCCATAATAAGTGTAATGTGCAGTAAAAAACTAATGATGAGTAATAATGAAACCATGTAATCCCTTCTATCCACTATAATCAAATTTTGTTCCTAAATAAGGATGATCTACTTTTTGTTCATTGTCTTGATTGTTTTTTTGTTTCTGCTTTTTTTGTTTTTGCTCTTCTTCTCGTTTACTCGTTTCATCCTCATCGTTTATCATTTTCTTTTCCACATTGTCAAATTCATTTACTCTTGAGCGATTGATTATTTCTTCACGTAACTGTTGTTGGGTTAGAGTATCTTGAAATTGCTGAGATTGCCTCATCATTTGATCTTGCATTTTCCCTGCATCCTGTGATCTCGGAATCGCTACTTGCAATTCAATTGACTTAAAACTCATCTACTATCCCCACCCTTTAATTATTGAGAAATAATTATTGGTATGATTATATCACAAGCTCAACTTTTGCAGAGTAAATGGACAAAAAGTCTTCATAGAATAAAGTAGGATGAAGATACAGTGCTCAAGTTGACTTCCGATTAATTGTTTGCTCTAAGCGGTTTGTACATATTTAGACTCCACCCGCTTTTTTCGTTAAGTCTGTTGCTATTAACACACACTTGAAATAAACTACGCAGTAACTTCAATTAGTGAGATGTCCCGTCGCTATGGAAAGACACTCCGCTTTCACCACAGGGCATAAGAACGACATCTATTCAACCTACGCTATCGCTTGCTTTCACAGTGTCTCTTTTACCGCGGGCGGCTGATAAGCCTAAGGCTTTTACAAGGCTGCTGAAAAAGTCCCCAAGGTTTGTGTACATGTGTTCCACCCGAATCCACTTCGCTTTCCGCGGGCAACGCCTCAACTAATTTCAAACGTTTTATTCAAAACATTTGAAATGGATTTTCGGCTGTTGCTTTTCCCGCTGGAGTCTTCGTGAATTCGGATTCCACACAAACGGAATGTTGACTTTTTTCATCCTATTGAATTAGTGATACAACCGGCATGGAAAACATGCCTTTTGGTCATTAAAACAACCTAGCAGTTACGTCGCAGTTTAGTTCTTATGTGTAATAAGCAACAAGTCTATTTGGTAGGAGAAGTTTTCGCATTATCTATCCTTTGAAAAGCAGTTTATTATACCAAGGTTGTCATGGATATAGTTGGAAGTATCCCGAGCATAACCAAGCAAACTGTTTAAATTCATTTTATTGGTGCGAAAGTTTAGTTACAAGGTGACAAATTGTTAATAAGGTGAAATCGCAATATCATTTCTTTCCATTTTAATCGTAACATTATCATAGTTTCTGTCAATTGTTCGCCGATATTTTCCGAAAGAAACGACCGCATTTGGAAAAATGGTTCCTTTTACTTTTAAGAAAGTATCTTCAAGACTACCTAGACTAGCATTGATCGATTCTAGTTGACTATCAATATCATCGAGTTGTTCTTTCGTTTTATTAAATGAATGCCTCAATTTTAAAAGTGTTATCCTATTTTGACTATTTTTCAAATGTGTTTCTTTTTCCATTTTAGCTTTTAATAATTGTAATTTACGCAAATTGTCCTTTAAATTTTCTTTCTCTGTTTCCAATTTAACTTGCTCATCAAATAATTTCTTGTCCACACCAAAAGATAGCTCTGTTAGCGTATTCATTCTATTCCCAATATCTTTTCCTTTAATAGCTCTTCCTGCTGATAAGACACCGCCAATTATATTTCCTCGTTGACATTTTATATCAACTCTAGCAGAACATTCACTATGAAGGATAGAATTTTCAACTAAAATACTATTTCCCGCAATTACATTTCCTTGGTTTATGTAGCCAATATGCACATCTTCATTTGCTTGAATGGTTCCTGTTTTCAGCCCCGCCATTCCTTCAGAAATAAATACGGAACCTTCTGCGATAATAGTTGCAGCTTCCACAAGACCAAATATCTTAATATCTCCTGATGCTTTCACTGTAAAACCGGTCGGCACATCTCCTCGAATGACGACCGTTCCGACAAAATCAATATTGCCGGTTTTCATCGAAATATCTTCATGTACTTCATAAACAGTATAAACATTGATTGACTTTACACCAAAATTCACTTGTCCTTCAGCTGTCGCATAAAAAGTTTGGTCTGTTTCACTAAATCTTACATTTTTACCTGGTCTCATTAAAACTGGTTTGCCAGGTCTTGCTAAAACATCTTTGCCGAAGACGTTTTTACCGTTCTTTCCTTTGGAAGGGGGGATAATCGTGGCAAGCTTATCCCCTTTTTGTACAGTTGGTATACGCATTACCTCTCGAAAATCCCAGCCATCTGAACGGTCAATTTCCGTATTTAGATCAAGTTTATAGATGAGCTTACCGTCTTTCCCATCTTCTTTAGAAATCCCTTTTGCAATCGATACCGGAAAATGGTGAGAAGAGATATTGGTTGTAATTTCAGCGATTTTTTGTTCATCAATACCAAATACAATATTATTTTCTTTCAACATCTCCATTAATTCTGCACAATTTATGTTTATACTTCTCGCTTCTTCTGGTTCATTGTAATATAATTCTGCACTTAATTGATCTTTTGCTATTTTTATGTCAAATAGCTCATGTAAGTCCTTCATATTTTTTCCCCCTTTCAAGGAGTAGGTGAATATGAAACGCGCATTTTTTCCAGGATGTTTTTAAGCTTAAAAATGGCTCGTTTATGGATCTGTGAAATTCTTGATGTCGTTAAATTTAATACTTGTCCAATTTCCGTTAATGTTAGTTGCTCTACATAAAATAAACTAATCACAATTTGTTCGTTTTTATTCAGTTCTTTAATGCCATTACTTAATTCCTCTTTGAGCTCTATATATAGAACTTGTTCGTCTGGAGAAATGGAATGATCATCCACAATTGTTGCGCCTATCGTTGTCATATCCTCAGAATCTACCTGCGTATATTTTGTATCGATTGAAATAACATTAGCAAATAAAGTATTACTAATAGTCGATTCGACTTCCTCTTGCTCCATTCCTAATTCATTAGCAATATCTTCGGAAGTAGGCGTTCGTTTTAATTGTTGCTCTAATTCTTCACTTACTTTTTCAATTTTCTTCGCTTGATCTCTTAATGATCTTGGTAACCAGTCCTCTTTTCGTAATCCATCCATAATAGCTCCACGTACTCTAATCGTTGCGTACGTATCAAACTTTAAATTACGGGTAGGATCAAACTTATTTAGCGCATCATATAAGCCCATTAACCCTAAGCTCTTTAGGTCATTTTTATCGTAACTGACCGGAATATAGCTAGCTACTCTCTCTACATGAAACTGAACTAAATACATATAGTGATCTAACAGTCCATTTGCAGCTTCTTCGTCGCTATTTTCAATCCAATTATTCCATAACTCTTGAACATAATGGGAGTTATTTGCTGACATCTTTTGCTCCTCCCCGCTTTTGCTACAGAACACCCATCATGTACTATTTGATGTTTGTTCTGATAACTATTTATTAGATTAATTTTTCGCCCTTATTGACAGTTCGTATTTTTAAATTCCCAGAAATCGGGTCAAATTCTATCGTTCTACCACTGTTTCCACCCACATCAGATGCTACAATTGGTATACGATGCATATGAAGTATTTTTGTCACAGCTTCTACATTTCTCGGACCAATTCTCATTACGTCAGTTGCCGAATTCAATTGAAACATTTGCGCTCCACCAGCTATTTTAGCTTTGATACTAAATTTCCTTACATCCTTTTCTATGAGTTTATCAATTAAAATGTCGATTGCCGTATCCGCATATTTATATTTATTATAATTTTTTTGTTTTGTTAAACTTGAGTCAGGAAGCATAATATGAGCTAGTCCTGCTACTTGTTTCGTTAAATCATATAAAACAATACCAACACAGGATCCTAAACCCGAAGTACGTATTTTATCAGGTGATTGGATAATATTTAAATCAGCAATCCCCACTTTTACGACGGTCTTATTCATGTTGATTAAGTCCTAATGCACTAAATAGTTCTGGAATGGATGCTGGATCTGGTATTAATAAGAAATGACCTTTTGCACCTTCTCCTTCTTCATTCCCGGTAATTTTTGTATCGATAATAATGGCATAATCAGTTACTTGAGATAATTCAATTAACCCAGTAACTAAAGTAGCAGCCGCCATATCGATACTTAAGTATGGTATTGTAGGCTTCATATTTAATTGTGTAAAATCGGCTAAGGCAGATAAATAAGATCCTGTTAATATGTTGGCAACTTCTTGTAAAACCGAAACGGCTAATTCGTCTGTTTCCCCATTTTCTAAAATGGACAGTTCGTTATTCATTGTCATTTGACGAACTAAATATTCCGCTTCTTTCAATGTTAAGACGAAGTAAACAGTGCCGGTAATTTCTCCTTTAATTCTAAAGAAAATCGCGACAATGAGCTTTTCTGGTCCACCAATAATGTCCATCATTTCATTGATTGTAACTACCTTTACAGAAGGTACTTTCATCATGACTTGTTTATTAATTAGTTGTGACATAGAAGTAGTTGCATTACCAGCACCGATATTACCAATTTCTCGTAATACATCTATTTGTAAGTCTGATAATTTCTTTGACTTCATATCCTTATCCTTCCAATGTTCTTAATTCCGTCATATCAGCTTTATTCAACACTTTCTCCAAGTCTAGTAAAATGAATAACCGCTTTTCTAATTTAATGACCCCACTAATATATTCAACGACGGCAGAACCAACTGCTTCAGGAGCTGGCTCAATTTGATCTTGTTGAATATCAAGAACATCATTTGCTTCATCCACGATTAAGCCGACTGTTATATCATCAATATGAACAATAATAATTCTTGTTTGTTCTGTAAATGTCGTTTGTTTTTCGTGAAATCGCTCTTTCAAATCGATCACAGGTGTGACCACTCCCCGTAAATTAACTACACCTTTTACAAAACTTGGTGTCGATGGAACCCGAGTAATCGGTAAAATTCTTTCGATCGAACCAACTCTTTGAACAGAAATAGCATATTCTTCCCCTTCAAGTCTAAAAACGATTAATTTATTTTCCAATCCATTTACTTCATTCATCCATCTAACCTCCCATTCCAATCCTAAAATTATTTAACTAAGGAATTGCTATCAATGATGAGGGCGACTTCTCCATCCCCTAATATCGTTGCTCCTGAAATCGCAAACACATTTGTCAAATAGTCACCTAGTGATTTAAGAACTACTTCTTGTTGACCGATAAAGGAATCGACAACTAAACCAGTCAATTTATTCCCTTTTCGTACAATTACAATGGAAACATATTCATCCACTTCTTCCTTATCTGATGGAACATCAAAAATGTTGTTTAAAAAAGCGAGTGGTACTACTTTCCCACGAAAATCGATCACTTTATTATTATGAGCGCTAAATATTTCTTCCTTTCTTAATATAGCTGTTTCAATAATCGATGATAATGGTATTGCATATTTTTCATTTTGAAGTTCGACTAATAAAACAGAGATAATCGATAATGTTAGTGGTAACTGAATGGAGAAAGTGGAGCCTCCACCTGGTACCGCATCGATCGAAATATTACCTCCAAGTGATTCAATGGTGTTCTTAACAACGTCAAGGCCAACGCCTCGTCCTGAAACATCAGAAATTTCCTCATTCGTTGAAAAGCCACTTTCCAAAATAAGTTCAAATGCTTGTTGGTCTGTTAACACTTCCGCTTCGCTTTGTGTTATGACCCCTTTTTCAATTGCTTTATTTTTCACTTTTTCTTTATTGATTCCGGCACCATCATCTGATATTTCTACAAACACATGGTTTCCGCTATGATAAGCTTCTAACGTAATTTTCCCTTGAGATGGTTTACCTTTTTCTGCTCTTTCTTCAGGTGTTTCTATCCCATGATCCATCGCGTTTCTAATTAAATGAACTAAAGGGTCACCAATCTCATCAATTACTGTTCGATCAAGTTCTGTATCGGCTCCGATTATGTCAATCTCCACATCTTTATGTAATTCTCTAGCCAATTGTCGAATCATTCTTGGGAATCGATTAAATACGGTATCAATTGGTACCATACGCATCGTTAAAATAATATTTTGTAAATCACTAGACACTCTAGACATTCTTTCAACTGTTTCTTGTAACTCATTGTTATTTAAATCTAGCGAAATTTGTTCTAAGCGCCCGCGATCAATTACTAATTCCTCAAATAAGTTCATTAAAATATCTAATCTTTCTATATTGACACGGATCGTCTTTGATGGTGCAGCTTTTGCAACATTTTTCACTTCTTTTTTCGTTGCTTTTTTCGTTGCTTCCACTTCTTTCATTTGTTTCCTTGGTTCCTTATCTAAGACCTCGTCTTGCGCTTCTTTATACGCATCCAATGAAAATGGCGTTACCGTTACCTCTTCCACTTCCGACACTTTCATTAGTTTCGCTTGAATATCATTCGCTTTTTCTTTTGTAACGAACATCACGGTGAACATAAAATCAAAATTTTCTTCTTCTAACTCATTGACAGTAGGATTTGAATGAATTACCTCTCCCATCTTTTCGAGTAACTCAAAGACCATGTATACCCGTGCACCTTTAAGCAGGCAATCTTCTCTAAGTTGAACCATTATTTCGTGATTATCAAACCCACGGTCTTTTGATTCACTTAAAATCGTTAGTTGAAATTCATCTAATTGTAAGGTGGTAGTGTTCAAGCTTTCTACTTCTTTTTTAGGACTCGACTCTTCCTTCGTAATATTTTCACCTTTTTCAATTTTATCCAATTGGTTCACTATATCAGCTACATCTCTTTTTCCGTCCCCACCATTAGCAACATCTTCCACCATGGCATTTAAATGATCAACAGCTACAAATAAATAATCCATCATTTCTGTTTGAACAGAGATTTTGTCGTAACGAATTCCATCGAATATGTTTTCTAATTTATGTGTTAAGCTCGCCAAATCTTCGAAACCCATTGTAGCTGACATCCCTTTTAACGTATGGGCAGCTCTAAAAATTTCTTCAATGATTGCTTTTTCTTGTGGATTTTTTTCAAGTGCTAAAAGTTGTTGATAGAGTGTGTCTAGGTGTTCTGTACTCTCGTCAATAAAAATGTCTAAATATTGTGTTGTTTCCAACATAATTCCCCCTATCTATTTTGAGTATTCTATTAGTGCCTTAGCGATCTCGTCTAAACGAATCACTTCGGTGACACTGTTTGTAGCAATTGCTGCACTTGGCATGCCATCAATAATTGCTGTTTCTCTCGACTCGGCGATGATAATTGCTTCATCATCTAATTGTTTTATTTTTTTGACGCCTTCTGCTCCATCTTTTCCCATCCCTGTAAGAACTACTGCTATTTTATGAATGTCATCAATCATTGCAAGTGATTTAAATAAAATGTCTACAGAAGGGCGATGCCCAACATTTTCTTTTTCTTGATTAATTTCAATCCTTAATTCAGCCGCTATTTGTTTCACTTGCATATGATAATTGCCTGGAGCAATATAGGCGGTTCCCTTTTTAATTACTTCATTATTTGTTGCTTCTTTTACACGGATCTGACCTATTTTATTTAAACGGACGGCTAAAGACTTTGTAAATGTTGCTGGCATATGTTGGACAATTAAAATTGGAGCTGGAAAATCTTTTGGGATACCTTCAATAATACGTTGTAATGCTCTAGGACCACCCGTTGAGGTACCTATTGCAATAATAGGTGCCCTTGTATGAGATTGTTGTTTTTTTCGGTTTTCCTGCCTTATTTTTAATTGTTTACCATGATTAATAGGCTGATTTCTCCTTGTCGAACGGATACGCTTCGTACTAATAGCTTGTGTTATTTTTGATAAGACTTCTCGTTCATATTGGCCTTTACTATTCGCAGGGATCGTTTTTTTGATAAAATCTACCGCACCATTCGCCATTGCTTGTACTGTTTTGGCGGTCTGTTGAACAGAACCGTCCGATAGCACGATGACTGGTATTGCCTTCATATCTAACATTATTTCTAAGGCTGTCTTTTCGCTTTCTGTCGGTAAATTTACATCTAATAACATAAGATTCGGCGATGTAGTTTTTAAATATTCGGTTGCATCTACTATTTCTGTCGCAATCCCAACAACTTCCACTGTTTCATATGTAAGAAGCATATCTTCTAATTGTTTACAGACTGAAATAGATTGATCAACAATGAAAACTTTTATTTTTCGCATGATGATCCCCTCTATTCCTTAGACAAAAAGTGTTTCAATTTTTGCACAAATGAGACCCGCTGTAATTCATTTAATTCATTCGTTTGTTGTAAAAAATTCGTTACTATTTCATTTAATGCTTTCGAAACGGGAGCATTTTTATTTAATAGTATGTAAGGTGTTTGCCTAATAACAGCGGTGGACACGATTTGATCATTTGGAAGCATCCCCATTTTGATAATATTACTATGTAAAAAGTGGGAAACTACTTGATTAAACTTTTCTAATGTTCGGACTCCTTCTTTTCGACTATTGCATCTGTTCATAATGACTGAAATGGGCATATCTTTCCGTTTTAAAATAATATGTTTTATCATACTGTAAGCATCTGTAATCGATGTTGGCTCAGGTGTTGTAATAACGACACATTCATCTGATGATAGTACAAATGACATACTACTTATGGATGCCCCCGCACCAAGATCAAATAAAATATAGTCATAATCGTTAACTAACCGATCATATTGTTCATAAAAATAGTTTAGTTTATCTTCATCAAGTTGAATAAGTTCATTTAAACTAGAACCACCTGCAATATAAGATAGGCCTTTAGGTCCTAGTTCTATAATATCATGAATCGGTAAAAATTCGTTAAATAAGTTTACGATCGAATGTTTAGATTCATTGCCTAGTAATATATCAATATTCCCCATGCCTACATCTAAATCAAAAAGCAACACTTTCTTCCCTCTGTTTTGTAATTCGATGGAAAAATTAAGAGCTGTATTCGATTTGCCAACTCCGCCTTTTCCACTTACAATCGCAATCGTTTTTGCTTGTTTATCCTGACCTTTTAAACGATTCCGTAAACGTTCAGCTTGATCATACATTGGCATACCTACTTAAAATTAATTGACTAACCTTTTGTTTATTTGGTTTAACTAAATCGTCTGGGACATCTTGACCATTTGTAATGTATGCAATATCGATATTTTCAGAGGCTCCAATATTTAATATGCTACCAAATGTTAATGTTTCATCCATTTTCGTAAAGATAACTTTCTCGACAGGTAGCCATGTAAATTGGTGATAAATATCCATAATATCTGTTTTCTTAGCTGTAAGGGATAAAACTAAATACGTCTCTACTTGATCCTTTTTAAAGTCGAGCATGTTTTTTAGTTCTTGTACATACCGTTCATCGCGAAAGTTTCTACCCGCGGTATCGACAAAAATATAATCAAAATGGGCAAATGTTTGTAATGCGCGTTCATAATCCTCTACAGAATAAGCAACCTCGACTGGGACATCTAAAATTCTCGCATACGTTTTTAATTGTTCAATTGCTGCAATACGGTATGTATCTGTTGTAATAAACGCTATTTTTTTACGATGCTCTAACATACTAAGAGCGGCTACCTTTGCTAAAGTTGTCGTTTTTCCAACACCAGTTGGTCCAACGAATTGAATGATTCTTTTAGCTTCTGAGATTCCTTTGAAAGATACATGTGCTAACCTTTTTTCTATTTCTTCATTTAATAATTCTTTCATTTGAACTTTTGTTACATGTTCATCTTCTTTTCCTTTTTTTACGATTGATTGCATTATTTCTAGTGCAAGAGTGTCGGAGACTTCTTGTTCCAGTAAATATTTAAATGCATTCTCATAGACTGGCGGAAAATTATTTTCTGACTGAAATGATTGGGTAGCAAGTAATTCCTTTAAATGTTTAATTTCATCTAAAACTTGTGATTGTTCTGCTTGTTTAGTCATGTTATATTGTCGGGTTATTACTTGTTTCGATCCCTTTTTTGGCAAGGTTGGTTCTTTATCAATCGCCGCAATTACTTCCATGCTTTTTTGCTGGAATAATCCTAAAATTCCCCCAGATTTAATTTCTTTACTATTTAATATGACAGCATCTGGACCTAACTCTTTTTTTATTTCTTTCATGGCCTCTTGCATCGTTTTTGCTACATACTTTTTTACTTTCACGCTACATTCACCACCCCAACACTTTGCACTTGGACATTTGGTTCTAATTCGTTATAAGACAGAACTGCTATTTGCGGTAATGACCGTTCTAACAACTGTTTCATATACATTCGCACAGTCGGTGAGCACAATACGACAACATTTTCATGTTGTAAGGAAACTTTTTCTACTTCTTTATATACATTTTGAATGATATTTTCTTGTGACTGTGGATCTAATGCTAAATAACTCCCATGTTCTGTTTGCTGGATATTAGTTGAAATTAAGTTTTCCACGTCTGCTGAAGTTGTAATGACTTTTAAAGCATCGCTCTCACCCGCATATTGTTTCGTAATTTGAATAGCTAAAGATTGTCTGACATACTCGGTTAATAAGTCAGTATCATTCGTCATCTTTGCAAAGTCAGCTAACGTTTCGAAAATAACAGGTAAATTGCGAATGGAGATATTCTCTTTTAATAAATTTGCTAGTACCTTTTGAATATCCCCTATTGATAATGGATCAGGTGTTACCTCATCTACTAAAATAGAGTAGTCTTCACGTAAATGATCCATTAATTCTTTCGTTTCTTTTCTTCCTAATAAATTATGAGCGTTTCGTTTCATTTCCTCTGTTAAATGTGTTGATACAACAGATGGTGGATCAACTACTGTATAACCGAAAATTTCTGCATCTTCTTTTTTATCTTCACTAATCCATTTAGCTGGTAAACCAAATGCTGGCTCTTTCGTTTGAATACCGTCAATATGATCATCATCCAAATCTGGTGTCATTGCTAAATAATGATCGAGAAGCAGCTCCCCTTTTGCTACTTCATTCCCTTTAATTTTAAGCCGATATTCGTTCGGTTCTAGTTGAATATTATCGCGAATTCGTACGACTGGAATAACCACACCGAGTTCGATGGCGAGTTGCCTACGAATCATCACAATCCGATCTAATAAATCCCCGCCTTGACTTGAATCAACGAGAGGGATAAGTGCATAACCAAATTCGAATTCGACTGGATCCACACTAAGTAAATTAACAACATTTTCTGTTGACTTCATACTTTCACTATCTTCTTCATCCAATGCTTCATCAGGAACTTGTTCTGTTTCTTTTGTTTTTTGTAATAAAACATATCCGCTTATCGCCAAAAAAGCAGCAATGATCGTCGTTAACATAAAATTAATTGGTGTTAATCCTAATAAAAATATCGTCCCCGCCGCTATAAATAGTAATTTCGGATATTGAAGTAGCTGATCTGATACATCACTTCCTAAGTTACCTTCTGTCGTTACACGTGTTACGACAATACCGGTAGCTGTAGCAATTAACAATGCTGGGATTTGACTTACTAAGCCATCCCCAACTGTTAAACGCATAAATGTATTTATCGCTTCTTGAAACGTCATATCCATCTGAACCATACCGATAATTAAGCCAAAAATGATATTGATTAAAACGATAATAATTCCGGCAATGGCATCTCCCTTTACAAATTTGGAAGCACCATCCATTGACCCGTGAAAATCTGCTTCATTTTCTACCTTTTCTCGTCTTTCTCTTGCTTCTTGTTCTGATATAAGTCCAGCATTTAAGTCGGCATCTATACTCATTTGTTTTCCGGGCATTGCATCTAATGTAAAGCGAGCAGATACTTCCGATACACGTTCGGCACCTTTCGTAATAACGATATATTGAATGATAACGAGAATGATAAACACAACGAATCCAACTAATGGATTATTCCCGATAACAAATGAACCAAACGTATCAACTACCCCGCCAGCATCTGCTTTAGATAAAATAGATCTCGTTGTGGAGACATTTAATCCGAGGCGAAATAAAGTTAGTAATAATAATAAGGAAGGAAAAATCGAAAACTGTAAAGCTTCCTGAGTATTCATCGATACAAGTATGACGAGAAGCGCTAGCGAAATATTACATAAGATGAGCACACTTAATAACCATCCCGGTAATGGAATGACTAACATAATTATTATTAAGATAACTCCTAAAAGTACTGATAAATCTCGTAATTTCATTCAAATACCCCTAACTAATTCACTCTTTTTTCATTCTGATAAACGAATGCTAATATTTCTGCTACCGCTTGATAAAATTGTTCTGGAATCACATCATTTACTTCGACTTGATCATATAAAGCACGTGCTAATGGCTTATTTTCCATTGTCATCACTTGATGCTCTTTGGCAATTTCCTTGATTTTCTGTGCTGTCTGATCCGTTCCTTTTGCAACAACATATGGCGCTGAAGTAACGGATTCGTCATATTTAATTGCTATCGCATAATGGGTTGGGTTCGTAATAACGACATCTGCTTTAGGAACCTCAGCCATCATACGTCGCATTGCTACTTGGCGTTGTTTCTCCCGTAGCTTTGATTTAATTAATGGATCACCTTCTACATTTTTATGCTCATCTTTAATATCTTGTTTTGACATCCTGATGTTTTTTTCAAAATCATATTTTTGATACATGTAATCAAGGACGGCAAGAAAAAGAAGTGCGATGGTGGCAGCGATCCCCATTATAATCGTCACTTTTCCGAAAAAAGCTACTGCATTTTCCGGATGTTTTAAAGCTAACATCATCATTTCATCTTTAAACATCCAAATGACGGTAAAGGTAATTGTCCCGATAAAAACAATTTTTAAAAGTGACTTTAATAGTTCAACAAGGGCTCGAATGGAAAAAATACGTTTAGCGCCTTTGATTGGATCAATTTTTTTTAAGTCAAATTTTAATGGTTCTGTCGTAAATAGAAATCCTACTTGTAATAAATTTGCTGCAATGGATATGATAAAAGCGATGGTCATCACTGGTGCAACAATGAAAGCAAATTGAATTAATACTTCTTTCAATAATTTATTACTAGATTCCAAATCGACTTCCCAATGAATAAATTCAGTGAACGTAGTGGCGTATAAAGATAACATATGCTCTTTCATATACGTTCCCATGACGAAAAGTAAAAAGAAGGAAGCTAGCAAAAGCAATGCTGTATTTATATCTTGGCTTTTTGCGACCCTACCTTTTTTACGTTCATCTTCCCTTTTTTTCGGAGTAGCTTTTTCTGTTTTTTCACCAGCAAAAAATTGTAAATCTAATTTCAATCGCACGTTAGCCACCTCCGAGAATGACCATCAAATCTCTCATCGTTTCAAACATCGTCTCAAATAACAATTTTGCCAAAACGATATATATGCTAATAAAAAATAAAAGTACGGTAAAACTAACAGCAATTTTTAATGGTAATCCGACGACAAATACGTTAAGTTGTGGTACGGTTCTAGCGATAATACCTAAAGCAACATCGACTAAAAATAAACAACCAACTAAAGGGATTGCCATTTGAAACGCGATGAGAAACATTTTGTTAAATGTTTGGATAATAAATTCACTAAAAATATCATTAAATGATAGAAACGAATCGATCGGAATAAATTGATAACTATTAAATATTCCATCTATTAATAAATAATGGCCATTAACCGATAATAAAAAGAGAAGTGCAAACATATAAAAATATTGCCCAACAAGCGGACTTTGTGCCCCTGTCTGTGGATCGATCACATTGGCGACCGCAAAGCCCATTTGAAAATCGATAAAACCACCCGCAATTTGGACAGCGGATAAAATAATATAAGCGATTAATCCAATGAGTAATCCGACTAGGACTTCTTTTAATAATAAAAAGATAAATAAATGATCCACTTCAATGATACCGACATCTAAGCTCGATACCATCATGAGACTTAGGAAAAAACTAATACCAATTTTAAACATCGTCGGTATCGTCCGATAAGAAAACAATGGTAAAGCAACAAAAAAAGCAATGATTCTAGCAAATATTAGTAAAAACGTAGGAATGGTTGATAAATCAATTAAATCTAGCATTTTTTACCCTACAAAAAGATTTATATTTTGATATAAATCTGTCGTAAATTCAACTAATTTTGTTAACATCCAAGGTCCAAAAAAAACGATGCCAATGAGGACAGCGATAATTTTGGGGATAAATGCTAGTGTTTGCTCCTGGATTTGTGTCGTTGCTTGAAAAACACTAACAGCTAAACCGACTGCTAAAGCTAATAATAGAATCGGTCCAGCAACTAATAATATAGTGAAAATCCCTCTTTCAGCAAGCGTTAATACTAGTTCATTACTCAAGCGAAAACACCTTCTTTTTGAAAAAAATACGTTAATAACCTTGAAGCAACGAATAGGTAATTAAATACCAACCATCAACTAAAACGAATAATAATATTTTAAAAGGTAAAGAAATCATTACTGGTGGCAACATCATCATACCCATAGACATTAATATACTAGCAACAGCCATATCGATAATTAAAAAAGGGATAAAGATCATAAACCCCATTTGAAAAGCTGTTTTTAGTTCACTAATAGCAAAAGCTGGAACGAGTGTCGTAAGTGGTATATCTTGTACCGTTTCTGGTGGTTCTTGATTTGTATAATTTAAAAACAATGCTAAATCTTTTTGCCTCGTATGCTTAGACATAAACTCTTTAATCGGAACAGAAGCACTTTCATACGCTTCATCCAACGTTACTTCTTTTTGAAATAATGGATTTAACGCCTCTTCATACACTTGATTAAACGTTGGAGCCATAATAAAAAACGTTAAAAACAGTGCAAGTCCAATTAGCACTTGATTTGGTGGCATCTGCTGAGTTGCTAATGATGTTCGAACAAATGATAACACGATAATAATTCTCGTGAAACACGTCATTAAAATTAATATGCCCGGTGCTATAGATAATATGGTTAATAAAAGGATAAGTTTTACGGATGTCGATATGGCAGAAGGGTCAGAGCTAGAAAATAGATTAATAAACTCATCCATGTCGATCATCCTTCTCTTTCATATGATGTATCATTCGGTGCCGCTTATCTTTTATCTTGTTTAACTCCTTTTCAAGTGTGCTAGTAAATTGTTTGTTTTTTTCATCGGATCGAAAACTTCCCTTTTGTAAAAAAGCTCCTATGAATGTTGAAGATTGAGCATTCTGTTCTTCTTCTTCCAATAATGTATGTACTATTTCTTCATCCGTTATTTCTTGAAGCATTTCGACATTATCACCAACACCAATAAGATAAACTTTTGCGCCAATTCTTACTAGTTGGATCGATTTGTTCGTTCCCACTGTAATCCCACCAAGGTTCTCTAATACATGTACATTTGAAAATAGTCTGTTTCGTTTTTTAATAAACGTTAAGATGAAATAAATAAGTGCAAGTACGAGAAGTAATGCGAATATCATTTTAATAAAATTCATAACGATTGAAGTAGAAGGTACTGGTTCGTCTTCAACTAAATGATTACTATCCCCTTGAACAGGTTGTTTTAGTTCTTCGCAATCTTCACTTGCTTCTAAACAATCTTTGACATTTTTCACTTCTGCATTACTTATATTGGTTGCGACAAATAAAGAAATCATTGCACTGAATAAGATGATGAAGCTTATTTTTCTACCCATTGTATTCACTCACTTTTTATGCTAACGCTTTTGATACTGCCTCAATCACCCGATCAGCTTGAAAAGGTTTTACGATAAAATCTTTTGCTCCTGCCTGAATTGCATCAATTACCATCGCCTGTTGTCCCATAGCTGAACACATGATTACCGTTGCATCTGGATTCAGGGCTTTTATTTCTTTTAAAGCTGTAATTCCATCTTTTTCTGGCATTGTAATATCCATCGTAACTAAATCGGGAGTTAATTCCTTATATTTCTCAACTGCAATATTGCCATTTTCTGCTTCTCCTACCACGTTATAGCCATTTTTAATTAAAATATCCTTAATCATCATTCTCATAAAAGCTGCATCATCAACAATTAGAACACTTTGTGCCACATTATTCACCTCATAAAAATTAATTAAGTTTCATTAAACGGTCTTTTTGACTAACAATATCTGTTATCCGCACTCCAAAGTTCTCATCAATTACAACTACTTCCCCTTTTGCAATTAATTTATTATTGACGAGAACATCGACTGGTTCGCCTGCTAATTTATCTAACTCAACGATTGACCCTTGCGTTAATTCTAATATGTCTTCAACCGTTTGATTCGTTCTTCCTAATTCAACAGTTACAGTTAATGGAATATCAAGTAGCATATCTAAATTTCGCTGCTTAGTTTCTGAAAGCTCTACTGATTCAAAATTTGAAAATGACGCCGTTTGAATCGTCGAATTTTCATTCATATGTGTCCCGATATGTTGCGGACTCTGATTAGTAGCTACTGTAGGTTGTTCGACCATCTTGTTCACTTGAGATTTATGCTCCATTTGCTCTTGTTCCGCAACAGATGGTTTTTCGGGAGCTTCGGTTGCCGCAATCTCTTCTTTTGGATTTAATAATTGATTTACTAACACTTTGGCAAAGTCAAGTGGAATTAGTTGCATAATATTCGAATCAATTAAATCACCCACCTTTAATTGAAAAGATACTTTTACAAACACATCCCCTTCAATTTTACTATGCACTTCCTCTAGTTTATCAATGTCTTCATATTCAACGAGTGGTGGTGATATATCAACCCGTTTATTAAAAACAGTCGACATACTCGTTGCAGATGCCCCCATCATTTGATTCATCGCCTCTTGAACAGCGCTAAGTTCAATTTCAGATAATTCTTCTTTAGGAGAATGTCCATCTCCCCCTAACATAATGTCAGAAATAATGGCAGCGTCTTGTGCCTTCATTAGGAAAATATTTTCACCATCAAACCCGTCCATATAATCAACTTGTAAACTTACATGTTCGTATGGAAATTCTTCTTTAAATCCAGTCTTTTTAACGATCGATACAGTTGGTGTAGTTATTTCTACCTTTTGATTTAATAGAGTAGATAAAGTTGTTGCTGAACTTCCTAATGAAATATTACCTATTTCGCCTAATGTATCCTTTTCAAGAGATGTTAAATAAGGATCCTCATTTGTTGTTTGTTCAGTCTCCTCATCATTATCTTCTGTTACATTTAATAGTGCATCTATTTCATCTTGTGATAACATGCCGTCATCCATCACTTGAAAACTCCCCCCTTTATTTCTTCCAATACTTGAACCGCAATTCTATTTTTCATTTGACCTGCCTGAACAAGCATTTTAGGTTCATTATTAATAACAAATTGTAGGGCTTCATCAATCGATTGATTAAGCGAAATAATATCATTTCTCTTCAAGTTTAATAGTTCATTTACCGAAATTTTCGACTGACCTAAGATTACCTTCGCCTCTACTTGTACTTGCTTAATATGTCTTGAGATTTGCTCATATGTTTCCGGATCCCTTTCCTTCGTACCAGTTTCCATCCAATAATGCACAGATAGCTTCGGAATAATTGGTTCCAACACGATATGTGGGATACAAATATTAATCATCCCACTTACATCTCCTATTTGCGTGTTTAACGAAACGACAACGACCGTTTCATTCGGTGATACCATTTGTAAAAATTGCGGATTCACTTCAAATTCTTCAAGGATTGGATTAATATCAACGATTGTTCCCCAAGCCTCTTGTAAGTTCGTGACCGATTTTTCAAATAGTTGCGACATAATTAATGTTTCAATTTCGGTTAAATTATTCGCCTGTTTATCACTATGCCCTTTCCCACCTAAAATCCGATCCATCATACTGTATGCGATATTTGGATTTACCTCCATTAACACTCTGCCTTCTAAAGGCTCCACACTATAAACGTTTAATATTGTCATCTTTGGTATTGATCGGATAAATTCTTCATACGGAATTTGGTCAACCGATGCGACGGTAATATTAACATATGTACGTAATTGTGCAGAAAAAAAAGTCGTTAATAGACGAGCATAATTTTCATGGATTCGCGAAATACTGCGAATTTGATCCTTCGAAAAGCGAAGTGCACGTTTAAAATCATAGACTCTAACTTTTTGCTCTTGTTCTTCTTTTTTTAATTCTTCTGCATCCATTTCACCAGACGTGATAGCAGATAATAGTGCATCTATCTCATTTTGGGATAATATTTCTTCTGGCAAAATCAATCACCTCCTAAGTGGAGCATTCACATTACTGTAATATTTTGCTAACTGTATACACATCGGTAATGTCCCCGTCAGTCATCACTTCATTTAAACTACTTTGTAATGTTGCTTCTAAGTCAGATAACCCTGTTTTAAAATCCTCTTCTGTCATTACGGCAAGTTCTTTAATTAAAATATTTTTAATTTGAAATTCGCGCTTTTCTACTTCTTTTAGTCCTTTTTTGCCATCTGCAATAATTTGAAATTGAATTCGCACAAATTTACCATCTTTTAAATCAGTCGTAACTTCTGGTGTTTCATAGGAATATTCATTCATCTCATCTATTGAACGTCCCTCCCCTTTCGTACTACCTTTATTAAAGTTTAGTACAATAATTAAAGCGGCCACTCCAATAACGAGAAGAATTACTAAAGATGTTATCATCGTTTTTGCTAGACTATTCATTCTTTCACCTGCTTCTCCTCTATACCAAATAAACCGATTAATTGATAATAATCTGTTATTTTTCTAATTACTTCTGATTCATTCGTTTGTACGACGATCTTTTTCCCATTCGTTAACGTTATCGTCGTATCTGGTAATGATTGTATTTGTTCAATCATAAATGCGTTTAATGTAAATGTTTCCCCATTTAACCTCGTAAGTTCAATCATAGTATGGCGGGGTTAGGACAAAATGTTTTTATCAAAGAAAAAGCCGAACTAACTAGAAATTATGATAGGTGCATATAACTCGCTCTAAAAAATACTTCGTTTTCCGTGGGAGGCAGGTGAGCCTCAACCACAGGTTGTCATCGACCTCGTGTTAGCGCACTACCGATGTCTTTCTCCCCGCGCTCGCACAATGTTTATTGCAACGATAATCGCAGTCCCAAATGTTTTCGATGGGACGAGCATTTAGCTAAAGGATCAGAACATGACCACTTTTAGCCGACCAGGAGTCTGCTATATTTCCTCCGTTAAGGTAGTGAATTATTCGTCTTTAGATTTGATCATTTTCGTTATGTCCTTGCCCCTACCTCCTTATTATCGTTTTAAGTTTACTAACTCTTGTAAAATTTCATCTGAAGTTGTAATAATTCTCGTATTTGCCTGAAATCCACGTTGTGACACAATCATTTCTGTAAATTCTTCCGCCAGATCAACGTTGGACATTTCGATAGCATTAGAGATTATTTTCCCCATTCCATTCGCATCTGGTGCTGCCAGTCCAGTATATCCAGCATTTGGCGAATTTAAAAAGAGATTACTTCCCACTTTCTCCAAGCCTCCTGGGTTTGAAAAGTTAGCTAGTCCTATATTTCCAGCAACTTGAGGATCCCCATTAGCATCTACATAATTCACTGTTCCGTTTTCAGTAATACTAAAGCTTTGTGCATCTTCAGGAATGTTTATAGGTGTGTTACCATCAACGTCTACTAAATAATAACCGTCTGGGTTAACAATATTACCGTCATCATCAAAGTAAAAATTACCTGCTCGTGTGTAATAGGTTATGGTTCCATCTGTTACCGCAAACATCCCATTCCCCTCAATTGCTAAATCAAGTCCATGACCTGAATTTTGGACAAATCCATCTGTATGGATGTTATCAATAGAGCCTACTTTAGAGCCTAGTCCGACTTGGATTGGATTAATTCCACCACGTGCTCCAGGAACTGCTGCCTGTGCTCCTCTTGTCGTCTGGGACATCATATCTTGGAAAGTAACCCGACCTTTTTTAAAACCGAGAGTGTTCACATTGGCAATATTATTTCCTATAACATCTAATTTCGTTTGAAATCCTCGCATTCCTGAAATTCCTGAGTACATTGAACGTAACATAATAATTCATCCCTCTCTTAATTTATCAACTATATCCATCAATCAATAGTTGTCTAAAGGCTTCCCAAAAAGGGACCAGCCTATATTAGTATCGTTCCGTTTATATTTGTAAATATTTTATTTGTTGCCTCATTGTTGTTTAACGCGGTAACGACCGTATTATTTTTTGTACTAACAACAAGTGCAGCATCATCCAAAACGATTAAAGCATCTGTTACCCCTTTTAGCTTAGCTTCATTCATCTTGTAGCCAATTTCTTCCCATGTATCTTTATTTATGTCGATCTTTCGTTCTTTTAATCTCATTTCTGCATGTTTACTAATTTTTACTGTATCGACTTGCGATAAAATGTCTTTAAATTGGGTTGGAGGCTTCTTTACTTGTTTTGGTGATTGGTTTTGATAATGTTGTTGAAGTGGATGAATATAATTATTCATCATTTTCGCCTTCTTTTAATTGCTGTTCTTTTACTTTCAACACACTATCCGCATATATTTTTTCCCCATTATCTAGCTCTAAAATTGCCCAACCGTCTTTTTGACTTACAGCAACAACTTGACTCGTTACGATACTTTTCTCACCCGTTTTTTCATTTTCTGATTCATAGGTAACTTCTTTTCCAATCATATGACTATATTGAATGACTGGGGAGACGAGCTGATTATGAACTAGTGTATCAATCGAACTTGCCATATGCATCATTTGCTCAAGCTGTGAAAATGTCGCCATTTGCGCGATGAATTCTTTATCCTCCATTGGATTAAGTGGGTCTTGATTTTGTAATTGCGTCATCAATATTTTAATGAATTCATCTTTACCTAAATTAGGACTAGGCGCCCTATTTTTCGGCTGGTTTGATAAATAAAGTGATGAATCTATTTTATTCATCTATTGTTCTTCCTTTCTACTTAACTGCTGTAAAATGTCTTGAAAATCAATCTCAGATGCATTTTCGTCTTTGTTTTCATGTGCATCTCGTTCTTCAGAGAAAGAGTCTTCTTCCTGTTTATCCTGTTCTTCATCTTGGAGAAAAAATTCTTCATCTGATATCGACTCATCCCGTTCGATCATTACTTGATGTGGGGAAAACATATGCTTTAATTGATGCATATTTGATTCAAGCATTTCTTTAGCAACTTGGGAAGTAACGATAATTTTAACGGACATCTCCCCATCCACCTGCATAAATCGAACTGTCATATTACCTAAATTCTCAGGTTTTAAGACGATGGATAGTTGATTCAACTCATTTTTATTCGTTAAAAATCGACTTTCCCGAATGATATTCGTAAATTTGTTAACAATCTCCTCACTTACCCTTTCAATTTTATCTAACGACTGAGCATGGATGGTATATTGTTCAACCTTTGTCATTGGTATTTGTGAGTCGGTCGTTATAGGAGCTGTTCCTGTTACTTTTTCTTCTTGTTCTGCATAGTTACTAAATGCTTGTTGTAACCAACTCATCACATCTGATCGCGTGACAGAAGCATCTGATTGATATACATTTTGCTCTGAAAAGAATGTTCTTTTTCCATAAGTATTAATTAAATGTCTCCAAACATGAGCATCTTTTTCGTTTAGCTCATTATTGATTACTTTTTCTGTTGCTTCACTATTTTCCTTTTTAATTGTTGACCACTGTTGTAATAAAGGAAGTAATTGACCTGCCTTTTCTTTTAAAGGAATCATTCCTTCCTTTTCATTCAAAATACGATTTATTTCACCGATGAGCTGAATCATTTCGTTATGTAACATATTTTCTAGGGTGAGATCACCTATTGTTTCAAGAAATTCAATTTCATTTTGCTGATCGGTTATTGCGGAGTCATTTTCAATCATCTTGTTTATTTGTTGGATAATCGTTTCGTCATTTTTCCAATCAGCGTTTTCCTGTACTATTTTCTGTAACTGGTTTACTTGTTGTTCACCTAGGGAAATTCCTGTTACATCATGTTCATGGTTCTGTAATAAAGCAATTAGTTCAGTTACAATAGAATCAAGCATTTGGTCCTGCTTATCGTCAGAGCTTTCTTCCTTATAACTTGAATCATGGAAAGTCTCTACGTTATTGGTTATTACTGTATTTGAGTCGGCTTCACCTAGTTGATTAGAGTGGATTACCGGCTGTATCATATCTGAGTCATTCTTTTTTGAATGATCTGTCATTTGTTCTTCATGTATAAAGGGCAACGCTTCTTCACTATCTGTATCTGAAGGTAAAAATGACTGAAATGATAGAGAGTTTTCTTCTTGTTTATTTGGTCGTTTCAGATTATTACCTGAAATAATTTCCGGGGCAAAAACAGAACCTACATTCAATTTCTCACCTCCTTTTCTGCTTTAAAATAGTTATTTTTGGAGCATATCTTCCATCAACTCGGCTGCTAGTTTTGGTTCCATTTCAGCTAATATGCCACCTCTAACATCTCCCGATAGACTTGCTAAAACGGCAACAGCCATATTTTTATCCAGATTCTGAATGATATCAGCAGCTTTTTCTTTGTCCATCTTTCTAAAAGAAGCAGCTACTTTTTTTACCTCTTCATCAATCTCTTGGGCTGAATCATCGTTCGTTACATTTTCCTCACTTTTATTGCGGTTTTCTAGTCTTTTCATATCCATTTCTAAATCGTCGATCAATCCTTCTAAACTATCAATCTCTTTATTTAGGTCGTCCAATTCATCCTTTTGCGCCGCTATTGTTTCATTTGCTTTTTCTAACTGTCTTTTAAGATCTTTATCTTCCTTTGTAGTCACCATACTGGAAATGATAGGTATATTACTTCCCTTTTCTTTCGCCCAACCTGTTACATCGATTCCAGCGACAGATAAGATGACGATTGCTATACCGAAAGCTAATAAGACTGGAATAACGATTGCAAATAAAAACCACAATATCGGATTACGCTTCTGTTGTTCCTTTTTAACTTTTACCATATTTTCACCTATTTTGAACTTGTGTGTTAAATTGCCTAATCGAGATCTCATCCATCATCATAGACTCTAGTTTTTCTTTGTGTGCAATTATTTCTTTTTCTCGATGCCCAATCATTGTTTCAATCTTTTTTACTTCAACATGTGCTTCTGTTAAAATTTCTTGTTTATCTTCCATTTGCTTACGAGCTTGTTGTACCTGTTGTTGTAATACCATTATTTTTTTATTTAATGCATGGATATAAAGTGATTGTTCTTTAATTTTAGTAATCGCAGAACTTGCTTGCATGTAGTTGTCAAGTGTTTGTTCAGCTTGTTCCTTCGTCTTTAATTCACTATACAATTGTGTTGCAACTTCTTCGAAATAGTTTCTCGCGCTTATTTGTTCCATTTGAGCATCTTTTTTCTCTTGTTCTCGGACATGTAATATTTTATGTAATACGGCTGTTTGCGACATTATGAACCACCACCAGTAAGTAATTGATGCATTTTATCGATTGATTGTTGAAAAAGTTCTTTTTCCAAAATACCTTGTCTCAAAAAAGCTTGAATCGTTGGATAAAAAGAAATTGCTTCATCAATTTGTTTATTTGTTCCGTGTTTATACGCACCGATTTGAATAAGTTCACTATTTTCTTCATAAATTGCCATTAAGCTACGTATTCGCCTGGCTGTATGTAAATGCTCTTCATCAACGATTTGATTCATTACCCGGCTAACAGACTTTAGCACATTAATGGCCGGAAATTGCCCCATTTCGGCAAGTCTTCTTTCCAAGATAAAGTGCCCATCCAAAATTCCCCTTACAGCATCAGCAATCGGTTCATTCATATCATCACCATCAACTAAGACAGTATAAAAAGCAGTGATTGTCCCATGTTCATTTGTTCCTGTTCGCTCTAATAATTTAGGCAAGGTTGCAAACACAGAAGGAGTGTACCCTTTAGTTGTTGGGGGCTCTCCGATTGCTAACCCGATTTCTCTTTGGGCCATGGCTACTCTTGTGACAGAGTCCATCATTAAATTTACGTGTAAGCCTAAATCGCGAAAATATTCACTAATCGCAGTTGCGGTATAAGCTCCCTTAATTCGCATTAATGCTGGTTGGTCTGATGTAGCGACGACGACGATTGATTTTTTTAATCCTTCTTCACCTAAATCTTTTTCAATAAACTCTCTTACTTCTCGACCACGCTCACCAATTAATGCAATGACATTGACATCCGCCGCGCTGTTTCGCGCAATCATACCAAGTAATGTACTTTTCCCGACACCACTTCCGGCAAAGATTCCAATTCTTTGCCCTTTTCCTACCGTTAATAAGGAATCGATCGCGCGGACACCTACTTGGATTGGCTCGTCGATTGTTGGTCGCATCATTGGATTGGGTGGAGTTTGTTCCGTAATATAATTTTTAAGTCCTTTCGGTAACGATGATTTATCTAAATTATTACCCAAGGCATCGATCGTACTACCAATTAAACTTCGACCAACTTTGATCATTAACGGTTTTCTCGTTGATTCCACTAAACAACCTGGTCCGATTTCTGTTACTTCGGTGTACGGCATTAGAATAATTTTTTCATTATGAAAACCGACAACTTCAGCTAATATTGGTTTTTGCAAATTAGATTCAGGATGAATGATACATACTTCTCCTATATTTGCCGCAGGGCCAAGTGATTCGATCATTAAACCAACAATTCGTAACACTTTTCCGTATCGTTTATATGTATCAGCCTGTTCAATGACTTTTAGTAATGTGTCGATTTCCATCATCAATTCTCCGTTACATTTTCTTCCAAAGCATTTTTTAGCTGTTGGAGTTGAAGGTCGATACCAACATTAATCTGTCCAAACGGATGTCTTATGACACAATCACCTTGATGTAAATGTTGATCGACATAAATGGATAGAAGTTCGCCTTCTTCCAGGATTTGCTCTAATTCTTCTTTTTGCTGACAAATGAATGTATAATCATGCGGACTTACATAAATGGCGATAGTTGATTTGTCTTTTAATTCATCCATTGCTTTTACGACAATTGCTGTGAAGTAATCCTGATTTTTTGAAATTTGATCATTTATTATTTTCTCAGCAGCAGAAATAGCTAGTTGAATAATTGCCTGTTGATGTTTTTCAATCGTTTGTTCATAATCGTGTTTTGCTTTACTTACGATTTCATTTGCTTGTGTAAGAAGTTTTTCGTATTCTTGTTCCGCATTTTCTTGTCCTTTATCATAGCCGATGCCATAACCAATTTTTTCTGCTTTTTGTCTTTCTATTTCCTTCTCTTTGAGCCATACTTCTTTTTCCTTTTTGATTGCCTCTTTCATATCGTTTAACATTTTTTCTTTTTGTTCTTGTAACGTAGCTAATTGTTGTTTTGCTTTTTCTATTTCTACTTGTATAGTGGCATGTTGCTCGTCCATATTTAACTCGTCGAAATCAGTTTTATGCCTATTCATATTGGTCATTTTTTTAATAGAAATCACTTTATGATTATGATGCATTTTATTTTGATCCATCGTCTTAGACAATAATATCGTCTCCCCCGCCACGAGCAATGACAATTTCTCCAATTTCATCAAGTCTACGAATTGTACCAACAATTCTCGTTTGAGCCTCTTCAACATCTCTTAAGCGAACAGGCCCCATGTATTCCATTTCTTCTTTAAAGGTTTCTGCCATTCGTTGTGACATGTTTTTGAATATGACATCTTTTACTTCATCACTAGCAACACGTAAAGCAAGACGTAAATCTTCGTTCTCAACTTCACGTATAATACGTTGAATTGCGCGATTATCCAATATAACGATATCGTCGAAAATGAACATGCGCTTTTTAATTTCTTCTGCAAGCTCCGGATCTTGTATTTCAAGTGTATCTAGAATAGTTCGTTCCGTACTTCGATCTACTTCGTTTAATACTTCTACAACAGCTTGAATTCCGCCAGTCTGTGTATAATCCTCTGTCAAGGAACTAGAAATATTTTTTTCAAGCACTTGCTCTATTTCTGTAATAATATCTGGCGGAGTTGAATCCATCGTTGCGATTCGACTTGCAATATCTGCTTGAACATCCTCCTCTAATTCAGATAGAATTTGGCCAGCTTGTTCCGGATCTAAATAAGAGAGAACTAGTGCAATAGTTTGTGGATGTTCACCTTGAATAAAGTTTAATACTTGGTTTGGATCTGCCTTTCTTGCAAAGTCAAACGGCCTTACTTGCAAGGAGGATGTTAATCGATTAATAATACTTAATGCTTCTTGTTTTCCAAACGCTTTCTCTAAAACTGTTTTTGCATAACCTACACCGCCTTGAGAAATATAATCTTGCGCAATTGCGATTTGATGGAATTGCTCCAATATTTCTTCTTTTAAATGTGTATCCACTTTTTGTACAGATGAAATTTCTAAACTTAATTTCTCAATTTCTTCCTCTGTTAAATGTTTATACACTTCTGCGGAAACATCTGGGCCGAGTGAGATTAAGAGTATGGCAGCTTTTTGTTTTCCTGTTAATTGCTTCATTTTTCTAGCTATTTCCATCTCCTCCTAATCATCTGAAATCCAGCTTCTTAATAATTTTGCAAAATCCTCTGGTTGATCTTTTGCCATTTTCTCCAATTGCTCCCTTTGTACATCAGCTTCAGATTTAGGTTGATTACTAATATCGGGAACTTCAGGCTCTTCAGTCATGTCAAAAGAATCAACGCTCGGCTCTTCCTCTTCTTTTCTTCTATTTCTAAGTAGTAAAACAACTAAAATAATGATGACGACTAAAAGTATTGAACCTACTATGTACATCCACATCGGAATGATTGGTGTTGTATTATCAGGAATCGTTGTATCGCGTCCATTAAATTCTTGGAACACGATGGATACCTTTTCTTCCGGATCGACTTCACCATATTCTTTATCGATCGAAGTGGTAATCATCGAATTTACGATCGATGCAATTCCATCCTCGACTGTATTTTGTTCTTGTTGTGTCAATAGTTCAACATTGTCACCATCTACTTGCCGAACACTATCAACTACGACTTGAATTCCTAAATCACGGATTTTATAAGGTGATTCAGCGATATCCTTGTGGATTCGGTTTAGTTCGTAATTAATTGTTTCCTTTGCTAACTCATAATCCCCTTCTTCACCTGCCGCTACACCTGGATAATTAGCAATATCTTCATCGCCAGTTCCAGCTACACCACCTTGTGCTTGATTTCCTTCAAACGTTTCTTGAATTGTTTCGATACTTACTGGGATACCTTCCATATTATCGATATCAACTGGCTCGACTAATTCTTCTACCCGGTTTTCATTTGTAAAATCTATATCTGCGGTAACAGAGGCAATTACTTTATCCATACCAACCATTGTACCGAGCATTTGTTGTAATCGTTTCTGAATATCTCGTTCAATATCTCTTTTTATATTTTGTTGCTGTGAAAACTCATTTTCTGCCCCACTGACAGATAATTGATCAAAATATTCAAAGTATTGGTTCATGATAACGATATTTTCTGCCGGTAAATTTGGTATAGCTTTGGAAACTAAATGATATAGTGATTCAATTTGATTTCCTTTAAATTCATATCCATATTGTGTATGTAAAACGATGGATGCACTTGCATTTTCGATAGAATCACTAACAAAAACAGATTGTTGCGGTAAATTGATCATCACTTTAGCATCTTCAATACCGTCGACGCTTTTAATTAAGTTTGCTAATTCTGTCTGCATAGCATCTAACTTCATCATATTAAATTCATTATCTGTAATACCCCAGGAGGCGTTTTCACTAAAAAATGAATAATCTATGTTTCCACTATGCGGTATTCCTTGACCTGCTAAATCTACTAACAGTTGTTCACTCTGTTCTTCAGGAACTTTTATCGTCGTGCCTCCACTTTCCAATTCATACGGAATATTTCTGCTATCTAATTCTTCTTTTATTTGTCCTACCTCTTGAATCGATAAATTAGTATACAGCGGTACAAAGTGATTGGATGATGTAAAGATTGTAATAGCGGCAATGAATGCAATAACGATACCAAAAATACTAAAGAAAAGAGTTTTTTGCTTTTTTGAACTATTGATCCATAATAATTTAATTTGTTGGCTTATTTGCTCCCATTTTTCCTTCATATAATCCCACCGACATCAAGTAATAAAAAAATGAACTATTAAAACTAAGATTTTGCTTTTTTCCATTAGAAAACTTGGCATTTACTGAAGAAAACACACCGATTGGCAAGCCGTTAGGCGACGCAAAGGTGATGTTGTAATGATAAAATAAATGATTAGCTTATTTGCCAAGCTTCTGGCAAGAACGAAAGTTGCACTTTCGACGTATACTATTTATTGTGGAAAATAATCGTAGTCGAAAAAGTCTTCGATGGGACAAGCGTAAACACGGTCCCAGGACGTCGCGCTTTTAGTCAGTGTACAGTATAAAAAGGATTTATCCTTTCTTACTGCTAAAAAGGATACGCAACATCTTACACTTGCATTCGCATCATTTCATTATAAATATCGATTACTTTTTGTTGAACTTGTACTGCGGTTTCTACGGTAATACTTGCTTTTTGAGCTGTGATCATTACATCATGAAGATCGTCTATCTTTCCTTTTGCTAACAGTTCTGTCTTTACGTTCGATTCGTGCTCTTGCTTACTTATTTGATTTAGTGCTGATTTTAAGACGTTACTAAAGTTATTATCTTTTGATGGTTGATCAATAATTAATCGGTTTTCTGTTTGCTGTAATGGTGATACAGTTGAAATCGCTCTAATTTGCTCTGGCAATTTTCACTTCTCCTTTATCACTAAAATTATCTACCAATCTCTAGCGCTTTTAACAACATGTCTTTTGTCGCATTTAAAGAGGTAATATTTGCTTCATATGACCTAGAAGCACTCATTAAATCAACCATTTCCTTTAATGGATCGACGTTTGGGTAACTCACATATCCATCCTCATTTGCATCTGGGTGTGTAGGATCAAAGACCATCTTGAATGGCTCTGTATCGTCAACAATACCAGTAACTTTTACACCGTTTGTTGGGGATGAATAACCATATCTTGCTTTATGTAAATATGTTTTAAACTCGTTTGATTTCGGAGCCATCGTCACCATTTTCCTTCTGTATGGTTCAAACTCCCCATTTTCATTTATTGTTGCTCTTGTCGTTTGTTGGTTGGCAATATTTGCAGCAGTTACATCCATTCGTAATCTTTGTGCGGTTAGGGAACTAGCACTAGTATTAAACGCATGAAATATCGACAATTTTACCTACCTCCTCTAATTACAGTTTGTAAATTAGATAATTTTCCATTCATCCGATCAATCAAGCTTCGATAATAGATTTGATTTTTGGCTAAATCAGACATCTCTTTATCCATATCGACATTATTTTGATTATGATTGTATAATGTATTTTTTTTCGTGATCGTCCTAAATGGTTCATTATCTTCTAGAAATGGAATATGTTTCGGATGAGTTCGTTTTGTTTCCAATTTACTAATTTCGTCGTTTAATGCATGTTTAAACACGACATCCTGTGATTTATAGTTCGGTGTATCTACATTGGCAATATTATTCGTAATAACTGCATTTCGTTTTGTCGCATAATTTAATGATTGTTCCAATGTATTCATTGTTTGATCAAATAATTTCACGGAAATACGCTCCTTAGTCAAAATTCGACATCATGTTCAGTTTTTGTTTATTTTTATCGAATACATCATTATTTTAGATGATATTGTAACTAAAGTCTACTAATTATCTACTATTTTGCAATATAAATTTAATAATTGAGCCTATAGGACTAATGATTTTTTACATATTATTACTATTTAAATGAAAAAGGGGTCTTTTATCCTATTATTATATTTCATTTTATTTTCATTTTTATGACACTATGCAAAAAGTCCTTTCGATAAAAATGACTATTATAAGCACCTTTTTACAAAAAATAGAAGAAAAGTAGGATAAATATTGATTGGTTTTTTCGAACATATCGATAAATAGAACTATATACTTTACATTAAAATTAAAAAACAGCTACAATAAGTAGCTGTTTTTCATTATGTTTCTTATCTAGTTATTTAGTTCTTAGTTTATCGAGTTCTACTAAAAACTTTTCGTTTAATACTTTAATATATGTTCCTTTCATTCCAAGAGAGCGAGATTCAATAACTCCTGCACTCTCAAGCTTTCTTAGCGCATTTACGATAACTGAACGGGTAATTCCTACTCGATCAGCAATTTTACTTGCAACAAGTAATCCTTCCTTCCCGTTTAACTCTTCAAAAATATGATCAATAGCTTCTAACTCACTAAAAGATAATGAACTAATCGCCATTTGTACGACAGCTTTACTTCTTGCTTCTAACTCAATTTCCTCCGCTTTTCCTTGAAGAATTTCCATTCCAACAACAGTTGCTCCGTATTCAGCTAAAATTAAATCATCATCATTAAAGCTTTCAGTAAGTCGCCCTAGAATGAGTGTACCTATTCTTTCTCCTCCACCAATAATCGGAACAATTGTTGTTAACCCATCTTGGAAAAGTTCACGATTTTCATATGGGAACACAGTATAAATACTTTCTGTATCAATGTTTGCTGTCGTCTCTTGGACATTTAATATTTCTTTCGTATATTCTTCTGGAAATTGACGCTCTTCCAACATGTTTTTCATTCGTTCATTTTCAATTTCTTGATTAATAGCTACTCCAAGTAATTTTCCTCTTCTACTTAGAATGAAGACATTTCCGTTAATAACTTCCGATAGTGTTTTTGACATATCATTAAAGTTCACTGGTTTACCTGCTGATTTTTGTAACAATGCATTTATTTTCCTAGTACGTTCTAAAAGATTCATTACTTCCATCCTTCCGTGTATATGTTATCATGTTTTTTCTCTATTTTTTATATGAATTGCTGAAATGCAATGTATATCATCCACTTCAACAATGTCCAAATATGTTTATGAAACGTTATAAAATAAATTGGCTTAATTTTTTATCATCCACAATATCATTAAGCTTCTCATTTACATAATTCGTCGTTATTTCCACCGTTTCCAAATTAATATCAGGTGCTTCGAACGATAAATCTTCTAATAGTTTTTCTAAAATAGTATGCAATCTTCTTGCACCGATATTGTCTGAATCTTGATTTACTTGATAAGCAATTTCGGCAAGCCTCTTCACAGCTTCGTCAGTAAAAACGACATTTATACCTTCTGTACTAAGTAACGCTGTATATTGCTTTAAAAGTGCATTTGATGGCTCTGTTAAAATTTTCACAAAATCATCGACTGTTAGTTTATTAAATTCGACCCTTACTGGAAATCTCCCTTGTAATTCAGGTATTAAATCAGATGGCTTAGCCATATGAAAGGCACCAGCTGCAAAAAAGAGAATATGATCGGTTTTCACAGGACCATATTTCGTTATGACAGTTGAACCTTCTACAATTGGTAAAATGTCTCGTTGCACTCCTTCACGCGACACCCCTGGTCCATGCTGATCGGCACCTACCACTTTATCAATTTCATCGATAAATACGATGCCAGCTTGTTCTGCACGATTAATTGCCTCTTGTTGCGCTTCTTCCATATCAATCATTTTTTGAGCCTCTTGTTGTGCTAACACTTTTCTCGCTTCTTTGACGGGAAGTTTACGTTTTTTAATTTTACCTGGTAAAAGCTGACCAAAAGCATCTTGCATGCTCATTCCCATTTGTTCCATACCAGATCCTTGCAACATATCGAACATAGATGGAGCTTGCTCTTCAATTTCTACTTGGACGATTTGATCTTCTAATTCGCCAAGTGCAAGTAATTTTGCAACATTTTTTCGTTTCTCTATCATATTATCGGTATCTTTTTGTTTATCTTGATCCATTTCTTCTGAATCGTCCATATTTGAAAATAACATTTCAAAAGGGTTTTTCATTGTTTTTTGTTTTTTAATTTCTGGAACGATTAATTTCACAAGCTTTTTATTCGCTTCTTCTGTTGCTTTATCTTTTACTGCTTCCATTTTTTCTTCTTTTACGATACGCATCGCCATTTCAACAAGGTCACGAATCATGGATTCAACATCACGACCGACATACCCCACTTCTGTAAACTTTGTCGCTTCTACTTTTATAAATGGAGCTTTCACTAACTTCGCTAATCTCCTAGCAACTTCTGTTTTTCCAACCCCTGTCGGGCCAATCATTAAAATGTTTTTCGGAACTACTTCATCTCTCATCGTTCCTTCTAATTGCATTCTACGGAACCTATTCCTTAATGCAACTGCAACAGATCGCTTTGCATCTTGTTGACCGACAATAAACCGATCTAACTTCTCTGCTATTTGCTTAGGAGTATAATTAACTTCCATTTTTCAATAAAACTCCTTTCCATCCAACCCATTATTACTCAATCACTTTTGTTGTAATTTGCTCATTCGTATACACGCAAATATCACTCGCTATTTTTAATGCTGCTTCAGAGATTTCTTTCGCTGTTAAGTTAGGGGAATATTGTGCAAGCGCCCTCCCAGCACTTAAAGCATAGTTACCTCCAGAACCAATTGCAAGTATACCATCATCAGGCTCTATTACTTCACCTGTACCCGATAATAAAAACATATGCTCCTTATTCATTACAATAAGCATTGCTTCTAATCTGCGCAACACTTTATCACTGCGCCATTCCTTCGCTAATTCAACAGACGCTCTCATTAAATTTCCATTATATTCTTCTAATTTTCCTTCAAATTTTTCAAATAAAGTAAAAGCATCTGCAACAGAACCTGCAAATCCAGCGATTACTTGATCTTTATATAATGTACGAACTTTTTGAGCCTTATGCTTCATTACAACGGTATTTCCGAGTGTTACTTGCCCATCACCACTCATTGCACATTGCCCTTTATGCTGGATTGCAAAAATAGTCGTAGCATGCATTTCATTTGACATCTAGCATCCGCTCCCTTTCGAAAACTTGGCTTCATAGAAAAGCCACCATTTACATGTATGCGGCAGATCAATAGACCTATGTTTTATTTTATTTCCCTTCATTATATCCATCTAGTTTTGCCCGAGGATGACTATTTAAATAAACATTTCGTAATCTATCTTTGGTCACATGAGTATAAATTTGAGTAGAAGATAAATTTTCATGCCCAAGCAACTCTTGAACTGCACGTAGGTCAGCTCCTTCATTAAGTAAATGAGTTGCAAATGTGTGACGTAGTTTATGTGGATGCATATTGACTGTTAATGATGTTTTTTTCACCATTTGTTGGAGTGTATAATGTATTCCTCTCGTCGTTATTGGATTTCCTCGCGCATTTAAAAAGACATGATTCGAACTGAACGATGCTTTATTCAGCAATTTGCTTCTTCCATCTTTAATATATGTAGATAGTGCATCTTGTGCATATTGTCCAAACGGTATATATCTTTCCTTTCTCCCTTTCCCAATCACATTTAATATGCCAATCGAAAAGTCGATATTATCAAGCTTAAGTCCTTGACATTCACTGACACGAATACCTGTCGCATAAAAAACTTCAAGCAATGCTTGATTCCGTTGGCCTAAGGGAGTTGTTAGATCACTAACCTCAAATAATTCAGATAACTCTTTCAGATAAAAAAAGCTAGGAATACGTTTATCCTGTTTCGGTAAAGGAATGTGAATAAAAGGATTTCGTTCAATAACATGGTCTTTTTCTAGAAATTTATAAAATGTTCGTAAACAAGAAAGTGTTCTAGATACAGACTTTCTACTAAGTTTCCGTTTATATAATTCTGTTAAGAACAGTCTTACTACCATTGGGTCTACATCAGCTATATCTTTTACTTCTTCCTTAACTAAAAATTGAAAGAATAACTGTAAATCGCTTTGATAAAAAGTAATCGTATAATCAGATGCATTTTTTTCAACTTGTAAATATTCAATAAATCGTTTTAGATGCGTATTTAATCGCTGCATCATCTCACTCCATCGTTGCGCCATTTTATCTCAGCGGTGTTACGAAATGATCCCGTTTCAACAGAAAAGAGATAAGTACCGCTCAAGCAAATACACCAATGTCAAGCCGTTAGGTGTAGACAAAGGCGATGGTGCGCTTCTGCTGATTTGTTAAACTCTGAACGCGATAAGTATGTGAAACAGTCGTATTATCGGCACACTTGAACGCTCTAAAGTGCGACGAAGCTTCAGATGAAATTAGTAATTCCACACTGAACCCAAGTCTACATTATACGAACGAGTTAAGCATATCACAAAAAAAAATCACTAGCAATAAATTTAACTAAATTGTAACAAAATTCAGAAATACAGTATCGAAAATAAAGTTCGGAACATTACTCTCATCATTTCAGATTGTAATATTCCAAACAAATATTTTACTCCTTCTCATTTGTATAGTCAAATTTATTGCTCTTAATAATTATATCATGCACCATTTTATTTATTCTTGCACATTTTCTTGATAATCACAATTACTACATTTTACCTGGACTTGTTTTTTTGTTCTTTTTTCAACTAAATAAGCGTCACATTTTGGACAACTTCTAGCTACCGGCTTATCCCAAGAAACAAATTCACAGTCAGGGTATGTGTCACATCCATAAAAAACTCGGTTCTTTTTCGACTTTCGTTCAACTATTTCACCTTTTTTACACGATGGACATGTTACTCCGATCTTTTTTAAAATAGGCTTCGTATTACGGCAATCAGGGAAGTTAGAACATGCCATAAATTTGCCGTATCGTCCCATTTTATAAACCATCGGGTGGCCACATTTTTCACAGTCAATACCAGCAGGTTCATCTTTTATCTCAATCGTTTTCATTTCCTCTTCCGCTTTTTCAAGACGAACATGAAAATCTTGATAGAAGTCATCAATGATATTAATCCAGCCGACTTTTCCTTCTTCGACCAAGTCTAGATTATCTTCCATTTGTACAGTGAAATCAACATTTGTAATTTCAGGAAAATATTCATCTAATATATCGACCACAATTTCGCCAAGTTCGGTTGGAACGAATCGTCTATTATCTAAATTAACATATCCTCTACGTTGAATCGTATCTAAAGTTGGAGCATAAGTAGAAGGTCTACCAATTCCTTGTTTCTCTAAAGTACCAACAAGTGTCGCCTCTGTATACCTTGGTGGCGGCTGTGTGAAATGTTGATTAGGCGTTAGATCTTTATAGGTTACACATTCACCCTCTTTTAAATCAGGAAGATACTTTTCTTCTTCCTTCTTCTCATGATCTGTTCCTTCTATATATACAGTCATAAATCCTTTGAATTTTATCTTTGAACCGGTTGCTCTAAATTCGACACCATTATTTAGTAAATGTACGGTCATCGTATCCATTACTGCTGGTGCCATTTGACTAGCCAAAAATCGATCATAAATTAATTTATATAATTTATATTGATCATTAGATAAAATCCCTTTTAAGGAAGCAGGGTCCCGCAAAGAAGATGTCGGTCTAATTGCTTCGTGAGCATCTTGAGCACCTTCTTGTTGTTTCTGATTTTTTATCGCACCAACATATTGTTTGCCAAACTTTTCTTCAATATATGATACAGCTTCATTTCTTGCAGTTACTGAAATTCGAGTTGAGTCTGTACGCATATACGTAATTAACCCGGTGATACCACCAGATTTTCTACCTAGGTCAATTCCTTCATATAACTGCTGGGCAATCATCATCGTTTTTCTCGCCCGAAAATTTAATTTTCTAGCGGCCTCTTGTTGTAATGTCGATGTAATAAATGGCTTAGCAGGATTTCTTCTTCTCTCCCGCTTATTTACTTTATCAATTTTAAATTGTTTATCTGTTAATTTTTTTATGATCTCTTTTACTTCAGCCTCATTGTGTAACTCTCGTTTCTTTCCATCTATACCGTAAAATTTACCGGTAAAACTATCTTTGTTTTTTAGGAAAGCTGCTTCGATTGACCAATATTCTTCTGGCTTAAAGTTTTTAATTTCTTTTTCGCGCTCAATAATCATTTTCACTGCAACAGATTGGACACGTCCTGCACTTAACCCTTTTTTCACTTTCTTCCACAACAATGGACTAATATTATAGCCGACTAGACGATCCAAAATCCGCCGCGCCTGCTGTGCATCTACTAAATCATAGTCAATCTTTCGAGGGTGTTTAAAAGACTCTTTAATCGCGTCTTTCGTTATTTCATTGAATACAACTCGACATTCAGAATTTTCATCGACATTTAATGCGTGGGCTAAATGCCAAGCAATAGCTTCCCCTTCACGATCCGGGTCAGCGGCAAGATAAATTTTAGTCGCTTTTTTTGCTTCTTTACGTAATTCCTTTAAAATATCTCCCTTTCCTCGAATGGTGATATATTTCGGTTTATATTGCTCTTCCACATTAACACCCATTTGACTTTTTGGTAAATCGCGTACATGACCCATTGATGCTTTCACTTTATATTTTTTTCCTAAATATCTTTCAATTGTTTTTGCTTTAGCTGGTGATTCTACGATTACAAGATAATTTGACATATTCTTTCCTCCTATTAACTTGAGGGTTAATTTATATAGTTAGTTTTCGCATTCATAAGAGGATAACCCAAATACTTTGAACATCCTCTTGTGTTTTTTATATTTATATGAAATAAAATAGAAATCTCCACTAATAGTAAGGACATCATGTTGTTTTGTCAAATATAGCGATTATTTTTTTATAGATTATCCTTGTTTTTCAGATATATAAAGTGTAATAATGGGCAGTTTACCACGATAATTTGTCTTTTTAACTTATTTCCAATCATCTAAAATATCATTCGCACACATAATTAGTTTTGCCCCATCTTGAATCATTTGATGGCAACCGACTGTTTGTTTTATTAATGGTGAACCTGGAACAGCGTAAACTTCTCTACCTTGATCTAATGCTTGATCGACAGTAATAAGAGTACCGCTTTTTTCTGTCGCTTCGATGACTAATGTTGCTAAACTTAATCCGCTAATGATACGATTCCTTTCAGGAAAATGATATTTTCTTGGTGGGACATCGGGGGGATATTCAGTTACAACTAGCCCCATTTTTGCAATTTGTTCAAATAATTGAATATTTTCTCTAGGATAAATATGATTCAATCCACTTCCTAACACAGTAATTGTTTTGCCCTTGTGAAATAAAGCTAACTTATGGGCGAGACTATCTATTCCATACGCTAGTCCACTAACAATGACCCAATCGTTTTTTATGATCGGTGTGACTATCTGTTTTAGTTTTTGTGGAGCTTCATTGGTTGGCTTTCTAGTGCCAATAACACTTATTGAAGGGAGATGTTTAAGGAGTGCTATATTACCTAATGTATAAAGTACAAGTGGCGCATCAGGAATTGTTTTAAGTTGATCTGGATACTCCTTATCATATATGGTAACAATTTGCGCTATTTCCTCATCTTTTTTCATCATCTGCGGATGGTCAAGGTGATTCAATTTTTTATAGATGGTTGACGCTTTTTTTAGTGGGATGGATAAGGAATGACTTATCTCGTTTGGGGTAAAAGAGAAGATTTTTTCTAAGGTTTTGTCGAACTGTGTTATTTTATGTATCATTCGACGAGTCATAAAACGGTGTAAAAAAATGAGACGTTTCCGGACTTTTTGCAACGATGCAACAACTCCTTTTCTATAAAGAGAAGAACCTAAAAGGTTAGGTTCTCCATTGATTTATAACATATCAAAATAAAATGTCTTTGTAAAGCTTCTTTTCAAACGATAGTTACCTTATTATTTGGCGAAAGCCTAGTTGTTCTGGTCTAGTTCAAAGGAAGTTCAATTAATTGCGCCACTTTGCGTGGTAACATTGAACCACCCCGCAATGTGCAGGCGCAGTTTATACGTTGCTAAACGGTTGCTTTCGCTTTTCTAATGTGTTTTACATTTTTCGGCTAGATCTTTTTCTTTTAATAGGTTAATCATTGTTTCGCCCATTTTGGCTGGTGATTCAGCGACTTTAATACCACATTCAGCCATCACACGTTTTTTCTCTTTGGCAGTACCTTCACCACCAGAAATAATTGCTCCTGCATGCCCCATTCTTTTTCCTGGAGGGGCAGTCGCTCCACCGATAAATCCTGCAACAGGTTTGGTCATATTTTCTTTCACCCAACGTGCGGCTTGTTCCTCTGCAGTACCACCAATTTCACCAATCATCATCACAGCAAGTGTTTCTGGGTCTTCATTAAATTCTTTTAATACATCGATAAATGAAGTTCCATTAACTGGGTCTCCACCGATTCCTACAGCAGTCGTTTGTCCATAACCAGCTTGAGATAATTGATGTACTGCTTCATACGTCAATGTTCCAGAACGTGAAACAACACCAATATGGCCTTTTTTATGTATATAACCAGGCATAATACCGATTTTACATTCATCAGCAGTAATGACCCCTGGACAATTTGGACCAATTAATCGTGTATTTTTATCTTTCATGTAATCTTTTACTTTAATCATATCTGTGATTGGGATATGTTCCGTAATGCAAATTGTCATCTCTAACCCTGCATCAGTTGCCTCCATAATTGCGTCCGCTGCAAATGGCGCCGGAACATAAATAATCGACACTGTTGCCCCAGTAGCCTTAACTGCTTCTTCCACTGTATTAAAGACAGGAACGCCTAAAATTGTCGTCCCTCCTTTTGCTGGAGTAACACCACCGACAATGTTTGTACCATATTTAAGCATTTGTTCTGAATGATCCATCCCTGCAGAACCAGTAATTCCTTGTACAATCACTTTTGTATCTTTATCAACATAAATACTCATTATCGAAACGTCCTTTCTTGAAACTGATATCGCACGTTTATTTTGTCATTTCGCTCAAGCATCGTTATTTTTGTTTAACTGTTTCTTTTACCATGTTAACGATTTTTTTTGCTCCATCGCCCATTGAATCTGCAGCTGTAATATTGAGACCTGATTCATTTAATAATTTCTTGCCGATATCAACGTTCGTACCCTCTAATCGTACGACAAGTGGAATTTTTAAATCGAATTGTTTTGTAGCCGCAATGATCCCCTGGGCAATATAATCACACTTCATTATTCCACCAAACACGTTAACAAGAATTCCTTTTACCTTTGGATCAGATAAAATTATTTTAAATGCCTCGGCTACTTTTTCAGGTGTAGCATCTCCACCAACGTCTAAGAAGTTTGCCGGGTTTCCGCCTTCATATTTAATGATATCCATCGTTGCCATTGCAAGACCTGCACCATTAACCATACAACCGATATCTCCATCAAGTTGAATATAGCTTAAATCATATTTTGAAGCTTCTATTTCATTGCGATCCTCTTCATCAAGATCTCTTAATTCTAATACATCTTTTTGACGATATAACGCATTCCCATCAAAATTCATTTTCGCATCAAGTGCTAATACATTTCCCTCTTTCGTTGTAACTAAAGGGTTAATTTCCGCAACCATACAATCTTTATCAATAAATGCTTGATATAAATTTAACATTAAATTAGCAACTTTATTAATGACTTTATTAGGAAAATTTAAATTAAATGCTAATCTTCTCGCTTGGAACCCTGTTAAGCCAATAGCTGGATCAATTACTTCCTTAAAAATCTTTTCAGGTGTTTCGGCAGCAACTTCTTCAATTTCCATGCCACCTTCTTCAGAGCCCATCAAAACAATTTTAGAGAGATTGCGATCTAATACAAGGCCGAGATAATATTCTTTATCAATATTACATCCTTCCTCGATTAATAATCGTTTCACTTCTTTTCCTTCTGGTCCTGTTTGAGGAGTAACAAGTACTTTCCCTAAAATTTCTTTTGCATATGCACGTACTTCATCTAAATTGTGTGCAACTTTAACGCCGCCGGCTTTTCCTCTTCCACCAGCATGAATTTGAGCTTTTACAACCGTTACTTCACTACCGATTCTTTTCGCATACTCTACAGCCTCATCAATCGAATACGCTACATGCCCATTAGGTACATTTACTCCGTACTGCCTCAAAATATTTTTACCTTGATACTCATGTATGTTCATCTAAATGCCTCCGTTTAAAAAATTGACTGCTATCTTATTGTAATAAAAACGACAGAATTAAACAAAGAATAAGCATTAATTATCTATACTGATTCGTATTCCTTATCATTTGTCGATTTTTTGATCTAACCGATAAACAAAAGCGAACACCTCAGCAACAGCTTCATATAATTCTTCAGGGATCGTTTCATTCACATTCAAATTAGCTAACAATTCAACTAATGATGGATCCTCTAATACAGGTATATGATGTTCTTGAGCACTTTCAATAATCGTTTCTGCGACAAGTCCCTTCCCTAAGGCTGAAACTCGAGGTGGTGCACCTTCTGTTTGATCATAGGATAAAGCAGCTGCTTTTTTTCTATGTTCGTTCATATGAAAAAATCAAACCTTTCTTTTTGATTATTCAAGTCTTTTTTGGGCTGCTTGATCGTTTCATTTTGCTCGGGTACATGAAGTGGCTTCCATGTAATGGTCGATAAATGATAATGTAACTTATTTAAATTGTGAGCTAGTGTTTCTTTTAAATCAGTATTATTATATGTTAAATCGTGTATATCATTAAAAATTGTGACCGAAATTATTCTTTTCTGTATATGCATGTCGATAATTGTTTCTTGTAAATGGTGTAAATGTAAGACAAATAAAATTCGACAATAGTCTGGATCGATTTGATCTTTTTCCGTTTTTTTCCCTTCAAATTGCATAAAAATATCTTTATGTAAACCAAGCTTTTCTCCTGGAATCTGTAAAGCAGCATGAAGAAAATTATTCGATTCTTGCACAGATTGTAACTGCATACCATTAATGAAGTGAAGAAGTTGGTGGACTCGTTCATTTGAACCAACATTTTCTTGCTGAATCATTTGTAGGAGAAGCGATTTCACTGTTTCAGGTTGTTTATGATTTACTATAGTCTCTCCTTGCTCCAGTATGGAGGAAAAGTGCATTTTTAGCTGCGATTCATCGAGAAGTCCAATTGATTGGACATAATTGTTTATATGGATAATGAACTGTCTTTGTAAGGGCTCATATAAACTATTATGTTCTTTTGTCTCAGTTAAAAGTACATCTTGTGCTATCTTGTATGTCTCTTTATTCGCCATCATTTGTAATAATTGGATTAATTGCGTGTTATTCTCCATCTTATTTTGTTGGAATAATGGTCGTATTTTTTCTTTTGTAATAGTAGGTAAAAGTGGTATTAATTCATCCATTATCATGTTTCTCCATGTTGCTAATTGTTCACTTGAAATGGTATTAGTTTTCAATGGATGATGAAATAGTCCAATTATTTTTGCGGCTATTGCTTGTATTTCTCGGGCATTTACTACAATTGTTGAAAATGTTTGTAGGATTTGATTGCTCCTCTCTGAAGAAAATTGTCCTACCTCTTTTTCGCCAATGTTTTGTCCTGTCGTATGCTGAAAATTAGTTTTCAACGAGTTAATGGGTTGCTCTACTGTCTGTGACATGCTTGACTCCTTGTAAATTTCCCTTCCAATGAAAGAATTCCAAAATTGTTCAACCGATATATGGTTACGATTAGCTTGAAGGAATTGTCCAACTGCATTATTCAAACGAGATACTTGCTGATTGATATCGACAATTCCAGCCATCTTTAAAAGAGTAAAAATTGTTTCCCTTTGTTGAGGGGCATCAAACATTTGTTTGACTAATTGTAATTCCGAAGATAAAGGCCTCTCAACAATACTTTCTAAAAGCGTAAGTAATTTTTGTTGTGAATCCTGTAAATGAGGAAGTTGCCTTAATTCTGTTATTAGTTGGTGTAATAACGGCGAGATGGTTGTATGCTGATTGGAAGAAAGTGCTTGAAAAATAGTATTGGTCATAGGCAAGCGGTTAGCAATCATTTCTTTTAGCACTTGCATTGCATCCGTTTTACTTGGAGCTTTCTCCAACATTTGCACTGCTTGTTGTAGTTGCTCTTCGGTAAATGAAACTTTATCATTCATTAGAGCGTGCATAAATTGACTATTTAGTTTCGTCCCTTTTATCCCTAACTGAGTTAGTAAATGTACTATATTTTGGCTATTTTCTTGCTTTAAAGGTTCACCAATCACTTTTAATTGAACTAATTTATCAGCTGCTTGCACTTGAAAGAAATATCCTCTACCAACACTTAATGGAGTAGTAATTTCCGCTACTAATTTATGAGCACCAATTTGAATTTCGGCACGATTATTTGGGAATATTTTCAATATTTTCCCTTGAACAATTTGACCATCTCGTAAAGTAGTCACTCCATTATTTGCCGGCTGTATAAGTCTATCTCTCACTATTCCTAATACCGTCATTCTTACCCTCCTAACTCGTTATTGCCTGCATAACTGGGCCAAAACTTCTTCGATGATAAGGAGTGGCACCATATTTTTTTAATGCATGAAGATGTTTTTTTGTACCGTATCCTTTATTGTTTTTAAAGTCATACATCGGATATTTTTCATCCATTTCTTCCATGAGACGATCACGAGTAACTTTTGCTAACACGCTCGCTGCGGCAATTGCCACACTCTTTTCATCCCCTTTGATTATTTCTTTTGTCGGAAATGGTAAACCAGATAATTTTACGGCGTCAATGAGTGCCATTGTTGGAGTTTGCTCCAAATTAACCAATGCCTCAATCATTGCCCTTTTTGTCGCTTGGAATATGTTTATCTCATCAATAATTTTATTATGTAAAATAGATACATGGTAACTTATTGCTTGTTCAGTAATTCTTTCATAAAATATATTACGCTCTGTTTCTGTTAATTGTTTTGAATCCGTTAAGCCAATCAATGTAAAACCAGCTGGCAACATAACAGCTGCGGCAACTACTGGACCAGCTAAAGGACCACGTCCTGCTTCATCTACACCGGCTAATCCTGCTTTACCATATGTACAAAATTGTTGATCAAACTGATCCATTTGATGAAAATTATGTAATAATGTTGCTTTTTTTTGCTGTTTTTTATCGTAAATAGTAATTAATCGCTGAACGCCTTTACGTTTATCCTCCCGTAGTTCATTTATTAATTCTACGTCTATTTCATCTTGATCAAGAAGCTCTTTTATCGTATGTATTGGCTTTGTTTTCATGCTTTTGTTCTCCCTATTATATATATCGGTATGATTTAAGTATTTTTAAAATGGAAAAAACGAGACTGGGACATAACGAAGTGATCAAATTTAAAGATGAACCACACACTACCTTATCGGATTTATCTTTGATAAAAACACTTTTGTCCCAGCCTCTTTATTCAGGTACTTCTAATGTTATTCTTCCTAATTTCCCTGTGCGAAAGTCTTGTAAAATAAATTCTGCTACTTTATCAAAATTAACTTGTCCACCACTTTCTAATGCACCACGATGTTTTCCAATATGAACAAACGTATCCCACATATCGTCATGTTCCGTTAATCGGTATCGTTTTTCTAGTTGATTTGGATCATGTTCAAACAAAAAATCGATCACAAACGCAGCAACATCTTGTGTCGGAACTAACTCATATTTAATAGTGCCGATCGCAGCTAATTTCATCCCAATTAATTGTTCTTCAAATTTTGGCCATAAAATACCTGGCGTATCTAATAACTCAAACTTTTGCCTTACTTTAATCCATTGTTGTTTTTTTGTTACCCCTGGACGATCACCAATTTTGGCAATTTTTTTATTGGCTAACCTGTTAATTAATGTAGATTTTCCGACATTTGGCACCCCTGCAATTAATGCACGTACTGCCCTTTGTTGTACTCCTTTATTTAATAGCCTCTTTTGCTGTTCCAACCCTTTATTGTTTACGACTTCTATTATTTTAGCGATATCATTTTTATTATTTACATGGATCGCAAGTGCAGTTATTTCATTTTCATTAAAATAAGTGATCCATTTTTTTGTTTTAACAGGATCGGCTAAATCCTGTTTCATTAACAAAACAACTTTCTGTTTATTTTGAATAATCTCTTGTAACATTGGATTTTGTGATGCATGTGGCGCACGAGCATCGACAAGTTCAATGACAACATCGACTAATTTAAGATTTTCTTCAATCTCTCTTCTCGCTTTTGCCATATGTCCTGGAAACCATTGGATCAATGAGAAACACCCCTAATCTTTCAAAAAATGAATCCTCTGAAGCGGCCAATAAATGATACTCGTTTTACCGACTATTTGATCGATACTAATCAGTCCTAGTGATCGACTATCGGTGGAATTACTTCGATTATCTCCCAAAACTAATACATAGCCTTCTGGGATTTCATCATATCCACCTGGTAGCATCTCTAGTGTAAAATCATTCGTAATAATTGGATATATGATAGGAGTATCATCATGTTGCTCAAGAAATGGTTGTTCGACTTCTTTTCCATCTATATAAAGAATATTATCTTCTACCATCACATGTTCACCAGGTAAACCAATTACCCGTTTTATAAAATCTTTTTGCTCTGATGCATGGAAAATAACGATATCAAACCGTTCTGGTTTTGTAATATGGTAAATAAATTTATTCACTATCATTTGGTCACGATCATAAAGGGTTGGTTGCATGGAGGGACCATCAACGATGATTGGGGAAAATAAAAATTTCCGGACAAGTAATGCAAAAATTAATGCGATGATAAATACTTTAAACCAATCAGATCTTCCATTTGAGATTTGTTGCGACATTTATTCCCCTCCGTTTACAGCTAGCCTACATATTTAATTGTAATGGAGCAATAGTTTTTTTACCAATAATTTATGAATTATTTATACTTTCTCTCCATTTTTACAACCCTAGTACATCCGACAAGTAAAGAAATATAAAGATTCTTTTATGAGTTTCATGAAGAACTTACCAATCAAACCTATTTTCATTCCATTGGTTTCTAAACTCATTCCAATTAATAAATGATGGCTGTACAGAGAGGACATCCATTTGTTGCTCATCTTCTTCATACATAGTTAATGGTTCTCTTGAAAATTTCTTCCCAACCTTCTACTATCGTCATCACTTGATAAGTTAAAGGGATACCCTTTCTTATGGATTTTCTCTAATCATACACTTCCAAGCCGGCACTACTTTCTGTCCCTGCAGGATAATGATGGATAATATTGAAAAAACAAGTGATGCATAGAACACAAACAGCAGCAACTTATATTAACTTTTTCTTATTTATCTTCTTTTCCATACTTATATCATCATTTTACATGAGGAAAAATGAGGGAACTCTTTCCTGTTAGATTTCTTCCTTGCTTTCCTCGCTATGATCTAAAAGATAAGCAAATTTATGTATTCCTACATATAAATTTCCGTTTATATGTATGAACGTATGTTCGTTTGTGTTATACTAAAAAATAATAGTAGACTGGCTTCTTATGAGGGAGGGTGGCACACTTTTTCTTTAAGGATATTTCCTAAAGGAGGAGGTGGTGTCATTGGGTATGGAGAATGTGTTAGCGCTGATGATTTCATTTGGCGCATTGATTGCATTTATCGTGTCCGAGCGAGACAAAAAATAATCCCTCCTGCTCTTGAGCCAGCGCGTGAGGGATTATCATCTTAACGTGCCATCCCCTCTTTGAAAAGGGTTGGTCTACTCTCACCGTTCCATGTTGATGGCATGGAACGGTTTTTGTAAAATATGTTTTCTAGTCCTATTATACCACAATATATTGATTGTGACACCTATAATCAAAACAGCCCCTTGATTGCGTTAACTGTTCCCTCGTATACAATATCTTGAAGTGCCAAGCTCCTCTTGAATAAAAAAGACATGTTTCTTGTGATGTCCGGTAATACCTTATACGTTTAATGAGTTAACACTTCAGTTCATTTTTAGCTTTATTGATAATCGCTTCAATAAATGGAGCTTTAACTGAGGCGTAAAGTAGTCTATCCATATGGTACTTTTCAGCTAAGTCCTCTTTTAACTGATGAATAAGCACTATTGGATAGTTTCTTAAATAATCTCTGAATAGGATATTATTATTCCAATACTCACTCTGGTACTGATAAATATGAAAGTGATGTGTGCCTGCTCTCCACTGTCCTTTTCTAAAAAAATCGTCTAAAAAGGAACTCCTTATGAAAGTACAAATTCATATCCTATCTGACTTAGTGACCCAATAAACTCGTCTACATCTCTTAAATCTTTTACTCCAGCCATTATGTCAATAATAGGTTTTGATCCTAAGTCCTTAACGGAAGTGCTGCCAACTTGCTCAATCCCAATAATCTTTCCCATTCCGTGTTGGTTGCAAGAAAGTTTTAGATAATATGATGATCTATCGCATTCTACGATCTTACAAACTAGAAAGAGGAAAATCTGTCATGAGACGGTGCCCTCCATAATAAGATAAATTAACAGTTCTTTATTCTTAATATTCTAATAATTATTCCTGCTTGTGTACACTCATTTTTATCGATTGGAGGTGATAAAAAAGTTGTTTGCAATTCATTCCAACAATAAGAAAGGAAGGGATATTGAATGGTTGAAACAGCTTGGTCATTATTACCACCTATTTTCGCAATCGTATTAGTTTTACTGACAAGAAGGGTGCTTTTATCTTTAGGGGTTGGAATTATTGCCGCGGCATTATTTATTACGAACTATCATATGATTGATTCAATTTTACTCATATGGGAAGCATATAAGGGCGTATTTGTTGCTGATGGTAGTTTAAATACTTGGAATATCTATATTTTACTCTTTGTGCTGATGCTTGGAATTATTACTGCGTTTGTTCATTTACTTGGTGGAACGAAAGCATTTGGCGAATGGATCATTCGTCGAGTAAAAACACGTGTTGGTGCCCAGTTAATGACGATGACACTAGGGATCGTCGTTTTTTTAGATGATTATTTTAATAGCTTGACTGTTGGTCAAATTGCAAGGCCTGTGACAGATCAGCATCGTGTTTCTAGGGCAAAACTTGCCTATATTGTCGACTCTACAGCCGCTCCTATTTGTGTGATTGCCCCTATTTCTAGCTGGGGTGCTTATATCATCGGCTTAATCGGTTCGGTGTTCGTAACACATAACATTACAACTCAATCAGAACTTGTGGGCTTTTTAAAGATTATTCCGATGAATTTTTATGTTTGGGCAGCACTTGGTACCATGTTTGTTATTATTATTAGTAAAGTTGATTTTGGTGCGATGAGAATGCATGAACAACATGCGATAAAGACAGGAGAAGTGATAAAACATCAATTGAAGGAAATAGATAGTCATGATACTAATCAACACGAAAGCAAGGTAGGGAAAATGAGTGATTTAGTTATACCGATAGCTGCTCTTTTTATTGCTACGATTGGTTTAATGTACTGGACAGGGAGTCAATCTGTAACAGAGAGTAAAAATCTCATTACCATTTTTGGAGAAGCAGATGTTTCTAAATCGTTATTATATGGGGGCATTGTTGGTACGATCACTACGTTTCTATTATTTATCCGCCATTTTAAACAAGGGGAAGTAGAAAAAAGTCATTTTGTAAAATCCGTCATTACTGGAGCAAAATCGATGCTCCCTGCATTTGCTATTTTAATCTTCGCTTGGGCAATTTCTGATCTTATTGGTCAGCTTGGAACAGGATTATATTTAGCCGAACTTGTCCATCAGTCTAACTTACATTTTTGGTTCCTTCCATTTATCGTCTTTTTAATGGCTGGGTTTATCGCCTTTGCTACTGGCACGTCTTGGGGATCTTTTGCCTTACTTATGCCAATTGCAGGGCAAATTGCTGCTGCAACAGAAATCGATCTACTCCTGCCTATGCTTGCTGCAGTACTTGCTGGTGCTGTGTTCGGTGACCATTGTTCTCCTATTTCTGATACAACGATTCTTTCATCAACAGGTTCAAGTTGTCATCATATTGACCATGTAACGACACAGCTTCCATATGCGTTAGTTTCAGCAGGAATTGCTGGAATAGGCTACTTAGTGTTTGGCTTTACTGGAAGCGTGTTGCTCGGTTTAGCCATTGTTGGGATTAGTCTTGTCGGATTATATATTTTTCTTACTAAAAAACCAGTCAAAAAGTTATCTTAACTCAACTTTCGAGAGTGAAAAGGGACAAAAAACCTTTCATAGAATGAAATTGGATGAAAATACAGTGCTCAAGTTGACCTTGGATTAACTGTTTGCTCTAAGGAGTCTGTTTACATCTAGACTCCACCTGCTCTTTTCGTTACGTTTGTTGCTATTATCACGCATTTGATATAAACTGCGCAGGTTAATTCTTAGATGTAAAAAACAAATCTATTTGGGTCGTCAAAGATTTTCTTTTTTTGAAAATGTGAAAAACCTCCAAACAATTGTTTAGAGGTTTTTGTTTTTAATCGTATACTATTAGATTCTTTCTTTAATACGTGCTGCTTTTCCACGAAGTTTACGGATATAGTACAATTTAGCACGACGTACAATACCTTTACGAGTAACTTCAATTTTATCAACACGTGGGGAATGAAGTGGGAATGTACGCTCAACACCTACACCATAAGAAATTTTTCTTACTGTGAATGTTTCATGGATTCCCCCATTTTGTCTTTTAATGACGATCCCTTCGAAAATCTGAATTCTTTCTCTCGTTCCCTCAACAACCTTTGCGTGTACACGCACTGTGTCACCAGGACGAAAATCAGGATGATCTGTACGTAATTGATTTTTCGTAATGTCTGCAATTAATTTTTGCATGGTATTCACTCCTTCCAAACTAATGCTCTTACCAAATAGCTTGATAGCGGAACATCGTTTTCGAGCTTAACGATTTAAGCACATCTTATAATATATCATAAGTATGAAAATGGAACAACTAAAATCTTATTTTTTTTCGCTTTTTATTTCCTTTAACAATAGTAATTCAGCTTCACTTAAAGTCGTTTCATTCATTAAGTCTGGTCTTCTTTCAAATGTTCGTCTTAGTGATTCTTTTTTACGCCATTTATCAATTTCCGCATGGTGACCTTGAAGTAAAACAGCTGGTACTTTCATCCCATTATAATCTGCCGGTCTCGTATAATGTGGGTGTTCAAGTAAACCAGTTGAAAATGAATCTTGTTTCGCAGATTCAACATTTCCTAAAACATTTGGTAAAAGTCTGACGACACTATCAACAACGACGAGTGCACCAATTTCACCACTCGTTAATACATAATCACCAATAGAAATTTCGTCGGTAACCAAATGCTTACGAATTCGTTCATCATACCCTTCATAATGACCACATATCATAATAAGATGGTCTTCTTTTGCTAGTTCTTCTGCTTTTTTCTGTGTGTATGTTTCTCCCTGTGGGCACATTAAAATAACTCTTGGTTTCGAATGACGTTGTTCTTTCGCAAATTGAACCGCATCAAAGATCGGCTGTGGAGTTAAGACCATACCAGCACCACCGCCATATGGGTAATCATCCACTTTTTTATGCTTATTTGCTGAAAAATCACGGAAATTAATTAGATTATAATGAAATTCTTCTTTATCCAATGCTCTTTTTAAAATAGAGCTATTAAAAGCCCCATCGAGCATTTCCGGAAATAATGTTAAAATATCAATATGCATTACTCTATTAATCCTTCCATTAATTCAATAATGACTTTCTTATTTTTGATGTCAACCTCTTTCACGACATCTTCTATATATGGGATTAAAATCTCTTTTCCACTTTTTTCCTTAACAACCCAAACATCATTCGCACCTGGAGAAAGAATATGATCAATCACTCCTAATTCATCTCCCGTTGTAGTTACGACAATACAGTTAATAATTTCATGGTAATAGTATTCATGTTCTGCTAGGTCCGTAAGTTGTTCTTCTTTAATATGTAGATTAATTCCTTTCAATTGCTCTACATCGTTAATCGAATCATAGCCAGCAAAATGTAATAAATCATTATTTTTTTGTGTACGAAATCCGTCGATTGTAAGTGGAATAAATGAATTTGATTGATCGATAACATAGACTACTTCACCTACTGCAAAGCGTTCGGCAAAGTCTGTGATCCGTTTTACTTTTACTTCTCCTTTAATGCCATGTGTATTAATAATTTTTCCGACTATAAACATTTTATCACCTTTTACTCATGATCAATTCTAATGACTATATCATCTTCTATCACGATTGATTTCTTGCCGACAATCTCATCCCATCGCATGCCGACTTTCACATCGACAAGTCCGTCGACTTCTTTTTCAATAATTTCACTACCAATTTCAAGTAGTTCTAGTTGTTCCATTTTAAAATCTATCACCATTATTTTATCTTTCCGATGTTTAATTTCTTGTTGGAATCTTTCTGTAATTTCTGTTTTGGAAGGGCCTAATTTATTCTTTAGTTTACGTTGTTCAAATAATAACTGTTGGCACTCTCGTTCTAATTGTATTTTATCTCGTGCAAATTGTTCTCTTAGTACTTCTTTACTCTTTTCAGTAATAACTTGTTTTATGAGAACTCTTTTCATTATTTGCATTTAAATCCCCATCCTTTAAAAGAATTCTACGCACACGGATTAGACAACAATCTATTATGATTCATTGTTACATAATTGGGGTTTATATAAACGATCCATTTTTTCTATCTGATGTATACAACTGAGGTTTAATTTTATAGGGGCTCACATATGAAAAAATGACGAGATTGGAAGGGAAAAGGCAGTCCTTTTCCCACCAAATCGTACTTACATGATGTCGAGATAAACACGTTTATTTGTTTCCGGCTTTGAAGAATAAACGATCGTACGAATTGCTTTTGCAATTCTTCCGTTTTTTCCGATTACCTTACCAACATCTTCGTCATTTACAGTTAAATGATAAACAATTTTTTTAGCTTCTTCCCTTTTTTCGACAACGATATCTTCAGGGTGGTCAACTAAAGGAGTCACGATTGATTCAATTAAAAGCTTCATGAAATCACTCTACTTTACTTTTGATTTTTCGCATCGTGAAACTTTTGCATTATACCTTGTTTAGAAAATAAGTTACGGACAGTATCACTAGGTTTTGCACCTTTTGACATCCAGTCTAACGCTTTTTCTTCGTCGATTTTAACCGATACAGGATCTGAAACTGGGTTATATGTTCCAATTTGTTCAATCGAACGACCGTCACGTGGTGAACGAGAATCTGCTACTACGATTCGGTAAAAAGGTTTTCTTTTTGCGCCCATTCTTTTTAAACGAATTTTAACTGCCATTTGTTTGCACCTCCAATAATCTATTACACCTAAATGATTTTAACATGGTTCATTTAGTCTGTAAAGTATTTTTACATGACAGTTACATAAAAGGTAGCTGAAAACCTTTTCCTTTTTTCCCTTTTTGCATATTTGTCATCTGTTTCATCATTTTTTTCATCTCATTAAACTGCTTTAATAGTCTATTTACTTGGGAGACATTTGTTCCTGAACCTTTAGCAATTCGCTTCTTTCTACTTGCATTCATAAGCGATGGATCTTGTCTTTCTGCTTTCGTCATCGATTGAATAATTGCTTCGACAGAAATGAGTTGCTTTTCATCAAATTGAACATTTTTCATCCCTTTCATTTTATTGGCACCCGGGATCATCGCAAGAAGGTCTTCTAAAGGCCCCATTTGTTTCACTTGACTCATTTGTTCAAGAAAATCATCAAATGTAAAGGACATCGTGCGCATTTTTTCTTCTAATTCTTTTGCTTGTTTTTCATCAATATTCGCTTGTGCCTTTTCAATTAAGGTCAACACATCACCCATACCAAGAATACGAGAAGCCATTCGTTCTGGGTGGAATTCTTCTAATTCGTCTAGCTTTTCTCCCATCCCGATAAATTTGATTGGCGTATCGGTAACAGCTTTAATGGATAAGGCTGCTCCACCTCGAGTATCACCATCTAATTTCGTTAAGACAACACCTGTAATATCTAAATGCTCATTGAAGCTTTCCGCAACATTTACCGCATCTTGTCCTGTCATCGCATCAACGACGAGAAAAATTTCATCCGGTTTTACTTCTGCTTTTACATCTTCTAATTCTTGCATTAGCGTATCATCAACATGAAGGCGACCCGCCGTATCAATAAGTACATAATCATGATGTTCTTGTTTAGCGTATTCGATCGCTTTTTTACTTATTTCAACAGGGCTTACGTCTGTTCCCATTTCAAATACAGGCATATCTAATTGCTTTCCGAGTGTTTGCAGTTGTTTAATTGCAGCTGGTCGGTAAATATCACATGCAACGAGCAGAGGTGATTTATTGTATTGTTTTCGTAATAAATTGGCGAGTTTTCCTGTCGTTGTCGTTTTCCCTGCACCTTGTAACCCGGACATCATAATGACTGTTGGTGGTCTGTCACTTACAGCAATTTTACTTTGTTCGCCACCCATTAAATTTGTCAACTCTTCTTGGACAATTTTAATGACTTGTTGTCCTGGTGTTAAGCTTTCCATTACTTCTTGCCCAATAGCACGTTCTTTTATGTCGTTGATAAAGCTTCTGACAACTTTAAAATTAACATCTGCTTCTAATAGAGCAAGGCGAACTTCTCGTGCCATCGTCTTTACATCTTGTTCGCTAACTTTTCCTTTACCAGTGATTTTCTTGATCGTTTCTTGTAAACGATTTGAAAGTCCTTCAAATGCCATAGAAGGTATCCTCCTAGTCTATTTTCTGTAATTTGTCCATTACCTTTACTATTTCGGTAGTGTCTGATCCGTTTATTATTAATTGTTGTAGCGTTGTAAGTAATTGATTCCGCTTCATAAATTTTTCATATAAATGAAGCTTTTCCTCGTAAGAATGTAGTAATTGTTCTGTCCTTTTTATGTTATCATAAACAGCTTGTCTTGACACGTCCCTTAAGTTCGAAATCTCTCCTAATGAATAATCTTCACGGTAGTACAGTTCCATATATTCTTTTTGTTTATTCGTTAATAGCTCATGATAAAAATCATATAACATATTAATTTTCGTTGTTTTTTCAAGCACGTGTCTTCATCCTTTTTAATCAAGGCTTTTTTTATAGCCCGATTCCTTCGTTCACATTTCAAATACACTTCACTTACCACAGACAGCTGATGGGCCCTCTCGCGTGCTACGCTCCTGCGGGGTCTCCGACGCACAATGTTTATTGCACCGAGTAATCGCAGGTGTAATACGTTGCCACAAATGTTTTCGATGGGACGAGCATTTAGCGGAGTCCTAGGACGTGCTAGTGTTGGCGTAGGTCGCATGGACCGTGCTACTTTTAGCCGACCGAATCCTTCGTGTATTCGATTTGCTTAGTGCATGATACATTTTTCATTCTAATCGTAACAATCTTTTCCATAGCTACCTAAACAAGCATTCTATTGGTGATCCTCATCTTCTTCCAGCATATCAGCAAATAATCCATATACAAATGCATGTGCATCAAACTTTTTCAAATCATTAATTCCTTCCCCAAATCCAACTAATTTAACTGGTATATTTAATTCATTTCGGATCGCAAGGACGATTCCACCTTTTGCAGTTCCGTCCAATTTCGTTAGGACAATGCCAGATACTTTTGTTGCATCTGAAAATGTCTTCGCTTGGCTTAACGCATTTTGGCCAGTTGTAGCATCTAATACTAATAGTACTTCATGTGGCGCATTTGGAACTTCACGCTCAATGATACGATGAATCTTTGCTAATTCATTCATTAAATTTACTTTATTTTGCAAACGACCAGCAGTATCACAAATTAATATATCTGCATTTCTTGATTTAGCTGCTTTAATGCCGTCAAATATGACTGCAGCAGGATCACTTCCAGCTGACTGCTTGATTACTTCAACCTCTGCTCGTTTGCCCCATTCTTCTAATTGTTCAATTGCTCCTGCCCTAAACGTATCACCCGCAGCCAAAACGACATGTTTTCCTTCCTTTTTTAACTGGGCAGCTAATTTACCAATCGAAGTCGTTTTTCCGACTCCATTTACACCAACGACTAAAATCACCGTAAGCTCATTTTCCTGGATATTGATATGTTCTACCGTTTCATCGTCATCATGATAATAAATTTCTACTAATTTTTCGGAGATGACATCTTTTACTTCATTCGTTTCTTTTATATTACGACGTTTCACTTCAAATTTAAGTTCATCAATTAAATCCATTACAGTGGAAACACCAACATCGGACATGATAAGCGCCTCTTCTAGCTCTTCAAAAAACTCCTCGTCAACTTGACGGTATCGTGCCATTAAATCATTTATTTTATCGGTAAATGATTGTCTAGTTTTTTTCATCCCCTCTTTATATGTTTCTGTTTCTTCTTCATTTTTAATAAAACGATTTTTAAGTTTGTTAAAAAAACTCAATGTCCTTCTTCCTTTCTTAAATCTTTACGTTGATTCCACAAGGTCTGATGTGTCTTCGAGTCTTACAGAAACAAGGCGTGATACACCAAGTTCTTGCATGGTGACACCATATAAAGCGTCTGCTTCTTCCATTGTTCCCTTTCGATGAGTAATCACAATAAATTGTGATTCTTCACTAAATGTTTTTAAGTAATTTCCAAACCGAACTACATTTGCCTCATCTAGTGCCGCATCCACTTCATCAAGGATACAAAACGGTACGGGACGTGCACGTAAAATAGCAAATAATAAAGCAATCGCTGTTAAGGCGCGTTCCCCACCTGATAGAAGTCCAAGGGAACGTAATTTTTTCCCAGGAGGGCGAGCGACGATTTCAATTCCTGTCTCAAGTAAATTATTTGGATCAGTTAATGTTAATTCAGCATGACCACCACCAAACAATTGTTTAAAGACATTCGTAAAAGAGGACTGTATTTGAACAAACATTGTGCTGAACCGTGCTGTCATCTCTTCATCCATTTCCCGTATAACTGTATGCAAGGTATTTTTCGCAGCAATTAAGTCATTTTGTTGCTCGGATAAAAATGTGTATCGCTCCTTGATTCGCTCATATTCTTCAATCGCTCCGATATTAACAGTTCCTAATTGATCAATAGAGCGTTTAATTGTTTTAACTTCTGCTTTCGCCCGTTCTATATTCTCAACCTTATCATACATTTCAGCTGCCTTTTCATAGGTCATTACGTATTCGGTTTGTAATAGGGATAGACGGTTTTCTAATGCTACATCAAGCCGGTTTGCTTGTACCTCTTTTTCTTGAATCGTTTGGACAAACTTTTCGTGATTTTTGTATAATCCTCTTATTTCTGTTTCCTCATCATCTGTAAGCTGCATTTTCTTTTTACGTTCAGCTCGTAGTTGTTCAATTTTCATCATCGTATCATGACGAAGCTGTTTATATTTTTCGATCTGTTCACCTAATTCATCTTCCCTATTTGCCGATTGTTCTAGTTGTTTTATTTCTTCCATTTGTTCGGTTATCTCGTTATTTTCAGCTTCTAATTGGTTACATTGCTCCTGCAAACCGTCGATACGATGTAAATGGTTTTTCCTTCTTTCCTCCCTTTCAGCAACCGTAATTTGTAATTCATGTAATTGCTTTTCTGTATTTTTTTCATTATCTTTTACGGTTTGTTCTTCATATGTTAATCTTTCAATTGTTTGTTCCGTATTCATTATTTTCGTATTCATTGTTTCTAATCTTTTAACGATTGACTCTTTTTGTTTTTTATAACGCGCTCTATCTTCCTCTAATTGTTCCATACCTACATGATAAGTCGTTAAATTATCTTTTGCTCTTCTAAGTTTTATCGCAAGCTCGCTCTCATTCGCTTGAACTATTTCTAAGTTGTTTTTACATTGTTGCAAATCCTGTTCTGCCTTAGTAACTTCATGTTCAAGCTGCATGATTTTCTCCCTTTGTTTATTAACTTTAGTGGAAAAATCATTTCGCCGCATTTCAAATTCATGAAGTTTTTCTTCTAATAGTGTAATTTCCTTTTCTCGTGAAAATAAGGATTGATTTGTTTTCTTTTTAGCTCCACCTGACATCGATCCCCCCGGATTTACAACATCCCCATCAAGTGTAACGACCCGAAAACGTCTATTCGTTTTTTGAGCAATTTCGTTAGCATGTTGTAAAGTATCCGTAATAATGACATTTCCCATCAGGTGTTCTTTTACTTTGTCATATTTTTTATCTGTTTGGACAATGTTTGCAGCAATGCCAAGAAAGCCTTCATGCTGTTCCACAGTTCGGATCAAATGGTCTGGAATTGTTCTCGTTTCAATCGATTGTAATGGTAAAAAGGTTGCCCTACCTTTATTTTCTTTTTTCAGCCAATGAATGACATTTCTTGCCACCATATCGTTTGAAACGACAACATATTGGGCTTGTGCCCCTAAAATGGTATCGACTGCCGTCATATATTTTGTCGGTACTTGTATTAAGTCCAATACCGCCCCTTCGATATCTTGCAAACGATTTTCTTTACTAGCTTGTAAAATTTCTTTTACCCCGTAAAAAAAACCTTGAAAAGTCTCTTTCATTTCGACTAACATTTCTTTTCTTGATGTTAATTTTGCGATATGTTCATTTCCTTCATACAGCTTTTGCTGCATCACATCGTACTGATTACGTTCGCTCGCTAAATGTTCCTTTAGTTCCGTAATGTAATCCTCTTGCTTTTGAACTTTTTCATGATTCATTTGTATTTTTTCATCTATTTGCTGTTTTTCTTGAAGAAAATTTTCTTCTTCTTCTAAAAAACTTTTATGTGAATCGCTTTGTTGTTGTTTCTGTCCATCTATTTGAGTTAATTGTTTTTCAGTAGATTGTAATTCATTTTGTAGCACAGCTTGCTCATTTAAATATTCGATGTAATCTGATTTTAAATCTTCTATTTCTTCTTTTACGGCATCAAGTCCATGAAAAAGTTTATTTTCTAGTTGTTTTATTTGTGTTTTCACTTGTTGAACCGTTTCTGTTACATGTTTTAATTGCTCACGTTCAGTCGTTAAGGACGTTTTCGTTTGTGCCAATCTTTCTCCCAAGACATGTTGTTCATGGACTAGTTTTTGTTTATTTTCTTGCATATGTTTCGAGCGCTCAATCAGTACATTTCGTTTTCCTTCATATTTTTCAAGTTGTTCTGTCGCTGTTAATAACTTATTTTGTAACGTTGTTATTTGCTGGTCAAGCTCTTCCAGATAATGCCTATCTTTTGTCACATTTGCTTCGCGTTCTTGAATCGCTGTTTTTTCTTTTATTTCTAGCAATTTTTCTTCCTCTATTTTATGAAGGAGTTCTTGCCACTCTGTATGAAGATGTTCGATTTCAGTCACTAATAAAGCTATTTCTACTTTTTCTAAATGTCCTTTTTTTTCCTTATACTTTAATGCCGTTGCGGCTTGTTCTTGTAATGGTTCGATTTGCTGTTCAATTTCATGAATAATATCTTCCACTCGATCTAAATTATCGGCTGTTTCTTTCAGTTTAAATTCTGCTTTATGTTTTCGTTGTTTATATTTTAAAACACCTGCAGCTTCTTCAAAAATTGCACGCCGTTCTTCCGCTTTCGAACTTAAAATTTCATCAATTCTTCCTTGTCCAATAATAGAAAATGACTCTCGTCCGAGCCCAGTATCCATAAATAAATCGACGATATCTTTTAATCTACACGATTGTTTATTAATAAAAAATTCACTTTCACCCGAACGATAAACACGTCTCGTTACATTCACTTCATGGTAATCAATTGGTAATTCATTATCTTCATTATGTAATACTAAAGACACCTCTGCAAAATTTAGCGGGTTTCTCGTATCACTACCTTGAAAAATTATATCTTCCATTTTTTGACCACGCAATGACTTTGCTGATTGTTCCCCTAACACCCAACGAATGGCATCAATAATATTACTTTTTCCACTTCCATTAGGACCGACTACTGCCGTTACGCCTGGAACAAACTCTATCGTTGTACGTTCAGCAAAAGATTTAAAGCCAACCGTCTCTAAACGCTTTAAAAACATAAACATTCTCCTTATTAAACTTCACGCATATGGATAGGAAAAATGAATCATTCATCAATATTTCCATACAAATATTTGTGTTATGTTCTATATCATTGTAAACTAATTTTAAGTTATTTTATATATATATATTTTAAATTGCGGGGGAACCGATATGAATTTAGATAAACCTTCACAGGAAAACTTGAAATACATTTTAGAACAATTAGTCGACAAACTAGGTGTCGCTAATCGTATGCTATTAGATGAAAAAGACTATGATTTAAATAAATATGATGATTTAAAATTTTTATATGATCATGTCGTTACATCTGGCTCTTTAAGTCCAGCTGAAACACAAGCATTTGTGGATGAATTACGCTCTGTACGAAAAGTATAAGCAAAAAAACGTGAATAAAAACAACCTGAAAATCGTTGGAATTGATAGTTCTCTCTTAATAGAAGGAGCTTTTCAACGATTTTTTTGATTTATACTGTTATTATTTACTCAACTTTCGCACGAATAAAATGAGTTCAAACAGTTCGCTTGGTTAAGCTACTTCTCCAATCAATAGATGTTGTTCATATAAGAACGAAACTGTGCAGTAACTGCTAGGTTGTTTTCCGCTACGGACCATTGCTTTCCGTGGGCACGGCCTCAGCCTCCTCGAGAAAACCACTCTGCGGGGTCTTCGGACACGCGCTTTTCCCACAGGAGTCAATGATCCTTCGCTCCAAACAACCACCAGAATAGTGAAAACAAATGCCTCGTACTATTCTATTACACATCCCAGCGAAGGAAATACACGGAGATTCCTATTGGATAGCAAGGAGACCACTGCAAAGTGATTATCGGAAAAATAATGATTAAGCACATTTATAGCAGCCTGAATATGCGTAGACTCCTGCGGGAGGAAAGGCCTAGATGAGACCACACAACGAGCAAAGCGAGTGAGGAGGCTCAACAGCCGCCCACGGAAAGCGAAGCATATTCAGGATGCGGTAGTATACGAATCTATCCCCAATTTTTTTATAACCTTTTCAGTTGTCTCAAAAGGCGGAGTGTATTTCCGTAGCGGTAAGACACATTCACATTCACTATAAAAGTTACTGTGCAGTTTATCTCAAGTGCGTGTTAATAGCAACAAACGTAACGAAAATAGTAGGTGAGTCTAGATGTAAACAGACTGCTTAGAGCAAACAGGTAATCCAAAGTCAACTTGAGCACTGTATCTATTTATGGTTCCTTTTTAATTGTTCAAGCATTTTTTTAGCCGCAAATTGTTCTGCCTCTTTTTTGGAACGGCCGATTCCAATGGCATTTATTTTATTATTAACCGTCACTTGTGCACTAAACTCTTTCGCATGGGAAGGTCCTTTTTCCTCAACGATTTTATATTTTAATGTGTTTCCTTTTTCTTTTTGAATAAGCTCTTGTAATTTTGTTTTATAATCCATCACATGCGAAAAAGCATCACTAGTAATATGAGGGAACACGTGACATTCTAGAAACGATTGACAAACAGCCATGCCTTGGTCTAAATAGAGCGCACCTAGAAATGCTTCAAACACATCGGCAAGTAAAGCTTGTCTATTTCTACCACCTGTTCGTTCTTCTCCTCTACCTAATAAAATATATTCACTCAATCCTAAAATTTCAGCGAAGTGATATAAAGATTCCTCACAAACAATATTCGCTCTTAATTTAGTCAATTCACCTTCACTCATCTGTTTATGCCGTTTATATAAATAATCAGAAACCGCTAACTCTAGTACAGCATCTCCGAGAAATTCCAAACGTTCATTGTCAGATAAATGTCTATTTTGATGCTCATTCACATATGATGAATGGGTAAAAGCTTGAATTAATAGCTCTTCATTAGAAAACGAGATCGATAATGTTTTTTTAAACTTCTTTACGTCCAATTTACTCACCCCTTTAAAAGAAAATGGAAAAGTCCCGCACATGCGAGACTTAAAATCATGGTAGTTACAAAGTTCTCTTATGTATACTACTAATATTTTATATAATAGCAACTTTATACATAATACTGTCATTCATAAGTGCACATGCTCATTATTGCTTGCCTTCAATATAGTTAACAGCATCACCAACAGTATTAATGTTTTCTGCTTCTTCATCAGCGATTTCTAAATCAAACTCATCTTCTAATTCCATTACAAGCTCAACAACGTCCAATGAATCTGCTTCTAAATCATCTCTGAAAGAGGCTTCCATCGTAATTTCTGATTCCTCTACATCTAATTGTTCAACGATAATTTCTTTTACGCGATCAAATACTTCTGACATCTCTTTCACCTCCCTCCAATAGTATATGTGAATTCAACTAAAATTACTAGTGATACTTTTATTACATAACCATGCCACCATCAACATGAATCGTTTGACCAGTTATATATTTTGCATCATCTGATGCTAGAAAACAGACAACATTGGCAATATCTTCTGGTTCTCCTAATTTTTCTAATGGAATGGTTGATAGGATTGCAGTCTTTTGTTCATTTGTTAACACATCTGTCATATCTGTCGTAATAAATCCTGGTGCAATCGCATTGACGAGAATATTACGGGATGCTAGTTCTTTCGCTGTTGATTTTGTTAATCCAATCATCCCAGCTTTTGCAGCAACATAATTTGCTTGTCCTGCATTTCCACTAACCCCAACAATGGATGCGATATTAATTATTTTTCCTGCACGTTGTTTCATCATTTGTCTTGTTACTGCTTTTGTACAAAGAAAAGCACCTTTTAAATTTGTTTCAATGACATCATCAAACTCTTCTACTTTCATTCGCATTAATAAGTTATCTCTCGTAATCCCAGCGTTGTTTACTAGAATATCGAGTGTGCCAAATGTTTTTATCACTTCTTTTATCATTGCTTTTACATCTTGTTCATCCGCTACATTCGCACGGATTTTAATTGCTTCTACACCTAGGTCTTTTAATTCCTGGACAACCTCTTCTGCTTTTGTTTCATTTCCAGCATAGTTGACAGCAATATTTGCCCCTTTTTCTGCTAATGCTAATGCGATCGCTCGTCCAATCCCACGTGATGAACCTGTAACGAGTGCTGTTTTACCTTTTAACATATTAGGCATCCTCCTTATACCAAGATAGAAATTGCTCAAGAGATTCTTGATCTTGGACAGCAAATGTTTTTATTTTACGATTAATTTTTCGGACTAAACCACATAATACATTTCCTGTTCCTACTTCAACGAAAGCGTCGACTTCCTCTTTGATCATATTGTTAATTGATTCTTCAAAACGAACAGGGGAATATAGTTGTTGAATTAATAACTGTTTTATTTCTTCTTTATCTGTCACAGCCCCTGCGGTTACATTTGCATAAACTGGAACCGTCGCATCGTGAAATGTTACTTGGTTTAATGAGTCTTGAAAGGTGTCATTTGCCGATTGCATCAATCGTGAATGGAATGGTCCGCTCACATTTAGAGGCAGAACTCGTCTTGCCCCAGCATCCTTTAAAAGTTCTCCCGCTTCTTCGATACCACCTCTAGAACCTGAAATAACGATTTGTCCTGGACAATTTAAGTTAGCAATATCTACTATTTCTTCTTCCGAAATTTTTTCAAGTTCTACACGTATTTCTTCTTCTTTCATGCCAAGTACAGCTGCCATTGTCCCTTTTCCTTTGGGGAAAGCTTTTTCCATTAACCTACCACGTGTCATCACTAATGGAAGTGCTTCTTCAAGAGAAAGAGCTTGAGCGGCAACTAAGGCACTATACTCTCCTAAACTATGACCAATCGTCATGACCGGAGTAATATTTTCTTTTATTAGCAAAGTGAAGACAGCAATACTATTTAACAGTAAGGCTGGTTGAGCATTTTCTGTTTCTGTTAATGTCTCTTGTGGTCCGTTAAACATTATATCCGTAATATCCTTATGTAAAACATTGTTCGCTAACGTATAGAGTTGCTTTACTTCCTCATATTGATCATATAACTCTTTTCCCATTCCTACTACTTGTGATCCTTGCCCTGGGAACATGAATGCAATTTTTTTCATCTATTATTCCTCCTCCACAAAATCTAACGATGTTACAGTTCTTTCAATCGTACCAATAACGTCGTTTTCAATCATATGACATGCTTGTTTAATCGTATGGTATATAGCACGACTATTCGATGATCCGTGCGATTTAATGACAGGGGCTGATAATCCAAATAATGCCGCACCACCATATTCTGGATAATCAAGTTCGTTTTTTAGTTTTTTTAAATCATTTTTTATTAGTCCAGCGGCAAGCTTCGTCTTTAAAGAAGATGTTAATGTATTTTTAAGTAACTTCATTACGTGTAAAGCGGTTCCTTCAATTGATTTCAATGTAATATTACCGCTAAATCCATCAGTGACAACGACATCAGCAACCCCATTAAGTAAATCTCTTGCCTCCACATTGCCAATAAAATGGATCGGTGCATTGGCCAGTTGTTGAAATGCTTTTTTCGTTACATTATTACCCTTTCCATCCTCTGTCCCGACATTTAATAAACCTACTGTTGGCTTTGGAATCATTCTAACTTTTTCACAATAGATGGAGCCCATCACTCCATATTGTACGAGATTGTGTGCACTTGCATCGACATTTGCTCCTGCATCAAGTAATAAAAATCCCTTTCCATCTGCTGTTGGCAAAGTCGGACTTAGTGCTGGACGATCAATTCCTTTTGTACGTCCGACTACAAACAGTCCAGAGACGACGAGGGCTCCTGTATTGCCTGCTGAAATACAAGCATCCGCCCGCTTTTCTTTTACTTCGTTTGCCATTAAGACAACAGAAGCATTTTTTTTCCTCCGCACCGCTCGAATCGGCTCTTCATCTCCTTCGATCATTTCGTTCGTATGAATAATGGTAATTCGTTCATCATTCGATAAATATTTTTTAATTTCATTTTCATTACCAACTAATGTAATATGTAATTCTTTCACATTATCAATGGCTTCCATCGCGCCTTCTACCACTACTTTTGGCGCGTTGTCTCCCCCCATTGCATCTATCGCTATTTTCATGAATTATGTCTCCTTTTTGTCTCCACTTGAACGATACATATGAAATTCGCCTGTAAAAACTAGTTCATTTTTTACATAACTTTGAACGTTGACGATCGTAATTCCATTTTTTTGAACATCCTTTACCTCTGCTTTTGCAACTACTTGTTCTTTCAGGTTCACTTGTCGTTTAAACATAATTTCCGACTTTCTCGTTAAAGCTAGTTCATCGTTTATTAAGGCGACAGCCAATGAATTTGCTTGCGCGAAAAGGTGATGTCCACGAGCGATTTTATTCCTCGAAAAAACGTGCTCACGTTGAATTGTCATAATCGATATCGCTCGTTTGTCTAACTCTAAGTCAATAATATCTCCAATGACCTCTTCAAGCGGTAAAGACTTGACTGTTTCATTCCAGTGATTCGTCGCCACAGATTTTATCCTCTCCCTTAGCTCCGGGATGGACAATTCTAACCGGTCTAAGCGAATCGTTTGAATACTTACTTTAAAATAATTCGCTAACTCTTCATCCGTAATAAAGGGTGTACTCTCTATTTTTTCAACTAATAATTGTTGGCGTTTATCTTTTTTCATCCTCATTTTTTACACATCCATAGCACGTAATTATGACTAGGTAATAATAGTAATATATAACACCATGTTTAAAAATGCAAGGGGCAAAATATCAAACTTTCATCTTCATGATTACTTCATGTTGAATTATTTGCTTAGAAAAATAAGATTGGAAGGGGATGCCGCCGCAAATCACTTCTCCTACTTTACTGTTTACAAAGTCTGTGGGAGTGGATCACAATCTGCTTTTCTATAGAGACCTATCCAAGCTCTTTCCATGGCTATTTCAGTACATCTTACTTTCGTGATGATCGCCTAATCAAACCTTTGTTGTTCTGTATATTCTTCAAGCATTTTATTTAAACTTAGATAGGCCCTATCTGTTTCTAATAAATGATTTGAAATGATGTACGCAGCATCTTTCCTAGCAACTTCTAATGCTCGGTAATCATGAATTAAATCGGCAACTTTAAATTCTGGTAATCCGCTCTGTTTTTTTCCGAAAAAATCTCCAGGGCCTCTTAATTTTAAGTCTTCTTCTGATAATCGAAAACCATCATTTGTCTCCGTCATAATTCGCATTCTCTCTTTTCCAACTTCTCCTTTTGGATCTGCAATTAAAATACAATAGCTTTGTTGATCCCCCCTACCAACTCTCCCCCTAAGCTGGTGTAACTGAGATAATCCAAAACGTTCTGCATCATAAATAACCATGACACTTGCATTTGGTACATTTACTCCTACTTCAATGACTGTAGTAGCAACGAGAATATGGATTTTGTTTTGGATAAACTGCTGCATCATTCCTTCTTTTTCATCATTTGGGAGCCTTCCATGTAATAAGCCTATCTTTATATGGGCTGGGTAGTATGTCTCTAGTTGATGGTATAAATCAATGGCATTTTGATAATCAAATGCTTCCGATTCTTCAATTAAAGGAGACACGATATATGCTTGTTCACCATGAGCAATTCTTTTTTCAATAAATTGTAACACCCTGTCTAACATATTATCTTTTACCCAATATGTTTCGATCTCTTTTCGACCTGCTGGCAATTGATCAATAATTGAAATATCCATATCGCCAAAAGCAGTAATAGCAAGTGTACGTGGAATTGGTGTAGCTGTCATAAATAATACATCTGGTTCAAGCCCTTTTTCCCGTAATGTTCGCCGTTGTTCAACACCGAAGCGATGCTGTTCATCAATGATAATTAATCCTAATTGATGAAAAATAACATCGTCTTGAATTAATGAATGGGTACCTATCACAATTTGAATATCATTCTTTTTAATGCCGTCAAGTATCTCTTGACGTTTTTTTCCTTTTACCGAACTGGTAAGTAGGGCAATCTTAGTTTCAGAGCCAAGCAACTTAACAATCGATTGATAGTGCTGTTCAGCCAAAATTTCAGTTGGCACCATAAATGCACCTTGATTACCTGCTGTGATAGATGCATATAAACATATGGTTGCAACCGCCGTCTTTCCAGACCCTACATCCCCTTGAAGTAGTCGATTCATTTGGATCGAAGCTTTCATATCTACCAATATTTCGTCTAAAGAATTCCTCTGTGCACCTGTTAATGTAAAGGGTAGTTTTTTGATGAAACGTGCAACCTTAGCATCATCGAGTTCCTGTTTTCTACCTTCTGATAGTTGGCGATGATGTTTTTTTAATAGATTCATTTTTAGTTGAAATAATAATAATTCTTCGTAAATAAATCTTCTTCGCGCATGTTTCAGTTGTGCTTGACTTGATGGATGGTGGATCATTTTTAGAGCGTCTTTTCGTGTTGGCAATTTGTAAGCTGTTAAGTATGTATCAGGCAAAATTTCTTCTATTTCATCAAGATAATGGTCGATGCATTGTTTGATCAATACTTTTAACTTTCCAGGTTTGACATCGCCTTTTACAGAATATATTGGTTGAATATGGACGTCTGTATTTGGATAACCAACCTGATAGTTGCTTACAGTAATTTGGAGACGATGAGCATCCCATTTCCCGGATAAAGTAACAATTGTACCTTGAGGGAGATGTTTTTTTGCAAAAGTTCGATTAAACATAACCGCCTTGACGGCGGCATGTTCGACTTTAATATTAAATGTGAGTCGAGAACGCTTTCTGCCATAGTGTGTAATAGAGGGATCATGGATTACTTGACCAACAATAGTAACATGATCGTCATGAACCAACTCTGACAATGGCTTAATTTCTGCTACATCGTAACGAAATGGAAAATAATGAAGAAGATCTTCCATCGTGTATATGTCCATTAAGGCAAGATCATTTTTAAGCTTTTCTCCTACCCCTTTTAGCATATCTACCGAATCTGTTAACAAATTTTATTCACTCTTTCTCTTTTAGAGGTTGTTCAAAAAGTCCGTAAAAATGACACTTCGCATTTCTTTGTTGGCTTGCTTTTCCGCTACTCACGTATTAAATTGCATACGCTCCGTTCCTTGGAAAAGAAGACAACTTTTCCGGCGTGTTAAAACATTTGCTCAAAGCTACACCGCCTCGAACTGCTCGATCCTTTTTATCCTCTTTTTGAACACGCACTTTTATAAGAATTTCCACACACATTTTTTCGGACAATCGTTTATTTATTATTATAACAAGTTGAAATCGTTAATGATAGAAAATTATCGTACGACTGTTCCACGTACAATATCGTGTAGATGATAAGGGCAAACGAAAAAAACGCAACTTTTGAAAATACTCATAAAGTTGCGTTCATCGTTTACATGTAGCTCTTACTACACCAACTTAATCCTAAAGGAAATCATTTAATTTATGTAGAAATAAGGCTAGTTTTTAACTGATTACGTTTATTCAACCATTAAAATAAATGAGTAGATCGGTTGATTACCAAAATAAAATTCAACATCCACATCTTCTACATGTTCATTCACATAGTGTTTTAATCTATTTAATTCGTCTTCTTGTACATCTTCACCATAAAATATCGTTATAATTTCGTCATCTTCATCAATTATTTCGTTTATTAATAATTGTACCGTTTCTAATTTATCCGGATTTGTCACCTTAATCGTCCCGTCGTTTAATCCCATGTAAGAATCCTTTTTAATTTCCATATGGTGAATAACTGTATCACGAGTCGCATACGTAACAAGACCAGTCTTTACATCCTCGATTGCTGCCATCATATTTTCTTCATTCGTATCGACGGACTCTTCCTCGTCAAATGCAAACAGAGCACTAATCCCTTGAGGTATTGTTTTTGTTGGAATAATAATAATATTTTTCGTTGATAATTCCTTTGCTTGGTTGGCGGATAAAATAATGTTTTTATTATTCGGGAAAATAAACGTATGTTTAGCATTCGTTTTTTCAATGGCGGTTAGTAAATCTTCCGTACTCGGGTTCATCGTTTGGCCACCTTCGATAATCGTTGTAGCCCCAATACTTTCAAACATTTCTTTCAACCCACTGCCGAATGCAACCGCAATAATTCCATATTCTTTTTCCACTTCTTGTCCTTTACCTTCTAAAGATTCGTCAATAATGGATGCATATTGTTTTCGCATATTTTCAATGTCAATTTTCGTTAATTGTCCATATTGCTGTGCAATTGTCATTACTTTTCCCGGGTATTCGGTATGAATATGTATTTTTACAAAATCATGGTCTGATGCAACTAATAAAGAATCACCATATTCGCTTAATGTCGTACGAAAGGCATTCTCATCAAATGGAGTTTTGTCTAGTTTTTCTGGATCAAATTCAACAAAAAACTCTGTACAATAGCCATATTCAATTGATTCTGCACTGATGAAAGATTGTACTGCATGCTCATGTTCTTGTTGAATCCTCATTTCCATATTTGTTTCATCTTTTCCTGAAATTTCTTCGCCTTTTAATGCTGCTAGAAATCCATCATATATGACAACGAGACCTTTACCACCAGAATCAACTACTCCGACTTCTTTTAATATCGGTAACAAGTCTGGTGTACGTTCCAATGATTTTTTGGCTGCTTCTACTACTTTTTCCATTAATTCAGTAATATTTTTTACTTTTTGAGCTTCCTCTACTGCAACTTTTGCCGCATCCTTCGCAACTGTTAAAATAGTCCCCTCTACTGGTGTAGTTACTGATTGATAAGCAACCTGAACTCCAGCATCTAACGCAGTTGCTAAGTCGATGGCGTTTATTTCGTTTTTTCCTTCTAAACTTGATGAAAACCCACGAAATAATTGGGATAAAATGACACCAGAATTTCCACGAGCTCCCATTAATAATCCTTTAACAAAAGCGTTTACAACAGTAGACATTTCTTCATTCGCTATGTTGTTAATTTCCTTTACACCAGAAGACATCGATAAATTCATATTTGTACCTGTATCTCCATCAGGAACAGGAAAGACATTTAGTTTATTAATTATTTCTTTATAATTGGATAAATTAGTAGCCCCCATTTGAATCATTTGTATAAGTGTGGAACTATTTATTATATTTGTATTCATTAAGATACCTCCCCTAAACTATTTGTATCCGAACTATAAAAATGAATGTATAAAAACAATATTACTACATTTAGTATAAATGCTTACCAAAGTATATTATTTAATTGTTACTAAGTCAAAGAGTATATAAGTTTAAGGAGATACTTTATAAATACTACTTCTTAAAAAAACCATATAATAGTATTCCTATGGGGGCAATTTTGGGGCTAGTAAAATAAGTGGGGACTGAAGTACAATATATATAAAAGAAGTAGCGCAAATAAGCGTCTTTCTCCATAAAATTAACCCTCCAACGAAATTATAATAAAATAACTTCTATTATATGTTCTAATTTTATTTCTATCTCATCAGTAAACAGTCTCTCATTTAAAATATCAATATACAGCAAGCGACCTTCTATGGTTTTATATTCATGATCGACATAATATTTTATTCGTATTTCCAAATCATTTTCTAACGCATCCCGCAACAGCATATTATTTTCTGCTATCTGTTGTTCATCCAGGACAGGCATTTCTTTATGTTCTTGTTCTTCCCACATTTTGTTTAACATTTCTATATGTTCTGGAAGCATTAATGATGTCCATTTCATTGTGCCACGATCGTTCACTTTCATATTACCACCCTTTCTGTTATAGGGATAATGGCCAACAAATTGTTTATTTTAAAAGTACGTCTTGCGTTTCTTAAATAACAATATGCTGTAAAAGTTGAACTGTTCATTTTCAGTACTCTTACAGTTCGTTTTGTTATAATACCTTTATCATCCATATACATAATCACTAATGTTGGACAACGTTTCACATACTTAATTAATTCGTTACGCACATTCGTTCCCTCCTATCATTCTTATTGTATGCGAACGAATGTTTCTTTACAACTGGAAAAATAATCCGAAAAGGACTTTTTTCTATGTAGAGAATAAAACGGGAATCGTGTAAAGCTTGAAACATATCTATTGCGGATGTGCTAAATTATAAGATCATATTATATAAACTAATTTTAGAGGGTGTTCATTTATGAATTTTACTGAAGAAGAAATAAGAGATGAACTTCCGTTTATTGATTATGATATTGGATTGTGTAAAACTTTAGATGGATTATCAGAGCTAAATAGGATCGGGGCTTGGATTAGAACATATTCATATATGGGGAATCATAAAGCCCGAGTAAATAATTTGGCGTAATTTAAAAGGGAACAAGATGCATTTCAAACCGTCGACCATATGATAAATAGCCCCTCACGATTGAGGGGCTATGTTTTATTTATTACTGTAACGTTACCATCCCCTTATACATCTACACCTGTGACAGCAACGACGACATCTTCTGCAACGACCAAATACAAGATCATCCCAAAAACACATAAGTCCAATCCCCCTCCTTAAGATTAAGGCTGGCCGACCTTCCTACTAATAACATATGAAATGCTTATGTTTTTGAATAGACAAACTTTCGGGTTCAAACAAACATTTTACTTCACTAAGTTAATAACCTTTCGATTTAAGCACAGCTTATGTGTATTCCGACCATATACACCGTCAACCTCATAAGGCAAGTAAACCAGTTGGAATCGTCTAATGGTATCTACTCTGTTAGGTCCTAATATTCCATCAACGGTGCTACATTTAAAATAAACTGCACTCCATGCAAGTTGTTTGTTTAACTCAATCCTTCAAGAGCCGTTCCTTATGGTAGTGAAGGAAACTATATCTACTGTTAATAGGAAGAAATGAAAGAACGTTAAAAACTCACTTCCAGCTCATTGATGGTTCTACCAATATGGGCAATTGTATTTCTAACATTTTCAATACTTGTTATATCAAGATTTGCCATTTTATATAAGTAGAATCCTTGTTTAAGTACATTTGTCCATTGCTCACCAACGGCTATTCCTTCTGTTTTTATCCGCTAACGCAATGATCGTAGAGGCGGTAATATCAACCGAATAAGTAAGGGAACGTTATCCTCAAGGGATAACGTTATGAAAATCCTCAAGCAAACTGGCACTCTGCCAAGTATCACTATCCTGGTCCATGACCTTCATACAGTTCTTACACTAGTTGCATCTAGTATGGGGATAGCTTTATCACCTTCATCTTTCTCTCCACTCCTTGGAGTCATTCACAAAAAGTGGAAAATGTCTCCTTTTCGTTAGAACGTCTATCGTATGGAGAAAAGACAATCAATCAGTAATACTAAAAAAGTTTCTTTCATCTATGACTAACACTTAATTACATGGAAGAGGATTACTTGAAACATAAAAGGAGAAACTTATAAATGAGGGCGAAATCTGCAGCTACTAGTCGCTAGACGCGTTTAGGTAAACTGCAGAAGAGATCACAGGACTTATGGACATTCAAATACTAGTACTAATAATAGAGCCGTAAATACCTTCTTGTCAGCGAAAATTTGTGAGTTTTGGGCGGAGTTTAGAGTGGTTTTAATTTAAGCCCTTAACAACCCTTATGGTGTCAAAAGGATGAAATATATTCCTACATTGTACAGACTTTTTGCAATAAGTGAAAGAATTCCTCATTACCATACCTATTTCTTCTAAAGGCTAGGTAGAGTGACACCGTTTAAAAACACAATCTATTTTCTAGAAAATACATATGCTATAAGAGTTTCATCATAATTGGAGGAGGATATTTATGGATCATGTAGAACCAACAAAACTTTGTCAGGAGTTTGCGGACATACTTGACTCTACACCAGGTGTTATTAACAATGTTTGTATAGCGACTCGCTCACGTACAAATATACATCCTACTGTGTTAGGGAGAGAAGCTAATTCTTTTATGTTTGTTCCACAAGCCTTTTCGTTTGAAAATATTGATAGGGAGGGACGGGCGCTTTGTCTTGGGGAAACCGTTATCCTTCAAGAGGAAATTAACCCATTTATAAGTGAGCTAAGAAGAAGAGATATTAAAGTAACGGCAGTACACAACCACTGGCTTTTTGACAGCCCTAGATTGTATTATATGCATTTTGAATCGATCGATCCACCGCTTTCTTTTGCGAGCAAATTAAGTCGTGCGATGGAAGTATTAACGACAAGAAATGTATTTGGTGAATCAGAATCTTGTGAGGATTGTATTCATGAGGAGAAATGGGATCATTCACAACATCGTAGAATGAAACCTAATCCGAGTCGTTTACAACATCTGTGTGAAGACTTTAATGATATTCTTGGTGGAACAATGCATTCACTCGAAAATGGTCAATGCATTGTCATGAAATCACGGCTTAATATTAAGCCTACTGTTCTTGGTAGAAGAGGACGCTCGTTTTTATTAATTCCACAAATGTTTACATTCGAATCTATCTCAAGGGATGGTCGTGCCCTTTGTAGTGGAGAAACTGTTATCCTTCAAGAAGAAATAAATCCATTTATCCGTAAATTACAAGATCATGGTATATTGGTTACAGCCGTTCATAACCATTGGTTATTTGACCATCCACGACTTATGTTTATGCATTGGGTAGCGATCGATAAACCTCGCAATTTCGCTAGAAAAGTAAGTGACGCTTTGGATGTATTAACAACCAGTACCGTTCGTCCAACAAGAATGGATAAATAAAAAAATTCGTTTTATATGTGTGAATCTTTCTCGTAAAATAAAATTAAATTGCATTCTTCCGCTTGATATGATAAATTATATAAGTATGAATTGACATATGTATATGTAGTAAGGAGGGGTTTTCATGTCAAGAAAATGTGTTATTACTGGACGTAAAACTGGAACTGGAAATAATCGTTCTCACGCTATGAATGCAAATAAACGTAAATGGAAAGCTAACGTACAAAAAGTAAGAATTATGGTAGATGGCAAGCCAAAACGAGTTTATGTTTCTGCAAGAGCTTTAAAATCTGGAAAAGTTAAACGCGTTTAACAGTCAACTAATACTGAAAGCACCCTTTTATTTTGGGTGCTTTTTTAGTGCTAACAAATAATATGATGTTGAGTAGAACCACGTCCATCTTTTAAGCATGAAAGTATCATAAGTAAAAAACGAACAAACATTTCACATTAAATAACAACGAATACACACTGGATAAGCGAAAAAAGATGCGAATGACTTAATCTTTTTTAAACATGCCCATCATCACTCTAACAATTCCACCGATAAATCTTGGGAGTTTAATTGTATAAAACTTCATTATTCCTCCTCCTAATCAGTTAAAAACAATAATAATCTCTCACAAACTATTCACTAATCATCTAATACATATCGTATGCACTTATTTTAATAAAAAGAACATTTATCATTGTTTTAACGAAAAAAGAGAAGAAACTTTTTAATTATGTATGGCACGTCTTATTGCTTCCATTGCCATTTGTCTATTTTCTTGATTAAAAACAGCACTTCCGGCAACTAAAATGTCTGCTCCTGCATCTGTACATAACTTTGCTGTTTCAACATTAACCCCGCCATCCACTTCTATTTCAAATGGATAATGATGCTTCTGACGTAATTCATGTAATTGCGCAATTTTGGGGATCGTTTCTTTAATGAATGACTGTCCTCCAAAGCCAGGGTTTACTGTCATAACTAACACAAGATCTATGTAGGATAAAGTTTCCTTAATCATTTCCACTGGTGTTGCCGGGTTAATTACAACTCCAGCTTTTACACCGTGACTCTTAATTAATTGGATCGTCCGGTGCAGATGGGGACATGCTTCCTGATGAACCGTAATAATCGATGCACCAGCACGTGCAAATTCTGGAATATAGTTATCAGGCTGTTCAATCATTAAATGAACATCTAACGGTAAATTGGTAATAGGCCGAATCGCCTCCACAATAAGTGGACCAATCGTAATATTCGGTACAAAACGACCATCCATCACATCGACATGAATATAGTCCGCCCCACCTTTTTCTACCTCTGTAATTTCTTCTCCTAATTTTGCAAAATCGGCTGATAATATGGAAGGTGCTATTTTAATCATCTTTTAATACCTCGGCTTTCTCGATATAATTTCTTGTAAAAATTGCAAATAATGTTCATAACGGTAATTGTTTATCTCTCCATTTTCCACTGCTTTTTTTACTGCACATTGTGGTTCTTGATCATGCAAACATCTTCTAAATTTACATGCATCTCTTCTTTTATTCATTTCCACAAAATAAGCAGATAAATCTTCTGCCTCCATTTCTGGAAAGTCTAATGAACTAAATCCGGGAGTATCTGCTACTAATCCATTGTTTATTTGGAGAAACTCTACATGTCTTGTCGTATGTTTTCCACGGCCTAAACTATGCGAAATTTCTCCAGTTTTAATGGATAATTCAGGGTTTAATGCATTTAATAAAGTTGATTTCCCAACACCGGATTGCCCCATTAAAACGGTTATTTTATCTTGGAAAAATTGCTTTATTTTCTCCATCCCTTGACTAGACTGTAAAGATAAAAATTCAACCTTATAACCTATCTTTTCATAAGCTTGTTTATAACTAGTCATTTCTTCCACTTCTTCTATTGAGGCTAAATCTTTTTTTGTTATAACAATCATCGGTTTGATCTTTTTTGCTTCGACAATAACTAAAAATCTATCTAAAAGAAGGGCACTAAAGGAAGGCTGGCATACAGAACTTACGACTACTGCTTGGTCAATATTCGCAATTGGCGGTCTTTGCAATTCATTTTTCCTAGCGTCAATTTCCTTAATATATCCTTCCCCATCGTTCGTTTGTTCAAATATGACTAAATCTCCAACTAAAGGGGTTATTTTTTGATTGCGAAAGACACCTCTTCCTTTACAAGCATAAATAGTATGATTGGACTTTACATAGTAAAATCCGCTTAACGCCTTAATGATTCTACCTTCCTTCATTTATCCACCTTCCTTATAAGGAACTGATCGCTCAATAATCACTACGCCGTCTCTTACTACTTTATATTCAGCCGTTTCACCTGGAGCAATAACTAATGTTAACGTGTACTCTTCATTACTATTAATAACCTCTTCATGGAAAACATTCGAAATATCATTATTTACATCTTCCACGTATATCTGGACAGTTTGCTCTTTTTGTAATTCACCATTGTCATTTTCAACTGGCTGGAACGGAATGGTAAATGTGACATTGTGTGAACTCGGTGGTGATGCTTTTGGACCAAGCGATACATCTATATCTACTCTGCTTCCTATCGTGACATCTGCATTCGCTGCAGGATTTTGCCGAATAATTACTCCTTCTTCAACCGAATCAGAATGCTCTTCTGCTACTTCTAATTGTAATCCATTTTTTTCCGCATAGGATTTTGCCTCATTTAATGTTAGCCCACTCAAATTACTTAAACTAATTGTTTTTGGACCACCGCTCACTTCAAATATTACTTTCGTATCATTTGGAACTACTTTAGAGCCTGCTGCAGGCTGGATTTGGTTAATGATCTCTCCATCTGGTTTGTCAGACTCTTTTCCATAGTCGATCACTTCATACCCTGCATCTTCTAAAATTCGTTTTACTTGGTTAAAATTTTTGCCGACATAATCTTCAAATGTCACTTTTTCCTGCCCATCACTTACATACACATCAATTGTCGATTTTTCTTTTACTTTCCTACCTTCAGCGGGATCTGTCTTCACGACAAGACCTTCCTCAATTTCTTCTGAAAAAATAAGTTCCTTATTTGCCTTTAAATTTACTTTTTCTAGTTCAGCGACAGCTTCCTCGTACTCATAACCAGCTAAGTCGGGAATCGTCACCTCTTTTGGGTTGCCACTCAATAAAAACATAACAAAAGCGATCCCTAAAAGTATCGTGAAAATAAAAGCAGCAAGTAACCATTTTCGAAACTTTTTTTTCTTCTTTTTAGGCTTCTCTTTTCCATTTTTTTCTTTCGGTTTATCCTTATGACCAGTTGTCTTTTCACTTTCATGGTGGATTAATGTTTTTTCTTGATCACTTGCATGTAATCGATCATCTGTAATAATTGGAATTGCTTTCGTTTCCTCGCCCTCCTCTTGGGGCGGTTCATAAACAGCTTCATTTATATGGTTTGGTTCTAATGCTACATTTAACGCCTGTTCCATTCCATAAACGGAACTATAACGATGAAACGGATCTTTTGCCGTCGCTTGTAAAACAATATTTTCAACACTTTGTGGAATGCTTGCATCAAGACTTCGTACAGAAGGTGTTTCATTTTGTAAATGCTTTAATGCGATCGAGATTGGTGATTGACCTGAAAAAGGTAATTGTCCAGTTAGTAATTCATATAATACAATCCCTAATGAATAAATATCTGATTTTTTTGTTGCCATCCCACCACGTGCTTGCTCTGGTGATAAATAATGAACAGACCCTAATATGGAATTTGTTTGTGTCAATGATGTTGCACTAAGCGCAATTGCAATACCGAAATCTGTTACTTTCACATTTCCGAAACGATCCATCAGAATGTTTTGTGGTTTTATATCTCGGTGGATTAAACCATTGGCATGGGCATGGGCAATTGCATCGGTTAATTGCTTCATAACTTCAAGTGCCTCTTCTACCGGTAGTGGACCATTTTGCATGATATATTCTTTTAATGTGAAGCCATCAATATATTCCATTACCATATATAAAATATGATCTTCTTCCCCAACATCATAAATATTAACGATATTTGGATGGGATAAACTAGTTGCCGCTTGAGCTTCTCGATCAAATCGTTCAATGAATTCTGGATCGTTGGCAAATTCTAAACGTAGAACTTTGATTGCTACATCACGATCTAAAATAATGTCTCTCGCTAAATATACATTTGCCATTCCACCGCCACCAATGGTTCTTTTAATTCGGTAGCGCTCACTAAGTAAATGCCCTTCTAACATGTTGTTTCACCTACTTCATCTTCCAACACGTTGCGAATAATAGCGAGTGTGATATTATCTTCTCCACCGCGTTCATTTGCCACTTGAATAAGCTTATTCGATACTTCCTCCAAATTTTCCTTCGTCCGTAGATAAGTTTCTATTTCATCATCTGGGATTTTATTCGTTAATCCGTCCGAACATAGGAGTAAACAATTGTTTTCATCCCAATTGATCGTTTCCATATCCATATTAACAGACTCTTCCGTCCCGACAGCCCGTAATAATACATTTTTTCTCGGATGTTGTTCTGCATCTATTTTCGATATTTGTCCTGTACGAATCAGTTCATTTACGAGAGAATGATCCTCGGTTAATTGTTCTAATTTTGTATCATTTAACAAATAACAGCGACTATCGCCAATATGTGCAATCGTCACAAAGTCAAATGTACAAATACTTATCACGACTGTTGTCCCCATACCTTCAAACTCTTCATGTTCTAAAGAACGCTTATAGATCATTTTATTCATCTCTTCGACAGCAGCTTGTAACCATTCTTCCGCCTCGATTGGGGTTGAAAATCTATTGGATTGTTCCCATTTATCTTGTACTATAGAAACCGCTAATTGACTTGCTACTTCACCAGCTTGATGTCCACCCATTCCATCTGCTACAATCGCTAAAGCTTGCCCTGATTCATTAAAAAATATGCCCCCAGAATCTTCATTTGTTGATCGCATTTGTCCGCGGTCTGTGATAAATTGACCATCCACTCACATCACCTCTTTCGCTTTCATCATGGACATGTTCATCCACTTTTTTTACATAATCTCGTCATAAAAAAACCGTCTGATTCCATCGTTTGTGGAAATAATTGTAAGCCATATTTCGTCACGCGCGCTTTATCATAAAAAATAGGATCTAATTGTTGAAGAAATTGTTCGTCTACCTTAAAATCTGTCTGTTGATTCAAAAATTCTTTGACAACTTCTTCATTTTCCATTATGTCTACAGTACATGTACTATAAACAAGTTTTCCATTATCTTTTAATAAAGGAGCAACGTGCAATAATATTGCCAGTTGAACTTGTTGGAGCTTTTTAATATCTTGTTCCGTTTTATTATACTTAATATCAGGTTTGGATCGAATAACACCTAAGCCTGAACATGGAGCATCAATTAAAATACGGTCGAAGCTTTTTTCCTCATGGATCGTTTCAAGATTTCTCGCATCACTTTGTCCAACGTGAATGTTTGTTAACCCAAGTCTGTCTGCATTATTTTTAATGAGTTTTGTTTTATTTTGGTGGAGATCATATGCATAAATAGTACCTTGATTCTCCATCAATTCTCCAATATAAGTGGCCTTTCCCCCAGGTGCACTACACGTATCGAGCACATGCATAGACGGTTCTACTTGTAATGATTTACTTGCGAGCATAGAGCTTTGATCTTGAATAGTGATCATTCCATCATTCATTAAATTAGTTTTGAAAATATTTCCTGTCTCAAGAGTAATAGCATCTGGGACATAGGGAGATAGTGAAGCTTCTATTCCCTCTTTTTCCAATATCGATAAAACTTCCGAACGGGATGTCCGTAATCGATTTACTCTAATACTTACTGGCTTTTTCGTTATATTCGTCTCACACATCGCTTTTGTCACTGCAAAACCATATTCTTTTACCCATCTACGAATGAGCCAATCTGGATGACTCGTTTCGACTGATAATTTTTTCATATCATCTGTTATCGAATCGGTACTCGGTACACCTTTTCGTTGAATCGATCGTAAAACACCATTTACAAGAGAGGCTATCCCCTTATGTCCTTTTCGCTTGGCAATTTGTACTGCTTCATGAATGATTGCATATTCGGGCACATTATCTAAAAATTCCATTTGAAATACGGACATTCTTAATAACATGTTTACCCAATCAGCGAGCTTTTTGGGGGACTTAATAAACGGTGCTAAATAAAAGTCTAACGTAAGCTTCCGTTCGATTGTTCCATACACTATTTCCGATAATAAGTTTTCATCTTTTTCATTTATTTTATTTTTAGTAATCGCTTGTGAAAGGAGAAGATGACTAAAACCCCCTTCTTTTTCAATACGCATTAACATATCAAGTGCGACATTTCTCACATTACTATTTGCCATTTATTTCACTCCAACATTTGTCCAACTTGTAAAAAGTTAGGATTGCCTCTAAACAACTCTGTTACGGTCATTCGCTTTCTTCCTGCAGGTTGTACCTCTGTAATATGAATGCCTTTATTATTGCCGCACACGACAGTAAAAGATTCATGTTCTTTCACTTGGACGATTTCGCCTGGTTTTTTATCTGCATAATGTTCGTCTGTTAGCTCGCCCCACCAAATTTTCATACGCTCTCCATCATAATAAGTATATGCGACAGGCCATGGATGAAGTCCGCGTATTTGATTGTACACTTCCTTATTCGACTTATGCCAATCAATTTTCTCTTGCTCTCTCGTAATATTAGCAGCAAATGTCGCTTCCTCATCCTTTTGCTTTATTCGGTCATTCGTTCTAGCAAAAATGTCTGGCAACGTTCTAAGCAATGTTTTCGCACCGACAATCGATAAGGTATCGTGTAAAGTACCGACATGATCTGTCTGTAAAATGGGAATCTTTTCTTGCGTAATAATATCACCAGCATCTAGTTTTTCTACCATATACATAATCGTAATTCCTGTTTCCTTTTTCCCCTGTAATAATGCGTAATGGATCGGTGCCCCTCCCCTTAGCTTTGGAAGTAAGGATGCATGGACATTAATACTACCAAATGTTGGATAGTCGAGTAGCTCTTTCGGTAATAATTGCCCATATGCAGCTGTCACAATTAAGTCTGCTTCATATGAAAAAATTTCTTCATATGCAGTACGTAATTTTTCAGGTTGAAATACAGGGATCTGATGTTTCAGTGCTTCTTCTTTGACAGGGGGAGCTGATAAAACTCTCTTTCTCCCTTTTGGTCGATCTGGTTGCGTCACGACTAATACTATTTCATATGTTGATTGGATTAAAGCTTGTAAAATTGGAACTGCAAAATCAGGAGTCCCCATAAAAATTATTTTTTTCATTCCATATTCCTTTCTAGAGGATGTTCAAAAAGTCGAATAAAAATGACGCATCGAATTACTGCGCTAACTTGCTTTTTTAGGTACTCACGTATGCAAAAGCATACGCTCCGTTCCTCGGGAGCTTGCGTCGCCTTGAACTTCTCGATCCTTTTTATCGGCCTTTTTGAACACGCACTTCTACATTAAATGATTTGGGTTAATGTCTACGATAATCTGTAAATCTTTTTTTCTTTCTTCCGCAAATTGTTCCAACACTTCTTCCATATATTGTTGTAAAAAAGGTTCATTTCGATATTTGATCATCATTTGATAGCGATAACGGTTTTTCATTCTCGCAATCGGTGAAGGAGTTGGACCTAAAATAGAAGATTGTGCATGTAATTTATTTTCTAACAAACTGCGAATTTTCTGAGAAACTTCGTATACTTTCATTTCATTTTCATGAGTGATCGTTAGTAATGCGAGAAAAACATATGGTGGATATAGAAATGATCTTCTTATGTTCATCTCTTCTTGATAAAAACGTTGAAAGTCATATTTACTAGCTAGCTCAATACTATAATGATCCGGAGTATATGTTTGGACGATCACTTCCCCTGTTAATTCATGTCTACCAGCTCTTCCACTTACTTGTGTAATAAGTTGAAATGTCTTTTCGGAAGAGCGAAAATCTGGTAAATGTAGCATCGAATCAGCTGCAAGAACGCCAACTAAAGTGACATTTTCAAAATCTAATCCTTTGGCAATCATTTGGGTTCCGAGCAAAATATCTGCTTCATGATTGGAAAATTTTCGTAGCAATCTTTCATGAGCCCCTTTTTTCCTCGTTGTATCGACATCCATGCGGATCACTCTTGCTTCGGGAATTATTTTCGTTAACGCTTCTTCCACTTTTTCCGTCCCCGTTCCGAAAAAACGAATATGTTTACTGTGACAAGCAGGACATTCTACCGGCATTTTTTGTTCGTGGGAACAATAATGACATTTTAAAACATTGTCCCTTTTATGATAAGTAAGGGAAATATCGCAGTTTGGACATTCTTCTACATATCCACAATCACGACAAAGTGCAAAGGTCGAATAACCACGTCTATTTAAAAGTAAAACGATTTGCTCATTTTTTTCGATACAGTCTTTCATTTTATCGGTTAATCTCCTTGAGAACATCGTCCGATTTCCTGCATGAAGTTCATCTCGCATATCGATAATATCAACCGTTGGCATTGCTTGTTCATTTGTTCGTTTTGACAATGTAAGTAAATGGTATACCCCTTTTTTCCCGCGGGCAAATGATTCAAGCGTCGGTGTTGCACTTCCTAAAATGATGGGACAGTTATTATATTCTCCCCTTTTAATAGCAACATCTCTCGCATGATAACGCGGCGTTTCTTCTTGTTTATAGGTCGTTTCATGTTCTTCATCGATGATAATAATGCCTAAATTTTCAAATGGGGCAAAAATTGCTGATCGGGCACCGACAACGACTTGGACTTCTTTCTGCTGAATCTTACGCCATTCATCATATTTTTCACCGACAGATAAAGCACTATGAAGAACTGCGACATTTGAACCGAACCGACCTTTAAATCTTTTTACCATTTGCGGAGTAAGAGCAATTTCGGGTACTAAGACAATCGCTTCTTTTCCTTGTTTCATCACTTTTTCAATCGCTTGTAAATATATTTCCGTTTTTCCACTACCAGTTACCCCATGTAATAGAAATGTTTTATGCTCTTCTTTTATCAATGCTTCTATTATTGGCTCCATTGCATTTCTTTGTTCTTCTGTTAGAGGTAATTTTTCTGTTTTAGGAAACTCCTCTTCATAAGGGTTGCGATACACTTCCACTTTTTTGATCGTTAATAATTTTCTTTCTAGTAGTGGATTTAGATTTGTACGATTGATATTTAGTTTTGAATAGAGCTCCATTAATTCAATCGGATCTGAATGTTGAATAAAAAACTCAATCATTTCTCGCTGTCTTTTCGCCCGGTTCGATAATTGTTGTAGATCTGCTTTAAGTACTGATAGTTCAGCTGGTATGACAATCGTTTGATACTTTTTCGTAATTTGTGATTTCACGAGATAATTTATCGCGAGATCACCGCTTTCAATATACTTTTGAATCGTTCTATGTCCGATTTGCTGCACCGTTTCATCGTAGGAAATGGCGGCATTGTCTAAAAATTTTTCTTCTAAGTCTAATTGTAAAGGTAGCTCTGTTAGGCGTATAAGCTCTTTTTTATATTTTGCTTTTAAAATTTGTGGTAACATTGCTTGATACGTCGTTATATATAATGACAATGTCTGGTTGGCTAACCATTTACCTAACTGTAATAATTCTGCCGTTAAAACCGGCGTTAAATCTAATACATCGATCATTTCTTTTAACCCATCAAATGAAGATTGGTCGATTCTTTTTATGACAAAGCCTGTTATTTTCCTAGGACCAAAAGGAATAACTACCCTCATACCGGGTCGTACAATCGCTTGAAATTTTTTTGGTATTTGATAATCGAATGTTTGATTGACCATGGTAGCGGGAACATCGACAATCACCTTAGCCACATTCACTTGATTTCATCCTTCATATCACGCTCAATAAAGTGAATAATTTGTTCTGCAATCGCATCTTTCGTAGCGAGTGGGAGCTCTTCTTTTTTAAGTTGTTTATTTAAATAAGTGACAATATTTGTATCTACTCCAAAGCCTGCTCCTTTTTCAGCTACATTATTGATCACAATGGCATCTAAATGTTTTTTTTGTAATTTTCCCTTACCATATTCAAAAATGTTCGATGTTTCAGCAGCAAAGCCAACGATAAACTGTGTCGTTTTTCGTTCTCCTAACGATTGTAAAATATCTTTTGTTCTTTCCATTTCAATGATTAAATTACCAGGTTGCTTTTTCATTTTTTCGTCATACGTTATTTTCGGGCGATAATCGGCAACAGCTGCCGACTTGATGACAATATCAGCCTCTTCAAAATGATCCCACATTGCTTGATACATTTCCTCTGCTGTAACGACATTTATTCGTTTTATTGTTTCCTGTTTCGTTTCTAGATGAACTGGTCCCGTAACAAGTGTTACTTCTGCCCCAAATCTTGCTGCGACTTCTGCTAGCGCAAAACCCATTTTCCCTGTTGATCGATTTGAAAAAAAACGAACTGGATCAATTATTTCTCTTGTTGGCCCCGCTGATATTAACACTTTTTTCCCAGCTAATCGTTTTCGATTTTCGAGATGATTTGTAATGGCGGTAATAATTGACTGTGGCTCTTCTAGTCTTCCTTTTCCTACATAACCACACGCTAAATAACCTGCACCAGGCTCGATAAAATGGTAGCCCCAATCTGCAAGCTTTTGCATGTTTTCAATAACGGCAGGGTGTTCATACATATGTACATTCATTGCTGGTGCAATATATATATCAGCCCTCGTTGCAAGCAAGGTTGTCGTTAACATATCATCAGCAATCCCATAAGATATTTTACTTATAATATTGGCGGTAGCGGGCGCGATTATGGCAATATCTGCCCAATCCGCTAAATCGATATGAGCAATTTTATTTGGATCTTTTTCATCGAATGTATCAATATAAACATCGTTACGAGACAAAGCTTGAAAAGTGAGTGGAGAGACAAATTTTGTTGCTCCTTTTGTCATCATGACTCTGACATCTGCACCTTGCTGTGTAAGTTTACTCGTTAAATCACAAGCTTTATAAACAGCAATTCCTCCAGTAACTCCTAATAGTATTTTTTTATTTCGTAACAAAATCAACACCCCCGTTCAAATTTTAAAAAGGAGTTGTAAGCAAGTATACTACTCCAATCATTTTTTTCTTCGTTTATCGCAAAAACCCTTGCACATTTAGCAAGGGTTTACAGTTTTTTATTTAGTTTCCTTTATAAATAATTTATCATTTTTAATTTCTTCTAGTGCAACCCCAACTGATTTTAATGATTTTGGATGTTCAACTAATGGTTTGCTCTCACTTTGTAATTCTCTCGCTCTACGGGCAGAGATCGTAACTAATGTATATTTTGAACTAATTTTTTCCTGTAAACTGTCAATTGATGGTTCTAACATTTGTGTCATCCTCCAAGATTTTTTTGTACTGGTTTTCAATTCTATCACGTTTGCAATGTTCACTAACAATAATTGCTTTTACTTTTTCGACTGCTTTATCTACATCATCATTTACGACAACATAATCATATTCACTCATCATGTCAATTTCTTTTTTCGCTTCTTTTAAGCGATTAATGACAAGGTCGTTCGATTCTGTACCACGACGAACAATTCGATTTTTAAGTTCTTCTAAGCTAGGTGGAAATAGGAAAATAAACACACCCTCAGGGAAGTTTCTTTTCACTTGCATCGCACCTTGTACTTCAATTTCTAAAAAGACATCTTTTCCTTTTTCTATTTGCTCTTCTACGTACTCTTTCGGTGTACCGTAATAATTATTAACATATTCGGCATATTCTAATAGCTCGTCCTGTTCAATCATCTTTTTAAATGCATCTTTCGTTTTATAAAAATAGTCTACACCCTCTGTTTCTCCTGGTCTTTTCTTACGTGTCGTTGCTGAAACGGAATATTTTAAATGTGTTTCTTTTTCAAACAAACGTTGTCTTACGGTGCCTTTTCCTACTCCAGAAGGACCTGAGAGTACAAATAAAATTCCTTTTTCATCAAACAAGATTGTTCCTCCTAATTATTCATCCGTTATTTCATCTTGATTAATCATTCGTTGTCCAACTGTTTCAGGTTGAACCGCAGATAAAATGATGTACGAACTATCTGTAATGATAACTGCTCTAGTACGCCTTCCATATGTTGCATCAATCAAATTATTATTTTCCCTTGCAACTTGAACAATTCGTTTTATCGGTGCTGATTCTGGCGAAACGATCGATATAATTCGATTCGCGGAAACAACATTTCCAAAACCGATATTAATAAGATGTAATCCCAAAGCAGTAACCTCCATTATTACGCCTATCATTTTTTCTATACTTATATTACTCGATATTTTGTAATTGTTCTTTAATTTTTTCAATTTCGCTTTTCATCGAGACAACCCACTCACTAATTTTAGAATCGACAGATTTAGATCCAATTGTATTTACTTCTCGATGTAATTCTTGAGTTATAAAATCAAGTTTTCGCCCGATTGGGTTTTCATGTTGAATAACTTGTCTAAAATGGTGAATATGACTTAAAATCCTCGTTATTTCTTCCACGATATCGCCTTTTTCAGCGAGTAATGCTATTTCTTGTAAAAGTTGTGCTTGGTCTACAGCGATCGAATCACCTACATGTTTTTCAATTCGTTCCTTGATACGATTACGGTAGTGAACATAGACATTTTCTTGACGTTCTTCTACTGATTTTACCATACTTTCAATCGATTTGATTCGTTTAATGATATCCTTGATTAAAAAAGCACCTTCACTTTCACGGTTCACTAAAACTTGTTTAGCAGCTTTTTCTACACTATGTAATAATAATTGTTTGATAGAATCAGACGATGTCTTTGTTTCTTCAATGGAAAAAAGGTCTTCATTCGATGTGAGAGCGGTAAGCGGTAAATCACCTACTAACCCATATTTGTTTTGAACAATTTTCATTTGATTTATGTATTGATTAATTAAGTGATAATCTACTTGTAATGTTTTATTCGTTAAATAATCTCCTGTAATCGAGATGTAAACTTCAATTCTTCCACGTACGAAATTTGCTTGAATAATATTTTTAATATCCATTTCTAATTCGTGAAGAGAGCGTGGTATTTTAGGTATAAAATCTAAGTAGCGGCTATTCACGCTTCTTATTTCAACAGTGATCGTCGTTTCTTCCAAATGAAACGTATCGAACCCATAACCTGTCATACTCATTACCATTTTTATCACTCCAATAATGTTATTATACATTCTTGCTTATAAATTCTCTATTAAAAAGCAGAAATCCTTTCAAGCTAGATAAAAAACTTGGCATGCGCAAAGCATTTGCCCTGATTTCCATAGTCGCGCTTATAAAAGCAAACTATCGTTACTAAGTTTCATCTCCTTTCGCAATCCATAATATACGTTCAACAAATTCACAGAGTAAGCTTGGAGTGCTTCACATTATATCCTTAACAACCTTGGTATAATAAACTGTTTTCCAAAAGATTGAGACTGCGAAAACTTCTTCTAGCTAATAAGTGTAATAAGAGAGATGATGCTGCACTTCTATACGTAAATGATCGTCTTTTTTACCGATCCTTTCACGGAATACTCTATTTTTAAAATAGAGGTATGAATCAGACGGAATCGCAAGAAATGAAACATACAAGGGTAAAGTAGATTTGAGGGAGTAAGACGGGTGAATTAATGGAGCATCCAAAACAGATGTTTCTAATATAATTTTGGCCGAGCAAACATTGGATGGGTACTAAGAGGTTTTAAGAAGATGAATATGATGATGTTACGAGGTAGAACTAAAAGTAACTAATGATAAAAAGGGTATATATTAAGGAAAATTTAAAATAAGAATGATAATAAATTTATTTCCACACAACTTGGGTGGATTTTATTGAAGGGTAAATTTTCATCTTGGAATTCCTTTCATTCATTAGCTGATACCGGTGAAATAAATAACACAAAACTTAGAAGAAAAGCAAAAGAAAAAGAAACTAACATCTTTTTCATCGAAATCCTCCTCCAATCTAATTAATGCTGAATATTACTGTATAAACAATGTAAACTACGATAGAAATTTCTAAATTACTTAACTATATTGTTGTATATGTTTTTATCCTTTTGGTTACTAATTAGAAATATTCGCGAAATAGAATCATACTAAACAAAACTACAATACACTGAATGAATGACACTATAATATCTTTTTTCCAAGTATTACCCGACGTATTTTTATGTGGATATCTATGTATTACTCTTAAAAAAAACAAAAAAACAAACCAGAATAATAGAAACTCGAAAATAATTATTACATAGTCTAAATAATTCATCGTTAACCCCTTTCATTAATTTATACTAAAGTTTGATCAAAGGATACGAAAGTTCGTGTCTATTCCTTTTAGGGAAGTTTATTGACAGTTTTCGGCTCATTTATTTAGTCATTACTTGATAAAGAGAGAAATATTTTCGAATTTTTGGTATTAATTGTTGATCGCTTCTTTCAATAAATATTTAATTGATTATAACATAAAATGGAAGATAATTTAACAGCACGAAATAAAAGGGATGTGTAGTACATGAAGGTTAGGCAAAAGGAAAATTGGGGTAATGATCTGGGTAAAGTAAGATGATTAACATCTAAGTCTATAAATGAGGGACATCCAGATAAAGTTGCAGATAGGATATGTAGATGCTAAATTAGGTTTTGATTCGGAGACTTGTGCAGTAATAATCAGTTATAGATGAGCAGTTAAACGAAATAGCTAAAGGTGTAGATGTAGCGTTAGAGTCAAGAAACAGTAAAAAGAAAGGATTTATTGTTTTTACCTGTCAACATAATAAAACACATGAAATCAAAATTGTAACATCAGGTTTCATGTGTTTTATTCAGCTTAAAAGAGGTTTATCCGGCTCTCCAATGAATTATCGCTTGCTTGAAAAACCGAATATAACGGTTGGTAATGCGCTTAGCACAATAATAAATAACCAATCACGTAAACCTAATGACATCGTATGGAAAATTGGCTGTAGTGATTCAACATAAAGAACGACAAGTAATAATAGTAACGATGATAAGACAGCTCCAATTAGATAAAAATTACTGAACGGATTTCGGGAAAAAATTCCTTGTTCACTTCGACAATCAAACACATGAATTAATTGTGCGACAACTAAAGTAGTAAATGCGACTGAACGTGCATAGGTTAAATTTTCTGGGTTATTATCATACGTAATCATAAAGGCAATGAGTGACACAATTCCAATCATGAGTCCTCTGGAAATAATTTTAAACCCAAGCCCCCTGGAAAAGACGCCTTCTTTTGGATCACGTGGTTTTTGTTTCATCACATTTGTTTCAGGCGGATCAAGCCCAAGTGCCATTGCAGGTAGACCATCCGTTACTAAGTTAACCCATAAAATTTGCACAGGAACTAATGGAAGCGGTAAGGCAAGCATCATGGCGACTAGCATAATAAAAATTTCACCGACATTTGATGCGAGTAAATACCGGATAAATTTACGAATATTTTCATAAATATTGCGCCCTTCGCGAATTGCTTCTTTAATCGTATTAAAATTATCGTCCATTAAGATAAGAGATGACGCTTCTTTCGTTACATCTGTTCCACTCATTCCCATACTAACCCCAATATTACTCGCCTTAATGGCAGGGGCATCATTGACACCATCACCCGTCATGGCAACGATATGACCACGCTTTTGAAATGCTTGGACAATTTTCAATTTATGCTCGGGTGTCACTCTAGCAAAAACAGCAACACGATCAATCATTTTCACTAATTCATTTACATCCATATTATTTAATTCATAACCTTCTAACACGAGATCATTCTCACTAGTTTGTAGACCAATTTCTTTCGCAATAGCGGTAGCTGTTTTTTTATGATCTCCTGTAATCATCACTGTTTTAATCCCTGCTGCCTTACATTGTTCAATCGACTTTTTCACTTCTTTTCGCGGCGGATCCATTAATCCAAATAAGCCGATAAATGTTAAATCTTTTTCTAAACTACTTATATCTAAACGATCCCCTTTTTGTAATGGTTTAATACTAATAGCGATAATTCGTAGCGCTTTTTCTGCCATATGATTCATTTTCGCTTCAATATGTTTCGTGCTCTTTAATAATTGTCTCCCATCCTCATGCATCATAAATGTACATCTAGGAACGATCATTTCTGGAGCACCTTTTGAAATAAGAAACCTTCGATTATTTTCATCTTCAACGATGACACTCATTCGTTTTCTTGTTGAATCAAAAGGGAATTGTTTAATCATTTTAAATTGATCTTTAACGACATGACTTAGTCCCATTTTCCTCGCTGCAATAAGCAATGCACCATCGGTTGGATCACCATCAATCATATATTTTCCCTTCTTAACAAGTAAAGATGCTTCATTACAAAGTAACCCGTAAAGTAACATCGATTCCAAATTAGGAAATGTATTGTTTATTTTCTGGTCATTTGCATAAAATTCCCCAGTCGTCGCATACCCTTCCCCTGTCACAAAGATATTCTGGTTATTAAGAAACATTTCTTTAACCGTCATTTTATTTTCGGTAATTGTTCCTGTTTTATCAGAACAAATGACGGAAGCACATCCGAGCGTTTCAACAGCTGAGAGTTTTCTTACAATGGCTTTACGTTTAATCATACGTTGCACACCTAATGATAATGCGACAGTGACGATAGCGGGAAGACCTTCAGGAATAACAGCAACCGCTAAAGAGACACCAGCTAAAACCATATCATACAAAGGTTGTCCATGATAAATCCCTACCCCAACTGTAAGTGCTGTTAATAAGAAGACAACATATATTAACACTTTTCCTAGTTCGATTAATTTTAATTCAAGTGGTGTAATTACTTTTTCTGTTTTCACCATGAGAGAAGCAATTTGTCCGATCGCCGTATTCATCCCAGTTTGGACAACAATCCCAATCCCGCTTCCTTTTGTTACTAAAGTACTTTTAAAGCCGATATTACTTTGATCTTGCATCGTAAGGTTATCACGTTTTATAGCGGTGCTCGTTTTTTCGACTGGTAATGATTCACCTGTTAAAGTAGACTCTTCTGTTTCTAGTCCATTTGATTTTACAATGCGAAAATCAGCTGGTACTCTGTCACCTGTAATTATGCGGATAACATCACCGACAACAGCTTGTTCAGATGGGATCGTACTCCATTCTCCATCACGTAAGACTCTAATTTTTGGAGCAGATAATTCTTTTAGTTTTTCTAACGACTTTTCTGCTTTTTGTTCTTGAAAAAAGCCGATAAAGCCATTTAATAACACAATCGTCATAATTGCGATCGCATCAATATACTCCCCGAGCATCCCTGCAATTAATGTGGCGGCTAATAAAATAATGACCATGAAGTCTTGGAATTGCTTCATAAACAAGACCCAAATTGGTTGCTTTTTCGCTGTTTGCAAAGTGTTTAGACCAAATTGTTTTTGACGTTGTTCCACTTGTTTATACGACAAACCCTTTTCTGTAAAAACATGTAATTTTCTTTCCACATCGTTTACATCCATTTGATACCATTTCACATTTTATCCCCACCTATATTTTGACATAGTAATTTGTGTATTGTTCACTTTTACAATATGTATGCAGACTCGTCCAAAATAATGCTATAATAGCTGGTGAGGTGACTTAATATGCCATATGATGGAATCGTAACGAGAGCAATAACGAAAGAATTACAAACATCTTTAATAGGTGGACGGATAAATAAAATATACCAACCGACAAATACAGAACTCGTCTTTACGGTAAGAAATAATCGTCAAAATTATACTTTACTTCTTTCCATTCATCCATCTTATGCAAGGCTTCACTTAACGAACGATACTTATCGCAATCCAAATGAGCCACCGATGTTTTGTATGTTATTACGTAAACATATAGCCGGTGCAGTAATTGAACATATCGAACAACATCAATTAGAACGGATTGTTACCTTTGAATTTAAAGGGTTTAATGAAATTGGTGATCCAGTAACAAAAACATTAATCATTGAAATTATGGGGCGACATAGTAATGTTCTTTTGCTAAATGAAGATAAAAGTATGATTATTAACTGTTTAAAACATGTTCCTCCATTTCAAAATCGTTACCGCACACTATTACCCGGCTCACCATATAAATTGCCTCCCTCACAAGATAAGCTTAATTTATTAGAAACGAATGAAGAGCAATTTATCAAAAAATTGGATTTTAATGCGGGGAAAATGGATAAGCAAATTGTGCAAACTTTAACAGGTATTTCTCCATTGGCCGCAAAAGAAGTCGTTCATCGTGCCCATTTAGGTTCTGAGGCAACCTATAAAAAAGAGTTTGGAACGTTTCAAAAAGAAGTGATCGATTGTACATTCGAGCCAGCTATTTATCGAGAGAAAAAAGAAGACTTTCACGTCATTCCAATTTCATATCTTGATCATAAAGAAGTTTATGTGGATGCAAATGAAATGGTTGATATCTTTTATTCAACTAAAGCAGAACGTGATCGTGTCAAACAACAAGCGAAAGATTTAGAACGGGTCGTGAAAAATGAAGTAGAAAAAAATGAGCGGAAATTAAAAATCCATGAAACGACGATTAAAAAAGCAAAAAATGCCGGGACATACCAGAAATATGGTGAATTATTAACTGCTCACATGCATTTAGTCAAAAAAGGCGATCAATCAATTACCGTTGCCGATTATTATGACCCCGACCAAAATGAAGTAACAATTCATTTACAAACAGATAAAACGCCGAGTGAAAACGCACAACTTTTTTTTAAACGATACCGGAAACTTTCTACAGCAAAAGGGAATGCTAAAGTGGAAATGAATAAGGCAAAACATGAAATTGCTTATTTAGAACAAATTTTACAGCAAATTGACACTGCTCGAGATGAAGATATTGAGGAAATTCGTGAGGAACTACGAGAACAAGGATATGTGAAAAAACAAGCTCAAAAGCGAAAAAGACGATCAAAACCGACGCCTGAACTATTTACATCAACAGACGGGACACTTATTTATGTCGGGCGAAACAATAAGCAAAATGACTATGTTACACATAGAATCGCAAATAAAAATGATCTATGGCTGCATACATTAAATATTCCGGGTTCACACGTCATTATTAAAGATGCTAATCCATCAGAACAAACATTGCATGAAGCGGCACAGCTTGCTGCCTATTTTAGTAAAGCACAGCACTCTGCTTCGGTACCGGTTGACTATACGGAAGTTCGTCACGTAAAAAAACCATCTGGCGCAAAACCCGGATTTGTTACATATAGTGAACAAAAAACACTATACGTTACACCTGACGAAAAAGTAGTAAAAGAATTAAAAGCTCGTTCTTAAAATGTTAATGTGGAAATAAGGATACATCCATAATAATGCTAAATAGTGATACTCCCCTTGCCGGCTGGCTTCATGATCATATAAGCTAAGCCGGCAATATGATGGGGGCTAGGCCACCCGAAGGAATGGATAACGTTTGGCTAAATCAATAAAGAACATCCTGCATCTCCGCTTACTCTTTTGCATGAGGTAATTGCTTCTCTCGCAAACTGGCCCGCGAATAAAACTAGCCAATATCATCTAATCGTAACCGAAAATACGACTCTCAGTAGATTGAGAGAACGATTAAGACTTTATCACGTCCACAAAAACAACTTTTTGCGATTTCGGGTAACGAATAAGACCTTCCTGATCAAAAAAAACGATTCTTCGTAATACCGGGTAACGAATTAGAAACTATCGTGTCCGTTAGCGTCTTCATACGGACATATGGTACATTAATCGAACTGTTCACTTAATAATAAGTCAATAAAACTGTTTACTTGTGGTAATTTTCGCATTCCGCCTTGATAGCATAACCAAGTATCTCTTGTAATTGCTTCCCCTTCAACTTCCAAAGGCAAATGCGGGAATTTATTCATTAAGTTTCGAGAAACACTTTTTGGCAAAATCGCCATCCCTAATCCACGCATCATAAACTGTTTACACGTCTCAATTTGGTCGACACTTATTTTTTGAATCGGATTTATCTCATCTTGATGATAAAATAACCAATGGTTCATTAAATCATGGAGGTCATCATCACTTTTAAAAGAGATAAGCGGTCTTTCTTTTATCTCACCTTTTTCAAATGGTTCCGTATCAAAAATATATAACGGATCTTTAAACAACAGGATAGATGTATTATCTTTCATTTTTTCTCCACGAACGATCGTAATATGGTATTTATTATTTTCGCGTTTAATGTTTTCACTCATTCCTGTTACTAAGTCGATCGAAACGAGCGGAAATCGTTTCGTGAATTTTGCTAAAATAGATGGTAAATAGCGCTGACTAATGACAGAAGAACATGCGATTGATAATGTCCCACGAACTTCGATACTGGATGCTGCAAGCGTATTTTTAATATCAATTTCCCGTTCGACTACTTCTTTTGCATGTTTTAAAATAATTTCCCCACTTGGTGTTAATTTAAGTCGTTTTGATGTTCGAATAAAAATTTGTTCACCAAAATATTCTTCAATAAATTTTAATCGTTGAGAAACAGCTGGTTGCGAGATTAAAACTGCTTTCGCTGTCCCGCGTACCGTACCAATTTTTTCTAACTGGAGTAATAATTCATAATCTTCAATTTTCATAGTAAATCCCTTTGCCTTATAAGTATTTTTAATCACTATTTATTATATAATAAAATCTTACTTATTTCATTAAATAATAATGATTGCAAGATATTATCTTTATAATTGATTCACTATTTACTATTTCTCTACAGTTTTTTAATGTGTTATGTTAATTTCTATTTACTCAGCAAAATTGACCTGCGTAGAATTAAGTGGGATGAAGATACAGCGTTCAAGTTGACTTTGGATTAACTGATTGCTCTATGCATTCTGATCACATCTAGACTCCATTTCTCTTTTTGTTAAGTTTGTTGCTATTATCACGCATTTGAAATAAACTGCGACATAACATTTTAGCCGGCCGCTACGGAAATACACTCCGCCTTTTGAGACCACTGAAAAGGTTATAAAAAAAATTGGGGATAGATTCGTATACTACCGCATCCTGAATATGCTTCGCTTTCCGTGGGCGGCTGTTGAGCCTCCTCACTCGCTTTTCTCGTTGTGGGGTCTCATCTAGGCCTTTCCTCCCACAGGAGTCTACGCATATTCAGGCTGCTATAAATGTGCTTAATCATTATTTTTCCGATAAATCACTTCTCAGTTGCCCCCGTTATCCGATGGGAGTCTCCGTGTATTTCCTTCGCTGGGATGTGTTAATAGTACGAGACATTTGTTTTCACTATTCTGGTGGTTGTTTGGAGCGAAGGACCATTGACTCCTGTGGGAAAAGCGCGTGTCCGAAGACCCCGCAGAGTGATTTTCTCGAGGAGGCTGAGGCCGTGCCACGGAAAGCAATGGTCTGTAGCGGAAAACAACTTAGCAGTTACTGCGCAGTTTATATCTTATATGCAAAAAACAAAAAAATATTTGGTAGGAGAAGTATTCGCGGTCCCAATCTTTTGGAAAATGGTTTATAGTACCAAGATTGTCAAGGATGTAACGGGGGTCTGTAAAGTGCAGATCGATATTAATTAGAAATTGATCATTTTGATATATATATTTTAAGACTAAAGGTACCAGTCAAGTGCAGCACTTTTATACTCTTAGGGGAAATAAATCCTTCTTAAAACATTGGCATAAGAGCGAAGAACATGAAATCATTTGGATATAGAGGATTTAATGATTATCTTAACCCTGTAATGCTTATAGGAACTTTACTCCTAAACACCATGAGAAAAGTAGAGATGAATTTAATCATTTTATACTCTACTTTACTATTGGTTGCCCACGAAAAAGAGATACTTGGGATCATAATTGTAATCGAGTCATCTACACCGAAAGTGAAAAAACTTTATCCAACTCCTAAAAGAAGAGTTTTTATTGCATGCTTTGCGAACTTTTAAGACAGATCCCTTTCATCACCTTTAGAAAAAATGTAACAACAAACTCGAGTCCATCATTTTACAATTGATTGCGCCATGCAAGCAATGTTTCACGTTCTTTCTCGGTAATTTCTTTATCGTGTACGAGCACATCTAATAAATTGTCAAAGCTTGTAATTGTTTGTAAAGCAATATTTTCATTGTGAAAACGTTCAAAAGCTTTTTCCAAGCCATATGTAAATATTGCAAATACGGCAACTACTTCAATACCCTCTTCCTCCAAAACTTTTGCTGTTTCTAAAGAAGACCCTCCTGTTGAAATCAAATCTTCGATGACGAGTACTTTTTGATCTTTTTCAATTAGTCCTTCAATTTGGTTGCCTTTTCCATGCCCCTTAGGTTTAGAGCGCACATAAATCATCGGAATATCTAATTCACTAGCAAGCCAAGCTGCATGTGGAATTCCAGCTGTTGCACATCCAGCTATGACATCTGGTTTTATTTGTAGTTCTTTTACCTTTTGCGCGAACGATTTCGTTATTTTTTTTCGTAAATTTGGATAAGACATCGTGAGCCGGTTATCACAATAAATGGGAGACTGAATACCCGATGTCCAAGTAAAATATCCGTCTGTTTTAATTTGAACTGCTTTAATGTTTAATAAGTCTCTTGCTATTTCATTTTGAAGTTCCATTTTTCCACTCCTCCTGCGCTTGTTGATATGCTTCTAACGGGTTGTTTGCTTTCGTAATACTTCTGCCGATTACGATCGAATCTGTCCCTATTCGTCGTGCTAAAGATGGAGTAGCAACTCTTTTTTGATCATTTTCTTTGCTTGATGGTAAACGAATTCCAGGTGTTACCGTTAAAAAAGAGGTTCCACAATGTTGCTTAATCATTTCTACTTCATGAACAGAGCAAACAACTCCGTCTGCTCCACCATTTTTAGCTACTTTTGCTAAATGGGTCACATGTTGTTCGATCGAACCTTGTAGTTGTAAATCATTATTCATCGTCTGCTCATCCATTGAAGTTAAAATAGTCACAGCAATTAATTTCGTTTCATGTTGCTTGTTTATCGAAGCTAATCCTTCTTTCGCCCTTTTAATCATTTCGCTTCCACCTAATGCATGGACATTGACAATATCTACTTCTAAAGTAGCTAAATTTCGCATCGCCCGCATAACGGTTGTTGGAATATCATGAAGTTTTAAATCTAAAAATATCGGATGATTTCTATTTTTCAGCTGCTCAATGACATAGGCCCCTTCACGATAAAATAATTCCATACCAACTTTCACTGGAACTTCTTTTAATTGATGATCGTCTAAAAACTGTTTAGACTCTTCCCACGTTGGAAAATCAAGTGCTAAATAAATATGATTCATTGATGTGCGCCTCCTGTTGCTTCTTTCACAGATGTAAACCCATATTTTTTGAGTACTGCTGGTAATTGTTCAATAATGTCGGGACAAACAAAAGGATTGAGAAAGTTCGCAGTTCCGATAGCAACGGCATCTGCTCCAGCAAGTAAAAATTCAAGTACATCTTCTGCCGTTTCAATACCTCCCATTCCGATAATCGGAATGGTAACATGTTGTTTTACTTCATAAATCATCCGAATTGCAATTGGTTTAATGGCTGGTCCTGATAGTCCACCCGTTTTGTTGGCGATCAATGGAGCTTTACTAGGTAAATGGATTTGCATACCAGTTAATGTATTAATCATGGATAAACCATCCGCACCGGCTGCTTCGATCGCTTTAGCCATATCAACGATATTCGTTACATTTGGGGACAATTTCACATAAACAGGAACACGGGTCCTCTTTTTCACTTTTTCCGTCACCGTTGCAGCCATTTCAGGGTCGATTCCAAATTGAATACCACCCTCTTTCACATTCGGACAAGATATATTTAATTCAATTGCAGCCAAGTCGGTTGACTCATTTAAAACGGTAACGACTTTTTCATATTCTTCGATCGTGCTCCCTGCGACATTAGCGATAATTGGAATATGGAATTGACTTAAAAACGGAATTTCTGTTTCCACAATTTTTTCGACACCTGGATTTTGTAGCCCAATTGCATTAAGCATTCCAGAAGCAGTTTCCGCAACACGTGGCGTTTTGTTTCCAAGTCTTGCTTCCCCAGTTGCTGCCTTCATAATGACTGCTCCTAGCTTTCCTAAATCATAAAACTGACTATATTCGCGACCAAACCCAAAGCAACCTGAAGCAGGCATAATTGGATTTTGTAAGTTCAAACCTGGTAAGGTAACAGACAAATCGATCATAGAATCACCTCATTTGCCCGAAACACAGGCCCATCTTGACATATTTTCTTATATCCTGCCTCATCCTCTGTTGGAATCACACATGCATAACAAGCTCCAACCCCACAGCCCATTCGTTCTTCAAACGATAAATACCCCTCGTTACCTCGTAAATTGTCGCTTACTGCCCGTAGCATCGGTAATGGTCCACAAGAATAATAGCGATCAAATCGGGAAGTTTTATCTAACACATCTGTCACAAATCCTTTATATCCATAAGATCCATCGTTTGTGACGACAAACGTTTCGCCTAAAGCTTGAAATTCATTTTCATAAAAAACATAGTCCCTTGACTGGAATCCGATAATTGATTGCACTTGGATACCGAACTTTTTTAGTTGGGTACCTAAAAAATAGATCGGCGGGACCCCGATACCTCCACCGATTAACAGGACAGTAGCCGGCTTTTGTCCAGTTTGAACGGGAAAGCCATTCCCGTTTGGTCCTAACACATCAATCGTCTCTCCAACTTGATACGTAGCTAATGTCTCTGTTCCTGAACCTATTATTTTAAAAAGGATGGTAACCGTCCTTGCCTTCGAGTCAACTGCTGCGATCGAAAGTGGTCTTCTTAAAGTATGTCCCGTTATAGCGATATGCAAAAATTGACCAGGTGTCGCATGATTACTTATATACTCATTTTCCAGCACCATTTCAACCGTATCTGTGGCAATTTGTTTGGATGAGATGATTTTCATCGCTTCTTTTTTTATCATGCTCGTAATGCTCCTTTATTTATCATCGCATTTGCACTAAACGTTGTTGAATCAATTACATTAACGATCGCTTCGGCAGTATCTAAATTTGTTAAACTAATGATGCCATGTTCGACCGCTTCCCTGCGAATTCTAAACCCATCGGAACGTGGTTGTTTACCAGAAGTTAATGTATTAATAACGAATTGAACTTCTCCATTCGTTATTAATGACAGGACATTTTGTTCATTTTCTCCTCTGCCGATTTTTCCTACTGCCGTAACAGGTAACTCTTTTTTCGCTAAATAATTGGCAGTTCCTTCTGTTGCATATAATTGAAATCCTAATGTAACAAACCGTTCTGCTATTTTAGATGCTTCTTCTTTATCTTTATCCGCGACCGTAAGTAATACAGAACCTTCATAAGGGATCGTAATTCCTGATGCGATTAACCCTTTATATAATGCCTTCTCAAGCGTTTGATCATAACCGATCGCTTCCCCAGTCGATTTCATTTCTGGTCCTAATGTCGTGTCAACACTTCGTAGTTTTTCAAAAGAAAAAACAGGTAATTTCACATACACATTTTCACATTCTTCGTAAATCTCTGTTTTAAACCCTTTATGCGCTAATTTTTCTCCTAAAATACATTTCGTTGCAATATTCGCCATCGTAATACCCGTTATTTTACTTAAAAAAGGAATTGTCCTACTCGCTCTTGGATTGACTTCGATCACATACACATCGTCATGTTGAATGATAAATTGAATATTGATTAGACCAATTACTTCTAAAGCTTTGGCAATCTTATCCGTTGCGTGTAAGCATTTTTGTTTTACTGCTTCACTTAGGCGTTGTGGCGGATAAACAGCGATGGAATCACCTGAATGGACTCCGGCTCGTTCAATATGTTCCATTATTCCAGGGACAAAAGTTGTCTCCCCATCACTGATCGCATCGATATCAACCTCTATTCCGGTAATATATTGATCGATTAATAACGGTTTTTCTGGATTAATGGATGATATTTTCTGTAAGTAGATCGATAATTCCTGTTCATGATGAACAATCTCCATTTGACTGCCACCAATTACGTACGATGGACGAACTAATACAGGATAGCCAATTTTTTCAGCGGCTGGAAGTACATCTTCTTTTTTTGATACTGCTTTTCCATTCGGTCTTTTTAAATCAAGCTGTTCCAACAATTGTTCAAATTTATGTCGATCCTCTGCCCGGTCAATTGCTGCTAAACTCGTCCCTAAAATAGATACTCCACGTTTTTCTAATCCTGCTGCTAAATTAATCGCAGTTTGTCCTCCAAATTGAACGATAACGCCAATTGGTTTTTCTAATTGAACGACGTGCATGACATCCTCGAGCGTTAGCGGCTCAAAATATAATTTATCGGAAATAGAAAAATCAGTTGAAACTGTTTCAGGGTTATTATTCATAATGATTGCTTCATAGCCCATTTCTTTGATCGCTAAAACAGAATGTACAGTCGCATAATCAAATTCAATTCCTTGGCCTATTCGAATGGGCCCAGATCCTAATACAAGTACTTTTTTGCGGTCGGAAGTGATCGATTCATTTTCTTGTTCATACGTACTGTAAAAATATGGTGCAGTTGAATCATAAACCCCCGCACAAGTATCAACCATTTTATACACTGGAAACATTGCCTCTTTCATACGAAGCTCATATATTTCTTCTTCCGACATTTCCCATAAACGAGCAATTTGCGTATCTGAAATGCCGAATTGCTTTCCTACTTGTAACATTTCGATATTCAATCGATTTTCGGCAATATCTTTTTCCAGTTCGATGATATGTTGTATTTTTCTTAAGAAAAGTAGATCGATTTTTGTATAGTGATGAATGTCATCGATCATCATTCCCCGCCTGAACAATTCAGCAAGGACAAAAATTCGTTCATCATCTGCTTTCACTAACCTTTCGATTAGTTTTTCTTTCTCTATCGATACTAAACTAGGTAAATAAAAATCTCCATTGCCAATTTCAAGAGATCGAATGCCTTTTAGTAGCGACTCTTCTACATTTCTCCCAATTGCCATTATTTCTCCGGTCGCCTTCATTTGTGTGCCTAAAGTGCGGTCTCCCGATGTAAATTTATCAAATGGAAAACGTGGAAATTTTGTCACAACATAGTCTAAGGCAGGCTCAAAACAGGCATAGGTCGTTTCAGTAATTGGGTTCCTGATTTCATCTAATGTTAAGCCAACAGCAATTTTAGCAGCAATTTTGGCGATCGGAAACCCTGTCGCTTTTGATGCAAGTGCTGATGAGCGACTTACCCGTGGATTTACTTCAATAATATAATAATTAAAACTATCCGGATCAAGGGCTAACTGGACATTACAACCACCTTCAATTTGAAGAGCACGAATAAGTTTTAACGATACTCGCCGAAGCAATTGATATTCTCTATCTGATAATGTGACAGATGGTGCAACAACGATCGAATCACCTGTATGAATCCCAACTGGATCAATGTTTTCCATATTACAAACGACGATCGCTTGGTCTTTTTTATCTCGAATCACTTCGTATTCGATTTCTTTATACCCTGCAATACTTTTTTCGATCAAACATTGATGAACTGGTGAAAGAGCTAAACCATTTTTTACGATATGTTCAAGTTCTTCTTTCGTCTCGCACATTCCTCCACCCGTTCCTCCTAATGTGAAGGCAGGTCGGACAATGACAGGATACCCTATATCTTCAGCGAAATGAACGGCATCTTTTACAGTCGTGACGATCTCACTTGGAGGCACTGGCTCATTTAATTCATCCATTAAAACCCGAAATTTTTCCCGATCCTCCGCTTTTTCAATTGCATCTAACGATGTACCAAGTAATTGTACATTACATTCTTTTAAAATGCCTGATTGATCTAATGCAACTGCAAGGTTTAAACCTGTTTGTCCTCCTAATGTTGGCAGGATGGCACACGGTCTTTCTTTACGAATGATTTTACTTAAAAATTCAACCGTTAAAGGCTCCATATATACTTTATCCGCTACAGTATGGTCAGTCATAATGGTTGCTGGATTGGAGTTCGCTAAGATAACAGTATAACCTTCTTCTTTTAAAGAATGACAAGCTTGTGTGCCAGAATAATCAAATTCAGCTGCTTGCCCAATAACAATTGGACCAGAACCGATCACTAAAATTTTTTCAATCTCTTTATTTTTTGGCATGGTGATTCACTCCATTTTTGTCCCTTTTTTCTTCAATCATTTGCAAAAAAGTACGAAAAACATAATTTGTTTCATTCGATCCTGGTGCACCTTCGGGATGAAACTGTACAGTGAAGGCCGGGTATTTATTATGTTGGAGGCCTTCAATCGTTCCATCATTTAAAGAACGGAACGATATGTGTAAATCAGTGTTTTGAACAGATGTTTCTTCAACACAGTACTGACAACTTTTCGTCGTGATCCATGTTTTATCTGTTTGTACATCTTTAACGGGAAAGTTGTTTCCATAATTACCCACATGCATTTTCTTTGTTTTCCCTCCACAAGCGAGCGCAAACAGTTGATGCCCAAGTCCAATTCCAAATAACGGTATTTTTCCGAGTAGATGTTTAATGGTGTTAATTGTTTCAGTAATTTCCTCTGGATTTCCCGGTCCATTTGAAATGAGGACACCATCTGGTTTAAATCGTAAAATATCTTCTACAGAGTAATTGTAAGGAACGACCGTTATATGACATTGTAGTCTCGTTAATTCATGTAAAATACTTTGCTTCATGCCGAGGTCAACAACGACGATTCTCAGACCCCGTCCTGGAACGATGTACGCTTTCGTAATCGAGGTTGCTTGCACAGGAAGTGTCATGTTATCTGTCTTTAATTCTTCCAGCACATGATGAGGCGCCTCCGTCATATTCGTCATCATTGCACGCATCGTTCCTTTTTTTCGGAGTAGACGGGTTAACATTCTTGTATCGATTCCCGAAATGCCTGGGATACCAGATTTTTTTAAAAAATCATCTAATGTCTCTTCCCTTCTAAAATTAGATGGTTCATGACATACTTCTTTGACGACAATTCCGTGAAGAAATGGAGTGATCGCCTCCATATCATCTCGATTTATTCCATACGTGCCAATCGAAGGATAAGTCATCACTGCAATTTTTCCAGCGTAAGTTGGATCAGAAATTACTTCTTGATAGCCAGTCATTCCAGTATGAAAAATGATTTCACCAGTCTTTTTTTCTTCACTTCCAAATGCTTTCCCGATAAATACAGTTCCATCCTCTAATACGAGCTGTCTATTATTCATGGTCATCATCCCTATATGCAACTTTTCCAGCGGCAATAGTCAGTACAGGTATTCCTGATACGTTCCATCCATGAAAAGGTGTGTTTTTTCCTTTTGAGTAAAAGGTATGTTTATCAATGTTCATTTCTTTTTCTAAATCGACAAGCGTTATATCGGCAATTTCACCTTCTGCTAAAACACCATACGGTAATTGGAATGTTTCGGCAGGCTTTATCGTAAACACATCGACTAATTGTTGTAAGGTCATTTTCTTTGTCAATACGAGATGTGTATAAAGTAACGGAAAGGCTGTTTCTAATCCAACAATCCCAAATGGCGCTTTTACTATTCCAAGCGCTTTTTCCACTTGCGCATGTGGAGCATGATCAGTTGCAACAAAATCAATCGTTCCGTCTAATAATCCTTCTAATAATGCTTCACGATCTGCTCTACTTCTGAGTGGTGGATTCATTTTAAAATCCGCATCATCATCGACAATATCATCTTCGGTTAAAAGTAAATGATGTGGGCTCACTTCCGCTGTGACATGGATTCCAGCTCTTTTGGCATCACGAATGACACGAACAGATTCTTTCGTACTTACATGACAAACATGGTAATGACAATTCGCTTCCTCGGCTAATAGCACATCACGAGCAATTTGGACGGACTCGCATGCACTTAAAATTCCTGGCAATCCAAGACGATCACTAACATTTCCTTGATGAACGACTCCACCGTATAAAATCGAATTATCTTCACAGTGTGCGACAATTGCTTTCCCGTTTGCTGCTGCTTCTTTCATCGCTTCAAGCATTTGGCCTGCTGTTTGAATCCCAACGCCATCATCAGTAAAAGCAAATATATTTGTTTTACTTAATTCAGTAATATTGGTTCTTTCTTCTCCTTGTAACCCTTTTGTAATAGCAGCATATGGTAGCACTCTTACAACTGCATCTTCCTTTATTTTTTGCAGTAACTTTTCGACTTCTTCTACATGATCTGGTACTGGGTTCGTATTCGGCATCGAACAAACTGTCGTGAACCCTCCACGTGCAGCTGCTTCTGTACCTGTTTTAATCGTTTCTTTATGCTCTCCTCCTGGTTCACGTAAATGAATATGGACATCAATAAAGCCAGGAAGGACTAATTTACCTTTACAATCAATTACTTGATCTGCTTGCTCTTCGATTGATGGAGCGATTTTTTGAATCTTTTCCTCATTAATTAACAAATCGCATGTTTCTAATTCGTTGTTCTGGATAAGTCTCTGTGCATTTTTTAATATGATTTTCATTGATAATCCCCCAGTTTAATAATTGTGTTGTTAAAACAGCCATTCTGACATATACTCCATTAGACATTTGCTCAAAGATTCTTGAACGTTCACATTCGACAAGGGTGGAGTCAATTTCAACACCACGGTTTACAGGTCCTGGATGGAGAATGATCGCTCGATCCTTCATTTTCTTTTCTCTTGCTACGGTTAAGCCGAAATGATCATTATAATGAACAGTTGCACTTGAAAACTGATCATGACGTTCATGTTGAATGCGTAACAGCATAAGCACATCACAAATTTCTACCGCTTCATCGATTGATATATGTGGAAATGGAAGTGTTTCATCCATAAACTCTGGGGCACCAGAAAAATAGACATTTGCTCCAAGTTTACTTAACATTTCAGCGTTAGAGCGAGCAACTCGGCTATGTTTTATGTCTCCAGCGATAACGATATTTAATCCATTAAAGGTAGTAAACTCTTGATAAATCGTATAGGCATCTAACAAGCTTTGGGTTGGGTGCGCCTTTTTTCCTGCTCCGGCGTTAATAATCGGAATCGACATATGCTCACTCAATTCATTTGCCCATTCATCATGTTCATGACGAATGACAAGTACATTTGCTCCAATTGCTTCAAATGTTTTAGCTGTATCATATAATGACTCTCCTTTTTTCATGCTGGACATTTCCTGATGAAATTCTAATGATTCCATGCCTAATTTTTTCTCCGCGACAATAAAGCTCATTTTCGTTCTCGTACTCGGTTCAAAAAATAAATTGGCACTAAATAGTTGTTTTGTTAATTTATACTCATCAAGATGAAATTTGTTGGCCATTTCTAGTAATGCGACCATGTCATTTACAGCCATATCTTGGACAGTTAAAAAATGTTTCATGATTTGACACCTCTCCATCTCTTCTCTATTAGTTTAATCACTACTTGAAGGTGTTTCTAGACGAAGCATCCAATAAAAAAACCTCTTTGCAAAAGGTCGCAAAGAGGCATACGTATCCTAAAAAAACGTATGGTTCTAATCTTAGCTACCTTTTAAACCTCTCTGGATTTAATTAAAGGAACTAACTTCTTTTTTCAAATATACTAACTTCATCCAAATCATCTTGTTCCGTTAATTCAACTACGATTAACTCTTCATTTGAGGTCGGAATATTTTTACCGACATAATCTGCACGAATCGGTAATTCTCGGTGACCACGATCAATTAATACTGCTAATTGAATTTGCGCAGGTCGTTCAATATCCATCACTGCATCCATTGCTGCTCGGACTGTTCTACCAGTATATAATACATCGTCAACGAGTATCACTGTTTTGTTCTTAATTTCTACTTCAATATTTGTTGCGATTAATTCTGGCTCCGGTGATTTCTTTTGTAAATCATCCCGGTATAACGTAATATCTAATTCACCGATTGGGACAGTGACTTCTTCAATTCTCTTTATCTTTTCTTGTAGTCGTTTAGCAAGTGGGACTCCTCTTGTTTTAATCCCTACTAAGATGAGGTCATCTCCACCTTTGTTTCTTTCTACTATTTCATGAGCAATTCTAGTTAAAGCCCGGTTCATTGCTGAATGATCAAGTACAATTGTTTTCTTTTTCACTCCCCAACCTCCTACCATATTAGAAACTTGACATTCGCCAACCATTTAGCGAATGCTATAGTTGCGCTTATGTAGAAAGAAAGGATTTATTCTTTCTTATCTACCAAAAAAACCTTCTACACTCCGAGAGGTAAAAGGTTTTTGGACAGACGTCTCTAAATTTCCGTTCCCTTTTTAGCCTCACGGGACTATGTTAAAGGATTACTTATTTAACTATCCATTATTATTCCAAAAACGTCTTTCAAAGTCAAGACATATTCTGAAGTTTTTTTAATAGATGCTTAAATTGTGGCGGTTGTTCGACAGTAAATGTCATCCATTCGTTTGTTTTAGGATGAATGAACCTTAATTGTTTAGCAAAAAGTGCCTGCCCCTTTATGAGCGGAGATTTTTTTCGGCAGTATACTTCATCCCCAACAATTGGATGTTGAATATATTTCATATGCACTCTAATTTGATGGGTTCTCCCTGTTTTTAATTCACATTGTACATGTGTATATTGCTGAAATCGTTTTATCACTCGAAAATGTGTTTCTGCCTCTTTACCACCGGAAACAACAGCCATTTCTAATCTATTTTTCGGATTTCTTCCAATAGGTGCTTTGATTACTCCTTTATCATGTGCCATGACGCCAAAGACAACTGCTTCATAAATACGAATAACCGATTTATTTTTAAATTGATTTTTTAAATGTGCATGTGTTTCATTGTCTTTTGCAATAACGAGAGCTCCACTCGTATCTTGATCAAGTCGATGAACGATACCAGGTCTTTCTTCCCCACCCAAATCAGATAAATGGGTCGTATGAAATTTTAATGCATTTACTAACGTATTGGACTTAACGGTTTGTGTTGGATGTACTAACATCCCTTTTGGCTTATTAATAACGATTACATCATCATCTTCATACAAAATATCAAGTGGTATTTTTTCAGGTTCTACCTTTTCTTGCTTCACTTCTTGTATATGCCACTCGATGAGATCATTTTGTTTACAACGATAATTTGCTTTTTGAGGTTGATTGTTCACTGTTACATCTTTATTTTTTATCCATGTTTGTACTTGATGCCTTGAATAAGATTCATTCACACTAGCTAACAGTTTATCTAACCGAACACCTTCATCTTCTTCGGTAATCTTGTATTGGTTCTTATTCATGAAGCTTTCCCTTTCTTCTTTCTTTCATCGATAATCGTAGCAATTAAGAAAAGAAATACGCCAACACAAAGGCTAGAGTCTGCCACATTAAAAATAGGGAAATCATATGTAAAAATAATAAAATCTAAAAAATCGACAACTTCTTTTCGAAAAAGTCGATCAATAAAATTACCGATTGCTCCACCTAAGATCAAGCTTAATGCGATTGCAACTAACATACTATCTCTTGCATGTTTTTGCATAAAATAAATAATCCCAATGACGACGATGACGGTAATAATATAGAAAAACATCATTTGGTCTGGTAAAATTCCCCAAGCTGCACCTTTATTCCGGTGTGACGTAATCGCAAAGAAACGATCGATGATTGGGATACTTTCATATAGCTCCATTTTTTTAACAATAAGCCATTTTGTCCATTGGTCTAGTATAATGACGAGAAATGCTAATCCATAATAGCGATACATACTTATTCCCTCCGAAATACATAAGCGTTTTATAAACATCTATTTAAGAATACCATTATTATCATTTTTGTACACGAATAAACGTATGCATTTTAAAAAAAGATGAGCTCAACCTTCGCACCAATAAAATGCGTATAAATACTTCGCATAGTTAAGATTAGTATACTAATATTCCTTGACAATTTAGCAACAAAGCCATTTTTAAAAGACTGGGCTACTAGCTGGGATACTGCCCTTATAAAAAAGATAAACTGTGCAGTAAAATAGTGAATATACCATCGCTACAGAAATGCACTCCGCTTTCACCACAGGGCATAAGAGCGACATCTATTCAACCTGCGCTATCGCTTGCTTTCACAGTGTCTCCTTTACCGTGGGCGGCTGTTAAGCCTCCTCACTCGTAATTAAAGGAAGGCCAACTAAAACCGGCCTTTGCGGCCAACGTCGGCATACCCCTTGCCGGGGCAGGGTCTTATCTAGGCCTATCCTCCCACAGGAGTCTCCGTGCATTTCCTTCGCTGGTAGTGTGCTAATAAACAGTACGATACACGTACTTCTACTATTTCGGTGGTTGTTTGGAGCGAAGGACCATTATTGACTCCTGTGGGAAAAGCGCGTGTCCGAAGACCCCGCAGAATGATTTTCTCGAGGAGGCTGAGGCCGTGCCCACGGAAAGCAATGGTCTGTAGCGGAAAACAACTTAGCAGTTACTGCACAGTATTGTTCAACTGCACGATAATAGAAACAATCTAAATGAAAATAGTAGGTGGAGTCTAGATGATACATACTGCTCCTAACCAAGCAGTTAATGCATTGTCAACCCAGGTAGATCTCCATGCTACTTCATTGTACAAAGATTGTTATATCAAATTTATTATATGAAAGTTGAGCTGATTAACTCTCCGTTTATGTTAGTAGTGCAAAACTCATTGCAATACATTAGCGAATGGGCATCATATTTTCATCAGCCATAAAATAAAACCCTCCAAAAGAGGGTTTTATTTTATACTAAATCACTATAGTGCTCTTCGACAACTTCGGCACAACGTGTACAAATGGTCGGATGTTTTTCGTTTTCACCGACTGTGTCGGAATGAATCCAACAACGTTCACATTTTTCACCTGGATGTTTTTCCACATGAATGTTAACGTATTTATATTCTTTCGCTTGACTATGCTTTTCGTTAATAATTGCTTCTGAGACAATTAATAGTTGATGAATATGTGGGATCGATTGTAAAACTTCTTTTGTATAATCATCTTTTGCCTCAATTGTTATTTTTGCTTCTAAAGGTTTACCGATTATTTTTTCATTACGAGCTTCTTCAAGTGCTTTTAATACGTCAGTTCTCACTTTCATAAAGTGATCCCATTTTTCCTGGTCTTCCTTCGTAAAGTTAGCAATTTCTCGTACATTCGGCATATCTGTTAATTGAACATATTCTGCTTCTACTCCATTAATATATTCCCAAACTTCTTCCGTCGTATGAGGAATAATTGGACTTAATAACTGGACAATAGAAACCAATGTTTCATAATAAACCGTTTGGATACTGCGACGTCGATGATTATCTTCGGCCTCAATATATAAAATATCTTTAGCGAAGTCTAAATAAAATGAACTTAAGTCAATCGCAATATAATTATGGATATTTTGTGAAACGCTTGAAAAATCATATTCGTCATAACTAGCTTTTACATTTGTAATTAGTTGTTGTAAACGGTGCAACATATAGCGGTCTACTTCTTCTAACTTGTCTTCCGCTATTCTATCCTCATTCGGATTAAAGTCAGCTAAATTTGCGAGCATAAACCGGAATGTGTTTCTAATTTTACGATAGTTTTCCGATACTTGCTTTAAAATATCTTGAGAAATTCTAAAATCTGCTTGATAATCAACAGATGAAACCCAAAGTCTTAAAATGTCGGCTCCAAGTTGCTTTAAAATATTTGCTGGATCAATGGAATTTCCTAATGACTTACTCATTTTTCGACCTTCTCCATCAAGAGAAAACCCGTGACTGATTACGCTTTTATATGGGGATTTACCAGTAATTGCAACAGATGTCGATAATGATGAGTTAAACCAACCACGATATTGGTCACTACCTTCTAAATAAACATCTGCTGGACGTTGGTGATCTTCGCGCTGCATTAACACTGCTTCATGTGATGAACCAGAGTCAAACCAGACGTCCATTATATCTGTTTCTTTTGTAAAATTGCCATTTGGACTATGTTCAGAAGTAAATCCTTCAGGTAATAAATCCTTCGCTTCCCACTCAAACCAAATATTTGATCCATGTTCGCGGAATAAATCGGAAACATGATTGATCGTTTCATTGGTAATAATCGGCTCATTATTTTCCGCATAAAATACAGGAATTGGCACACCCCATGTCCGTTGCCTTGAAATACACCAGTCTTCACGGTCACGAACCATATTATATAGTCTTGTTTCTCCCCAATGTGGGTGCCACTCTACTTCTTTAATTTCTTCTAAAAGAGTATGTCGAAAGTCTTTTATCGATGCGAACCATTGGGCAGTCGCTCTAAAAATAGTTGGCTTTTTCGTACGCCAATCATGCGGATACGAGTGAGTAATAAATTTTAATGAAAGTAAAGCGCCAACCTCTTCCAATTTTTCGGATACGACTTTATTGGCATCATCGTAAAATAACCCTTCAAACCCCGGTGCTTCCGCAGTAAAAAAGCCTTTATCATCTACAGGACATAACGCTTCAATCCCATACTTTTCTGCCACATAAAAGTCATCTTCCCCATGACCTGGCGCAGTATGGACACAACCTGTTCCAGCTTCAGTCGTTACATGTGTTCCTAACATAACGATTACATCGCGATCATAAAACGGATGTTTTGCCACAATTTTATCCGCATGTCGCCCCATAAATGTCTTGATTACTTTGGCATCTTCCCATTTCAGTTCTTCTTCTATTGATTCTAATAAATCATGTGCGACGACATATTTTTCGTCTTCTACTTGGACGACAACATATTCTAAGTCTGGATGTAAACTAATACCAAGGCTAGCTGGGATCGTCCACGGTGTCGTTGTCCAAATGATAAATTTCGTCCCTTTATCTAGTAGTTCGTTGCCATCGACAACTTCATAAGCAACATAAATGGAAGGAGAACGTTTATCTTTGTATTCAATTTCCGCTTCAGCAAGTGCCGATTCGGATGAAGGCGACCAATACACAGGTTTTAACCCTTTGTAAATATAGCCTTTTTTAGCCATTTCACCAAAAACTTTAATTTGCGCTGCTTCATAATCTTTCGTTAATGTTATATAGGGATTATCCCAATCTCCACGTACACCTAGTTGCTTAAACTGTTTTCTTTGATTTTCAATCTGTTCCATTGCATAATCAGCACACATTTGTCTGAATTCAGCAATGGATAATTTTTTACGATCGATCTTTTTTTGTTTTGTTAAAGCTGTTTCAATCGGTAATCCGTGTGTATCCCATCCTGGAACATACGGAGCATTGTAACCATTCATCGATTTATAACGAATAATGAAATCCTTTAAAATCTTATTTAATGCATGCCCGATATGCAAATCCCCATTTGCATACGGTGGACCATCGTGTAAAATAAAGGTCGGTCTTCCTTTCGTGCGTGCTTGAACTTTTTCATATATTTTATTTTCTTCCCATTCCTCTCTGCGAATCGGCTCTTTATTCGGTAAATTACCTCGCATTGGGAATTTTGTTTTCGGCATTCGTAATGTATCTTTATATTCCATTTTAAACATGATCCTCCTCAAGCGATCTTTTTCATCGATCTTCTTTCCATTCAATATAAAAAAATCCTCATATCCCTAAAGGGACGAGGAAACCCGCGGTACCACCCTTATAAATGTTAACTTCACATTACACATTCACTTATGATTCGTAACGTGAATAATCCGTCCAATTCTACTATTTTCAAATGGATACTCCAGAATGATTTTCTAAAAGAATAACTGTATTAGGCTTCCACCATTTCCCAATTCGCTTCGTCAGTTCATATCTTCTATACTATTTCTTTCATCGTATTTATTATAAATATGTAGTTTAATTGTAAGATGTGCCACTATTATAGCACAACACCAACGTTTTCATACAATAAAAAGTATCACAGTTTTGACATTATTCAGCAAGAATTTCTGATTCCTCTTCCGCCGTATCTAAAAAGTCTTCCCAATCTTCGTTATTAACCATATCGAGCTGTGCCTCAATTAACATTTTTAGTCTTGTACGAAATACTTTAGCCTGACGCTTGATTTCTTCCATTTCAATAGCGATTTTACGAGATTGACCAAGTGCCTCATTAATAATCCGATCTGCGTTCTTCTCGGCCTCTTTAATAATTAACTTCGATTCTTTTCTCGCATTGGCTTTCAGTTCTTCTGCCGTTTCTTGTGCGATAACGATCGACTTATTTAATGTATCTTCAATATTGATGAAATGGCTTACTTTTTCATTTAATTTTTCTACTTCTTTTTCCAAATCTTTCTTTTCTCTAATTGTAATTTCATAATCCTTAATAATTTGATCTAAAAATTCATTTACTTCATCTTCATTATATCCTCTAAATCCTCTTGTAAACTCTTTATTATGAATATCAACTGGTGAAAGTACCAAAAAAACACCTCCTAAAATATCGTTGGTTCAATTTTGCTTCATTTTATCATCTATTTCACTATTATAATACATAATGTGAGTTTCAACATCTTTTTTCATCATTTTAAGCTTTTAATCTTGCTGTCATAATTCTAAATTTATCTTTTCTCGTCTTCCCCTTTATTTCCACTAGCTTGCTCCTGCCATGTCCACGGACAGATAGTAAATCATGAGCAAGCAATGGAACAGATGGATCATCAATATCGGTAAAATTTACTTTGACCCGGTTTCCTTTTATGTAATGAACGGCATCTTTTCTCGACATTTGATAAATTTCTTTGACTACTACGTCTAATCGTAGTGATGAAACCGTATGGTGTTGATGAACCCATTCATCTTTCTTTTCCAAAATTCGAGATTTTGGCCTTTCCTTTAATTCAATATGTACATTATTTACTTTCGTGAAATTCATCATGATATATGGAGCAAGCTCGCTTGTGATTACTAGTTGAAACATATCGTCTGTAACGATAATATCGCCAATTTTTTTCCGATCGATTCCAAGTGACATAAATGCTCCCAATATGTCACGATGTTGAATCTTCACAAAACGCTCGGGAAAAGAACCTTCTAATAGTGTAAGATCAAAGTCTTGGTCACGTATATCTTCATAATATGGTGCAATGATTGCTCGTTTTCTTTCTGTATGGTTTCCCCCACCGAAAAAAGAAAATTGAATTTCCTCATTTGTCGTACCAATTAAAGTCGTTACGATTTGTTGTTCCCGTGGATCTAAAAAATCAGTCAAATAATATGAATAAGTTCGCTCTACTTGTTCTTTCCATGATAATACTTGATCGACAAATGGGTGTTCATGTTTTCGGAAATGTTGATATATACTCAAAGTTTTTCTACCAACCAATCATTAAAAATAGCTGATTTAATCCTATGCGAGCAAGCTGTAGTGTAAAAATTGCCGCAATTGGGGAAATATCAATCATTCCAATTGGGGGTATAAATTTTCTAAATTGTTCCAAATAAGGTTCACATAACCGTCCTAAAAAATAACCAAATTGTGATTCCCTAGCACCTGGGAACCAAGACATTAAAATATAAATGATTAGTGCATAACTATAAATCGTAAATGCGCCGTTTAACAAAGTAAAAAGTATACTCATCAGTTGTTACCATCCCTTTTCCAATTCAGCCTCGTCAATAATAGTTTGAGTAATCGTTCCGGAAACATCCACATTATCAGGCGTACATAAAAAGGTAGCTAAACCTAATTTTTGAATATCTCCCTTTATTGCATACACGGTACCACTTAAAAAATCGACAATTCTTTTTGCTTGTGTGTGATCAACCCGTTGTAAATTAATGACGACAGCCCTTTTGTTTAGTAAATTATCAGCTATTTCTTGGACTTCATTATATGATTTTGGTTCACATAAAATAACTTTTGAACTTGGTTGTTGGATAGCTGATAAACTAACGACATTTTGATTGCTTTTCTGCTTCAAATGGGAATTGTCTGGTTCTTCTTTTTGGACTTCTTCAATATACTCATATTCATCATCTGTATTAAAAAAGTTTTTAAATTTTTCTTTTAAACTCATAAGAACCACCTCATTTTTAAGATCCTACTAATTTCGATCCAATTCGGATATGTGTTGCACCTTCTTCAATAGCAATATGATAATCGTTGCTCATTCCCATCGACAAATAGTTGCAAGGGGCATGAGCAAATTTTTGTTCTACAACAGACTCTTTTATTTTTCGTAATTGTCGGAAGATAGATCTTAGTTCCTCTTCATTATCGACATGTGGGGCCATCGTCATTAATCCGACAACATGTACTTTTTCAAATTGTTGCAGTTCGTTAATAAATGGAATAACATCTTCTTCTCTCAGTCCGTGTTTCGTTTCTTCGCCACTAATATTAACTTGGATAAAGCAATCGATTGGTTCGTCTGAGCGATTATTTATTTGTTTCGCAACAGATAAACGGTCTAATGAATGAATTGCAGAAACTTTATCGACAATATCTTTTACTTTTCGTGATTGAAGTGTACCGATAAAATGCCAATTCGCCTTCTTTGCAATTGTTTCATATTTATGTAACAGTTCCTCTGTGCGATTTTCGCCAACATTTGTAATCCCAGCGGCAATTAACTCTTCCGTTCGTTCTATTGTAACATATTTTGTCACTCCTATAACCGTTATTTCATCCAATTGGCGATTTACTTTTCGACATGCTTGTTCCATCTTTTCTCGTATTATTGCTAAATTTTCTGTCACACTCATTATAGCATTCTCTCCTGTTATCTATTTTATAATAAATTATTTGTGATAAAAATGGAAACGACAACATTTCCAACTCTTATTTTACCATAATATAAAAATTCTTCATTAAATCACTCTGAAGTTGGAATTTCAGTCGGTTGTTTTTGCACCTCTTCCCATTCACTTACTAAAATAATATCTGCTCCAATTGTAACAATTTGATCCCAAGAAATACTTCTTTCTGTCGGTTTTTGAAAGAATGATCCTCTCATTTGTCGTTCAACAATAATGATCGCTGTGATGAGTCCACTTTTTTCGTCAATTTCTAAATCATCAATAAATCCGAGTCTTTTCCCGTTATGCATCATAATTACTTCTTTCATTTGCAATTCGGATAATGTTACCATTGTTTTCACCACCTTATTATATATGTATATGTAATGACAATCTATACTTTCTAGAAAAACAAAAAAAGAAACAGGATTAGTTCCCGTCCCTTTTTTAGCAGATAAGAAAGATAAAAACTTTCTTACTGCATAAGTGCAACTTAGTTCTCGCCATAATAGCTTAGTAAATAAGTATATATTTATTTACATAAGTAAAGCATCACCTAGTCACCGCCTTGTCGGCTTGCCGATCGGTGTATTTTCTTTCGTCATAAACTAGCTACCGCTAGTTTTCTTACATAAGCGCAACATCACCTAGTCACCGCCTTGTTGGCTTGCCAATCGGTGTGTTTTCTTTAGCGATAAGCCGAGTTTTCTTATGATAGTAGCATTATTCAAACATATCGCTATTCATTTGTTCAATGGCTGCTTTTTCGAGTCTTGATACTTGCGCTTGGGAGATTCCGATTTCATCAGCCACTTCCATTTGTGTTTTTCCTTGAAAAAAACGTTTATTTAAGATTGATTTTTCTCTTTCATTCAATTGATACAATCCTTCTTTTAATGACAAATGATCGTCCCATTTTTCATCAGACTCTTTATCATCACTAATTTGATCCATCACAAAAATTGGATCCCCACCATCATTATAAATAGGTTCAAATAAAGACACTGGATCTTGAATGGCATCAATTGCAAAAACAACATCTTCGTGAGGAACTCCCATCTCCTTGGCAATCTGAATTGGAGTTGGTTCTTCCTGTGTTTTATTAATTAATTTCTCTCTTACTTGTAAAGCTTTATAAGCAGTATCACGTAATGATCGTGAAACCCTAATTGGATTATTATCTCGTAAGTACCTTTTTATTTCACCGATTATCATCGGTACGGCATATGTTGAAAAACGAACATTATGTTTTAAATCAAAATTATCTATAGATTTCATAAGCCCAATACATCCGACTTGAAATAAATCATCTACGTTTTCACCACGGTTATTAAATCGTTTAATGACACTAAGTACTAACCGTAAATTACCGTTAATTAATGTTTCCCTTGCGGTTGCACTATCTTCATTTCGTTCAATTTGTTTAAAAAGTATCCGCATCTCCTCATTTTTTAGTACTGGTAATTTGGATGTATCGACGCCACAAATTTCTACTTTATGTCTAAGCATTCTCTTTTACCCTCCCAGTTTGTCATACTGCTCAAGAGTCAGTATCTCCTGAAGGGTCATTTTTTATGCAAAGACATTTTAAGTAAAAAAAATATTTCCTTTTACAATAACTAGACCATTTTCTTAAATTCTTTTTGCAATCTTTTTATAATTTTTTTCTCTAAACGGGAAATGTAAGACTGAGAAATTCCTAGCATATCTGCTACATCTTTTTGTGTTTTTTCCTCTTTTCCAATCAACCCAAAGCGAAGTTCCATGATTTTCTTCTCACGCATATTTAAAGTCGATAATGCATTAATCAATAATTGTTTATCGACTTTCGTTTCCAAATTCTTCGTAATAATATCTATTTCTGTTCCAAGAACATCTGATAATAATAATTCATTACCGTCCCAATCAACATTCAATGGTTCATCAAATGAAACTTCTGTTTTAATCCGATTATTTTTTCGTAAATACATTAAAATTTCATTTTCGATACAGCGTGAAGCGTATGTAGCAAGCTTAATATTTTTTTCCGGATTAAATGTATTCACCGCCTTAATTAAGCCAATCGAACCAATACTAACTAAATCCTCTATATTGATACCTGTGTTTTCAAATTTTCTTGCAATATAAACAACAAGTCGTAAATTATGCTCAATTAATGTTGCACGTGCAGTTTTATCCCCTTTAGGTAGACGGTCAAGTAACTGTTTTTCTTCTGTTTTATCTAATGGGGCCGGTAAAGCAGTTTTGCCACCAATATAATATATTTCATCTTTTTTTATTCCTACTTTAATTAATAGTTTATTCCACCATATACGTAATCGAAATTTCCACACAGTAAATTCTCCTTATCAACTTATTATGCAGTTTTTACCGCACTAAAATGAATAATTTGTGGATGTAATAAGCAATGATAACTATTATCTACCGTTAAACTGTTAAGTTGAATCCCAATAAGTACATTTGTCGTTTCAATGAGCTCATTATTATAATGGACGATAAGTTTGTCTGGTTTAATCGTATATAAGTAGTTATTATTTCCTCCAACCCCTTGAAAAGGGACGATAAATAGTCTTTTCTCCATCGATTCAGGAAAGTCAGTTAACTTATTTAGAGCGATACTTTGATACAACTTATTCCAATCAGCCTTTGCAAAAAACTGCTGTAAAAATAGTTCATCACATAAGACAACAGGTCGATTTGTCAGTGGGTCAACTAGATGATTCCCACTATCAATATATCCAATCGTTTGATGGCGGAATCCATTCATTTCAATAGTGACATCATACATTTGGTCATATTTAATTTTATCCTTTACATGCCTGTCCATACGTGATTTAGTAAACAACCAGACGAGAGGAAATCCTACTAAAATAATGAGTAAACTCATTTGATCCCCATACACATTGTTCACATACAAAAGTAGTTTATTTGACTTGGAACTAAATGAGTCTTGAACAAGGTAATGAATCCCGAATAAACCACCTCCTATAGAAAAAGAGATAAAGTAAAACAAAAATAGTTTTTTGAACATTTGCTGCATACTTTTGAAGCCGAATGTACAAAAAATAATGAATAAAGAATATATACCTTTTCCTATAAGTGAATTAAAAAACGAAAATGGAAAATAAACTATTAATGGAACAAGTGCAGTTGCAATAATCGTTCCAAATAATAGACGATGTATATTCACATTGACCTTTGCTAAATATTTCGTTAATGATAAGATAAGCAAATTACAAAACAAGTTGAAAAGTAATATAATATCCAAATAAATAATCATCGGATTCTTTCCTTTTTCAGATATTCGTTTTGTACCATTTGTTAGTACTAGTATAGTGGAAGCCCTAAAAAAACGATGTCAATTCTTGTATGCATAAAAAGGCTAGTTATTAGATATTTTGTCTAAACGAAAACGCAAACACTCCTGCAAATGAAAAGTGGGGTTTGATTCTATCGCTCGCTCGTTGACTACTAGTGAATATAGCTTTTCGCCGCTGTTAAATTACTTTGCATTTTAGGATAATGGGTGAGGGTTTAACGTGACCAATAAGGGGCTTTTTGAAATTTTAATGTAACGAAAAGAGGTTAAGCATCGTTACTTGCACATCATTTATGTATATCAGTTCTCTAAAATGTTGCCCTAGAAGGAAATGATCTTATTGTACAAATAAAAAACGAGTAGGTTATCTCCTACTCGTTTTCTTTAACTCATATTTAGCGATTCTTATTACGGTTTCTTAAAAATGTTGGAATATCAAGTGTGTCTTCATCATGGTTAAATGATTCCTCAATCGGTTGTTCAACACGACGTTGCTCTTTTTCCTGTGTCGCTGCATGTTGTTTAAATGTATTCGTCGGTCTAGGAATAGACTGTTTTTTCTTTTTTTCCGTTTCATCGAATCCTGTTGCAATGACAGTTACAATTACTTCTTCTTTTAGATTTTCATTTATGACATTTCCAAAAATAACATTTACTTCATCGTCAGCAGCTGATGTTACTAAATCAGCCGCTTCTTGTACTTCAAATAAACTTAGAGAAGGACCGCCAGATATGTTCATTAAAATACCTTGTGCTCCATCGATCGATGTTTCAAGTAATGGGGAAGAAATGGCCTTTTTAGCTGCTTCAACCGCACGATTTTCTCCCGTCGCTACACCAATCCCCATTAACGCAGAACCTTTATCATACATAATTGTTTTCACATCAGCAAAGTCAACATTAATAAGACCCGGCTTAGCTATAAGATCAGATATCCCTTGTACCCCTTGACGAAGTACATTATCAGCTTCTCTAAATGCCTCTAACATTGGTGTGTTTTTATCGACTATTTCGAGGATTCGATCATTAGGAATAACGATTAATGTGTCCACACTAGCTTTTAGTGCATCGATCCCTGCATTAGCTTGCTTTTGGCGTCTAATTCCTTCAAAAGAAAATGGTCGTGTAACTACACCAACAGTGAGCGCTCCTAAATCTTTAGCAATTTGCGCAATCACTGGTGCAGCACCTGTCCCAGTTCCGCCTCCTTTACCTGCTGTCACAAAAATCATATCTGCACCTTGTAACACATCTTCAATTTGTTCACGACTTTCTTCCGCCGCTTTTTTACCTACTTCTGGATTTGCTCCAGCACCTAGTCCACGTGTTAATTTTTCACCTATTTGTAATTTAATTTCCGCTTTTGATAAATTTAACGCTTGGGCGTCTGTATTTACTGCGATAAATTCGACACCTTCCACTCCTTGGTCAATCATTCGATTTACTGCATTATTTCCACCACCGCCGACACCAATTACTTTTATAGTCGCGAGTTGGTCCGTATTTGTCTCAAATTCTAACATGGTTTGTCCTCCTAATGTAAAGATCACTAGATTTTAGAAACTTACTAATTTCGAAAGCGATGTAAGCAAAGCTCGAATTTTATTTCTATATGAAAACATCTATTTTATGTATGAACTACATATTTTTTATTCAAAAAAGGATTTGAAAAAGTTAGCCACCTTTGATTGCTTTGGCTCTTCATCTGCAATTTGTTGCTGTTTATTACTTTTTCTTTGCTTAGGTATTTGTTGCTCATTTACAATTAAAGAAGGAAATAAATCTTTTCCTTGTATTTTTGCATTTCGATAAGCGAATTGGATCGTACCTACGCCAACAGTATATTGTGGTTCTCTAACACCAATATAATCGGGTATCGCAATTCTAGCATTTGATTTAAATACGTCTTGAGCTAATTCTAGCACACCTTGCATTTTCATCGTTCCGCCAGTTAGCACGTATCCACCACGTAAATCATGAAATCCTAATCTGTTAATCTCTTTTTCCGTTAATTCAAAAATTTCTTCTAGTCTTGCTTCAATCATATCAGAAATTTGTAACTGATTGTATATTTCTTTATGATTACTTCCAATAATAGTCGCTTCAAATGTTTCATCTTCTAACGCACTTTCAAAATAAGCATGTCCATAATTAAGTTTAATATCTTCTGCCTCTTCTGTCGTCGTGCGCAATCCAATCGAAATATCTTTCGTAATATTGTCGCCACCAAGTGGAATGACAGATGTTGCAAGAAGATGATCATTTTCATAAATGGATATTGTTGTACATCCCCCACCAATATCGATCAGTGCAACACCAAGATTTCTTTCATCTCTTGATAATGCTACTGAGCCAGCAGCGATCGGCTGTAAACAAATATCTGTTATGTTTAAATTTGCTCTCTCTACACATTTTAAAATATTATGTAAGACCGTTTTAGAGCAAGTAATAATGGTTCCTTCCATCTCTAAACGAACACCAATCATCCCCCTAGGATCGGTGATTTCATCGAGACCATCCACAATAAATTGTTTTGGTATGACATCAATAATTTCTCGTTCAGGTGGGATCGACATCACTTGTGCCCCGTCTAAGACTCGTGCAACATCTTCATCGCCTATTTCACGATCTTCACTTTGGACAGCTACTACACCATGACAGGAATGTAATTGAACATGGTTTCCATTTACCGCTACAATAACACGGTCAATACTCATATCAACCATATGTTCAGCTTGTTCAATCGCATTTTTGATTGAATGAACAGTTTCATCAATATCTACGATTGCCCCTTTTCTCATTCCTTGTGATTTTGCGGTACCCACACCTATAATATTTAATGAATCTTTTAGTACTTCCCCTATGATTACTTTTATTTCAGATGTTCCTATATCTAAACTTACTAATACTTCGCCATTACTCATTTATTTAGGCACCTCCACTATCCACAATTCATTTTTCAAGTTTTTCAAAATAAGTTCCTACACCCATATGTACAATACCTTTTTCCCCTTCATCGAGTTGAGCTATTATCGAAGGATAGGTTTTCATTTTACTAGCAAAATTTCTTAATGTTGCATGGACAATAAATCCATCATTCATATATAAAACTACTTTATATTTATTTTTTTCCGTAGGCTCCCAAGAAATTTCCGAAATTAAATTAAAGATATGATCCGGAATCTCCCCCAATTCTTTAGCCATACGTTTTAAATACTCTTCATCATCAAAATTAATGAGTAAAGGACCATCACCCTTGTTCGAAATGTTATGCTTATTTATAATCATACCACTTTCTAAAACAGGATGATATTCTAATTCACTTTTTACATATCCTACAATTTTATGTTCTGATATTTGGATCTGTACGGATTGTGGTAATTTTCTTTTCACTTTAATTTCTTTAATAAGCGGGTTTTTCTCAATGGATTGTTTCAGTTGCTTATGATTTATTACCCAAATATTTGTCTCTGGAGATAAACCGCTTAATTGAATAATTTCTTCGTCAGAGATTATTTTATTACCCGTTACTTCAATATGCTTAATATTACTTAATGGAGATTGTAAATAAATAATTGCCGCTATTAATAAAAAGAATATAGAAAGATAAAATAAGAGTCTTCGATTTGCTTTCTTTTTCCTTGCCTCTTTTAACTTTGGAATTCGATCCTCTATCGAAACAATCTTCTTTTCTTCCATCTTGTTCTTCCTTTACAACATATTAAAGTTGAAATGAGTAGAAATACTTATAATATATGAATTATACCACTTGACGTTTGTAAAGTATAGTATTTAATTATTACAGAATCAATACGAGTAAAGGGTTTGTAATGATTTGTAACGGGAATATTATATAGATGCTTTTTTAAAGAAATATATTTAAAACTATTCATTTGAGGGAGTTTTTTGGGGAAAAGTATTTAAAATAATGTGTGGGTAGTTGTTAAATAATGTTATTTACAGATCGCGTTTACAGCGGTCTTTTTTATTGTTGCCAACTTTTTCTAATACGCTAATAAAGAGCGAACGTTCTATGCGAAAAGGGCAAAACTGTAAAATATGTAATCCTTATCTGTAAATACCATGTAACGTACTGCCGTTTTCTACTCCCTCATCTATTTGCATTTTAACAATACCTTATGTCAAATAGAAAAGATAAACGGGAAGTTATCATGACCATGAATCGAGTTTATTGTATATAAACGGACTTTTCTGAACAAAATGTAAATGAAAAAGTATCATTATTTAGAGGTGTTTTATTACCATGATAGGAAAGAGCGTACCTAGAAAAGAAAGTGAAAATAAAGTCACTGGAACTGCGAAATATACAGATGATTTTACAACTGCGGGGCTGTTGTATGCGAAGATATTAACTAGTCCACATGCCCATGCTAACATTACATCCATTGATAGTACAAAAGCAGAAAAACTACCTGGTGTTCGTACAATAATTACTGGACAGGACTATCCTATTTTGACTGGGTCCGCTATTGAAGACCGTCCAATACTTGCTATTGATAAGATCCGCTATTTCGGTGAACCAATAGCAATAGTAGTTGCTGATAGTGAATACGAAGCACAAGAAGCGTGTAAGTATATTGATGTTCGTTATGAATTATTACCTGTTATTCATACAGTTCATGAAGCGTTAGCTGGCATTAAGCCCTTCATTCACGAAAATTTGCTTCAGTATTATCAAGTAAAGAAAATGGCGCCTAATCCTAAACAGAATACAGCTAATCATATAAAAATTAGAAAAGGGAATATTGACAAAGGAAGAAAGTTGAGTGAAGTTACGGTGAATGTAGATGTATCTTTACCTCCCTCCGATCATGCTGCAATGGAAACCCGTTCTGTACGGGCGGAAATTGTAGCTAACGGGCAGGTACACATTCATTCTTCCAGTCAAGCACCATTTGCAATTAAACAAAATATATGCAAATATTTTATGCTTAATGAATCGGATGTCATTGTTCATTGTCCTTTGGTAGGCGGTGGATTTGGCGGAAAAGCAGCAGTACAACTAGAGCTACTAGCCTATGTGGCATCGAAAGCTGTTGGTGGTAGATTAGTAAGCCTCACCAACACACGAGAAGATGATTTTGTGACATCCCCGGTTCATATAGGTATGAGTGCAAATGTGAAATTAGGTGCAACAAAAACAGGGAAATTTAAAATGTGTGAGATAAAATTCCTATTTGATGCAGGTGCTTACGTTGATGAATCATCTGATATTACAACAACAGCAGCAACAAATTGTACAGGTCCATATAACATTGATCATGTATGGTGTGATTCTTTATGCGTGTACACGAATCATACCTACGCAACTTCTTTTAGGGGTTATGGTCATGGCGAATTAACGTTTGCTATTGAGCGTGCAATAGATACTCTCGCTAATAAATTACAAATAGATTCAATTGAACTTAGGAAATTGAATGCGATTAAGACAGGTGATACAACCCCAACTCAAGCACCACTTACTAAAAGCAATATCGGTAATACATTAAAATGTATACAAAGGGTCAAAGAACTAATAGATTGGAAACAAGGAGAAATTATCCATCTATCAGACAGAATTGTTCGTGCAAAAGGAATAAGTTGTCTATGGAAGACATCTTTATCCCCAACTGATGCAACTTCTGGTGCTATTATAACCTTTAATCAAGATGGAAGCATTAATCTTCATGTCGGATTGGTTGAAATTGGTCAAGGAACGAAAACCGTCTTAGCACAAATCTTGGCGGAGAGTATGAAGGTTGATATTAGTAAAATACATGTGAAAATGGAAGTGGATACATCCGTTAGTCCAAACCATTGGAAAACTGTGGCAAGCACGGGAATCTATATGGTCGGGAATGCAGTATTGGATGCGGCAGAAAATGCGAAAAAACAATTGAAAGTCACTGCTTCTTATGCCTTAAGATGTAGTCCTGACCAGCTGGAAGTTGGAAATTCACAAATTTATGTGAAACACGATCCGAAAAGATTTATAAATCTAGGCACAGCAGCTTTTGGTTATAAATATTCAAATGGAAATGCTATCGGGGGTGAGGTTATCGGACAAGGCAGTTTTATCATGCATCATTTAACCGAGATTGATTCACATACAGGAAAGGGAATAGGTGGCCCTGAATGGACGGTAGGAGCACAAGCAGTAGAAGTGGAATTGGATCGAAAAACGTTCTCTTATAAAATTAAAAAAGCTATTTCTGTTATAGATGCTGGAAAAATACTCAACCCTAAAGCAGCACGTGGACAAGTAACAGGCGCCATGTCGATGGGATTGAGTTGGGCGAGTAGAGAGGGTTTTATTTATGATGATAATGGAAAGGTAGAAAACAATCAATTTCGAACGTATAAGACATTCATTTTTGATGAACAACCAGAGTACATTGTAGAATTCATTTCGACACCTCAACTTGACGCACCGTATGGGGCCAGACCACTTGGGGAACATGGAATTATAGGTATGCCTGCCGCGCTTGCCAATAGTCTATCCAAAGCCGCAGGGGTGTCTCTTAATCAATTACCACTTTTTCCGGAAACCATTTGGAAACATGCACGAGGTGAGGCGATTGATTACAAATAATTTTGAATATCATCAACCATTTACAGCCGCAAAAGCGATAGAATTATTTCAACAATTAGATAAAGAAGGAAAATCGCCTGTTTATTTTAATGGTGGAACTGAAATAATTACGATGCTACGTATAAACGCTTTTTATAATAATACTCAAGCAGTAATAAATATAAGGAATATTCCGGAATGTAATGCCATTGGTTTTCAAGGTGACCACTTTATCATAGGCGGTTCAATTACACTGGCACATTTAGAAGAAAGAGAAGAGTTTCCTTTATTAAGGAAAAATTGCGGACGAATTGCTGATCATACATCAAGGGAGAAAATCACAATTGCCGGAAATATTTGTGGGAGCATTATGTATAAGGAAGCAATATTACCATTATTATTAACGGATGCAACACTTTTAATTATGAGCGAATTAGGAATTAGAGAAGTGCCTATACATGAAATATTTGATAACAAAATAAATTTGGATCATGGAACATTCATTGTACAAATTGCGATTAAGAAATCATATTTAAACTTGCAATTTGTATCAAAAAAAATAACAAAGATAGGTCGAATAGGATACCCAGTTTTGACTGTTAATGGGTTACAAACGGAAGAAAAGGTACGGTTTGCATTTAGCGGACTTTGCGCATTTCCTTTTCGTTCCTATGCTATTGAAAAAATATTAAATAGTGTAGCCGACAGCTTTGAAGAAAAACTAAGTGCAGTTATTAAAGCACTTCCTGCACCTATTTTAGATGATGCACATGGTTCATCGGCATATAGAGAATTTGTACTTCGATATCTATTAGAAGAATCTTTAACTAAATTAAAAGTGAGGTAATATATTTGTTACAATCGATAGAATTAACGGTAAATCATGAGAAAAGACGTATTTATGTTAGGCCAGCAGACACACTTTTACATACACTGCGTGAAAATCTTGGTTTAACTGGTGCAAAACCAGGTTGTGAGAATGGAGATTGTGGTGCATGCACAGTTCTTTTTGATCAAAGACCGATGAAATCTTGTCTTGTGCTCGCAATGGAATCAGAAAATCATGAGATTATAACAATTGAAGGACTTCATCAAACCTCTATTCAAAAAGCATTCATTGATGAATTTGCGTTTCAATGTGGGTATTGTACATCGGGTTTCATTATGAATTGTTATGCTTTGGCTGCACATCATCCTAATCCTGATGACTATCAAATTAAAAATTGGCTACAATCAAATATTTGCCGTTGCACTGGATATGAAGAAATTAAACATGCTATTACTAAGGTGTTAAAACAACAATAAAACAAGGCGATTACTCTTCATAACTAGGGGCTGAAAATTATCCATACAAAATTAAGTAAAGATAGAAAAAATATTGCTTTGCGTTATTTATCGATTTTGCCATCAAGAAATTCGGAAGTAGATTAAATTTCACATAATCCCCTCCTATTATAAGCTTAAAAATATAATAGAGTTGTATTGTAATTAAAATTTAATTTTTTGTATATGCGCTAATATTTAACAAAATACCAATCGAACAAAGTGTTAAAGTAAGCGAAGAACCCCCGTAACTTAAAAAAGGTAAAGTAATCCCTGTTACTGGAATTAAACCGATCACTACACTAATATTGATCATTACTTGAATCGTAATCATTGCGATAATCCCAAATGCAACATAGCGTCCAAAGGAATCTACAGCATGTAATGCAACTCGAATTCCACGCCAACAAAGAATAAAAAATAAGATGATGATAATCGTTGCACCGATAAAGCCGAACTCTTCTCCAATAATAGCAAAAATAAAATCTGTTTGAGGTTCCGGCAAATAAAAGTACTTTTGTAAACTATTCCCGAACCCGACACCCATTAGCTTACCAGGTCCAATAGCATATAAAGATTGAATAATTTGGAACCCGTCCCCTAATGGATCGTCCCACGGATTTAAGTATGCAGTGATACGACTAATGCGATATGGTGCGGATAAAATTAATAATGTAAATCCAACAGCACCTAGTAGTGCTAAATAAATAAAATATGTTAAACGTGTCCCAGCGATAAAGATCATCAGGACACAAGTTGATACTAAAACAACTCCAGTACCAAAATCGGGCTGTAGCATAATAAAACCAAAAACGATAAAAATGAGGACGATAGGAAAGAAAAAACCTTTAGTAAAAGAGGTAATTGCTTTTTTTTGGGTTGTCAAATAACTTGATAAATATAAAATTAAGCCTAATTTCATAAATTCAGAAGGTTGAATACTAAATGCGCCAACTCCGATCCAACTTTGTGCGCCTCCTCTTACAATTCCAATCCCTGGTACAAGTACGAGTAATAAAAATAAAAAGCAAATAAATAAAATGACATGTACGTATTTTTTCCACGTATGATAAGGGATTAAATAAAGAAAGAACATCCCTAATATGCCAACACTTGCAAATAAAAACTGCCGTTTCACAAAGAAGAATGCATCATCATATTTGTATACAGCCCAAATATGAGAAGAGCTATATACCATAACTAGTCCAATCAAAAGTAAAAGTAAGACTATAAATAACAAGGTAAGATCCGGTAACCTTTTTTGATCATTCGTAAATTTAAACATAAAAAAGCCCCCTTTTAAAAAACAAAGGGGGATATCGTCATATGAAGTTGGCCAAACATGGTGAAAGTATTTATCCCCCTATGCTAATATATGCACAGCATGGATAAACATGTCCCCTCTTTCTTCAAATGTTTTATATTGATCCCAACTAGCACAAGCTGGTGATAATAAAATAACATCTCCTTCATCAGAAAGTTTGTAAGCAACCTCTGTTGCTTCACCAACATTTTCTACTACTTCAATATGTTTAATGTTCGCTTGTTCCGCCGTTCTTTTTAATTTCTCTTTCGTTTCACCAAATAACACCATTGCTTTTACGTGTTTTAATGATGGAATTAAATCTTCATACGTATCTCCTCGATCTAGTCCTCCAGCAAGCAATATAGTTGGTCGCTGAAAAGCTTGTAATGCTTTTTCTGTTGCTAACATATTCGTCGCTTTGGAATCATTATAAAATAGGCGTCCATGAATGGTTGCTACATATTGTAATCGATGCTTTACACCGATAAATTCTGTAAGAACCTTCTTAATTCCTGCTATGGTAGCCCCAGATAGTATCGCAACACTAATTGCTGCAAGTATATTTTGGAGATTATGTTCCCCTACTAAAACGATATCTTCTTGTGCAATAATCGGTTCCTCATGAAAGTAAATATAACCATTATTGACCCATGCACCTTTAATATGCTTTTGCCTTACTGAGAACGGAATTAGTTTTGCTTTTGCTTGTTTCACTGCTCTTGTTACCTTTTCGTCATCCAAATTAAAAATAAGATAATCACTTGCTGCTTGGTTACGAAAAATATTCATTTTTGCCTGCTCATAATTTTGAACGGTACCGTGGTAATCTATATGAGCTTCAAATAAATTTAATAGGACAGCGATATGAGGACGAAACGAATGTACGCCCATTAATTGAAATGATGATAATTCTAATAATAATGTATCGTTTGTTTCTAAGCTTTCAGCAACCTCTGTCGCAACAATCCCAATATTGCCTGCAAGCTTAACTGGTTGATTACTTTTGTTTAACATTTCCGCCACTAATGTAGTTGTCGTCGTTTTACCATTTGATCCTGTAATCCCGATTATTTCACTTTCAGTAGCAAGGTTCGCTGCCAATTCTATTTCTGTTATAATTGGGATATTTCTATTTTCTGCTTCGATTAAAATCGGGTTACTATATGGGATGCCAGGGTTTTTAACGATTAATTCCACCTCATCTAAAATAGAAATAGGATGCGACCCTACGATGACGTTCGCACCCTTTGCGTGTAATTCTTTGACAATTTCCGCATCTTCTTTAGCATGATGGTCGTTCACAATGACGTTGATGCCACTATTTAATAAAACTCTCGCAGCCGCTGTACCACTTTTGGCTAATCCGAGTACTAGTACATGTTCATATGGGAAGTTTTCTAATGTTTTCAAGATAAAGCCACCTCTATATAGATTCCAACTGTTGCAAAGATAATTGCGAACAGCCAAAAAGTAGTTACTACTCTCCACTCTGACCATCCTAATAATTCATAGTGGTGATGTAGTGGACTCATTTTAAACACTCTTTTTCCTGTCGTTTTAAAGGAAATAACTTGGATGATCACAGAAAGTGTTTCAATCACGAAAACACCGCCGATAATTACTAAAATAATTTCCAATTTCGTTAAGATCGCTACCGCTGCAATGGCTCCGCCGAGGGCAAGAGAACCCGTATCTCCCATAAATACTTTCGCTGGATGTGCATTAAATACTAAAAATCCAATTAACGAGCCGACCACTGCTAATGAAAAGATCGTCACAATTTCAAATTCTGGATAATGATAGGAAGCGAGCAGTGCAAATGCGCCAAAAGCAATCGTTGCCGTACCTGCTAATAGTCCATCTAAACCGTCCGTTAAATTGACAGCATTCGATGAACCGACAAGCATAAATACAATTAATAATGCATACGCCCAACCTAATTCCCACTGAATGTCCGTTCCAGGTAATTGAATATATGTCGGAAATTCATTCATTCGTAAAGTAATATAAAAGATAATTGCAATGACTAATTGACCAACTAATTTCTGTTTCGACGTTAACCCTAAGTTGCGTTTCATTGCAACTTTAATAAAATCATCCAAAAATCCTAATAAACCATAGCCAATTAATACAAATATTAATAACCAAAATTCATACCCGACTGATCCGTCTAACAATTTATAAACGATAATGGACGAAGTAATCGTAATACTTATGACGATCATCACTCCACCCATTGTCGGTGTTCCTGATTTTTTCATATGTGATTCTGGTCCCTCTTCCCGGATGCTCTGTCCGAACTTCAATCTCCTTAGAAATGGGATGAAAATTGGACTCAATAGGACGGTAATTAAAAAGCTTATTGCTAATGCCATCATCACTATGTATAGACTCATTGATTTCTCCTCCTTTTATAAACCGCCCATATCATTACACTATTTCATGAATGAATTGTTCAAATGCCATTCCTCTTGAAGCTTTAAATAAAATTAATGTATCTTTTTGTATATAATTTTCTAACCCTTTTAATAAAGCCTCTTTTGTGTCAAAATGATTACTTCTAATACCGCTTTTTGTTCTCTTCACTTCATCTGAAATTATTTTAGCATGATTCCCGTAAGTAAATAACACATCGATCGGTTGATCAATAACCTCAGCAACCGAACGATGAAGCGTTTTAGCATACTCTCCTAGCTCTAATATATCACCAAGCACAACAATTTTTTGGTTAAATCCATCCATTTGCTTCATTACCATTATTGCAGCTTTCATCGATGTAGCAGATGCATTATATGCGTCGTTAATAATAGACACACCATTTTTCCCTTTTAATAACTCAAAACGCATATGACTATGTTCAAGTGCTTGTAACCCCAGCTTTATATTATCGATGGAGATCCCGAGTTTTTTTGCAATGGTGATAACATAACTTGCGTTTTTAGCTTGATGGTTTCCTAGCAATGGGATGGAATAATATTCATTATTTCCAATTTGGAAAGTCGTTTGATCATGGGTTAATTGCACATTCGAAATGACCGTATCATTCTCCATTCCAAATCCACAAGTAATGACTTGTTTATCATTTGCGAACGACTTAAGTAATGCTTCATCACCATCTAAAATTAATAGTCCATCCGCTTGTAGACCATTCTTTATTTCAAGTTTTGCTTTTGCTATTCCTTCACGTGAGCCAAGATGTTCAATATGGGATTCACCTATATTGGTAATAACGGCAAAATTAGGCTCAGCAATTTTTGTTAGAAGATCAATTTCATGAAAATGGTTCATTCCCATTTCAAGGATTAACATTTCTGTATCTCGCTTCATTTGTAAAATAGTTAACGGTAAACCAATATGATTATTAAAATTACCGACTGTTGCACAAGTATTAAATGTTGTCTTTAACACCGCTGCCATTAAATCCTTTGTCGTCGTTTTTCCGTTTGAACCAGTAATACCAATGATCGTTGGATTTATTTCCTTCTTATAAAATTTTGCTAATTGTTGTAATGCATTTATCGTATCATCTACGATAAAAAATACGAAAGAAGAAGATATATTTTCTGGTATTTCTACTGATTTTTCCCAAAGTGCAGCAACTGCTCCTTGTTCAATCGCATCGTGAATAAAATCATGACCATTAAAATTTTCTCCAACGATTGGAATAAATAAAGCGTCCTCTTGCTTCATTCTACTATCTGTCATTATTTGCTTTATTTCAAGCTCTTCCTCTAGTAGCCCTGAAACACTGGGAAAAATAGCCTGTAAATAACGTAACGTAAATAACATCACTCAATATCCCTTCTGTTTAATCGCTTCTTTTGCAATGACACGATCATCAAAATCATATCTTATCCCATTAATTTCTTGATATGTTTCATGACCTTTACCTGCTATTAAAATAATATCTCCATCATTAGCAAGTTGAACGGCATGATGAATCGCTTCTTTACGGTTTTCAATTACTTGATAATTTTTTGCTGTTAGTCCAGAAGTCATATCATTTAAGATCGCTAATGGCTCTTCTGTTCGCGGGTTATCCGATGTAAAAATAGCTACATCACTATATTTAGTCGCAACATTTGCCATGAGTGGACGTTTCGTACGATCACGATCTCCTCCAGTACCGACGACAACATATACTTTCTGTTCTGCAAACTCTTTAATCGTTTGGAGCACGTTTTCTAATGAATCTGGTGTATGTGCATAGTCAACGATCACAGCAAATTTTTGCCCTACTGTTACTTGCTCAAAGCGGCCATCAACACCTGCAATAGTTTCTAACGCCTCTTTTATTGTTTTTAGTGGTACTTTTAGTAAGATAGCAACTGAAACGGCAGCTAATATATTATAAATATTAAATGTGCCGATTAATTGACTCGTAATGTTCGTTTCTCCAATTGGTGTTTCTAAAGTAAAAGTTGTACTTTTTAGATGGTAGTGAATATTTGTTGCCATCACATCTGCTTTTTCGTTTACACCATACGTTACAATAGGCTGTGCAGTACTTTTTTTAATATATTCACTGTTAGGATCATCTATATTTAGTACGGCATATTTCTTTTTATCCTCATATCTATTTCCAAGCCCAGTAAAAAGCAATGTTTTAGCTCGTAAATAATCGTCCATATCTTGATGATAATCTAAATGGTCTTGTGATAGGTTCGTAAATACCGCAATATCGAAGTCACATCCATAGACACGACCTAAGTCAAGCGCATGAGAAGATACTTCCATCATAGCAATATCCACTTTTTCTTCTACCATTTGATTAAAAAGTCGTTGTAAATGAAGTGCATCAGGTGTTGTATTTTTTATGTCATATGTATCATGACCAATTTTCACTTGAATCGTACCAATAAGACCGGTTTTTTTGTTATGTTTTTGACATATTTCTTCTAGCAAATATGTAGTTGTCGTTTTTCCATTCGTCCCAGTGATACCAATCAGTGGAATTTGATTCGTTGGATATTGATAATATTTTGTAGCAAGTAAAGCGAGTGCCCTCGTCGTATCAGGCACTATAATGATTATTGCACCTGATACGTCTAACTCCTTTTCTGCAATAATGACATTGGCGCCATTGTCAATCGCCTGCTGAGCAAAACGATGTCCATCGACTGTAAAACCTTTTATACAAACAAAAATATCCCCCGCTTTAATATCACGGTGATCCATTTTCATTCCATTTACCTGTATATTTTCGACTGATTGTTTTGTTTTATAAAATGGTAAGGCGAAAAGAATTTCTTCAAGTTGCATCATTAAAATCCTTTCTTATCAATTGAATTTGGCTCTTTTCGTATAGATTATTATTTACGTAGTCCGCGACCAAAGGCGTTGCGTTGCCTAACCGCCCTGCTTAACTCCGGTGTCTTTCAGCATACATAGGATGTATTGGTGCACTTTTTACGGTGGGACGAGTATGCACGTCTCAGGTCGCAGCGAACTTAGTTTCCATTCCTTAAAGACTAGCTCTCGCGGGAGTCTACGGTATTCACGTCGCTTTAGTACATGTAATTAAGCCTTCATTAAAAAGCACAATCTATGAGAAGACAGCCTTCATCTTTATTATTTTCTCAAACTAATTTTAACAATAACCCTATTTATTATAGCAGATATTAATTATTTTCACGATCAATTTTATTAGATAAATAGATTCTTATGGTTGCACCTTCATCCATTTTAATTCCTGCTTCGGGTGACTGGTCAATGATATAATCGCCATCGCCATGTACTTCAATATCAAAATTAGACATATCATGTAAAAGATCTTCTCTTGTTAGACCGATTAAATCAGGTACTTCCACTTTCGGTTGGTCTGGCCATGTATATTTCTTATCTAAACCGTCTTTACGGATCGGAACATTCATTACCCTAAGGCTATCTTCAATCATTGTACCTACAATAGGGGCAGCTACAACCCCGCCAAATTGGACCGTGTTTTTAGGATTATCAATCGCGACAAGGACGACGATTTGTGGGTCATCGGCAGGAGCAAATCCGATAAAAGAAACAACATGATTATTCGCCATATACCTGCCATCTGGTCCTACCTTTTGCGCTGTTCCGGTTTTGCCACCAACTCGATACCCGTCTACATAAGCAGGTCTTCCTGTTCCGTTTGCTACAACACTTTCAAGTGCTTCACGCATTTGCTTAGATGTTGATTCAGATATTACTCGTTCTTTTAAGTTCGGTTCAATTTGTTCGACGACTTCATTTGTCAATGGGTCAATCCATTCTTTTGCAATATATGGTTCATATAAATACCCTCCATTGATCGTTGCAGCAACTGCCATCACTTGTTGAATTGGTGTAACAGAGACCCCTTGGCCAAAAGAAGTAGTAGCAAGTTCAACTGGTCCAACTTGTTCAGGCTTAAATAATATACCTGACCCTTCCCCTTGCAAATCAATCCCTGTTTTAGAGCCAAAACCAAATTTACGAATATAGGGAAATAATTTTTTATCTCCTAATTTTTGTCCGATATGAACAAATCCCGGGTTACATGAATTTTCCACGACTTCCAACATCGTTTGACTTCCATGTCCCCCTGCTTTCCAACATCTCAGTTTAGCGCCACCGACCTTTATGTATCCTGGATCAAAAAACGTATCATTTTTTAAGTCGATTTGCTTTTCTTCCAATGCGGCTGCTAACGTAATAATTTTAAATGTAGAACCAGGTTCAAACGTACTCCAAATAGGTAGATTACGGTCAAAAATATGTGCATCCACTTTTTTATATTTATCTGGGTGAAAATTCGGACGAGAAGACATCGCTAACACACCGCCAGTTTTCGGGTCGACTGCTATTGCGATTGCCCCATCAGGATTATATTTAATTTGAGCTAAATTAAGTTCTCTTTCCATTATTGTTTGTATATTTAAATCGATTGTCGTTTTTAAATGTAATCCGTCTTTTGGAGGGATATAAACATTAGAGGAATCCGTTATTTTTTTACCCTTTGCATCAGAGTAATAAGAAAGACTTCCATTTGTTCCTTTTAACTTTTCATCATACTCCATTTCAAGTCCCATCAGTCCTTGATTATCAATTCCTGTGAAGCCAAGGACATGGGATAGGTAATCATCATATGGATAAAATCGTTTAGAATCTTTCGCTAAATAAACACCATTCAAATTTAATTCCACTAATTGTTCTTCTTGTTCTTTTGTTATTTTTCTTCCCTTTGGATGGATGCGAACACTAGAAGCATTTTTTGTTACATACTCATATGCATCTTTTACTGGCATTTGTAATATACTCGCTAAATGTTCCGAAACTTGCTGTTTATCATTAATTTGTCTCGGGATAACGATAACAGAAGGGGCCGAGATGTTTTCGGTTAATGGATTCCCATGAACATCTAATATATTTCCACGATCAGCTTGGAAAGTAATGTCGCGAAGCCATGACTCCGTAGCTTTTTCTGTAATATCTTGTCCAATAACGAATTGTACATATCCCAATCTACCAATAATGACGGTAATGACAAAAGCAAATAATGATAATGCGATGATCATTCTTTTTTTAATCACAATAGTCGATACATGCTTCATTAAAATACTCCCCTTACATAATAAGCTTGTATCTACTATATGATTTTCAAAAAATGAATAGAACGGTAATCCCTATCTTATGATGAAAGCCGATAGAGTTACCGTCCCATAATTATGGTGTGGAAGTTAGTTCAACCGATAATTTCATGTTTTTATCTAGCTTTGTACCTTCTTTAATCGATTGCTTTTTCACAAACCCATTGCCTTTTACTTCAACTTCTATTTCTAGCATATCCGCTAAACTTAGTATATCACGTCCTGACCATCCTTTTACATTCGGCATTTCTGGTTTATCAGTCAAAACGATAATTCGTTGATTAGAAGAAATCGTGCTCCCTTCCTCTATGTTTGCACTAACCACTTTTTTTCCTTTTCCTATGACTGTATAGTCCGTACCAATTTCTTTTAACAGTTTCTCAGTAGAAGCAATATCTTTATCGATAATGGCTGGGAACTGAATCGTCTCTATTTGCTGAATTGACTTTTCTTTATCCGGTTCAATATTTAAATAATGTAACCCATTTTCCATTACGTTTTTAAAAATAAACGCAACGGGAGTTGATCCTGATTCTGTCGATTTCAATTTTGGTTGTTTTACCGAAACGTGCATCATTAATTGTGGATCATCTTTAGGGGCCATTCCTAAAAATGAAAACACATTATTTTCTCTGCCTTGCATATAACCGCCCCCTTTAGGGTTTGGTATTTGCGCTGTTCCCGTTTTACCGATAACTGAATAGTCATCCAATCGATACGGTTTTCCTGTACCATTCTCTCCGTTCACGACTGAATCTAAAAGTTCTATCATCTGTTTAGCTGTATCTTCAGAAATGGGCTCACCAACTATTTTCGGTTCATTTTCCTCTATAACGGAGCCATCTGCGCTGTTTTCAATTTTTTTGATGACATAAGGTTGCACCATTTTCCCGTTATTAGCGATAGCTGAAGCGGCTTTTAACTGTTGAATCGGTGTTACTGTACTACTTTGCCCAAAAGCCGTTCGTAATTTATCTGAAGGCCAGTCAAAAGAAATTTGCCCTGAAACTTCATTAGGTAAATCAATATCTGTCTTTTCATCAAAGCCAAACTCTATTAAATAATCTAGATACGTGTCCGTTCCGAGTTTTTCCCAAACAAGTTTTGATGCGGCAACGTTCGATGAACGGCGAAAGCCTTCATCATATGTAATGGATCCCCAACCCGCACCCTTATTATGATCATTGATCGGATCAATTTTTTTATTGACGACATATTTACCTGATTGGAAGTATTCATCCCCCTTATACACTCCTTCTTCGATAGCAGCAGCCCAAGTAAATATCTTTGCGGTTGACCCTGGTTCGAATGGAGTCGAAATGACGTCGTTATACCAATTTTCCACATTATCAGGATTATTAGGGTTAAAGCTTGGACGATTACTCATCGCAATAATTTCACCCGTTTTAGGATTCATGACTACTGCGGTAATTCGTTCTGGTTCGTATTTATCGTCTACTTGGGAAAGAACATCCTCTAACAAGGTTTGTATTTTTTGATCGGTTGTTAAATAAATGTTATTTCCGTCTTCTGGTTTTTGAATCACTTCATTTGGGTTTAATAATTTTTTATCATATTTGTCTCGTTGATATTGAATATATCCGTCTGTTCCACTTAATAATTCGTTTCTTTCCTTTTCAATTCCAGAGATCCCGATTTGTTCCTCCGTATCCTCGTCATTACGGGCAAACCCTAAGATATGGGAGGCAAACATTCCATTCGGGTAATAGCGAATCGAATCCTCAATAAAGTTTATTCCTGGAAGTTGTAAGTCCTTAATTTCTTCCATTTTTTGTTGAGATAAATTTTTCCCATTCCTGCCAAACTCCACTTGGAATTTTTCTTGTTCTATCCCTTTCTCTAAAACATCTAATATTTCTTTCGGCTTCATCTTAATCAGGGGTGCTAATTTTTCAGCTGTATCTTCTACATCTATTACGTGTTTGGGACTCTTCTGATTTTTGGAATATTCGGGATTAAGAATGGCGTATACTCGATACGTTGGTCGATTATACGCTAAGGTCATTCCATTATGATCATAAATTTCTCCTCGTTCTGCATGTAAAACGATGGTTGTTTCCCGCTTTTCATTTGCCCATTCAATTAATGAAACATCATTTGTTTCACCAGTAGCTTGAATATAAATAAACCTGCCTGATAAGACTAAAAAAAGCGCTAGAAAAATAATCATTAAGAAACTTGCTATTATGTTCGTCTTTTTATTTTTTTTCATCCCAACCATCCTGACTAACTTAATCGTTTGAGTGAATTGCCCGTTTTACTTTTGTATCTTGAATTTTCAACCCATTTTCTTTCGCAATTTTCGTAATTCGCTCTGGTTTACTAAGTTCGCTCACTTCAAACATTAAGCTTTCATTCTCAAGTTTCTTCTGTTGCACTTGTTGTTCCATGTTTTGTAAATTACGATTTAACGTGTCTGTTGTGGATGAGAAAGAAACAATATATAAGCCTACCATAATTAATATCAAACTAAAAAAAGCATAAATCATTTTCTCGCCTTTTGTTAACCAGCTATTTTTCCTTACCTTTACGACAATCTTTTTTTGTTGTTGCCTTTCAGGTTGTACATTGTCTCGTTGCCAGTTCCTCGCTTGATTAGTATTCATTATCTTCTCCATCCTTCCTCATACGTAAATTCGTTATTCCATTCTTTAACTTTTTCTACTACTCGTAATTTTGCTGATCGCGCTCGTCGATTATATGCTATCTCTTGTTTTGATGGGATGATTGGCTTTTTTGTAATCCGCCTAAATGGTGCTTCAAATTCTTTCGGAATGATCGGTAAACCCCTCGGAACTTGTTTTTCAGTGCTCCATTTTTGGAAAGCTAGTTTACATAATCGATCCTCTAGTGAGTGAAATGTGATAACAGCAATTCGACCACCTGTTGCGATTATTTCTGCTGCTTGATGTAATGCATCATTGAAACTCTTAAGTTCATCATTAACTGTAATTCGTAATGCTTGAAAGACACGCTTAGCAGGATGGCCGCCTGTTCTCCTTGCTGGCGCTGGAATTGCTTCCTTAATTATTTCTACTAAGTCATGTGTCGTTTCAATTTCCGCTATTTTCCGTTTCGCTTCAATATTTCTAGCAATTTGCTTGGAAAACTTTTCTTCCCCATATGTAAAAAATATTTTCACTAATTGTTCATATGACCATGTGTTGACAATGTCATAGGCTGTTAGTGACTCTCTTTGATCCATTCGCATATCAAGCTTTGCATCATGGTTATAACTAAACCCGCGTTCCCCTTGATCTAGTTGCGGAGAAGATACACCTAGATCAAATAAAATTCCATCTATTTTTGTAATATTTCTTTTCTTTAGCTCTTGCTTTAAATGACGAAAATTTGCATGTATTAAGATGGAGTGAAATGGTTGTAATTGATCCTTTGCAGACTCGATTGCTTCTATATCTTGATCAAATCCGATTAGTAATCCATCTTCATTTAAATGGGATGCAATTTTTTTCGCATGCCCTGCCCGTCCTAATGTACAGTCGACATATACTCCGTCTTCTTTTATGGCAAGACTTTCGATTACTTCTTCTCTTAAAACACTCTCATGTTCCTTCATTAACATTGCCCACCTACTTTTAAATATCAAAGTCCATTAAATTCTCTGCTATTTCTGCAAAAGACTCTTCTGATTGTGTAAAATAATCTTCCCAAATTTCTTTAGACCATACTTCAACTCGGCTAGATACTCCGATAACGACACATTCTTTTTCTAAATTGGAATACGTTCGTAATGTTTGTGGGATGTTAATTCTTCCTTGTTTATCGACCTCGCATTCTACCGCGCCTGAAAAGAAGAAGCGGGTAAAGCTGCGGGCGTCTTTTTTGGTAAGTGGTAGCTTTTTAAGCTTTTCTTCCAGCAATCTCCATTCATCCATTGGATAAGCAAATAAACATTTATCAAGACCCCGTGTTAAAACAAAGCTTTCTCCAAGCCCTTCACGGAATTTTGACGGGACAATCATTCTTCCTTTTACATCTATATTATGCTGATATTCCCCCATAAACATGTTCATTCACCACTTCCATGTTATTATATTACCACATTCCCCCACAATCCTCCACTTGTTTTTCATGGAAAAATTTACTTTTTATAAAAATGATTCTTTTTACCTAATTAAATGACATAAAAATACCTTTTCTAGTATCTTTTATTTACTAATACTAGAAAAGGTATGATTCGTTCCCAATATTCTCATGTAAAGAAAATGACATAATGGTTATTTTGTAACGATAGATTCGGTATTTGAATAACATTTTTTATGAAATCAAAACCATTTTCATTGACAAATGGAAGTGGACTCCACATTCGTTCTTGTAAAACTTGGTTTGGTCTTAAGGCATGATTAATTTCATCGAACTGCCCCAGTTGGCGTTCATATTTATCAGATAGCTTTCTCCATGCTTTTTGCTCCAAATAGGTAATATGTTCATGTAAGTATTCCAAGTTTTTCTGAGCTTCATCACTAAAGTCTGCACTTATTGTTTGAGCTAAGTGCCTTAAAGGACGATGAACTTCGGTTATACTCTGTTTTACTTCGCTAAAAAGCTGTTGAACAGGTGGGGTTTGCTGCGACATTAACCAGTTCACTTTTACATCTTCTATTCCATCGTTAATGACATCTTCTAGTTCGATGACACGTGTTTCCAATAACTTTTCTATTCTACTCGTAATAAATGTAAATGATAAGCGTGGAACGACAGGCGGCATATTCAGATCAAAGAGTTGAAAAGCATTTCTTAATGCAGCCCAATAAGCTATTTCTCCATCCCCTCCCACAAATGCTAAGGAGGGGAAAAGTAACTCTTGCATAATTGGTCTTGTAACGACATTATTACTTAACCGTGTCGGGTAGTATTCTGCAATTTCCATCATTTGTTCTGTTGTTAAATCAACTTCATCATTTTTCCCAACCCAAATTTCTTCAAGACGCTTTAGTAAAATTCGTTCATTATTTTCATCGTGATAAAAAAGATTCGCATCATCTTCTTCCACTTCTAATGGAATACTGTATCCTTTTTGCTGTAACGTTTGAACAGTATCATAAATTGACTTTGCCAGTAATTTTTGCTTTTGAATAAATTGTTTAAAATAACTACTTTCAAAGTTGCGGATAAGTGGATGAGCTGAATCGATTAAAACGACACCTTCGTCTGGGAATAGCTGATAAATGAGCCTTGCAAAAAAATCAACATAGCTGTTTGATTGTTCTAAACAAGAGACAATTTGATCAAATATCGTTTTTGAAAAAGTTGTTTCTTTCAAGTCGCGAAACGCTCGTTCCACCCAAACGAATGTTTTCTCTTTATCTATTTCAAGATGTGATATTGACTTTTTCGACATTACCGCTTGTTTCGTCGTATGTTTATATATTTTTTGATCTTTTAATGAAAAAATATGATTTATTTCATCAAAATCATGGTCTTCACCGGCAATCCAAAAGACGGGAATGACTGGAATTTGTAACTTATTTTCTTGTTCTTTTGCCAATTTTATAATTGAAATAATTTTGTTTAATGTATACATTGGTCCCGTTAATAATCCCGCTTGTTGACCACCAATAATAACAACACTATTTTCGTCTTTTAACCGATCTATTTGTTGTAAGGTGGATGAAGGTGCATCCCAACCGTTATTCATTTCAAGTAAAATACTCGTTAACTTTCCCCGATTAAATGTCCGATTCTTTAAATCTGTTACTCGTTTATCAAAGTCTTCAAATGGGTGATAATGAAAAAAATCTTTAATTTGTTCTTTTTGTGCTCGATAATCATTTATTAATTGATTTGAGTTTTGTAATTGGATAGGCTTGATCCGCATTGATTCAGAAACTCCTTTACCTTTTATCTCCCATTATTGTACTCGAAACAAAGTATCATTTCATGTAATCTGTTTCAATTTGCATAATTTATATAAATGAGTTGAAATAATTCATATGAGATAAGTACCATATATGTTACTGCAAATAGTAAAAAACAAATTCTCCATAAAACCCTTAAACCATTTAATAAAATAACCTCCGTATTATTTTTCCATTGAATAATTAAAATGACTGCTAAAGTGACAATAAGTCCGATTAAAATATAACCGATAATATTTTGTTCAATAAGCTTTTCTAATAAAATTGTTACAGCAATAATATAAAAAACAGCTGTCCATTGAACCGATAAATGGATTGCTTTCCAACGATGCTTAAAAATAAAAAAGCTTATTTGATACAAGGTAAGTGTTGCAATTAATGGCATAATAATAAAGATAAATGGTAAATTATGTATGATTTCTTCTTTCATCTATCTATTTCTCCTTCTTTTGTTCCAAAGCTAATATAGCATGATATGCAAACGATGTATACGGGAGCTCTTCATTCGTTTGATGTAAAATATAACCAGATATTGCTTCGATTTCGGTAGGGCGCTTGTGGATTAAATCTGCTCGCATCGAAGAAATGTTTTCCCTTGTTATTGTAGCAGTAGTTAAAACTTTTTCCCACGCAATTTTTTGATCTAGTTGTAAAACGGCCGCTGCTTCATTACAAATCATTTTTGCTAAAAAATGAAGATGATTATTCGTAATAATTGACCCATTAGGCACATCAAAAAGAGCAGTTAATGGATTAATAACCGCATTGATGATTAACTTATTTTTTAATAATACGTTCCAATTATTAGCGTGAGCAAATGGGAAATGGTTGTCGTTTAATTGATTCAGCATAGAGCGCAATTGCTTTTCATCGCCAGTAACAGATGAAAGCGTGATTTCCCCTTGTCCTAAATGGTTAACCGTGTAATCATTCTCACGATGGGCGCCATGTGAAACGACGCCAACATAGGAAGGATTGGGTAGCTCTTCTAGATATTTAATATGTCCCATTCCGTTCTGTAAAAAAATTAGTGGAGTCGCCTTATTTATTTTTGCAAAGTGAGAAATAACTTGCTCAATCTCCGGTTGTTTCACACAAACGAATATACAATCCTTCTGTTGTAATTCGGTTATCCGTCTTGTTGACACTTCGGCAGTCTTTTCTTTGACCGATCCTTTTAATAAACGAATAGCGTTTAATTCGATTTGTTTTTGTTGTGCTTTTCGATTTACATACAATGTAATCTTATGTTTGTCTGCTAAATAACTAGTTAATAATAATCCGATGGAACCTCCGCCAATAACACCTATCTCCATCTATTCCACCTCCATTTAGACAATATTGCTTAACTTTTGCTCCATGAATATGAGTTTACGTGTTCCGTATAGTTAAGATCAGTATGCTACTAATGATTTCCTTGACTACTCATTTATAAAGCCCTTTGTAACACATTGGGGCTACAAGCTGCGAATACGTATCATTCTAAAAATAGTTTGTTGTTACATATATAAGATAAATTGCGCAGTAACTGCTAGGTTGTTTTCCTCTACGGACCATTGCTTTCCGTGGGCACGGCCTCAGCCTCCTCGAGAAAACCACTCTGCGGGGTCTTCGGACACGCGCTTTTCCCACAGGAGTCAATGGTCCTTCGCTCCAAACAACCACCAGAATAGTGAAAACAAATGTCTCGTACTATTAACACATCCCAGCGAAGGAAATACACAGAAACTCCTATTGGATAGCAAGGAGACCACTGCAAAGTGATTATCGGAAAAATAATGATTAAGCACATTTATAGCAGCCTGAATATGCGTAGACTCCTGTGGAAGGAAAGGCCTAGATGAGACCCCACAACGAGCAAAGCGAGTGAGGAGGCTCAACAGCCGCCCACGGAAAGCGAAGCATATTCAGGTTGCGGTAGTATACGAATCTATCCCCAATTTTTTTATAACCTTTTCCGTGGCGATGGGCATTCACTATTTCGAAGTTACTGCAAAGTTTCGTTCCACTGTACAATGATGAAGCACTAGGTACTGAATCTATAGCCTACTTCTTGGATCTCGAAACTAAAACAATCGTAACATCTTAGTTATAAATAAATTATATATGTTTGTATAGGAAAATACGATCAGTTTAACATGTTGTGACATTACAATATACATTTATTTATACTATAATAAATAAAAGAGATAAACAATATAGAAGTGGAAAGGAAAGGATCTTATGGCAGGTGTAAAAGTAGAGAGACTTTTAGTCAATTATAAGACTTTAGAGGATTTTAAGCGGTTCCAAGCTTATGGAAATCAAGAATTGTCTATGCTTGAAGATTTACAAAATGAAATTGTTGAAAACGATAGTAAATCACCATTCTATGGGATCTACTATGGAAACAATTTAGTAGCGAGAATGAGTCTTTATGAAAGATCTAAAAAGTATGATCATTACTTCAATCCACCGCAAGATTATTTAGTATTATTCAAACTGGAAGTATTACCAGATTATCGTAAAAAAGGATACGGTAAAATGCTTGTTGATTATGCTAAAAGCTACAATGTACCTATTAAAACGAATCCTATTATTGATTCGCATCATTTTTGGGAACATATGGGTTTTGAAATGGCATCTTATAATTTAGAAAGGGACTTGGGAGAAAATCCTTTCATCTGGATGCCTTCTGGAGTAAAAGAAGCTATTCAGCCTCCACACAATACTTCAGTAAATAATAGCGAAAAAAAAGTGAAAGAAAAACAAAAGTAAATAGGTGATAGATAAAATGAACATTAATAAAAATTAATGTTCATTTTTTTCAATCCAATCCCATATATTTTTCATTTCAGTCCAAGCATCTTGGTATCGTTTAATTTCATTTTCTAAGCGACTGTTTTCGGCTTGTAAATGTTGCAATAACTTCTCCAATTCTTCATTTTTTCCGCTTTGATTTCTTGCTACATGTTCTTTCACTTTTTCCAACATCGATATGGCCGATTCAATCGTATCATGTTCTTCTTTATTAATCGTTGAAACCTTTTCTATTAACGATTGTTTCCGATTGTTTTTCGCCATATTAATCGCTTCTGTGTGCTTCTTTCTAATGGTGGCATTCCATCTAAAACCACAAGCGGCTGCTGTTCGTGACAATGCCTCTCCCGCCTGTTTAAACGCTTCTAGCTGTGTTCTACCATTACGAATATACTTTAGAACGATTTCTGCTAATAAAACATCCTCATCCTTCGTCCACGCATCTTGTCTCGGTCTACTCATGTTTCTCCTCCTAGATCATTTCTATCAATGTATGCAACATTTGCCACTGATAGAATAAAAGGAGTGAAAAGATTTCTATTTTATTTATTAAGGAATTGTTGAACGACTAATTGATGTTCCTCAGACTCCCACAGACTAGCACAACGGCTGGACTCTTTCTCCATTTTTTCCAGTAAAGTTGGTATGGATAATGCTTCTACATATTGACTCTTTAAATATTTCATTTGTTCAATAGACTTTTTACTATATTGATGTACTATTTTTTGTTCATTTGCCCATTCGTTTGTTTGGATGACTTCATGAATCCAACCTTTACGTTGCAAAAAGAGAGCATCATACATTTTCCCTTCTGTTAGCCATTGAAGAGCAAAACTAGTATGCACTTTCTCATATAATAAAGCACCACCACCCCATCCTGGTAAGATGCCTAAATTTGATTGGACAAAGCCGAATCTTGTATTTTCTTTTGCAAATCGGATATCACAAGCTGTTGCAAGTTCACATCCGCCTCCTAATGCATTGCCTTGTAATAAACAAATCGTCGGAACAGGAAATGTGACTAATTTGAATAATACTTCTTTCATCGTGTGGAGTGTTTCATAAGCTTGTTCTTCATTTAATTGCTCATGGAAGTCATTTAAATCGCCGCCTGCACAAAAAGCCTCTGTACCAGCACTCTTGAGAAGAAGAAATTTAATTGGATGATTCTTTATATGATCTAAAAGTGCTGACAATTGCTCAGCCATCTCAACTGAAATTGCATTTCTTTTTTCGGCTCGATTGATAAAAATAGTACCGTAATCATTTTCCTCGTATGTAATTAGTTTACACAAATTGAATCTCCTCTTTTATTCATTCATTTACTATTATCATACCATATTCTAACTGAATACACGCCCAGCATCTATGGTTTAGGTAGTTTTTTAATAAAAATAAAACAGATCACTTTTGTGATCTGCCCTGATTTTACTTATCAAATTAGCTTTCTGCTACTTCTTTTCCATCATAATGTCCACAAGCTTTGCAAACATAGTGAGGTTTTGTTAATTCTCCACAATTTGAACATTCAATTAAACCTGGTACATGTAATTTTTTATGAGTACGACGTTGGTTCGTTACTTTTTTAGAAGTTCTTCTTTTAGGTACTGCCATGACGAACACCTCCTTTTCATAGCGATTTAGCCTTTCGTTGCACTAATGCGGTAAGAAAGTATTGTATCTTTCTTACCTACCAATTAATCGGAAAATCAAATTATTTGTTTGATTTTCCTTCTTCGTCATTATTTAATAATTTTTGTAATTTTGCTAAACGGGGATCGATAGTTTCTTGCTTTTCTTTTTGATGCTCGTCTTCTATATAAAACGCCCATCCCTCACCTTTTTCGAGTCCTTTTTCATCAGAAAATACTCGGTAAGGAGCTTCTAATACAATATTTTCTTTGATATACGGTTTCAAGTCAAGTGTTTCTTCAAAAATTTGATGTACACCATTTTCCTCATCTTCTTCATCGATATGTTCAGAAGTTGTAAAGACTTCCGTCACATTAAAATGAAAAGAATAAGGAACATCTACTAATGTTCGTGCACATGGTAAGATCATCTTTCCGATAATAGAGAATGAGAAGATCAATTCATCTTTATCGACCGTACACATTCCTTTTACTTGAACAGGATCGATATGCTTTATATCATTATTTTTTAATGTTTCTAGTTCCGACACATCAACTATTTGTTCAAAATAAAAAGGCCCATCAAATGATTTATTCTTAATCTCCGCTGTTGAAAATTTCATAAAATATCACCTCTAGGCAACAAGAGTAATTTTAAAAGGAAATTCATTATTTGTCAACCATTTCGCAAAGATGAATTGCATTTTTCCATTTTTTTTTGCTACAATGATACTAATGATAGGATAGGAGTGTTCCAATGAAAGCTTGTGGAGTCATTGTTGAATATAATCCATTTCATAATGGCCATTTATACCATGTGCAAAAAGCGAAAGAGCTGTCAAATGCAAACTGTATGATTGCGATTATGAGTGGTTCCTTCTTACAAAGAGGAGAACCAGCCATTATTGATAAATTTCACCGTACAAAAGCAGCCCTAGCATCTGGTATTGACCTTGTCATCGAACTGCCTTACGCGTATGCGGTCCAAAGTAGTGCGTTTTTTGCAAGTGGTGCTGTTCGCTCTTTACATCATTTAGGTGTATCCTCCATTTGTTTTGGGAGTGAGTCGGGCAATATCGATCAATTTGTACAAGGTATTGTGTTTTTACGACAACATGAAGCGTTATTCGATCAAAAGATTCGCCAATTCTTGAAGGAAGGTTATTCTTTTCCGAAAGCTAGTAGTATGGCATATGAAGCCATCGGCCTAAACGATATCAATTTAATTCAACCGAATAATATTCTTGGCTTTAGTTATGTCAAATCGATCATGGAAGATAACTTACCGATGAAAGCAATGACAATAAAACGAGTACAAAATGATTACCATGATGAGGCAATCTCAAACAAAATTGCCAGTGCAACAAGTATACGTAAAGAAGTAATGGCTTATGGCATATCGGATAAAATAATGAACGCATTACCTAAAGCTAGTTTACACCAATTTGAACAATATAAAAGGAAAGCGACTTTATGGCATCATTGGGAACAATACTTTCCATTCCTTCTCTATAAAGTAATGACGATGAATGCTGCGGAACTTGCCAAAATCCATGGTGTAGATGAAGGTTTAGAGCATCGCTTAAAAAAAACAGCAACGAATGCACTATCTTTTCATGATTGGATCGAAAAGATAAAAACAAAACGTTATACCCAAGTAAGAATCCAAAGGGCATTCGTTCATCTATTAACAAATACGACAAAAAAAGCAATGAAACAGTTTTTACATGCAAAAGAAATACCGTATATTCGTCTTTTAGGCATGAACGAAATTGGACAAGCTTATTTGAATGAACGAAAAAAAGTGCTTGAAATCCCTCTCATCACAAATCTGAATAGAAATACTAGCGAGCTTTTACAGATCGATGAAAGAGCAACAAACGCATATTATTCGATTTTACCAGCTAAACAACGAGTCATGTTAAGAAGACAAGAATTTCAATTACCAATTATTATTTAGGGTCAAGTTTTTCTAAATAAGTTAACGCATCGTCAAAGGAATCAACGGGAACAATCTCCATATCTGTCCCTATTTGTTCGGCAGTTTGTTTCGCAGTAATATAATTGGAGTTTTCACTACCATTTTCATTCGGAGCAAAAAATATTTCGATTCCTTTGCGATCTGCGGCTACGACTTTTTTATCGATGCCCCCTATTCTATGTACGTTGCCGTCAAAATCAATTTCCCCCGTTCCAGCAATATGATATCCTTTTGTAATGTCTTCTGTCATTAATTGGTTATACATTTCAAGTGCAAACATTAAACCTGCACTTGGTCCGCCGATTTTTCCGCTTTTAATTTCCACCTCTGGATGTACGGTTATTTTTTGATCTGTAACTAATTGGATACCGATCCCTACTTTTTCTTTATCATCTGGAAATGTTTGTACTTCAATTGTTTTCGTTCTCTTTTCTCCGTCACGATCAATAACTACTTCAATTGACTCACCTGACTTTTTCTCTTGTACATAATGGACTAATTCATTTGCTTCTTTTATATCTTTTCCATCCACATTGATGATTCTATCGCCCATTTCAATGATACCCTCTGCAGGCATATTTTCCACGACACTCATGACATAAATACCATTAAAGTCAATATGTACTTCTTTATTTGCAGCTTCATAAGCGACTACCATCGAAGAATGCTGTGACCCCTCCATTAGCATTAGTTGATAGTGCATATATTCTTCATCTGTGATTCCCTCTGGTCTAGCTTCTTCAATCGGAACCATTTCATGATATGGCAATATTTTTGCAGCAATATATTGAATTGGTGTCACTTGTCCGCCACTAACTGTTACTAAGTGCAAATCACCTTTACTAGTATAACCATGCTCCACTGCAACGATATCATCTAAATTGTCCGCTTGACCGGGTTTATACACATAATACGGAAGATCATATGTAGCCATAAAAAAAACAAACAGAGTAATGATAAATGTAATTAATATCGTTCTTTTTGATATTCGCATAACGTCACCTTCCGTTTTCATCATCCACACTTCTAAAAATGTATCATAATCAAGTATGGTACATGCGTATAGTTAATAAGACAAGTTTTTATATTGCTGGAATCACTCTACTTCCTGAGGAGGTAATTAATTGAACCAAAAAATAAAATCAATCTTTTTAGCTCTTATTACTTTATTTATTACACTATCTTTAATTGTATTCCCAGAGGAATCACTTCATGCCAGTATCCGTGGACTCCATACTTGGTGGGAAACCGTTTTTCCATCTTTACTACCATTTTTCATCACAGCAGAGCTATTAATTAGCTTTGGTGTTGTTCAATTCCTTGGTGTCCTATTTGAACCGGTAATGCGCCCGTTATTTAATGTCCCAGGAGTCGGCAGCTTTGCATGGATGGTAGGGATGGCAAGCGGTTACCCATCAGGGGCGAAGATCAGTGTCCTATTACGGGAAAAAAACGAAATATCCCGCATCGAAGCGGAAAGACTCGTCTCTTTTTCGAACGCTTCCAGTCCATTATTTATCTTTGGTGCGATCGCAGTCGGTTTTTTTCATCATGCACAACTTGGTTTATTAATAGCCGTTAGTCATTATCTTGGCAATGTTATTGTTGGGATATGCATGCGTTTTTACGGGAGGGACTCGAAAAAAAATTATCAAGATCAATATAATGGTAACTTGCTTGTAAGAGCATTTACAAAAATGCATCGCACACGAATGAAAGATCGCCGTCCATTTGGTCAAATTATTGGCGATTCCGTCATTTCATCCATTCAAACGTTAATTATGATAGGTGGGTTTATTATTTTATTTTCGGTCTTTACAACTTTATTAAATTTATTGAACATTATTGATATCTTTCGCTTGGTACTAACACCTTTTATGTATGTGTTCCACATCCCTAGTGAAATAACCGTCCCTTTATTTACTGGAATATTTGAAATAACGATGGGAGCCGAAATGACCTCAAATCTTGAAGTTCCATTAGTTATTCAACTTGCTGTCGTTAGTTTTATTCTAGGTTTTAATGGTTTTTCTATCCAAGCTCAAGTAGCTAGTATTATCGCTAGAACTGATATAAGGTTTTATCCTTACTTTTTTGCTCGTATTTTACATGCGATCATTGCCACTATTTTAACCATCATTTTGTATAAAAGTTATTTCGAGCAGAAGTTTACTTTAAAGCAAAATTATACACCAGTATTACACCAACATAGTTATTCCTATCACTTACTAGAATATTTTTATCAGATCGGTCCAATTGTTACGATCGTAAGTATTTTTTTAGCTGTTTGTATCTTATTTGCTAGAAAAATTAAAAATTCACGTTAAATTCCTTGTAGGAATGTCTAATAAATTAGCGGAGTCCATTTCATCATTCAATGAAGCAAGGATTACTCCAAACAAGATACATGTAATAAAACTGTTGCTTTCCGCTATAGGTGAACACTTTCCTACGGTCTGCTTGAGCCTCCTTGCCCGCCTTTGCTCACTGTGGAGTCTCTGACGTACAGGACGTGCTAGTGCAAATTTATACGGTGGGACAAGTGATCGCAGTCCTTGATAGTTTTCGACGGGACGAGCGTACGCGCAGTCCCAGGACGTGGCGCACTAAGTCTGCATTCCCTCTCTTGCTTTTCCCATAGGAGTCATCGCCTTTCGCTACAAAGCAACGTATTTAGCATTTTTATTCACGGAAAAGTGAACATAAAGTAAGTGTCATCGTTCGGATAAATCATTTATTATAATTATGCTATTGATGAAATTGACTCAGCTATTTGAAGCCGTATAACAAAACATTTAATATAAAATTGTGATTACTGAAATTTTTCTCTTAAAGCTTCCTCTACGACTTTCGGTACTAAACAGCTAATTTTCCCATTGTATTTGGCAACTTCTTTCACAATACTTGAACTTAAAAAAGAATATTGATTATTCGTCATCATAAAAAATGTTTCGATATGCGGCTCCAACTTTTTATTCATCGATGTAATTTGCATCTCATATTCGAAATCACTTACCGCTCGAAGTCCCCTTAATATTGCATGAGCATTCCGGTTGCTTGCATAATCAACTAATAACCCATCAGATACATCAACGGAAACATTTGGTAGATCTTTCGTTGCTTGCTCAATTAAATGAATCCTTTCTTGTACGGTAAAAAGTGGTGTTTTCGACTGATTGTTAAAAATAGCGACAATTACTTCATCAAAAATTTTGGCACCCCGACTTATAATATCTAAATGACCATTTGTAATTGGATCAAAACTGCCTGGGCAAATTGCTAATTTCTTTTCCACTATGTATTCCCCCTAAGATAGTCCTTACGTTTATTAGATTGCTTGTAGAATCGTAATGCAAGTTGTTGTACTATATTTTTTCTCTGTAACCATTTTAAAATAGTTGTTATTAAATGGTATTTCTTCTTCTGGACGATGTTCGAGATAAATCATACAATTATCATTGGCTAAATGTTGCTTCTCAAGTTCATTAAGTAATTTTCCATAATTCATTTTATCGTAAGGTGGATCTAATAAAATGAGATCGAAGCCAATGTTTCTTTTTCCCATCAACTGGATTGCACGCAAAGCATCATTTCTGTATACTTCACATTGTTGTTCAATTTGCAATAGTTGAATATTTTTATGTATCGTTCGAATTGCACTATTAGTATGATCAACAAAGATTGCCTTGTCCATTCCACGACTAATCGCTTCCATTCCTAATGATCCACTACCAGCAAATAAATCTAAACAAGAACCACCTTCAAAAAAAGGACCAATTCGATGAAAAACGGCTTCTTTAATTTTATCTCCCGTCGGTCTTGTCGATGAACCAGAAACTGCTTTTAAATGTCTACCTTTAAATTTGCCAGCAATGATACGCATGTTGCCACCTCGGATATTTTAGATACTACCTATTTTAGAAAAGAATGAACAATTTATCAATTTTTATCTTTCCAAAGTAAGCTAACTTTGTTTCCTTTTCCTGATAAGTTAGCTTTCGCAGAGGGAATCGACAATAAAACCTTCGAATAGACTGTATCGGGATAAAGATTCAATGCTCAAGTTGACTTGGAAGGAACTACTTATCCTTTCGTTACGTTTGTTTCTCTTAATACGTATTTGAAATAAACTGCGACATAACATTTTAGCCGACCGCTACGGAAATACACTCCGCCTTTTGAGACCACTGAAAAGGTTATAAAAAAATTGGGGATAGATTCGTATACTACCGCATCCTGAATATGCTTCGCTTTCCGCGGGCGGCTGTTGAGCCTCCTCACTCGCTTTGCTCGTTGTGTGGCCTCATCTAGGCCTTTCCTCCCACAGGAGTCTACGCATATTCAGGCTGCTATAAATGTGCTTAATCATTATTTTTCCGATAATCACTTTGCAGTGGTCTCCTTGCTATCCAATAGGAA